>NZ_JWSU01000004.1:0-1180447 GCF_000816565.1 Arthrobacter sp. L77 | reverse complement strand
GGTGCTGGGTGGGTGGTTAACGTGGGAAGGCCCCGCACCTGGTGGTGTGGGGCCTTCCTGTAATGGTTGTCCGGCGGTGTCCTACTCTCCCACACTCTCTCGGGTGCAGTACCATCGGCGCTGTGGGTCTTAGCTTCCGGGTTCGGAATGGGACCGGGCGTTTCCCCCACGCTATGACCGCCGTAACCCTTGCTACCTGACGCGCCCGTGCCGTGCCCCCGGGTGCCCTGATGGGCGGGGGTGGTGGGTGCCGGTAAATCTGTGGGTTACATCGTGTCGTGCTGGATGTAACAGTGGTGCTGGGTGTAGCAGTGTCGTGCTGGGTGTAACGGTGTGACCGGGAAAGAGACCCGTGGTGGGGGTTTCCTGGTGTTTGTGGGTGGTTCCTGTTGTTGGTTGGGAACCGCATAGTGGACGCGTAGCATGTGATCTTCACCCTCCCCATGGTCACCGTCGGGGTCGGGGGGTTCCTGGTTGCCCGGGAACTCCCGTTGTCTTCTGGTGGGGGTGGGTGTGTGGTGTAAGTTATCGGCTTATTAGTACCGGTCAGCTTCGCAGGTCTTTCGTCCCTGCTTCCACATCCGGCCTATCAACCCAGTGGTCTGGCTGGGGGCCTCTCACACTCTAGGTGTATGGAAATCTCATCTTGAAGCAGGCTTCCCGCTTAGATGCTTTCAGCGGTTATCCCATCCGAACGTAGCTAATCAGCGGTGCACTTGGCAGTACAACTGACACACCAGAGGTTCGTCCGTCCCGGTCCTCTCGTACTAAGGACAGCCCTTCTCAAATTTCCTGCGCGCGCAGCGGATAGGGACCGAACTGTCTCACGACGTTCTAAACCCAGCTCGCGTACCGCTTTAATGGGCGAACAGCCCAACCCTTGGGACCTACTCCAGCCCCAGGATGCGACGAGCCGACATCGAGGTGCCAAACCATGCCGTCGATATGGACTCTTGGGCAAGATCAGCCTGTTATCCCCGAGGTACCTTTTATCCGTTGAGCGACGGCCATTCCACAATGTGCCGCCGGATCACTAGTCCCGACTTTCGTCCCTGCTTGAGATGTCTCTCTCACAGTCAAGCTCCCTTGTGCACTTACACTCGCCACCTGATTGCCAACCAGGCTGAGGGAACCTTTGGGCGCCTCCGTTACTTTTTAGGAGGCAACCGCCCCAGTTAAACTACCCATCAGGCACTGTCCCTGACCCGGATTACGGGCCGAAGTTAGATATCCAGAGTGACCAGAGTGGTATTTCAACGATGACTCCACGTGAACTGGCGTCCACGCTTCACAGTCTCCCACCTATCCTACACAAGCCACACCGAACACCAATACCAAACTATAGTGAAGGTCTCGGGGTCTTTCCGTCCTGCTGCGCGTAACGAGCATCTTTACTCGTACTGCAATTTCGCCGAGTTTATGGTTGAGACAGCGGGGAAGTCGTTACTCCATTCGTGCAGGTCGGAACTTACCCGACAAGGAATTTCGCTACCTTAGGATGGTTATAGTTACCACCGCCGTTTACTGGGGCTTAAATTCCCAGCTTCGTCCCACGCAAGCGTGAAACTAACCGGTCCTCTTAACCTTCCAGCACCGGGCAGGAGTCAGTCCGTATACATCGTCTTGCGACTTCGCACGGACCTGTGTTTTTAGTAAACAGTCGCTTCCCCCTGGTCTCTGCGGCCCTGATCCGCTCCGGCAAGCTAGTCGCCATCACGGTTGGGGCCCCCCTTCTCCCGAAGTTACGGGGGCATTTTGCCGAGTTCCTTAACCATAATTCTCTCGATCGCCTTAGTATTCTCTACCTGATCACCTGTGTCGGTTTGGGGTACGGGCGGCTAAAACCTCGCGCCGATGCTTTTCTCGGCAGCATAGGATCACCAAATTCCCCCATACGGGGGTCCCATCAGATCTCAGACTCGTGATCGAACACAAGGACGCGGATTTGCCTACGTCCTGCCCTACATCCTTAGACCGGGACAACCATCGCCCGGCTTGGCTACCTTCCTGCGTCACACCTGTTAATACGCTTACCTCCCGAGATCAGGTCCCGCGATCCACAAAAAACCACGTCACCACAAGGGTGGGCGGTCATGCTTCTGGCGGTTAGTATCCCTCGATCAGTATTGGCGGTTTTTCGCCGGTACGGGAATATCAACCCGTTGTCCATCGACTACGCCTGTCGGCCTCGCCTTAGGTCCCGACTTACCCAGGGCAGATTAGCTTGACCCTGGAACCCTTGATCATTCGGCGGACGGGTTTCTCACCCGTCTTTCGCTACTCATGCCTGCATTCTCACTCGTGTGGGCTCCACCGCTGGTTTACACCGCGACTTCACTGCCCACACGACGCTCCCCTACCCATCCACACCCCTGAACTCAGGAGAACAAGTCTCCGGCTTGGGATCTATGTGAATGCCACAACTTCGGCGGTGTACTTGAGCCCCGCTACATTGTCGGCGCGGAATCACTTGACCAGTGAGCTATTACGCACTCTTTCAAGGGTGGCTGCTTCTAAGCCAACCTCCTGGTTGTCTGGGCAACTCCACATCCTTTCCCACTTAGCACACGCTTAGGGGCCTTAGTTGGTGGTCTGGGCTGTTTCCCTCTCGACTATGAAGCTTATCCCCCACAGTCTCACTGCTGCGCTCTCACTTACCGGCATTCGGAGTTTGGCTGACGTCAGTAACCTTGTAGGGCCCATTAGCCATCCAGTAGCTCTACCTCCGGTAAGAAACACGCAACGCTGCACCTAAATGCATTTCGGGGAGAACCAGCTATCACGAAGTTTGATTGGCCTTTCACCCCTACCCACAGCTCATCCCCTCCATTTTCAACTGAAGTGGGTTCGGTCCTCCACGACGTCTTACCGTCGCTTCAACCTGGCCATGGGTAGATCACTTCGCTTCGGGTCTAGATCACGCCACTGCAACGCCCTATTCAGACTCGCTTTCGCTACGGCTTCCCCACACGGGTTAACCTCGCGACGTAACACTAACTCGCAGGCTCATTCTTCAAAAGGCACGCCGTCACAGAAACTAGGTCTGCTCCGACGGTTTGTAGGCACACGGTTTCAGGTACTATTTCACTCCCCTCCCGGGGTACTTTTCACCTTTCCCTCACGGTACTGGTCCGCTATCGGTCATCAGGGAGTATTTAGGCTTACCAGGTGGTCCTGGCAGATTCGCACGGGATTTCTCGGGCCCCGTGCTACTTGGGATCCTCTCCAAACGGCGTCACGCATTACGGTTACGGGACTTACACCCTCTCCGGCCGGGCTTTCAAACCCGTTCACCTATACGCACGCACTCATTTCACCAGTCCGGCAGAACTGGAACGGAAAGTCCCACAACCCCAGTGATGCAACGCCCGCCGGCTATCACACACCACTGGTTTAGCCTGATCCGCGTTCGCTCGCCACTACTGACGGAATCACTATTGTTTTCTCTTCCTGTGGGTACTGAGATGTTTCACTTCCCCACGTTCCCTCCACGTACCCTATGTGTTCAGATACGGGTCACCCGGTCACTCGCGCGCCGGGCGGGGTTTCCCCATTCGGACATCCTGGGATCAAAGTTCGGTTATCAACTCCCCCAGGCTTATCGCAGATTCCCACGTCCTTCTTCGGCTCCTGATGCCAAGGCATCCACCGTGTGCCCTTAAAAACTTGACCACTAAGATCAAAAACATATCGAGAAAACCAGGCCCGACCACGAAGATCGGAACCAGATTATTCTTAGAAATTGCTTCTTTTTAAGATGCTCGCGTCCACTATGCAGTTCTCAACCAACAACCCCAACACACCCCCACCCACCCCGAGAACCGGGACCAGGCAGAGCATGCGCAGGAAAACCAGAAACAACGAACCCCACCCCCCATACCGGCCACACCACTCCCCCACCACCCGGACAGCACCCACAACAGGCACCCCCGGACACGAGGAAAACAGCACAACCACCACAGAACATGAGGCCCTGTTATCTCAGGACCCAACAGTGTGCCAAACAGTAAAACCCGGTAACCCCCACCAACCCACGCTTTCCAGAACCCCGAAGAGAACGTACTCACCAGCCAGCAGGCACCACCAGGCACCTATCCATTGATATTCCACCCATGAGCACCCACCGCGGAACAAACGCCCGCGCTATGGGCTGACTCCTGCGAACCACACACCCACCACAGAGGGCAGGCCCATGAATCCGAGGCGCTCCTTAGAAAGGAGGTGATCCAGCCGCACCTTCCGGTACGGCTACCTTGTTACGACTTAGTCCCAATCGCCGGTCCCACCTTCGACGGCTCCCTCCCACAAGGGGTTAGGCCACCGGCTTCGGGTGTTACCAACTTTCGTGACTTGACGGGCGGTGTGTACAAGGCCCGGGAACGTATTCACCGCAGCGTTGCTGATCTGCGATTACTAGCGACTCCAACTTCATGAGGTCGAGTTGCAGACCTCAATCCGAACTGAGACCGGCTTTTTGGGATTAGCTCCACCTCACAGTATCGCAACCCTTTGTACCGGCCATTGTAGCATGCGTGAAGCCCAAGACATAAGGGGCATGATGATTTGACGTCGTCCCCACCTTCCTCCGAGTTGACCCCGGCAGTCTCCCATGAGTCCCCGGCATAACCCGCTGGCAACATGGAACGAGGGTTGCGCTCGTTGCGGGACTTAACCCAACATCTCACGACACGAGCTGACGACAACCATGCACCACCTGTAAACCGGCCACAAGTGGCTGACACATCTCTGCATCATTCCGGTTCATGTCAAGCCTTGGTAAGGTTCTTCGCGTTGCATCGAATTAATCCGCATGCTCCGCCGCTTGTGCGGGCCCCCGTCAATTCCTTTGAGTTTTAGCCTTGCGGCCGTACTCCCCAGGCGGGGCACTTAATGCGTTAGCTACGGCGCGGAAAACGTGGAATGTCCCCCACACCTAGTGCCCAACGTTTACGGCATGGACTACCAGGGTATCTAATCCTGTTCGCTCCCCATGCTTTCGCTCCTCAGCGTCAGTTACAGCCCAGAGACCTGCCTTCGCCATCGGTGTTCCTCCTGATATCTGCGCATTTCACCGCTACACCAGGAATTCCAGTCTCCCCTACTGCACTCTAGTCTGCCCGTACCCACCGCAGATCCGGAGTTAAGCCCCGGACTTTCACGGCAGACGCGACAAACCGCCTACGAGCTCTTTACGCCCAATAATTCCGGATAACGCTTGCGCCCTACGTATTACCGCGGCTGCTGGCACGTAGTTAGCCGGCGCTTCTTCTGCAGGTACCGTCACCAACCCGAAAGCCGGCTTCTTCCCTACTGAAAGAGGTTTACAACCCGAAGGCCTTCATCCCTCACGCGGCGTCGCTGCATCAGGCTTGCGCCCATTGTGCAATATTCCCCACTGCTGCCTCCCGTAGGAGTCTGGGCCGTGTCTCAGTCCCAGTGTGGCCGGTCACCCTCTCAGGCCGGCTACCCGTCGTCGCCTTGGTAGGCCATTACCCCACCAACAAGCTGATAGGCCGCGAGTCCATCCAAAACCACAAAAGCTTTCCACCAACATGGCATGCGCCAGAAGGTCGTATCCAGTATTAGACCCGGTTTCCCAGGCTTATCCCAGAGTCAAGGGCAGGTTACTCACGTGTTACTCACCCGTTCGCCACTAATCCCCCCACAAGTGAGGTTCATCGTTCGACTTGCATGTGTTAAGCACGCCGCCAGCGTTCATCCTGAGCCAGGATCAAACTCTCCGTAAATGCATTACAGACACAACAATGACACCCGGGAAAACGGGCGACACCACTGCACAAAATTCGAAACCAGCCAAAAAAACCAGCCACCACACACAAACATGCGCGACGACCAGCCAATTCAACCAATCAAAAAANACACCACTGCACAAAATTCGAAACCAGCCAAAAAAACCAGCCACCACACACAAACATGCGCGACGACCAGCCAATTCAACCAATCAAAAAACAATCGGTATCAACAAACTTGGCACACTATTGAGTTCTCAAACAACAGGAACAACCGGCACCAAACACGACCAAACCGTCATGTCCTCGCTCCGGAGCAACTTTCAAAGCTTACCCGCACCCACCCCGTAACCGCAAATCCGCCGATTCCCGTCGTTCCCGCTCTCCGTTCCCGTCCGCGTGGACAGGAGGCGAATCCCGGTTCTGAGGTTGTCGGCCGACCAGATTACTTCGTCGGCGCGGATATAAACGATAGCACCGGCGGGGACCGGATGCAAAACAGCGGCGGACCCCGGGGGTCCGCCGCTGCCAGGGTGCTCGGGTGTCAGGAGGTGGTGGGCTTCAGGTACAGCACGCCGAGCGGTGGGACACGGACATCCCCGTAGGCGGGCTGGCCGTTGTGCGCACCCTCGCGGGCCGTCACGACCCCGGAGTTCCCGACGCCCGACCCACCGAACTCCTCCGAGTCGGTGTTGAGCACCTCGGTCCACTCCCCCGCCCAGGGCAGTCCCACACGGAATCCCTCGTGGGGGCCGCCGGCGAAGTTCGCGATGCAGACGAGCGGGTTGCCCTGGTGGTCCCAGCGGATGAAGGACAGCGTGTTGTGCTCGCCGTCGTTCTCGTCGATCCACTGGAAGCCGGCCGGCTCGTTGTCACGCGCATACAGCGCCGGGGTCTCCCGGTACACGGCGTTCAGCGACCGGACGAGCTGCTGGACTCCCTTGTGGGACGGGGTATCCGTGAGCCACCAGTCGAGACTGTGCTGCTCCGCCCACTCGGACTCCTGGGCGAACTCGGTCCCCATGAAGATCAGCTGCTTGCCCGGGTGTGCCCACTGGAACGCGAGGTATGCGCGGACGTTCGCGAGCTGCTGCCAGCGGTCGCCCGGCATCTTGCGCAGCAGGGAACCCTTGCCGTGCACGACCTCGTCATGGCTGATGGGCAGCATGAAGTTCTCCGTGTAGGCGTACACCATGGAGAACGTGGCCTTGCCGTGGTGGTACATCCGGTTGATCGGTTCCTCGGCGATGTACTCGAGGGTGTCGTGCATCCAGCCCATGTTCCACTTGATGCCGAACCCGAGGCCACCGGCGCTGGTCGCCCGGGTGACGCCGTCGAACGCCGTCGACTCCTCGGCCACCATGACGATTCCCGGGGCCCTCTTGTAGGCGGTCGCGTTGACCTCCTGCAGGAAGGAGATGGCTTCGAGGTTCTCCTGGCCGCCGAACTTGTTCGGCCGCCACTCGCCTTCCTCCCTCGAGTAGTTCAGGTACAGCATCGACGCGACGGCATCGACCCGGAGACCGTCGATGTGGAACTCCTCGAGCCAGTACAGGGCATTCGCGACCAGGAAGTTGCGCACCTCACGGCGACCGAAGTCGAAGATCAGCGTGCCCCAGTCCCGGTGTTCGCCGAGGAAGGGGTCGCCGTGCTCGTACAGGGTCCCGCCGTCGAAGTTGGCCAACGCCCACTCGTCCTTGGGGAAGTGCGCGGGGACCCAGTCCATGATGACGCCGATACCGGCCTGGTGGAGCTTGTCGACGAGGTACTTGAAGTCGTCCGGCGAGCCGAAACGGGACGTCGGCGCGAAGTAGGAGGTGACCTGGTAGCCCCACGACCCGCCGAACGGGTGCTCGGCGACGGGCATGAGTTCCACGTGGGTGAACCCCTGCCAGGAGACGTACTCCACGAGCTGCTCCGCCAGTTCCCGGTAGCCGAGCCCCTGGCGCCAGGACCCCAGGTGCACCTCGTACACGCTCATGGGCCCGTTGTGCGGATCGGTGGCCGCACGTGCCTGCATCCACTCGTCGTCGCCGAAGACGTAGGTCGACTCGACGACCCTGGAACCGGTGAGCGGCGGGATCTCGGTGCCCCGCGCCATCGGGTCGGCCTTCTGGCGCCACTGTCCGTCGCTGCCGAGGATCTCGAACTTGTAGCACGTGCCGGCGCCGGCCCCGGGGATGAAGATCTCCCAGATGCCCGTGCTGCCCAGCACGCGCATCGCGTTGACGCTGCCGTCCCAGCCGTTGAACTCGCCCATGACGCGGACCGCGCGGGCGTTGGGGGCCCACACCGCGAAGGACACACCCTGGATGTCGCCGAGGACGGACGAGTACCGGCGGACGTGCGCGCCCAGCGCGGTCCACAGGGTCTCGTGCCGGCCTTCACCGATGAGGTGCATGTCGATCTCGCCGAGGGTCGGCAGGAACCGGTACGGGTCGTCGACCGTGACGGGGTCGCCGTCGTAGACCACCTCGAGCCGGTAGTCGGGGACGTGGCCCGGGTTCTCGGCCGGCAGCGCGCCGACCCAGATGCCGTTGTGCTCGTGGGCCAGCTCCGTGCGGCCGGTTCCGGTGACGACGGCGACGGACCGGGCGAGGCGTCGCAGCGTGCGGATGGTGACGATGTCGTCGCTGTCCAGGTGAGCGCCGAGGACGGCGTGGGGCTGGTGGTAGGAGCCCTCCGACACCTGCTGCAGGACGGACTGCTCGACCGCCACGGGCGTGAGGTCGGCAGCCGGGGCGGGGGATGAACCCTTCGCCTCCGTGGCCACGTCCTTCGCCTTGTCGGCGATCTCCGTCGTCGCACTCTTCGCCTTGTCGGCGACCGCCTTCGCGGTCTCGGTCACGGCCTTCGCCGCCTTGCCCGCGAGGGTTTCCTTGCCTGCGCCCTTGGCGGGACCGGCCTTCTTGGGGGGATTCATGTCAGCTGCTTTCGTGGCGTCCGCACCGGGCTGTGCACCCAGCGCGCGTCGGACATCCCGGACGGGCATCTCGACCCAGTCCGGTCTGTTGCGGATCTCGTAGACGACTTCGTACAGGGCCTTGTCGAGCCAGAGTGCGCGGAAGAGCGGTCCGTCGGTGTCGACGGGCGTGCCGGCTTCCTGCGCGTAGCCGGCGAGGAATGCCGCGCGGGCGTCGTCGGACCACCGTTCGGTCTCGGCCGCCGCGGGCGAACCCACTGGTGCGGCGCCACGGGACGCCGCCGCGTATTCGAGCGAGCGGACCATGCCGACGACGTCGCGCAGCGGCACGTCGGGGACGCTCCGCTCGGCGGTGGGCCGAAGGGGCTCACCCTCGAAGTCGATGACGAGCCAGGTGCCGTCCGGCGCCTGCAGGACCTGGCCGAGGTGCAGGTCGGCGTGGATCCGCTGCAGGGGCGGGATGTCCGCGAGCGTCTCCACGGCGCGGATGACGCGCTCCACCTCCGCGCCGAGCGGTCCGACGGCGTCGCCGGCTTCCTCCCAGGCCCAGCGGATGCGCGCCGCGAGGGCTTCCCTGAAGTCCTTCTTCTCGGCATCGGTCGCCGTGCGGTGCCCGAAGGCGACGTCGAGCTGCCGATGGATCCTCGCGACGGCCTGCCCGAGTCCGCGGGCCTCCGTGGTGAAGTCGGCAGCCGTGGACGCGGCGAGGGACGCCGTGCGCCAGGCGTCGGTGCTGCCTTCGACGAAGTCACGCAGCACGCTCACGTGCCCCGTGACCGGGCGGCCCGGTGCGGCGTCCGCGTGCTGCCACGTGCCGGTCACCCAGCTGAAGGTGTCCGGTGTGTCGGTGGAACCGCCTGCGGTGAGCTGGGCGCTGAGCTCCACGTCGGGGCTGTCACCCGCGGCGAGCACCCGGAAGAACTTCACGATCATGGAGCCGGGCCCGGAACCGTAGATCACCGAGGTGTTCGACTGCTCGCCCTGGAGGACCTTCACGGGCTGGACGGTGCCGGGCTCCTGGTGGGCCGGTGCCTTGATGGCGACGCCGTTCAGGCGACCGTCCGCCGTGCTGCCCGCGCTGAGCATGAAGTCCACCCAGAGCCGCACGAAAGCGGCATCATGCGTCGCGTCGTAGGCCCATCGCGTTCCCAGCGCGGGGTGTTGCACCCGGCCGATCAGGCCGGATGCGTCGTCGAGCGGTTCGCTGCGGTAGCTGACCGGCACGCTGACGACGTCGGTGCGCCGTCCTGAGTCGATCGCGAGGAAGTGCACCTCGAAGCTCGCTGCGCCCGTCGGGTCCTCGAGGACAGTCCCGCCGACGACCGTCAGCTCCACCGACTGCCCCCGTGCGGGGAACCACCGCTGGGTGGGCAGCCACGCCGTGAGGATCTCCGGGATGAACGGTGCGTGCCCCGCCATTATCGGATCGCCTCCGGGATGGGGATGACCGGGATGGCCTGGGTGTTCGGGGAGGACGTGTTGGAGCTGGCGGAGCGGACGCGGAGCCAGAAGAAGTCGTGGCTGCCGAGCGTGAGGGTGACCTCGCCGTCGTCGCCGAACGCCGGGAACACCGACCCCCCGAAGAGGTCCCGCAGGCCGCGGCCGGCGAACTCGGGGAGGCGCATCCTCGCCGCGACGGGGTGCTGCGAGAGGTTGAAGACGCACAGGACGGACTCCGCCTGCTCGCCCTCGGCGTTGCCCTCGTCGATCTCCCGGAGGAAGGCGAGCACGTGCTCGGACTCGACGGCCACATGGCGGTAGGAGCCGAGCCCGAACGCGGGGTGGGTCTTGCGCACGGCGAGCATCTGGCGCACCCAGTGGAGCAGTGAGCTCGAGGTGGCCATCTGGGCTTCGACGTTCACGTGGTTGTAGTGGTAGACGAGCGACTGCACGACCGGCAGGTACAGCTTGCCGGGGTCCACCGGGGAGAAGCCCGCGTTGCGGTCCGGGTTCCACTGCATCGGCGTGCGTGACGCGTCGCGGTCTTCCAGCCAGATGTTGTCGCCCATGCCGATCTCGTCCCCGTAGTAGAGGAACGGGCTGCCCGGCAGGGACAGCAGGAGGGCGTGGATGAGCTCCACCTCGGCGCGTGAGTTGTCCAGGAGCGGGGACAGGCGACGGCGGATACCGACGTTCGCGCGCATGCGCGGATCCGGCGCGTACCAGCCGAGCATGGCCTCGCGCTCCTCGCTGGTGACCATCTCGAGCGTCAGCTCGTCATGGTTGCGGAGGAAGGTGCCCCACTGCGCCCCGGCCGGGATGTCGGGCGTCTCCTTCATCGTCTCGATGATCGGCGCGGCCTTCTGGTCCCGCAGCGCGTAGAAGAGTCGCGGCATGATCGGGAAGTGGAACGCCATGTGGCACTCCGGTCCGTCGGCGTCGCCGAAGTACTCGACGACCTCGTCCGGCATCTGGTTCGCCTCGGCGATGATGACGCGGCCCGGGTAGGTCTCGTCGACCATGGCGCGCAGTCGCTTCAGGAACTCGTGCGTCTTCGGCAGGTTCTCGCAGTTGGTGCCCTCCTCCTCGAACAGGTAGGGGATGGCGTCCGCGCGGAACCCGTCGATGCCCTGGTCCAGCCAGAACTTCACGACGTCGAAGATGGCTTCCTGCACCTTGGGGTTCTCGAAGTTGAGATCCGGCTGGTGGCTGAAGAAGCGGTGCCAGAAGAACTGGCGACGCACCGGGTCGAACGTCCAGTTGGACTCCTCGGTGTCGACGAAGATGATGCGCGCGTCCTCGTACTTCTCGTCGGTGTCGCTCCAGACGTAGAAGTCGCCGTACGGCCCCTCGGGGTCGCGCCGCGACTCCTGGAACCAGTGGTGCTGGTCCGAGGTGTGGTTCACGGGCAGGTCGATGATGACCCGGACGCCGCGGGCGTGCGCCTCGGCGACGAGCCGCTTGAAGTCGCTGAGGGAGCCGAACTCGTCGAGGACGTCGTAGTAGTCCGAGATGTCGTACCCGCCGTCCCGCAGCGGGGACTTGAAGAAGGGCGGCAGCCAGAGGCAGTCGACACCGAGCCACTGGAGGTAGTCCAGTTTCTCGATCAGACCGGACAGGTCACCGGAGCCGTCCCCGTTCGCATCGGCGAAACCGCGCACCAGAGCCTCGTAGAAGACCGCCTTGCGGTACCAGAGGGGGTCGTGGGCCAGTCCAGGTGCGTTGAGCTGGAAGGGGTTGGGCACTAGTGCTGCCTCCTGATTGAGAGAATGTGAGCCGGTTCCACGTGGGCGTCCAGCCGGACGTAGTTGTGTTCGCCCCATGCGAAGGTCTGTCCCGTGATGAGGTCGTCCACGAGGAACGTACCGCTCTCGTCGACATCCGCCGCATCGAGTCCCAGCTTCGCCAGGTCGAGCGACACGGTACTCTCCCGGATGCTGTGCGGATCGACGTTGACGACGACGATGATCGTGTCCTTGCCCTCCGCCGTCTGCTTGTGCTTGACGAAGACCAGCGTGGCCGGATCGGTGCTGCTGTGGATCGAGAGGTTCTCGAGGTCACCGAGCGCCGGGTGCGCACGCCGGATGGCGTTCAGCCTCGTGATGAACGGGGCCAGCGAGCGGCCCTCGGCCTCGGCGGCGGCGTAGTCCCGCGGGCGGTACTGGAACTTCTCGTTGTCGATGTACTCCTCGGCCCCGGGCCGGGCCACGTGCTCGAAGAGTTCGTAGCCGGAGTAGACGCCCCACAGGGGGCTCGCCATGGAGGCGAGCACGGCCCTGATCTTGAAGGCGGCCGGGCCCCCGTACTGGAGGTACTCGGTCAGGATGTCCGGGGTGTTGACGAAGAAGTTGGGCCGGAAGTACGCCGGGGAGACCTGGCTGATCTCCGTGAAGTACTCCTCGAGCTCCGTCTTGGTGTTGCGCCACGTGAAGTAGGAGTAGGACTGCTGGAACCCGGCACGGCCCAGGGCGTGCATCATGGGCGGGCGGGTGAAGGCCTCCGCGAGGAAGATGACGTCGGGGTGCTTCTTGTTCACCTTGGCGATGAGCCACTCCCAGAACTGCACGGGCTTGGTGTGCGGGTTGTCCACCCGGAAGATCTTCACGCCGTGCTGGACCCACATGAGGACGATCCGCAGGATCTCCTTCGCCAGGCCCTGGGGGTCGTTGTCGAAGTTGATGGGGTAGATGTCCTGGTACTTCTTCGGGGGGTTCTCCGCGTAGGCGATGGTGCCGTCGACGCGGGTGGTGAACCACTCGGGGTGCGACTGGACCCAGGGGTGGTCGGGTGCGGCCTGCAGCGCGAGGTCCAGGGCCACCTCGAGACCGAGTTCTCCGGCCCGTGCGACGAAGGCGTCGAAGTCCTCGAAGGTGCCGAGGTCGGGGTGGATGGCGTCGTGGCCGCCGTCAGCGGATCCGATCGCCCACGGCGAGCCCGGGTCGCCGGGGGCGGCGGTGAGGGTGTTGTTCGGGCCCTTGCGGTGCGTGTGTCCGATCGGGTGGATCGGCGGCAGGTAGACGACGTCGAAGTTCATGGCGGCCACGGCGTCGAGGCGCTTGGCGGCCTCCCGGAACGTGCCGGAGGTCCACTGCGCCGTCTCGGGGTCGTAGGTGGCGCCTTCCGAGCGGGGGAAGAATTCGTACCAGGCGGCCCGCCCGGCGAGTTCCCGCTCGACGTCGATGGGGTACGCCCGCGACGCGGTGACCAGCGAGCGGAGGGGCTGGCGGGCGATCGCCTCGTGGATCGGGGGCGTCAGGCCGGCGGCGAGACGCTCGTCGACGGTCAGGGACGCATCGGCGAGGGTGGCGGCGGTGCGGCGGAAGAGAGCCGCGTCGCGTGCGTTGCGCTCCGCTGCCGCGCGGGTGAAGAGAGCGGCGCCTTCCGCGAGCATCAGCTCGACGTCGACGCCGGCCGCGATCTTGATGGTCGCGTCGTGTTCCCACGTACCGAAGAGATCGGACCAGCCTTCGATGGTGAAGGTGTGCAGGCCCTTGGTGCGCGGGGTCAGGGTGCCGGCCCAGCGGTCCAGCCCCGAGCCGACGGGTGTCATACGGATGCGCTGCACCTCCTTGCCCCGGGGGTCGTACAGGACCGCCGATACACCCAGCTGGTCGTGTCCTTCCCTGAAGACGGTGGCACCCACGGCGATGCCCGAGCCGGGAAGCGCCTTGGCAGGGAAGCGTCCGTCCTCGACGACGGGACTGACCGCGGTGATGGGAATGCGGCCGAACCGCAGTCCTTCGGGATAAGGGGCATTTCGGTTCTGGTCGGTAGTGGTGGTCACCCGTACGACGTTAGCGAGTAATGGCCTGAATTGCTAAGGGACCTTCGCGTAACATCGGCGCCAATAACACATCGAGCAGGCGTCCACGCAACGGTTCCGCCATACCGCTCGGCAAGTGCGCTAGCGTAACCGGGGTGAAGGCAATCCGCAGATTTACCGTCAAAACCGTCCTCCCCGAGCAGATCGCACCGCTCGGCAAACTCGCGGGCAATCTGCGCTGGTCGTGGCATCTGCCGACCTCGCGCCTGTTCGAGGAGATCGACCGCGCGGCCTGGGAGGAGAGCGGCCATGATCCGGTGTCCTTCCTCGGCTCCGTGACCCGCGAGAAGCTCCAGCAGCTCGCCGACGACGAGGCGCTGGTGCAGCGCATCCAGGAGGTGGGCGCCGACCTCGACGACTACCTGACCAAACCGCGGTGGTACCAGGGGCTCGGCGACGACGCTCCCCGCAGCATCGCCTACTTCTCCCCCGAGTACGGCATCGCCGCGGTCCTCCCCCAGTACTCCGGCGGCCTCGGCATCCTGGCGGGCGACCACCTGAAGTCCGCGTCCGACCTCGGCATCCCCCTCATCGGCGTCGGCCTGCTCTACCAGTCCGGCTACTTCAAGCAGTCCCTCTCGCAGGACGCCTGGCAGCAGGAGACCTACCCCGTCCTCGACCCGGACGGCCTGCCCCTGACCCTGCTGCGCGAGCAGGACGGCTCGGCCGCGAAGGTGGTGCTGCCGCTGCCCAACGGCCGCCAGCTCTCGGCGCACATCTGGCGTGCCGACGTCGGCCGCGTTCCCCTGCTGCTCCTCGACTCCAACGTCCCGGGCAACGACGAGGCGGCGCGGAACGTGACCGACCGCCTGTACGGCGGTGGTGGCGACCAGCGGCTGCAGCAGGAGCTGCTCCTCGGCATGGGTGGCGTGAAGGCGCTGCGCATCTTCGAGCGACTCACCGGCACGCCGGCACCCGAGGTGTTCCACACCAACGAGGGCCACGCCGGCTTCCTCGGCATCGAGCGCATCCGCGAACTCATGGACCCGTCCAACGAGACGCCCATGAGCTGGGAGGAGGCGCTCACGGCCGGCCGGGCCTCCACCGTCTTCACCACCCACACCCCGGTACCGGCAGGTATCGACCGGTTCGACCGCGCGCAGATCGAGCACTTCTTCCACGCCGGCCTCGCGCCGGCCGTGCCCACGGACCGCGTCCTCGCCCTCGGCGCCGAGAACTACGAGGACGGCGACCGCTCGAAGTTCAACATGGCCGTGATGGGCCTCCGCCTCGCGCAGCGCGCCAATGGTGTGGCGAAGCTGCACGGCGAGGTGTCGCGTGGCATGTTCTCGGGACTCTGGCCGGGGTTCGACACCCAGGAGGTGCCTATCACGTCGGTGACCAACGGCGTGCACGTACCGAGCTGGGTCGACCCGCAGATCGCGGACTTCGCCCGCACCACCTTCGGCGCAGAGTCCGTCCTCGACCCGCAGTGGAACAGGGTGTACGACGTCCCGGACACCGACATCTGGGCGCTGCGCCGCAGCCTCCGCTCCAACCTCGTCGACGACGTGCGCCAGCGCCTGCGCTCCTCGTGGAAGAAGCGCGGCGCGGCCGACGCCGCACTGAAGTGGACCGATTCGGTGCTCGACCCGGACGTGCTCACGATCGGTTTCGCGCGCCGCGTGCCGACCTACAAGCGCCTCACGCTCATGCTGCGTGACCCGGCCCGCCTGAAGGCCCTGCTCCTGCACCCGGAGCATCCCATCCAGCTCGTGATCGCCGGGAAGTCGCACCCGGCGGACGAACAGGGCAAGCGGATGATCCAGGACCTCGTCCGTTTCACCGACGATCCCGAGGTCCGCCACCGGATCGTGTTCCTGCCCAACTACGACATCGCGATGGCCCGCACCCTGTTCCCCGGCTGCGACGTCTGGTTGAACAACCCGCTGCGGCCGCTGGAGGCCTGCGGCACCTCGGGCATGAAGGCCGCCATCAACGGCGGCCTCAACCTGTCCGTGCTGGACGGCTGGTGGGACGAGATGTACGACGGCGACAATGGCTGGGCGATCCCGACGGCCAACAACGGGGCCTCCGCCGACGAGCGGGACGACATCGAGGCGGCCGCACTGTACGACCTCCTGGAGACGCAGGTCGCTCCGCGCTTCTACTCGCAGGTGCCCGCCGAGGGTGCCGGGGCCGCCGGTCCGTCGGAGCCCTCGCGTGACGGCGTGCCGCACCAGTGGATCGCGATGATCAAGCACACCATGGCGACCCTCGGCCCCGCCGTGTCGGCCGAGCGCATGCTGCAGGACTACGTGGAGAAGCTGTACCGCCCGGCCTGGCGCGCCGGCCACGCCGCAGCGGTGGACAGCTACTCGCTTGCGAAGAGGACCGCCGCGTGGCGTTCCCGCGTGCAGGGCAGCTGGCCTGCCGTCCAGGTGGAACACGTCGATTCCAGCGGCGTCACGGAGGATCCGCAGATCGGTGACTCGCTGACGGTCGATGCCTATGTGTCCCTCGGAGGGCTCGACCCGGACGACGTCGCCGTCGAGGTGGCCTACGGCCGCGCCCTCGAGACCGACGAGCTGAGCGATGTCACGGTCCAGGACCTGGAGGTCGCCGAGAACCTCGGCAGCGGCCGCTACCTGTTCAGGGGCGGCATCAGGATCGACCACTCCGGCTCCTTCGGCTACACGGTGCGCGTGCTGCCGAAGCACACGACCCTCGCCACCAAGGCGGAGCTGGGGCTCGTCGTCAACGCCTGACCGCCTCCGGGCGGGGCAGGAAGCGACGGAGCCCGGGACCATGCGGTCCCGGGCTCCGTCGTCTCCCGCTCCGGCCCGTCGTGCGTGTCGGGACCCGCCGTCGTTCCCCGTTCCCGGGGGCGCGTGTCATCCCTCGACACTCCACCCGTCGGCCACACCGATCGGGGGAAGGAGGAACGACGACGCGCGGGGCGTCAGCAGTGGTAGATGCGCACCGAGTCGGCGGTGACGGTGTCGGCGTCGCCCGACCGCAGCCGCATACGGGCCGGGGCCGGCTCGCGGGAGGCGGAGTCGAAGACCGGGCTGAACCAGCGGGGCTGCTCCTGTTCGATGCCCTGCCCCTGCAGGATCCACGCCGACGGCAGGTGGATACGGGTGTCCTGGAGCGATCCGTTGATCACGACGAGCCCGTTGACCGTCCCGCCGGCCGAGCCGAGGATCAGCTGCACGGTCCTGGTCCGCGGATCATCCCACTCGTGCGCGGTCATCGGGAGCCCGGCGGCGTTGAACCACAGCAGGGTCGACTGGTCGCTGCGGGACGGGAAGGACGGCGGCTGCTGCGCCAGGAACGCCCGGCGGATGGCCAGCAGGGTGCGGGTCGATCCGAGCAGGCGCCGGGACGCGGCGTCGTCGGGCCAGTGCACCCAGGCGAGCTCGTTGTCCTGGCAGTAGGCGTTGTTGTTCCCGCCCTGGGTGCGCCCGAACTCGTCGCCGGCCGTGAGCATCGGGACGCCCAGCGAGATGAGCAGCGACGCCATGATGTTGCGCGCCGTGCGCTCGCGGGCCGCGAGGATCGCCTCGTCCTCCGTGCGGCCCTCCGCCCCGTGGTTGTAACTGCGGTTGTCGTTGTGGCCGTCGCGGTTGCCCTCGCCGTTGGCCTCGTTGTGCTTGCGCTCGTACGCCGTCAGGTCCGCGAGTGTGAACCCGTCGTGGGCGGTCACGAGGTTGACGGAGGCGAGGGCGCTGCGCCCGGAGTGTGCGAAGGTGTCCGCCGAGCCGGCGAGGCAGCCCGCCAGGCGGGCGGGCGAGGACCCGGTGCCGCCGTGGGTCAGGGAGGCGATATCGCGGAGCCAGAAGTCGCGGACCGTGTCGCGGAAGCCGTCGTTCCAGTCGGCCCAGCCCACGGGGAACCGTCCGGTCTGCCAGCCGTTCGGACCGATGTCCCACGGCTCCGAGATGAGCTTCGTGCCACGGAGCGCCTTGGAGGCCCCGGCCGCGACCAGGAAGGGATGCCTCGGGGTGAAGTCGTTGTGCTCGTCGCGGGACAGCGTGACGGCGAGGTCGAACCGGAACCCGTCGATCTGGCACTCCTCCACCCAGTAGCGCAGCGAGTCCAGCGCGAACTCGACGACCCGGGGCTGGGAGAAGTCCAGGCTGTTGCCGCAGCCGGTCGTGTCCACGTAGTGCCCGGCGTGGTCGTGCCGGTAGTAGTCGAGATCGCCGAGTCCACGCCAGCAGAGGGCCGGCCGGTGCTGCTCACCCTCCGCGGTGTGGTTGTACACGACGTCGAGGATCACCTCGAGACCGGCCTCGTGGAGCGCGCGGACCATGCCCTTGAACTCGTCGAGCACCGCGGCGAGGCCCGCGGCACGTGCTGCGGCCGTCGCGTAGCCGGTGTGCGCCGAGAAGAACCCGAGGGTGTTGTAGCCCCAGTAGTTGGCGAGGCCCAGCGGTTCGAGGTGCGGCTCGTCGAGGTGGAAGTGGATGGGCAGGAGCTCGACGGCGGTCACCCCGAGGTCGCGCAGGTAGTCGACCATGACCGGGTGCCCCAGCCCCGCGTACGTGCCCCGCAGCTCCTCGGGGATGTCCGGGTGGAGCTGCGTGAGCCCCTTGACGTGGGCCTCGTAGATGACGGTGTCCCGCCACGGGGTGTGGGGCCGCTCGCTCGCCCCCCAGTCGAAGGCGTGCTCCAGGAACACGGAGTAGTAGGAGCGCGAGGTCGGCTCGTCCGCACCGGGCGGCGTGTCGACGACCTCGATCGCACGGGAGTACGGATCGAGCAGCAGCTGCGCCTCGCCGACCCTCCCCGGCAGCTCCTTGCCGGTGGGCCAGAAGGCGTACAGGGACCCGGGGGACACGGGGCCCACGACGCCGTGGTGGACGCCGCCGTCGAGCCCTACCAGTGTCTCCGAGGTCCAGGACCCGTCGACGCGGCGCCAGTGCACGTCGATGGACGGGACGGCCGGGGCCCACACCGCGGCGTTGGCGTGCGCCTCCCGCGCCCGGGGCCCGGTGATGGCGTGGAGCCCCAGCGGGAACTCTCGCGACGGGCGCGGAAGCGGGGCGGGATTCACCATCGGCGGTCAGGCAGAGCGCTGGCGGGAGACCTCGTACAGCGTGATCCCCACCGCCATCGACGCATTGAGCGATTCCATGGCGGACTCGATCGGGATGGAGACGATCTGGTCGCAGTTCTCGCGCACCAGGCGCGAGAGGCCCTTGCCCTCCGAGCCGACGACGATGCAGATGGGGTCGCGGCCGAGGGAGAGCTCCGGGAGGGAGACGTCGCCGTCGCCGTCGAGCCCGAGGACGAAGATGCCCTTGGCCTTGAGGGACTTCAGTGCGGAGTTCAGGTTGCCGACGCGGGCGACGGGCACGCGGACGGCTGCACCGGCGCTGGTCTTCCAGGCCGACGCCGTCACGCCGACGGCGCGCCGTTCGGGAACGATCACGCCGTGGCTGCTGAAGGCCGACGCCGAACGGATGATGGCGCCGAGGTTGCGGGGGTCGGTGATGCCGTCCAGGGCGACGAAGAGCGGCGCGTTGCCGATGTGTCCGCGCCGGAACCGCTCGATGGTCTCGTCGACGAGGTCGAGCGCGTCGGCGTACTCGTAGGGCGGGATCTGCAGCATGAGGCCCTGGTGGACGGCGCCGTCGGTCATGCGGTCCAGCTCGGGCTTGCCGGTCTCCATGACGGGGATGCCGCGCTCGGCCGCCATCTTCAGGGACTCGCGCACGCGGTCGTCCATCTCGATGCGGATGGCGACGTGCAGCGCCTTCGCGGGGATGCCCGCGCGGAGCGCCTCGACCACCGAGTTGCGGCCCGTGACGACCTCCTCGGCCGCCTTGCCCTTCGTGCGACCGGTGCCGGCACTCTTGCCGCCGGCCCGCTTCGCCGCGGAACGCTCGGCCAGCTCCTTGTTCTTGTACGACTTGTGGTACGGGCGGTCCTCCGCCTTGGGGGTGGGACCCTTGCCCTCGAGCGACTTGCGGCCGTGTCCGCCGGTGCCGATGGTGGGGCCCTTTTTCGTTTTGCGAACCGCGCCTGGACGTCCGTGACTGGCCATGGAAGAACACCTTTATATAGAAGAAGAATCGACTCCAGTTTACGCGGAGCGCACCGACTGCCTCAGCACGCCCCGTCCCGGCGTCGTCCGGGCGTGGGCCGACCGCGTGGGGACGCCCCCGGTCAGCCCCCCGTCAGCGACCAGGTGGCGCCGTCGGCGGAGTCCTCGAGCGTGATCCCCGCGGCGGCCAGGGCGTCCCGGATGCCGTCGGCCCTCGCCCAGTCCCGCGCACTGCGGGCGGCGCTCCGTTCGGCGATGCGGTCGCCGACGAGAGCGTCGAGGGCCGTGGCTGCCGCCGTGTCCCCTGCCGTGACGGGGGCGCCGGCGTCGTCGAGCCCGAGCACGCCGGTCATGGCCACGACGGCGGCGAGGTCGGCGCGGACGGCGGCGTCGTCACCCTCGGCGAGGCGCGTGTTCCCGGAGCGCACCGCGGTGTGGAGCACCGCGAGGGCCTGGGGCACGTTGAGATCGTCGTCCATCGCGTCCACGAAGGCGGTGGGGAGGTCGGCCGACGTGGGCGTCCGGCGGTCCGGGGTGCCAACGCGGGCGGACGCCTTCGCGATGAAGCCGTCGATGCGTGCCACGGCGGCGGCCGCCTCCTGCAGCGAGGTCTCGCGGTAGTCGAGCACCGAGCGGTAGTGCGCCTGGCCGAGGTAGTAGCGGACCACGCGGGGACCGGCGGCGTCGATCATCTCCTGCGGGCTCACGGTGTTGCCGATCGATTTCGACATCTTCTCGCCGCCGTACGTGACCATCCCGTTGTGCATCCAGAAGCGGGCGAACGCGTGGCCCGCGGCCTGGGACTGCGCCATCTCGTTCTCGTGGTGGGGGAAGCGCAGGTCCAGTCCCCCGCCGTGGATGTCGAATTCCGTGCCGAGGTACCGGGTCACCATGCTCGAGCATTCGAGGTGCCAGCCGGGGCGGCCGGCACCCCACGGGCTCGCCCATGACGCCGTGGGCGGATCGGACTCCTTGGTGCCCTTCCACAG
This sequence comes from Arthrobacter sp. L77, assembly GCF_000816565.1. Lineage (NCBI taxonomy): Bacteria > Bacillati > Actinomycetota > Actinomycetes > Micrococcales > Micrococcaceae > Arthrobacter > Arthrobacter sp. L77. The sequence goes on along the minus strand of NZ_JWSU01000004.1, from coordinate 1,159,527 downwards.
CGCGAAGTCACGCGGATCCTTCTTGCCGCGCGGGTCGGCGTCGGGCGCGGCCTGCATGTCGTCGATGTCCTGCCGGGTCAGGCTGCCGTAGGCGGACCAGGAGCGGACGTCGAAGTAGACGTCGCCGGAGCCGTCCGGTGCCGGGTAGGCGTGGCCCCGGTCGATGAGGAGCTGGATGAGGGCGTGCATCTCCGGGATGTGTCCCGTGGCGCGCGGCTCGTAGGTGGGAGGCCGGACACCGAGCGCCGCGTAGGCCCGGTGGAACTCCTGCTCGAAGCGGAAGGCCAGCGCCCACCACGGTTCCTCCGGCTTCAGGGACGGGTCCTCGTCCGTGGCCCCCGGGCGGAAGGAGTCCTGCGACCGGGCGAGGATCTTGTCGTCGATGTCGGTGACGTTCCGGACGACGGTGACGCGCAGGCCGCGCGCTTCGAGCCAGCGCGTGAGCTGGTCGAAGGCGATGGCGGACCGGACGTGGCCGACGTGGGGCATGCCCTGCACGGTGGCGCCGCAGTAGTAGAGACTCGCCCTGCCCGGTTCGAGGGGGTCGAAGGGGCGCACTTCGGCGCGGGCGGTGTCATAGAATCGCAGGCTCACCGGTCCAGATTACCCGGCTGAGGGCTTCATCCTTCCTGCACGGGAGGCGTCGCCCGGGCAGCGGACCGGACGACGACGGCGGTGGCGATGGCCGCGACGCCCTCGCCCCTGCCGGTGAGGCCCAGGCCGTCGGTGGTGGTGGCGGAGATGCTGACGGGCGCCTGCGCGGCATCGGACAGCACCGCTTCCGCCTCGGCCCGGCGGGGTCCGAACTTCGGTCGGTTGCCGATGAGCTGGACGGCGATGTTGCCGATGTCGAACCCCGCCTTCCGCACGATCTCCGCGGCGGCCGAGAGGAGGGTATGGCCCGAGGCCCCGGCGTATTCGGGGCGATCCGTGCCGAAATGCGTCCCGAGGTCGCCCACCCCGGCCGCCGAGAACAGGGCGTCGGCTGCCGCATGGGCCACTACGTCGCCGTCGGAGTGTCCCGACAGTCCGCGCTCCCCCTCCCACAGCAGGCCGCCGAGCCAGAGCGGGGCGCTTTCCGGTCCGGCCTCGGGCGCGTAGGCGTGGACGTCGACGCCGATCCCGGTGCGGGGAAGGTGGAGGTGCTCACTCAGGTACACGGCTGCTCCTGCTGGTGGTCGGGATGGGGTCCTGGTCGCTCGAACCCGGACGGGACGGGCCGGCGCTGCCCGCAGCCCTCTGTGCGAGGAGTGCTTCGGCGATGACGAGATCGAGGGGTGTCGTGACCTTGAACGCCAGGGGATCCCCGTCGACCACCCGTACCGCGTGCCCCAGTGCTTCCATGAGCATGGCGTCGTCCGTGACGCCCGGGTGCGCCGCGGCGGCGCCGGCATGGGCCGCGCGAAGAGTGCCCGCGTCGAAGCCCTGGGGTGTCTGCACGGCCCGCAGCGCGGCGCGATCGGGGGTGGCCGTGACGAGGTCGCCGTCGACGACCTTGACCGTGTCCACCACCGGCAGGACGGGGATGACCGCCGGCGAGCCCTCGGCGACGGCAGCGGCGACGCGTTGGAAGACCGCAGGCGGCGTGAGGGACCGAGCGGCGTCGTGGACCAGCACGATGCCGACCGTCGGCGGCAGGGTGTCGAGCCCGGCACGCACCGATGCCGTCCGTGTGGAGCCTCCCGTCACCGCCGTGATGCGGACCGGGGTGGGCGTACCGAGGGTGTCGTCCGAGCTCGGGCTGGCACCCCGACCGTCCGTCGCAGCTGCGGCACTGCCGTCGGCCGCACGTCCGGCTGCGCTCCGGGCTGCTGCCTCCGTGACGACGGCGGCCAGGACGTCGTCGTCCTCCGGAAGCACCACGACGACGGCGGTCGCGACGCCCGACCGGAGCACGGCCTCGACGGCGTGGTCCAGCAGGGTGCGCCCACCGCACAGGACCCGGGCCTTGGGGATGCCATGGCCTAGGCGTTGCCCGGAGCCGGCGGCGACGATGACGACGCCGACCTCGACCGGGGTGGGGTACTGGGGATTCATCTCGGACACTCCGTCACCCTATGACAGCGCAACGAAAAAGAGGGACCCGGGGGTCCCTCTTTCATGATCGGCCCGACTCCTAGGAGGCGAGGACCTCGTCGAGAACGCTGGCAGCCTTCTCTTCGTCGGTCTTCTCCGCCAGTGCGAGCTCGGAGATCAGGATCTGCCGCGCCTTGGCGAGCATCCTCTTCTCGCCGGCTGACAGCCCGCGGTCGTGATCGCGGCGCCAGAGGTCACGGACCACTTCGGCGACCTTGATGACGTCGCCGGAGGCGAGCTTCTCGAGGTTCGCCTTGTAGCGACGTGACCAGTTGGTGGGCTCCTCGGTGAACTCGGCCCGAAGGACGTCGAACACATGCTCGAGGCCCTCCTTGCCCACCACGTCGCGGACCCCTACCAGGTCGACGTTCTCTGCTGGTACTTCGATCGTCAGATCACCCTGGGCTACCTTGAGCTTGAGGTACATCTTCTCTTCGCCCTTGACGACACGCATCTTGATCTCTTCGATCTTCGCTGCGCCGTGGTGCGGGTAAACAACTGTTTCGCCGACCTCAAAAACCATGTGGACTTTCCCCTTTCCCGGGAATCAGTTTATCACGGCAACGACACGCCGACAGGCGCGTTTTCGCAGGTCAGGGGCTCGAATCAAGGGAAAGTGGCTATCATTCGCCTCTTGACGGACCGGGCTTTAGGTGCATCAGGTCCGGCCGGGCGACCGAAACCGACACCACGGTCGGACGGTGTTGCCGATAGTCTGTCCTGTAGGTCCGCTCCGGATTACGTCCCTGTCCCACCTGTTCAACCCCAGGAGTTTGTGCTGTGAATTTTGCACCGAAGAACCGAGTGCGGCAGTCCGTTGCTGCCGGCGCCGTGCTGGTGATGCTGGGCGTGTCCGGCTGCACCTTCACCACGGAGCAGTCCACGACGACGCAGTACGCCGCCTCGGACGGCGTCGTGAAGGACCTCGGACCGGTCCTGCTGCGCAACGTCCTGATCGTGGGCACCGAGGACGGGCGCACCGGCCGGCTTGTCGGCACCGTGTTCAACACGACCGACCAGCCCGTGGAACTGTCCATCCGGGCAGGAGGGGCTGAAACCAGCATCACCATCGACGGGGACGGCGAGTTCAGGTTCGAGGACGAGACGGAGGACGACGCCACGCTCGAGGGGTTGAGTGGCCGTCCGGGCTCGCTGGTCGAGGTCGACTTCGAGACCGACGGCGAACAGGCGACCTTCCAGGTGCCGGTGCTGGACGGGACCCTCGAGGAATACCGCGACTTCGTCCCCGGTGGTTTCACGCCGCGGCCGAGCGAGCCCGAAGCGACCGAGGAAGCAGCCGAGGGCGAGTAGCCTCCAGCGTCCTGACTGCCCGCACCCGATCGATCGGGTGCGGGCAGTGTCATGTTGGGCAGGTCTCCGGGCCTTCGCTACGCCGGGGCGCAGCGAAGGTTCCGTCCGGACCCTGGCTCAGGGCTCGAACTTGTAGCCGAGACCCCGCACCGTGATGAGGTAGCGGGGATTCGAGGGATCGGGTTCCACCTTGCCGCGCAGCCGCTTCACGTGGACGTCCAGGGTCTTGGTGTCCCCCACGTAGTCGGAACCCCAGACCCGATCGATCAGTTGGCCGCGGGTCAGGACCCGCCCCGAATTCCGGAGCAGCATCTCGAGCAGCTCGAACTCCTTCAGCGGGAGTGCCACCTGGTCGCCGTCGACACTCACGACGTGCCGTTCGATGTCCATGCGGACCGGACCTGCCTGGATGGTGTTCGAGATGAGTTCCTCGGGTTCGCCCTGGCGGCGCAGCACCGCACGCACCCGGGCCACGAGTTCGCGGGACGAGTACGGCTTGGTCACGTAGTCGTCGGCCCCGAGTTCCAGCCCCACCACCTTGTCGATCTCGGCGTCCTTCGCGGTCAGCATGATGACCGGGACACTGGAGCGCTGGCGGAGCTGCCGGCAGACCTCGGTACCGGGCAGCCCCGGCAGCTGGAGGTCGAGCAGCACGAGGTCGGCGCCCGAGCGGTCGAACTCGGTGATGGCATCGAGGCCGTTGTCCACGACGGACACCTCGTAGCCTTCCTTGCCGAGGAGATAGGACAGCGGGTCGCTGAACGACTCCTCGTCCTCAACGATCAGAATTCGGCTCAAGCCTTGACTCCCTGCTCGTGGGCAGCGCTGCTGCCCTTCTTTCCTGGCTTCCGCTCGGTCGGCGGCGTGGCACCGTCGCTCGAAACGGAACTGCTTGATGCGGCGTCGTCGTCCGCTGTCCCCTCCATCTCCGGCAACCGGACGGTGAACGTACTGCCCTGACCGGGCTGGGACCACACGGTGACCTCGCCGCCGTGGTTGGACACCACGTGCTTGACGATGCTGAGGCCGAGGCCTGTGCCGCCGGTCTGGCGGGACCGCGCGGCGTCGATGCGGTAGAAGCGTTCGAAGACACGTTCCTGTTCCTCGGGCGTGATGCCCACGCCCTGGTCCGTGACCGACACCTGCGCGAGGCCGTCGCGGGACCGAAGACCGACGCCCACCCGGGTGCCCTCCGGCGAATAGCGGATGGCGTTGTCGATGAGGTTGCGGAAGGCCGTCATGAGCAGATCACGGTCGCCGTGCACGGGGGCGGAGACCGACCCGCCGACCACGATGTCGATCTGCTTGCTCTCGGCGGGCAGCTTGTTGCGGTCCACCGCTTCGGCGACGACGGAGTTGATGTCCACAGGTTTGCCGCGGCGGACCACGTCGGTCCCCTGCAGACGGGAGAGCTCGATGATGTCCTGCACCAGTGCGGACAAGCGGCCGGACTCCTTGTGCATGCGCTGGGCGAACCGACGGACGGCGACCTCGTCCTCGGCGGCGTCGTCGATCGCCTCGGCCAGGAGGGAGATCGCACCCACCGGCGTCTTCAGCTCGTGGGAGACGTTCGCGACGAAGTCGTTGCGGATCTCCTCGGTGCGGGTGAGCTCGGTGCGGTCGTCCGCCAGGATCAGGATGTACTCGGCGCCGAGGGCGGCGACGCGGACCTGCACCACGATCGTTCCCTGGCCGAGGGGGCCGCGCGGGAGCTCGAGTTGCTGCTGCTCGATCACGCCGTCGCGCCGGACGCGGGCCGTGAGTTCGAGGAGCTCGGAGTGGACCACGGTATGACCGCGGACGAGGCCGAAGGCGTAGGCCGCAGGACTGGCCCGGACGACGCCGTCGATCGCGTCCACGATCACGTACGCCCTGCCGATGATGGAGAGGACCTCCGCGGCGCCGTCGGGCAGGGAGGGCTCGTCCTCGTAGAGGAGCCGGAGCCGTTGTACCTCGCTCGCGCGGAACGCCGCCATGCCGGTCACGCCGAGGGCCAGGCCTACCAGCCCGGCCACGAGCGTCAGGAGAAGGGGGTCCACGGACCTAGCTTATGCGCTGGCATTTCAGGTCCCGCCCATGCGGTGGCATTAGGCAAGGGGTTCAACTAACGTTCACACAATGCGGAGAAACAGTTCACCGCTGGCTGGAAGGGTCGTCGGCAGAACTGTGGGAACGGTTCGATACGAAACTTCCAGGGAAGGACGCACACGTGCGTAAGGTTTTTCAGGCCGAGCTCCACCAGATCGGCGAGGAGCTCATCGAGATCTCCCAGCTGGTGACCGAGGCCATTCAGAAGGCCAACAGTGCTTTCCAGGGCGCCGACACCGAGCTCGCACAGGAGGTGATCGCTGCCGATGCGCGGATCGACTTCCTCCAGAACTCCCTCGACGAGCGGGCCATCGACATCCTCGCCCTCCAGGGTCCTGTGGCATCCGATCTCCGGATGATCGTGGGCGCGCTGCGCATGAGCGCATCGCTCGAGCGCATGGGTGACCTCGCCCGCCACGTGGCCCAGCTCGCCCGGCTACGCTTCCCCGCGAACGTGATCCCCGAGGGTATCCGCGCGACCTTCGACGAACTCGCCGAACTCGACGTGCAGATCGCGATGAAGGTCAAGGAGCTCCTCGAGACACGCAACCTCGATCTGAGCAATGAGATCGGTGCCGCCAATGCGCGTGTCAACGAACTGCACGCCAGCGTCTTCAAGGCGGTCGCGGCCGACGACTGGACCGAGAGCGCACCCACGACGGTGGACGTCACCCTCGCCAGCCGCTACTACGAGCGCTTCGCGGACCACGGCGTCTCGGTGGCCCGGAAGGTCACCTACCTCGTCACAGGGGAATGGCACCCCGTCGCTCCGCTGAACTGACTCTTCCCAGCTCGAACGGAACGACGGCGGTCCCTGCAGGGACCGCCGTCGTTCTGTCGGTACTGGTGCTCTATTGGTGCTCTACTGGTGCCGGGCCGGGCTGCTAGTGCTTGCCCTGGTTCGCGACGGCCTCGATCGCGGCGGCCGCGGCGTCGGCGTCGAGGTAGGTGCCACCTGCCTTGACGGGCTTGAGATCCTCGTCCAGCTCGTACACGAGGGGGATGCCCGTGGGGATGTTCAGCGAGGCGATGTCCTTGTCGCTGATGCCGTCGAGGTGCTTGACGAGGGCCCGGAGCGAGTTGCCGTGGGCTGCGATGAGCACCGTCCTGCCGGCCCTGATGTCCACGGTGATGTCCGATTCCCAGTACGGCAGGAAGCGCTCGAGGACGTCCTTGAGGCATTCGGTGCGTGGAACGGCGTCGCCGAGATCGGCGTAGCGGGGATCGGCGGCCTGCGAGTACTCGCTGGCGTCGTCGAGCGGCGGCGGCGGGGTGTCGTAGGACCGGCGCCACTCCATGAACTGCTGCTCGCCGTACTCCGCGAGGGTCTGGGCCTTGTCCTTGCCCTGCAGCGCTCCGTAGTGTCGCTCGTTGAGCCGCCAGTTCCTCTTGACGTCGATCCAGCTGCGGTCAGCGGCCTCGAGGGCGAGGTTGGCGGTGATGATGGCGCGCTTCTGCCGGGACGTGTACACGATGTCGGGAAGGATGCCGGCTTCGGTCAGGAGGTGGCCGCCGCGGGTTGCTTCCTCGCGTCCCTTCTCGGTGAGGGCGACATCCACCCAGCCGGTGAAGAGGTTCTTCTCGTTCCATTCGCTCTGGCCATGGCGCAGCAGGATCAGTGTGTAGGTCATGGGTCCTAGTCTGCCGCATCGTGTTCCGGCGGTCATGCCGTGGTGTCGTGTGACGGACGGCGGCGCGGACCAGCGGCCTGTGAGCAGATCCGGGGGAACCCCGCTCGGATCCTGTCGCCCGGAACTGCGGTCCTCCCGCGGTGCCCTAGTGTTGATGGGTGCCTTCGCGTCTTCGTCCCCCCAGGCCCCTGGGGGCCATCACCCGCGGCACCACCAACCCCAACCGCCTCCGCCGCGTCGATCGCTGGCTCGTCGGCTCCCATGGTGCGCGTCTGCGCCGGGCGGCCGATCCTCTCGTGGTCGACCTCGGTTACGGGGCCGCTCCCGTCACCGCCGTCGAACTGTTCACCCGCCTGCAGTCGGTGCGTGACGACGTCGAGGTGGTCGGCATCGAGATCGATCCTGCACGCGTAGCGGGGGCGGAGCCCCTGGCGCGTCCAGGACTCAGCTTCCGGCAGGGCGGGTTCGAGTTGCCGCTCGCCGGCCGGCGGCCCGTCGTCGTCCGCGCATTCAACGTGCTGCGGCAGTACGGCGAGGACGAATACGAGGCCTACTGGGACGAGGTGCGCGGGCGCCTGGCACCCGACGGCCTGCTCATCGACGGGACGTGCGACGAGATCGGACGCCGCTCGACCTGGGCGGCTGTCGGGCCGGCGGGACCGGAGTCGCTGAGCATCTCCCTGCGGTTCGGTGCGTTCATGCTCCCGTCCGATGTCGCGGAGCGGCTGCCGAAGGCGCTGATCCACCGGAACGTCGAGGGCGAGCGGGTGCACGGGTACCTGCAGGCACTGGACCGGGCCTGGCTCGATGCCGCGTCCCTCGCGTCCTTCGGGAACCAGCAGCGGTGGATGGCGACGTGCGCGGCGATGAAGGCTGCCGGCTGGCCGTTGCTGGACGGACCCTCGCGCTGGCGTCTGGGTGAGGTCACCGTGGCCTGGGGCGCGGTCGCTCCGGGCTAGTGGCTGCTACCAGGGACCGTACGGGCCCTGGTTGCCGCCGCGACCGGAGGTCTGGCTGACTGCCGGCTTGACGTCGGCGAGGTAGACGCAGGCCGCGATGATGGCGACCAGCTGGAAGAGGTTGAAGCCGCTCCCGCCGCCGAGCACGGACAACAGGCCGACGACGACGGCGCCGCCCGTCAGTGCCAGCCAGAACCCCTTGGTCCGCTTGAGGGCGGCCTCGAAGGCCGTGCCGGGACGCCGTACGCAGTCCGACAGGGCCCACACCTCGATACCGAGGGCCACGATGCCGAGGGCGAGGTACAGATAGGTCTGGATTGCAATCACGAGGGCCACGGAATCAGCTTAGCTCGGTTGCCTCGGACACGGTGCGGATGACGCCACGGTCGGGACCTCCGGCTCCGAGACCGGAAGCTGGACTCCGCCGCCGCGTCTGTAGTCCAGCCCATCGTCCGGCCCGTCGCCGTGCCGTCGCCGCTGCGGCCGTCACGTCCGTCGTCCAGTCAGGCGTCCAACCCGTCGCGTCAGTGTCCAGTCAGGCGTTTAATCCGCCGCCGCTGCGGCCGTCACGTCCGTCGTCCAGCCAGGCGTCCAGCCCGTCGCCTAGTCCGTCGCCATACCCGCGATGACGGCCGTGCCTGACGCGCCTACCGTGATCGGCGTGCCTGTCGTTAGGCCCGTCGCCCCATCCGCCGTCGCGTCTGAGCGATCCCGGCCGGACGCCTGCCGGAGGGCCTGGTCGAGGTCCGCCCACAGATCCTCCGGGTTCTCGATACCCACGGACAGACGGACGAGTGCTTCCGGGACGGTCTTCGGCTCGGCGGGCTGGCGTCGACGGCGTTCGATCAGCGACTCGACGCCGCCCAGCGACGTCGCCGGGAGCCAGAGGCGCACGGCCGTGACGAGGGCGTCCGCCGTCGCGACGTCGTCGAGCTCGATGCTGACGATCCCGCCGAAGCCCTTGAACTGACGGGCCGCACGCTCGTGCCCCGGATCGGACAGAAGCCCGGGGTACCGCACGCGGCTGACACCAGGATGGTCGACGAGGCGGTGCGCGAGCAGTGCCGCGGTTCCCTGACTCCGCTCCATGCGCAGCGCGAGGGTGCGCAGTCCGCGCAGCGCGAGCCAGACCTCGAACGGTCCGGCGATGGCGCCGTGCAGGGTGCGGTGCGCCAGCAGTCGATCACGGAGCACCGGGTCGGAGGTGACCAGCGCGCCGAGGACGACGTCGGAGTGGCCGGCCAGCCACTTCGTGACCGAGTGCAGCACGACGTCGACCCCGGACTCGAGGGGTCGGTGCACGAGGGGCGTGTTGAAGGTGTTGTCGGCGACGACGACCGCGCCGGTCGCATGCGCCGCATCGGTCAGAACGGCCAGTTCGGCGACCTCCAGCATCGGGTTGGTGGGGCTCTCGAGCCACAGCATCACCTGGCCGGCATCGAATCGTGCGGCGAGCGCATCGAGCTCCGCGAGGACGCCTGCCGTGTCCGCGACGTCGACGGTGCGCAGTTCGAACCGGCCCTGTGCTGCGAGATCGGTGGCGAGACTGATCGATCCGGCATAGGCATGCCGTGGCATCACCACCGCTCCCCCGGTCGGGACGAGGGACAACGCGGCTGCTGCCGCACCGAGGCCGGAACTGAACACAAGGGCAGGGAGGCCCGCTGCCTCGAGTGCACCGAGCGCTTCCTCGAACGGATCCCAGGTGGGGTTGGAGCCTCGGGCATAGATGCGGTCGCCTTGTTCGGGGGCACGTGTCTCGTGGTAGGTCGTCGAGAGCACGAGCGGCGCGTTGACCGGAGCGTCGTGCTCGCGCGGAGGTCGGCCTGCCGCGACGGTGAGGGTGTCCGGGGCGAGCCCGGCATGGAGCATGTCCTCGCGAGATGTCGTCATGGGGCCAGCGTAAATCGGGACAGCGTGTGCCTGAAAAAGAGGGAGGTCACAATGGCCTGCATCGTGCTGTCGTCTCCCGCCTGCATCACAGGCACCACCGACCGTCGTCATGGCGCTCCGCCAAGAGTGAGCTCGCGGTGTCTGTTCCGCCGTGGAGTGCGGTCGGGGTCTATGTAGGGCGGTGGCGTGAACCAGGGGATGCCGTGCTTCATCCGGATGGTCCAGTTGCCCCGCTCGATGAGCCGATGGTGGAAGGAACACAGGAGGCATCCGTTGGAGACGTCCGTCCTTCCGCCGATGACCCATGGTGTGATGTGATGCGCCTCCGACCAGACAGCGGGAACAGTGCAACCGGGGAAGGCACACCCCCGGTCCCGGGCTACCAGCGCTCGCCGCTGCGCCACACCGAAGAGCCTTCGGGCACGACCGACCTCGAGGACCTCCCCGCGCCCTCCCAGGACGACGGGGATGATGTCTGCGTCGCACGCGATCTTGCGCACGGTCCGCGCGGCGACAGGACCACCGAAGACGGTATAGCCGCCTCCGGGATGCGGGCGTGCCGTGCCGGAGGGGTCGATGAAGCCCTCGGGTCCCGGGTCGCGCTTCGGCTGGTCGCCCTGCGCCGAAGGCTCATCCTGCCAGGACTGCCAGGACTGCCTGCTTCGCCCAGGGCGCCCGTCATGCCACGAATGCCCGTCATGCTGGAGGTCGCCCGAGTCGGCACCATGCCCAGACGCACCTCGGACTCTTCTCCGTACCACTCCACCGTCGCGCAGGTCCTCGACGAGAGCCCGGTAATCGATGGTGACCATCACCTGGGGTCGATGGCCGCCGTTGGCAGGCAGAGTATCCGTGGCGAGGGCGACCTGGCAGGCGCCGACCAACCCGTCGAGGTGACGTTGGGGTCGGGTCCGCCGCTCCCAGCTCGGCACGGAGTCATCGAACACCGCGTCCGGCATCGAGTCCCCCGGCACCGCGCCATGCGGCGCCGGGTCGCTCCGGATGCTTCCGACGGCACTTCCGACGCCTCCGACGCAGTCGGTTCCGGGGCCGGTCGAATAGCCCGCACCGGTCGAATCGCTCGCACCGACGCTCGCGGCCTCACCCCCGCGGTCGGCCCGTGCCGGACCATCCCCTCCAGAGCCACCGCGGGCATGCGCAGTTCGCGGATTGGTGGCGGAGTTCATGACGGTGAGGAGATATTCGAACTGTTCGTCGTCCGCCGCGATCTCGAGCCGGTGCAGGCCGCGTCGCCTACCCCGCAGGAACACGCCCTGCTGCGCCTTCAGCAGTTCCTCCGTGGGTTCGGCCCCGTCAGGATCGAGAGCTGCTTCCCAGCGCCGGATGACCACGTTCAACAGATCGGCATCGGATTCCGTGGCCTGGGCCGTCAGGGCCTCCTCCATGGCCTGCAGTTGCGCGGTCGATGCGCAGGGCCGGACTCGGTCCATCGCATCGCTGATCCGGGTTGCTGCGTACGAACTGATCGCAGCAACCCTGAACGCGTCGCCGACGGCTTCGAGCACGGGAGGACATGGCGCACCGGTTGCCGTACGCCGTGGGAGCACCGATTTCCCCAGGCGGATCCGCCTCTGGGCCTCGGACCGCGTGATGCCCAGGCGGGCTCGGAGATACTCCGCGGTGTCCCTGAACTCGTGGCTGTCGCCGGGAACGGCCAGCGGTCCACTCCAGCCCAGGCCGCGCCGGGTCTCCCCGACCCGGGCGATGTCCTGCTGGTCCGCCGCAGCCGCACCCACGACCTGCAGGTGCTCGACCATCCGGGCAAGGCGATCGACCACACCCAGCGTTGCAGCGAGATGGGCCGTGGAGACCAGACCGGCTTCGACCTCGAACTGCTCGGCAACCTGCGCGAGGTGGGACCGCATCAGGTCCAGAGCCTGCATCGTCGATTGATCCTCCGCTACCGCTATCGTCATGGGGCAAGCGTATTAGTACAGAGATTCGAAGAATCGGGAGAATCGTCGTATGTGGACAACTCGCACCCATCATTCGCGGGACGGCACGCACAGCACACAATGCCGACCCCGTGGCCTCGATGTCACGGGTACTCGGTAGGCTGGGCGCGTGACCTTTCCCCTCCCGCACGGGCTTCCCGGGCTCTTCATCGCGCTCGAAGGCGGCGACGGCGCGGGCAAGTCCACGCAGGCCGCACTGCTCTGCACAGCCCTCGAGTCCCGCGGCCACACCGTGATCCGTACCCGTGAGCCCGGCGGCACGCCCATCGGCGAGAAGCTGCGCTCACTCGTCCTCGAGCACGGCCACGGCGAGATCGATGCGCGCACCGAGGCCCTCATGTTCGCGGCCTCCCGGGCGGCCCACGTCCATCAGGTGATCGTGCCCGCACTGGAACGCGGCGACGTCGTCGTCTGCGACCGCTTCATCGACTCCTCGGTGGCCTACCAGGGTGCGGGGCGCGGACTGGGCGCACGGGCCGTCCTCGACGTGAACCTCTGGGCCACCGACGGGCTCCGCCCCGACCTGACCGTGCTGCTCGACGTCGAACCCGCCGAGGGCCGGAGCCGCCGCACCACCGGCACGGCCGCGGAGGACCGCCTCGAGTCGGAGCCCGACGATTTCCACGCCAGTATCCGCGCGGCCTTCCTCGAGCTCGCCGGCGCGGAACCCGAACGGTACCTGATCCTGGCTGCGTCCGGCACGCCCGAGGACCTCCACCGCTCCATCCTCGCCGCCCTCCCCCGGGTGACGGCGTGAGCGCCGTGACGCACAGCCTCCCCGCGTCCGGGGTGTGGGCCGATCTCCGCGGGCAGGAACAGGTGGTCGAACAACTGCGCCGTGCCGCACAGTCCGGCACACCGACGCATGCCTGGCTCTTCACCGGTCCACCCGGTTCGGGCAGGTCCAACGCGGCCCGCGCCTTCGCCGCCGCCCTGCTCTGCGAGCGCGAGAACCTCAGTGAACGGGGGTGCGGCACGTGCAAGGCCTGCCGGACCGTCCTCTCCGGGGCGCACGCCGATCTCACCAACGTCACCACCGAGAAAGTGACCATCAGCATCGACGAGGCACGCGAACTCGTCCGCAAGGCGCAGGACAAGCCGTCCACCGGGCGCTGGCGCATCATCATCGTCGAGGACGCCGACCGCATGCAGGAGCGCAGCACCAACGTGCTGCTCAAGGCCATCGAGGAACCACCGCCGCGGACCATCTGGCTGCTGTGTGCTCCGAGCCCCGGTGACGTGCTGATCACCATCCGCTCCCGGTGCCGGTCCGTCGGCCTTCGGCTGCCTCCCGTCCAGGACGTCGCCGACCTGCTCGTCGCCCGCGACGGGATCGATCCCGCGACGGCGGAGGCCGCCGCCCGCGCCGCCCAGAGCCACATCGGCATCGCGAAGAGGCTCGCCACGGACGACGGCGCCCGCGAGCGCCGCAACCAGATCGTCCGGCTCCCGCTGACGCTGCGCTCGGTGGCCGGTGCGATGCGTGCCGCGGCCGATCTGGTGAAGCTCGCCGAGGCGGAGGCGCAGAGTTCCTTCGAGCAGCGCGACACCGAGGAGAGGACAGCACTGCTCGCCACCCTGGGCGCTCCCGAGACGGGCGTCCTGCCACCGTCGATGCGAGCACAGATCAAGAGGCTCGAGGACGACCAGACGCGGCGGGCCAAGCGTTCGAAGAACGACTACTTCGACCGCGCGCTGACGGACCTCATCTCCTTCTACCGGGACGTGCTCATGCTCCAGGTCGACAGCGGGCAGATGCTCGTCAACGAGCCTCTTCGACCCGAGCTCGAGGAGTTCGCCCGCCGGGAGAACCCCGAAGACACCCTCCTCCGGCTCGAGTCCATCAACGAGGTGCGCACCCGGCTCGTCAGCACCAATGTGTCCCCGCTGCTCGCGATCGAGGCAATGACGGTGAGCCTCCTGTCCCGGAAGGACCTCGACCGATGACCAGCAGACCGCTCCACCCCCACGACGGCGATCCCCGCGGCCCCCGTGGCGCTCTCGGTCGTGCCACCGCGCTCCTCGCTGCGTCCACCGCCGTCGTACTGGGGCTGTCCGGGTGCATGCTGTTCGCGCCCGACAACCGGACCGATCCGCCCTCGGGTGAGCTGGAGACCGCTGATCCGGCGACGATCGGCGAGGTGGACGAGGACCTCCGGACCTTCTACACGCAGGACGTGCGGTGGGAGAGCTGTGAGGAATCGTTCTCCTGCGCGACGATCGACGTGCCGCTCGACTACACCGACCCCGGCCGGGACAGCATCGAGATCGCCGCGATCCGCGCCGAGGCCTCGGGTGAGGCCCAGGGGACGATCCTCGTCAATCCGGGCGGACCCGGCGGTTCGGGCTTCAACATCGTGAAGGACTCCCTCGACTACGTGACGACCGAGCGCCTGCGCGAGGACTACGACGTCGTCGGTTTCGATCCCCGGGGCGTCAACAGGTCCAGCGCCGTGGAGTGCTATACCGACGCCGAGCAGGATGAGGCGCGGCAGGAGAGCTACCCCGTCGAGGCCTCCCCCGACGAGCGCCTCGACCTCATGGCGGCGGACGCGGAGGAGTTCGCGGCCATATGTGCCGAGCGCACTGGCGAATTGCTGGGCTTCGTGGACACCGAGTCCGCCGCACGGGACATGGACATCCTGCGGGCCCTGGTCAGCGACCAGAAGCTGAACTTCCTGGGCTTCTCCTACGGGACGCAGCTCGGTGCAACCTACGCGGAGCTGTTCCCGGAGCGGGTCGGGCGCCTCGTCCTCGATGGCGCGATCGATCCGTCGTTGAGCAACGAGAACATCACCCTCGGCCAGGCCGGCGGCTTCGAGAAGGCCGTGCGCGCCTACGTCGCCGACTGCCAGCAGGGCACGGAATGCCCGTACACCGGGACGGTGGACGACGGCGTCCGACAGATCCAGGACCTGTTCGCCGCCGTCGAGCGCGAGCCGATGACGGCGGAGGACGGCCGGCGCGTGCCCATCTCCACATTCGTCCAGGGCTTCATCCTGCCCCTGTACGACAACAGCAACTGGCCGACGCTCACGCAGGCCGTGTCGGACGCGCTCGACGGCGACGCGTCCGGCATGCTCTACCTCGCCGACCTCTCCGCGGAACGCGGACAGGACGGCGCCTACGCAGGCAATTCGACGGCCGCGTTCCTCTCCGTCAACTGCCTCGACTATCCGATGACGAGCGATCCCGACCAGATGCGCGCCGACGAGAAGGAACTCGTCGCGGCGTCACCCACCTTCGGCCGGTTCCTCGCGTTCGGCGGCGTGACCTGCGCCGCGTGGAAGTACCCGTCGGTCCTCGGCCCCGCTCCCGTGGAGGCCGCGGGCGCCGACCCGATCGTCGTCATCGGCACCACCGGCGACCCGGCGACCCCGTACGCGTGGTCCACGGCACTGGCCGACCAGCTCGACTCCGGCGTCCATGTCACGTGGGACGGCGAGGGCCACACCGCGTACGGCCGCTCCAACGACTGCATCCTGGACCTGGTCGACGCCTTCTTCATCGACGGGACGGTCCCGGAGGACGGCACCCGCTGCTGAGGGGTCAGTTCCGCTCCGTGACGACGCCGTCGAGCGCGTCCGACGACGGCAGGCCGACGGACCGCGGATCCGCCGCGGGAACGCGCCGCGGCAGGGCATCGGCCGCGGGACCAACGCGCGGTGTGTCCGTCGACGCCGACGCGAGCCATCGGGGCAGGTGGCACATGGAGGGCAGCACGACGTCGGCCCCGGCACTCCGCAGCGCGGCCTCGGGGTGGGCGCCGGTCAGCACTCCGACGACGGCACCCGCCCCCGCGCGCCGACCCGCGGTGACGTCCGACGTCGTGTCCCCCGCGACCAGCACGGAGCGTACGTCCTCGATGTCGAGCGCGAGGACCGCGGTGAGGATGATGTCGGGGTAGGGACGGCCGCGCCCCGCGTCCGAAGGGCAGAGGCTGAGATCGGCCAGCCCCATCCAGCCGAGCGATTCCAGGATCATGTTCTGGGTGTGCCGGCCGAACCCCGTGGCGAGGCAGATCCTGAGTCCGGCCTCACGCAACTCCAGGATCGCCTCCTCGGCGCCGGGGATCGGCTGCACCCCGTGCCGCGCCAGCAGGTCGTCATAGGCCGTCTCGAAGGTCCGGTTGACCTGCGCTGCAGCGGTGATGTCGGGGAACAGATCGCGGAAGACGAGCTCCTTCGAGGTGCCCATCTGCCGGCGGGCGTACGCCGTCATCAGGTCGAAGGCGCCGGTACCCTCCTGGACCCCGTGCGAGGCGAGAGCTCGTGTCAGGGCTTCCTCCTGCAGGCGGCCCTCGTCCACCGTGGTTCCGGCCATGTCGATGACGGCGAGCGTGAACGAACGATCCTGTGTCATGCGGCATCCCCCTGGTGGCCGGCCCGCTCCGATGCGGGACACGCTGCCGCCCATGCTCTCGGAGGGCGCTGACGCGCCGCCGTCCAGAAGGCCGACGGCGCGTGAACTGTCGACGAACTCCCGGACACGGGCACCGTTTTGACCGCGGGCCGACCCCTCCTATAAAGTTGTCACTTGTGGATCGGCCCGGGTGATGTCCGGGACCAGGAAGCAATGCCTCCTTAGCTCAGTCGGTAGAGCGTCTCACTCGTAATGAGAAGGTCGCCAGTTCGACTCTGGCAGGAGGCCCCATGATTGCCCCGGTCGGTTCGCCGCCGGGGCTTTTTCGTGTCCGGATACCGATGTGTCCAGGGACCCGTCCTGCCGGCGGCGCCGAGCGCCCGGACGCGGAGTCCCGGGATCTGCCGGAGCCCGGCGCGCCGCGCCGGATCCGAGGGGACCTTCCAGGCGCCGGCGATCCACCACGCCGCGGGCCCCCTGCGTGGTGGAGAAGACCGTCAGGTGTCCGGCTGGGCGGCGCCCGCGTCGTCGGCGGAGACGGTCGCACCGGACTGCAGCAGGGCCTTCAGTGCGTCGGCGCCGTCGGCCCCGGCCGCCGCGGCCGCCAGGTTCGCTTCGGTGACCGCGCGGAGGACTTCCTCGCGCTGGATCTTGACGCCCCGGGGTGCGTCGATGCCGATGCGCACACCATCGCCACGGGAATCGAGCACCGTGATGACGATGTCGTCGCCGATCAGGATCTGCTCGCCGACCTTTCGCGTGAGTACAAGCATCGTGTCACTCTATCCCGGCCGGCTCGGCACGGCGTCGACCGCTGCCCGGCCTGCGCGGCCCCGCAGGAGCGGAGGCGCGATCATCGGCCGATGCAACGGCAGGAGAAGGCTCGGCCTCGCCTGCGGGACGCCCCTCCAGCCACCCGATGGGGAGGCCGAGCGCCTGCACGCTCTCCGGCGTCGCCGTGGTTGCCGACCCGATGACGGCGAGTCCCGCCGGAGCGAGCCCGGCGCGCTCCATGCTGCGGCGCAGTGCCCCGACCCACGCCGCGGTGTCCGCCTCCTTGCGACCGGCGTCGACGGCGAGCCACACCTGGTCGGGCCGCAGCGCGAGCAGGGCACGGGCGTCCGCCAGGGGGTCCTCCGAGGACAATGCGACGAAGACGGCGTGCCCGCCGTCGACACCCGCGGCACGAGCGGCGTTCGCCTCCAGCCGGTCGCCGACCGAGCGGCCCTCGGGGTGCGCCCGGTCCGGTGGCCCCGAGACCGCGACGGCTGCGGGCGCTCCCCGGCTCAGGACGGTGGCCATCGAGGAGGCAACCGCCCAGCCCGCGGCGGGCGCTCCGACGACGATGACGAGATCACCCGGTGCCCGCAGCACCGAGGGCGCGGCGGGCGCGGCGACGGGCACCCTGAGAACCTGGCCCCGGACCTCGGGCAGATCCGTCGGGTCGCCGGCACGCTCGCGGAGGAACTCGGCGTCGGATGCGGGACCGGACTCGCGTCCGGACCCCGCACCGGCCCCGGCGGAATCGGAGGATCCATGGTCCGGGTCCCCGGCCCACGCATCCCGGTCCACGGCGATCGACCGCCGGGTCCTGGCAGTCCCGGCCCCGGCCCCGGGGGCATCAGGTACGCCGGACGCGGACGCGGCCACCGCATCCCGGTCCACAGCGATCGACCGCCGGGTCCCGGCAGTCCCGGCCCCGGCGTCACCCGAAGCGCCCCGCATCGAGGAGGGGACCGGCGCTGCCGCAGGGTCGGTGGCGAACGTCAGTTCGTCCATGAGTGCCGCGAAGAGACCGGAATCCGTGGACACCGCGGCAGGGGGCGCGCTGCGCGGTTCCGGGGTCCCGGCGCGGTCGGCATCGGGCCCGGACGCTATGCGGACCTCATCGAGTTCGGCCTGCTGGAGGAGCGCATCGAGACCTGATGGCCCGGCGGCCGCACTCCGGCGCCCGCGCGGCCGCCCGCCGCCGGGCGCTCCGAAGGCGCTGCCGGGCGCTCCGAAAGCGCTGCCGGGCACTCCATCGAGGGCCCCGTCGGAGGAGCCGCCACGAGAACCGGTCCGAGGACCACCGACGGGACCGCCCCGGGGCCCGTCCGGGGACCCGNTACGGGCCGCGTGCCCTCATCGTGTCCGCGGAACTCGTCACGGTGGGCGGGATCCGCGGCGTCCTCGCCCGGAAGCACTACGAGATCGTGGTCGAGGTGCCGGGGACCCGCCCCGCGAGCGCGCGCTGCCGGCGGCGCGAAGGCTACCGTCGCCGTCGGGCTCCGGCACCTCGACCACGATCTCGTAGTGCTTCCGGGCGAGGACGCCGCGGATCCCGCCCACCGTGACGAGTTCCGCGGACACGATGAGGGCACGCGGCCCGTACAGCGCCGCGGCCTTCGCCTTCAGCTCCTCGAGGGAGGGGCCTTCAAGATGAAATAACTGCGGTACCACGGACCACTCCTACTGTCTCGATCGCGACGTTGGCGCTCGTGACCTCCTGGTAGGACAGCACGGGCAGGTTCGCCGCCTGCGGTCCCACGAGACGCCTGAGTGCGGGCCGCAGCGCGGGCGCGCACACGAGCACGGCCGAGTTCCCGGCGGCCTCGATATCGGCGACCGTCGAGCGGACGGAGGAGAGCACGGCATCGGTGCGCGCCGGATCGAGCATGATCTGCGTGCCCTGGTCGGAGGGCCGGAGCCCCTCAAGCATCGACTGCTCGAGCAGCGGGTCGATCATGATGACCCGCAGCAGCGTGCCGTCGAGGTACTGCTGGGTGACCGCCGGTCCGAGCGCGAGCCGCGCCGCCTCGATGAGCCCCTCGGGTTCGGAGGACGCCTTGGCCCTGAGCGTCAGCGCCTCGTAGATGCGGGAGAGATCGTTGATCGGCACCTGCTCGGACAGGAGTCCCTGCAGGACGCGCTGGACCTCGGCGAGGGACAGCAGCCCGGGGACGAGCTCCTCGACGGCCGACGGGTTGACCTGGCGGACGCCGTCGGTGAGCACCCGGACGTCCTCCCGGGACAGCAGGCGCGCGGCGTTCGCCGTGATGACCGAGGACAGGTGGGTCACGAGGACGGACACGCGGTCGATCACGGTGGCCCCGGCCAGCTCGGCGTTGTGCCGGAGCTCGGCGGGCACCCACTTCCCGGCGAGCCCGAAGACCGGCTCGACGACGGCGGTGCCCGGCAGGTGCGCGAGATGGTCGCCGAGGGCCAGCACCTTGCCGCGCGGAGCCTCGCCCCGCCCCGCCTCGACGCCGGCGATCTTGATGACGTAGGTGGCGGGCGGCAGCTCCACGCTGTCCCGCGTGCGCACCGGAGGCACCACGACGCCGAGCTCCAGAGCGATCTTGCGCCGCAGGGCGCGGACCCGGCCGAGGAGATCGTCCGGCGCCCCGGTGACGACGTCCACCAGGTCGGGCGCCAGCAGCACCTCCAGGGAGTGGACGCGCATCTGCTCCAGGAGGTCGTCGGTGCTGTCGGTCGACGGCCGGGCGGCCTCGGCCTCCAGCGCCGTGGCGGCCGTGCGGGCGTCGGCCTCGGACTTCCTGATGCGCTGCGCGATGACGATCAGGCCCGCGCCCACCACGATGAACGGCAGTTTCGGCATACCCGGGATCAGTGCCATGACGACCGCCGCGGCACCCGCGATGCGCAGGGCGTTCTGCGACTGGCCGAGCTGCTGGGCCGCGGTGGAGCCCATGTCCGCCTCGGCGTTGGAGCGCGTGACGATCATGCCGGTGGACACGGCCATGAGCAGCGCCGGGATCTGGGTGACGAGGCCGTCACCGATGGTGAGCAGGCCGTAGGTGGTGAGTGCCTCGGAGACGGGCAGGCCGTCCTGCAGCATCCCGATCGCGATGCCACCCACGAGGTTGATGATGATGATGATGATGCCGGCGATCGCATCGCCCTTCACGAACTTGGACGCACCGTCCATGGCCCCGTAGAAGTCGGCCTCTGCCGAGACCTCGGCGCGCCGCTCGCGGGCCTGCGTGTCCGTGATCAGCCCGGCGTTGAGGTCGGCGTCGATGGCCATCTGCTTGCCCGGCATCGCATCCAGGGTGAAGCGGGCCCCCACCTCGGCCACGCGCTCGGCACCCTTGGTGACCACCACGAACTGGATGACGACGAGGATGAGGAAGACCACGGCGCCGATGATGATCGAGCCGCCGACCGCGACGTGCCCGAACGCGGCGATCACCTCGCCGGCGTAGCCGTCCCCGAGGACGAGGCGGGTGGAGGCGACGTTGAGGCCCAGGCGGAAGAGCGTGGCCACGAGCAGCAGGGACGGGAACACCGAGAAGTCCAGCGGCTTGCGGATGAACATGGTGTTGAGCAGGATCACCAGCGCGAGCAGGATGTTCACGATGATCAGGAGGTCCAGCAGCACCGAGGGCACCGGCACCACGAGGAGCAGGATGATGCCGACGACCCCGACGGGTACCAGGAACTTGGGGGCGGATGAGCGCATGGTCTAGAGGCCTCCGGCGGTTGCGGGTCGGACGGGCAGGGTGTGGACGCCGCGTGCGGCCCCCCTGGTCTTCAGGGACATGACGAACGCGAGGATGCGGGCCACCTGGTCGTAGTTCTCGAACGGGATCTCCTCCCCCAGCTCGCATGCGGCGTGCAGCGCGCGGGCGAGCGGGATGTCGGAGACCATGGGGACGTTCTTCTTCTCCGCCTCCTCGCGGATCCTCGCGGCGATCACCCCGGCACCCTTCGCGACGACGCGCGGCGCGGAGCGTCCGGGTTCGTACGTGAGTGCGACGGCGACGTGCGTCGGGTTGACGAGGACGACGTCGGCCCCGCCCACGGCGGCGATCATGCGGTTCCTGCTCATGGCGAGCTGGCGTGCGCGCCGCTGGGACTTGATGAGGGGGTCGCCGTCGGAGTTCTTGTTCTCGTCCTTGACCTCCTTCTTGGTCATGCGGGTCTTCTTGCGGTTCCGGCGCTGCACCACGAGGACGTCCATCGCCGCGAGGGCGAGACCGGCGACGACGGCGGCCTGCAGGAGCGCCGCCGTCCCCTCCCCCGCGGTGTTCAGGAGCGCGGCGACGGACAGCCCGCCGGCCGCCATGAGCACGGGCATCAGGCCCTGCACGACGACGACGAGCACGAGGCCCACGACGCCGGTCTTCAGGAGCGCCTTCGCGCCCTGCCAGAGGGCCTGCCCGCCGAGGATCCGCTTGAGGCCGGTGACCACGTTGAACTGCTCGAACTTGCCGGAGAACTTCTTGACGTGGATCCCGCCCTGCAGGGCCGCGGTCCCGAGGACGGCGACCAGCAGCACGCCGAGGAAGGGGCCGAGGATCCCGGCGAGCGAGGCGCCGCCGTCGGCCAGGGCGTCCAGGGCGATCGCGGGGTCGGGGCTCGCGATGGTGTCGGTCACGCGGACGAGCTGCTCGGTGGCGGCGTCGGCCGAACGGGAGATGAGGGAGGGCAGCATGAGGGCGGCGGCGCCGACGCCGATCCACGCCGTGAAGTCCTCCGACTTGGACAGCTGCCCCTTCGAGCGGACGTCCTTCATCCGCTTGTCGGTGGCCTGCTCGGTCTTCTCCCCGGAATCCTCCGCCATGGTCAGCCCACCCCCATCAGGAGCTCGGCGGCGTTGTCCGCGAGGGTCGAGACCACGCGCGGGAGGGCGATGAACACCACGCCGCCGAGGCTGAGCGTGATGAAGATCTTGAGCGGGAACCCGAGCGCGAACGCGTTCAGCGCGGGTGCCACGCGCGTGAGGAGCCCCAGGCCGACGTCGGCCAGGAAGAGGACGACGATGAGCGGTCCGGCGATCTGCACCGCGGCGAGGAACAGCCCGGTGACGGCGCCGGTGAGTGCTTCCGCGGGCTCCGCGAGGTCCAGCCCACCGCCGAGCGGGAGGGCGTCGAAGGTGCGCACGAGTCCGCCGATGATCAGCTGGTAGCCGTCCGAGGTGAAGAGCAGCGTCAGGGCGGTCAGCTGGAACAGGCGGGTGAACTGGGCGCCGTTGACCATGGACTGGGGGTCGAACCCCTGGGCCAGCGAGAAGCCGCCGAAGAGGTCGATGAGGCTGCCGGCGGACTGGATGGCGGAGAACACGACCAGGACGAGGAAGCCGAGTGCGGCGCCGACCACGAGTTCGAGGACCAGCGCGCCGATGTACTGGCCCGTCCCGCCGGTCTCGTACCCGGCCTCGACCGTCGGGGACACCGCGAGGGCGAGCCCGACGGCGAGCATCGCCTTCACACGCGCCGGGATGCCCCTGTAGGAGAAGGGCGGCGCGATCACGAGGAACGCGACGATCCGCACGCCGGCGAGCATGATCGCCTCGATGCGGGACTGGTCCAGGACGATCTCCATGTCAGCCGCCCCCGAGGAGCCCGGGGATGCGCTCGAACATCTCGTGCGTGAAGGAGATCATCTCGGAGATCATCCAGTGGCCGCAGACGAGCAGGGCGATGCACACGGCGGCGGCCTTCGGCACGAACGAGAGCGTGACCTCCTGGATCTGGGTGATGGACTGCAGCAGCGAGATCGCGAACCCGACCACGAGGGCCGTCAGGAGGACCGGCGCGGACAGTTTCGCGGCGACCCAGATGCCGGCGAGCCCGATGTCGAGGACGGCGTTGGTATCCACGTCAACCGCCCTGGTAGCTGTTGATGAGGGCCGTGATGATGAGGCCCCACCCGTCCACGAGGACGAACAGCAGGATCTTGAAGGGCAGCGAGATCATGACCGGCGGGAGCATCATCATGCCCATGGACATCAGGGCCGCGGACACCACGAGGTCGATCACGAGGAACGGCACGAAGATCACGAAGCCGATGATGAACGCGGCCCGCAGCTCGGAGATCATGAACGCCGGGATCAGGGTGGTCAGCGGGACGCTCGCGGCGTCCTCGGGGTTCGGCTGCCCCGCAGCGCGGGTCATGAGCGCGAGGTCCTCCTCGCGGGTGTGGGCCAGCATGAAGGTCTGCAGCGGTCCGGAGCCGTCCGTGAGCGCCTCCGTGAACGTCGTCGTGCCGTCGAGGTAGGGCTGGACGGCGAGGCTGTTGATCTCGGTGAGGACCGGCGCCATGATGAACAGCGACAGGAACAGTGCGAGCCCGGCGAGAACCTGGTTGGGCGGGATGGACGGCAGGGACAGCGCGTTCCGCGTCATCGCGAGCACCACGAAGATCTTCGTGAAGGACGTCATCATCAGCAGCAGGGCCGGTGCCACGGACAGCAGGGTGATGCCGATCAGGGTCAGGACCGCGGAGCTCGGTGCGCCGTTGATGCCGTTGATCTCGACCGAGAGGCCGTCGTCGACGACGCAACGGCGAATCAGTTGCGTGCCCTGTGGACCGTCGCTGGTACGACCGTCCTGCTTGCAGGGTTGGTGGCCTTCCTCCTCGCCAGTACGGTCCCGAGCAGGCTCATGCGACTCAGGAAGGCGACGGAACTGCTCGCACAGGGGGAGCTGAAGGTCCGGACGGAGGCGAACGAAGGNGGACAGCGCGTTCCGCGTCATCGCGAGCACCACGAAGATCTTCGTGAAGGACGTCATCATCAGCAGCAGGGCCGGTGCCACGGACAGCAGGGTGATGCCGATCAGGGTCAGGACCGCGGAGCTCGGTGCGCCGTTGATGCCGTTGATCTCGACCGAGAGGCCGTCGTCGCCGCCCGGCGCCTCGGGCGCGGTGGGATCGGCGGGTGCGGATGGCGCCGCGGGTTCGGGGACGCCCGGGTCCAGTTCGCCCGCGTGGCCGGCGGCGGCGCCGAGGAGGACGACGACGACGGCGAGCGCGAGGGCCGCGAGCACCGTGAGCAGCGGCATCAACGGCGCACGGACGGAGCGGCCGGGCCCGGAGCGGCCGGGCCCGGCGGGGACGGAGCGGATGGCCGCAGTCGCGTTCGCCGCGGGGTGGGATGGGCAGGCGGAGCGTACCGGGTGGGCCGACGGCAGGAGCGCCGTCGTCACCCGGCCCGTCCCTGGCGCAGGAAGGCTGCGGTCTGCTTCCACGTGGCGGGCGCGAGGATCGAGCCCTGCAGCGGTGCCGTAGGACGCACGGTCCCGGATGCCTGGGCGGCCCGGGCCGCCCGGCGTGTGGCGGGCATCGGGGGGTTCCCCGCCGTGGCGAGGCGCAGCGATGCCGCGAAGTCCGCATCGGGTTCCGGAGCGGAGGAGATAGCCGGGCCCGGGGCTCCGGACTGGACGGCGCGGGACGGCACGGAGGTGGCCGGGCCGGAGGATGCGGACTGGACGGCGCGGGGCGGCACGGCGTCGTCGGCCGCCGGAACGGCCTGCAGCGCACGCGGGGCGACAGCGGAGTGCAGGACCGACACCGCCTGCTCGGTGACGCCCAGGTAGAACCGCGTGCCCTCGGCGTCGACCACCACGAGGGAGGCCTTCGCGCCGAGGCCCTGACGGGCGACGACGGACACGAGTCCCGCGCCTGCCCGGTTGCCGTTGAGCTTCGAGACCTTGCGGTGCAGCACGAACAGCAGCGCGAGGACCACGCCCAGGGACAGCAGCACCCGCAGCGCGAGGACCACGACGTCCATCAGACGGCGCCGTCGGCGACGTCGAGGATCTGCGTGATGCGGACCGCGTAGTCCTGGTCGACGACCACCACCTCGCCGTGAGCCACGAGCCGGCCGTTGAGCAGGACGTCGGCGGGAGCGCCGGCGGAGCGGTCGAGTTCGATGACGGCACCGGGTTCGAGGTCCAGGACGTCCCGGACGGACATCCGGGTGCGGCCGATCTCCACCGTCATGGCCATCTCCACGTTGCTGATGCGGCCGAGGTTGGCCGCACCGGCGGGCGCGGAGGAGCGGCGGGGGGCGGCGCCGGGCCGGGCACCGCGCAGGCGCACGGCGAACCATCCCACGGTGCCGGAGGGCCCGGAGAGCCGGAACACGGAGGTCTCGGCGTCACGGAACAGCGGCAGGGCGTCCTGCACGGCGGGGGCGCCGAGCACGCCGTCGCCGAGGGACGAGGAGGCGGCCTCGAGCGCCGGCACGAGCACGTCGGCCGGGGAGACGAGGGGCGACGACGTGCCGGCGGCGGCGGCGAGGGGCTGGGTGTCGATCAGGACGACGGCGAGGTCCGCGGAGGACGCGCCCACGAAGGAGGCGACGACGGCGGTCGACGCGCTGGCGGACGGAACCTCGGAGGCGTTGCAGGTCTGGGCCGTGAGCGGCCCGGGAAGGGGCAGACGCGCGGCGAGTGCTGCGGCGGCGTCGAACTCGGCGGTGATGGTGTTCATGGTGCGGGGTTCTCCTCGGTGGTGACTACTACGCAGGCAAGGCGGGATCCGTTCTGGCCCAGGGCGGCCTCGCCGAGCCGCTGCCCGTTGATGGCGAGCTCGAAAGGCCGGTGCTGCGGATGCGGCAGCTTCAGGACGTCCCCGACGGCGAGGTCGAGGATGCGTGAGGGCAGCACGGGCAGCGCGGCGAGCTGCACCGCGACGTCGACGGGCACGTGCGCCACCTGCTGCTCGATCAGTTCGCGGGCGTCCTCGCCGGTCGCGGTCGGGTTCGTGTCACCGAGCTGTGCCAGCAGGAGCTGCGCGGGGATGGCGACCGTCGCGGGGCAGGACCGCTCCCCGACGCGGATCTCGAAGGTGCCCACGATCATGAGCTCCGTGGTCGAGGCCGCCTGGGCGAACTGCGAGTTGTACTGGAGGGAGTCGATCCCCAGCTGGTGCGTCAGCACGGACCCGAGCGAGTAGTGGAGCCCCTCGAGGGCGTCGTCCATGAGGCGCCGGATCAGGGCCTGCTCGATCTGCGTGAACTTCCGCTCGCCCGGAGGGACCGTCCCGTGGCCGCCCAGCATGGAGTCCACCCAGAACAGGCCCGCCGAGGCGGGGAACTGGATCACGGCCTTGCTCGTGTGGTCCGGGATGGCGCACAGGACCATCGCCGTGGTGGCAGGCAGCGATGCCGCGTACTCGTTGTAGGTCTGCATGAGGACCTGCTCGCTGGTCACCTGCGAGATCACGCGGACCTTCGCGGTGAGCTGCGTACCCCACTGGCGCGCGAAGGTCTCGAACGCGAGTTCGAGCACGCGGGAGTGCTCGCGGGCGAGCGTGGTGGGACGGCGGAAGTCATAGACATCCACCGCCCTTGCGGGTGCCGAGGGCACGCCAAAGGAGAGTTGTTCCTGGACCGTCACGCCAACGACTATCGGACGACGCCGGCCGGTCGTTAGCGGTTCAGTTGCCGCTGGTGATTCCCGGGATGAGCGCGCGTACGCTCTCGGGCTCGTCGGAGTGCACCACGATGTCCACGCGGCGGTTCAGTTCGAGCTCCGCCTCGGTGGTGCCGGGCGCCAGGGGCCGCGATTCGCCGTAGCCGATGGCCACCAGCCGGGGCGCGGGCACCTTGCCGGTGTCGATGAGGTTCCGGACCACGTTGACGGCCCGCTCGGTGGACAGTTCCCAGTCGAGCGGCCGCGGCACGGAATCGGGCAGGCGCGCGGTGTGCCCCTCGACGCCCACCTCGTTGGGGATGGTCGCCAGGATCGGTCCCACGCTCCCGAGCACGCGCTGCGTCTGCTCGGTCAACTGCGCGCTGTCGGGGAGGAAGAAGGTCTCGGAACCGACGAGCCGGATGGTGAGGCCGCGCTCGTCGATCACGTAGCGGACAGCCGTCTCGAGGTCCCGCTCCCGCAGCCCGGCGTCGATCCGCTCCTGCAGGGCCCGGAGGTTCTCGACCTCCGCCGTCGCGCGCTCGCGGTCCGTGGTCGGCTCCGCGGCGTCCCCACCGGCCGACGGCGAGGGCGACGGCGTGGGCGCTGTGGTCTCTGATGCTCCTCCTGCGGACGGCGCGGGTGACGGCGTCGGTGCGGCGACGTCGGCGGCTCCGGGTTCGTCCTTCTGCGTCTCCGGGGCGGCGTCGGCGAGCGCGGCTCCTCCGGTGAAGGACTCGCCCTCGGCGTTGACGTTCTCCGCGGCGACGACGGTTCCCTCCGCCGTGTCCACCGTTGCGGTCTCGACCGTGCCGAAACCCGTGGCAAGTGAGGCACGCAGCTGTTCGAACTTCTGCTGGTCCACGCTGGACATCGCGTACAGGACGATGAACATGCACATCAGCACGGTGACCATGTCCATGTAGGACGCCATCCAGCGCTCGTCCGGGTGCTCCTCGCCGTGCTCCTCGCCGCGCCGCCGGCGGTGCGGACGTCTGCTCACGCGGCGGCCTTGCCCTGCGCGGCCGACCCTTCGGCGCCCTTGGCGCCCTTGCCGGAATCCTTGCCACCCTTGCCCTGCGCATGCTGCGGCACCATCGCCTTCAGCCGTTCACCGAGCAGCCGGGGCTGGCTGCCGGCCTGCACCGCGAGGACCCCCTCCATCAGGAGCGTCATGCGTGCGGTCTCCATCTCCCCCAGGCGCTTGATGCGGGTGCCGATGGGCAGCCACAGGAAGTTCGCCGAGAGCAGGCCCCACAGCGTCGCGACGAAGGCGGCGGCGATCATGGGGCCCAGCTTGTCGGGACTGGAGAGGTTCTCGAGCACGTGGGTCAGCGAGACGACGGTCCCGATGATGCCCACGGTCGGGGCGTACCCGCCGAGGCTCGCGAAGAACTTCGAGGCCGTGCGGTGCGTCTGGGAGGCGGAGTCGATCTCGTCCTCGAGGATCTCGCGCAGCTCCTCGCCGTCCGTCCCGTCCGCGATGTTCTGGAGAGCCCCGCGCAGGAAGGGGTCCTCCACGGTGGTGGCTTCCTCCTCGAGGGCGAGCAGCCCCTCGCTGCGGGCCTTCTCGGCGAGGACCACCACGCTGTCGATCGTGTCCTGCGGAGGGGTCGTCCTGCCCATCATGGCCGACGGGACGGCCTTCACCGCGACCAGGAAGTCCTTGAAGGTACCGCCGGCGATCCCGATGGCGATCGTCGCGCCGAACACGAGGATCATGGGCGCCGGCAGCAGGAGCGCCTCGACGCTCGCGTGCTCCAGGGTGATCATCGCGTACAGCGCGCCGAAGGCGACGAGAATACCGATGATTGTTGCGGGATCCATTACGTGGTCCTTGGTCTGAACTGGACGGGCGAGCCGGCGCCATCGGTGGCGGCATGCCCGTTCTGGCTGGTCCCGGTGGCGTCGGCCTTCCCGGCGGGGGCGTCCCGGACGAGGCCGAGTGGACGCTGGGTCGGCTGGTCCCCGACGTCGAACGTGTCATCGGACGGATCGCCGGGCATGAACCGTGCCAGCGAGATGATGCGCGCACGGTAGGCGGCGATGAGCTCGATCACCTCGACGAGTGACTCCGTGACGATGTATTTCGCGCCGTCGACCATCACGAGGGTGGTGTCCGGATTCTCATGGATGCGCTCGATGAGGTCAGGGTTCACCGCGAACTGGCTCTCGTTGAGCCGGGTCACCACGATCATCGGACATCCTGCGTTCGGGACACCCCGGCGGGGCCTCTTCCTCCCACTGTCGGCACGGGCCCCGGCTTCGTAAGGTCCCGGCACCTCGTGGACGCCCCGGCGGACCCGCATGACCGTCCGGGCGCCGGTCGGCCGCTCCTGCGGCCCACCGGCGCCGTTCCCGGCCCGATCCTGCTTACCTCTTGAGGTTCGTGAGCTCCTGGAGCACTTCGTCCGACGTCGTGATGATGCGCGCGTTCGCCTGGAACCCGCGCTGCGCGACGATCAGGTTGGTGAACTCCTGCGAGAGGTCCACGTTGGACATCTCGAGGACCCCGGCGTCGAGCGTCCCGAGGCCGTTGGCGCCGGCCGCACCGATCTCCGCGACACCGGAGTTCGCCGTCGCCCGGTAGGACGAGCCGCCGGCCTTCTCGAGCCCTGCAGGGTTGACGAAGCCCGCCAGTGCGATCCGGCCGAGCGGCTGGCGGGTGCCGTCGCTGAAGGCGCCCATCAGGGTGCCGTCGGGGCCGAGCGTGAAGGACTCGAGGGTGCCGTTCGCGGTGACCTCGCCCGTCCTGGGCATCTGCAGGTTGCCGACCGCGCCCTCCTGGACCACGCCGCCGACGGCGGGCCAGCCCTGGACGATGGAGCCGTCGGGCGTGACGAGCCGGCCGTCGGCGTCGGGCGTGAAGGCTCCGGCCCGCGTGTAGAGGGTCTCATCCCCCGTACGGGTGATGAAGAAGCCGTCGCCGCTGATCATCATGTCCGTGGCACGGCCCGTTGCCTGCGTGGAGCCCTGCGAGAAGTTGGTGACGATGCCCGCCACCTGCACGCCGAGGCCCACCTGGGCGGGGTTGGTGCCGCCGAGCGCTTCCTGCGGGGCGCCGGCGCCCTGCGTCAGCTGGGACAGCGTGTCCTGGAACTGGGTGGCGGACCCCTTGAAGCCCGTGGTGTTGACGTTGGCGATGTTGTTGCCGGTGACGTCGAGCATGGTCTGGTGGGAGCGGAGACCCGAGATGCCGGAGTAGAGCGAGCGAAGCATGATGGTGCCTTTCGGAAGCGGAGCGGGCGGATCAGGAAATGGGGTGCGGGATCAGGAAACGGGTGCGGGCGAGGGCGCAGGGAGCGCGCCCACGCCGGAGACGAGATCGAGGGCGATGCTCTTCCCGCCGATGGTGACCGTGGGGACGGGCCCGCTGTAGGAGACGGCAGTCGCCAGGCCGCTGGCCTCGACGCCGTCCGTCCCCGTGTAGGTGACCTCGTTGCCGATCAGGGCGGCCGCCGAGGAGCGCATCTGGAGGTGGAAGTTCTCCTCGCTGAGGCCGGTCATCTGCGTGATCTTCTCCATCATGGCCAGCTGCGTGGTCTGCGCGATCATGTCGTTCGTGTCCATCGGCGCGCTGGGGTCCTGGTTGCGGAGCTGGCTGACGAGCAGGGACATGAACACCTCCGAGTCCATGGCCTGCTTCCGGGCTCCGGGGGCCGGGGTCTCGGTGGGGGCGAAGGTCGCGGACGCGACGGGGTCGATGGGCATGGTGTCCTTCCGGGTCAGGCGAAGAGGTCGAGGGTGGAGGAGCCCGCGGCGGGGCTCCGGGTCCAGGGGGTGTCCTGCACCGGGCGGTGGACCGCGGGGGTGGCACGGCCGGACGGCTCGTCCCGCCGTCCGTCGCTGCGGTCCTCCGGTGTACCGGTCCCGAGATCGAGCGACGCGGACAGGCCCGACGACGACGCCTCGCGCCGCAGGTCCGGCATCGCCTGCTTCAGGGCCTCGCGTCCGCCGTCCGTGGAGGAGAAGAACTCGAGCCGGGTGCCGTCCGCGGCGAAGCTGGCGCGGATGGTGATGGGCCCGAGGTCGTCGGGTGCGACCGTGACGGTGATGGTGCTCGTACCGCCCGGGGCGTCGGCCGCGGACTGCGCGAGCGCGAATGCGTGGCCACCGAGTTGCTGCGGCAGGGGCGGTGCCGCCGGTCGGGCCGGCGCCGCTGCTGCCGCATCGGCAGAGCCGACGACGGCGCCCCCGGGCGCCTGATGCACGGTCGCCGGCAGATCGGCGCGCCCGGAGGCGGGCTGCGGAGCGGCCCCGGCCTGCTCGGTCGTTCCGTCGTCGGTCGGGATCGCGGCGCCGGGATCGGCGGCGTCCGGCGTTCCGGCCTCCGCTGCGAGGACCTCAGGCGTTCCGGCCTCCGGTGCGGGGGCGGACTCGGGTGTCGTGGCCGCAGCAGGCACGACGCCGTCCCCCGGGGCGGAAGGGCCAGTGGGACCGGTCGGAGCGGTGGGACCGGTCGGAGCAGGCGCAGCACCCGTGCCGGTGAGGCCAGTCTCGGCGGGAGGACCCGACGGGGTCGCCGTGTCGGTGCCCGACGGGGTCGCCGTGTCGGTGCCCGACGGGGTCGCCGTGTCGGTGCCCGGTGCCGCGCCGGCAAGGGTTGTTGCCGCGGGCGCACCCGTTCCCGCATCCTGCACCGGCGCTGCATCGCTGTTCGGATCGGCCAGGGCCGCCCCGGTGACCGCACCGGGAACTGCCTGCTCGGGGGATGACGGGCCCCCGGGAGCGCCGACGGCACCGCTGGATGACGCGGCTCCGGGGTCGACGGAATCGACGGGGCCGGTGGCCGCGTCGACAGCGGAGAGGACGAGGGACCCCGGGGAAGCCTGTTCAGTCGCTCCCGAGGAGGTGGCGATGCTCGATGTCGTGCCCTCCGTCGGTGCCACGGCCGTCGGGTGGGCTGCCGTGACGGTAGCGGGGTCCGACCCGTCGCGACGGGTCACGGGCGGGACGCCACGCACGGCGTCGCGGTCCGAGCGGTCCGAGCGGTCCGAGCGCTCGGCTTCAGCGTGAGCGGCCGGGCGCGCGCGGTTCACGGCCGGACCGGCCCCGGGTCCGGCCGCCGGGCCGGCGGCACGACCGGCATCCGGCCCCGGGGTGCGACCGGCGACGGCTCCCGCGGCGGCCCGGTCCGCCGGACGGCCTGCGACACCACCGACAGCTCCGCCGACACCGCGCTCGCCCGGACGCTCCCCCACGTGCGTCCGGTACAGATCGCCGAAGGATGCCGCCGCGTTCCTGTCGCGAGGACCCGACGCCGGACGTGACGGATCCGGTGCCGCACGCGCCACGGCTGCCGCGGGAAGCCCCTGCACGGGGGTCATCGCGCCATGCTCGCGAGGAAGGCCGCCTGGGCCGCGTACGCCGGCTCGGCGGATTCCGGAACGGCGGCAGTCGTGACCGCCGGGGCCGCCACGGACGCTGCTCCGGCGGGATCGGCCGGCAGGATGCGGCGGATGGTGGTGATGTTCGCGTCGGTCTCCCACATGTCCCGGACCGCGACTGTCTTGCCGGGTTGCGGGGCGTCGATCGCCTTGCCGCCCCCGAGGTACATGGACACGTGGCCACCCTCGAGGCTGAACAACAGGTCACCGGGCTGGGCCTCCGCGAGGGACGGGACCTGGGTGCCGGCGTTCATCTGGTCCCAGGTGACGCGGGGGATCTGGATGCCGATGTCCGCGTAAGCACGCTGCACGAAGCCCGAGCAGTCGAGGCCGGATGCCGGGTCGGTGCCGCCCCATACGTACGGGACACCCTCGTAGGACCGGGCGGCCTCGATGAGCCGGGCCGCGTCCGCAGAGGCGGGAACGGGGACCGGGGCGGTACCAGCTCCGGCGACGGGCGCCGGCGCCGAGGACCCGGCAACGGGCGCGACGGCGGGAGCCGTGTCGGCGGATCCGGCGCCTGCTGCGCCACGGGAAGCACCGGAGACACCCGCGAGCGCGTCGGCGAACAGGTCGGCGGAGCTGCCCGGCGCCGCCGTCGAGGAACCCGCCGAGGAGGCGCCCGTCGTCGCCGGAGCGGCCTGCGCGCGCGCCGCCGGCGCGGAGAGCATGGTGAGGGTGGACTGGATCTGCTGGATGCGGCCTACCGCGTCGGTGATGGTCATGCTCTCTCCTCTGCACTGCGTCGGGCACTGCTGACCGAGGCGAGTTCGTCGAGGACACGCTGCTCGGCGCCGATCAGCGCCGTCGCCTCCGTGTCCCGGTGGCGGTCCTCGAGCTTCTCGAGGCCCATGGTCGCCGCTCGAGCGGCGCGGTACTGGTCCTGTGCGCGGCCCCGCTCACCCTGCAGCCGCTCCTCGAGAGCGTGCAGGTCGGCGAGCATGCTGCGCGCCGACGCCCGGGCCGCGGCCACCGCGTAGAGCGACGCCGATCCGGCGGGACTGATGTCCGTGCCGTCGAGGGCGTCGCTCAGGACGTCGGCGCGGGTACGCGATGCGCGGAGGCGTTCGTTCGCTGCCGCCAGGGATCCGGCGGCCTCCTCCTCGCGCAGCTGGCGCAGCCGGAGCAGGCCCGCGAGGGGGAACTGTCGTGCCATCAGGAGACTCCCATCGAGGTGGTGAGGTGGGCCAGGCGGTTCCACGCGTCGTCGAACGGGGTCTGCTCGTCCATCCGCTGCTGCAGGAACGCGTTGATCCCGGCCTCGTGGTTCATGGCGGCGTCCACCAGCGGGTTGGATCCGCGGGCGTAGGCACCGACGTCGATGAGGTCCTGGGCGGCCTTCCGTGCGGCGAGGGTCCTGCGCAGCACGGCGGCGACCGCCGCCTGCTCGCGCGTGGTGACACGGGACGCCACCCGGGAGATCGAGGCCAGCGGGTCGATCGACGGGAAGTGTCCCGCGACGCCGAGCTTGCGGTCGAGCACCACGTGTCCGTCGAGGATGGAGCGCGCGGCGTCGGCGACGGGCTCGTTGTGGTCGTCGCCGTCCACGAGCACGGTGTACATGCCGGTCACGGAGCCGGACGCGCCGGTCCCCGCACGTTCCAGGAGCTGGGCGAGCAGGGAGAAGGTGGACGGCGGGTAGCCGCGGGTGGCGGGAGGTTCGCCGACGCTGAGGCCGATCTCGCGCTGCGCCATCGCCACGCGCGTGAGCGAGTCCATCATGAGCATGACGTCGGCGCCGCCGTCGCGGAACGCCTCGGCGATCCGCGTGGCCACGAACGCGGCGCGGAGGCGGAGGAGGGCGGGCTCGTCCGACGTCGAGACCACCACGATCGACCGGGCGAGGCCCTCGGCGCCGAGATCGTCCTCCAGGAAGTCCCGGACCTCGCGGCCGCGCTCACCCACGAGGGCGATCACGGAGACGGCGGCGTCGGTGCCGCGGGCGATCATCGACAGCAGCGAGGACTTGCCGACCCCGGATCCGGCGAACAGGCCCATGCGCTGCCCGCGGCCCACGGTGGTGAGCGTGTCCATCACGCGCACGCCGAGCTGGAGGGGTTCGGTGATGCGGGTGCGGTCCAGCGCCGGCGGAGGGGTGTTGTCCAGCGACACCCACGCGACGTCGGTGAGCGGACCGCGCCCGTCGATGGGCCGGCCCACGCCGTCGAGCACGCGGCCCAGCAGGCCCGGGCCCACCGGCACCAGCAGCGGTCCCCCCTGGGCGCGGACGGGCGCTCCCGCCTGGATCCCGGAGAGGTGGGCGAACGGCATGCAGCGCAGCCCGGTGAGCGACGCGGCGACCACCTCGGCGTCGACGGTCCCGGAGCCGGGATCACCGATCGTGACGAGGTCCCCGATGGCGCAGTCCAGGCCCACGACGTCGACGCCGAGCCCCACCACGGAGGCGACCCTGCCGAAGCGCTGGGGCGCGGCGGCGGCGAGCGCGTGACCCACGGCGTCCTCGAGGGTGAGGCTCATGCGGCACCCCCGGCTGCCAGGGCGGACCGCACGCGGGCGAGCGCGGTGCCGAGGCGCGCGTCCACATGGCCGTCCGGGCACTCCGCGACGGCGTCGCCGCGCTGCAGGGTGGCATCGGGCACGAGGTGCACGGTGGCCGGCATGTCGCCCGGGGCGAGCACGGCCAGGTCCGCGGGATGCAGGCGCACGGCGCGCACCTCCTCACCCTCCGCTCCCCGGAGGGCACGCGCGACGGCGGCCCGTGCGGAGGACGGCCCGTCCTCCAGGGCACGGCCGAGCAGGGCTTCGGTGATGTGGACGGCGGCGTCGAGGATCCGCGTGCGGGCCTCGTCGAGGACCGGGGCGGTCCGCGCGTCGAAGGCCCGCGCGGCAGTGTCGAGGACCCGCAGGCGTTGCGCGAGGACGGCGTCGGCCTGCGCACGGGCGGCGGCGTGCTCGGCGTCGAGTTGCGCCCGGCGCTCCGCGAGTTCGNGGGCCAGGGCCAGCCCGTCGGCGTAGCCGGCGGCGTGGCCCTGGGCGACAGCGGCATGGTGCGAGGCCTGGCCGGGGCCGAGGCGCGGGAAGGCGACGGGGGTGAAGGCGTCAGTCGACATACTCGTCCTCGTCCCCACGCTGGATGGTGATGGTGCCCTGCGCCTCGAGGTCGCGGATGGCACGCACCACTTCGGCGCGGGCCTCCTCGACCTGCGACATGCGGACGGGCCCGACGGCGCGGATCTCGTCGTCGAGGATCTCCCGGTTGCGCTCGGAGACGTTGGAGCGGATCACGGTCACCACGGCCTCGGCGGCGCCCTTCATCGCCAGGGCGAGGACGGCCGAGTCGATGCCGCGCAGCACCTGCTGCACGTCACGGCGCTCGAGGTGGACGATGTCCGCGAAGGTCAGCATCCGGGCGCGGACCTCCTCGGCCAGCACCGGGTCGCGGAGTTCGAGGCCGTCGAGCAGCGCGCGTTCGGTGCTGATGTCGGCCCGGTTGATGATGTCCACGAGGGGCTGGATTCCGCCGATGGCCGTCGTGCCCCGACGTGGTGCCGCCACGGCGCCCGCCCGGATCTTGATGGTGTCGGCCACGATGGAGACGGCCTCGGGCGTCGCCGACCCCATGGTCGCGATGCACTGGGCCACGTCGGTGCCGGTGTCCTGGTTCAGCCCGGCGAGGACGGTGGACGCGTGTTCGGGCTTGAGGTGTGCGAGGACCAGGGCGATGGTCTGCGGCAGCTCGCCCTCGAGGACGGTCTGGATCTGGCCGGGTTCCACGCTGTCGAGGAACTCGAAGGACTTGCCGGCCGCGCTGGAGGCCAGGCGTCCCACCACGCCCGCCGCGCGCTCCGCACCGAATGAGGACTCGAGGAGACCGATGGCCACGTCCATGCCGCCGCGCGTCCGGCGCCGGCCACTGGTGGTGAGCTCGTGGAACTCCGCGAGTGCCTCCTCGGCAGCGGCGGGTTCCACCCGGCGCAGGCGCACGATTTCCGCGACGATCTCCTCGGCCTCGGCCTCGGACATCTGCTTGAGGACCTCGGCGGCCCGGTGCTGGTCCAATTGCATGAGCACCATGGCGACCTTCTGGGTCCCGGTCACGGCGGCGCGGGCGAGGGTGCTCATACGCTCTGCCTGTCATCCATCATGCTGCGCAGGAACTCGGCGGTCTTCGCCGGGTCCTGGGAGGCGAGGGCGTCGACCTCCGCGCGCATGCGCTCGAGGTCGGATTCCGCCGGCCTGGCCTGCAGCGCGGCCTGCACCGCGGCGACGTCGATCGTGGTGGTGTTCGGGGCCGGCTCGAGTGGGGTGAGGAGGGCCATCGCGGGATCGATCGCAGGGGTGCTCGGCGCGGGGATCGCCGGGTAGACGCCCTGCAGCTCCCCGAGGTCCAGCGGTTCGCGCCGCTGGCGACGCGACCGGCGTGCGTAGATGATGAGCGCCACGATGGCGACGAACAGGATGGTCGCCACGATGGACAGCGTCCGGATGAGGTCCGCCCGCTGCTGGGCCGCGGCGGCGATCTCCGCCTCCGCGAGGGCATCCGCGGCGGCGTTGGCCCCGGCGTCGCTGAACGCCAGTTCCTCGACCGTCACCACGTCGCCGCGTGCAGCGTCCACGCCGGCGGCGCTCGAGACGACGGCGGTGAGTGCGGCGACGTCGATGTTGGCCATTGCAGCCCGGTCCACCGCGACGGAGATGGTCTGGCGGTTGATGCCACCGGCGGGCAGCGTGGTGGACTCGGTGGTCTTGTTCACGGCGTTGTTGCGCGTGTTCGTCTCGGAGGCGAAGGTGCCGTCCCCGTCGGCGCCGTCCTCCGGCACGGCGATGTTGTCCGGCCCGAGGACGCCGGCCTGGGCGCCTCCGGCGCCCTCGTACTCCTCGGTGGAGGTGGACTCGTTGAGTGCGGGGGCGTTCTCGGGCGTCGTGAAGGTCTCCTCGACACGCTCGGCGCTCTCGCGCTGCATGTCCGCGGCCACCGCGACGGTCGCGTTGCCGACCCCCACCACGCGGTCGAGCATGGCCTGCACGGAGGCCTGGATGCGCTGCTCGTAGTCCGAGGCCTGCTGGTCGCTGCCACCGGTGGCGCCGACGCCGACCGCGGACAGCACCCGGCCCTCGGAGTCGATCACGGCGACGTCCGCGGCGTCCATGCGGTCGATCGAGGCGGAGGTGAGGTGCGTGATCGCCTGCACCTGATCGGTGGAGAGGGTGGCGCCCGGGTTCGTCTCCACGAAGACCGATGCCGTCGGCTTGCCCTGCTCGGCCACGAACACGGTGTCCTCGGGCACGGCGAGGCGGACGGTCGCTGCCTTGACGCCGTCGATCGCGGAGACCGTCGCGGCGAGCTCCCCTTCGAGCGCCCGCTTGTAGGTGGTGGACTGCTGGAACTCGGAGGACGTGACCCCCATGTCGTCCAGCAGCGAGTAGCCGCCGGTCGACGACGAGGGCAGGCCGGCGGAGGCCGCCTTGATCCGCTGGTCGTACACCGCGGTCTCGGGGACGAGGATGGTGCCGCCGCCCTGGGTCAGTTCGTACGGCACGCCGTCGGTCTGCAACTGGTCCACGATCGTACTGGCGTCCTCGCCGCTCAGCCCGGAGAACAGCGGGGTGTAGGAGGGCTTGGAGAGCCAGGACGTGAGCGCGATCCCGCCGAGGACGAGCATGGCGACGCCGATGATGGCGATGGTGCGCTGGGCGATGGTGAAGCTCTTCACGGCGTCACCCAGGCGGGTGGCGGCGGTGGACAGGGGCGTGGGCATCAGGCCTGCATCCTCATGATCTCGTTGAAGGCGTCAACGCCCTTGTTCCGGACGGCCGCGACGAGCTCCAGCGTCACCTGGGCGCGCGTGGAGGCGAGGGTGGCGTTGTGGATGTCGGTGAGGTCTCCGGTGACTGCCTGCACGGAGAGCGCGTTCGACGCCGACTGCAGGCCCTGGAGGTTGTCCACGGCCGAGGTGAGGGAGGTCGCGAATCCCTCGCCGCCGGCGTCGGACACGGCACCGACGGACGGCAGGTAGGAGGTGGCGGCCGGCTGGACGGCGCCGATGGCGGGGACGGG
The DNA here is from genome assembly GCF_000816565.1 of Arthrobacter sp. L77. NCBI lineage: Bacteria > Bacillati > Actinomycetota > Actinomycetes > Micrococcales > Micrococcaceae > Arthrobacter > Arthrobacter sp. L77. The sequence goes on along the minus strand of NZ_JWSU01000004.1, from coordinate 1,121,680 downwards.
CATCAGGAGCGTCCTATCTGGAGGGCGGCTTCGTAGGTGGCTTTGGCGCGGTCGACGACGGCGGCGTTGGCCTGGTAGCCGCGCTGCGCCATGATGAGCTGCCCCATCTGGGCGCTCATGTCGATGTCGGGGTAGCGGACGTAGCCGTCAGCGTCCGCGAGGGGGTGGGTGGGTTCGTGGACCAGGCGGCCCTCGGCGCTGCCGAACTCGGCCCCCGCCACGTAGGCGCCCTGCCCGTTCCCGTCGGCGCGCGCCGTGATGTAGCGCTGCTGGAAGGCTGCGCCGTCGGTCGAGGTGACGGTGTTGGCGTTGGCCATGTTGTCCGCCACGGCGTCGAGCCACTTGCGGTGCAGGGTGAGCCCCGTGCCGGAGATGCCGATGGCGTCGAAGGTCATCAGTTGCTCCTCAACGCGGTGCGGATGCTGGTGAAAGGCCCTTCGACGGCACGGGCCGCGAACTGGAAGCGCAGCACGGTGTCGATGTTGGAGAGGGTCTCCGTGTCCATGTTGACGTTGCTGCCGTTGAGCCGGGTGGGTTCGAGGGACGTGTCGGTGGTGGCCTGGACGCTGCCGTTCCCCATGGACACCGACCGCGCGAGGGCGTCCTCGAAGCTGACCCGCTGGGCGTGGAAGCCGGGGGTGTTGACGTTGGCGATGTTGTTCGCTGTGACGCGCTGGCGCAGGGCGAGCCCGTCGAGGGCACTGCGCATGGCGAGCGAGGACACTGAATCAAGCACGGCGTGAGGACCTTCTGCAGACAAGGCTGAGCGGCCGATCCATGGCCTGGGAGTGAGCGATCCATGCTCACCGGGAACTATCGGTCGTGCCCGGGCCTGCCGTTAGGTACTCTCCGGGGGAACTTCAGCCCGTGACGTCGAGGTAGACGGCCGACTCCTGCCGGGCGGTCGCTGCACGGACCGACCCGAGGGCGCTCCGGTGGCGCCGCAGGGTGTCGGCGTCGGCCGCCAGGCGGCCGAGCACGGCCTGCTGGCGTTCACTGATGCTGTGCGCACGGGGGAGGAGTCCGGCGGGGATGGGTCCGTCCACCTGCGGCGGGATCCACCCGGCGAGGACGGCGGTCTGACGCACGAGGTCGCCGGCCGCGAAGTCTCCGGCGTCGTCGACCGCGGAATCGGGTGCGGCATCCAGCGCGGCTTCGAGCGCGTCGAGTACGGCGGTCCAGGCCGTGAAGGCCGCGGTGGCCATCGGGCTGTCGGGATCAGCCGACACCGAGGACCCCGAGGGAGCGGGGCGCGTCCTGGTCCTGCTGGAACGCGGGGGTCTGGCTCACAGGCTGTGCATGCCCGGTGCGGGCCGCCTCGTGCCAGGCCTGCCGCAGCGGTTCGAGGATCTCGGCGCACTCAGCGGTCCTGGCGCGGTCCCGCCGGGTGTTGGCCTCGACCAGGGTCTGCCGCACATAGGTGTAGAGGGACATGAGGCCGGCCGCACCGTCCCAGACATCCGTGCGCAGGGAGGACATCAGCTCGCCCACGATGTCCTGCGCGTGCAGCAGGTTCTCCGAGGCGACCGACCACTCCCCCGCCTCCTGGGCGGCACCGGCCCGCGCGAGGTCGAGCAGCAGCCGGTCGTAGAGCATGGTCAGCAGTCCGGCGGGGGTCGCCGACAGGACGGCATCCTGCACGTACTGCGAGCGCTTGGCCTGGTATCCGTTCATCTGCAGCATCTAGAGCCCGCTTCCGGTGGGGAGGCCTGCCAGCTGGGATGACAGCCAGTCCCCCTGTGATTGGAGTTGTGAGAGCTGGACCTCGAGCGCGGAATAGGTGCGCTCCAGGGTGGCTCGGCGCTTCTCGAGCCGCTGGTCCCAACCGGACACCTGGTCGTTGAGGCTGCGGACCGTCGATTCCTGGCTCTGGATCCGGCGCGTGAGTTCGCCGTCGAACTTGTCCGAGGCGGCCTTGCCCGCGTCGGCGACGCGCGTCGCGAGCTGGGTGAGGGCGTCCTTCACGACGGCCGGATCCTTCGCGAGCGCGGCGGCGAACTTCTCGGCGTCGAACTCCACGGTCCCGGAGCGGGTCAGCGTGATGCCGAGCTCCGACGTCGACCTGCCGTTGATGGGCGCCGTCGCCGCCGTGAGCATCGACTGGGTGATCCCGCGGACGGCGCTGTCGCCGGTGAAGCGGCCCGACGTCGGCGCGGCACTGGCCGTCGCGCCCGGCGAGACCTTGGTGTTCGCCTCCACGAAGGAAAAGACGCCCCGCAGCGCGTCCACGAGTTCCTTCGCCTTCGTGGAGGTGGCTTCGGTGTCGCGGGAGACCGTGATGGACACCGGTTCGGTGGTGGTCTTGGCGACGGTGACGGAGACGCCAGGGAGGATGTCGGTGAAAGTGTTCGACGACGACGCCACCGTCTGCTCGGCCGCGGTGCCGCCCCAGAGGACCACGTCGGCGTCCAGCGCGGCGCGGACGGTGGCCGCGCCGGTCTCGGTGAAGAGGTCGGTCGCGGTGCCGGCGGTGACGTCGGCCGCCGTGCCGCGGAACACGGCGAAACCGTGCTCGGCACCGGGCTCCTGCGCGGTGAACTGGAGCCGGTACTGCTGCACGCCGGCAGCGTCTTTTCCAGCGCTGACCTTCGTGGCGGTGATGCCGACGTCGGCCTTGTTCACCTGGGCGACGACGTCGTCGAGCGTTCCGGTGGTGGCGAGCTCCGTGGTGGTGCCGTCCTTCGCCCGCAGGGTGAGCGTGGAGGCCGCCGGGGAGAAGGCGGTCATGGAACCCGTGACGGAGGACTGCGAGGAGGCGAGCTGCCTGACGGTGAAGTCGAGGGTGCCGGCGCCGGCGGACGAGGTGGCCGTGGCGGTGGCGGCGTCGGAGCTGCTGGCGACCGTGTAGAGGTCGAGCGCCGCGGGCTTCGCGGTCTTGGTGGCGAGCTCGGTGAGGGAGCCTAGCTGCTTGTTCAGCTGCTGCAGGGCGGTGACGAAGCCCTGCGTCGACGTGGCCTTGGCCCTGAGGAGCGTCTGTGGGCGTGCTTCCAGCTGCATGAGCTGGTTGATCATGTTCGTGGTGTCCAGCCCGCTCGCGATGCCGTCGATGGAGAACGCCATGGGTCTACCTCTCGGGTGGGGCTTGAAGGTGCTGCGGGTTCAGCTGCGAATTCGTCGGGGCGTCTCGCGGCGAATGCACGGCGGCGGGACCTCTCGGTCCAGGATCAGTCCCGCCACCATGCACTCTTGCCTACGAACTCACCGTCTAGCGGAGGAGCTGAAGGACACCCTGGTTCATCTGGTTGGCCTGGGCCAGCATCGCGGTACCGGCCTGCGAGAGGATGTTCGAACGCGTGAAGTCCGCCATCTCCTTCGCCATGTCGGTGTCGGTGATGCGGGACTTGGCCGCCGAGAGGTTCTCCTGCGAGACGTTGATGCTGTTGATCGCGGACTCGAAGCGGTTCTGCACGGCACCGAGCGCGGCACGCTGGGTCGAGACACCCTGGATCTCCGTATCCAGAGCAACGATCGAGGCGGCTGCGCTCGTGGCATCGGTGAACGTGAGCGCTTGCACTGTGGCGCCAAGCCCGCTGATGTCAGTCCCTGCAACCGTGATCTGGTCCTTTGCAGGGACCCCTCCCGCACCAATCTGGAAGGTGAGAGCATCACCTGTCAGCAGTTCGGTACCGTTGAAGTTCGTTGATGCTCCGATGCGGGTGAGCTCAGCCCCCAGCGCCTCAACTTCGGTGTCAATCGCCGTTCGAGCCTCGGCGTTGTTCGAGTCGTTACCCGCCTGGACAGCCAGGTCACGGACACGCTGCAGGATGCTGTGGACCTCGGTCAGCGCACCTTCAGCGGTCTGGACCACGCTGATGCCGTCCTGGGCGTTGCGGGCTGCAACCCCCAGGCCACCGATCTGCGAGCGCAGGCCCTCGGAGATCGCCAGGCCGGCGGCGTCGTCGGCTGCACGGTTGATGCGGAGACCGCTGGAGAGCTTCTCGAGCGACTTGGACATATCGCCCTGGGTGCTGGAGAGGTTGCGGTATGCGGTGTTGGCCGCGGTGTTGGTGTTGATCTGGAAACCCATGATGTATTCCTCCGTGAAAGGGTTGCTATCGCCGGCCCATCCATGGGCCAGCAACCGTAGCTATCGGAACCGACCCCTGGGGATGTTAGGAATCCGCTGAACTTTTTTTCGGGAATGCCATGACGTGCGCCGTACAGCCCTGCCAGACGCAAGGTAGCCGTAGTTTTCGCCGTGGGTTGAGCCGGAACGGGCCGGATCGAAGGTCACGCCCGTGTGGCCGCCGTAAGCTCACTCTCCGATCAGGTTCCTGATTCTGGAGGGAAGGAAGTGCCGGTGCGTGCTGTTGTGCCGCCTGAGGTTGTTGAGGGATGCGCTGTGCGGGCGGAGATCTCCCGGATACCGGTGATCGCGACAGTCACCGTGTCGGTGCTCTATCTCGTCGATCTCCTGCTCGGCGACCTGGTGCCGTTCGACGTCGTCGGTGTGTGGCTCGGCATCATCGCGGAGCTCTGCGCCGTGGCCGTCTGCGTCAGCGCGGTCGTGCGGACGCGCCTGTCGCAGTGGCAGGTGGTGTTCGGCGCCGCGGCACTGACCGCCTACACCGCAGGCGATGTCTACTATCTCTCGACACTGGACGGTCAGCAGGCCCACGACGTCGTCTCCGCTGCGGATGTCGCCTACCTCGCCTTCTACCCGCTGATGCTCGGCGCACTCGCGGTGACGGTGCGGAAGCTGAAGGGCGTGACCTGGCCCTCGCTGCTGGACAGCCTGGTGGGAGCCCTGGCTGCCGCGTCCCTCATGGCCATGGTCCTCGCGCCGGTCCTGCGGTCCGGGGCCGGCGGTGGCACGACGTTCGGGATGATCGTCATCGTCATCTACCCGCTCCTCGATCTCCTGCTGATCACTGCCGTCGGCGGCCTGCTCGCTTCACGCGGGCTCGATCTCGGCCCCCGCCGGCTGCTGCTCGTGATCGGCCTGGTCCTCTTCGCCGCCGCGGACGTCGCCTTCGCCCTGGGCGTACAGGACTACGTGATCGGCTCGGCCGTCGACACCGGCTGGATCCTCGGCATCGTCGCCCTCGCCCTGTGGGTCGACGGCGTCGCCCGAGGCGGGACGGCCTTCCGTCAGCAGGACCGCGGCCTGGCCGCCGTCACCATGCTGATGGTGTCCACCGGCTCCGCCGTCGCCGTCCTGCTCATCGGGTGCCAGGTACCCATCGCGCCCCTCGCCCAGGTGCTCGCCGCCCTCACTCTCATCCTCGCCGCGGTGCCGCTCCTCTTCCGGAACCGGATGCTGGTCACCCTCGCGACCACGGACGAGCTGACGAAGCTCCCGAACCGCCGGGGGCTCGTCAGGGATCTTCGCGGACGGTTGGACAAACGTCACCCGGGCGCCCTGCTCTTCCTGGACCTCGACCGCTTCAAGGACGTCAATGACGCCCTGGGGCACAACGTCGGCGACGCCCTACTCGTCCAGGTGAGCGAGCGCTTCGCCCGGGCGCTGAGGCAGGAGGATCTCCTCGCCCGCCTCGGCGGCGACGAGTTCGCGGTGTTCCTCGACGGCCTGTCCACGGAGGAGGCCCTGAAGGTGGCGCGGCGGCTGGAAGCGGAACTCGCGGAACCGATCCGGATCGGCACGGCCTCGCTGAAGACCAGCGTCAGCATCGGCATCGCCCTCACACCGGAGAACGGCACCGACATCAGCCTCCTGATGCGGAAGGCGGACATCGCCATGTTCCGGGCCAAGTCCAGCCGGAGCGGGCACCATCTCTACAGTTCGATGGACGACGACGGCGGCGCACGGAAGCTGAGGACCCTCGAGGAGCTCCGTACTGCGCTGCTCGAGAACCAGTTCGAGTTGCACTACCAGCCCAAGGTGCGCCTCTCCGACGACACCGTGACGAGCGTCGAGGCCCTGGTCCGTTGGAACCACCCTGTTCTCGGGCAGCTGCCCCCGACGTCGTTCCTCCCCCTGGCGGAGGAAGCCGGCCTGATGCCCCAGCTCTCGACGCTCGTGCTGGAAGCGGCGGTGGACCAGGCCTCCCGCTGGCATGACGACGGGCTGACGATCAGCGTCGCCGTGAACCTGTCCGGGTCCTGTATCCAGCAGTATCTGCCCCGGCAGATCCTCACCCTGCTCGAGCAGCACAACCTGCCGGCGAAGTGCCTCATGCTGGAGATCACCGAGGACATGCTGATGGCCGATCCCGCCCATTCCGCGAAGATCCTTGCGCGCCTCCGCACCGCCGGCATCGAGATCTCGATCGACGACTTCGGGACCGGCTACAGCTCCCTGGCCTACCTGCGTGACCTTCCCGCCGCCGAGCTGAAGCTGGACCGGTCCTTCATCACCGCCATGCGCACGGATCCACGCGCCGGCGGGCTCGTGGGTTCGATCATCGACCTCGCCCACAGCCTCGACCTGCGGGTGGTCGCCGAGGGGGTCGACAACGCGGAGACGCTGGTGGAACTGCGCGCGCTGGGGTGCGATCTCGCCCAGGGCTTCCACTTCGCCAAGCCGTTGCCGGCCGCGAAGGTGGTCCCGTGGATCACCCGGAACACACCGGTCGTGAAGGTCACCGCCGTTCCCGGATGAGCCCTGCTGGCAGGTCGTCGACGACGCGCCTGCCGACGATCCCTTACATCGCGGCAGGCGACGCCGATAGTTCCCCCGGTTCCACCGTCCGTGGTACCGGGGAGGAGGTAGCACCGTGAGCGCACAGAATCTGTCCGCCCTGCTCTGGCAGGAGCGCGAACTGCTCGAGCTCCTCGTCTTCAAACTCGAGGAGGAACAACTCCTCCTCACATCCGGCAGGACCCGCTGGCTCCACCACGCCACCCGTGAGGTGGAACAGGTGCTCGAACGGCTCCGCGACACGGGGCTCGCCCGTGCCGTCCACGCCTCCGCCGTGGCGCAGGACTGGGGGATCGACGGCGCCGCCACCCTCCGGGAACTGGCCGTGGCAGCCCCCGACGAACCCTGGGGTGAACTGCTGACGGCCCACCTCCAGGCGATGACGGTCCTCGTGGCGCAGATCGGCGCACTGCGCGATACCAACCAGCATTTCCTGAAGGCGGCCAGCCGGTCGGCGCAGGAGACCCTTGCGGGAATCGGCACCGGCGCGGGCACATACGCCGCGGACGGCGCCGCGAGCCGCGGTCACCGCCAGGGCCACGCACACCCCACCCTCCTCGACAAGGACATGTAGCGCGACGATGAGCACATTCAGCGGACTCACCAGGGCGTACTCCGGACTCGCCGCAGCGCGCGCAGGCCTCGACGTCACCGGACAGAACATCGCCAACGTGAACACGCAGGGGTACACGCGGCAGCGGCTCGAGACCTCGGCCGCCGCCTCGCCCCGGCCCTCGCTCTTCACCACCGGCGTCCGTCCCGGCGAAGGAGTCCTCGCCGCGGGGATCACCCGGCTCGGAGACGCCCACCTCGACGCACGGGTCCGCATCACGGCCGGCGCCGCAGGCTACACCGCCGTCCGGGCGCAGGCCTTCGCCACTCTCGAGGACGGGCTGAGGGAACCCGGCGCCCATGGCGTCTCGGCGTCCCTCCAGGAGTTCTGGGCCGGCTGGCAGGAGGTCTCCAACGCACCCGAGAAGGACGCCCCGGCCTCGACGCTGCTCGCCGCCGCAGGGCAGCTGACCTCCCGCATCGCCGCCGGCTACCGCGAGGTCGAGTCCCAATGGGCCACCTCACGCTCCTCGGCCACCTCCCTCGCCACGGAGGTCAACGACGCCGCCGCGCAGGTGGCCGGCCTGAACCGGCAGATCCGTTCCGCCGTCAACGCCGGGACCCCCGCCAACGAGCTCGTGGATCGCAGGACCCAGCTGACGGCGACCCTCGCCGGGCTGACCGGCGCCACGGTCCGCGACAACGCGGACGGCACGGCCGACGTCCTCGTGGCCGGCAACCCCCTCGTCTTGGGCACCACGGCCCGCACGCTGCAGGTCACCGGGCCCGCGGGGATCGGCGAACCCGGGACCGTCCGGGTCGAATGGACGGACCAGCCGGGCGTATCGGCCGGCGTCGAGAGCGGCGAACTCGCCGCAACGCTTTCCCTCCTCGCCCCCACCAGCGGTCCCCTCGCCGAGGCCGCCGCCGGGTACAACGCGTTCGCGACGACGCTCGCCGACCAGGTGAACGCCCTCCACACCGGCGCGGGCAAGGGCCCGTTCTTCGCCTACCAGGCGGACCGCGCAGCGGCGTCCCTCGACGTGTTACCGACCCGCCGAGAGGACCTCGCCACCGGCGCGGGAGGCTTCGACGGCTCCGTGGCCGACAGCATCTCGGAGCTCGGCACCCGACCCGGATCACCCGACGCCGCGTGGTCGGCGTTCGTCGTCGATCTCGGCGCAGCAGCTCGCACCGAGCTGCAGGGCAACGCCCTCGCTGAGGTCTCAGCCACCAGCGCCCTGCAGCAGCAGCTGGGCGCCACCTCGGTCAGCATGGACGAGGAACAGGTCAACCTGCTGCAGTACCAGCACGCCTACCAGGGCGCCGCGCGCGTGATGACGGCCGTCGACGAGATGCTCGACGTCCTCATCAACCGCATGGGAATCGTCGGACGCTAGGGAAAGGCCACCATGATCACGCGCGTCACCAACCAGACCATGATGCAGGGAGCCCAGCGCTCGCTGCAGCACAACCTCGCGCGGCTCGCCGAGCTGCAGGAGAAGGCGACCAGCCAGAAGGCGATCAGCCGCCCGTCGGACGATCCCGCCGCCGCGGGCGAGGCGCTGCGCGTCCGCGCCGAGATCCGCGCGAACGAGCAGTACGGCCGGAACATCTCCAACGGGGAGGGCTGGCTGTCGCAGCTCGACAACGCGATGACGACCTCGAAGCGCGCGCTCGACCGCGTCAACGACCTCACCCTGCAGGGCTCCAACTCGTCCCTGCCCCCGGCCGCCCGGGAGGCCCTCGCGCTCGACGTCGAATCCCTGCGCGGCGAGCTCGCCGCCCAGGCGAACGCCACCTACGCGGGCCGGTTCCTGTTCGCCGGGAACACCGATGCGCCCGCTGCCCTGCGTGAGGATCTCACCTTCGCGGGCGGCGGGGCCGTGGAGCGCAGGGTCGGCCCGGGCCAGAGCGTGCGTGTCGACGCGGACGGCACGGACGTGTTCGGCAGCGGCCCGACCTCGGCGTTCGCCCTGCTGGACACGATCGCCGCGGACCTGCGCGCCGGCCGGGACGTCTCAGTGAACCTCGCGCCGCTCCAGCAGCGTATCCAGGACCTCACCAATCAGCACAGCGAGATCGGCACCCGCCACGCGCGCCTGCTCGAAGCCAAGGACGCCGCCGCCGACGCGTCGCTTGCCCTCGAAGGAGAACGCGCCACCGTGGAAGACGTGGACCTCGCATCGGTCATCCTGGACCTCAAGCTCCAGGAGACCGCCTACCAGAGCGCGCTCGCCGTCTCGGCCCGCGTGCTGCAGCCCTCCCTGATGGACTTCCTGCGATGAGGGCCGCGTTCGTCACCCCTCCCCCGGGGCTCGCACCGCTCACGGACTTCCACCTCGAGCAGGTGAAGGGCGCGGACGGGCTGTTCACCCTCACCGCGGCGCATGACACGAACGTGCGCCTGTTCCTCCTCGATGCCGCCACCTACGTGCCGCAGTACACCCCCCGGTTCTCGGACGCGCAGCGCGACGTCCTCGGACCGGACGTCCCGGCGGCGCACCTGTTCGTCGTCGCCAATCCCGGTCCCGGTGGCACGACCGTCAACCTGGCCGCGCCGATCGTCCTGGACCCGTCCACGGGACGCTGCGCGCAACTGATCCTCGAGGGCACCGACTACCCGCTCCGGGCGTCCCTGGCCCAGGCCGCCTGACGCCGGTCGGAGACGGGAAGAGCCGCCCGGCGATGCCGGGCGGCTCTTCCCATGTCACCTCGTTGCGCAGGTGTGGCGGGTCACGGCGTCACGCACCCACCACACGCGCTCGATGAGCAGACCGTGCGCGGAGGTTACGCGAAGTCGGCCGTCGCGGGGTCGGCTCCGATGCGGCCGGCCGCACCCTTGTCGAGCCCGTTGATGGCCTCGATGTCCTCGTCCTCGAGCTTCACGTCGAGGGACTCCCAGTTCTCGATGATGCGCGACTCCGTGACGGACTTCGGGATGACCACGTTGCCGAGCGCGAGGTGCCAGGCGAGCACGACCTGCGCGGGCGTGGCGTTGCGCTTCTGCGCGATGTCCTGGAGCACGGCGTCGTCGAGCAGTCCCTTGCCGGAGCCGAGGGGCGACCACGACTGGTGGAGGATGCCCTTCTCGGCCTCGTACGCGCGGAGCTCCGACTGGTTCAGGAAGGGGTGCGTCTCCACCTGGTTGATGACGGGGACCACGCCGGTGGCGTCGATGATCTCGTCGAGGGCCTCGATGGTGAAGTTGGAGACGCCGATGCTCTTCACGCGTCCCTGCTTCTGCAGCTCGATGAGGGCCTTCCAGGTGTCCAGGTACTTGCCCTGCTTGGGCTGCAGCCAGTGGATGAGGTAGAGGTCGAGGGTCTCGAGGCCGAGGCGCTCCATGGACTCCTCGAACGCCTTGAGCGTGCTCTCGTAGCCCTGGTCGGAGTTCCACAGCTTGGTGGTGATGAACATTTCGTCGTGGCCCAGGCCCGACGACGCGATGGCCCGGCCCACGCCGGCCTCGTTGCCGTAGATCTTGGCGGTGTCGATGTGGCGGTAGCCGGCCTTGAAGGCCTTGCCGACGACGTCCTCGGCCACGTCGTCCTCGACCTGCCACACTCCGTAGCCGAGCTGCGGGATCGTGTGGCCGTCGTTGAACGTAAGATTCGGTGATGTAGTCATACAGGCGGGAACCAAGGATGCAGCCCGTTTATTTCGGTTCCCACTGACAACTATCAGCCAGCGTGCTTTCGGACCGGCCCTGGCGGCCGCACCGATCGGCCCGCCGGACGGGGGTGGGACGTGCTCGACGACGACAGCGCCCGGGCCGCACTGCACGACGCCGCCTACCGGTACGCCTTCCGCCGATCGCTCTCCGGGCGGCTCGCATCCTCCGCCGCACAGGAGGCCGCCGGGTCGCTGACCGCGGCCACCGTGGTCGGGTCCCGCGACCCGGGCGAGGACGCCGTGCCGCCCCCCGACCGCGTCGCCGTCCTCCGCGCGACCAGGACCGTCCTGGAGCGCTACCTCCCGACGACGCTGCCGCCGCGCGCCGTCGGCGACACCTCCCTGCGGGCGGCACTCGCCGACCTCGCCCCCGCCGACCGCGAGCTCCTCCTCCTGCACCACTGGGACGGCCTCCCGGTCGGGGATGCCGCCCGGCTGAGCGGGAGCGAGCTGGAGCGCCTGCCCGCCATCGAGGCCGCGTGCGCGCTCGCGGCCCGGCGCGATGCCGCTCCTGTCTCTTATACCCATCTAGATCGGCACCCGCCACGCGCGCCTGCTCGAAGCCAAGGACGCCGCCGCCGACGCGTCGCTTGCCCTCGAAGGAGAACGCGCCACCGTGGAAGACGNCCGGCCGGGGGTGCGACGGCCGGACCGGCCGTGGCGTCGGCGTCGCCAGGTGCTGCCTTCCTCGCCGCGCTGGCCGCCGCCGATCCCGCCGCGGCAATCACCAGGGAGGACCTCGCCCGCAGCCGCAGCGGCCTTCCCGGCGCCGGGAGCACACCCTCGAGCGGCGAGCTGCAGACCATCACCGCGCCGGCCACGCCGTCGACCGTCGAGGAGCGCGACACGGCTGCCGCGTCCGGCACCTCTGCCTCAACGGCCGCTGTCGTCCCAGCTGCCGCTCCTGCCTCCCCGGTGCCGGGCGCCGTCCCGACCGCGGCGGGCAACGCCCCGGCAGCGACGGCCCGCCTCCCCCGGTTCCCGGCCCGCGCGCCCCGCCGCCAGGTCCAGATGATCCTCGGGACCCTGTGCCTGCTCGCGGTCGTCGCCGGCCTGGCCACGGCCCTCATCCCGCGCGCCACCCCCGGCCCGGCGGGCGACGCCGAACGGTTGTTCGCGCTCGCCGACGTCGTCGCCGTGGTGTCCATCGCGGACCTCGTACCCACCCAGGTGGACGGCGAACTGCGGATGCTGCAGGCCGCCTCAGTGGTGCAGATCGTGAAGGGCGATCCCGCGCGGACCACCCTGACCATCGACGTCACGGGGCGGAGCACCCTGGAGCGTCCCTTCAGCCGCAATCTCTTCACACCGAACCAGCTCATGTTCCTGGTGCGCGACGGCGACGGCGTCCTCTCGCCGATCGAGGAGGACGGGTCCATCCTGACGCTGGTCGACCGCCGCTCCCCGGAGACGACGACGATCTCGGGGGAGCCGGCGCCGCTGCCGGACGAACTCCGCGACGCGATCCGGGCCCTGCCGCCGGAGGAACTCACGCTCGACACGAACGGGACGGCCCCGGGGTTGCTTACCGCGGAGGCAGTCCTGGGCACCCGTCCGCCCGAGGGCAGCGACACGCAGAACAGGTCACGGGCTCCGCTCGGCACGTTCCGTGTCCGGCCCGCGGGGGTCGGCCGGGCATGCGTTGTCTTCGAGTACAGCGGGCGGTCGGTCCTCCTCCGCTGGCCCGAGGGCTTCTCCGCCTACGAGCGCGTCGAGGTCCTGTCCTATCCGAACGGGGACCCGCGGCGCGGCCGGCAGGTACTGACGGTCCTGAACGATCGCGGCTACCCGTACGTGGACGATCAGCGGCAGTCCCCGTTCATCAGCGGAGCGCCGACCGGCGGGCGGGGCGGGTGCGGCGGGCAGGAGCTCGAGGTCTGGGACATCGCCGTCGAGCCCGGGACCACGCTGCTGTCCTATTGACCGCCGGGCATCGCCCGCTCGGCCTCCTCGACGTCCTCCGCCACCAGCTGGGCGCGGCGGCGCACGTTCTCGAGGCCCGAGGACGCGACGCCCCACCGTTCGCCGTCGAGCCTCGTCATCGCGGCGGCCTCCGCGGTGGTCGCCAGGGTGTTCCCGGCCCGGGACAGTGCCCGGTGCACCTGCAGGAGGGCGCCGGGGATATCGAGGCCCGTACTCGGGGACGAGGTCTGGGCGCTCACGCAGATGGCCCGCACGCGCGGCAGCATGGCGCCGAGCTCGTCGGCGACCGCCACGAGTTCGTTGTGGACCTCGTCGTCCTCGATGCCCTCGAGGATCTGGTGATAGCGGTCGAGGCCCCGGCGGAAGCGGTCGTGCGCGCGGCGCCATACCCCGGTGCCGAGCTCGGCGTCGTCCCTGCGGCCCTGTCGCGCCGCTGCGAAGAATGCCACCAGGCCGTTACAGGTACTGGCCGGGGCCGTGGCCCTCGGTCTGGAGGGAGCCGGCCTGGCGGCCGTGCGGGGTCCGTTGCGGCTCGCCGTCCTCGCCGACGACCACGCCGGGGGCGATCACGGTGCCGGGAGGGAGCTGGCGGAGCTGGAGGCGGGCGGCCAGCTGCTGGTTGGCCATCTGCTGCGCCGCGAGCGCCGTCTGGATGCCGTGGAAAAGACCTTCGAGCCAGCCCACGAGCTGCGCCTGGGCCACGCGCAGCTCGGCGTCGGTGGGAACCGTGCCCTCGTCGAAGGGCAGGTTGATGCGGTGCAGCTCCTCGACCAGTTCCGGGGCGAGGCCGTCCTCCAGCTCCCTCACGGAGCGCTCGTGGATGGAGGCGAGCCGGGTGCGTCCGGCGTCGTCGAGCGGCGCGCTGCGGACCTCCTCCAGCAACTGCTTGAGCATGGTGCCGATCCGCATGACCTTGGCCGGTTCGTCGACGAGGTCGGCGAGCGACGTCGTGTGCCCGTCGGGCTCCGCCGCGGCCGGCGTGCCGGCCGGGACCTGCGGCTGATCCGGGGATCCGGCCGCGGCTGCGGGCACCGGATCGGACGGACCGCTCGGCTGCTGTTCAGTCATTCCGCTATGCTCCCACAACCCCCGGAGGGCGGGCACGTCAGATCCAGCCCTGCTCCCACGCCAACGCAGCGGCCTCGTGGCGCGACGCCGCATCCAGCTTGGTCATGGCGGAGGACACGTAGTTCCGGACCGTGCCCGGCGCCAGATGCAGCTCGCGGGCGATCGTCTGCAGGCTCGCTCCCTGCCGGCCGTGCCGCAGGACATCGAGTTCGCGGCCGGTGAGCGGGCACGATTCACCGGACAGGGCGCTCGCTGCGATGTCCGGATCCACGTAACGGCGGCCCGCGGCGACATCCCGGATGACGTTCGCCAGCTGGTCGGCGGGGGTCGATTTCGGGACGAACCCGGACACCCTGCTCGCCAGGGCCCGCCGCAGCACGCCGGGCCTGGCGTGCCGGGTGACGATCACGACGCGCGTGGCCACCGTGCGGAGGATCTCCTCCGCGGCGTAGATGCCGTCGGTCGGCGGCATCTCGAGGTCCAGGACGCACACGTCGGGGACGTACTCCTTGGCGAGGCGCACCGCGTCCGCCCCGTTGTCCGTGCTCGCCACCACCTCGAGGTCCGGCTCGAGCCCCAGGAGCGCTACGAGCGCACCCCGGATCAGATGCTCGTCATCGGCGAGGACCACCCGGATCATGGCGGGCCTCCACGGGAACCTGCTGTGCCGGCGAGGGTGGGCACGCCGGTGGCGCCACCAGGGCCCGGGAGTCCGGGCGTGGTGGCGGTCAGCAGGAAGTGACCGTCGTCCCGCCGGGCCTCGATCCGTCCCCCGACGGCTTCGAACCGCCGGCGGAGCCCGTCGATGCCCGAACCGCCCGGCCGGGCGTCGATGCCGCCGCACACGCCGTCGTTCGTCACGGTCAGGGCTGACCCGTCGCCGGCACGGGCCAGGCGCAGCGTGACGGCCGTCGCCTCGCTGTGCCGGAGGATGTTGGTCGTGGCCTCACGGATCACGAGGCCGAACAGGGCCCGCTCCTCCGCCGGCAGCGCCTCGGCGTCGACGTCGACCGAGCACTCGATACCCGCGGCGCGGAGGACCTCGGCGGCATTGGCCGCCTCGGCGGCGAGGGACACCGTCCGGTACCCGTGCACGAGGGCGCGGGTGTCCTCGAGCGCGGTCCGGGCCAGCTGCTGCGCCTCCGCGATCTGGACGCGTGCCGCCTCGGGATCGGCGTCGAGCAGTCGACCGGCGAGCTCCGTCTTGAGTGCGATGACCTGGAGATGGTGGCCCTGGATGTCGTGCAGGTCGGCAGCGAAGCGCAGCCGTTCCTTGGCGACCGCGAGCTCTCCGGAGGTGCGGCGGCTGTCGTCGAGGCGCAGCACGATCTCCCACCACCAGATGCTCGCAACGAAGAGCATGGGGGTCATCAGCGCCCAGACGGCGAGGGAGGCCACGGCACCGCCCTCCCAGGACGGCCCGCCGACCGTATGGCCGAGCAGGAGGCCGAGCGGCCCGTGCACGAGGAGCACAACCAGCCCGACACCGAGGATCCACCACCGGGGGCGCCGCCCGACGACGACGGCCAGTGCGTTGCAGGCCAGCCAGAGCGGGACGGCCCCTACCCACAGGGTGTGCGGCTGTCCCAGGCCGATGAACCAGAGGGCCGCGCCCGGCAGCAGCAGCCACAGGGTGTAGTGGCGCGCCGGCAGTCCGCCACCCAGGCCTCGTTTGAAGAACCAGCAGTAGCGGACCAGCGACGCAGCGGACGCCAGCGCGAGCACGAGGATCACGAGGTCGGGCAGCTGCATGCCGTACTCGCCGCCACCGAGCATCACCAGGGTCGAGACCGCAGTCACGAAGAGTCCGTAGGCTGCGATCGTCCCGACCGTGTAGCGCCACGTCGCCCTGACGCCGCGCCCGGCCTCCGGCTGCCCCATGGTCTCCCTGTCCCCGGTGCTGCGTCGAGCAGTGAAAAGCGCCATGATCACCATGGTAGGACCATGACATCTGTCACGGTCCCGGTGTGCAGACCATCAGGTGAGGTCATGACGGACGACCACTGATACGTGCCGGCGTGGCTGGCGAGGATTGAACCATGACCACATCACCCAGTACCCAGGCAGTCCCGACCATGCAGGGCTCCCGGGCCGTGTCCGCCGCGCCCACCGACACCATCGCGGTCTCGGCCGAGGGGCTGCGCTGCTCCTACGGCTCGTACGAGGCTGTGCGCGGCATCGACCTGTCCGTCAGGAACGGGGAGTTCTTCGCGCTCCTCGGCACCAACGGCGCAGGCAAGACCACCACCATGGAGACGCTCGAGGGGCACCGCCGTGCGACCTCCGGCAGCGTGTCCGTCCTGGGCGGCGACCCCTACCGCGACAGGGCCTCGATCCGCCCCCGCCTCGGCATCATGCTGCAGGAGGCCGGGTTCGCCGACGACCTCACGGTCGAGGAGACCTGCCGCCTCTGGCTCCGGCTCTCGGCGGCCCATCCGCGGTCCAGGAGTCAGGCAGAGGTCATCGCGAGCGGGCTCGAGGTCCTCGACCTCCAGTCGAAGGCGACCACCCGGGTCAAGATGCTCTCAGGTGGTCAGCGGCGCCGCCTCGACCTCCTCCTCGCCACGGCCAACGAACCCGACCTCCTGTTCCTCGACGAACCCACGACGGGCCTCGACCCGGAATCCCGGGAACGGACGTGGGAGCTCGTCCGGGGCCTGAATGACGCCGGGACCACGGTGGTCCTCACGACCCACTACCTCGAGGAGGCGGAAAGCTACGCGGACCGGATCGCGATCATGCACGACGGCCGGATCGCCGTGGCGGGCACCCTGCCGGAGGTGCTGGGGCGCGAGCCGTCGGTCATCTCCTTCGAGGTGGATGCGTCCGTCGACGTCCTGCAGCTCGGCGGACTGGGGCTGTCCCCCGACTTCACCCCGACCCCTGCCAGGACCCGGGTGGCCGTGCCGTCCCTGGACCTCCAACAGGACCTGTGGAGGGTCCTCTCCTGGGCGGAGGGGAACAGGATCCGCCTGGACCGCCTGTCCGCGTCGGAGGCCTCCCTCGCCGCGGTCTTCCGCCGGGTCAGCCTCGGCGACGCCGCCTAGCCCCGCCGATCCATCACCCCCCCCCCGACAGGAGAACATCATGACCACCCTCACAGAGGCCCCCTCGACACCCCGCCGTCCCTCCGCCGCCGGTCGCATCACGTCCATCGCCCTCATGGAGCTGCGCATCATCTTCCGCAACAAGACGGTGCTCCTCGGGGCCGTCCTCATGCCGATCGCCATGGCCGTGTACCTCTTCTACTTCGGTGCGGAGCAGATGGTCGGCCCCTCGGCGAACGCCGTCATGGCGGGATTGACCCTCATGATCGTCGCGCTGCTCGGTGTGTACCTGACGGCGACGACGACGATGGCCACGCGTCGCGAGGAGCTCTTCCTGAAGCGGCTGCGCAGCGGCGAGTCCTCGGACACCGTCATCTGGCTGGGCATGCTCGCGCCGATCGTCGCCCTCGTCGCCGGGCAGCTCGCGGTCATCGCCGTCGGGTTCGGGACGGCGGGGATGGACGCTCCCGCCCGGCCGCTCGTGGTGCTCGGTGCCGTCCTCGGCTTCCTCGCCCTCTGCGCGACCGCCGGCATGCTCACCAGCATCTACACGCCCTCCGCAGCGGCCGCTCAGATCACCACCCTCCCCTTCCTCGCCGTCGTCATCGGCACCTTCTTCTGGACCGCCTTCGACGACGGCTTCGAGGCGCTCTCCCGGCTGACCCCGGGCGGCGCGCTGCACAACCTGCTGATGGCCGGCTGGGGTGCGACCGATCTGGACCCGTCGGTGGCGGGTGCCGCCGTCGCCCTCCTGGCGTGGACCGTCCTTCCCTACCTTGCCGCTACGAAGCGCTTCCGGTGGGAGAAGCGCTGACCCCGGATACGACGAAGCCCGACGCCGATCCTCCGGCGTCGGGCTTCGTGCGTGAGGTGCCGACTAGCAGCAGCGGCCCTGGGGGTTCGCGTCCTGGCGGTCCGTCTTGTCCCGCCAGAACTCCCGTTCGGTCATGGGCCGCCCACCGGCGTGCGTGCGCTCGTGGTGGTCGAGGTACGCCTGGTACGCGTTCTCGCCCATGATGCCCTTGAACAGCCAGGCCAGCTCCCGCGCGGTGTCGCGCGCCCGGGTGAGGACCTGCGGGACGGTCATCAGTGACCCGTCCGCGCCGGACGCTTGCCGGGTTCGAGGGCTGCCCACTGCGCCTCGAGCTCCTTCTCGGCCGGAGTGGCGATCAGGCCCGCCGGCGCGAAGACACGCGAGGCCACAGGAGTGTCCTCGGAATCCGACCCGCCACCGTTCCGGTAGGCCCTGATGGTGGCGAGGATCGAGGTGGTGATGACGATGATGGCCAACACCACGAAGATGATCGACAGCGTGCCCTGGATGAAGGTGTTGCGGACCACCGCCTCCATGGCAGCGACGCTCGTCGCCGCGCCGAAGCTCTCCTCGCCCGCAGCGAGCGCATCGCGGAACGCCATGTGCTGCGCCCAGTAGCCGATGGCAGGGACGGGCGAGAAGATCTTGAGGAACGACGCCGTGATGGTCACCACCGCGGCGAACGCCAGCGGCAGTGCGGGGATCCACAGGAACTTGAAGAACCCGCGCTTGGCGCAGATCGCCATGCAGACCGCGAGCGCGATCGCTGCCAGCAGCTGGTTCGCGATCCCGAACAGCGGGAACAGCGTGTTGATGCCGCCCAGCGGGTCCGTGACGCCCATGATGAGGATCGCTCCCCACCCGGCCACCATGATCGCCGTACAGATCCAGGCCCCGGCACGCCACGAGGTGTCGCGGAAGCGGGGCACGAAGTTGCCGATGCTGTCCTGCAGCATGAAGCGCGCCACGCGGGTACCGGCGTCGACCGCCGTGAGGATGAACAGGGCCTCGAACATGATGGCGAAGTGGTACCAGAACGCCATCATGTTCGCGCCGCCGAAGACGCCCTGCATGATCTGCGCGATGCCGACCGCCAGGGTGGGAGCGCCGCCCGTCCGGGAGACGATCGATTCCTCACCGACGTTGGAGGCCATGGTGCTGAGCGCCTCAGGGGTGAGGCTGACGCCGGTCAGGCCGAGGCCGTTGACGAACGCGACCGCACCCTCGATGGTGCCGCCCGTCGCGGCCGCCGAGGAGTTCATGGCGAAGTAGATGCCGCGGTCGATCGACAGCGCCGCGACGAGCGCCATGATCGCCACGAAGGACTCCATGAGCATGCCGCCGTATCCGATGAACCGCGTCTGGCGCTCCTTCTCGATCATCTTCGGCGTGGTGCCGGAGGCGATGAGGGCGTGGAACCCGGAGAGCGCACCGCAGGCGATGGTGACGAAGAGGAACGGGAACAGCGTGCCCGCGACCACCGGGCCCTGGCCCGAGCTCGCGTACTCGGTGACCGCGGGGACGCTGATCTCGGGACGCGTGATGACGATCGCGACCGCGAGCATGATGATCGTGCCGATCTTCATGAAGGTGGAGAGGTAGTCGCGCGGGGCGAGCAGGAGCCAGACCGGCAGGACGGCGGCGATGAAGCCGTAGATGATGATGCCCCAGGCGATCGTGATGCGGTCCAGCGTGAAGAGCTCGACGCCCCAGGCCGTCTCGGAGATCCAGCCGCCGCCGATGATGGCGAGCATCAGCAGGACGAACCCGATCAGGGACACCTCGGTGACCTTGCCGGGGCGGAGGTAGCGCAGGTAGACGCCCATGAACAGGGCGATGGGGATGGTCATCGAGACGGAGAAGACGCCCCACGGGCTCTCACCGAGGGCGTTCACGACGACGAGGGCGAGGATCGCGACGATGATGATCATGATCGCCAGGGTGGCGATGAGTGCCGCCGTTCCGCCGATGACGCCGAGTTCCTCGCGCGCCATCTGGCCGAGCGAGCGCCCGCCACGACGCATGGAGAAGAACATCACGAGGTAGTCCTGCACCGCGCCCGCGAAGATCACGCCGATGATGATCCACAGGGTCCCGGGGAGGTAGCCCATCTGAGCGGCGAGCACAGGGCCCACGAGGGGGCCTGCTCCGGCGATGGCGGCGAAGTGGTGGCCGAAGAGGACGCGCCGGTCGGTGGCCGCGTGGTCCTTCCCGTCCGCCTTGTACTCGGCCGGGGTGGCACGGCGGTCGTCGGGCTTCAGCAGGTTCCGCTCGATGAACTTCGAGTAGAACCGGTAGGCGATCAGGTAGGTGCAGACCGCCGCGAAGACGAACCAGATGGCGTTGACGGTCTCACCGCGGACGATCGCGAGGATGGTCCAGGAGACGCCGCCCAGGAGGGCGATGCCCACCCAGAGGGCGATCTTCGCCGGCGTCCACCGGCGGTCTTCTGCTTCGGCCTGCTGCGGGTCGACGGCGACCGGCGGCAGGTCCGGATCCGTCACCAGCACGGCGTCGTGCCGGTGGGATCCGTTCTGCTTGTTACTCATGTTGCTCCTCGAGGGCGAGAGTGTGATGCACACGAAGGTAGCAACTTAGTGAGGCGTGCATCACAGGGCAAGCCCCCCGGACCGGGGGTTGCGCCGAACGGACCCGCGCCTGCGGCGAGTGGGAGGTGCTGGTCGGCACTTCCCGCTGTTCCCGGCGCCGGACCCGGCGGGCGTAGGGTTGACGCGTGGTATTCCGCCACGCGATGCCGCCGGCGCCGTCGATCGACCCGACCGAAAGCCCGTCGTGTCCCTCCTCCGCGACCTCGTGCACGTCGCCCCCTCCGCCCGCGACCACCAGCCGGCCCTGCGCTGCGCCATCGGCGTTGCGGTACCGCTGTCCGTCGTGCTGCTGCTCGGACGGCTCGACCTCGCGGTCTTCGCGACGTTCGGCGCCTTCGCCGGCATCTACGGACGGAACGAACCGCACCGCGAGCGCCTCGCCACCCAGCTGCGCGGCGGCGGGCTCATGCTCGGTGTGATCCTCGCGGCCGCCCTGACCGGACGCGCCGACGTCGGCCCCTGGGACCTCGTGCTCCTCACCGGAGCGGTGGCCGGGATCGGCACCTTCCTGGCGGGGCTGTTCCGCCTCAGGCCGGGCGGCTCGTTGTTCCACATCTTCGTGTTCGCCACGATCGCCTCCGTCCCCGGCCAGCCGCCACTCTGGGAGGGGCTGTCCACGGCGGCGGCGACCGCGGGCTTCGCGACGCTCCTCGGGCAGGCCGGGAACCTCTGGCCCCGGCACCGCACGCCGTGGCAGCGAGCGGCCACGTACCGTCCGACGGCGCAGCACCTGGCGGCCCTCGGACGGGAGGCCGGACTGTACATGGCGGCGGCCGTGCTCGCCGGCAGCCTGGCCACGGCCCTCGGGATCGGCCACACGTACTGGGCGATGGTGGCCGCGACGGTGCCCCTCGTGGGCCAGTCGGCGCGAGCGCGCGTGACGCGTGGCCTCCAGCGCATCCTCGGCACCTTCGCGGGGCTGCTCCTCACGGCGCTGGTCCTCCTGCCGGGACTCGCCGCGTGGCAGCTGGTGCTCGTGATCGCCGTCGCGCAGTTCTCGGCCGAGATGTTCATCCTGCGCCAGTACGCCCTCGCCCAGGCGTTCGTCACGCCGCTCGCGCTGGTCTCGACGCAACTCGCCCACCCCACGGCCCCGGCGGGACTCCTCGCCGACCGGGCCCTCGAGACCTCCATCGGGGCGTGCGTGGGCATCGCCCTGGTGCTGGCCCTCCACCTCCGGCAGAGGGCCCGCACCCGCCGCGCCTAGCCGATGGTCAGCAGGACCTTGCCGGTGTGCTCCCCGGAATCGAAGTAGGTGTGCGCGTCCGCGACCTCCGCGAGCGGGAAGGTCCGGTCCACGAAGGGCCGCACCGCTCCGGACGCCACGAGCGGCCAGACGTTCTCCTGCACGGCACGCATGATCGCGGTCTTCTCCGCGACGGGACGGGACCGCAGCGTGGTGCCGGCCACGCTGGCCCGCTTGCCCATCAGGGCCGCGAGGTCGAGTTCCGCCTTCGCGCCGCCCTGCAGGCCGATCACCACGAGCCGCCCGCCCGTCGCGAGCGCCTCGATGTTGCGCGCCAGGTATCCCGCCCCGACGACGTCGAGGATGACGTCCACGCCCCGACCGTCCGTTGCCGCCCGGACCTCCGCGACGAAATCCTGGTCCCGATAGTTGATCAGGGATCCGACGCCCAGGGACCGGGCGACGTCGAGCTTGGCGGTCGAGCCCGCCGTCACGTGCGGGACCGCACCGAGCGCGAGGCCCACCTGGATCGCCATCAGGCCGATCCCGCCGGACGCCCCGTGGATCAGGACGTGGTCGCCGGCCTCGAGGCCGGCCTGCAGCACGAGGTTGGACCAGACGGTCGCGCCCGTCTCGGGGAGGGCAGCGGCCTCCACGAGGTCCACGCCCGCCGGTGCGAGGACCACCTGCCCCGCCGGTACCGCGACCTGCTCGGCGTACCCGCCGCCGGCCAGCAGCGCGACGACGGCGTCCCCCACGGCGAAGGCGGAATCGCCCGCATCGGCCACGTGTCCGGAGACCTCCAGCCCCGGGACCGCGGACGCCCCGGCGGGCGGCGGGTAGAAGCCGCGCCGCTGCTGCACGTCGGCGCGGTTGAGGCCCGCCGCGACGACGTCGATGAGCACCTCCCCGGCCCCCGGCACCGGTGCGGGGACCTCCTGCACCGAGAGGACCTCCGGCCCACCCGCTCCCTCGATCACGACTGCGCGCACGCCGCCCTCCACTCTCTGCTGGGTATTTGGGCGCTACCTGCCCCGCATGAAACACTAACGGCGGGAAGGTTGTCCGAGCGGCCGAAGGAGCTGGTCTTGAAAACCAGTGGGCGGTCACCCCGTCTCAAGGGTTCGAATCCCTTACCTTCCGCGGAGCCGTAGCTGCGCTGACGAGGCCGGTCGGGTCGATCGAAGGATCGACCCGACCGGCCTCCGTCGTTGCACCGAGAACCGGGAACCGTCTCCCTAGACGGCGTCGGATGCCTCCAGGCGGCCCGAGCGGACCGCCCCCTCGAAGGCCTCGTAGTCGCGTTCGTTCTGATCGGCGTAACGCTTCGAGAAGTCGGTGATGGAACGGTCGAACTTGTCGCTCTTCCCGAGGTACGCGGCGATCGCGATCGGGTCGCCGGAGCGGGCGTGCGCCCGGGCCAGGGTCCAGCCGCAGGCGTTGGCGTAGAACGTCAGGGCGAGCGGTTTCATCTCCTCGACGACGGCCGAGCCCTTCATGTCGCGCAGCTGGCGCCAGTACAGGTACCGGTTGTCCTGAATACCTTTGGTCCACCCCAGGAAGATGTCGCTCGCGGCCTGCATCATCCGCTGCCCCTGCACCACGCGCTCGCCCGGCTGCTTGAACCGGCTCTTCGGCAGGTGGTCCTCGAGCACCGACCTCGTGGCTTCCTTGACCTGCAGGAACAGGGGATCCTGCTGGTCGCGACCCTGGAGCAGGACGATGAACGCCCTCGTGCCGACGCTGCCGACACCCACGACCTTCCGTGCGACGTCGACGACCTCGAAGCGTTCCAGCAGCTGGCGCCGGTCGGCGGGCAGGGTGGCGCGGTAGGACCGCAGCTGTTCACGGAGCGCGGGGCCCACCTCGTCGGGCCGCATGTCGTACACGTCCCCCAGCTCACGCAGCGGGATGACGATCGGTGGCTGGCTGACGATCCGGTACTTCCCGTCCACGAACTCGGCGAGCTTGGAGAGGGCATGCATGCTGTCCCTGGTACGGGCCTTCTCGACATTCCGTCGCGCAGCCTTCGCCCCGCTCTGGGCCTTCTTCAGGGCCTTGCCCTTCTGGGCTCCCACGGTCAGGTCCATGGCCTCCATCAACCGCTCTTCCGAGAAACGGGCGTACCAGATGTCCAGCGTGCGCATCTGCGCGAACTCGGCCATCGCTTCGCGGTAGGCCCGCACCGCCGTGAGCGTGACGTCGCGCACCTCCTCCGCACTGAACGCGTTGTTCCGCGCAGCGATCGTGAAACTCGCCGCCATGCGCTTGACGTCGTATTCGAACGGTCCCGGGAGTGTCTCGTCGAAGTCGTTCAGGTCGAACAGCAGGTTCCGCTCCGGTGAGGCGAAGACGCCGAAGTTGGACAGGTGGGCGTCCCCGCACAGCTGCGAGACCAGACCGGCCCGCGGGGTGTCCTTCAGATCGGCCGCCATGACCTTGGCAGCACCCCGGTAGAACGTGAACGGTGAGACCAACATCCGCCCGTGCCGCACCGGCAGGAGATCCTGGTCGCGGGTGAGGTTCTGTTCCTCGAGCAGCGCGACCGGATCCGGGCGGTCGGACGCGGGAGCCCATCCCTTGTGCCCGGGAAGCGGCGACTTCTCCCGGCACGCCTTACCCCTCGCGGCTCGTTCCTCGACACTCCGGTGCTTGACCTTGGTCTCGACCATGATCGGTGGCCTCCCTCTTCCGTCAGGGAACCGGCACCGGCATCAGGCGTCCGGGGCGGTCCGTGCTCAGCGCGTGTACGCGCCCTGTTGTGGTGTTCGACGGCGAACCCGTCGGGGAGACGAGTGTGCCGCCGGTTACGGTAGCGCTCACGATCGTCGTGTACCTCCTCCTCAGGGGGTGATCACCGGGCCGCTGCGGCGTCGTCGTCGGGTGGGGCTTTGGCCTCTGTTCGGACCGTCCGGAGGGCGGGAGGCTGTGGATGTATTTGCCCGTGCAAGACAGCCCGCCCGTGAACCTGCAAGGGCCACGCCGGACGGGGCGGCTCGTCCGCCCCTTCACGAATCCAGACACCGCGATCCCGAGCAGGCCACCGATGAACCCTCCAGACAGCGCCAGCGCCACGACGGCGCTGTTCAACAAGAAACTCGCCCTGATGCTGGCGACGGCGATGTTCGTCCTCGTGGTCGATACGTCGATCATGAATGTCTCGATCTCCGCAGTGGTGGACGACATCGGCGCGACGGTCAGCGGGCTCCAGTCGGCGATCGCCCTCGAGGCGCTCGTCTCCGCGGCCTTCATCCTGATCGGCGGCAAGATCGGCGACCTGATGGGACGCAAGCGTGCGTTCGTGCTCGGGCTGTGCGGCTACGCCATCGGCGCCGTGGCGATGACCCTGGCCCAGAGCCTCGTCCCGATCATCATCTTCTGGGCCCTGATCGGCGGCCTGGGTGCCTCGCTCCTCCTTCCCGCCATGCAGTCCCTCATCCACGGCAACTTCGAAGGAGATGCCCAGAAGCGGGTCTACGCCATGGTCGGCGCCTCGGCAGCGATCGCCGCCGCCGTCGGGCCCCTCATCGGAGGCTTCATCACCACGTTCCTGTCCTGGCGCGTCGCGTTCCTGCTCGAGGCCCTCCTCATCGCGGGCGTCCTCCTGGGGATCAAGTTGGTGCACGACGTCCCGTATACCGGGCCACGGGAGCTGGACGTCGTCGGATCGATCCTGTCCATCGTGGGCATGGGCGGAGTGGTGCTCGGCATCCTGGTGTGGCAGGAAGGCGGCGAATCCGTGGGCGCCCTCCTGGCCGTGGGCGCCGTGGGACTGGGCGGCCTGGTCTACTGGCTCGTCCAGCGCAAACGCCACAGCAAGCCGACACTGCTGGACCCGGACCTGTTCCAGGCCAGGACCTTCCGCTTCGGCGCCACCGGCCAGATGCTCCAGCAGATCGCCCTGGGCGGCACGATGATCGTGCTGCCCATCTACCTCCAGATGGTGCTCGGTTACAACGCGATGCAGTCGGGGCTATCGATCGCCCCGCTCTCCCTGACCATGTTCGCCGTCGCCCTGCTGGTCGGAAAGAAACCCGGGGCGCGGCGGCCGGCCGCCCTCATCCGGTCGGGCTTCCTGCTGCTGCTCGTGGGTCTGGCGCTGCTGGTCCCGGTCGTGCCGCGCGCGGACTCCGGCTGGTGGCTCCTGATCCCGCTGGTCATCGCCGGTGGTGGACTGGGGCTGCTGGTATCCCAGCTCAACAACTACACGTTGTCCCCCATCTCGGACGAGCGCGTGAGCGAGGCCGCCAGCGTGAACTCGGCCGCGGGATCCTTCGGCCTGTCGTTCGGCCTCGCCTTTGCCGGCGGGATCATGCTGGCGTCGCTCTCGACCATCTTCACCGGCATGGCGACCTCCAGCACGGTCCTCCCGCCGGCCGAGCAGCAGCAGGTGGCGACGGCA
The DNA here is from genome assembly GCF_000816565.1 of Arthrobacter sp. L77. Taxonomy (NCBI): domain Bacteria; kingdom Bacillati; phylum Actinomycetota; class Actinomycetes; order Micrococcales; family Micrococcaceae; genus Arthrobacter; species Arthrobacter sp. L77. Next base: position 1,095,803 of record NZ_JWSU01000004.1, on the reverse strand, counting down.
CTCGAAGAGGACGCCCAGGTGGTGAGCAACGCGCAGCTCGAGGAACTGCTCGTGGGCCAGCCGGAGGAGATTCAGGACGAGATCATCCGCATCAACACGGAGGCCCGGCCCCTGGCCCTCCAGATCGCACTGTTCGTCCCGATCCTTGCCGGCCTCGCCGGGGTCGCCACGTCCCTCCGCATGATGAGGATCCCCGACCCCAAGCCCGCCGGCACCGGCGGGGGGAGCATTTTGGGCTGAGTCCCCGACCCGGCCCGCCGCCCCGACCGCGTGCCCCCGACCGCATGCCCCTGCCGTGGTGCCCCACGCCGCGGTGCGGTACTGTCCCGAGGAGCAGCAGCCGTGCCACGGCGGCGTGGCCCGGGACGGGGAGCCGATGCGTAGTGGGCAGTGCAGGTCGGCGCCACGGCGGCGTCGGACCGCAGCGGCGTCGGTCGGCGGGTCGCTCGCGGCGATCGCCCTCCTCGCGGGGTGCGGGATCGCCGGACCGGACGAGCCGGAGCGGCGCACCGGGACGACCGCCGCGTCGGAGACCTCCCCGATCGCTGTGGGCGATTGCATCGACGATCCTGGCATGGAGGACCCCTCGGACATCCCCGTCCTCCCGTGCGACGACCAGCACGTGTTCGAGGCCTTCGCCGCCACCCGGATGCCCGACGGCGCGTATCCCGGCCAGGGCGAGGCGAACACCGCCGCCACCGACTTCTGCGCGGAGGAATTCAGGAGCTTCATCGGCGTCGACTACGACGCCTCCGTCCTCGAACTGCTCTACTTCTACCCCGTCGAGGAGCGCTGGAACGCCGAGGGCGATCGGCAGATCCTGTGCTTCGTCGCCGAGCAGGACGAGACGCCGGTGACAGGAACGCTCCGGGACGCGGGCAGATAGCGGCTTTCGTCCATGAATTACGGCCAGTGGCCCCGGATCTTCCGGGGCCACTGGTTTTTTAGTAACCCACTGTTAACGATGTTCTGGTTGGCTACTCCTGGGGATAGGAATGTCACCTGCGTCACATATGGTGCACACGCCACCACGTCCACTCACCAGGGTCGGCGGGCTTCACTCGCGGTCGCAGTCGCGGCCATCGTCAAGGAGAAGAAAGAACGAATGGCTAATTCGTCATGGAAGGGAGCGCTCTGTGCGGCGCTGTCGGTAGGGCTCATGGCCTCACCGATGATCGCACTGCCGGCCAACGCGGTCGAGACAGCCCCCGGGACGGCGTCCGTCACAGGAGACGGCGTCGTCATCAACGAGGCATACCTCACGGGCGGTTCCACGGGAACGCCCTTCACCAACAAGTACGTGGAGCTCTACAACCCGACCGATGCGCCGGTGAGCCTCGACGGCTGGTCGCTGCAGTACCGCGCACCGGGCTCCGCCGCCACACCGGGTGCCACCGCGCTCCGCGGCACCATCCCCGCCAAGGGCTACTTCCTGGTGCAGGGCGGCAGCAACGGCACAGCCGGTGCCGTGCTGCCCACCCCTGACCTCACCAGCGGATTCAACCCCGGCGCTGCGGGTGGTGTGATCGTCCTGGCGAACCAGGCCTCCAGTGTCGGGGTCCTGCCGGTCGGCAACGCCGCCGGCACCCCCGGGGTGGTGGACCTCCTCGGCTACGGCAGTGCGAACGCCTTCGAGGGCACCGCCGCCGCGACACCGGGTGCGGGCAGCCCGAAGTCCACGAACCGCACGGCGTTCGCCGACACGGACGACAACGGCGCCGACTTCACGCTGCAGGACACCACGCCGATGAACGCGACCGGCACCACCGGCACGCCCACCCCCACACCGACCCCGACCCCGACCCCGACCCCGACGCCCACCGATCCCCCGGTCCCGGGCGTCGTCACCCCCATCCGTGACATCCAGGGCACGGGCTCCGCGACGCCCCTGGCCGGACAGACCGTCACCACGCGCGGCAAGGTCACCGCGGCCTACCCGACGGGCGGCTTCGCGGGCTTCTACCTGCAGACCGCCGGCAGCTCGGCAGCCGCCGACCAGACCGCCTCCGACGCCGTCTTCGTCTACTCCCCCGCAACCGTCGGCTCCGTCGCCGTGGGCGACTACGTGGAGGTCACCGGCATCGCCGGCGAGTTCTTCGACCTGACGCAGCTCACCGTCGCCGCAGGTGGCACGGTCAAGCTCACCGAACCCGCCGAGGAAGCGAAGGCCTCCGCCATTGCGCTCCCGGCCACGGGTGCCGCACGTGAAGCAGCGGAGGGCATGCTCTTCCAGCCCTCCGAGGCCTTCACCGTGGCCGACAACTACGCCCTGAACCAGTACGGCGAGGTCACCCTCGCGGCCGGGACCGAGCGCCTCCGCCAGCCGACCGACGTCGCCCGCCCGGGCACGCCCGAGAACGCCGCCGTCATCGCCGACAACGCCGCCCGGAGCATCAGGCTCGACGACGGCGCGTCGACGAACTTCTTCACCCAGGTCAACCGCGGCACGGTGCTGCCGTACCTCACACCGTCGCAGCCCGTCCGCGTCGGCTACAGCGCGCAGTTCACCTCGCCGGTGGTCCTCGACTACCGCAACAGCGCGTGGAAGTTCCAGCCGCTGGCCCAGCTCGACGGCGCCGGCCCGGACGGCGTCCAGCCCGTGCAGTTCACGGGCGAGCGCCCCGCCGCCCCCGAGGAGGTCGGCGGGAACGTCAAGATCGCCTCGTTCAACGTGCTGAACTACTTCGCGACCACCGGCGAGCAGCTCACGGGCTGCACCTACAACACGGACCGCGCCGGGAACCCCACCACGGTGCGGGGCGGATGCGATGCCCGCGGCGCCGCGAACCAGGAGAGCTTCGAGCGCCAGGAGGCGAAGATCGTCTCGGCGATCAACGCCCTCGACGCCGATGTCGTCACCCTCATGGAGATCGAGAACTCGGCGAAGTTCGGCAAGGATCGTGACTTCGCCCTCAAGACCCTCGTGGACGCGCTCAACGAGAAGGCTCCCGGCACCTGGGACTACGTCCGCTCCCCCGCGGCCCTGCCGGCGCTGGAGAACGAGGACGTCATCCGCACGGCCCTGATCTACAAGAAGGCCACCGCCGAACCCGTGGGCGAGTCCGTCATCCTCGATGACAACGTGGTGTTCACCAATGCGCGCAAGCCGCTGGCGCAGGCCTTCAAGCCCGTCGGCGGAACCGAGGACGAGACCTTCCTCGCCATCGTCAACCACTTCAAGTCCAAGGGATCCGGCCCGAGCTCCGGACCCGACGCCGATACCGGTGACGGCCAGGGTGCCTGGAACGCCGCACGCGTGAACCAGGCCCGCGCCCTCGTCGCGTTCGCCGATTCCATGAAGACGGCGGCGAAGACGGACAAGGTCTTCCTGACCGGCGACTTCAACTCCTACACGCAGGAGGACCCCATGCAGGTCCTCTACGAGGCCGGGTACGTCAACCAGGGTGAGAAGGACAACACCTTCTCCTACGTCTTCTCGGGCCTGAGCGGCTCCCTCGACCACATCCTGGCGTCGCCGACGGCGGACGCCACGGTGTCCGGGGTGGACACCTGGAACATCAACTCCGTGGAGTCGGTGGCCCTCGAGTACAGCCGGTACAACAACAACGTCACCGACTACTACCGGGCGGACCCGTACCGCGCCAGCGACCACGACCCCGTGATCGTGGGCCTGGACCTCGCACCGGCTGCCGATACCACCGCGGAACTCAACCTCCTGAACATCAACGACTTCCACGGCCGCATCGACTCGAACACGGTGCGCTTCGCCGGGACCGTCGAGAAGCTCCGCGCCGAGTTCGGCGAGGACAAGACGGCCTTCCTCTCGGCCGGCGACAACATCGGGGCGTCCCTGTTCGCCTCGGCGCTGCAGGACGACCAGCCGACCATCGACGTCCTGAACACCCTGGAACTCCGCGCATCCGCCGTGGGCAACCACGAGTTCGACAAGGGCTTCGACGACCTCACAGGCCGTGTCTCCGGCGCCGCGGACTTCCCGTACGTGGGCGCGAACGTCTACACCAAGGGCACCACCGAGCCCGCCCTCGACGAGTACTCGATCATCACGGTCGACGGCGTCGACGTCGCAGTGATCGGTGTCGTGACCGAGGAGACCGCGTCACTCGTCAGCCCCGGCGGCATCGCCTCCGTCGACTTCGGTGATCCCGTCGAGGCCGTCAACCGCGTGGCACAAGAGATCGAGGACCAGGACCTCGCCGACGTCATCGTCGCCGAGTACCACGAGGGCGCCGGAGACGGCGCCGTCGAGGGTGCCACCCTCGAGCAGGAAGTAGCGGCCGGCGGAATGTTCGCCGAGATCGTCACGGAGACGACGCCCCTCGTGGACGCCATCTTCACCGGCCACACGCACAAGCAGTACGCGTGGGACGCCCCCGTCCCCGGCGCCGCAGGCGAGACCCGGCCCATCCTCCAGACCGGGTCCTACGGCGAGTTCGTCGGCCAGATCACGCTGACCGTCGACACCGCGACGAACGACGTCGAGTCCTACACGGCCCGCAACGTCGCACGCTCCACCGAGACGGATGCAGCCCTCGTGGCCGCCTACCCGCGCGTCGCCGCCGTGAAGACCATCGTCGACGCCGCCCTCGCGCAGGCGAAGGTCATCGGCGACCAGCCGGTCGGCGCGGTCACCGGGGACATCACCACGGCGTTCACGGGTGCAACCCGTGACGACCGCGCCAGCGAGTCCACCCTCGGCAACCTCGTCGCCGACTCGCTGCGGGCCAGCCTCGCACCGGCCGAGCGCGGCGGTGCGCAGATCGGCGTCGTCAACCCGGGCGGGCTCCGCAACGAGCTCTACTACGCACCCGACGGCGTCGTGACGTTCGCCGAGGCGAATGCGGTGCTGCCGTTCGTCAACGACCTCTGGACCACCACCCTGACCGGTGCGCAGTTCAAGGCGATGCTCGAGCAGCAGTGGCAGCCGGACGGCAACTCGCGGTCCTTCCTGGCCCTCGGCCTGTCGGACAACGTGAGCGTCACCTACGACCCGGCCCTCGCGCGGGGTTCGCGGATCACCTCGGTCACGATCGACGGAGCACCGCTCGATCCCGCCAAGGACTACCGGATCGGCACGTTCAGCTTCCTGGCGCAGGGCGGCGACAACTTCACGGTCTTCCGTGAGGGCACCGACACCCGCGAGTCGGGACTCGTGGACCGCGACGCGTGGATCGACTACGTGCGCGCCAACAGCCCGCTGTCGCCGTCGTTCGACCGCCGCAGCGTGCAGGTGCAGGGCGCCCCGACCACGGTGAAGGCCGGCACCGCCGTCTCCTTCACGGTGTCGAAGCTGGATCTCACCTCACTGGGCAGCCCGACCAACACCACGCTCGCCGCCAGCTTCGTAGCGGCGAACGGCACGACCACCGCGCTGGGCAGCGTCCCGGTCACGGGCGGCAGCGCCACGGTGAACCTGACGGTTCCCGCGACGGCCGGCGGCCAGGGGCGGATCGTCCTGACGGCCGCACCGAGCGCGACGACGGTGACCCTGCCGGTCACGGTCGAAGCCGCAGCGACCCCGCAGCCGCCGAAGCCCACCTGCACCAAGCCGAAACCTCCGGTGAAGGCCTGGGACATCGGTGGGTGGATCCGCTACGCGGTCAATGTCATCAACTACTACCGCTGCATCAACCGCTAGGTAGTCGGCCCCTGGGCGCCTGACGGCTCCCCGGGGCCAACCACAGGAGGGACCTCCACCATCCGGTGGGGGTCCCTCCTGTCATTACCCGGGGGTTCCTGCAGCTCGGGCCACCCGTCAGTAGCCGGAGCCTACGGCCCCGGCCGCCAGCTCGTCCGCCAGCTCGCCCGGCGTCCGCCCCGCCGCCCGCTCCAGGACCGCGCCCGCGATGGTGTCGGCGTCGAGGAGGGTCCTGCTGCCTGCTGCCAGTGCCACGCCGGCCTGCGCGGCGATGGCCGTGCCCCACTGCACGGAGGTGAGCTGGAGACCGATGACGAAGAGGGATCCCTGCTCCCGGCCGGACCGGTCGACGGCCCGGTACGGGGGCGCAGTGACATCCAGCCCGTCGGAGGTGACGGGGATGCCGTCCTCCCCCATGGACGTCGCCGGCCGGACGATCCCCTGCTGCAGCAGCTGGCGCATCAGCGGGGAGAGGCTCGTGGACACCCGGTTCGCCGGCATCATCGCCTCGACGAGATAGCGCGCGGTGAACGAGTCCCCCGGGACCCACGGCGAGGCCGCGCGGAACAGACCGGCTTCGGGGTCGAAGCCGAATCCGGGATTGGGCCCGACGAAGCGGACGATCCCGGCCCGGACGAGCGCCGCGAGCTGTGCGATGCGCAGCGGGGGCGGGCCGCTCGCCAGGCCCTCGACCAGTGGCTCGAACCATCCGCGCAGTTCGGCATTCCACGACGAGGCGGAGATCCCTCCGTCCGCCACGGCCTGCTTGATCACCGCGCGCCCGGCGTTCAGGGCGCCGATCGCCATCTTGAGCGGGTCGTCCTCGCCCCTCGCCGACCCCGCGGCATCCGCGTCGAGATAGGCGAGCACGGCCGCGGTGAAGGCGTCCCCGTCCTCGAACCGGCGCCCGGCGAAGGGGTGGGCCTGGGCTTCGACGTCGAGCCGCAGGTCCGCGGGCACGGAGCGAGCGATGACCCCTCCGGCGGCGGCCTCCCAGTCCGGTCCCACCGTCGCGAGCGCAGCGTCGAGTGCGGTGAGGAACGCCGCGGTCGGTGTGAGGAGCCCTGCGGGGGCGGTGCGGCCGAGGGTCGAATAGTAGGCCCACAGGACATCGCGGTGCAGCAGGGGCCAGAGGTCGTGGTCGAAGCCGGGCTGGACGCCGGACGCCCGGAACGCGAGGGCTCGCTCGGGGGTGCAGTAGCGCAGGACGACGCTGCGCGGGAAATAGGAGTCGAGGTCCGCCTTGGCCCGGTAGGGGACGCCGCGCCGGGATGCGGCCACCAGGCGGGGCTCCTTCCCGGACGGCGTATAGGCGAGCCGCCCGTCGTCCCCGCTGGAGAACCGGCCGCCGCGACCCTCCGTCAGCTGGATCATGGCGTCGAAGAAGTTGAGCCCGAGCCCCCGGACCAGGACCGTCTTCCCTGCGGGAAGACGGTGCCAGGAGACATCGGCCGGGACGGCGGGCGGCCAGTACTGCAGGCCGTGCCGCGCTGCGGCGTCCTGGAGCCTGCCCTGCTCCGGGGTGAGCGTCGCCGCGAGATGGCCGAGGGCCAGGACGACGTCGTCGGCGTCGACCCGGGAGCCGTCGTCGAGCATGATCCGCCACTCCCGGCCGCCCTGCGGGACGGAACCGTCTCCGCGTCCGTCCGGCTCGTTGCGGTCGAGGCTCACCGCCTCGTTGCGGTGGTGGACCACGGTGACGCTCGACGGCGCCGCCTGCACCACCTCGGCGAACACCCAGGCGAGGTACCGGCCGTAGAGCGCCCTGCTCGGGAAGTCCCGTGAGGCGAGTCCCGCGCATTCCGCCGCGTCGTCGTCGTCGAGCCCGGGGACGAGGCCCGCGACGACACGGTCCCTCCATGCGTCGAAGGACAGCCCCACGGGTGCCGGGGCGATGCTCGCGGCCGGGGCGCCGACCGGCACCACCGTCGGGTACAGGCAGGGCGTGTTCATCAGGAAGAGCCGCGACTGGTCCGGCCGCCAGACGTGGCCCGGCCCGGGGTCGTGCGGTTCGACGACGCGGATGATGAGCGCGGGAGCCGAATCTCCGAGCACCCGATGACGGGCGATCAGCCGCTCGACCACGGAGGTGCCGCGGGGTCCGCCGCCGATGACGGCCACCTGCCGTGCGTCCTGGTTCTCCACCTGTCAAGAGTATCCAACGCGGCCGCCGTGCCGGTCCGCGGGACCCCCGGGTTTTGGTGGGGCTTCCGCGTCCCTGCATAGGATGGGCGCATGACGCTGCATACGGATGACCCGGCCATGACGGACGACCCCTTCCTCTGGCTGGAGGACATCTACGGGGAGCGGCAGCTGGACTGGGTGCGCGGCGAGAACGCCCTGACGGAGGACGCCCTCGTGACGCCGGACTTCGGGGTCCGCGAGCGCGGGATCCTCGAAGTGCTCGACTCCACCGACCGCATCCCCATGGTGGGCAAGCACGGCGATTTCTACTACAACTTCTGGCGCGACGCCGCGCATCGGCAGGGCATCTGGCGCCGCACGAGCTGGGAGAGCTACGCCTCCGACGCCCCGGAGTGGGAGATCCTGCTCGACGTCGACGCCCTGAGTGCCGCCGAGGGCACGGAATGGGTGTGGGGCGGTGCGCTCTTCCTGCGCCCCGAAAGCGGCGAACCCCACGAGCGGGTGCTCGTGGTGCTCTCCCCCGACGGGGGCGACGCCGCGCGGTACCGCGAGTTCCACCTCGGGACCCTGGCCTTCGTGGATGGTGGGTTCGACATCCCGGCGGCCAAGAGCCGCATCTCGTGGGCGGGGCCGGACACCCTGTATGTGGGTACCGACTTCGGCCCGGGCTCGATGACGTCGAGTTCCTACCCGCGGACCGTCCGCACCCTGCAGCGCGGCGCCGGCCTGGACGACGCCCAGGAGTACTTCGGCGTGGACGGGGACCACATGATGGCCATGGTCCTGCACGACGCCACGCCCGGCTTCGTGCGCGACGTCGCCGTCGACACGATCGACTTCTACACGCGCCGCACCTACCTCCGGCGCGACGGTTCGTGGCTGCCGATCGAGGTGCCGGAGGACGCGAGCATCTCCCTGCACCGCGAGTGGCTGATCGTGCGGCCCCGCACCGACTGGACCGTCGCCGGCACCACGCATACTGCCGGATCGCTGCTCGTCATCGGCCTCGACGCGTTCCTCGCCGGTGACCGCTCCTTCGCCACCGTGTTCGCGCCGGACGCCTCGACGTCCCTGCAGTCCTGGAGCTGGACCCGGGACCACCTGCTGCTGAACCTGCTGCGCGACGTCTCCTCCGAGATCCGCATCCTCGACCCCGCGCAGGGCTGGACGGCGGAACTCCGCGACGCCTGCCCGCCGCTGCACTCGGTGGGCGCCTACGCCGTCGACGACGAGGACGACGCCGCCGGTAACGACTACTGGCTGATCGCCACCGGTTTCCTCACCCCCTCGACGCTGTACCGCGGGACGATCGGCGGGGACCACACCGCCGTCAAGTCGTCGCCGTCGTACTTCGCCGAGGACCGCTTCGCGGTCGAGCAGCACTTCGCGGTCTCCAGCGACGGCACGCGCGTCCCGTACTTCCAGATCGCGTCGAAGGACCTGGTGCTCGACGGCGGCAACCCCACCCTGCTCTCCGGGTACGGCGGATTCGAGCACTCCATGACGCCCGCCTACAGCGGCGTGATCGGCCGCGGCTGGCTGGAACGCGTCACCGACGACGGCCGTGCCGGCGTGTACGTGCTGGCGAACATCCGCGGCGGCGGCGAGTACGGCCCGGCGTGGCACCGTGCAGCGCTGCACGCCGACCGGCACCGCGCGTACGAGGACTTCGCGGCGATCGCCGAGGACCTGGTGCGGCGCGGCGTCACGGCGCCGCCACTGCTGGGCTGCACCGGGCGGAGCAACGGCGGGCTGCTCGTGGGCAACATGCTCACCACCTACCCGCACCTGTTCGGCGCCGTCTCCTGCGGCGTGCCGCTGCTGGACATGCGCCGGTACACGAAGCTCTCCGCCGGGTACTCGTGGATCGCCGAGTACGGCGACCCGGACAAGCCCGAGGAGTGGGAGTACGTGCGGACGTTCTCTCCGTACCACCTGCTGCGCAAGGACGTGGCGTACCCGAAGACCCTGATCTGGACGGCGACGAGCGACGACCGCGTGGGACCCGTCCAGGCCCGCAAGATGGCCGCGCGGATGAAGGACCTGGGCGCCGGGGACGTCTGGTTCCACGAGGCGCTCGAGGGCGGGCATGCGGGTGCTGCGGACAACCGGCAGGCCGCGCGGATGCATGCGATGAGCTTCGAGTTCCTGTGGCGGGCCCTGACGGGATCCCTCTGATCGGCTGCAGCACGCGGTCGGAGCCCATCCGGTCGCCCGGCGCCGGCCCGTCCGGGGCGGGACGCCTGTTTTGCTCTTGCCGTCCCCTTCTGGGTAACCTTGGGAAGCTAGCGATAGCCGATGGAGACGTGCCAGAGCGGCCGAATGGGCTTCACTGCTAATGAAGTGTGGGCCTAAAGCCTACCGGGGGTTCAAATCCCCCCGTCTCCGCTGGAAGAGCCCCTAGAAATAGGGGCTCTTTTTCGTCTCCTGCACGATAGGCGACGCCGGGACCCTACGTCGCGGGCCGGGGACGAAGCCGGCCCGGCGCTGTCCTGTCCCCGGGCCCGACGGCAGCCGGGGTCCGGGAGCCTGCCAGCAGGAGCACCAGGGCCACGAGGTAGGCCACCACGATGGGTGGTTCGTCGGGGTCGGTGGCTGTGGCGCCCGAGATGCGGGCCCGGGACTGGAAGGCGAGCTGCGCCATGTAGCCCACCTGTTGCAGCGTGCCGGACACCAGGAGGGTCCCGCCCAGAAGATAGCCCCAGGGTTGCTGCCGCCACAGCTGCACCGCTGCGAGCAGGTAGGCCGGCACGATCAGGACGAGGTCCGCGGCGTAGGACAGGTGCAGACCGGAGACAGGCTGGACGATCAGGCCTTCCGGCGGGAGGGCTCCGGCCAGGGCGAACCGGGACGCGTAGTACGTCCAGATGCCGCCCAGCCCGAGGCCCAGCAGACCCAGGACGATCGCTGCTGCTCGGGCGCGGGCGCGGTGCCGGAACCGCCGGGCGAACGCCTCCCTGTCCGCGCTGCCCAATGCGAGGGCGAGGGCGTAGATGGCCATGGCCAGGACGGCCACGTGGAGCAGGAAGGTCGCGGTGAATCCCAGCCCGAACACGAACAGCACGTAGGTGTACAGGGTGTAGGCCAACGTCCCGGTCCAGAGGATCCGGCCCCGCAGCGATCCCCGGCCGGCCAGCCACAGCGAGCCCGCCAGCGCCGGCACGGCCACGGCGAGGTTGACCGCGTCCAGGCCCCGGACCATCGCCACCACCGACGGCGGCTCCTGGTACAGGCCACGCACCGTCAGACCGAGCAGGCTGGAGGCCACCATCAGGGCGGCGATGGCAGCGGTCAGCAGCCGCGGGACCCGCCCCGGGTGGGCAGGCGGGATGATGCCCGGCCGGCCGGCCGGGGCGGGCGTTCGGCCGTCGGCATCGCGACGGGCACAGAGGGCGTCGTCGGGTACGTGTGCCGACCTGCCGAGACGCGAACGAGCGCGCCGCACGAAGGCCGCTGCCCTGGCGGCCACCGTGCGGCACAGGGCGCTCATGCGTCGGGGCAGGGATTCCTCGGCGAGGGGAGGGAAGCTCATACGGATCACGCTCCGGATGCAGGTGGGTCACGACGACGGCCGGGCCGCGATGGGGAACCGGCAGGGGCGGACACCAGCATCACCGTCCTCCCCTGCGCCGGGCAGGGTCCAACGTCCCGACCCGTACGCAGCGCTCCCGGCGCTACAGCGCTATGCCTTGAGGGCCAGCGCGAACGGGAGCACCCCGGACGCCCCGGCGGCGCGCAGCGCCCGTCCGGCCTCCGTGATGGTCCACCGGCTGTCCGCGAAGTCGTCGACGAGCAGCACCGGTCCGGGGTTCGCCGCGAACCACGCGGCGCCCTCGTCCGGGACGGCGAAGTGGTCCCACACCGAGGCGAGCCGGAACGCGCTGTTGCCGCCGGGCTGCCCCTGCGGGAAACCGTGCGGCGTGGTCAGCTGCCCGAGATAGGGGATGCGGCCCACGCCTGCGAGCGCCTGCGCCAGGGACCCGATGAGCAGGGGACGCCGCCGGGACGGCACGCTGACCACGGCCACGGGCCGCTCCTCCCAACCCCACTGGGCCAGCACACGGACGACCGCTTCGACGACCGCAGGATCGAGCGGGGCGTCGGGTGTCCCGTCCGCGAGGAGTTCGCGGAGCCTGTTGCCCCAGCCGAGGTCGGTGAGGCGGGCGAGGGCGCGGCCCGGCCGACTGATTTCGCCCGGCTTCAGCTTCCCCTTGAGCGGCACACCGAGCTTGTCCATGCCGGAGGGCCACTGGCCGCGGGGCTCGAGCTCCACCCCGACCCTGCTGAGGGCCTGGTTGGCGGAATCGGACGCCTCGTGGGCCACCTCGTCCGAGTACCAGGGGCTGGCGCAGTTGTCGCAGCGGCCGCAGGGGGTGGCGGCGGGGTCGTCCAGGGACCGCGAGAGGAACTCCATGCGGCAGGCCGTGGTGTTCTCGTAGTCGAGCATCGCCTTCTGTTCCACGACGCGCGCCTCGCTGATGCGGCGGTACCGCTCGGCGTCGTACTCCCAGGTTGCCCCGGTGCCCTCCCAGCCACCGGTGACCTTGCGGACCGCGCCGTCGACGTCGAGCACCTTGAGCAGCAGCTCCAGCGGCGAGCGCTTCAGGTTCACCCGGGTCTCGAGCGCGGGGGTGGACAGGACGACACCGGGCTGGAGGGCCTCGATCACCCGGAGGGCGGCGTCCTGGGACGGCATCGAGGCGGTGGCGAAGTACTCCCAGATGTCGCGGTCCTCCGCGCCGGGCAGCAGCAGGACGTCGGCGTTGGGCGTCCCGCGCCCGGCACGGCCGACCTGCTGGTAGTAGGCGACCGGGGACGAGGGCGCCCCGAGATGCACCACGAAGCCGAGGTCGGGCTTGTCGAAGCCCATGCCCAGGGCGCTGGTGGCCACCAGGGCCTTCACCTCGTTGTTCTTGAGCGCTGCCTCGGCGGCCTCCCGGTCGGCCGGATCCGTGCGCCCGGTGTAGGCGCGGACCGCGTGGCCGTTCTCCCGCAGGAGACGGGCGGTGTCCTCCGCGGCGGAGACCGTGAGGGCGTAGATGATGCCGCTCCCCGGCAGGTCCGAGAGGTGGGTGAGGAGCCAGGCCAGACGCGACCGCGGGCTCGGCAGCCGCAGGACCCCGAGCCGCAGGGACTTCCTGGCCAGCTCCCCGCGCAGGGTGAAGACGTCAGTGCCGCCGGCGCCCAGCTGCTCCTCGACGTCCTTCACCACGCGGGAGTTGGCGGTCGCCGTCGTGGCCAGGACGGGCACTCCGGCGGGAAGTCCCATGATCAGCTCGCGCAGGCGACGGTAGTCCGGCCGGAAGTCGTGCCCCCAGTCGGAGATGCAGTGGGCCTCGTCGATCACCAGCAGGCCCGTCCGCCGCATGAGTTCCGGCAGGTACTGCTCGCGGAAGGACGGGTTGTTGAGGCGCTCGGGCGAGACGAGGAGGACATCCACCTCGTTGGCCTGCAGCTTCGCGGTGATGTCCTGCCACTCGGTCTGGTTGGCCGAATTGATGGCCTCCGCCCGGACACCGGCCCGGGCCGCGGCCGCGACCTGGTCCCGCATCAGCGCGAGGAGCGGCGAGACGATCAGGGTGGGGCCCGCGCCGCGTGCACGCAGGAGCAGGCTCGCGACGAAGTAGACCGCCGACTTGCCCCACCCGGTGCGCTGGACCACCAGCGCGCGCCGACCGCCCTCCACGAGGGCCTCGATGGCCTCGAACTGTCCGTCGTGGAACCGTGCGTCCGGCGACCCGACGAGGGTGGTCAGGATTTCGGTGGCTTGCTCGTTCAGCGTGGTGGTCGGCGACATCTCCCCAGTATCCCAGCCGCCTCCCCCACTCACCGTGGTGCAACCGCTATGTGCACAACGGTCGCTCCGGCACCACCCGATACACTTCCAGACGTGACTACAACCTTCGATCTCTCTGCATCCTTCAAGGCCTATGACGTTCGCGGCATCGTCGGCGAGACCATCACCGTCGACTCCGTCCGGGCGGTCGGAGCAGCCTTCGTCGACTCGCTGGAGCTGGCCGGCGAGACCATCCTCGTCGGCGGGGACATGCGGCCGTCGTCGCCCGAGTTCTCGAAGGCGTTCGCCGAGGGCGCCACCCGCCGCGGAGCGAACGTGGTCTACCTCGACCTCATCTCCACCGACGAGCTCTACTACGCCAGCGGCACCCTCAACGCGGCCGGTGTGACGTTCACCGCCAGCCACAATCCGGCCCAGTACAACGGGATGAAGATGACGCGCCCCGGCGCCGTCCCCGTGTCCTCCGAGACGGGCCTCAACGACGTGCAGGAGCGCGCCGAACGCTACCTCGCCGACGGCTCGATCCCCGCCGCCACGGTGCAGGGCACGGTCGGCGTGCGCGACGTCCTCGAGGAGTACTCGCGGTTCCTGCGCGCCCAGGTGGACCTCTCGTCGTCGCGCCCGCTCAAGATCGTGGTGGACGCCGGCAACGGCATGGCGGGCCTGACCACCCCCGCAGTCCTCGGCGACAAGATCCTCCCGGCCCTTCCGTTCGAGATCGTGCCCCTCTACTTCGAGCTCGACGGCTCGTTCCCCAACCACCCCGCCAACCCGCTCGAGCCGGAGAACCTCCGCGACCTGCAGGCCGCCGTCGTCGAGCACGGCGCGGACATCGGGATCGCGTTCGACGGCGACGCCGACCGCTGCTTCATCATCGACGAGCTCGGCCGGCCCGTCTCACCCAGCGCCATCACCGCGATGGTCGCCCGCCGCGAGATCGCCCGCGCGCAGGCCGCCGGCGAGGCCGAACCCGTGATCATCCACAACCTCATCACCTCGCGCGCGGTGCCGGAACTGATCAGACACGACGGCGGCCGCCCGGTCCGCACGCGCGTGGGCCACTCCTTCATCAAGGCCGTCATGGCGAAGGAGGGCGCCGTCTTCGGCGGCGAGCACTCCGCCCACTACTACTTCCGGGACTTCTGGAACGCGGACACGGGGATGCTCGCTGCGATGCACGTCCTCGCGGCCCTCGGCGAGCAGGACGGGCCGCTCTCGGAGCTGGGCCGCGAGTACGAGCCCTACGTCTCCTCGGGCGAGGTCAACTCGAAGGTCGAGGATCTCCCGGCGGCCATCGCCCGGGCGCGCGCCGAGTTCGAGAAGGACGGCGTGGTCGTCGACGATCTCGACGGGTTGACCTTCACACCGGACCACGGGGACTGGTGGTTCAACCTGCGCCCCTCGAACACGGAGCCGTACCTCCGGCTCAACGCCGAGGCCGTGGACCTGGAGACCATGGAGCGCATCCGCGACCGGGTGCTGGCTGTGATCCGGAGCTGATCGCGTGACCGAATCGTCCGAGACCCCTGCGGATCCGGCCGGGGACGCCTGGCGCGGGTCGGTACCGGCCGCCAGCGCCGCGGACCTCGAGAACCTGCTCGGTACCGGGCTGGCGTCCGCCCGGGAGTCGCTGGAGCGCGACGGCGCGTTCCTGCCCTTCGCCCTCGTGGTGGAGAACGACGGCGACGTGCGCCTGGTGGCGATCACTCCGGCCGATATGGCAGCGGACAGCGGCGGCGGCATCGACGCCGACGGCATGATCAGCGACCTCACCGAGCTCTTGCGGCAGCACCGCGACGAGTTCCGGGCCGCCGCGATCGTCTGTGACATCACCCTGCTGGACGAGGACTCCGACGCGATCCACGTCGCCGCCGAGCACCAGGACAACTCGGTGTTCGCCGCGGTGCTTCCCTATGGCCCCCATCCGGAGACGAACGAGCTGGAGTTCGGCGAGCTGTCGGCCGACACCAGCGAGCCCGCCGTCTGGGTGGACTAGACCGAGCCTGCGGCATGAGGATCAACGCCTTCGCGGACGTCAGCCTGCGTGCCATGATGGTGCTCGCGGCCGCCGCGGACGGTGAACTGCTGACCACCCAGAGCATCGCCGACGCCGTCGGCACCCCGTACAACCACGTCAGCAAGACGATGGCGAAGCTGCGCGAGCTCGGCATGATCGACGTCGAACGCGGACGCAACGGCGGAGCCCGGCTCAGCACTGCCGGCCGGGCCGCCACGGTCGGCCGGCTGCTGAGGACGCTCGACACCCGGACCGACCCGGCCGACTGCGTCACCGCCACGGGCACCTGCCCGCTGGTGAACGAGTGCCGGCTCCGAGCCGCTCTGAGCAGGGCCCGCGAGGCGTTCTACCGCGAGCTCGACGACATCGTGGTTGCCACGCTGCCCACCTCCCGGCAGATGAGTCCTGTCTTCGAGGCCATCGGCCTGCGCCCCGACCTGTAGCCGGTTCCGGCGCCGGCCCCCTGCAGGATTTGCAACCTTTTTCTACGACGTGTAGAACTTAGGTCATAAATACTTGCATATCAAATACGAGTATTCCTCCCATCGATCCGGTCGAGATACCGGGCCACTAGCTCAGGAGTCCACCATGCTCTCGGACAAATCCTTCCCCGTCATCGAGGCCACCCTCCCGCTGGTGGGATCCCGGATCGGTGAGATCACCCCCAAGTTCTACGCCAGCCTCCTCACAGCGCACCCGGAACTGCTGGACGGTCTCTTCAGCCGCTCCAACCAGCGCAACGGCAACCAGCAGCAGGCCCTGGCAGGCAGCATCGCCGCCTTCGCCACCCATCTGGTGAACAACCCCGGGACGCTCCCGGAAACGGTGCTCGCCCGCATCGCGCACCGCCACACATCCCTCGGTATCACCGAACCTCAGTACCAGGTGGTGTACGACCACCTCTTCGCGGCCATCGCCGACGACCTCGCCGACGTCATCACCCCCGAGATCGCCGAAGCCTGGACCGAGGTCTACTGGCTCATGGCCGATGCGCTGATCAAACTGGAGAAGGGCCTGTATGCCGCACAGGCCAACACCACCATGTGGAGCCCGTGGCGG
Organism: Arthrobacter sp. L77; assembly: GCF_000816565.1. Classification (NCBI taxonomy): domain Bacteria; kingdom Bacillati; phylum Actinomycetota; class Actinomycetes; order Micrococcales; family Micrococcaceae; genus Arthrobacter; species Arthrobacter sp. L77. The sequence goes on along the minus strand of NZ_JWSU01000004.1, from coordinate 1,079,168 downwards.
GTCGCCGCCAAGACCCCCGCCGGAACCGGTTCCCTGACCTTCACCCTGGAGTCGGCCGACGACACCCCCATCACCCCCGCCCTCGCGGGCCAGTACGTCAGCGTCAAGGTGACCCTCCCGGACGGTCTCCGTCAGGTGCGCCAGTACTCGCTCTCCGGCGATGCCGGCACGAGCCGCAGCTTCACCACCAAGAAGGACGACGGCGGCGAAGTCTCCCCCGTCCTGCACGACGACGTCCAGGTGGGGGACATCCTCGAGATCTCCAACCCCTACGGCGAGATCACCCTGAAGGAAGGCGACACCCCCGTGGTCCTGGCTTCCGCCGGCATCGGCTGCACACCGTCGGCCTCGATCCTGCGCTCCCTCGCCGAGTCCGGCTCGGACCGCCGGGTGCTCGTCCTGCACGCGGAGAGCACGCTGGACAGCTGGGCGCTGCGCTCCCAGATGACCGACGACGTCGAGCGGCTCGCGGGCGCCGAGCTCCAGCTCTGGCTCGAACGGCCCGAGGCGGATGCCAGGAAGGGCTTCATGTCGTTGCACGACGTGGCCCTGCCGGCCGACGCCTCGCTGTACCTGTGCGGTCCACTGCCGTTCATGAAGAGCATCCGCAACGAGGCCATCAACGCCGGCATCCCGGCAACCAGGATCCACTACGAGGTCTTCGGCCCGGACATCTGGCTCGCGAACTGAGGACACGATCGAGACCGACGGCGGCCCCGTACCTTGCGGAAGGTGCGGGGCCGCCGTCGTCGTTTGGATGGTGGTCAGTGCGCGGACATGCGTTCCTTCAAGGAATCGAGTTCGGCCTGCAGCGCGTCCGGGAGCGAGTCCCCGAACCTCGCGTACCACTCCTCGATGGAGGCGAGCTCGACGTCCCATTCCTCGCGGTCGACATGCACCGCGGCCTCCACCTCGGCCGGCGTCATGTCCAACCCGGTCAGATCGAGTCCGTCCCCCGTGGGGACGAAGCCGATCGGGGTCTCGACGGCGTCCGCCGTGCCCTCCAGCCGCTCGATGACCCACTTCAGCACCCGCGAGTTGTCACCGAAGCCGGGCCAGGCGAAGCCGCCGGACGCGGTGCGGCGGAACCAGTTGACGAGGAAGATCTTCGGCAGGCGCGCCTGGTCCGCGCCGGCGCTGAGGGTGAGCCAGTGCCGGAGGTAGTCGCCGGCGTCGTAGCCGATGAAGGGCAGCATGGCCATGGGGTCGCGGCGGACGCGGCCCACCTCGCCCGCGGCCGCGGCCGTGGTCTCCGACGACAGCGTCGACCCCATGAAGATGCCGTTCGCCCAGTTGCGGGACTGCGTGACGAGGGGGACCGTCGTCTTGCGGCGTCCACCGAAGAGGATGGCTGAGAGCTCGACGCCGTCGGGCCGGTTGAACTCCTCGGCGAGCATGTCGATCTGGTCGATCGGCGTGCAGAACCGTGCATTCGGGTGCGCTGCGGTGTGGTCCATGTCCGGTGTCCAGTCACGGCCCTGCCAGTCCGTGAGGTGGGCCGGCACCTCCTCGGTCATGCCCTCCCACCAGACACCGCCGTCGTCGGTGAGGGCGACGTTCGTGAAGACCGAGTTGCCCTTGGCGATGGCGCGCATCGCGTTCGGGTTGGTGTGCCAGCCGGTGCCGGGGGCGACGCCGAAGAGGCCGGCCTCGGGGTTGACGGCCCGCAGCTCACCCTCCTTCCCGAAGCGCATCCAGGTGATGTCGTCGCCCAGAGTCTCGACCTTCCAGCCGTCGATCGTGGGATCGAGCAGCGCGAGGTTCGTCTTGCCGCACGCCGAGGGGAACGCCGCGGAGAGGTAGTAGGTCCTGTCCTGGGGTGAGGTGAGCTTGAGGATCAACATGTGCTCGGCCAGCCACCCCTCGTCGCGGGCCATGACGGACGCGATCCGCAGCGCGTAGCACTTCTTGCCGAGCAGGGCGTTGCCGCCGTAGCCGGAGCCGTAGGACCAGATGGAGCGCTCCTCGGGGAAGTGGACGATCCACTTGTCCTCGTTGCAGGGCCACGGGACGTCGGCCTCTCCCTCGGCGAGCGGTGCGCCGAGGGAGTGGAGCGCCGGCACGAACGCGGCATCGAGTTCGGTCATGCGGTCCAGGACGGGCGTTCCGATGGTCGCCATGATGCGCATGGAGGTGACCACGTAGGCGCTGTCGGTGATCTCGACGCCGAACTTGGGGTCCTCGGCATCGAGGTGGCCCATGACGAACGGGATGACGTACATGGTGCGGCCGCGCATGGCCCCGGTGAACAGGCCGGTGAGCTTCGCCTTCATCTCCGCCGGATCCATCCAGTTGTTCGTGAAGCCCGCTTCCCGCTCGTCGGCGGAGCAGATGAACGTCTGTTCCTCCACCCGGGCCACGTCCCGGGGGTCCGAGAACGCCGCGAAGGAGTTGGGGAACGTCTCCGGGTTGAGCCGGATGAATGTCCCGCTCTCGACCAGCCCGTCCGAGAGGCGCCGGTTCTCGGCCTCCGACCCGTCCACCCAGACGACGTCGGCGGGCTGCGTCAGCTGCCGTACCTCCTCGACCCACGCGAGCAGGGCCCGGTGGGTGGTCGGCGCAGTGGGGGGTGTGTCGACCGTGAGCTGTCGTACGGGATCGCCCATTACTCTTCCCTTCGTTGGGTGGCTGGTGTCTACCGATGCTAGGGGCGGGATATTTCATGCAAGGGTCCGTTCGCCGGAACGCCAGGCCCGGGCGGACGGCTTTCCGCGCCAGAGAGCCGATGTCCAGCGCTTACGTTACGCCCGGTTGTGATGAAGGTCACCTAGACCGGTCTACTGACCCGGGGGCGGCCCGGCGATTAGGCGCCGCAGCCAATCCACGCTAGAGTTATTTACGGCCAAACGGCCGGTTTGTAGGAGTCATTCGCATCGCGAATCGACGGACTACAAATGCGTGCGTAGCTCAACGGATAGAGCATCTGACTACGGATCAGAAGGTTGGGGGTTCGAATCCCTTCGCGCGCACCACGGTCGATGCAGACCACGAAAGGCCCCGACTCCGGTCGGGGCCTTTTGCATGTGGGTTGCTCCCCCGTGGGGCGGGTGGGAGGCTCAGCCTATGAGCGAACCCCAGAGCATTGATGTCATCGTGATCGGCGCCGGCGCTGTCGGCGAGAACGTGGCGGGGCGGGTGGTCGAGCGGGGCCTCTCGGCGGTGCTGGTCGAATCCGACCTCATCGGGGGTGAATGCTCCTACTGGGCCTGCATGCCGTCCAAGGCCCTCCTCCGCCCGGGCACTGTCCTCAACGCCGCACGCGGCGTGGCAGGCGCGCGGGAAGCGGTCACGGGCCCACTGGACGCCCAGCAGGTGCTCGAGCGCCGCACGTCCTTCACCTCCGGCTGGGACGACTCCTCGCAGGAGGAATGGGTGACCTCGACGGGCATCGCCCTGGAACGCGGCTGGGCGAGACTCACCGGTGAGCGTGAGGTCGTGATCAGCCACGACGACGGATCCGAGACCACCTACCGCGCGAACCACGCCGTCGTGCTCGCCACGGGCTCCACACCGACCGTCCCGCCCATCGACGGGCTGGCCGGCCTCGACTACTGGACCACCCGCGAAGCGACCTCCGCGAAGGAGATCCCAGCGAGCCTCGCCGTCCTCGGCGGTGGCGTGGCCGGCGTCGAACTCGCTCAGGCCTATGCGCGGCTCGGGGCGGAGGTCACCGTCGTCGCCCGCAGCGGAATCCTCGGCAACTACCCGGAGGAGGCCTCGGGGCTCGTCCTCGACGCCCTGCGCGGCGAAGGACTCACCGTCCTCACGGACACGACGACGAACGCCGTCCGGCAGGAGGACGGCGGCTTCGTGCTCGATGTCGGCGACGGCCGGACCGTCACGGCGGAGAAGCTCCTCGTCTCCACCGGACGGCACCCGCACACCGCCGGACTCGGGCTCGAGAGCATCGGCCTGGACCCGACGACGCTGACCCGGGACGCCACCGGGCGCGTACCCGACGCCGGCGGCTGGCTGTACGCCGTCGGCGATGCGGGCGGCGTGGTCCAGCTGACGCACCAGGGCAAGTACGAGGCGCGCACCACCGGTGACGCCATCGCGGCCCGAGCCCGGGGCACCCTCGGTGATACCGCCGCGGAGTGGAGCGCCTACACGTCGACGGCGGACCGGAGCGCCGTCCCCCAGGTGGTGTTCACCGATCCGGAGATCGCCATGGTGGGCCGCACGCTCGAGCAGGCACGGGAGGACGGCGTCAACGCCTCCGAGACGTCCCTCGAGATCGCCGTCGCCGGGTCCGCCCTGCACTCCGACGGGTACAAGGGCTGGGCGCAGATGGTCGTCGACGAGGACCGGAAGGTGCTCGTGGGCGTCACCTTCGCGGGGCCCGAGGTGTCCGAGATGCTGCACGCCGCCACGATCGCGATCGTCGGGGAGGTGCCCCTCGACCGCCTGTGGCATGCCGTGCCCGCTTACCCCACCGTGAGCGAGGTGTGGCTGCGGCTGCTCGAGAAGTACGGGCTGTAGCGGACCGGACCCGTCAGCGGAGCGTCGACGCCCGGCGCACCACGAAGTCCGTGACGTCGGCGTCGCGCCCGTCGAGCTCCGCCCAGGGGGCGTCGAACGTCATGACGGTGAGACCGGACGTCGGGTAGTCCGTCGCGAGGTCCATGACCGCGCGCTCGCTGGAGCGGACGGAGGCGAGGCGCATCGCCAGGTCCTGGATGCCGGGGTTGTGCGCGATGACGAGCAGGCTCGTCACGGTCTGCGGCACGTGGTTGATCAGAGTGAGCATCTCGGAGGGACGGGCCGCGTAGAGCTCGTCCTCCAGCTTGGGCGTGGGCGCCTTGTCCCCCAGCTCCTTGCAGACCCAGGTGCAGGTCTGGCGGGTGCGCAGGGCCGTGGAGACGAGGATGAAGTCCGGGACGGCGTCGTGCTCCAGCATCCAGCGCCCCACGAGCGGAGCGTCGGCGTGGCCGCGCGAGCTGAGCGACCGCTCGTGGTCGGGGATGCCCTCCTGGAACTCGGCCTTCGCATGGCGCAGCAGCATGAGTCGTTTCAGGTGGTGGGAGGCCATTCTCGCAGTCTAGGGCTTCACCGGTGTGCCCGGCAGCCTAGATGGAGTACTCGGGGGCCGCCCAGACCACGACCTCCGGGTGGTCGTAGAAGCGGTAGCCCTGGCCGCGGACGGTGCGCACGGTGTTGGCCAGGCGGCCCAGTTTCGAGCGCAGGCGACGGATGTGCACGTCGATGGTGCGCTCGTTCGGCACCTCGTCGGCGTTCCGCCACAGCCCGCTGAGCAGTTCCTCGCGACCCACTGTGCGGGTCGCGTTCTCCACGAGGTAGTTCAGGAGTTCGAACTCCTTGAACGTGAGGTTCAGGGTCTCGCCGTCGAGGTGGACCTCGCGCCGCGACAGGTCGATGAGCACTCCTGTGGGCCGGGACTGCTGCGCCCGGGGTGGTGCGGGGACGGCCTCGGGGCGGGCACGGCGGGCGACGGTCGGGTCGCCGAGCGCAGTACGGACGACGTCGATGTCCGAGCCGGGAGCATCCGCCGGGGCGAGCGCGACGGCCGCGTGGCTCTCGGCGGTCGGCACGAGGGAGCGCACATAGGCCCGCACGTCCTGGGCCAGCTTGGTGAACGTGGTGCCCGCCGCCGCGGCGGTGGCCTCGTCCAGGGCGACGTAGAGCACGAAGCCCCGCGCGGTCGTATCGCCGGTGACCGCCTGGGGGCCCGGGACGCCGTTGGGCGTCACGACGGGGACGGGCGCGGTCATGGCCGGCCCGGCATCCCCGCCGGGGACGGCCTGCAGGCGGGACTGGGAAGCCGGGGGCTGCTGCGCGTGACCGGGAAGGGCGTGCCCGAAGGACGGGCGTGCTTGGCGGTTCTGGGGCGAGCGGAGGGAGATGTGGACGTAACCCGGATTAACTGACATGGAACCAACCTCGTGAAGTGTGCCGTCATCGCGGCTCGAATGCGGGATGTGCCCGGTCGGGATGAAGAGGATCGCCCGCCGTTGGGCCTGAGAATGCGTAAAAGGGTTGGGGTGTAACCGTTACGCGTGCATTCGAAAACAGCAGCGGCCGACTCCGGACAAAGTGTCCGGGGAGGAGACCGCGGCTGAATATGCGAGTGAAAGGGTGTTCACGTGACGAATTATTGCACGTAACAATCGGCTACGCGCAAGTAACAAAGGTCGATAGTCCAGCATGCGGACGCCTCATGCGGGAGACGGAATGTGCATCGAAGCGCCCTGGTCCGTCGACAGGGCGCACGACGTCCACGCCTTACGCCGGAAATGGACGATTCGTCCGAATGCAAGCCTTTACGAGGGCTGACGACAGAGCAGTCCGGCCCGTCACGAGACGAAGCGGCCGGGGCGTGGGTCCTAACCGACGACGCCGTAGAGGCGGTCGCCGGCATCGCCCAGGCCCGGGACGATGTACGACTTCTCGTCGAGCCGCTCGTCGATCGAGGCCAGGACGATGGTGACGTTGCGGCCCTCGAGCTCCTCCTGCAGCGTGGCGAGGCCCTCCGGGGCGGCGAGCAGGCAGATGCAGGTGATGTCCGCGGCTCCCCGGGCGAAGAGGAACTTGATGGCCTCGCGGAGGGTGCCTCCCGTGGCGAGCATCGGGTCGAGCACGAAGACCTGGCGCCCGGTGAGATCGTCCGGCAGCCGCTCGGCGTACGTGATGGCTTCGAGGGTCTCCTCGTTGCGGGCCATCCCGAGGAAGCCCACCTCGGCCGTCGGCACGAGGCGCGTCATGCCCTCGAGCATCCCGAGGCCGGCGCGGAGGATGGGGACCACGAGGGGGGTGGGCTTCACGAGTCCGACGCCCTCGGTCTTCGTGACCGGCGTCTCGATGGACACGGTCTCCACGCGGACGTCGCGGGTGGCCTCGTAGGCCAGCAGGGTGACGAGTTCCTCGGTGAGGAGCCGGAACACCGGCGACGACGTGTCCTTGTCCCGGAGAACCGTGAGTTTGTGGGCTACCAGGGGGTGGTCGACTACCAGTACACGCATACCTCAAAAGTACCATTGGAGCCATGGCCCCCTCCCTCCTCCCCGTCCCCCCCGAGCACCGGGCGTGGATGGGGCTGGCCCTGGAGGCGGCCGCACTGACCCGCGCGAGCGCGGACGTGCCGATCGGCGCCGTCGTCGTCGGGCCCGACGGCGCGGTCCTCGGTACGGGCTGGAACCAGCGCGAGGAGCTCGGGGACCCGACGGCGCACGCCGAGGTGCAGGCCATCCGCGCCGCCGCCGCACGTCTCGGCGCGTGGCGGCTCGAGGGCTGCACCCTGGTGGTCACGCTCGAACCGTGCGCCATGTGCGCCGGCGCCTCGGTCCTGGCGCGCATCCCCCGCGTGGTGTTCGGGGCCTGGGACGAGAAGGCAGGAGCGTCGGGCTCGGTGTTCGACGTGCTGCGCGAGCGCCGGCTGAACCACTGGACCGAGGTCGTCGCGGGGGTCCGCGAGGAGGAGTGCGCGCTGCTGCTCACGGAGTTCTTCGCGGCCCAGCGGTCCGGTTCCGGCCCGGGGCGATAGTGCGTAGGCTGATGAAATCCGCAGCATCCCCTTCGAAGGAGTAGACGTGGCAGATCAGCAGGACGGCTTGAAAGAAGTACAGGACATCCTCGGCAAGACCGACATCGCGATCCTCACCACCGTGAGCCTCGATGGCCGGCTCGTGAGCAGGCCCCTCGCGCTCCAGGCGAAGGACTTCGACGGCGACCTCTGGTTCTTCACGGAGGACCCCTCCCCCAAGGCCGACGAGATCCGCGCCAACCCGCAGGTCAACGTCTCCGCGAGCACGGGCAAGGGCTACGTCTCGATCGCGGGCACGGCCACCCTGACGAAGGACCAGGCGAAGATCGACGAGCTGTGGGGGCCGTCGGTGTCCGCATGGTTCGAGAACGGCCGTGAGGATCCCGCCGTCGCGCTCATCCACGTCGACGCCGACACCGCCGAGTACTGGTCCATGGACGCGCCTCGCGTCGTCTCGGCCGTGAAGATGGTCAAGGGCCTCGTGACGGGCACCAAGCCCGACGTCGGCAAGAACGACGTCGTCGAGCTCCCCTAGCTGTTCTGCCCGGGCCGTTTTGGGTCTGGGGCGCTGGACCCGGTAACGTAGTGGCGTTGGTGACGTGTCCGAGCGGCCGAAGGTGCAACACTCGAAATGTTGTTTGGTGTAAAAGCCAACGTGGGTTCAAATCCCACCGTCACCGCCACCGAGAAGGCCCCGCAGCCCCTGCGAACACAGGGATGCGGGGCCTTCTGCTTTGTCAGGGAAGGGCCAGCGGCAGCTCAGCAGTAACGCGATTTCCGCCGCGCTTGTCCTCAGCCACGTTCAATCACGCCACATCGCGGCGCTCTGCCTGCGATTGGCTCTCGAACCGCGCACGCCTCGAAGAGCCCTCATGTCGGCACAAAGGGCGACACGATGGGATCGAAGTACTTCGTCGGCCTCGTGATGCCCTCATCCAAAAGACCAAAGTCCGACTGCGACGTCTTTGCACCCAAGACTATGCATGAGCATGCAGATCCACGGGACCGAGGGCCATGAAGATAGACACGAGTTTCGACATCTGCTTCTGCGACCCGCGCTCACCTTGGCAGCGCGGCATCACCAACGGCCTGCTGCGCGGTGCCTTCGGGGAGTGATGATTCAAGCACCCTCAGCGAAACTGGCCCCGATTGGGGATGGCCCTCTAACTGAAGCATAAGACCCAAGCACATTGCTGCTTCATGATCCCCATCAAACCGATCAGGACACTTCCTGTTGCAGCGACCGCCAGAATCGCCCCTCATGTGGCCACTGGACCCAGCAGAGTGACCGCACATCTTCTGCGATACGCTCGCTCCCTACCCTGCAAAGAAGATTTGACAGAGCAGCGCGACGGACCTGCTCCGGGCGTACCCGAGAAACGGCGCTATACCAACAATTGCGCAACGAGGCGGAACCGTGCGCGTCTGAATCCCGAAGACCTTCGCCCAGAAAAAGGGATCCAAGCCTTACTGACCTAGGTTGGTCGAACACTAAATGATTCGTCGGGCCTGCTGGAAAAGCATCTCCGGCGGAGTAGGCTGAGAAATTTTTAAGGGTTGCTCATTGCGTTCGACCAGCACTTCTACCGCGGACCCGACGACGACGAACTCGACGGTGCGATCAACAGCATCCAAGAAGGGAACATCCTCATGGACAACCACAGCCTCATCGCCGCCGACAGCGAGGACAACATGAAAGCGCTCGAAAAAATGCTTAGAACTGTGACTCGATGAGGGCGCGGAGCGGTGCCATGACGTTGTTGGTGGTGGGTCTGATAGGGCTTGCCGGTTGTGCCGGGAACCCGAATGCGGATCCGACCGAGCCGCCTGCGCCAACGGCTGCTCGCACACAGGAGGAGCCGATGGAAACTGACCTGACCTGGCAGGAAGCCAAAGCCCGCACCCAGGCCATGGAACGGGAGATCGCCGCACTGATCCCGGAAGATGCTGTTCTCTCGATCGATCAACAGCAGACGGGCACGCTTCTGTCCTGCAACGAGACCCAGCACCACTGGGCTGCTGCAACGACGGTCACGGTCGCCGAAGGAACCGAGATAGAGCCCATCGTGAAAGCCATCGAAGCCCACTACCGGGCGAACGGAACCGAAGTATCCGTCGATAGGGACGTAAATGAAGACTATCGGATCCAGATCGACCCGCCTGCTCCTGGGGAGAGTCATCTCGTCTCCGAAGGATTGTCCCCGAACGAGATCCGTATCGCCTCGGGATCTGCGTGCTTCACCCTGCCCGAGGGCATCTACCCGGGCGGGGATTTCTAAAGGCCCGGGTCGGGGGGGGATGGAACAACCCCATCAACCGCAACGAGTTCGAACAGCAGTCACGCTCCATGACCTACGGCATACGGCCGCATCGCTCGCGATCAGCGTTGGGGCGAACGTGGAGGTCGTCCAGAGGATGCTCGGCCACAAGTCCGCCCAGGTCACCCTGGACACCGACGCCGCACTGTTCCCGGATGACCTGGACAACGTCGTCGTGGCCCTCAACCGGCAAGGGATGGAGCACCTACGACATGAGCAATATGTTGGCCCCACGAATGAAGGTCAGAAACGCTGGATTCTAGGGCTTTACGAGGTAACACTTTGGATCTGAGGGGCTACCGCAATGGGTTCAAATCCCACCGTCACCGCCACGTGATGTCGTCAGGTATCGACCACACTGCGCTCTCCTACGGGAGGGCGTTTTGTGTTTCCGGGTCCGGATGCTGACACGTCGTCCTTGAGCGCGGTGCACCCGGAGCAGTCGTGCGAGGGCTCTACCGTGCGCTGCGAAACCATGACACCCGGGAGCGGGTCACTCGCAGACCCCGCCCTGATGATGCTGCCGTTCCGGTATGGGCGAACGCGCCGTTCGCGGGCGGTGACAGTTCAGCACGTGTGGACGGATCACCCCACCAGGCGATAGTCCCGCACCGAGGGAATTCCGTGTCTGATGTCCTTCGTCACCACTCGTGAGAACCAGCCGAGATCGAATTCGTAGTGGCTGCCGGTCCTGAAGGACCCAGCGACTTCGGCTTGATTGTCGAAATTGACCCCCTCGGCCACGTGGATCTTTCCGCAGTCGGTCGTCTCGACCAGGACACCGGCCGTTGAGGCCGAGCCCCTGGTACCGCCGGAGCTTGTATCAGCCCGTGCCGCACCCACCTCACATCGGATGCTTTCGATCCCGAAGGAGTCCAGAACAGGCATCGACATGTAAAGAATGGTGTAGCCGAAGAACAGCAGACCAGCCAGCTTCCAGTACCACTTCACTGTGGATCTCGCGGGTTTTCGGCTTTCTGCCCTGCCACTGGAATCACTACCTGTATCCGCCACTCCGTCTCCTCCCGCTACCGTCCGCAGGTACCACCCGCACGACCTGTCACATCCTCCGACACGGTGGCGCGCCAATGATCAGGCACTCCGCCATAGGTCACTCCGTCGCAGAGGCTCACCTCCGTCACCGGCGGCGAGCAGGGGATGCGGTTCGCCGACGGCTGCGGCGCGGCGCTCGCCGTCGACAGTTCGGGGCTCACCATCATGGCCCTGCAGACCACTCCCGAGCGCACCACACGCCGGCGTCGGGAACATCACCGAACCTCAGTGCCCTGCGTTCGGCATCACGCCACGGGAGGACGCCGCCGGGTAGGCGAAGCAGGGGCCCTGCCCCCACCCGGAGCCGGTCGGCTCCGGGCGGGGTGGCGGGGTCAGCTCTCGTCCTCCACCGCAGCGGCCTTGAGCGCATCCTTCTCGGCGCGCAGGGCCTCCGTCTCGTGCTGCTCCTCGGCTTTCTCCTGATGGATGACCTCCGCGAAGAGCTTCTCCATCTCCTTGGCCACGCCCGCGGCCGACGCCGGGTTCTGGCCGGTCACCAGGCGCTCGTCGACGACGACCTTCTCCTCGAACACATCGGCGAAGACGTGGGTGGCACCCTGCGCCTCGAGCCGGTCCGCCAGGAAGAACGGGATGACCTTGTCCTTGCCTGCGGCGACCTCCTCGTCATTGGTGAAGGCGGCCACCCTCCGGCCCTCGACGAGGCGGAGACCGTTCTCCAGCTCCACGTCCAGCAGGCCGGCCGGCCCGTGGCAGACCGCGCCCACCAGGCCCCCGGCGTTGTAGACGCTGGCAACGAGCTTCTGCAGTCCGTCGCTGTCCGGGAAGTCCCACATGGTGCCGTGGCCGCCCACCAGGTACACGGCGTCGTACTGGCCGGGGTCGACGACGTCCACGCGGGCCGTGTTGTAGAGGCCTGCCCGCGTGGTCTCGTCCTCGGTGAAGGCCACCTGGATGGGATCGGTGGTGTCCACCTCGTCGCGCGGGGGCTGGCCGCCCTGGATCGAGGCGAAGTCCACGAAGTGCCCGGAATCCTTGAAGACCTTCCAGGGATGCGAGGCCTCGGCCACGTTGTAGCCGGTCTTCTCCCCCGTGTCGCCGAGCTCGGAAACGCTGGTCAGAACCATGAGAATTTTCTTCATGTAGTGCTCCTTTCGTCTGCATTCCACCCTACGGGGTGCACGTCGCCCGGTCCGAGGATGCGGGCATGGAACCGTGATCCGGGCGATAGCCTGAACCAATGGCAATCCGGGTGCTCGCAGTGGGCCGCAAGCATGAGAGCTGGGTGTCCGACGGCATCGAGCGGTACTCCAGGCGGCTGAAGAAGCCCTTCGACCTCTCCTGGCAGCTCATCGCCCATTCGGCGAGAGAGCACGATGCGGCGCGCAAGGAGGAATCGGAGCGACTCCTCGCCAAACTGGGCGCCGACTACGTGATCCTCCTCGACGAACGCGGCAAGGCGATCGACTCTCCGGCCCTCTCCCGGACCCTGCTGGCGCCGCTCGAGGCCTCCCGCAGCGTCACGGTGATCATCGGCGGCGCGTACGGCGTCGACCAGCAGGTGCACCAGCGGGCCGATTTCACCTGGTCCCTCTCGCCCCTGGTCTTCCCGCACCAGCTCGTGCGCCTCATCCTCGCCGAGCAGGTGTACCGGGCGCAGGAGATCGCGGGCGGGCGCTCGTACCACCACGAGTAGGCGGCCCAGGTAACGATCTCGGCACGACGTGGTGCACCTCTGTGGCGTGGGAGGCCGCGGCCGTAGGGTGAGCCCATGACTACACTGCTGGGGAGCAAGCGTTGGATCGCGGCCATTGCGGCTGCCGGAGCACTCGTCGCCGTGAGCGGGTGCTCGACGTCGGATCCGGGGACCGGAGAACCGGCCGCGTCGACCTCCGAGACCGCGACCGGAGCACCGACGGCGTCCGGATCACCGTCCGCGGAGTCGACGGCGTCAGCCACGACACCAGCGCCCGAACCGACGTCCACGGCGTCGCCGTCCACCGCATCCACGACTGCACCCGCGGACCCTGCTGCCCCTGCTGCCCCTGCGCCGAGCGCGTCGCCGTCCCCGGAGGCGTCCACGCCGGCCGCGGCCGGCCCCTGCACCGCGGCTCAGCTGACGGGGTCCGTCCAGGACCAGCCGGGCGGCGGCGCTGCCGGGAGCGTGTACCGCACGCTCGTGCTGACCAACGCCTCGGACCAGGGGTGCACGGTCGCGGGGTACCCGGGCGTCTCCTCCGTGGACGGTTCGGGCAACCAAATCGGTGCCCCGGCGGACCGCGACGGCGCGGCATCGGTGCCCATGCTCCTCGCCCCGGGAGCGTCCGCCACGGCCACCCTGCGGCAGGCCAACGCCCAGAACTACGGTGCCGACTGCGGACTCACGCCCGCGACCGGCCTCCGCGTCTACCCGCCCGGCGCCACCGACTCGCTCGTCCTGCCCCAGGCGCTCCCGGCCTGTTCGGCCGCGTCGATCGTGCTGATGACGATCAGCCCCCTGCAGGCCGCTTCCTAGTCCGTCCCTGCACACCGGCGTCCTGACCGAGTGTCGGTGCGCTGGGGCATGATGAGGGAGTGACGCAGGTACTGACGAGGTTCACCCCCGCAACCCATGAGTGGTTCGCGGGAGCCTTCTCCGAACCCACTCCCGCCCAGGAGGGTGCCTGGTCCGCCATCTCCGCGGGTTCCAACGCGCTCGTCGTCGCCCCCACCGGCTCGGGCAAGACCCTCGCCGCATTCCTCTGGGCACTGGACCGGCTGATCGCCTCCGGCGAGGGCAGCGGCGACGTCGAACCCGAACCCGCGACCCCCGCCAAGGGCCGGAAGGCCCCGGCGAAGCCGAAGCGCAGCACCCGTGTCCTCTACATCTCACCCCTGAAGGCGCTCGGCGTCGACGTCGAACGGAACCTCCGGGCCCCGCTGATCGGCATCACGCAGACCGCGAAGCGCCTCGGCCTGCCCGCGCCCAGCATCACGGTCGGCGTCCGCTCGGGCGACACCCCGCAGGCCGAACGCCGGGCCATGCTGACGCGGCCACCGGACATCCTCATCACCACGCCCGAGTCCCTGTTCCTCATGCTGACCTCGAAGGCGCGCGAGACGCTCATGGAGGTGGACACCGTCATCATCGACGAGGTCCACGCCGTCGCAGGCACCAAGCGCGGCGCGCACCTGGCGGTGTCGCTGGCCCGCCTCGACGCCCTGCTCGAGAAGCCCGTGCAGCGCATCGGGCTCTCCGCCACGGTGGAGCCGAAGGAGACCGTGGCCCGTTTCCTCTCCGGCAACGCCCCCGTGGAGATCGTCGCCCCGCCGTCGAAGAAGCAATGGGACCTGACCGTCACCGTGCCGGTGGAGGACATGACCGAGCTCGGCGGAGCAGCGGCCAACACCGACGACGACGGCGACGCCGTGCCGCAGGCGAGCATCTGGCCGCACGTCGAGGAGAAGATCGTCGACCTGATCCAGCAGAACCGGTCCACGATCGTGTTCGCCAACTCGCGCCGACTCGCCGAGCGCCTGACCGCGCGGCTCAACGAGATCCACGCTGAACGCCGCGAGCGCGACGCCGTGTGGGCGGCGGGCGGCGACCCGGACGCCGTCGAGCCCGTGCCCGCGCCGTCGTTCGCGCACACCACCGCCACGCCGGCGCAGATGATGGCCCAGGCGGGGCAGTCCAGCGGCGCCGAGGCGCTCCTCGCCCGCGCCCACCACGGATCCGTCTCGAAGGACCAGCGCGCCCTCATCGAGGACGACCTCAAGTCGGGGCGCCTGCGCTGCGTGGTCGCCACCAGTTCGCTGGAGCTCGGCATCGACATGGGCGCCGTGGACCTCGTGGTGCAGGTCGAGTCGCCGCACTCCGTGGCGAGCGGCCTGCAGCGCGTGGGGCGCGCCGGCCACCAGGTGGGCGAGGTGTCCCAGGGCGTGCTCTTCCCCAAGCACCGCGGGGACCTCGTCAACACCACCGTCACGGTGGAGCGCATGCTCGCCGGGCAGATCGAACCCCTCTACATCCCCACCAACCCGCTCGACATCCTCGCGCAGCAGACCGTCGCGGCCGCGGCGCTCGGCACCATCGACGTCGAGGAGTGGTTCGACGTCGTCAGGACCTCCGCGCCGTTCGCCACCCTGCCCCGCTCCGCCTTCGACGCGACCCTCGACCTGCTCGCCGGACGCTACCCGTCCGACGAGTTCGCCGAACTGCGCCCGCGCATCATCTGGGACCGCGTGGAGGGCACCATCACCGGGCGGCCCGGAGCGCAGCGCCTGGCCGTCACCTCGGGCGGCACCATCCCCGACCGCGGGCTGTTCGGCGTCTTCCTCGTCGGCTCCGAGGGCGAGGGTCCCCGCGCCGGGGGCCGCCGCGTGGGCGAGCTCGACGAGGAGATGGTCTACGAATCCCGCGTGGGCGACGTCTTCGCCCTCGGCGCCACCAGCTGGCGCATCGAGGAGATCACGCACGACCGCGTGCTGGTCTCCCCCGCCTTCGGCCAGCCCGGCAAGCTCCCGTTCTGGAAGGGCGACTCCCTCGGCCGGCCCGTCGAACTGGGCCGTGCCCTCGGCGCCTTCCGGCGCGAGATGTCCGGGGCCACGCCGGAGAAGGCGCAGGAGCGGTGCGAGAAGATCGGACTCGACACCTGGGCGTCGGGGAACCTCATCACCTACCTCAGCGAGCAGCGCGAAGCCACCGAGGTGGTGCCGAACGACAGGACGCTCGTCGTCGAACGCTTCCACGACGAGCTCGGCGACTGGCGCGTGGTCCTGCACAGCCCCTTCGGCATGCCCGTTCACGCACCGTGGGCGCTCGCCGTCGGCGCGCGGCTCGAGCAGCGCTACGGCATGGACGGCTCCGCGATGGCCTCCGACGACGGCATCGTGCTGCGCGTCCCCCTCATGGACGACGAGCCACCCGGCGCCGACCTGTTCCTGTTCGACGCCGAGGAACTCGACGGCATCGTGACGGCCGAGGTGGGCGGGTCCGCGCTCTTCGCCTCCCGCTTCCGCGAGTGCGCGGCCCGCGCCCTGCTGCTGCCCCGCCAGAACCCGAGCAAGCGCACCCCGCTGTGGCAGCAGCGGCAGCGGTCGGCGCAGCTGCTCGACGTCGCGAAGAAGTACCCGACCTTCCCGATCGTCCTCGAGACCGTGCGCGAGGTCCTGCAGGACGTCTACGACCTCCCCGCCCTGAAGGACCTCGCGGCCTCGCTCGAACGCCGGGAACTGCGGATCGTCGAGGTCACCACGCAGCAGCCCTCACCCTTCGCGCGCTCCATGCTGTTCGGCTACGTCGCGTCCTTCCTGTACGAGGGCGACTCCCCGCTGGCCGAGCGCCGGGCCGCCGCGCTCTCGCTCGACCCGACCCTCCTCAACGAACTGCTCGGCCGGGCCGAACTGCGGGAACTGCTGGACGCCCGGGTCATCGCCGACACGGAACTCGAGCTGCAGCGCCTCAAGCAGGACCGCCTCGCCCGCGGGCTCGAGGGCGTCGCCGACCTGCTGCGCCTGCTCGGACCGCTCACCGTCGAGGAGATCACCGAGCGCCTCGCGGCACCCGCCGACGAGCAGGCCGCCGCCGCCCTCGCCGACAGCACCCCGCCGGCCGGCGCCACCCTCCGGGTGGCCGGCGACGACCCGGAGGACGGCACATCCCCGTCCGGTGCGCCCCCGTCCGACGACCCCTCCGACGAGGAGCTGCTCGCCGCGAACGCCCCGGCCGCCCCGAACCCCGTGAGGGCCTCACCCGAGGTGGTGCGCGGACACGTGGCCGCCCTCGTGAAGGCCAACCGCGCCCTGACCGTCCACATCGGCGGCGTCGAGCGCGTCGCCGCCGTCGAGGACGCCGCCCGCCTGCGGGACGCCCTCGGCGTCCCCCTGCCCATGGGCATCCCCCTGGCCTTCATCGAGCCCGTCGACGATCCCCTCGGGGACCTCGTGGGGCGCTACGCGCGCACGCACGGCCCCTTCACGGCCGCGGAGGCCGCATCCCGCCTGGGGCTCGGCGTCGCCGTCGTCGCCGGGTCGCTGCAGCGCCTCGCCGGCGCCGGGCGCGTGGTGGAGGGCGAGTTCCGCCCCGCCGAGTCGGTACCCGTGCTCGACATCTCGGCGGCCTCGGGCGCCGAGCCCGGCACCATCACCGTGCACGCCCCGGCCGCCAGCGAGTGGTGCGACGCCGAGGTCCTCCGCCGCCTGCGCCGCCGGTCGCTGGCCGCCCTGCGCCAGGAGGTGGAGCCGGTGGACCCCGCCGCCTACGGGCGGTTCCTGCCCGCCTGGCAGCACATCGGCTCCGGGCTGCGCGGCCTGGACGGTGTGGTCACCGTCATCGACCAGCTCTCCGGCGTGCCCATCCCCGCGTCGGCGTGGGAGCCGCTGATCCTCGCCCAGCGCGTGGCCAACTACGCGCCCGCCATGCTCGACGAGCTGACGGCGACCGGCGAGGTGCTCTGGTCCGGCGCCGGGTCGCTGGCCGGCAACGACGGCTGGATCGCCCTGCACCTGGCCGAGAACGCCTCCCTGACGCTCCGACCCGATCCCACCTTCGAGCCCACGGCCCTCCACACCGGACTGCTCGACCTCCTCGCCGGTGGCGGCGGGTACTTCCTGCGCCAGCTCACCAACCAGCTCGACGTGCAGGAGGCTACGTCGGACGCCGCCGTCGTCACCGCCCTGTGGGACCTGGTGTGGGCGGGCAGGATCAGCAACGACACGTTCTCCCCCGTGCGCGCCCTCCTCGCGCACGGGAAGACGGCCCACAAGCAGCGACCGGTCCCGGCCCGTGCACGGACCTCGCGGGCCGGGCGGCTGGGCCGCGCCCCCGGCAAGTCACTCACCGGGGCCTCGATGCGGCTGAGCGTGGCGGGCGACGACGGCGCCACCGGCGGCTACCAGCGGGCCACGCCTCCCCTCGCGGCCGGCCGCTGGAACATGCTGCCCGCCGTCGAGGCGGAGACCACCCTGCACGCGCACGCGCAGGCGGAACTGCTGCTCGACCGCTACGGCGTCGTCACCCGCGGGGCCGTCGGCAACGAGGGCATCCCCGGAGGCTTCGGCCTCATGTACAAGGTGCTGGCGCGGCTCGAGGAGATGGGCCGGTGCCGGCGCGGCTACTTCATCGAGCATCTCGGCGCCGCGCAGTTCGCCGTCCCGGCCACGGTGGACCGCCTGCGCTCCTTCAGCGCCGACAACCAGTTGCCCACCGCCCAGGACGTGCTCGGCGGGGAAGCCGCTCCCCTGAAGGCTGTGGCCCTCGCGGCCACGGATCCCGCCAACCCCTACGGCGCGGCGCTCAGCTGGCCCCAGGCCGACGGCGGCCACCGCGCCGGGCGGAAGGCGGGGGCGCTCGTCGTGCTCGTGGACGGGGCGCTCGCGCTGTACGTGGAGCGGGGCGGCAAGACACTGCTGGCGTTCACCGAGGACGTCGACGTCCTGCGGGCGGCAGCGCTGGCCCTGGTCACGATCATCCGCCGGGGGGCCGCGGACAAGATGGCCCTCGAGAAGGTCAACGGCGGCGAGATCCTGGACACCGACATCGGCCGCGCGCTCGCCGACGCCGGCTTCCACTCCACACCGAAGGGGCTGAGGATCCGTGCCTGAGGGCGATACCGTGTGGCGCGCCGCCCGCGAACTGCACCGCGCCCTCGCCGGGAAGACGCTGACGCGCTGCGACATCCGTGTGCCCCGCTTCGCCACCGTGGACTTCACCGGTGACGCCGTGCAGGAGGCGGTGTCCCGCGGGAAGCACCTGCTCATCCGGGGCGGGGGCGACGACGGCTGGGACATCCACTCGCACCTCAAGATGGAGGGCCTCTGGCACGTCTACGCCCGCGGGGAGAAATGGCGGAGACCGGCCTTCAAGGCGCGCTGCATCCTGGAGACCGCGGACGCCGTCGTCGTCGGTTTCGAACTCGGCTTCCTGCGGGTGATCCCGCGCGCCGAGGAGGACGACGCCGTCGGATACCTGGGGCCCGACCTGCTCGGTCCCGACTGGGACCCGGAGGAGGCACTGCGACGCCTGAGGGAGCAGCCGGAGCGTCCCATCGGCCTCGCCCTGCTCGACCAGCGGAACCTCGCGGGGATCGGCAACGTCTACCGGTGCGAGCTGTGCTTCCTCGCCGGCGTCCACCCGCTCACCCCGGTGGGCGAGGTGCCGAACCTGCCGCGCATGGTCGAGCTGTCCAAGAAGCTCCTCGAGGCGAACAAGGAGCGCAGCACCCGGGCGACGACGGGACAGCTCCGCGGCAACACGCTCTGGGTGTACGGGCGGTCCCGGCGGGGCTGCCTGCGTTGCGGCACGCCCGTGGCACTCGAACAGCTCGGGGACAAGGAGACCGAACTGCGCGAGCTCTACTACTGTCCGCACTGCCAGCCGCGATTGGAAGCCCCGGCCGGGACGGCACTACCCTGACCAGATGGACGGAATCGGAGAGGTGATGCGCTGATGGCGATGAGATCACCCCTGCCCGTGCGCAACGGCGTCAACGCGACTCGGCTCCGCCTGCCGGCCGAGGGCCCGTGGGAGACCGCCCTCGACTACATCCTCGACCGCTTCGACCACGTGGATCCCGAGGGTATCGGCGAGCGCTTCGACCGCGGGGAGGTGGTCGCCCTGGGCGGCGAGGTCCTGACGCGGTCCACCCCGCTCGGTGAGCACACGTTCGTCTGGTACTACCGTGAGCTGCCGGTCGAGGAGCGGCTGCCCGTCGAGCTGTCGATCCTGTACCAGGACGATCACCTGCTCGTCGTCGACAAGCCGCACTTCCTCCCGACCACGCCGGGCGGCATGTACGTGGCGGAGTCCGCCCTCGTGCGGCTGCGGGTGGAACTCGGCATCCCGGACCTCATCCCCATGCACCGGCTGGACCGCATGACGGCGGGCATCCTCATGTTCTCCATCGACCCGGACACCCGCGGCGCCTACCAGCTGCTCTTCGAGAACAGGCGCATCAGCAAGGAATACCGGGCCGTGGCGCCGGTCCGGCCGGAGCTGCGGCTCGACGAGGAGCCGCAGGACGTGCGCAGCAGGATCGTGAAGTCCCGGACCTACCTGCTGGCCCAGGAGGTCGAGGGACCGGCGAACACCCACACCACGGTGAGCCTGCTGGACCAGCGCGCCGGCCGCGGCCTGTACCGGCTGCAGCCGCACACCGGCAAGACCCACCAGCTCCGGCTGCACATGGCGTCCCTCGGGCTCGGCATCGTGAACGACCCGTTCTACCCGGTGCTGCATCCGCAGGCACCCGACGACTACACCCGGCCACTGCAGCTCCTCGCGCACAGCATCGCGTTCACGGACCCGGTGGACGGCACCGAGCGGAGCTTCGAATCCGGCCTCACCCTCGCCGGGTTCGCCTGACCCTGCCCTGACCCGTCCCGGTTTCCCGCCCGGTTTCGTCCCTGCATTCTCCCCTGCCCCGGCCCGGGTCTCCCCCCGGTCCCCGGCGGCGCCCCGGGTCCGGACGGTACATTTGCGGAGTGGACCTGCCCGGAACGGACATCCCCGACCCGCTCTACCTCCTCCTCATGTTCGCCGTCGTCGTCGCCGATGTGGTGCTCCCCGTGGTGCCCTCGGAACTGCTCGTGATCGGCGCCGGCACCATGGCCGCCGACGGCATGCTCCTGCTGCCCGTCGCGGGCCTCGTCGCGTGGGCCGGCAGCTGGCTGGGGGACGTGGCCCTGTTCCTCCTGTTCCGGCGCCGGCTCACGTATGTCCTCGACCGTTTCCGCTGGGGGCGCCGGGTGCATCGGGGGCTGCGCGAGGCCATCGCGAAGGCGGGTTCCTCGCCCACCTACGCCGCCGTCGTCGCCGTGCGCTTCCTGCCCGGCGGGCGCACCGCGAGCGTCGCCGCGGCGGGCATCGCGGAACTGCCCCTCCGCCCCTTCATGCTGGCCGCCGGCACCGGAGGCGCGCTGTGGACGGCCTGGCTGGTGGGCCTCGGCTTCGTCGCGGGCGCCTCGACCGGGCTGCCCGCCTGGATGGGTGCCCTGCTCGGAATGGTGATCGGTACGCTTGTGGGAGCCATCACGGCGGCAATCCTCGCCCTGAAGAAACACCGGAAGGCCAAGAACGCGCATGAGCACCCCGAAGAACCCGGGTCCGAAGCTCCCTGACAAGCCGGTCAGGCCCCCGACCGTCGCGCAGGAAGCTCCCGCTGCCGCACCCTCCTCGGACACGGCGAGTGTCCTCGAACGCCTCAAGGCCGCACAGCCGCGTGCTGCTGCGGCCGGCGGCGACGACGGGGCCGGCATGTCTCCCGCGCCGACCTCAGCGACGGGTACCGCGAGTGCGGGCGGTACGACGGGAGGCGGCACCCGCACCCTGGATGCGCCCAGCGGAGCCACGACCACCAGGGCCTCCGGCAGCAGAGCCACCCCCGGCGGCAGCACCAGTGCCCTTGATGCGCCCAGCGGAGCCACGACCATCGAAGCCGCGGGCAGCGAGGAAGCCACTGGCGCTGGCACGGGCACGGGCAGTGACGCCGGCGGCCCGGACGCTACGGAGCGGCTCCGGGTCGCGGCCGTCCGGGCGAGGGCCGCGGCGAACGTGACCGGCAGGGTCATCCACCGGGGCAGCAGTGCGACGGCCCGCCACGTCTCCTCCTGGGACCGGGACATCGTGCGGCAGGTGGTCGTGACGGTGTGCGCGATCGCCTGCATCCTCGGCTCGGCGGCGGGGGTCGGGGCCTTCGGCGGCCCGTCCATCCGGGACGCCGCGGGCGGCCTGTTCGCCCCGGACGCGACGCTGCTGGCGCCGTCGTCGACGGCCTTCTCCATCTGGAGCGTGATCTACGTGGGCCTGGTGGCGTACACGGTGTTCCAGTGGCTGCCGTCGCAGCGGAGGACCGACCGCCAGCGGCACCTCGGCTGGACCGTGGCGGCCTCCATGCTCCTCAACCTCGCGTGGATCCTGAGCGCACAGGCCAACCGCCTGACGCTGAGCCTCGTGGTGATCATGCTGCTCTTCTTCGCGCTCCTGTCCGCCGTCCGGACCATGAACGACCACCCCAACGAGACGAGGCTCGAGGGGGCACTCGTGGATACGCCGATCGGCCTCTACCTGGGCTGGGTCCTGCTGGCGGCGGCCGCGAACTGGGCGGCGTTCCTCACGGCCGCGGGAGCGGACCTCTTCGGCTGGTCCGGTGTCGCGTGGTCCATCCTCGGGATCAGCGCCGTCCTCGTGACGGCCGCCATCGTCTGCTCGACGGACCGCGGGCGCCTCGCCGTGGCCGCGGCCACCTCGTGGGGACTGCTGTGGATCGCCGTCGAACGGGTGTTCGGCCAGCCCTTCGCGATGAACCTGGCGTTCTTCGCCGTCCTGGCGATCTTCCTGCTGCTCATCACGGCGGGCTCCCGCCGGCACCGCGTGGACCACGAGTACCGGCACTGGCTCCGGGCGCAGCAGGATGCCCGGCGCGAGCCGGTCCACCTCGGGGGCGGCGACTACGAGGACTCGCGCTACTAGCCGGACGCGTGGGCACGGCGGCAGGACGCCGCCGTGCCCCGGAGCACCCGGGCCTAGCCCTGGTCTCCGACGGTGACGGCGATCTTGCCGCGCACGTGGCCGTCGATGCTGCTGCGGAACGCGTCGGCCGCACGCTCCAGGGGGAAGGTCCCGGCGAGCACGGGCTTCACGCTGCCCGCTTCGACGAGTTCGGTGAGCGCGAGCAGGTCCTCGGGGTTCGGCCGGACGAAGATGTACCGGCCGCCCTTGTCCTTCACCTCGGCGTCGGCCACGGAGGCAACCCTGGCCGGGTCCGACAGGTAGGCGAGGGAGGCCACCCAGTCGTCGCCGCCCACGTAGTCGACGACGGCGTCGAGCCCCTCCGGCGCGGCCTCGGCGATCCGCTCGCCGAGCCCCTCGCCGTAGGTCAGCGGCTCGGCGCCGAGCGAGCGCAGGAAGTCGTGGTTCTTCGCGGACGCGGTGGCCAGCACGCGGGCTCCCCACGCCTTCGCGATCTGGATCGCGTACGTGCCTACACCGCCCGCACCGTTGTGCACCAGGACGGTCTCGCCGTCGGACACGCCGACGGCCGCCAGCGACTGGTACGCCGTGAGTCCGGCCAGCGGCATGGTGGCCGCTTCCGCCCAGGACACGTTGCGCGGCTTCCGGGCGAGGGTGCGGACGGGAGCGGCGACCTGCTCCGCGAAGGTCCCGAAGCCCACGGTGTCCGCGCGGACGTAGCCGATGACCTCGTCGCCCGCCTGGAACTCCGTCACCGACGGCCCGGGCCGGACGACGACGCCGGCCACGTCCCACCCCGGGATCACCGGGAAGTACGCCGGCAGGGCACCGTCGAGGTACCCGGCCGTGATCTTCCAGTCCACCGGGTTGACCGAGGACGCACGGACGTCGACGAGCACCGCGTCCGGTCCCACCTTCGGGTCCGGCTGCTCACCGTACTGGAGGACGTCGGGGTCGCCGTACTGCTCGTAGAACACTGCCTTCATGGGTCTCCTTCTCGTGGGCCGGCCCGCCGGGTCACGGCGGGCCGGACGCCTTTCGGCTGCCTGAGGCGCAAACCCCACCGTCGCCGGGCGTATTCCGGGGCGACGGTGTGCGGAGGAGTACGGGGCTCAGCCCGTGTTGCGCATCCCGGCGGCAACGCCGTTGATGGTGATCAGCATCGCGCGCTGCAGCTGCCCGTCGGGCTGCCCGCCGTCGGCCTCGGACCGCACACGGCGCAGCAGCTCCACCTGGAGGTAGGAGATCGGGTCGAGGTACTGGTCGCGCACCGCGAGGGAGCGCTTCAGGACCGGCTGGTTGTCGAGCAGTTCGTGTTCGCCCGTGAGCAGCCTGATCTCGGCGAGCGTGAGCTCGTACTCCTCCCGGATGACGCCGAAGAGATGCTGCAACTCGCCGGGGACGAGGGCCTCGACGTAGTGCGCGGCGATGTCCAGGTCCGTCTTCGCGAGGGTCATCTCCACGTTCGAGACCACGGTGCGGAAGAAGTGCCAGCGCTCCAGCATCTCCGCGAGCAACCCCTCATGGCCGGCCTCCCGCGCGGCGCGCAGTCCGGAGCCCACGCCGAACCAGCCGGGGACGATCTGCCGGGACTGCGTCCAGCCGAAGACCCATGGGATGGCGCGGAGGCCGCCGAGGCCGCTGCCCGAATCCGGCCGCTTCGCGGGCCGCGACCCGATGTTGAGCGAGCCGAGCTGCTCCACCGGCGTGGAGGCGAGGAAGTACGCCGGCAGGTCCTCGTGGTCGATCAGCGAGCGGTAGCGGGCGAAGGCGGCGTCCGACACCGTCTCCATGACCTCCGCCCAGCGGTCCCGCTCGTCGTCGGACGAGCGGGGCGTGCGGTGCAGCGCGGAGCCCTGCATGACCGCGGCCAGGGACAGCTCGAGGTTCTCCCGGGCCAGGGCGGGCAGCGAGTACTTGTCGCTGATGACCTCGCCCTGCTCGGTGAACTTGATCTCGCCCTCGAGGACGCCGTTGGGCTGGGCGATGATGGCGTCGTACGTCGGGCCGCCGCCCCGGCCCACGGATCCGCCGCGGCCGTGGAACAGGCGGAGCCGGACCCCGTGCTTCGCGGCGACGTCGCGCAGGAGCCGCTGCGTCTTGTGGATCTCCCAGAGGCTCGTGAGCACCCCCGATTCCTTGTTGGAGTCCGAATAGCCGAGCATCACCTCCTGCACGTCGCCGCGCAGGCGCACCACCTCCCGGTACGTGGGATCGGACAGGAGGGTGTCCACGATCCGGGCGGAGACCCGCAGCTCGTCGACCGTCTCCAGGAGCGGCGCGAAGCCGATCTTCGCGAACGCGCCGGAGTCGGCGCCTCCGGACCCGTCACCGACGACGTCGACCAGTCCGGCCTCGCGGGCCAGCACCACCGGGGCGAGGACGTCGTCCGCGCCGCGCGTCATGGAGACGATGTAGGTCTCGATGACGTCCGGGCCGTAGGTCTCCAGGGCGGAGGCGATCTCGCGGAAGACGTCGAAGGTGCGGCGTGCGGCGTCGTCCAGGGGAGGCTTCGCCGTCGCCAGCGGACGGCGCGAGGCCAGCTCGTCCGACAGCGTCCGGAGCCGGTCGGCGCGGGACAGCTCGAGGTAGGGGACCCCCAGCTCTCCCAGCCGGTCGGTCAGCTGGGCGATCACGTCGTGGTGCATATCCGCGTGTTCGCGGACGTCGAGGGTCGCGAGATGCAGCCCGAAGGAGGAGATGACGCGCGACGCGGTGGCGAGGGCACCGTCCGCGGCGAGGCCCGCCGCGTGCTCCCGGAGGGAGTCCCCGACAAGCTCGAGATCCGCCAGCACCTGCGCCGTGTCGTTGTAGTCCCGGCCGGGCTCGTGCGCGGTGTGGTTCTGCACGCGCGCGGCGGTGTTGAGCAGCTTGGCCTTCACGCAGGTCAGCTTGAGCCGGTAGGGCTCCTGGGCGTTGAGCTCGAGGATCCGCTTGTCCAGGCGGGGCAGGTTCGCCAGGTCACGCTGGATGGACGCCGTCAGCTCCCCGGACGCCGCGACGATCGCTGTCGAGGACGAGAGCGAGGAGATGAGCCGGTCGATGAAATGGATGGCGATGCGGACGGCCTGCTGGTTCTGGATCTGCAGGATCTCGCGGGTCACGGCCGCGGTGACGTTCGGGTTGCCGTCGCGGTCGCCGCCGATCCACGAGCCGAACCGGAGCGGCGCTCCCTCGGCGGGCAGTGCCACGCCGTGCTCGGCCAGGAGGTCGGAGAGGTCCTCGAGCAGTTCGGGCATCGAGGTGGTGAGGATGTCACCGAGGTAGTAGATGGCGTTCCGGGCCTCGTCGATGGGCGTGGGCCGCACCTGCCGCAGTTCGTCCGTCTGCCAGATCAGGTCGATGACCTCGGCGAGCCGCCGGTCCTGGCGCCGTCGTCGCTGGGAACCCTCGGGCGTGGCCTCGGCCAGGATGTCCGAGAGGCGGCGGAGCTTGTCCAGGACCGACCGCCGCGAGGCCTCGGTGGGGTGCGCCGTGAAGACGGGGCGCACGTCGAGGGACGCGACGACGTCGGCGAGCGCGGCCGGGCCGGCGTCGGAGGCGATGCGGGACACGGTCTGCGCGAGCCAGCCGTCCTCCTCGGGCCGGGCGCGCAGGCCGCGCACGCGGTGGACCTGCTCGGCGGCGTTGGCCAGGTGGAAGTAGGCGGCGAAGGCCCGCACGAGGTCCGTCGCCTGGTCGATGGGCAGGGCCGCGAGCAGCTCGCGCACGCGACCGGCCAGCTCCGCGCGCTCACCCGCGTCGCTGACGCTGCCCGATTCCTTGGACTGCTTCGTGAGCAGGCGGACGCGCTCCACGAGGTCCAGCAGCTCCTGCCCGTGCTGCCGCACGAGGGATTCGCCCAGCAGCGTGCTGACACGCCGCACGTCGGCCCGGAGATCGGCGCTGACGTCGCCTGCCGCGTCGCCGGGCCGGTCGCCGACGGGTGGGGCGGTCACTTCGAGGGGCACTGTCACAACGGCCTGCTTTCAGGTCACGGAGAACGGGGCGTACACGGCACTGGATACGACGGATGATGGTCGGATTTTACCCGGCGATGTGGTGCGCACCTCACCGGGCCCGTCATGTGAAGCGGCGCCGTCCGGCCCGCCCTGCCGCACGCCCGGCGGTCAACGCAGGGGCAGGGCGACGACGACGACCAGGGCCAGCGCACCGAGCAGTGCCACGGCAACCGTGGTCCCCAGGACGCCGGCCACGTCGGCATCGATCCGCCCCTCCCGGATCCCGCGGGCGCTGCGGCGGTAGCGGCGGGCCTGCCCGGCGGTGATGGCCAGGGCCGTCGCGGCGGTCAGCAGGGTCAACCCGAGCGGGAACCAGCCGTGGCGGGGCACCCAGCGGAGCAGGAGTACACCGGCGATGACCAGCGCGAGCATGGTGCGGTTCCAGGCCAGCGTGGTCCGTTCGGGCTGCAGTCCGGGATCCTCGTGCGGCCTCGGGGCCGGGTCCTCCCGCGGTCCCCGCACGGTCAGGCGTTGCCCAGGACGACGACGAGGAACGCTGCGGCGACGAGCGCGCCCCCACCGGCCAGGACGGGGACGAGGATCGACAGCGGCAGCGGGGCCTGTCGGCGCATGGCCCGCTCGACGGCGAGCCAGCGGACACCGGCCGCGACAGCCAGCACCATCGCGAGCAGCAGGAGCACGACGGCGAGCCCGGTGCGGACCGGCTGCGCGAACGTGTCCGTGGTGAAGGCCTCGACGGCGACGCCGCCGGCGAGGAGCGCGAGCGCCGTCCGGATCCACGCGAGGAAGGTCCTCTCGTTGGCGAGGGTGAACCGGGGGTCGGGCTCGGTCCCGCCACCGAGGATCCGGGCGGACCGCCCCCGGCGTCCGGAGCCCGGGGCCCCGTCTGTCGTGGATGCGCCGGGCGTCGCCGGCGCCTGCTCTGATGGCTCGTCCCTCGAAGACCTCACCGCCCCATGGTAGGGCCGGCCGGCGGCCGACGCGGCGTCCTGCCGTCCCGGTGCGGCTTCCCTCCACCGCCACCCGGGGGGCCTCGGACGCAGAGGCGTTTTGCCTTTTCACGCCATAGTGCGATTGGCTGAGAATCCGCCGATCGTCACCACCGTCGAGGTTCACATGCATCAGCCGCAGGAAGGCCCCGCCGCCCGGCCGGGCCGGAAGCCCGCGACCCCCCTGGCCGGAGGTCGCGTCCTGATCGTGGCCACCGGCCGGGACCGCGGTGCACTCGCGGCCGCCCGTGCCTTCCGGCGCGCGGGCTGGTACGTCGGGGTCGGGACCCCCGAGAGTGGGGGGTCGCTCGGCGCATCGACGGCCTGCGACGCCACGTTCCACGTGCCGCGTCCTCGCGACGGGAGCTCCGGCTTCATCGAGGGTGTCCGTGAAGCGGCGGAAGCGGGGGCCTTCGATGTGGTCTTCGGCGGAGGGGACGACTGGATGGCAGCCCTCGCCGCCTACCGATCGCAGATCCCCGTCCCGGTGGCGCACCCGGACTTCGACGTCGTCGAGACGGTCCTGGACAAACTCAGGCTCGCCCGGTTCGCCGGGAAGGCCGGGCTGGCGTCGCCTCACACGGAACTCGCCACGGACGAGGCCCTTGCGGGCTGGTCCGGGCCCCTCGTCGTGAAATGCAAGGAGCACTGGGCGCCCCAGCAGACCCATCCGCTGCGCATCGAGGCCAAGCTGTTCCCCTCCGCCGCCGCCGCACGGTCCCAGGTCGAGAGGATCCGGGCAGCCGGAGCGCAGGCGATCCTGCAGGAGCCGATCGAGGGGACGCTCGGGGCGCTGATCGGCGTCTTCCACGACGGCAGGCTGCTCGGCCGCACGCAGCAGGTGTCGACACACCTGTGGCCGACCCCCAACGGCGCCTCGGCCCGCGCCCGCACCGTCGAGGTCGACGAGGTGCTGGTCGGGAAGGTGGAGTCGATGCTCCGCGACATCGGCTGGCACGGGCTCGTCGAGCTCCAGTTCCTCACCGGCGACGACGGCGTCCCCCACCTGATCGACTTCAACGGACGGTTCTTCGGCTCGCTCGCGCTGGCCGAGTCGGCACGGCCCGGCCTGGTGCACAACTGGGCGCTGACCGCGATCGGCACCGACCCGTCCCCCCTCCCGGACGCGACACCCGGGAAGCGCTACACATGGCTCACCGGCGACCTGCGGCGCGCCCGCATCGAACGGCGCGGCGGTCTCCTGCGCGATCTCGCCGGCAGCATCCTCTGGTCCGCGCGCGCACGCCACAGCATCTGGGATCCCCGCGATGTCGGCCCATCGGTCAGCCTGGCGCTCCGGCGGTTCCGCCGTCCCTGAGGACCCGCCGGATCCGCTACCGCCGGCGCACGGCCCGCAGCATCTCGAGCGGCACGAGCCGCTCTGGCGCACGGACGACGACGAGGCCGGCCACGTACACGCCGAGGATGACGGTTCCCACCAGTGCGCCCTGGACGAGGGGTGAGGCGCCGTCGGTGGCCGTCAGGACCGCTGCTCCGCCCAGGGCTGCAGCAGTACCGAGCGCCGCGGCGCGTGCCACGAGGGCGAGGGCCGGCCCGATCTCCACCGCCGAGTGCCGGCGCGCGAGGAGCCAGGCATTGGCGACGGCCGCGAAGACGAGGGACGCCGTCGTCGCCAGGGCGATGCCTGCCACGCCCATCAGCGGTGCGAGCAGGATGTCACCGACGACGTTGATGGCCATGGCCGCGAGTGACACGAACACCGGGGCGCGTGAATCACCGAGCGCGTAGGACGTACTGACCATCACCTGCCGCACCCCCATCGCGACGAGCGCAGGTGCGTACCAGAAGACCGCGACAGCGGTGGTGCCGGCGTCGTCGGCGGTGAACTCCCCGCGTCCGTACGCGACGAGCGAGAGCGGCAGCGCCGCCACCATCAGCACGAGGGTCAGCGGTACCAGGATCGTGACGGTGACGGACAGTCCACGGGACACGAGGCGCCTGATCTCCGGCACATTGCCGGCGGCAGCCCCGAGCGCCGGGTAGAGCGGGACGAGAAGGGATGCGATGAGCAGGGTCTCCGGCAGGTTGACGAGGCGCCAGCCGTAGGACAGGGCCGTGATGGCGCCGTCCCCCAGGGTCGAGCCGACCGCCCGGTCCACGAGCGAATTGACGTTGGCGATGGCGCTTCCCACGAGCAGTGGTGGCATGAGCCGCGCGATCTCCACGAACCCCGGATTCCGCAGCTCCCACCGGGGCCGGATACGCAGCCCCAGCGCGCGCAGGGGCGGCAGCTGCAGCGCCAGCCGCGCGGCGGATCCGACCACGAAGCCGACGGCGAGCGCCTGGATACCGTACTGCGGCCCGAAGAGTCCGGCGGCCCCGATCATGATGATGTTGAACGGGACCCCCTGCAGCGAGGACCAGACCACCCTGCCGTGGGCCTGCGCGATGGCGGCCAGGAGATCCGTGCCGGCGATCAGGACGGTCGCCACCAGCACGATCCTCGTCAGGGTGACGGTGAGTTCTGCCTGCTCACCCTCGAAGCCCGGTGCCAGCACCGCCGTCACGGGACCGGCGAGGATCCCCACGACGACGGCGCCCAGCCCGAGGACCACCATGGTCACGGTGATGGCGGTGTCGAAGCTGCGGTGCCCCCGGCAGCGCGGCCCTTCGGCGGCGACCTCGCGTGCGATGACGGGGGTGACGGATCGGGCCATGGCGTACGCCACCAGACCCAGCACGACGTTCATGAGTCCCTGCGCCACCAGGTAGGCGTCGAGGGACGGCCCCGCTCCGAAGACCGCGGCGATGACGACGTCGCGCACGAAGCCGAAGATGGTGGAGACGGCCGTCAGGGCGGTCACCACGACGGCGGCACGCGAGACGCTCACCCGACCGCCTCCCGATGTCATGCCCTGCCAGAACCCCGATCATTCAAGCATGACGGCCGTCGGGACGGCGAAACGGGCACTGCCCCGACCCGTCACCCACGGGGTGCGGGTGTGGGTGCAGGGTCAGGCGAAGGCCGAGATGCCCGTGAGCGCCCTGCCCACGATCAGGCTGTTGATCTCGTAGGACCCCTCGTAGGTGTAGACGGCCTCCGCGTCGGCGAAGATCTTCGCCATGGAGAAGTCCGTCACGATCCCGTTCCCGCCGAGGATGCCCCGCCCGAGCGCCACCGTCTCGCGCATCCGGGCCGTGGTGAAGGACTTGGCGAAGGCGGCCTGCGGCATGTCGGACGCGCCCTGCTCCTGCAGCTGGGCGATACGGCTCATGACGCCGAGGCTCGCCGTCGTGTTGCCCATCATCGTCACCAGCTGGTCCTGGACGAGCTGGAAGCCCGCGATCGGGCGGCCGAACTGGTGCCGCTCCACGGCGTACTGCCGGGCGACGTCGAACGCGGCCAGCTGCTGGCCGACGGCCTGCCAGCCGACGAGGATCCGGGAGCCGAGCAGGAGCTGCCGCGTGTCCTCGAAGGATGCGATGCCGGCGAAGCGGTCGGCCTCGTCGACGCGCACGTCGGTCAGGGTGATGTCCGCGTTCTGGACCGTCCGCAGCGCGGTCTTGTTCCCGATGACCGTGCGCGTCACGCCGGGCAGGGTGGCGTCGAGGATGAAGCCCCGCACGCCCCCGGCGTCCGTGTCCCGCGCCCACAGGAGCATGTAGTCGCAGAACGTCCCGTTGCCGATCCACCGCTTCGCGCCGTTGATCACCCAGGTGTCGCCGTCGCGCGTGGCGGTGGTCGCCATGCCGCCGGCGACGTCGGAGCCGTGCAGCGGCTCGGTGAGCGCGAACGCCCCGGTGATCCTCAGGTCCATGGCGTCCTGCAGGAGCCGCGCCTTCTGCTCCGCGCTGCCGAAGGTGTGCAGGGCCTCGACGAAGAGGTCGTGGTGGACCATGAAGAACGTCGCGATCGATGTGTCGGCGCGCGTCATCTCGGCGATCACGAGCCCGCTGAACAGATGGCTGTAGCCCTGCTGCACGGGGGTGCTGAGCTGCAGGTCCGCCAGCTTCGGGAGGATCTCGTGCGGGAATTCGGCCCTGTTCCACCAGTCCACGGCGCGGGGCGAGACCTCCTTGTCCAGGAAGTCCCGGACGTCCTGCAGCTTCGAGCGCTCGCGGGCGGAGAGGAGGGATTCGAAGCCGAGGAAATCGGCGCTGGGCAGCTGGCTCGTCATCGAGCCGTCCTTTCGATCGAGACCGGGAGCAGCACTATCTCGGCGCCATGCGGATGGCGCCGTCGAGGCGGATCGTCTCGCCGTTGAGCATCTGGTTCCCGACGATGTGCGCGGCGAGCGCCGCGTACTCGGCGGGCTTGCCGAGCCGGGACGGGTGCGGCACCTGGGCCCCGAGGGAATCCTGGGCCTCCTGCGGGAGCCCGGCCATCATGGGCGTCTCGAAGATGCCGGGGGCGATCGTGACCACGCGGATCAGGGACCGCGCGAACTCGCGGGCGAGGGGCAGCGTCATGGCCGCGACCCCGCCCTTCGACGCGGCGTAGGCCGGCTGCCCGATCTGGCCGTCGAACGCCGCGACGGATGCGGTGTTGATGATGACGCCGCGCTCGTCGGAGCCGCCGAGGCCCGTGACGGTGGGGGTGGCAGCCATGGCTTCGGCGGCGAGCCGGATGACGTTGAAGGTGCCGACGAGGTTGACGGTGATCACCCGGGCGAACTGCTCGAGCGGCAGGACGCCGTCGCGCCCGAGGACCTTCCCCGGCGTGGCGATCCCGGCGCAGTTGACCACGATCCGCAGCGGTCCGAGGCCCGCGGCGGTGTCGACGGCGGCCTGGACCTGGGTGGGATCGGCGACGTCGGCGGCGACGAAACGCACCCGCTCGCCGCGCGGGTCCAGCTCCGCGGCAGCATCCGCGCCGGCGGACTGCGGCAGGTCCACGAGCACCACGGCCGCGCCGTCGTCGACCAGCCGGCGGGCCGTCGCGAACCCGAGCCCGGAGGCGCCACCGGTGACGAGGGCCACTGCTCCCCTGATGTCCATGCCTGGTCCTTCCGCATCCGGTGGACCGCCGTTGGTCCATCCTCGCGGCCAGCGTACTGTGACGCGGACCACTGCGCACCCTGCGGGCCATCGACTGCGCATCTTGCCCAATCCCGCAGCGCACCGGCGTGACTAGGGTGGTCACATGCCCATTCCCGACGACGCCGCCGCCGCGGCGGCCCACAGCGTCCGGCACCTGTTCGCCCGGCGGTCCCTGGGGGTGCCGGGCACGCGACTCGCGGCGGTCGCCTTCCCGGCACCGGCCGGCCCCCGGAGCCACTGGCACTACTGGTGGCAGGCGCACTACCTCGACTGCCTGCTGGACGAGCACCGGCGTGATGCCGGGACCGGTGCGCTGCTCGAGGCCCGGAAGCTCGCCCGCGGCATCTGGCTGAGGAACGGCGGCCGGTGGCGCAACGCCTACTACGACGACATGGCCTGGCTCGCGCTCGCCCTGCAGCGCCTGGACGCGCTGGACGGACGGCGCGGTCCGCGGCGCCGCGTGCGGGTGCTCGGTGACGCACTCCGGTCGGCGCACACCCCGGATCTCGGCGGCGGTGTCTACTGGAACACCACGCGCGAC
This sequence comes from Arthrobacter sp. L77, assembly GCF_000816565.1. Taxonomy (NCBI): domain Bacteria; kingdom Bacillati; phylum Actinomycetota; class Actinomycetes; order Micrococcales; family Micrococcaceae; genus Arthrobacter; species Arthrobacter sp. L77. Next base: position 1,046,396 of record NZ_JWSU01000004.1, on the reverse strand, counting down.
TACAAGAACACCCCGAGCACGGCCCCCGCCGCGCTCTTCTTCGCGCGGGCAGGGGAGACCGGGCGGGCGCAGGAGCTGCTCGACTGGCTGAGGGAGTGCCTGTTCGACGCCGGGAGCGGCCTCTACCTCGACGGCGTCAAGGCCGACGGCCGGGTGGAGCGCTCGCTGCACACGTACAACCAGGGCACGGTCCTCGGCGCGCTGGTGGCCGTCGGCGGACCGGCCGGGCTGCGGCACGCGGCCGATCTCGCCGCGGCGGTGGCCCGGGAGGTCGCCGACGTCGACGGCGTGCTGCCGCTGGCGGCCACGGGCGACGCCGGCCTCTTCACGGGGATCCTCGCACGCTACCTCGCGCTGGCCGCCGCGGCGCCGATCGGCGCATCCGCGGCGACGGAGGCTTGGGCCGTCCTCGACGCGACGGCGGAGCACGTCTGGTCGGGCCGCCGCACGGATGCTTCCGGGATGCTCGTCTTCCCGCCCGGGCAGCACGGCCCGGTGAGCCTGTCCTCCCAGCTCCAGGCCTGGATGATCCTGGAGGCCGCGAGCACGGTCCGCGCCCTCCAGGGGCGAGCCGCCGGCGGGTGACAGACTGCTGGCATGGAGAACCCACCGCGCGACCACGACCTCGTCGTCTACGGAGCGACAGGCTTTGTCGGCGAACTGATCGCCGCCTACCTCGCGACGCACGCCCCGGCGGGCCTGCGGATCGGGCTCGCGGGCCGGTCGACGGCCAGGCTCGAAGCGGCGCGGTCGCGCCTGCCGGCCGCGGCGCACGACTGGCCCCTCATCGAGGCCGACTCGGAGGACGCGGACTCGATCGCCGCCCTGGCGGAGAGCACCCGGGTGCTCTTCACCACCGTCGGCCCCTACGCGAAGTACGGGCTGCCCGTCGTCGAGGCCTGTGCGCGGGCGGGCACCCACTACGGCGACCTGACGGGCGAGGTCTCCTTCGTCCGCGAGGCGATCGACCGCTGCGACGCCCTGGCGCGGACGAGCGGCGCCCGGATCGTGCACTCGTGCGGCTACGACTCCGTGCCGTCCGATCTGGCGGTCCTGCTGCTCCACCGGGCGGCGGAGGCCGACGGCGCCGGCGCCCTGACCGAGGTCCAGCTCGTCGCGACGGCCAAGGGCGGCATCAGCGGAGGCACGCTCGATTCGATGCGTGTGCAGCTCGACGGGATGCGGTCGAGCGCCGCGCTGCGGTCCCTCATCGCCGACCCCTACGCCCTCAGCCCGGACCGTGGACAGGAGCCGACGACGCCGCAGCCGGCGGACGCCGGCCCGGTGCGCCGCTCCGGCGACGGACTGTGGACCGCGCCCTTCGTCATGGCCGCGGCCAACACCCGGATCGTGCGCCGCAGCAACGCCCTGCAGGGCTGGGCCTACGGCCGCTCGCTGCGCTACGGCGAGGTGATGGGCGTGGCCCGCGGCCCGGTGGGGGCGGTCCTCGCCGGGGCGACGGCGCTCGGACTCGGCGCGTTCGCCGGTGCGATGGCGTTCCCGGTGACCCGGCGCCTGCTCGATCGCGTGCTGCCGGCTCCGGGAACGGGCCCGAGTGCCGGCACGCGGAGCAAGGGCTGGTTCCGTTCCCAGGTGACCGCCGGCACCGAGGGCGGGCACCGGTACCGGGCGATCGCCGGCGGCCCCGGCGATCCGGGCTATGCCGCGACCGCCGTCATGGCCGGTGAGACGGCACTGGCCCTGGCACTGGACGGCGACCGGCTGCCGCCGGGGAGCGGTTCGCTGACGCCCGCCACCGCGCTCGGCGATGTGCTCGTGCGGCGGCTCCGTGCGGCCGGGCACACCTACGAGGTGACCCGGCTGGCCTGACCCGGCGTCAGTCGCTCGTCGGCGGGCCCTTCCCCTGGGGGTAGAGCGTCTCCCCTCGCGCCAGCATGGCGACGAACTTCGTGATGTTGCGGTCCTTCGCCGCGTCCGTCTTCAGCTGGGACAGCCGGAAGATCATGGCGTAGCGGTTCTGCGAGGACAGGGTGCGGAAGGTGGCGAGCGCGGCGGCGTCGGCCTCGATCGCGATCGTGAGTTCGGGCGGCATCTCGGCGTTCGCCGGGCCCGAGTACGCCCGATCCCACCGGCCGTCGGCCTGCGCCGCCGCCACTGCCCGCTCCCCCGCCTCCCGCATGCGGCCCTCGGCGCGGAGCCGCTCGATGTAGCCCTGGTTGCGCACGGACCAGATGCTCCGGGGGCTGCGCGGCGTGAAGCGCTGCAGATAGGTGCCCTCGTCGCGGGACTTCGCCTGGCCGTCGATCCAGCCGAAGCACAGCGCCTCGTCGAGGGCCTGCGGGTAGGTGAGCTGCGTCGTCGTCCCGCCCTTCTTGTGCTCGATCAGCCAGACGCCGGGCGAGGAGGCGTGGTTCTCCTCCAGCCAGGCCCGCCATGCGGGGGCGTCGGGCAGGAGGAGTTCGGGAAGCTCGGCCTTCATGCGATCACCCTAGGACGACTCCGGCCGTCAGGGAACCACACCTGCTGGCATGCTGGACGGACCCGGCCCGCCACCTGACCTCAAGGAGAACCGATGCTCCGCGTCCGCCCCCTCGTCCACACGCCGGACCTTCCCGGCGCGGCCCGCTTCCTGCAGGCACTCGGCCTTGCCCCAGCGCAGGAGCCTGCACCGAACGGCTCCTACGCCGTGTTCGACGCCGGGAGCGGCCGCGTGGCCCTCCACGCCTGCGTGCCGGGCCGTGCGGAGGACGGCAGCACGGACCTCGCGTTCGACGTCGCCGATGTGCGGGAATTCGCTCGCCGGACGGCGGAGGCGGGTGCACGGGTGACCGTCGAGCTCTCCGACGAGGGCCACGGCCTCGCCGCCCGCATCACCGCACCGGACGGGCTGTCCTTCCTCGCCGAGGCCGGGCCGCGCGAGACGGGGGTGCCGCCGTCGACGCTGTCGGTCCTCGTGCTCTGGTACACGCCCCGGGCGGGACCGGCCGTGAGGGTGCTGGGAGACATCGGGGCGAAGCCCGGGATCAGCTCCGACGCAGGCACCCGGCACGACTTCCGGGCGAAGAACGGAGGCCTCGTGGCAGTCCGTACCGACGCGCGGACAAGGGCGGAGCTCGCCTTCGAGTACGACGGCGACGTGCGGGACCTGGTCCGGGATCTCACGGCCGGCGGTTTCGAGCCCGTGGTGACCGACGGGAGCCACGGACGGTCGCTGCGCGTCCGCGCCCCCTGGGGCGCGGAGGTCCGGATCGACGGGTGGCAGCGGGACTCCCGGGACTCCATGGTGCACTGACCGGGCCGCCGCCCCACGGATCCGGCCACCGGCCGGAGCACCGCGACGCCTACCGCCCCAGGGCTGCCGCGAGCTTCGCCGTGTACAGCCGGGCGACCGCGTTGTGCCCCTCCTGCGACATGTGGACGTTGTCGAGGTACTCGGCGTTGGCCGCACTGGCGAGGCCTGCGACGGAGATGAAGGTGACGCCCTGCCTCGCGGCGTTGGCTGCGAGCACCTCATCGAGGTGGCGGCGCTGCACGTGCGAATCGTCGCTGCGGGACATGACCCCGTTGACGATGATCCTGCTGTTCGGGTACATCAGCTTCAGCTTGGCCCACAGGGCCGTGCTGTCGGCGATGACCTGCGCGTCAGCCTTCCCCGACGTGGCGTCGTTGCCGCCGAGGGAGACGAGCACCACGCCCGGAGTGCCACCCGGGAACGGCATCCTGCCGTTCTGGACCGCGGTCCAGCCCGTTCCGCCGGCCAGGACGCTGGCGGTCGAGTAGCCCATCCCTCCGTAGGCGAGGTGTGAGGCCTGATCGGTGAAGCCCATGGCACGGGCACCCTGCTCGCTCCAGGAGTCACCGTCGAGCTGCGAGTCACCGTAGAGCACCACCGACGTCGCGGTGGCCGTGACCGAGGTGAAGGGGTAGACGGAGGACGGCGGGGTCGCCGGGGGTGTGGCTGGCGGGGCGACCGGCACGTTCGTCGTGATGACGCCTTTCTGGAACCGGGTGTGGGTGCCTGCCCCGTCCTTCCAGGTGTCACCCGTCGGCCACCCGTACTTGGCGAAGTTGCTCTCCAGCGTGGTGAAGTGCCCGGTGTCGATGCTCCTCACACCGGTGGTCGGACCCCACAGGATCATCCCGCCCTGGAAGCGCTGGTAGTACCCGCCCTGCCAGGCGGTCTTGTTGCCCATCGGCAGGCCGAGGGCGGACTGGGCGCCGCCCTTCTGCTCGTAGTAGGTCTGGATGCTGCCGTTGGTGGTGGTGAAGAGCTGCCCCTTGGACCAGTACACCTTCCCGCCCTGGAAGTCCTGCCGGACACCATTGGGGACGGAGGTCTCCCCGGAGGTGGGATAGCCCAGGAAACCGCGCTCGTACCCGTTGGCTGCGTAGTAGCCCTTGATGCCGCCGAAGACGCTCTGGACTCCGGTCGCGGGCAACCAGGTCACGTACCCATTCCCGAAGCTCTGGGAGTACCCGCCCTTCCAGGCGGTCTTGTTGCCGGTCGGCAGGCCCAGGAAGGAGAGGGCGCCGCCTCTCTGCTCGTAGTAGGTCTGGATGCTGCCGTTGGTGGTGGTGGTGATCCGGCCCTTGGACCAGAACACCTTCCCGCCCTCGAAGTCCTGCCGGACACCGTTCGGCACGGCGGTCTCCCCGGACGTGGGATAGCCCAGGAAGCCGCGCTCGTACTGGTTCGCGGCGTAGTAGCCCTTGATGCCCCCGAAGACGGCATGGGCCCCGGTCGCAGGCGACCAGTAGATGTACCCGTTCTGGAAGTGCTGGAGTTTCCCGCCGCGGACGGAGAGCCCGCCGGCATCGCCGGTGGGGAAGCCCAGGAAGCCCCTGGTCCACCCGGTGGCCGCGTACCGGGCACCCAGGGCGTCGTCGAGCACGATCCGCGCGCCGGTCTTCTGGGTCCAGATGACGTACCCCTTCTGGAAGCGCTGGGAGCAGCTGATCCCGTCACAGCTCTTGTTCCCGAGGGGGTTGCCGAGCAGGGCGCGGTTGGCGTTCCACTTGACGTAGGTCTGGCCATCGACGGTGTAGCCCGCGACCACGACCATGGGTGCGGCGACGGGTGGGACGACGGCCTGCGCGGGAGGTGCAAGAGCCCCGACCCCCGAACACAGGACGAAGGTCGTCACAGCCACAGCCCCGAGCCGCTTCATCGTGAACATCCGGATCCCCACTCCACAAAAATAATAAGGTCACAGTAATACATGCAGGTGCAGCTATCGGCCGGCCGGTCCGATTCGTTCCGGAATCCGGTGAATCGGGGCAGGAGCTCATCGGTCGGACCCGCATCCCGCCCCGGATTCAGCCACTGGCCGAAGAACCGCGCGCCGCCTGCCGCGGGCGGAGCCACTGGGATAGAACTGGGGTATGAACGTTCGCACCCCTGACCCCAACCCGGGCTGGCTCTCCGAAGATGACCTGTACGAGGCCCGCCGACGCCTGCCGATGGTGTACGTGGAGGCGATCCCCGTCCGGTGCGACGCCCTCGGGTACGTGAACGAGGTGGGGCTGCTGCTGCAGGCCAGTGACCAGGGCGAGATGGTGCGCACCTTCGTCTCCGGCCGCGTCATGTACCGGGAGACCATCCGGGCGGCGCTGCTGCGCCACCTCGAGAAGGACCTCGGGCCGCTGGCCCTGCCCCAGCTGCCGCCGTCGCCCGTCCCCTTCACGATCGCCGAGTACTTCCCCTCCCCCTCGGAGACGGGGCTCACCGACGACCGCCAGCACGCCGTCGCCCTCGCCTACCTCATCCCCGTCACGGGCGAGTGCAACCCGCGCCAGGACGCGCTGGAGCTGTCGTGGCTCACGCCGTCCGAGGCGTTGAGCCCGTCGATCCAGGCCGAGTTCTCGGGCGGGCGCGCGGACCTGCTGCGCCAGGCCATGGCCCATGCCGGCTGGGGTCGCTGACCGGACGGCACCTGCCGGACCCCGCGTTACCCGTATCGTGAGAGGGGCGCGCCGGGGCGCCGGTGATCATCCGGGGGCTACAAACAGAGGTTGGCACGACGTACATGATGGTGAACAGGGTGGACAGGACAGGGCTGCGCGCGGTCCCGGCGGAGATGCTGGCGACCGGTGACGTGCTGGCACTCCCCGACGGCGAGGAGGCGGCCGAGATCACCTCGGTCGGGGTCGAGAACGACGACTTCGGTGTGCCCGCGCTCGTCGTCGCGACCGTCGCCGGCGATCGCCGCATCGCGATCGCCACGGGCTCGATGGTCTACGTGGAGCCCGCGGACGCCGAGATCGGGGTCTCCGCCGTCGCCGCCGACCACGGATCCCCTGAGGCGCTCGTCGCCCAGGTGGCCCAGGCGCACCCCGACAGCACGGACATCCAGGACGTCGCCGGACGGCTCGCGCGCGGCATCAACCTCAAGTCCGGCAGCAACCTCCAGGACCTGCACCAGCTGGCGCTTGACCTGTTCGTCGACGAGGGCGATACCGCAGCGGCGCTGAGCATCGCCGATCTGCTGGCAGAGCTGCCGTTCGACGGGAACTTCGGCCGCTGGAAGTGGATCGAGGGCGGCCTCGCGATCGCCGCCTACCTCACCCGGCACGACGAGGAACGCTCCCTCCGCTACTCGGCGGCCATCCGTGCCGCCGACGACGCCGAGACGGACCCGCTGCGCGCCAAGACCAGCGCCATGTACCGGCAGCGGCAGCTCAACGAACCCAATGTCTACGACCCCGAGATCCTCCGCGCCTCGACCGCCGGGCGGATCGACGTCGAACGCGACTGGCGCGTGCTCCGCATCGGTGTGCTGCTGTACCTGAGGGCCCACGGCGGCTCGGAGACGCTGAGCCGGGACGTGCTGGAGCGTCGCATCGCCGCGGAGCTTGCCGCCGTCGGCGCGCTCAACGCCCAGCTCGCCGACCGGTAGCGGTCCGGCCGACCGCCGTCGGGCTGGCAAAATAGGGTGGTGCACCCACAGTCCCAGCAGTCCTCGTTCGCCTTCTCCGTCCACCACCGCCTCGAGGACACGACGCCGGGAGACGGGAGCGGCGGGCGGCGGCACGGGCGCACCGGGACGATCACCACCCCGCACGGCGAGATCCGCACACCCGCCTTCATCCCGGTGGGCACGAAGGCGACCGTGAAGGCCGTGCTGCCCGGGGCGATGGCCGAGGTCGGCGCCCAGGCGCTTCTGGCCAACGCCTACCACCTGTACCTGCAGCCGGGCGCGGACATCCTCGACGAGGCCGGCGGTCTCGGCGCGTTCATGAACTGGCCCGGCCCCACGTTCACGGATTCCGGCGGCTTCCAGGTGATGAGCCTCGGATCGGGCTTCAAGAAGGTCATCTCCATGGACGTCCCCGTGGACGCCGACTCGGCGGGTGCGGACGACCGCATCGCCGTCGGCAGGGAGCGCCTCGCCCACATCGACGACGACGGCGTCTGGTTCAAGAGCCACCTCAACGGGGACCGCCACCGCTTCACACCCGAGATCTCGATGCAGGTGCAGCACCAGCTCGGCGCGGACGTCATGTTCGCGTTCGACGAGCTGACCACGCTCATGAACTCCCGCGGCTACCAGGAGGAGTCCCTGGAGAGGACGCGGCTCTGGGCCCTGCGCTGCATCGCCGAACACCGGAGGCTCACCGATGAGCGGAGCCACCGCCCCTACCAGGCCCTGTTCGGGGTCATCCAGGGCGCACAGTACGAGGACCTGCGCCGGAAGGCGTCCGCGGATCTCGGCGCCATGGACTTCGACGGGTTCGGGATAGGGGGCGCGCTGGAGAAGGAGAACCTCGGAACAATTCTCGGCTGGTGCAGCGACGAACTGCCGGAGGACAAGCCCCGGCACCTTCTCGGCATCTCGGAGCCGGACGACCTCTTCACGGCGATCGAGAACGGTGCCGACACCTTCGACTGCGTCTCGCCCACGCGGGTGGCGCGCAATTCCGCGTTCTACACCCCGCACGGCCGCTGGAATCTCTCGAATGCCCGGTTCAAACGGGACTTCACGCCCCTCGTCGACGGATGTGACTGCTACACCTGCGGGAACTATTCGCGCGCCTACATCCACCACCTCTTCAAGGCGAAGGAAATGGTGTCCGCCACCCTCATCTCGATCCACAACGAACGATTCGTCGTCCGGATGGTCGACGACGCGCGTGCGGCCATCGACAACGGGACGTTCCACGAACTGAAAGCCGACGTGTTGGGTTCCTACTACCGATAAACCCGATCCTCACAGGAATCTGCGGAATTCTTGTCGAATGCCGGATCGAATCACGGAAGATCGCTGATAATCTCCGACTGTACTTTCTTCCCGGTCAGAAACCCCTGGTTCCCGAACGTGGAGTCCACGGCAGGAAATGGGGGAACAATGCGGGGTCTCACGCCGCTCGGTCTATGGGCGGCCGTGGGTGCCATCGCCCTTTCCGGATGCACGTCACCGCCTGCCGATGCGCCCGGCGCACCGGCATCGGGGCCGTCGGCCCCGGGATCGACGACGGCGCCCGGATCGTCGGCGACGGCGTCCGGGGCCGAGGCGACGGTCTCCGATCCGCCGGCAACGGTGCCCCCCGATCCCGGGCCCAGCGTCGAGGCAACCCTCGAGACCGGCACGGAGTCCGTATCCGCGAATCCGACCGCCGTCGCCAACGAGGCCCTGAGCGATGTCGTATGCGCGGCGGATGCAGCGGGCGTCTGGTCCTTCTCCGGGACGCTGACGAACACGGCCGACACCGCGGTGACGTTCTCCGTCGTCGTCGCAGTCGGCAGCACCAGCAGCGTGGCCGGCCGCGCGAGCATCCAACAGGAAGTACCAGCCGGCGGCACGGCTGAAGTCCGCGCTGACGCCTTCGCCGATGAGGCCCCAGCATCTTCCACATGTCAGGCGGTTGTCTTCCGTTGAACCACTCACCCACGTCCCTACCGGCGCGCGCGCTCGCTGTCGTCTCGCTGGCCGCGCTCCTTCTTTCCGGACTCGCGCCGGGTGCTGCTGCGACGCCCGCCCCCTTCACCACGGGCACGCAGCAGAGCCCTCCCGCACCCACGCCCCCGGCGACAGCCGAACCGGCCACGGCTCCCCCTGCCGCCGGGCTGCGGACACCCGCATCCGAGAGTCCCGAAGCACTTCCGGAGCCATCCACCTCCGGGTCGGTTCCCTCCGAGGGTCCAGCGCCAGTGGTGCCTGCGGTGCCGGGCCCGACCGAACCGTCGGACCAGGAACCGGCAGCCCCGGCAGGCCCCGGACCTGATGCCCCGACCGAGGGCACTGCTCCGGCCGTGCCCGAGGCGCAGGAGCCGACTGCCCCGGCGGAAGCGCGGAACCCCGGGGCCGCTGCTGCCGCAGCAGGTCCCTTCACCCCCATCGGAGGCATCGCCGCCAAATGGCGGGCGCTCGGCGGGGCCACAGGCGTGCTGGGAGAACCGACCTCCAACGAGTCCTGCACGGCGGCAGGACTGTGCGTGGAAACCTTCGTCGGTGGTGAGATCCACTACACCCCCTCCACCGGAGCGCACGCTGTGCTGCTCGCCTCCGGCAACACCGGCCCACGGTGGGCGGCCACCGGCAGGTTGGGCGCCTTCGGCCACGCGATCACCGACGAACAGTGCACCACGGGTGGCTGCTCCCAGCGGTTCTCCAGCGGGATCGACCTCACCTGGAGCACGACGGCCGGGCACCAGCGGGTATGGACCCGGGGTGCCATCGGTGGCGCCCTGTACACCCTGTACGGCGGCTACGCGGCCATCGGCTACCCGTCCTCGGCCGAGGTCTGCGGCAAGCGGGACAACGGCTGCGTCCAGGAATTCGGCGGACTCCGGATCGTGTGGTCCGCGTCGTCCGGCGCCTACGGCGTCTGGGCTCCCGGAGCCATCGGCGGCGCGTACTCGCGGACCGGTGCAGAGAACGGCTGGCTCGGCTACCCGACGTCCCGGGAGATCTGCGGACTGCGGTCGGCCGGCTGCAAGCAGACCTACCAGCGCGGTGTGATCACGTGGTCACCGGCAACAGGCGCCCACGTCAGCCGCGGCGGGATGCTCACCGCGTGGTCGGCCCGCGGCGCCCAGGACGGCGCACTCGGCTACCCCCTCGAGGACGAGGTGTGTGGACAGACGAACGGTGGCTGCGTCCAGAAGCACCAGGGCGGCTCGACCTACTGGTCCCCGGCGACGGGCGGACAGTCGACGAACGGCGACATCGGTGCGCGCCACCAGAATCTGGGCGCCCACACCGGCTACCTGGGCTACCCGCTGGAGGCCGAGGTCTGCGGTCAACGCAACGGCGGCTGCTACCAGCGATTCCAGGGCGGCGTGATCTTCTGGTCCCCCGCCACCGGGTCCCAGCCCGTGCGCGGAGGAATGAAGACCCACTACGAATCGCTGGGCCGTCACCTGAGCTACCTCGGCTACCCCCAGACGCCGGAGCGGTGCGAGGGCGGTGAGTGCGTGCAACCCTTCCAGGGCGGCTACATCTCCTGGAAGGCCTCCGGCAGCCGGGATCACCGGCACACCGAATGCACCACACTGAACGACGGGCGCTCCAAGTACTCCACGGGCGGTGCGAAGAGGGTCCTCCTCACCATCGCCGGCGGGTACGGCCGGAGTTCCGCCAAGGCCGTGTACTGCCAGAAGGTGGCAGGAAGCTATGTCACCGATTGGCAGACGGACGCGACGGTGGGAGCCAGCGGCTTCAAGCGGCCAGGAGTCCCCTCCGGGCCGACCCGCTTCAACTACTCCCCCACCGGGTCCTACTCCGTGACCGAGGCCTTCGGCCTCGGCAACCCGGGCACCGCACTGCCCTACCGGACGCTCAACCCCCGCTCACGCTGGGGCGGCAATCCCAACACGAGCACCTACAACAAGTACTTCGAGTCCTCCACCTGGGTGGGGTATGACGAGGACATGTGGTACTTCGCGACACGGGCAACCCACGACTACCGTCAGGGCGCCGTGATCAACTACAACCGGCCGCCGGACTCCCCGATCGTTCAGGATGCAGGCTTCGCCATCTTCCTGCACCAGAACAAGGTCCCGACGGCCGGGTGCATCGCGCTCGACGACTGGGCCGTCGTGGACTACCTGAGGAAGTCGACCCCCGGGGACCGCATCATCATGGGCGTCGCAGCGGACCTGTTCCGGTAGCAGCCGGCCCGAGCGCACGAGAGAACCCCCGACGGGAGACCGCCGGGGGTTCTCCCGTTCCATGGACCGTCGCGCCCGCTCCGAACGGCGCGGGTCCTGCGCCCACCATCCCTGGTCGACCGTGGTCAGTTCTGGTCTACACTGCGAATTGAACACGTTCGAAAAAGGAGACCAGTGCCCTCGCAGACCGCCAAGAGCGAAGCGACCCGGGAATTGCTGGTCTCCACCGCGCTCCGGCTGTTCCGCGAGCACGGCTACGAGAAGACGACCATGCGGGCCATCGCCGCGGCCGCGGACGTCTCCACCGGGAGCGCCTACTACTATTTCGCGTCGAAGGACGACCTCGTCCACGAGCTGTACCGCAGCCTCCAGGAGGAGCACCGCGCGCTCGTGCTCCCCCGCCTCCACGAGGGCCAGAACCTCGGCGAACTCCTGCGGATCGTCCTGAACACCGGGGTCGGCGTCATGGCGCCGTATCACGACTTCGGCTCGAACTTCATCAGCATCGCCATCAAGCCGTCCGCGACGACGAGCCCGTTCGGCAGCGAGTCCGCCGTGGCCCGTGCCCGCGCCATCTCGCTCTTCCGGCAGGCCGTGGCGATGTCCAGGCCGCAGCCGCCCCTGGCCATCCGGGACGACCTCCCCGAACTCCTCTGGTACGCCTACATGGGCATCACCCTGTTCTGGGTCTACGACTCCTCCCCCGACCAGGTCCGGACGCGCCGGCTCATCGACCAGGCCGCGCCGCTCATCTCGAAGCTCGTGATCCTCTCCCGGCTCCCCGTGGTCCGGAAGATCGTCGAGGAGATCGTGCAGCTGATCCGGGGGACCCGGCAATGACGGAGGACCCGGCAGTCACCGCCGACGACGACGCCGGGCGGCGCGCACCGAACCCCCGCCACCGCGTGACGTTCGGGATCGGCGCCGTCGCCGTCGGGTTCCTCGTGGGACTCACCACCCTCGCCCTGGCCTTCGCCCTCTCCTGGGGACCGGACGCCCCGGGCGTCTTCCTCCTGGCGCTCTGGTACGGCGTCGGCGTCGGCGTGATCACCGGCCTGCCCCTCGGCGTCGTGCTCGGGCTCCTGCTGCGCCCCGTGGCGAACCAGTGGATACACGTGGGGGTCTTCTTCGCCGTCTTCACCCTGGCCTCCTTCGCCGTCATCACCCTGCTGTCCCCCTCCCGGGTGCTCCTCGAGAGCCTCCCCATCGCCCTGGTCATCGGGGGTGCGGGCGCCCTCGCCCGAGCCAGCGTGTGGAAGCTGGTCCGCGTGCAGGAGATCGGACAATGAACGACGACGCACCCTGTGGCACGACCATCGGAACGGTCGCCATCGCGGAGGCGCCCGACGGCGTCGACCACCCCACTCCGGGACGCGCACTCGAGGGCCGCCCCGCGCCGGATCGGGTGGCCGCCGCGGAGCCGGGTCGGGCAGACTAGGAGGATGTCCGACACCCAGCCCTCCGCAGCCCCCGCCATCACCCTGACCATCGCCGGTTCCGAGGCGACGGGCGGCGCGGGAGCCCAGGCCGACCTCAAGACGTTCCAGGAACTCGGCGTCTACGGGATCGCGGCCCTCACCTGCATCGTGTCCTTCGACCCGAAGCACGAGTGGCAGCACCGCTTCGTCCCGGTGGACCAGCAGGTGATCGCGGACCAGCTCGAGGCCGTCCAGTCCTGCTACCCGCTCCGCACCGTCAAGCTGGGCATGCTCGGCACCCCGGCGACCATCGGCACCGTCGCCTCCGCACTGAGGAGCCAGGCGTGGGACCACGTGGTCCTCGATCCGGTGCTCATCTGCAAGGGGCAGGAGCCCGGCGCGGCCCTCGACACCGACGAGGCGCTCAAGGCGGAGATCCTGCCGCTGGCGACCTTCGTCACCCCGAACCACTTCGAGGCGGAATCCCTCTCCGGCATCAGCATCGAATCGCTCGAGGACCTGAAGGAGGCCGCCCGCATCATCCACCGCCGGAGCGGCGCCGTGGTCCTCGCCAAGGGCGGCGTGCGCATCGCGGGCCCCGACGCCGTCGACGTGTACGTCGACGGCGAGACGCTCGAGGTCCTCTCCTCCCCGAAGGTGGGCGAGGTCGCCGTCAGCGGCGCGGGCTGCACCCTCGCGGCGGCGATCACCGCGGAACTCGCGAAGGGCGCGACGCCCCTGGATGCCGCCCGCACCGCCAAGGCCTTCGTGACCGAGGGCATCCGCAACCGCGTCAGCTCCAACGCCCCGTTCGACGCCGTCTGGCAGGGCGGCGCGGGGTCCACGCGGTAGCCGGGACGCGATGGGCGCCGCGGGGCAGGAGGGCGCCGGAGCAGGGGACACCCCGGCGCCGGGCGATTCCCCCGGCGGGCAGGGGCCGTCGGAGCTGCGCGCCAGGCGCGACGACCGACGCGGCGAGAGCGGGAACCAGCGCCTGGACCGCAACTGGCAGGAGATGCTGCAGGAGCTGCGCGTCATGCAGGCCGGCATCCAGATCCTGGCAGGATTCCTGCTGATCCTGCCCTTCCAGCGCCGCTTCGAGGAACTCGACGACCTCCAGGTGGGCGTCTACCTGTGCCTGCTCTGCCTGTCCGTCCTGATCCAGGCCCTGTTGCTGTCCACGGTCACCCTGCACCGGGCCCTGTTCGGCCTCCACGTGAAGGGGACGCTGGTGGAGCACACCGCTGCGCTGATCCCGTTCGCGACGGCGCTCGTGGGGGTGGTGCTCGCGGGGACCCTCTGGCTGGTCTTCGACATCGTGCTCGGCCGCACCGCCAGCCTCGTCGTGGCGGGGGTCCTCCTGGTCCTCGAAGCGGTCCTCTGGGTCGCCTACCCCCTGGCCCTCCGCCGGCGCGCGCTCAGGCAGCGCGGCTGACCCGCCGGCGTCGAACCCTGGAACCGCACCGCGTCGGCCGGACCTCCTGTCTCAGCCCGAATGCGTGGCGAGGAACGCGTACACCTCGGTCTCGTCGACGCCCGGGAACGCCCCGGGCGGCATCGCCGCGAGCAGGTGCGAATGGGCGCGGGCGCTCGGCCAGGCCTGACCGGCCCATTCCCGTGCGAGATCCGCGGGCGGCCGGCGGCAGCACGACTCGTCGGGGCAGAAGGACTTCTCGCGGATGTCCGTGTCCCGCCCGCGGAACCATTTCACGTGCGCGTACGGCACCCCGATGCTGAGTGAGAACTCGCCGCTCGCGGCCCGCTCCGTCCGGGCCGTGCACCAGTAGGTGCCGCTCGGGGTGTCCGTGTACTGGTTGTACGCGCGGAACTTGTCCTGGACGTCGAACACCACGCGGGAGGTCCAGCGGCGGCACGAGGGCTGACCCTCGATGGCACCGGTGTGGTCCTGCGGGAAGGTCACGCCGTCGTTCTCGTAGGCCTTGTAGATGATGCCGCTCTTGTGCGTCTTCTGGAAGTGGGTGGGGATGCCGAGGTGCTCCGTGGCGAGGTTCGTGAAGCGGTGCGCGGCCGTCTCGTAGGACACCGCGAAGTTGTCACGGATGTCCTCCACGGAGATCTCCTTCGCCGCCTTCGCCCCCTTCAGGAACTCGACGGTGGGCCGCTCGGGGAGCAGGAGCGCCGCCGCGAAGTAGTTGGTGGCCACCCGCTGGCGCAGGAATTCGCCGTAGTTCTCCGGGGTCCTGTGCTCCAGGACGTAGTGCCCGAGTGCCTGCAGCAGCACCGAGCGGGGATCGTGATCGGTCCGCTGCGACTGCGTGAGGTAGATGCGGCGGTTCTTGAGGTCCGTGACGGACCGCGTGGAATGCGGCAGGTCGCCCACATGGTGCAGGGAGAAACCGAGGTGCGCGGCGATGTCCGCGATCAGGTGCTGGGACACGGGGCCCGCGCTGTACCCGACGGCGTCGAGCACGGTCTGCGCCTGGACCTCGATCTCCTGGAAGTAGTTGTTCCGCTCCCGCATCACGGCACGCAGTTCGGCGTTCGCCCGCCGTGCCTCCTCCGGCGTGGCCACCTGCTCGTTCAACCGTCGCTCGAGCTCTCCCTGCAGGCCCACGAGCGACTCCAGCACCTCCAGCGGCAGCCGCGACGAGATGCGGACCTTCGGCAGCCCCAGCGACTCGTAGAGCGGGCCGCGCTGCGCGCGCTCCAGCGCGATCTCCAGGGCGGCCCGGCGCGACGGCGGCTCCGCCCCGAGCAGTTCGTCGATGGTCACCCCGAGCGCCGCCGCGAGGCGCTGGAGCATGCCGAGCTTGGGTTCCCGCTTGCCGTTCTCCACGAGGGACAGCTGCGACGCGACGGTGCCGACGGCGGCCCCGAGGTCGTCGAGGGTCAGGCCCTTGGCCTTGCGGAGATGGCGTACACGCCGCCCCAGGCTGATGAGGTCCAGGGCCTCGCCCTCGACGCCCGGCGGCGTGGCGGAGATCGCGGAGGAGGGCTGGGACCAGGCGGGAGTCGTCATTTCTTGACGATAAGCGAAGAAGTGCGTTTCTTGCCAGGGTCAAAGGGTAGGAACCTCGGCAGAAGTGGCGAATCGTTGATTCCACACCCGCCGGGGCAGCCGGCCACCGACCAAGGAGACAGCAATGACGCAGGAACCCTCACCCTCGAATCCCTCCTCCACCGGGCTGCAGGGCGCAGCAGCCGACGCCGCCCGCGGACTGGACCTCGAGTGGTCGGCCGATGCGCGCTGGGAAGGCGTACGGCGCGACTACTCGGCGGCCGACGTCGTCCGCCTGCGCGGCAGCATCCAGGAGGAACACACGCTCGCACGCCGGGGCGCCGAGAAGCTGTGGCGCCAGCTCACCGAGGAGGCACGCACCGGCGGGTACACCAACGCCCTCGGCGCTCTCACCGGCAACCAGGCGGTGCAGCAGGTCAAGGCCGGGCTGCGTGCCATCTACCTCTCCGGCTGGCAGGTGGCCGCGGACGCCAACAACTCCGGGCACACCTACCCGGACCAGTCGCTGTACCCGGCGAACTCCGTGCCCACCGTCGTCCGTCGCATCAACAACGCACTGCTCCGCGCCGACCAGATCGAATGGGCGGAGGGCACCTCCACCGTCGAGGACTGGCTCGTGCCGATCGTCGCCGACGCCGAGGCCGGCTTCGGCGGTCCGCTCAACGCCTACGAGCTCATGAAGTCGATGATCCAGGCGGGCGCCGCCGGTATCCACTGGGAGGACCAGCTCGCGTCGGAGAAGAAGTGCGGGCACCTCGGCGGCAAGGTCCTGATCCCCACGCAGCAGCACGTGCGGACCCTGAACGCCGCCCGGCTGGCGGCCGACGTCGCCGGGACGCCGTCGGTGATCGTGGCCCGCACCGACGCCGAGGCCGCCACGCTCATCACATCCGACGTCGACGAGCGGGACCAGCCGTTCGTCACCGGCGAGCGCACCCCCGAGGGTTTCTACCATGTGCGCAACGGCCTCGAGGCGTGCATCGCCCGCGGCCGGGCCTACGCCCCGTACGCGGACCTGCTCTGGATGGAGACCGGCACCCCGGACCTCGACCTGGCGCGGCGCTTCGCCGAGGGAATCAAGGCGGAGTTCCCGGACCAGATGCTCGCCTACAACTGCTCGCCATCGTTCAACTGGCGCAAGCACCTCGACGACGCCACGATCGCCAGGTTCCAGCGCGAGCTCGGCGCCATGGGGTTCACGTTCCAGTTCATCACCCTCGCCGGCTTCCACGCCCTCAACTACTCGATGTTCGACCTCGCCCACGGCTACGCCCGCAACGGCATGAGCGCCTACGTGGACCTGCAGGAGCGCGAGTTCGCCGCCGAGTCCCGCGGCTACACCGCCACCCGGCACCAGCGCGAGGTCGGCACCGGCTACTTCGACCAGGTGGCCACGGCCCTCAACCCCGGCGGCAGCACGCTCGCCCTCGCCGGCTCCACCGAGACGCAGCAGTTCCACTGACCTCCCCGGCCGAGAGGGCAGAAGAGACCACGAAACCCCCGTCCGGGCGGTCATTCCTGCCCTCTCGGCACTCCGCATCGGCACCAGAACTCCAGGAGCACACCATGAACGACCCCTACACCCTGAACGGCATCACCCTCACAGCGCCGCCCATCCAGCGCCAGGGCGAGATCCTGACCCGCGAGGCACTGGACTTCGTCAAGGCGCTGCATCGGGCCACCCACAAGCGCCGCGAGGAGCTCCTCGACCACCGGTGCCGGCAGCGCAAGGCCGTCGCGGCCGGCGCGGACCCGCACTTCCTGCCCGAGACCCGGCACATCCGTGAGGACGCATCGTGGCGGGTGGCCCCGACGGCCCCGGGACTCGAGGACCGCCGCGTGGAGATCACCGGCCCCGTGGACCGCAAGATGACCATCAACGCCCTGAACTCCGGCGCGAGGGTCTGGCTCGCGGACATGGAGGACTCCTCGACGCCGTCGTGGTCCAACGTGATCAACGGCCAGCTGAACCTCAGGGACGCCCTCGCCGGACGGATCGGGTTCACCTCGCCCGAGGGCAAGGAGTACCGGGTCGAGGGCCCGGCGGACACGCTGCCGACGATCGTCGTCCGGCCCCGCGGCTGGCACCTGCCCGAGAAGCACGTCCTCATCCAGGACGTCGCCGTGGCGGGCGGGCTGTTCGACTTCGCCCTCTACTTCTTCCACAACGCCCGCACCCTGATGGATCAGGGCCGCGGCCCCTACTTCTACCTCCCGAAGATCGAGAACCACCTCGAGGCGCGGCTGTGGAACGACATCTTCGTGCAGGCACAGCATCTGCTCGGCATCCCGCAGGGCACCATCCGCGCCACCGTGCTGATCGAGACCATCACGGCGGCGTTCGAGATGGAGGAGATCCTGTACGAGCTGCGGGACCACGCGGCGGGACTCAACGCCGGGCGGTGGGACTACATCTTCTCCGTCATCAAGAACTTCCGCACCCGCGGCCCGCGCTTCGTCCTGCCGGACCGCAACGCCGTCACCATGACGGCACCGTTCATGCGCGCGTACACCGAGCAGCTCGTCCGGGCCTGCCACCGTCGCGGCGCCCACGCGATCGGCGGCATGGCCGCCTTCATCCCCAACCGGCGCGACGAACAGGCCAACGCCCTCGCCCTGGAGAAGGTGCGGGCGGACAAGACCCGCGAGGCCGGCGACGGCTTCGACGGCTCGTGGGTGGCGCACCCGGACCTGGTGCCCGTGGCCATGGAGGTCTTCGACGCAGCCCTCGGCGACCGACCGAACCAGCTCCACCGCCTGCGCGAGGACGTCCGCCCGGACGACGTGGCGCTGCTGGACATCGCCGCGACGCCGGGCACCATCACGGAGCGCGGTGTCCGCGAGAACCTCGAGGTCGGGGTGCGGTACATCGAGTCCTGGCTGCGGGGCAACGGCGCAGCCGCCATCAACAACCTGATGGAGGACGCCGCGACGGCGGAGATCTCGCGGTCGCAGATCTGGCAGTGGATCTACACGAGCGCCCTCACGGACGACGGCGAGGTGATCACCAGGGACCGCGTGACCGACCTGCTCGACGAGGAGTTCGCGTCCCTGGCGCGGTTCGACGGCGACCGGTACGACGAGGCCCGTGAGGTCTTCGAGGAGGTGGCCCTCGGCACGGAGTTCCCGGCCTTCCTGACCGTGACCGCGTACTCGAAGTACCTGCGGGACGGGACGTCGCTCGTCGCCGCATGATCCCCTGCGCGGGGGAGGGACGACGCCGACGGCGTCGTCCCTCCCCCGCGCACCGTCCTACGGGGCCGCAGGGGCGGGGGTGGGCGTGGAGGCTTCCTCCGGGGCGCAGGACAGTCCGGCGGGAGTGACGTCCATCCGCTCGGGCGGGACGACGCCCGCGTAACCGGACCCGAGGATGACGTCGACCGTCCGGTCCTCGCGCTCGTCGGCCACGTAGATCGACTCGGGGATGGTGCGCTGCAGGGTGAAGGCGTTGGCGCGCCCGGCCTCGCCCGAGACGATGATCGCCGTCATGCCGGTGGGGCCGACCGGCCTGTTGGCGATCTCACGCACGGCGAAGGCACGGCCGCGGAGCTGCTCCGCGGCCGTGCCGGCGAGCCCGTCGATGCTGGTGCTGTTGTAGACGTTGACGGTGATGGCGCTCGGGTCCTGGTAGTCGAACGGACCGGCGGGGCACGTGGACGTCGGTTCGGGGGCCGCCTCGGGCGCCCCGGTGCTGATGTCACCGCGCGCGATGCCGACGGCGACGTAGACGGCGGCGGTCACGAGCCCGACGAGGAGCACGAGGACGAACCCGTGGAGGATCCTGCGCCTCGAGACCCGGCGGCGGCGATCGGCGTCGTCCTCCTGGAACACGGCGCCGAGATCCGTCTCGGTGATGATCCGCTGACCGTGCCACTCGGTGGGGTCGCGCCTGGCCTGCGCCCGCTGATGGCGCGGCGAGCCGTGCTCACTCATCGAGCACGAGGACTCTCGCGTGCAGGATGGCCCGCTGGTGCAGCGCCGTCCGGACGGCGCGGTGCAGGCCGTCCTCGAGGTACATCGTGTCGTTCCACTGCACCACGTGCGGGAAGAGGTCGCCGAAGAACGTCGAGTCCTCGGCCAGCAGCGCCCCGAGGTCGAGCGTGGTCTTGGTGGTCACCAGTTCGTCGAGCCGCACCTGCCGGGGAGCCACTTCCGCCCAGTCCCTGGGGGTCACACATCCGTGGTCGGGGTACGGCCTGCCGTCACTCACTGCTTTGAAGATCACACCTCTAGGGTAAGTAATTGCTTCGGCCAATGGAACGTGAGTCTCCGGCGGGCATCATCTCGTGGCTCAATGGTTACGCCGCGGGGTCCGCCGGCAGTGGAGGCAGCTCGTCCGCGGCCGTCGGGTAGGAGGGCTGTGCCCCCGGGCGCTGGACCGTGTAGGAGGCGACGCGCACGGCGAACCGGACGGCGTCGTGCAGCGGCTCACCGCCCGCGAGTCGTGCCGCGAGTGCCCCGACGAAGGCGTCCCCTGCCCCCGTGGTGTCCACCGCGGGCACCCGCGGGGCGGGCACCCGGCGGAGGGCACCGCCGTCGGCGACGAGGGCCCCGGCGCCGCCGACCGTCATCACCACCGACGCGAATCCGACGGCGAGGAGGCCCTCGACCACGGCGGCGTGGTCCGCGGGCACCGGACGCCCGAAGCGCGCGAGGACCAGCGCCCCCTCGTGTTCGTTGACCACCAGCGGATCCGCGCGGAGGAGCACGGGGGCGTCGAGGGCGATCACGGGTGCGAGGTTGACGATCACGCGCCCGGCGGCGAGACGGACGGCCGCGGCCGTGGCGTCCGCGGGCAGTTCACCCTGGACGATGACGACGTCGGCATCCCGGATGGCGCCGGCGGAGGCCTCGACGAGTCGGGGCGTCATCCGGGCGTTGGCTCCGGGCAGCACCACGATGGTGTTCTCGCCGTCGTCGGCCACCTGGATGACGGCGATCCCGGTGGCTCCGCCGGTCCTGGCGACGGCCCGCAGGTCCACGCCGGCCGTCGCCAGGACGGAGAGGGCCACGTCCGCGTAGGCGTCGCCTCCCACGGCGCCGATCAGGGTGACCTCGGCGCCCAGCAGGGCCGCGGCGACCGCCTGGTTGGCGCCCTTGCCGCCGGGCAGCACCGCCATCGAGCGGCCCGCGACGGTCTCACCCGGCTGCGGGTGCCGGTCTGCGGTGACCACGAGGTCCGCGTTGATCGACCCGACGACGACGATGCCCGACCTGGTGCTCATGCCGCGAGTCTTTCACGCCGGTCCCGTCCTGGCGCGCCGTGAACCGGTCGCAGAATGGAGGGACCGTGCGAGGCGGAACATAATGGACCCATGCCTACGGACGCCCCCCTCGATCTGCTGCCCGCCGCCCCCGCCCTGTCCTCCCCCGCCCAGGGACAGCCCGCCCAGGGGCTCCTGCTCGACGTCGACGGGCCGGTGGCCAGCCCCGTCACCCGGACGGTCCCCGCCGGGATCATCGCCGACCTGCTCACGCTCGCCGCCGCGGGCTGGCCCGTGGTGTTCAACACGGGCCGCTCGGACGCGTTCATCCGTCAGCAGGTGATGGAGCCGATGCTCGCCGCCGGCCTGCCGGCCGGGGTGACCTTCCACGCCGTCTGCGAGAAGGGCGCCACCTGGTTCTCGTTCACGGCCGACGGCGCCGGGGAGGTCTTCCTCGACCGCGGGCTCGCGCTGCCCACGAGCTTCGCCGACGACGTGCGGGACGTCGTGGAGGAGAAGTACTCCCACCTCATGTTCTTCGACGAGACGAAGCTCGCCATGGTCTCGGTGGAACAGTCCCTCGACGCGGCGAACGCCGACTACCTCGAGGGCCAGCGCTCCTTCGACGAGGACGCCCTGGACATCATGCACAGCCATGACATGGGCGCCTGCAGGCTGGACCGGGAGGAACCGGACAGCAAGGGGGACATCGAGTACCGCGTGGATCCGACGATCATCTCGACCGACATCGAGTCCGTCCGCGTGGGCAAGGACCTGGGCGCCGAGCGCGCCCTCACCCTCGTCGCACCGCTCATGGACGTGCCCCGCACGTGGCGGACGGTGGGCGATTCGCGCACCGACTACGCCATGGCCGACTGGCTGCACGAGCAGGGGTACGACGTCGCGCACATCGACGTCCGCCCGGCCGACGGCGTGCCTGCGAAGCCGTACGAGATCCTGACGGAGGGGTCCCTCATCCACGAGGAGGCCGGCGCCGCCTTCCTCGCACGCTGCGTCGCCTCCCTGGGGTAGGGGACCGGCGCCGTCCCGGCGAGGCCGGGTCAGGCGGCGGAGCGCGCCAGGGCGTCCTCGATGGCGGCGGTCACCTCGGGAGCCTCCGGTTCGACCGTCGGGGCGAACCGCGCGAGGACCTCGCCGTCGCGGCCCACCAGGAACTTCTCGAAGTTCCACTTCACGAGGCCGGGCAGGAGCCCGGTCCTGAACGTCGTCAGCTGCGCGTAGAGCGGGTGCTGGTCCTTGCCGCGGACGTCGCCCTTGGCCATCAGCGGGAACGTGACGCCGAACGTCCTCGAGCAGAACTCGGCGATCTCGCCGTCGTTCCCGGGCTCCTGTCCCATGAACTGGTTGCAGGGCATGCCGAGGACCACCAGGCCCTCCGCCGCGTACCGGCCGTACAGCGCCTCGAGGCCCGCGTACTGCGGGGTGAAGCCGCACTTCGACGCGACGTTGACCACCAGGACGGGGTGTCCGCGGAAATCCCCGAAGGACTTCGTGCTGCCGTCGTTCATGGTGAGGTCGATCCCGTACAGGCCGGACGAGGACATGGTTGCTCCCTGAGGACTCGGTGGTGCTTGTGCTTCGTATCGTCGCACGCCGCGGATGGTTCACCGGACGGACGGAGCAAATCGGCCCGGGGGTACGTTGGAAGGAACGGCGGCCCTCAGGCCGGCCGCAGGACACCGACAGGACGGGTCACCGGATGGGAATCATCGACACGTGGAAGACGCAGCTCCGAACAACCTTCACGGACGGTGATCCGAGCATCCCGCAGTGGCAGTTCGAGTTCGAGAAGGGCGACGACGTCGGGTACTTCCCTGTCGGTTCGGCCGTGTGGACGGTGCACAGCTCCATCACGCCCACCGTCGCGGGGATCCGGGCACTCCTCCTCCAGACGCTGCACCCGGGAGCCATGGCCGGCGTGCACGCCCACTCGAGCTTCCGGGAGGAACCGCTCGGACGCCTCGCCAACACCATCCGCTGGATCTTCACGGTCACGTACGGGTCGAAGGTCGCGGCCCGGGAGGGCTCGGCGTTCGTCCAGCGCCTGCATACCCGGGTGTCCGGGACGTACACCGACAGCCGGGGAGTCGAGACGCCCTATTCGGCGGCGGACCCCGACCTGATCCGGTGGGTGCACCTCGCGTTCACCGACGCCTTCGTGGCCGCGCACGCCGCGTACGGTGGGCCCATCCCGGGCGGCGTGGACCAGTACGTGGCGGAATGGGCGCGGGCCGGGGAACTGATGGGGCTCGAGGACCCGCCGCGGTCGGCCGCCGAACTCAGGGCGCAGCTCGCCGCGTTCGACGGCGACCTGCGGAACAGCGAGCAGGTGCAGGAGGCGCTGACCTACATCCGCCGTCCGCCCCTGCCCCGGTCCCAGCGCCTCGGGTACCGGATCCTGTTCGCCGGGGCGGTGGCCACGCTCGAGCCACGCCACCGCGAGATGCTCGGCCTGCGGGTGCCGTCCCTCGGACCCGTCCCGCTGCCCATCCGGCCCGCGGTACGGCTGGTCCTCGGGATGATCCGGCTGGGGCTGGGGCCGGAGGGTCCCGCGGAGACCGCCGCGAAGAACCGCATCCGCCGCGTGGCAGGAACCGTCTAGACAACCGAGAGGTGGAGCCGCCCGACGACCGTATACCCGATCCGACGCCGGCGTTAGGCTCCAGGCATGCGAACGCTGCTCTTCGCTCCTGTGACCTTCAATCTTGCCGAGACGACCCGCATGATCATGATCGCGCGGGCGCTCGGCCCCGCATGTCACGCGGTGTTCCAGGTGTTCGAATCCCCCTACGTGCACCTCGTGCGCTCGGCCGGCTTCGAGGTGCGCCAACTCGGCCCCTGCCTGTCGAGGCGCGAGCAGGGCCAGGTTCTGGCCCTCGACCAGGGGCGTTCGCTCCGCCATCCGTTCTCCCCCGGGCTCGTCCGCGCCCGGGTCGATGCCGAGCGTCGGCTCCTCCGTGAGACCGGCGCCGAGGCGGTGGTGATGGGGACGAACGTCACCTCGCTAATCTCCGCGCGCGCCGAGGAGGTGCCGCTGTTCTACGCCGTCCCTTTCGCGCTCACCCGACCTCACCTGGAGCAGACGCGGCGGCTCGGTCTCGTCACCGGGACTGGTCGCCTCAGCGGCGTGACCGACGGCGTCGCGTCGGCAGCCCTCCGCCTCGTCTACGGTCGGTTGCCGATCGCCCCGCGCGCCTTCCGCATCGTCGCCAGGGAGAACGGGGTACGCCCCCTGCGCACCGGGTTGGAGCTGTTCGAGGGCGACGTCAACCTCCTGACGGTCATGGCCTCCGAACTCGAGGGATACCACCTCCCGGCGAACTACATCAGGGTGGGTCCGATCTTCGCGGAACTGCCGGGCGAGGTTCCCCAGCTGGTGCATGATCTCGCACATTCGGACCGGCCACTCGTCTATCTGGCGCTCGGATCCTCGGGCAACCGAAGGACAGCGCTGCGTGCAGCCCACACGCTGGGCGAACTGGAGATCAACGTCATCGCCCCCATCCGCCACTTCCTCACACCGGGCGATGTGGCCGGGTTGCCGACGAACGTGCACGTCGTCGACCTGTTACCCGCGCACCGGCTCGGGGGGGCTCATCGATGCGGCGGTACTTCACGGCGGACAGGGCACGGTGCAGACTGCGTGCGCGACGGGAGTACCGTTCGTCGGCATCGGCATGCAGCCGGAGCAGGCTTGGAACGTCGCGGTGTGCGTGCGGCAGGGCAACGCGATCGCGGTGTCGCCCCGGGATGCAGGCACCGAGCACCTCGCCGGCGCCGTGCAGCGGTTGCTCACCGACGGGTCCTTCCGCGCTGCGGCCGAACGGGAACGCCTGCTCCGTGCGGACGAGGACGGGCCCGCCGCTGCCGCGCGGGCCATCCAGAGACACCTGGGACCCGCGCGCTCGAGCGGTTGAGTCGGTTCGGGAACGGTGCCGGCAGGACTGCGGCAGCCCGCCGGTGCGGGGTGGTCCGTGGACTCCGTTCGCGACCACCGACCCATACAGAAAGGAACACCCCGGTCCGAAGACCGGGGTGTTCCTTATCGAGCCGACACCTCCGAAGAAAATGTCCCGGCTCGGCACACAAGCGGAGGATGGGGGATTTGAACCCCCGAGGGCGTGAACCCAACACGCGTTCCAGGCGTGCGCCATAGGCCGCTAGGCGAATCCTCCTCCTTTGGAGCAGATACTAGAATACCCATACAACCGGCTCACGCCGAATCGCCCGGATCACGCGGGGCAACGGCAGCGCTTCCCGAGCCCTGTTCCGCGGATTCGAATGCCACGCGATCCACTGTGTAGACTATTTCCCGGCCCCTCATGTGGTGTCATCCTGTGAACTCCCCCAGGACCGGAAGGTAGCAAGGGTAAGCGGGCTCTGGCAGGTGCATGGGGGGTCTTCACTTTAAGGACGCGGGCAGCGGGAGGTTCGGTGGCAGACACGGGCGCCGGCCGCTTCGCCCCGAGCCCCTCCGGCCGGCTGCACGTCGGCAACCTCCGCACGGCCGTCCTCGCGTGGCTCTTCGCCCGCTCCACCGGACGCCGGTTCCTGATCCGGGTGGAGGACCTGGACCGTGTCCGTGCCGGCGCCGAGGCGGAGCAGCTCGCCGAACTGGCGGCACTGGGCCTCGCCTCCGACGAGCCGGCCCTGCGCCAGAGCGGTCACACGGCCCGGTACACCGAGGCGCTGGAGCGGCTCATCACCCAGGACCTCGCCTACGAGTGCTTCTGCACGCGGCGCGACATCGCGGACGCCGCGAGCGCCCCGCACGGCCGGCCCGGCTTCTACCCCGGCACCTGCCGCGCCCTCGGGGAGGACGAGCGGGCACGCCGCCGGCTCGAGCGCCGCCCGGCGCTGAGGCTGCGCTCCGCCGTCGACGGCTGGACCGTCGAGGACCTGCTCGCCGGGCGCGTCACGGCTCCGGTGGACGACGTCGTGCTGCGGAGGAACGACGGCGTGATCGCCTACAACCTCGCCGTCGTGGTCGACGACGCCGCCCAGGGCATCGACCAGGTGGTGCGGGGCGAGGACCTCCTCGACTCGGCGCCGCGGCAGGCCTACCTCGCCTCCCTGCTCGGCCTCCCGGTGCCCACGTACGCGCACGTCCCCCTGGCGGTGACGGCCGAGGGCCGCCGCTTGGCAAAGCGCGACGGCGCTGTGACACTGGAGGACCTTGCCGGACAGGGCTGGTCCGCGGCTGCGGTCCTGGACACGATCCTGGCCTCGCTCGGTCTTCCCGGCGGGAGTCTGGACGCGGCCCTCGCGGTGTTCGATCCGGGGCGGCTGCCGCGCCACCCCTGGGTGGTCGACCCCGCCGTCCTGTTCCCCACCACCGCCGGACCGGCATGCAAACCGTCAGCACCAACCGATAAGGTTCATCCGTGAGTACAGCCCTCTACCGCCGCTACCGTCCCGAGACCTTCGCGGACGTCATCGGCCAGGAGCATGTCACCGAACCCCTGATGGCGGCCATCGACAAGGACCGCATCAACCACGCCTACCTGTTCTCCGGGCCCCGCGGCTGCGGCAAGACCACCTCGGCGCGGATCCTCGCCCGCTGCCTCAACTGCGCGCAGGGCCCCACCTCCACACCGTGCGGTGTCTGCGACAGCTGCGTCGAACTCGCCCGGAACGGCTCGGGCAGCCTGGACGTCATCGAGATCGACGCCGCGAGCCACGGCGGCGTCGACGACGCCCGCGATCTCCGCGAGCGCGCCACCTTCGCCCCCGTCCGGGACCGATTCAAGATCTTCATCATCGACGAGGCCCACATGGTCACCTCGGCGGGCTTCAACGCACTGCTGAAGATCGTGGAGGAACCGCCGGAGCACATCCTGTTCATCTTCGCGACCACCGAGCCGGACAAGGTGATCGGCACCATCCGGTCACGGACGCACCACTACCCGTTCCGGCTCGTCCCGCCCGAACCCCTCATGGCCTACCTCGAGCTGCTGTGCCGGCAGGAGGGCGTGCCGGTGGCCCCCGGAGTCCTCTCGCTCGTGGTCCGTGCCGGCGGCGGATCCGTCCGCGACTCCCTCTCCGTACTCGACCAGCTCATGGCCGGCGCGAACGAGTCCGGGCTCGACTACGAGCTCGCCGTCTCGCTCCTCGGCTACACGCACGCGACCCTGCTCGACGACGTCGTCGACTCCGTGGCCGCCGGCGACGCCGCAACGGTGTTCAACGCCGTGGACCGCGTGATCCAGACCGGGCACGACCCCCGGCGTTTCGTGGAGGACCTGCTGGAGCGGTTCCGCGACCTGATCGTCATCAACGCGGTCCCCGAGGGCGCCGCGTCGATCCTGCGCGGCGTCCCCGACGACCAGCTGAACCGCATGCGCACGCAGGCGAACCAGCTCGGCGCCGGTGAGCTGTCCCGCGCCGCCGACGTCACCAATGCCGCCCTGAACGAGATGACCGGCGCCACGTCGCCGCGGCTGCACCTCGAACTGCTGTGCGCACGCCTGCTGCTCCCGGCGGCGGATGCCTCGGTACGTGGCACGCTCGCCCGGGGTGGGGGCGGGACGGATCCCGGCGTCCGGACCCGCGCAGCAGTCCCGGAGGATCCCCGACGACGGCCCGTGGCGGNGCCCGCTGGTCGCTGCCCGTCGCCGACCCGGCCGGTCCCGCGGTGCCCGCAGCCGCTCCGGGTGCACAGTCCCCCGCCATCCCCGCCGCCGCCCGTGACCGGCAGCCCGGGACTCCTGCGGCGGACTCCTCGCCCGACTGGGGTGGCAACTGGGGGGTCTCCACCCCCGCCGCCTTCGCCGACCCGGCATCCGAGGTGACGACGGCGGAGCGCCCCGCGGCAAGTGCTCCGGGCGGGCCCGGCACGCCGGGCGCCCCCGATGCGGCAGACGCTCCAGCCGGGTCGGGTGCTCCCGGCGCGTCGGATGCCCCCGCTCCGGCCGGCGCTTCGGGCGCGCCAAGCATTCCGACCGCCGCAGACGCTCCAGCCGGGCCAAGCAGTCCGGATGCCACAGGCGCTGCCGAGATCTCCGGCGACGCAGGGACCGCCGATGAGACGCCGATGCTGGGCGCCCCCACACCGGACGCCTCGGCGAGCCCCGCCGACCGCGAGGAACACCCCGCTGCTGAGCGCAGTCCGGACGGGCCGGCCGCGACGTCAGGGTCGGTCCCGGCGGAGCGGGCCTCCTCCGTCGATGGTGATGCGCAGCGCCAGGGTGATCAGGGTCAGCAGTCGGCGGGCCAGGAGGGCCGGCAGCCCGACAGCGCTCCCGGACAGCCCCCGGCACCGACCCTGGGCGGTCCGGCACCGCAGCAGGAATCCCGGCGGCCCGAACAGGGCCAGCAGGGGCAACCCGCTGCGTCCGGCGGCAACATCGAGATGATCCGGCGCGCCTGGCCCGAGATCATGGACGAAGTCGCACACATCAAACGTGCCACCTGGCTCATCGTGAACGTCTCGGCCAAGCCGCGGTCGTTCGAGGGCAACCAGCTGGTCCTCGCGTTCGTGAACCAGGGCAATGCCATCGGGTTCCAGCGCGGGCCCCACCTGGACAACCTGAAGCAGGCGATCCACAAGGTCCTCGGCCTCACCTGCTCCATCGAAGCCGTCCACGACGCCGGCGGGTCGGGTGAGTCGGGCCCAAAAGTACCGGCCCGCACGGCGGGCCCGGGTAGCAGCCCGAGCCCTGCTTCCTCCGCGCCAGGTCGCGGGAGCAATCCGCCTGCACCTCGGGAGGGCACTCGACCGTCCGCGGACACAGGAACTGCCGGGAACGCGGGATCGGGAGCGTCGTCGTCGCCCGCGAGCCCTGCGCCGCGGGAGGCCGGGGCTGCTCCTGCGGCGCCGTCACCCGATGATGCGACACCCGATCGATCCACCGGCACCCCCGACCCGGCCGGCCACCCCGACGCGGGAGCGGTAGGCGCCCCGGCGGGACCGGCCGGCACTCCGTTCCCCGGCCCGACGCCGGCCGCCGGCCCTGCCGGTGGTGGGGTCCCTGCTGCTGCATCAGCACCCCGGCCGGACACGGGCGACGCCGCAGGCCCGGCCCACGCGACCACCCCGGACGCCGAGGAAGCGACCGCTGCCGAGGGAGCCGTCCACCCGGACCGGAACCTCACGCCTCCAGCGCAGCCGGCCGTGCAGGCCTCCACCCGCCCGACGCCGGTCACGGACCCCGACCGTCCCGGCACCACGACATCCACCGCCACACCTGCAGCGCGCTGGGCCACCGGTGACGCCACCCCTCCGAACCGCGCCAAAGAGCCCACGCCCACGAAGGGCGCCACGGTCGGCGCCCGTCCCGCCGAGCGCTCGGCATCGGGGGCGACGTCCGGGTCAGCGCCGGCGCCGGCCGGTGCGGAGGCGGTCAGCGCCTGGGACCCCTCCATGTCCGACGACTCCTGGGCCCTCGTCGAGCCTCCCGAGGAAGCCTTCGATCCCGGTCCGGGCTGGGGCTCCGTCCCGGAGGACCCCTCTGACCGCGGCGCCGCAGGAGCACGCGGGCCCGGAGGAACCCGGCGACCCGCGGGCCCGACACCCGCACCCGACGCGGCGAGTGCCCTGGGCACGGACCCGCAGCGCTCCCAGCGTGCCCCCCTGTCCCAGGGCCCTTCCGCACCCGGCGCGCGCACCACACCGGGGGGAGCTGCGACGAATCCGTCCCCCGCGCCGGCGGCGTCCCGATCCGTCGTCTGGAGTCCGCCGGGCGCTTCGACGCCACCACCAGCCGATGACGACCGGGCGACGCCACCGACGCCTCCGGGCGGCACCGCTGCGGGAACGGCACACCAGTCGCCCGCCGCACGCACCACGGCTCCCGTCCAGCCCAGGACGCCGGTCGTGCCCCGATTCGCGGCGCCCGGCCCCGCTGTCGCCGGCGCTCCGACGTCGCCGCCCGCACCNGCCGCCCGCACCCGACACGGCCGCACCGGCCACGGCGTCGCCCGCCGGCACCGGACCGGACCGCCCGGTCGCGGCCGGCGACGTCCGGCAGAAGCCCGTCAGCCGCTACCAGCAGCTGCTCGACGCCGCCGAACGGAAGCGCGCCGAGGAGGCAGCCGCGGCACGGGGCGCGGTCGATCTCCGCTTCGTGGAGGACGAGCCCAGTGCGGACGACGAGACGGTCGAGGAGTCGGGACTCGTGGGACGGACCGCGATCGAGCGCATCCTCAACGGACGCCTCATCGAGGAACGCAGCCTCGACGGCCAGTAGCGGGCGCCCGACGTCGGGACCGCCCCCGCCCACGCTCAGGGCGTAACGCCGCGGCCGCCCTCCGGGCACTCCGCCGGGGCGGCAGGGCGGACAATGGAGGGTACGCTTCTTCCCGCTGACGCAGCGGGAAGGGTGGACCACGCCCCCGGCACCGGGACACCGGCACCATCACCACCGGCAGAAGAGGACACACCGTGTACGAAGGCGCAGTGCAGGAGCTTATCGACGAGCTCGGACGCCTGCCCGGGGTGGGCCCGAAGTCGGCCCAGCGCCTCGCATTCCACATCCTCGAAGCGGACGGCGAGGACATGCAGCGCCTGGTCACCGCGATCACCACGGTCAAGGAACGCGTGAAGTTCTGCACCGTCTGCGGCAACGTCGCCGAGCAGGAACAGTGCGCCATCTGCCGCGATCCACGCCGGGATGCCACCATGATCTGCGTCGTCGAGGAATCGAAGGACGTGATCGCCGTCGAACGCACGCGCTCGTTCCGCGGCAGGTACCACGTGCTCGGGGGCGCCATCAATCCCATCGCGGGCGTAGGGCCCGACCAGCTGCGCATCCGCGAACTGCTCGCCCGCCTGTCGGACGCGCAGATCCAGGAGATCATCATCGCCACCGATCCGAACCTGGAGGGCGAAGCGACGGCGACCTACCTGGTGCGCATGCTCAAGACCATCGGCATCCCCGTCACGCGCCTCGCGTCGGGCCTCCCCGTCGGCGGAGATCTCGAGTACGCGGACGAGGTGACCCTCGGCCGGGCCTTCGAGGGCCGCCGCG
The DNA here is from genome assembly GCF_000816565.1 of Arthrobacter sp. L77. NCBI lineage: Bacteria > Bacillati > Actinomycetota > Actinomycetes > Micrococcales > Micrococcaceae > Arthrobacter > Arthrobacter sp. L77. Next base: position 1,015,734 of record NZ_JWSU01000004.1, on the reverse strand, counting down.
TCATGTCCTGACGCGGTCGGCCCCCGGAGGGACCCCCTAGGCGATGCGGGTCCCCCGCGCGAGGCGCCGGGCCGGCATCGTCAGCTTCCGGCGGGCGGCCAGCAGGAGCCCGGCCGCCAGGGCCAGCTGGATCCCCAGCCCGAGCGGCCAGATCGGTGTCTCCTGCGGGAGCGGTCGAAGAGCCTGGGTTGCCTCCTCGCACGTCTGATCGGTGTCGGGTCCGGCCTGCGCCGAGCGCACGCCCTGGCTGATCGTCTCCATGACGCCCGGCGTGTAGTACGGTCCGTCGGCGGGGACCGAGGCCCCCGGTGTCTCCGGCTCCGGCAGGTCCTCGACACTGTAGGGCACGGCGTCGGCCACCACCACGAACGGGTTCGCGGCCAGGATCCAGGTGATGTACTGCGTGTTGGGCAGCTCCGCCCGGTAGGTCTGCGTCACGCACTCCAGCTCGGCCCCCGGCTCCGGAGCGCCCATGCTGTCGAAACTGCCCTCCGGGTAGTTGTAGTAGGACGACGTGACCGTCCGCTCCTCCATCACCAGCATGGTGCTCAACCCGAAGACGATCACCGTGCCGACGGCCAGCAGCGCCACCACCATGTACGTGCTGACGATGGAGAACAGGGGCCGGTTGGCGAGCGCCGAGACGCCCACGCCGATCGCGCAGACGACGCCGAGTTCCACCGCGAGCATCAGGAGCGAGACCACCGCCTCCTGGCCGTCGACGCCGCCGAGGGCGAGCGCCCAGAGGATGAAGGGGCTGCTGAGGACGAGGAACGCGAGGGAACCCACCCATGAGGCCAGCCACTTCCCGGCGAGCAGCTGCCCCGGCGTCAGCAGGGTGACCTGGAGGATCGCGAGGGTGCCGCCCGCGCGGTCACCATTGATGGCGTTCGCCGACAGCCCGGGCGAGACGAGGAGTCCGAAGAACAGGACGAAGCCGACGATCAGGTCGAAGAGGATCCCGCCCTCGTTGTCGGTGGCCCCGATCACGCCGAGGGCGAGGACGAAGATGAAGCCGACCACCACGAACCAGGTGCCGAGCATCCAGTACCAGCCCCTGCCCCGGAGTCGCTGCTTCATCTCGAGGGTGAACACCGTGCGGACCGCGGTCGGGAACGGCAGGGAGGTGGACGAACGGACGGGGTGGGGGGTCGAGGGTTCGGTCGCTGTGCTCATCGTCTGTCCGTATCGAGGCTCATGTAGGTTTCTTCGAGCGCACCCCCGGCGGGTGCGAAGGCGGTGACGACGACGTCGGCCATCACCAGGGTGCGCAGCAGCCAGGAGGCCTCCGCGGTGCTGCCGAGCTGGACGAGGAACTCCTCGCGCCGCGAGTCGCGGCGCGTCTCGAAGCGCACGCCGTGGCCCTGCAGGGCGGTGGCGAGCGCGGTCATCGGCTCGGCCTGGATGTAGTAACGGCGGATCTGGCCACCCGCCTCGTCCAGCGTCTGGCTCTTCACCGACTCCCCGCGGCTGACGAAGACGGCGCGGTCGGCGATCTCGTCGAGCTCCGACAGCACATGGCTCGAGACCACGACGGTCTTGCCCTCGGCGGCGAGGGACCGCAGGAGCGACCGCAGGTCCACCCGCGAACCGGGATCGAGGCCCGACGCCGGCTCGTCCAGGAGCAGGACCCGGGGGTCGTGGATCAGGGCGCGGGCCAGGCTGAGCCGCTGCTGCTGACCGCGGGAGAGGACTCGGGCCGGCTGATGGCCGAAGTCGGTGAGCTTCACGGCCGCCAGCAGTTCGTCGGCCCGCCGCGTCCGCTCCGCGGGGCCCATCCCGTAGAGCGCGCCGATCGTCGTCAGCACCTCCTGGGCGGTCAGCGACTCCCACGCGCCCAAGGTGTCCGGCATCCAGCCGACCCTGCTCCGCACCTCCCTGGGCTGCGCGACGGGATCGAAGCCCGCCACACGGATGGTGCCGAGATCGGGAGCCAGCAGGCTCGCCATCATCAGCAGCAGGGTCGTCTTGCCGGAGCCGTTGGGACCGATCAGGGCGGTCACTTCCCCGGGCGGAGCCTCGAAATCGATGTCGCGGACGGCCTGCACCGAGCCGAAGCTCCGCGCGACCCCCTCGACGACGATTCCCCCAGATTCGTTGGTCATGCTCCGAGATTAGGCGACGCGGGAGCATTTGGACCGGACTGCGGCACGGGAATCGTGAGGCACCCGCAGGTTCTTATTCCGACCCCGACTTTGAGCGGACGATTCCCCCGCCGCTACACTGGCACGGGCGTAGGATCCCGGTCCCCCGCTCCCTCAGGCGCCGACGCTGCCGCCCGTCACAGCAAGCACGGCCGGCTGACGCCGCCGTCCTCCTTCGTCAGTGAGCGAGTGCATGAGCCTCATAGTCCAGAAATTCGGCGGATCGTCGGTGGCCGACGCCGATGGGATCAAGCGCGTCGCACGGCGGGTCGTCGACACCCAGGCTGCGGGCCACCAGGTGGTCGTCGTCGTGTCCGCGATGGGCGACAGCACGGACGAACTGCTGGACCTCGCCGGGCAGGTGAGCCCGACGTCGTCGGACGCCCGCGAGATGGACATGCTGCTGAGCGCGGGCGAACGCATCTCCATGGCCCTCCTGGCGATGGCGATCCACGCGACCGGCGCGTCCGCGCAGTCCTTCACGGGCAGCCAGGCGGGCATGATCACGGACGCCATCCACGGCAAGGCGCGGATCATCGACGTCTCCCCGCACCGCATCCGGACGGCCATCGAGAAGGGCGACGTCGCGATCGTCGCCGGTTTCCAGGGCATGAGCCGCGACAGCAACGACATCACGACCCTCGGCCGCGGCGGATCGGACACCACCGCCGTCGCCCTCGCCGCCGCGCTCGACGCCGACGTCTGCGAGATCTACACGGACGTCGACGGCGTCTACACCGCCGATCCCCGGGTGGTCCCGTCCGCGCAGAAGATCGACACCATCTCGAGCGAGGAGATGCTCGAGATGGCGGCGTCGGGGGCCAAGATCCTGCACCTGCGCTGCGTCGAGTACGCGCGCCGCTTCGGCGTCCCCCTGCACGTCCGCTCCTCCTTCAGCCACAACGAGGGCACCTGGGTGCTCCCCAGCCCCGACGACCAGATCAAGATTCAAGAGGGAGAACCCTTGGAACAGCCCATCATCTCCGGCGTCGCGCACGACCGCTCCGAAGCGAAGGTCACCGTGGTCGGCGTGCCCGACATCCCCGGCAAGGCGGCCGAGATCTTCGGGATCGTCGCCGGCGCCAACACGAACATCGACATGATCGTGCAGAACGTCTCCACGCACGGGTCCGGCCGCACGGACATCTCGTTCACCCTCCCGATCGTCGACGGCGCCGAGGCACTCGCGGCACTCGGCGCCGCGCAGGACCGCGTGGGCTTCGAATCGGTGGACTACAACGAGAAGATCGGCAAGCTCTCGCTCATCGGCGCCGGCATGCGCTCGAACCCCGGCGTCTCCTACCGCTTCTTCCGCGCCCTGTCCGACGCCGGCGTGAACATCGACATGATCTCGACGTCGGAGATCCGCATCTCCGTCGTCACCGGCGCGGAGCTGCTCGACGCCGCGGTGCGCGCGGTGCATGCCGCGTTCGAGCTCGACGGCGAGGCCACGGCGACGGTGTACGCCGGGACGGGCCGCTAGACCTACCGCCAGGGCGTCGCCGCAGGGCGTCCGTCCCACTCCAGGACCGCACGGAGTGGGAGTGTTCGAACAGTCCCACTCCCCGACCGCGGGGCGTGGGATGAAGCAGGACGGCGGACGACGCCGGACAGGGAGAAGGCCGGTGGATCAGTGATCCACCGGCCTTCTGCCTGTCATTCAGTGCGTGTCATTCAGTGCGTGTTACTTGTTCCCGGTGGGAGTGATGGATTCCAGCGGACCGGTCAGGAGCTTGTCCGCGGCGTTCACGGTGGGCAGCTCGCCCGCGGCGGAGGGCTGGGCCGTGGCCGCCCCCTCGCCGTCGACGACGACCGTCACGTAGGTGACGGCCGAGGACCCGGCGTAGGTCACGCGTCCCACGTAGGAGCCGGCGGCGAGGCCGGTCCACGAGAGCGTCACGGCGCCGGTGGTGCCGTTCGCGAGGACGAGCGGATTCGGGGTCAGCGTCGCGTTGTCCTCGGTACCGCTGAGGATCGCCGCGTCGATGGTTCCGGCGGTCGGCGCGCTGCCGGTGCTGGCGTACAGGTTCGCGATGATGCGGTACTTGCCGGGCGCCGGGTTCTCGAGCGTGACGGTCTCGCTGGCATCCGCCGTCGCCACCTGGGTGACGGTGCCGGCCGGCGTGATCAGGAACATGTCGAAATCGGCGGTCGGATCGCCCGAGAGCACGGAGAACCTCGCGATCGGGGCGCCGGCGGGGACGGTGACGTCCTTGACGGCGTTCGAGGCGTTGTTCGCGTTGGCCAGGCCACCGGGGACCAGGTTGATCGCCGAGGAATCCGCCTTGGCGAGGCCCTGGAGCGTCATCTCGATCGGGCTGTTGGTTCCCGAGGTGACGTCGAAGGTGCCGCTGCCGTCAGGACCCGTGGAGGTGAACGCGGCCTCGGCCGGAGCCTTGATGGCCTGCGGGCGGACAGCCACCGGAGAGGTGACGGCCTTGCCCTGGCCGGACCAGGTCAGCGACCCGGCAGCGAACTTGCCGAACGGCGCGCTCTGGTTCTCGAAGGAGACCTTGAAGGTGCGCTTCTCGCCCGGTGCGCTGAAGTTCAGGACCGCCGGCGTGACCGTGACCTTCACTCCGGGGACGTCGGCGGTCGCACGGTAGAGGCCGGGGGTGACGGCGGTGACCGTGCGGGTGACCTCGATGCGTCCGGTCAGGTTGCCGAGGGCGAAGGACGGCACGTTGGTGTCCTTCGCTGCGACGGGCTCGATGCCCTCGATCCCGAGATCGACGCCGGTGCCCTCGATGAAGCGCAGGTAGTCGTCCACGGTCTGGTCGTAGACCAGTCCGGGGCTGAGGACGGTCGCCGGGTTGATGTGGCCGGCGCCCACCGCGAGGACGTCGGTCTCGACGCCGCCGGTGGCGGTCTTCAGCGGGTAGGCGGTGGTCATCATGGCCGACTTCACGGTGGCCGGGGACCAGGCGGGGTTCTTGCCGAGGACGAGGGCGGCGAAGCCCGCGACGTGGGGCGAGGCCATGGAGGTTCCGGAGAGGAAGCCGAACTGCGCGCCCTTGGAACCGACAGTGGAGACGCCTGCGAGGACGGCGACACCGGGAGCCGTGACATCCGGCTTCAGCAGGTCGGAGTCAGTGGCCAGCAGCGGCCCGCGGGAGGAGAATCCCGCGATCTGCGGTGTGGGAGGCAGGGGCTTGCCCGTGGTGTCCGTGGGCTGCAGGGCGACGGTGATCGACGGGTTCGCCGCGACCTTCGCCTTGAGCTCGAGGGCTTCGGGAGCGTTGACGTGGACCGTGGGGATCACGTGCTGATCGGTGTCCGTGGAGGAGTCGACGACGTTGACGAGGATCATGCCCACGCCGCCGCCGCGCTCGACCTCGGCGCTCTTCGCGGTCCGGTCGACGACGCCGCGATCGCAGACCACGATCTTGCCGGCGACCTTCGCCGGGTCCAGGGTGTTGGGGCCGCACAGGTTCGGGTTGACCGCACCGGCCGCCGCCGCGTTCGCGGCGAGGACGACCGGGCTTGCAGGGACGCCGGCGCGCATGATGGACGCGCCGCGGTACTTGGTGCCGTCCGAGAATTCGGCGGTGCCCTGCAGCTCGTAGTTGAAGGTGCTCGCGGCGACCGTGGTCATCCACGGGGCGCCGTGGTTCACGGTGCTGGCCGTGGGGCCGGAGTTGCCGGCGGAGGCGGCGACGAAGATGCCCGCCGAGGTGGCGGAGAGGAAGGCGAGGGACACGGGGTCCGTCGTCGTCGTCGTGCTGCCCGAGATCGAATAGTTCAGCACGTCCACGCCGTCGAGGATGGCCTGGTTGATGGCGTCGACCGACGCGGAGGAGTAGCAGCCGCCCGTGTTGGGGTCCGAGTCCTCCCAGCAGGTCTTGTAGACCGAGATCTTCGCCTCGGGGGCCACACCGGAGGAGACACCGAAGTTCCGGCCGTCCACGGTCTGGGTGACGCCTGCGTTGCCGGCGGCGGTGCTCGCGGTGTGCGTGCCGTGGTTGTCGATGTCCACCGGGGAGAGGACTTCCTCGGGCGCGCGGTTCGCGGCGGGGACGTTCTCGATGAAGGCCTCGGCGAAGTACTGCGCTCCGACGACCTTCGAGTTGCAGAGGCTGCCGTCGAAGTCCTGGCCCACCTCGCACTCACCGGTGAACGTGCTGCCGTCGGCCTTCAGCATGGCGATCCTGCCGTCGGCAGTGCGGTAGGGCTCGCCCATCTTGGGCTTGGCGTTGCCCTTCAGGGGCTTGACGGGCTTACCGGCGAAGAAGGGGTTGTCGGGGGCGTATCCGGTGTCGATGACGCCGACGACCGTTCCCTTGCCCGCGTTCTTCTCGCCGCCGAACTGCGTCTTCCAGGCCCCCTTGCTGCCGTTGAGGCCGAGGAAGTCGATGGTGGAGTAGTCCGGCGCGTTCTCCACGTCCGGTGCCACCATGAGGACCTTGTCGCTCTTCGCGAGTTCGATGGCCTGGTCGGCGCTGAGGTCCGCGGCGAAGCCGTTGATGGCCGCCGTGTAGGTGCGGTCGATCTCGACGCTCTCCGCGGTGGCGACCTCCTGCTGCTTCGTCTCGAGGAACTCCGAGTACTGCTGGACGTTCGGCGCCTTGGCGTCGAGCTTGCTGCCCGGCCGGGGCTTCGTCGGGGCGATGCCCTGCACGCCGCCCTCGTAGGTGGCGACCGGCTTGTCGGCGAGGACCACGATGTACTTGCCGGCCGGGTACTGCGCCGGGTCGAGGTTCTTGGCGGGCGCCTTCTGCGGCGTCACCGAGGTCGCCGGGACCGGCGCCGCGAAGGCTGCCGGTGCCACGGCCGTGGATGAGACCAGTAGCGGCAGACCCAGAACGATCGCCGCGGCAGCGCGCAGGCTGGTGCGCCCCTGCCGGGCATTTCTCCGTTGTGTCATAGGAAGGTAGTGCCTCTCGTGAAAGTGCGGGCCAGCCGAAGCCGTTCCCCCGATGCCGTGGTCTCCCGTATGGGACCCCACCCCTGTGATAACGCTCACAGACGCCACGGCGAGCACAAACTTACCCGAGGCAACACACCCTGAATAGAGACATTCGGCCGTGTTTCCCAGAATTTACACAGGATGTTTACGAGCGGCCGACCGGGTGATAATGGAAGAATGCGCGCCGGCCTCCTGACCTGTCTCCCCCAGGCGGAGTGGCAGGACCGCGAACGGCAGCACCACGAGCGGGTGGCCCGCTTCGCGGAGCCTTACCTGGAGCGGCGATCGCACGGCGCCCGACATCCGGTGGAGGACTTCCTCTTCACCTACTACACCCAGAAACCCGGCCAGCTCATGCGCTGGCACCCGGGCGCCGCCGTCGTCCTGACGGGGCCTGCAGCGCTCGAGCGGGTCGGCTGGAAGTATTACGCCACCGATGACGACGGGGTCCGGGTGGACGCCCGGCGCTTCGCCGCGGAGCGGCGCGAGGCGATCGACTTCGCCCGGCTGATCCTCGCGCGGACCGCGGCCCGGCCCGCGCAGTTCGGGTGCTTCGGCCTGCACGAGTGGGCGATGGCGTACCGGTCGGCGGTCAACGGCGTACGGCACGAGTACCTGCAGCTGCGCCTCGGAGCGGACGGCACCGACGGCGTCGTCGACTCCGCGCGCATCCGCTGCACGCACTTCGACGCCTTCCGCTTCTACACCCCGGAAGCGGTGCCCCTCAACGAATACGCGCCCACGCGCCAGACGCAGCGGGACCTCGAGCAACCGGGCTGCCTCCACGCCAACATGGACCTGTACAAGTGGGCGTACAAGCTCACGCCGCTGCTGCCCAGCGAGATCGTCATGGACTGCTTCGAACTGTCCTGGCGGATCCGGACCATGGACATGCGGGCCTCACCGTACGACCTCGCGGACTGGGGCTACACGCCCATCGCGATCGAGACGGTCGAGGGCAAGGCGGAGTACGTCCGGCTGCAACGCGGCTTCGCCGAGGAGTCGCAGGCCCTCCGGACGCGGCTCCTCGGTCTTCTCGACGCCGCGCTGGATACTCCCTAGCCGCGCGGGGCGGGACGCCTCGCCGTCGTCCCGCGTTGTGCTACTGCCAGCCGTTACGCTGGGGAGCCAGCCGAAGGGGACGCCATGACCAGCACCGATCCGACGCCGACCGCCGGCCGTGCGCGCACCGCCGCACGGCGCGCCCTGATCCCCCTCGCGGCGCTCACCCTCGCCCTCGCGGCCTGCGACCAGGGCGGGCCGGCACCCGAACCGACCGATCAGGAGACCTCCGTGCAGTCCTCCACCCCCACGCCCGACGACAGCGCGGCGCCGACGCCCTCCGCTCCCTCCGGACCGGCGCCCTCCGCTCCACCGGCTTCCACGGCCCCGCCGGCGGCCTCGACGAACGCCCTGCTGACCGTCTCCGTCCAGCAGGACGCCTCCTCGGATCCCGTGCAGTACGTGCTCGAATGCGTCGACGGCGTCTCCGGCCCGGCGTCCACGCATCCCAACGCCGACGCCGCGTGCGCGACCGTCGCGCGCCTCGGGACCGCCTTCTTCACGGCGCGCCCGAACAAGGATGTGGTCTGCACCCAGCAGTACGGCGGACCGCAGACGGCGAGCATCACCGGTGAGATCGACGGGACGTCGGTGGTGGGATCGTTCGCGCTGACGGACGGTTGCCAGATCTCGCGATGGACCAGTGTGCAGGACCTGCTGGGGGCACCGGGCGCGCAGTAGTGCCCGGTGGGCGCTGCACCGCGGAATCGGCCGCCCGGCGGCCTCAGCGCAGCACCTCGACGAGGGCGACCCAGGAGAAGAGGATGCCCCCGACGATCGCGAGGACACACCCCACCGCGAGCCAGGCGAGCCCTGCCGCGGGCGCGCCGACGAGCAGGAGTGCGGCGCCCACCACGAAGGGGCCGAGGGGGAGCGCCCCCGAGAGGATCTTCGCGGCGCGCTCCGAGGGTTTCCGGCCGCTCTCGGCGGTGATGAGGCGGACGGCGTGCACCTCGAGAGCGAGCACGACCACCAGCGCGACGAGGACCTCGAGTCCGTGGGCCCAGCCGGGCTGACCGGGAACGAGTCCGATCGCGCCGACCACGATCGCCAGGGTGAGGGTGCCGATCGAGGCGGCTGCACGGGCCGGGAGCGCCGGCGACGCCACGATCGCGGAGATGTTGACCGACATCGCCACGATCAGCAGGCCGGCGAGTGCCGCCGTCGCCCCGACCATGGCGACATTGAAGTCGGTCCACGCCTCGAGGGACTCCGCCATGACCGGCATCCTACGGGACGGAGGCACCGGGGGCGCAGGAGGCGTGCGAAGGCCCGCTAGACTTGGACCGCAAGCTCGCGGAGCGCCGGTATCCACCCGATACGGCGTGAGACGGCACTCCCGGGCGACTGCATTTAATGCTGGAACCCCCAGCACTTGCCGCTCACGCACAGGAGTTGCCGGATGCCCCGGATCGTTGTCGACGTCATGCCCAAGCCCGAGATCCTCGACCCGCAGGGTAAGGCGATCGCCGGAGCGCTCCCCCGGATCGGACTCACCGGCTTCGCCGGCGTCCGCCAGGGCAAGCGCTTCGAACTGACCGTGGACGGTGACATCACGGAGGAGATCCTCGAGCAGGCCCGCCACGCCGCCACCACGCTGCTGTCCAACCCGGTCATCGAGGACGTCACCCGCGTGGAGGTCATCGAGGAGGACGGCCAGTGACCGCCTCCAACCTCGAGACCCCGCTCATCGGCGGCCCCCAGCCCGTTCCCGTCGGCGGCGGTGACGACGGCGCGCTCGACGGCGTGAGGGTCGGCGTCGTCACGTTCCCCGGCTCGCTCGACGACCGCGACGCCGTCCGCGCCGTCCGCCTCGCCGGTGGCAGCGCCGTCCAGCTCTGGCACGGCGACCACGACCTGCAGGGGGTCGACGCCGTCATCATCCCCGGCGGCTTCTCCTACGGCGACTACCTCCGCGCGGGCGCCATCTCCCGTTTCGCGCCGCTCATGGAGCAGATCACGACCGCGGCCTCGGGCGGGGCGCAGGCCCTTCCCGTGCTCGGGATCTGCAACGGGTTCCAGGTCCTCACCGAGGCACACCTGCTGCCCGGCTCCATGATCAAGAACAACTCCCTGCACTTCATCTGCCGTGACCAGCGCCTGCGCGTCGAGAACGCGGACACCTTCTGGACCTCGGACTACGCGGACGGCGAGGAGATCGTCATCCCGCTCAAGAACCAGGACGGCCAGTTCGTCGCCGACAACCGCACCCTCGACGAGCTCGAGGGTGAAGGCCGCGTGGTCTTCCGCTACGTCGACGGCAATCCCAACGGCTCGCGCCGCGACATCGCCGGCATCTCGAACATCGCGGGCAACGTCGTCGGGCTCATGCCGCACCCCGAGCACGCGGTCGAAGCCGGCTTCGGCCCGGACTCCTCGGCCCGCGGCGACGTCGGGGTCCGTGGCGGCACCGACGGGCTCGGCATCTTCACCTCGGTACTCAAGAAACTGGTGGGCTAAGTGACTGCAGGAACCACATCCCGGGCGTTCAACATCGACACCGTCGCGAACGCGGAGGCCACCCCCGGCCAGGCGCTCCCCTGGGCGGAGCTCGGACTCAAGGAGAACGAGTACCGGCGCGTCGAGGAGATCCTCGGGCGCAGGCCCACCGGCGCCGAGCTCGCCATGTACTCGGTGATGTGGAGCGAGCACTGCTCCTACAAGTCCTCCAAGGTGCACCTGCGGCAGTTCGGCGAGAAGGTCACCGACGCCATGAAGGAGCACCTCCTCGTGGGGATCGGCGAGAACGCGGGCGTCGTGGACATCGGTGACGGCTGGGCCGTGACCTTCAAGGTGGAGAGCCACAACCACCCGTCCTTCGTGGAGCCCTACCAGGGCGCGGCCACCGGTGTGGGCGGGATCGTCCGCGACATCATCTCCATGGGCGCCCGCCCGGTCGCCGTCATGGATCCGCTGCGCTTCGGCGCGATCGACCACCCGGACACCGCGCGCCTCGTGCACGGGATCGTCGCGGGCATCGGGGGCTACGGCAACTCGCTCGGCCTGCCGAACATCGGCGGCGAGGTGGTCTTCGACGCCGTCTACCAGGGCAACCCGCTGGTCAACGCCCTCGCGGTCGGCGTGCTGCGCCATGAGGACATCCGCCTCGCCAATGCGTCCGGCGCCGGCAACAGGGTGGTCCTCTTCGGGGCCCGCACCGGCGGCGACGGCATCGGCGGCGCCTCCGTGCTCGCCTCGGAGTCCTTCGACTCCTCGAAGCCGTCCAAGCGCCCCGCCGTCCAGGTGGGCGACCCGTTCGCCGAGAAGGTGCTCATCGAGTGCTGCCTCGAGCTGTTCAAGGCGTCCGTGGTCGAGGGCATCCAGGACCTCGGCGCGGCAGGCATCTCCTGCGCGACGTCGGAGCTCGCCTCCAACGGCGACGGCGGCATGCACGTGGAACTCACCAACGTGCTGCTCCGCGACCCCTCACTCACGCCCGGCGAGATCCTGATGTCGGAGTCGCAGGAGCGCATGATGGCGGTCGTGACGCCCGAGAACGTGGAGGCGTTCGAGGCGATCATGGACAAGTGGGCCGTGGAGTACTCCTGGCTCGGCGAGGTCACCGACACCGGCCGGCTCATCATCGAGTGGGACGGCGAGAAGATCGTCGACGTGGACCCCCGCACCGTCGCCCACGAGGGCCCCGTCTACGAGCGGCCGTACCACCGGCCCGCATGGCTCGACGGCGTCCAGGCCGACACCTTCGGGTCCGAGCGGCCCGCCGACCTGCGCGAAGCGGTCCTCGAACTCATGGCCTCCCCCAACATGTGCGCGAAGACCTGGGTGACCGACCAGTTCGACCGCTACGTCCAGGGCAACACGGCCCTCGCCATGCCCGACGATGCCGGCGTGGTCCGGGTCGACGAGGAGACCGGCCTCGGCGTCGCGATCTCCACCGACGCGAACGGGCGCTACTCCTACCTGAACCCCTACGAGGGGGCGCGCCTGGCGCTCGCCGAGGCGTACCGGAACGTGGCGACGTCGGGCGCCGAGCCGCTCGCTGTCACCGACTGCCTGAACTTCGGCTCCCCCGAGGACCCCGAGGTGATGTGGCAGTTCGCCGAGACCGTCCGCGGCCTGGCCGACGCCTGCCAGGAGCTCGGCGTGCCCGTGACCGGCGGCAACGTCTCGCTGTACAACCAGACTGGCGGCGTCGCCATCCACCCCACCCCGGTGGTCGGCGTCCTCGGCGTGTTCGACGACGTCGCCCGCCGCACGCCGTCGGGCTGGCGTGAGGACGGCCAGGCCATCTACCTGCTGGGCACGACGGCGGACGAGCTGGACGGCTCCGAGTGGGCCAACCTGCGCGGGCACCTCGGCGGGCAGCCTCCGGCACTGGACCTCGCCGCCGAGAAGACGCTCGCAGCGATCCTCGTCAACTGCTCGCGGGACGGCATGGTCGACGGCGCCCACGACCTCTCCGAGGGTGGCCTCGCGGCCGCGCTGAGCGAGATGGCGCTGCGCTTCGGTGTCGGCGCGCGGATCGGCCTCGACGAGCTGTGCGAGCGCGACGGCATCGACGCGTTCACCGCACTGTTCAGCGAGAGCCAGGCCCGCGCCGTCGTCAGCGTCCCCCGCTCCGAGGAGGTCCGCTTCAACGACATGTGCACGGCGCGGAACTTCCCCACCATCCGGATCGGCGTGGTCGATACGGAGAACCAGGCGCTCGACGTGCAGGGCTACTTCACCCTGCCGCTGGACCGGCTGCGCGAGGCCCATGAGGGGACGCTGCCGAAGCACTTCGGCTGAGCAGTCCCGGTCTGCTCACCCGCCGCGGGTTTCCGGCCGCGTGGGCGGCGTCACGCCGCACACGCAGGACGACCGCCGCGCCGTCCCCGGCTCAGCCGAAGTGCGCCTTCGCGATCAGCCCGTGCACCCCGACCGTCCGGTCGACGACCTGCGATACCGCGAAGTCCGCCGCCGCCGAGAGGTAGGCGTAGGCCACCGCGCGGTCCATGCCGCGATCGTGCTGCAGGAAGTCGAGGGCGTTGATGATGGCGCGGCGCATGGCGACGTTCAGGTCGCCCGAGACGCCCCCGCCGGCGAGCCCGTCCGGATCGGACAGGCCGATCGGGATCCAGGCGTCCTTCGTCTCGCCGAAGGGGTAGGAGTACGCGACCGAGGGGGCATCGCCGGAGCCGGGTTTGCACACCGTCAGCCGGAAGGTCCCGCGCAGCGAGCCCTCCATCGCGGTGAGCGCCACCTCGCCGTCGCCCATGCCCATGTGCGGATCGCCGACGTAGAAGAGGGCGCCCGGCGCCTTGACCGGCAGGTAGAAGGTGGACCCCGCGCCGAGGTGGCGGATGTCGATGTTGCCTCCGCCGAGCGTCGGCGGGACGGAGTTCGCCTCGGGTGCCGTCAGGCCGTCGGCGTCCGCGAAGGCCACGCCCATCATCCCCATGAAGGGCCGCAGCGGGAACCGGACGGTCATGTCCCCGCTGGTCATCACGCCCTTGCCCTTCTCGATCCGCGTGAACACCGAGACGTTGCCGTAGTCCGACGGGATGCCCGACGCCCGGTTGTCGGTGGCCACCGGCGGCATGATCTCCTCGAGGGTGGTCCCGGCCGGTGGCGTGGGACCGGGCTGCACCGCGAGGCCGCCCTTCCCGTGCCGGCTGGAGACCACGCCGTAGGGAACCCGGGGGACCGCCTCGAGGGTCTCGATCTTCAGCACGTCACCGGGTTCGGCGCCTTCGACGGCGATGGGCCCGGTGACGATGTGCGGGCCGTCGACGTCGAAGCGCCGCTCCGTCCGACGGTAGCCGGCGGCGATGTCCACGGCGTCGTCCAGGACCGACGACCGGCCGACCCCGAGCGCGCCGAAGTACTCCACCGGGTCGCGTCCCTGGTCCTCGAGGATCCCCTCGTGCGAGAGCGCGTCGATGGTGACCGTCCGGCCGGACCGGATCGTCATGACGGGTGCCGCGTCCACGGTGGGCACATAGCCCCAGAGGACGTCGTCGGGTGTGGAGGAGAGGTAGTGATCGCCGCGGATCCGGCCGCGTCCCGGCTGCAGGATGTCGGCCTGTCCCTTCGTGCCCCCGGGTCCGTGGCCGGGCGCGCCCGGAGCCTTGCCCGGTGCTGCAGGTTCGCGCTCCGCTCCGTGCCCGCCGGCGATCGCGGGCGTCGCTCCTGCGACCGATGCGGCGGACAGCGCGCCGAGAGCGGCGACCACTCCCATGAAATTCCTCCTGCCCAATCCGTCCGTCAACACCTCGGCAGCTTCCTGCCCCACTACATCAGCCATGCTGGATTCCCTCCGGGTCGTGGAGCTTCCCAAGCTAGCGGCGGGGCGTTACGGGGCCGTTTCGGATCCGCGACGGCAGGATGTCCGCTGCAGCAGGCGCGGGACCGACGACGGCACGGGGCAGGAGGCTAGGAGCCCGCGAGGGCCCGCGCGGCCTTCACGTACCGCCACAGGACGTACCGCTGCGTCAGCCTGGTCACCGGCGCCGCGAGCCGGTAGACGAGGCTCGCCGGCACGCTGTAGGCGGAGCAGATGAACAGCAGCCGGTTGTCGGCCGTCAGCTCGGCGTAGAATCCCTCCTCGCCCCGCACCGGGTGGCCGGGCAGCGTGCCGTACCCGAACCCGCCGCGCTGGCCCGGGACCGCCCTGCCCGCGCCGTCGAGCTGCGGTGTCCGCGACCAGATGACCCTGCACGGAGCCTTGATCCGCGCGGGGCCCACCCCGAACCCGGAGACCACGCGGACACCGGGATCGGCCCGCCCGGCGTCGGACTCCATGGTGAGCCCGGCCCCGCGGTGCAGCTCCCACGCCAGGATGCCCTCCGTGAGGGCGACGAAGGCGGCCGACGGGTCCTCGGCAGCGATCTCGTGGGACTGCACCATGACGGTGAAGCCGGCGGGCCAGCCGCCCTCGAGGGACTCGGGGAAGGGCCGGTCCGTCGCGCCGCGCTCCTCGTACGTGAACTGTTCCATGCGTGCCTCTTCCCTCGATGCCTCGCCGCCGGGACCCCGGCGGAACGGGTCCGGTCCCAACCTAGTGGACCCGGAACGGACCGGCGCGCGCCGATGGACGAGCAGTGGCAGGATGGAGGTCCAGACCGGCCCGGACCCACCTGTGACGTCCGCCCCGCCGATCGACGAACGAGATCGTCACGGGAGACCGACAAGGGAGGCGGGAACATCATGGCACCAGGGACCGGCACGCCGGGCAGGGACGCGGCGGACAAGGCGTCCGACGCCGCGGAGGACGCCGCGAACTCGAAGGGACTCGAGGTCGCGGCCCGCGCCGGCTACGTGGCCGCCGGCATCCTGCACCTCCTGATCGGCCTCATAGCCCTCGGCCTGGCGCGCGGCGGCTCCGGCGAGGCCGACCAGAGCGGCGCGATCGGGCAACTGGCCGGCAACCCCGGCGGCACGGCACTCCTGTGGTTCTGCTTCGTCGGGTGCATCGCCCTCGCCCTGTTCCAGTTCAGCGAGGTGTTCTTCGGCGCGAAGGGACGCCATGGCAAGGACAAGCTCAAGCTACAGGCCAAGAGCGGCGGGCAGGCCGTGGTGTACGCCGCGATCGGCGTGACCTTCGGGCGGTACGCACTCGGTGGTTCC
Organism: Arthrobacter sp. L77; assembly: GCF_000816565.1. NCBI lineage: Bacteria > Bacillati > Actinomycetota > Actinomycetes > Micrococcales > Micrococcaceae > Arthrobacter > Arthrobacter sp. L77. The sequence continues at coordinate 1,000,053 of NZ_JWSU01000004.1, read as the reverse complement.
AGCGACAGCAGCGGCGGCGCGAGTTCGCTGACCGGCTCCCTCATGACCAACCCGGCCGGGGTGGCGCTCCTCCTCGCGGTCGGCGTCGGCATCCTCGTGGTCGGCGGATACTTCGCCTACAGCGGAGCCACCCGCCACTTCCTCAAGAACCTCTCGGGTCTCCCCTCGGGACGGGCCGGCACGGCCGTCGTCGTGCTCGGGATGGTGGGGTACATCGCGAAGGGCTTCGCCCTCGGGGTCCTCGGCGTCCTGATCATCGTCGCCACGGTCACGAACAACCCCGAGCAGTCCACCGGGCTCGACGGCGCCCTGAAGTCGCTGCGGGACCAGCCCTTCGGCGTCTGGCTCCTCGGCGCCGTGGCCCTGGGCCTCATGGCCTACGGCGTCTTCATGGCGGTGCGGTCGAAGTACCAGCGCATGTAGGCGTCAGAGCCCGAGCGCCGGCGCCTCCATCGCGGGGCACGTGTCCATGACGACGTCGAGTCCCGCCTCCGCTGCGCGGCGGGCGGCGTCCTCGTCGATCACGCCGAGCTGCAGCCACACGGCCTTCGCGCCCACGGCGATCGCCTGGTCCACGACGGCGCCCACCCGGGACGAGTTCACGAAACAGTCGACGACGTCGATCGGGCCGGGGATGTCCGCCAGCCGCGTGTAGCCCTTCCGGCCGTGGACGGCGTCGCCCTTCAGGCTCACGGGGATGATCTCCATCCCCAGGCCGTCCTGCAGGAACCGCGACACCCCGACGGCGACGCGGCGCGGGTTGTCGGACAGGCCCACCACCGCCCACCGGCCGTGCTCGGTCAAAAGCCGTCTGATGACCTGCGGATCGTTCTGGTGTGCCACGGAGCCTCCCGGTGTGCCCTGCCATTGTTACAGCGTTTGTTACACGTCCTATTTTGCTCCGGCGGGACCCCGGGCGTTTCATAGGAGTGACCATCCCGAGCGGCTGAGAGACCTGGATCAGTGAAGCCGCAGCAACCCTGGTCGTCCGCATCCCCCTGATGCCGGACGATATCGAGGTCCGAGCCACGGGAACCACCGGACACGGTGGCGAAGGCTCGGTCCGTAGGGTGCTACCGCCAGGACCGATGGAGACACCATGACCGCAGTTCTGGCACCCGGCAGCACCCAGTCCCACCACAAACAGGCCCTCGGCGTCCGCTTCGCCGGGCTCGGGCGCAGTTTCGGTCCGTCCGCGAACCGCCGCACCGTCCTCCGGGATGTGACCGTGGACGTGGAACCCGGCGAGATCCTCGCCATCCTCGGCACGAGCGGCTGCGGCAAGTCCACGCTCCTGCGCGCCGCCGCCGGACTCGACATCCCCGACAGCGGGCAGGTCCTCATCGACGGCACCCCCGTGACGGGCATCGACGAGCGCTGCGCCGTGGCTTTCCAGGAACCCCGGCTGCTGCCGTGGCACACCCTGCAGGCCAACGTGGCGATCGGACTGCCGAAGTCCTCCAGCGCCAGCGCGGGCAAGGCGAAGGTCCTCGAACTGCTGAAGCTCGTGGGGCTCGACACCTTCGCGAAGCACCGCCCCCGCGAGGTCTCCGGCGGCATGGCCCAGCGGACGTCGCTCGCACGCGCGCTGGCCCGCAACCCCGGGGTCCTCCTGCTCGACGAACCCTTCGGCGCGCTCGACGCCCTCACCCGCATCAGGATGCAGGACCTCCTCCTGGACATCCACCGCGCGCAGCCCACCACGGTGCTGCTGGTCACCCACGACGTCGACGAGGCCCTCCAGCTCGCCGACCGCATCCTCGTGCTCGGCCGCGGGGACGAGGACGGACCGGAGGGCTCCACCATCGCGGAACTCGTCGCCGTGCCCGGCGACCGCCCGCGCGACCGCAACTCCGCGGACCTCGGAGCACTCCGCAGCACCCTGCTGTCGATGCTCGGCGTCACCGGCCACTAGTCCCGCCGCCCCACCCCTCCCGCAGCGCCGTCGTACCGCGCTGCCACCGTGCCTGCCCGCTGTCCCCACCCTCCACCGAAGGACCACCATGAACCGCAGTGCCCTCCTGCCGACCCTCGCCCTCGCCACCGCCCTCTCGCTCGGCCTCAGCGGCTGCCTGGCCGGAGAGAACGCCTCCGACACGCAGGCCGCCGACGGCGGAGCCACGGAGGGCGGGGAGCTCAACATCGACTTCGCCACCTACAACCCGCTGAGCCTCATCATCAAGGAGCAGGGGTGGCTCGAGGAGGAACTCGCCGGGCAGGACATCACCGTCAACTGGGTGCAGTCCGCGGGGTCGAACAAGGCCAACGAGGCCCTGCGCGCCGGGGCGATCGATGTGGGCTCCACCGCCGGGTCGGCGGCGCTGCTCGCCCGCTCCAACGGCTCCCCGATCAAGGCGATCGACATCTACTCGCAGCCCGAGTGGGCGGCGCTCGTCACGCTCCCCGACTCCGGGATCACGAGCGTCGAGGACCTGCGGGGCAAGTCCATCGCGGCGACCCGCGGGACCGACCCGTACTTCTTCCTCCTGCAGGCACTCGAGGCCGCGGGCGTGGACCAGTCCGAGGTCACCATCGAGAACCTGCAGCACGCCGACGGCCGTGCCGCGCTCGCCAGCGGCGCCGTGGACGCCTGGTCCGGACTGGACCCGATCATGGCCGCCGCGGAGCAGGACGGCGCGGAGCTGTTCTTCCGTGACATCGACTTCAACACCTACGGCTTCCTCAACGCCACGGAGGACTTCCTCGAGGAGAAGCCGGACGTCGCCCAGACCGTGGTGGACGCCTACGAGAAGGCCCGGGAATGGGCGAAGGAGAACCCCGTGGAGACCGCCGCGATCCTCGCCGAGGTCGCCGCGATCGACCCGGCGATCGCCGAGTCGGTCATCATCGACCGCACGAACCTCGACGTCGACCCCGCCCCGGGCGACGCCCAGCGCAGCGTCCTGGAGAAGATCGGTCCCGTGTTCGTGGAGACCGGTGACGTGAAGTCCCAGGAGGAGATCGACGAAGCCCTCGACTCCCTGTTCGACGCCTCGCTCGTCGAGAACGCCGATCCAGCGTCCATCGGCTCCGATTCATGAGCGCCGACCACGCGGCGCCGGTGAGCGCGCAGGGCCTGGCGGCGATCGGTGCGTCGGTGACCGGACCCGAGGCGCCTCGGAACGACGCGGGCCGGGGCCGGACGGCCCGCCGGGCCGGTGTCGTGCTGCTCGGGCTCATCGTCCCGGCGCTGATCCTGCTGGCCTGGCACGTCAGCACGGCGTCGGGCTTCTTCCGCCCGTCGCAGCTCCCCTCGCCGGCGTCGGTCCTCGCTGCCGCCGTGGACCTGGTGGAGCGCGGCCAGCTCGCCACGCACATCCTGATCTCCACCCAGCGCGTGGTCCTCGGCTTCGTCATCGGTTCCCTGCTCGGAGTGCTCGCCGGCGCGCTCCTGGGCCTGTCCCGACTCGCGGACGTGCTGCTCACCCCCACCGTGGGGGCCCTGCGCGCCGTCCCGTCCCTCGCGTGGGTCCCGCTGCTGGTCCTGTGGATCGGCATCAACGAGGACTCGAAGGTCACGCTCATCAGCATCGGCGCCTTCTTCCCCGTCTTCACCACGCTCTACCTCGGCCTGCGGCACGTGGACCGCAACCTCGTCGAGGCCGCCCGGGCATTCGGCCTCAACGGCCTCCGCCTGCTGACCACGGTGCAGCTGCCCGCCGTCGTGCCCGCGCTGTTCTCGGGCCTCCGGCTGGCGCTCGCGCAGTCCTGGCTGTTCCTCGTGGCCGCCGAACTCATCGCCTCGTCCATGGGCCTGGGCTTCCTGCTCACGGACTCCCAGCAGACAGGCCGCGTGGACCGGATCATCCTCGCGATCATCCTGCTCGCCGTGATCGGCAAGACGACGGATGCGCTCCTCGGCATCGCGGAACGCTGGGCGGTGCGACGGTGGGCGTAGGCACCGGCACGGCAGGCACCGGCACGGACGCGGCCACCGCAGCCCAGGAGGAGGCCGGGCGCCTCGCCTTCTGGGCCGAACAGGCCGCACGGCTCGACTGGGACACGCCGTGGCACACCGTGCACTCCTTCGAGAAGGCTGAGCCGCAGGCGGACGGGACCCTCAGCATCCCGGCCATCGAGTGGTTCTCCGGCGGCACCCTGAACGTCGCAGCGAACTGCGTGGACCGGCATGTCCGGGCCGGGCGCGGCGATCGCGTGGCACTCCACTTCGAGGGCGAGCCCGGGGACCGCCGCACCGTCACCTACGCGGACCTGCAGGACGAGGTGTCGCGGGCCGCGAACGCGCTGCTGGCCCTGGGCATCGGGACGGGCGACCGCGTGGTCGTGTACCTGCCGGTCCTCGTCGAGACGGTGGTCATCACGCTCGCCTGCGCGCGGATCGGCGCCGTGCACTCGCTGGTCTTCGGCGGGTTCTCGGCGGAGGCGCTCCGCTTCCGCGTCGAGGACACCGGCGCCAAGCTGCTGGTCACCACGGACGGCCAGTTCCGGCGGGGCGTCGCCGTGCCCGTGAAGGACAACGCCGACGCCGCGGTGGCCGGGGACAACGGCATCGAGCACGTCCTCGTGGTGCGTCGCACCGGCTCGGACATCAGCTGGAGCGAGGGCCGCGACGTGTGGTGGCACGACGTCGTCGACACCGCCTCACCGCACCACGAGCCGGAGGCGTTCGACGCCGAGACGCCGCTGTTCATCATGTACACGTCGGGGACCACCGGGAAGCCCAAGGGCCTCGTGCACACCTCGGGCGGGTACCTCACGCAGGCGTCCTGGAGTTTCGAGCATCTCTTCAGCAACCCCGACCCGGCGCTGCGCGAACGGGACGTGCACTGGTGCACCGCCGACCTCGCCTGGGTCACCGCCCACACCTACGAGCTGTACGGCCCGCTCTCCAACGGGGCGACGCAGGTCCTCTACGAGGGCACACCCAACACGCCCCATCCGGGACGCCACCTCGAGGTCATCGAGCGCTACGGCGTCACGAGCTACTACACCGCGCCCACGCTGGTGCGCTCGCTCATGGGCTGGTTCCCGGACGGCGTCCCGGGCTCCTACGACCTCTCGAGCATCCGCGTGCTCGGCACGGTCGGCGAGGCGGTCAACCCCGAGGCGTGGCGCTGGTTCCGCCGGAACCTCGGCCGCGACGAGGTGCCCGTCGTCGACACCTGGTGGCAGTCGGAGACCGGCGCCACCGTGCTCTCCCCCAGCCCCACCGACGCGGACTTCAAGCCGGGGTGCGCCGCCCGCGCACTGCCCGGGGTCAGCACGCGCATCGTCGACGAGGAGGGCCGTCCCGTCCCGCCGGGCGTGCAGGGCCTGATCGTGGTGGACCGTCACGGCCCGGCGATGGCACGCACCGTGTGGGGCGACCCGCAGCGCTACCTCGACTCCTACTGGCGGACGTTCGCGGCGCAGGGCTGGTTCCTGGCCGGCGACGGCGCACGGTACGACGACGACGGCGACACCTGGATCCTGGGCCGCGTGGACGACGTCATCAACGTCTCGGGCCACCGGCTGTCCACGATCGAGATCGAGTCGGCGCTCGTGGCCCACCCGCTCGTCACCGAGGCCGGCGCCTGCCCCGTGCCCGATCCCCTGACGGGCCATGCCATCGCGGCGTTCGTGGTGCTGGCCTCGGGCGCCGATCCGGACACGGACGTCGCCTCGACGCTCCGCGCCCATGTCGCGACGGCCATCGGGCCGATCGCGCGGCCGTCCGCCGTCGTCGTCGTACCCGACGTGCCGAAGACGCGCTCCGGGAAGATCATGCGCCGCCTGCTGACGCAGCTCTACGAGGGCTCAGCGCTCGGGGACACCACCTCCCTGCAGAACGAAGGGTGCATCCCTGGGATCCAGGACGTGCTGTCCCGCCGGTGATGCGCCCTCGGGCGATCCGGCGTTAAAAGAAGGAAGCGGCAGGGGCCCCGTCCAAGCGCCTGCCGCTTCCCGCGTGTGGTTCGTTCCGGTGTCAGCCAGCGACCCGGACGAAGGAGGCTCCCGGGAGATCCGAGAGGGAGTGCTTCATGGTGAGGTTCGCGCCGTTCATGCCGCTGCTGATGACCTGGCCGCCGCCGGCGTAGATCGCGACGTGACCGCCGGTGATGACGAGGTCACCCGGAGCCGGGGTGCCCACGGTGGGGCCGAACCGGAAGAACTGCGAGGGGCCGAGATCGCCCGCGGGGATGCCCGCGGCGCGCAGCGCCTTCTCGACCAGGATGGTGCAGTCCTGGACGGCACCGGCGGCGAGCTGCGACTGGGCGGAAGCAAGGAGGGTACCGCCGGCGCTGCCGGAGGTCGCGATCGGGGTGATGCCGGCGGAGGCCAGCTGCACGCCCGGCGCCGGAGCCGTGGACACGGCCGGAGCGGGGGCGACAGCAGCGGCCTGCTGGACCGGCGCCGCGGGAGCAGCCGCCACGAACGCCGCGGGCGCGGCGACGGGCACCGACACCGATACCGTCCGGGCCGGAGCCGCAGCGGCACCGCCGGTGGGGATGGTGATGGTGTCGCCCGGGAAGATGACCGATGCGACGGACAGGCCGTTCGCCGTGAGGACCGCGGTCAGGTCGACGCCGTAGCGTGCCGAGACGGCGCCCAGGGTGTCACCCGCGACGACGGTGTGCGTCGTCGCGGCGGCGCCGGCGGCCGGTGCTGCGACGACCGCGGGGGCCGTCGTCGTGCCCTGCTCGGTGTACTCACCGGCATGGGCGGTGCCCACGGCGCCGAGCGCGAGGCCCGAGGTGACGGCGGCGATCGCGACGGGGCGGCCTACGGCGGTGGCGTGGGCCTTGGCGGCGCGGGACAGGCCCTGCAGCGCGAGACTGCCGTCGACGTCGGCACGGTGGCGCGCTGAAGAAATGTTTCGTGACATGGTTCTATACCTCTCCCATGCCTGCGGGGTGAGCTGTCGGGTTCGGATGGGAGTCACCCGGCCGCGGACATCACCCGTGGGTGATGTGGTGCGACTTAACCCCGAGGGCGCCTGCAGGGTCTCCTGCGCGCCCGGTGGAACTAGTGGTTCCCCCGTCCCTGCCTTTCGTGGTTGCAAACGAGTCCGGGACGACGGCAGGGCTCGGCAATCCGTCCAGGAGCGCCCCACGGTCGCGGAAGCACGTGCTGACCATACCTAACAGCAGTCACTTCTGTCACATTTGAGTAACAGGAGGTGAAGTGCTCCTCAGCCGCGCAGCGTCCGCCAGCGACGGAGGGCGAAGACCGTCCCGGCGGCACTGAGCAAGAGCAGCACCGCCTGCTGGACGTAGAACCAGTCCGTGGCCGCCGCTCCAAAGCCGCCCAGGGCCACGAGGATGCTGCTGGCCAGCGTGAGCGTCAGCGCGGCGCCGACGTACCAGAGCGTCTGCCACAGCTTGCGGTCCTGCGCCCGGCTTGCCGATCTCCATTCCTCCATCCCTCCAGCCTAGGTCGCCGCAACCCCTGCCTCACACGGGGACACATGGTTTGGTTCTGCACCGGCCCGGTGTCAGACTCGATCCGACCATCCCGAGCGGCCGAGAGATCTGGCTCACTGACGCCGCAGCAACCCTGGCCTCCGCGTCCCCGCGGCGACATGAGGGTGCTACTGCCAGAACGATGGAGGGAACCATGAGCATCGTCCCGGCCGCCTGCGGCACCCACCCCGACCTCCGACCCACCGTCGCAGTGTCAGAATCCAGCAAGGCAGGTGCCTGATGGCAGAACGTTCCTTCGGTTTCCGCACGCGCGCACTGCACGCGGGCGGCACGCCCGACGCCACCCACGGGGCCCGGGCGGTCCCGATCTACCAGACGACGTCCTTCGTGTTCAAGGACACCAACGACGCCGCCAACCTCTTCGCGCTGCAGAAGTACGGCAACATCTACTCGCGGATCGGCAACCCCACGGTCGCCGCGTTCGAGGAGCGCATCGCCTCCCTCGAGGGCGGGATCGGGGCGGTGGCGACGGCGTCGGGCATGAGCGCGGAGTTCATCACCTTCGCGGCGCTCTGCCAGGCCGGGGACCACATCGTCGCGGCCTCCCAGCTGTACGGCGGCACCGTCACCCAGCTCGACGTCACGCTGCGCCGGTTCGGGATCGAGACCACCTTCGTCCCCGGGACGGACCCCGCGGACTACGCGGCCGCCATCCAGGACAACACCAAGGCGGTCTACGCCGAGGTGATCGCGAACCCTTCCGGCGAGATCGCCGACCTCGCGGGCCTCGCGAAGGTCGCCCACGACGCCGGCGTCCCGTTCATCGTCGACTCCACGCTGAGCACGCCCTACCTGGTGCGCCCCATCGAGCACGGCGCGGACATCGTCATCCACTCGGCCACCAAGTTCATCGGCGGGCACGGCACCACGCTCGGCGGCGTGATCGTGGAGAGCGGCCGGTTCGACTGGGGCAACGGCAAGTTCCCCATGATGACCGAACCCGTGCCGTCCTACGGCAACATCCAGTGGTGGGCGAACTTCGGGGAGTACGGGTTCCTGACCAAGCTGCGCACCGAGCAGCTCCGCGACATCGGGCCCTCCCTCTCGCCGATGTCCGCCTTCCAGCTCCTGCAGGGGGTCGAGACCCTCGCGCAGCGCCTGGACGAACACCTCGAGAACGCCCTGGCCGTCGCCGAGTGGCTGCAGGCCGATCCGCGGGTGGAATACGTCAACTACGCCGGGCTCCCCACCCATGCGCATCATGAGCGGGCGAAGACCTACCTGCCGCAGGGCCCCGGCTCCGTGTTCAGCTTCGGCATCAGGGGCGGCCGCAGGGCGGGCCAGAAGTTCATCGAGTCGCTGCAGCTCGCCTCGCACCTCGCGAACGTGGGCGACTCCCGCACCCTCGTGATCCATCCGGGCTCGACGACGCACCAGCAGCTCTCGGCCGAGCAGCTCGCCGCGGCGGGCGTCCCCGAGGACCTCGTGCGCATCTCCGTGGGGCTGGAGGACCTCGAGGACATCCTCTGGGACCTGGACCAGGCCCTGGACATCGCGGTGAACGCCTCCGACGCCGCCTTCGAGGACCTGCCGCAGGAAGCGGCCGGTGAGAACGACGACGACGCGTCGGCAACACGGGCAGTGGGAGTGGGAGCATGAGCAGCAGCACCGGCAACACGACACCGGAACGGACCTGGGAGGGGCCGTCGGCACCCGAACGGCTGAACCTGCTGAGGAGTGCGCGGTCGGTGGCGATCGTCGGCGCGTCGGACAAGCCCTCGCGAGCGTCCTACTTCGTCGCGACCTACCTGCAGTCCTCCTCCCCCTACCGCCTGTACTTCGTGAACCCGGTGGCGAAGGAGATCCTCGGCCAGCCGGCCTACGCGTCGCTGAAGGACCTGCCCGAGGTGCCCGACGTCGTCGACGTGTTCCGCAAGCACGACGACCTGCCCTCGGTGCTGCAGGACGCGCTCGACGTCGGCGCGAGGACGCTCTGGCTGCAGCTGGGGTCCTGGCACGAGGACGTGGCGCGCGACGCCGAAGCCGCAGGCCTGGACGTGGTGATGGACCGCTGCATCAAGATCGAGCACGCACGCTTCCACGGCGGGCTCAACCTCGCCGGGTTCAACACCGGCGTCATCTCCTCCAAGCGGCAGCTCACCTCCTAGCGGAGGTCCGGCAGCCCGGCGGGATCATCCGGCGCCGGGACGGGGCCGGGCACGAACGTCGCCTCCTCCGCGCCGGGATCCCCGGTGCCGGGCACGGACGGGACCTGCCCGGGACCGCCCGCGGGCGCGAGGAGCCACACCCTGCCCTGCGGCGCGGGGACAGCCCGCCCATCAGCGGACGCGCCGCTCTCCCGCGGGTCGGCAGCAGGACCGTCCGGAGCCCCCGGCCCGGGCTGCTTCAGCTGCCGGACCTCGGGACCCCGGCCGCCCGCCTTCGCGGTCCCGTTCCCGGGGACCGGACCGCCTGCCGTGCCCCTGCCGGGGACCGGGCTGTCCGCCGTCCCCTGCCCGGGGGCCGGACCCATCTTCCCGTCGCCTGTGGCCGGATCGACCGGCTTTCCGTTCCCGGCAGCCGGACCGCCTGCCTGTCCGTTCCCGGGGACCGCTGTCCCCGGGGCCCGGCCTCCCGGCACGGTGCTCCCGGGCACCGGGCTTCCCGGCACGGTGCTCCCGGACGCGAGCGGCGCCGCCATGGAGCGACGCTCGCGTCCGGGCGCCGGCGCGGATCCCGCCGGTCCCACGGGTGACGCCGCACCCGGGGGGACAGCGGCCGGGGGCGCCTCAGCAGCAGGAGTCCCGGCGGGGGGCGCCTGGCGCGCGGGAGGGACTGCAGCGGGTGGACCCGCAGCGGCCGGCCCATCCGGGGCGGCAGTAGGCGGGGTGTGTTCCGGACCGGACGGACCGGCGCCTGCCGGGCCACGCGGCACCGCATGGTCCGCGGGCGGACCGGCGTCCGTCACGGGGGGACCGGCATCGGCCGACCGGCCCACCTCCGCCGCGGCCGACGGCGCAGGAACCGGCTCCGCGAGCGACCGGGCCGGGGCCTCGGCGGACGGGGCGACGACGGGCCCTCCGCCGCCGTCCGGCCCCGCCAGTGCGCCGGGAAGCGGGTGCGCCCGGTCGACGCTGTCCCGGATGCTGAAGCGTGCCATCGATTCGACGGCCTCGGTGAGGCCGTCGGTGAGGGCGGTGCCGGCCGCGACGCCGGACATCCCGACGCCCATGGACACGGCCAGCGCTCCACCGATGAAGGTGATACGCCTCTTGTTGCGGCGGCCCGACGGCGCCCTGCCGCCGTCGGCCATGAGCTGGGCGAGTTCGGCGGTCACCTCGGGCGCGGGTCCCGCCCCGAGGGTGCGGAGGGTCTCCACGGCGCGCACGAGGGCGGGGTCCTCGGCGACGCCGGCCTCGTCGAGGAGGTGCCGTACGGCGTCCGGCGTCTCACGTGCAGTCATGGCGCTTCCGATTCATTGGGTTGAACGAGGTCCTTCAGCCTGAGCAGTCCCCGCCGCTGCAGCTGCTTCACCGATCCTGCCGACTTCCCGAGGATCTCGGCGACCTGGTCGATCGGCAGCTCCGCCACGATGCGCAGGAGGATGACCTCGCGCTGGTCGGTGCTGAGCTGTTCGAGCAACCCCCCTGCCACGTCGAGGTTGCCGAGCGCCACCTCCTCCGCGGAGTCCGTGGTCCGGGTGTCGCCGTCGACCTCGTAGCCCACCAGCACGGGCGCCCGCGTCCTCCTGCGCACCTCGTCCACGTAGCGCGCGTGGGCGACGGAGAAGGTGAACGTGCGCAGCCCGGGAAGCCCTCCGGTCACCGACTCGAGCCTGGAGAAGACCGCGAGGAAGACGTCCTGGGTGAGGGCCTCCGGGTCCTCGGACCCGCGCCCCGAGAAGTATCCCAGCACGGCCGGGCTCAGGGATTGATAGATCAGGGACAGGGCCGCCGGCTCGCCTGTCTGCGCGCGGACGAGCGCATCAGCAGGCAGCGTTGAGACCACGTTCCATCTGTTCCTTGTTCGACCGGCACGGCGTGACCATCGTAACCGCCGCCTCCCGACCGGGCGGAGAGCCCTTCATGCAGGTGCACAAAAGGCCGCACCGAGGCCCGTTGGGGGATAAGCCTCGGTGCGGCGCTTTCAGTGGGGTAATCGACCGGGAGCCGGGGAAAGTTACGCCCGGTCCGTCTTTTCCGGGATTTCTTCTGCGGGGCCCTACTTCAGCGCGTTCGAGGCGCGCCGCTTGTTGAACACGTCGAACCCGACGGCGAGCAGGAGCACCATGCCCTTGATGAACTGCTGGACGTCGATCCCCACCCCGAGCAGGGACATGCCGTTGTTGAGCACGCCCATGATGAGGCCGCCGGTGATCGCCCCGATCACGGTACCGACGCCACCGGTCACGGCTGCGCCGCCGATGAACGCCGCCGCGATGGCGTCGAGCTCGAACAGGTTGCCGGCACCCGGGCCGGCCGAGTTGAGGCGTCCGGTGAAGATGAGCCCGGCCAGTGCGGCCAGCACGCCCATGTTGACGAAGAGCAGGAAGTCGATGCGCTTGGTGTTGATGCCGGAGAGCTGCGCCGCCTGCAGGTTGCCGCCGAGGGCGTAGATGTGGCGGCCGAAGACGGAGTTGTTCATCACGGCGCTGTAGGCGACGATCAGGATGCCGAGGACCACGAGCACGATCGGCGTCCCGCTGCGGGAGCTCGCGAGCAGGTAGGTCAGGCCCAGGATGATCACCGCGATGAACGCGAGCTTCGTCAGGAACCAGGCCCGCGGCTCGTCCTCGAGGTTCAGGCTGGCCCGGGTGGCCCTCCCCCGGAGCTGGGTGATCACGAGGAGTGCGACGGCGATGACGCCGAGCCCCACGGTGGTCCAGTCGAGCAGGTTCGTCTCGGCCGGGAAGAGGCCCGGGAAGAGGAAGCCGCCGCCGAGCTGCCGGTATTCCTCCGGGAAGCCGGTGATGCGCTGGTTCCCGAGGACGATCTGCGTGAGCCCGCGGAACACGAGCATCCCGGCGAGGGTGACGATGAACGCCGGGATGCCCACGTAGGCAACCCAGAAGCCCTGCCAGGCACCCACCAGTCCGCCGATGATCAGCGAGGCGATGAACGCCGCCCACCAGGGGAAGTTCCAGTCCTGCACCATGATGCCGGACATGGCGCCCACGAACGCGGCCACCGATCCCACCGACAGGTCGATGTGCCCGGCCACGATGATCATGACCATGCCGATGGCCAGCAGGAGGATGTAGCTGTTCTGCACGATGATGTTCGAGACGTTGTCCGGCTGCAGCAGCGCGCCGCCGGTCAGCACCTGGAACAGGGTGACGATCACGAGGAGCGCCACGAAGATGCCGATCTGCCGCAGCCTGCCCGCGAGGAAGGAGAACCCGTCCTTGACGGTGGGCGGCGGCGTCGCGACGACGGGGTCCTTGACGGTGGTAGCCATGGAGTCAGTCCTTTTCCTTGGTCATGTGTTGCATGAGGAGTTCCGGTGTCGCCTCGTCGATGGGCACCTCGGCGGTGATGCGCCCCTCCGCGAGGGTGTAGATGCGGTCGCAGATGCCCAGCAGCTCAGGGAGCTCGGAGGAGATGACGATCACCGCTTTCCCCTCTCCGGCGAGGCGGTTGATGATCGTGTAGATCTCGTACTTCGCGCCGACGTCGATCCCGCGCGTGGGCTCGTCGAGGATCAGGACGTCGGGGTCCGAGAACATCCACTTGGAGAGCACCACCTTCTGCTGGTTGCCGCCGGAGAGCTTCCCGGTGATGGAGGTCACGGAGGGCGCCTTGATGTTCATGGACCGCCGGTAGTCGCCGGCGACGACGGCCTCCTGGCCGCTGTCCACCCAGCCGCGCGTCGCGAGCTTGCCCAGTGCGGCGCCGGAGATGTTGCGCTTGATGTCGTCGATCAGGTTCAGGCCGTACCGTTTCCGGTCCTCCGTCGCATACGCGATGCCGTGCCGGATGGCGTCCCCGACGGTCCTCGCGGTGATCGGCGTGCCGTTCTTGTAGAGCGTGCCCGTGATGTTGGAGCCGTAGCTCCGGCCGAAGATGCTCATGGCGAGTTCGGTCCGCCCCGCGCCCATGAGCCCCGCGACACCGACCACCTCGCCGGCACGGACGGAGAGGTTCGCCGAGTCGACGATCACCCGGCTGCTCTCCTGCGGGTGGTGGACGGTCCAGTCCTCGACCCGGAGCACCTCCTCGCCGATCGACGGCGTGCGTTCGGGGTAGCGGCTCTCCATGTCACGGCCCACCATGCCCCGGATGATGCGTTCCTCCGTGACGGAGCCGTCATGCAGGCTGAGCGTCTCGATGGTGCGGCCGTCACGGAGGATGGTCACCGAGTCCGCGATCTCCCGGATCTCGTTGAGCTTGTGGCTGATGATGATGCAGGTGATGCCCTCGGACCGGAGGCCCTTGACGAGCCCGAGGAGGTGCCGGGAGTCCTCGTCGTTGAGCGCCGCGGTGGGCTCGTCGAGGATCAGCAGCTTCACGTTCTTCGACAGCGCCTTCGCGATCTCGACGAGCTGCTGCTTGCCCACGCCGATGTCGCCGGCCCGCACCACCGGGTTGAGGTCGAGGCCCACGCGCCGGAGCAGCTTGGCCGCCTCGACGTTGGTCTCGTTCCAGTTGATGAAGCCGCGCTTCTCGCGCTCGTTGCCGAGGAAGATGTTCTCCGCGACGGACAGGAAGGGGGAGAGGGCGAGCTCCTGGTGGATGATGACGACGCCGTCGCGCTCGCTGTCCCGGATGTCCTTGAATTCCGCGACCGCGCCCTCGAACTCGATGTCGCCGTCGTACGTGCCGTGCGGGTACACCCCGGACAGCACTTTCATGAGGGTCGATTTCCCGGCCCCGTTCTCCCCGCAGATCGCGTGGACCTCACCCCGCGCGACGTCGAGGTTGACGTCCTGGAGGGCCTTCACGCCCGGGAAGGTCTTGGTGATGCGGCGCATCCTGAGGATGTTCTCCGCCATGGTGGAGCCTCGCTTACGTGAGTGGAAGTCCCGGCAGCAGCCGGGCGAGGTACGGCACCGGCGGCCCCGGACCGGGAAGGTCCGGGGCCACCGGCGTCAGGGGTGCTGCGGGAGTGCTACTTGAGGTCGTCCTCGGTGTAGTAGCCGGTCTCCACGAGGGAGGCCTCGTAGTTGTCGACCGTGACGATCTCGGATTCGAGGAGGTAGGACGGCACCACCTTGACGCCGTTGTCGTACGTCTCGGTGTCGTTCACCTCGGGCTCCTCGCCCTTCATGAGCGCGTCGACCATCGTGACGGCCTGCTTGCCGAGCTCCCGGACGTCCTTGAAGATCGTCGAGTACTGCTCGCCGGCGATGATGGACTTCACCGAGCCCACCTCCGCGTCCTGGCCGGTGACGACGGGCAGCTCGTCCGCGGAGTAGCCGCCGGAGGTCAGCGCCGAGATGATGCCGATGGACAGGCCGTCGTACGGCGAGAGGACGCCCTCGAGGCGCTCGCCGCCACCCACGGTGAGGAGGTCCTCCATGCGGTCCTGCGCGGTGTCGGGGAGCCACCGGAGGATCGCCGCCTGCTCGAAGTCGGTCTGGCCGCTGGGCACGCGCAGCACACCGCTGTCCAGGTAGGGCTGCAGGGTCTCCATGGCGCCGTTCCAGAAGAACGTGGCGTTGTTGTCGTCCGGGCTGCCGGCGAAGAGCTCCACGTCGAAGGGGCCCTCCTCGCCCGTCTCCTGGCCGTCGGCGTCGAGGATGCCGAGGCCCGTCAGCAGCGACGTGGCCTGCTGGACGCCGACCTCCTCGTTGTCGAACGTCGTGTAGTAGTCCACGGTCTCCGAGCCGTTGATCAGGCGGTCGTAGGCGATCACGGGGATGTCCTGGGACTCGGCCTGGTCGAGGACGCTGGTGAGCGTGGTGCCGTCGATCGAGGCGACGACGAGGGCCTTGACGCCTCCGTTGATCATGTTCTCGATCTGGGAGACCTGCGTGGGGATGTCGTCGTTGGCGAACTGCAGGTCCACCTCGTAGCCGAGGTCCTCCAGCTGGCTCTTCACGTTCTCGCCGTCGGCGATCCAGCGCTCGGACTGCTGCGTGGGCATGGCGACGCCGATCTTCGCGCCCTCGTTGGATCCGCCCTCCGCGGCGGTGGCGTCGCCGCCGCCGCGGCTCCCACCGCACGCGGTGAGGCTGAGCGTCAGGATGCTGGCGGCCGCGATGCCGGCCAGGTATTTCCGATTCATGGTGGATCTTTCTTGTGAGTGGTTTCCGGCAGCGTTGCCGGCTTTCGGGAGAGGGTCCTACAGTTTCTGGGCCAGCCGGTAGTAGGCGGCGTTCCAGCGCAGTTCGCGCTGGAAGTCCCGCAGCGTCGTGTCCGCGTCGATCCGCAGCAGTTCCACCTCGGCGATGTCCGCGAAGTCCTCGAAGACCTCGAGGCCCACCGCGGTGGTGAGGACGGTGTGGTGCGCGGCCCCGGCGCTGAGCCACGCGGCCGCGGAGGTCTCGAGGCTCGGCTCCGGCTTCCACACCGCGCGGGCCACCGGCAGGTTGGGCAGCGGTGCGTCGGGCGGCACCACCTCGACGGCGTTCGCGGTGAGGCGGAAGCGGTCGCGCAGGTCCGACATCGCGACGACGACGCCCGCGCCGGCATCCGTGTCGAACACGAGGCGCACGGGGTCCTCCTTGCCGCCGATCCCCAGCGGGTGCACCTCGAGGGAGGGCTTCGCGGTGGTCAGGGTGGGGCAGATCTCGAGCATGTGCGCACCGAGGATCTTCTCCTCCCCCGGCACCAGGTGGTACGTGTAGTCCTCCATGAGGGAGGCGCCGCCCGGGAGCCCCGCGCCCATGACCTTGGCGGCCCGGACGAGGACGGCGGTCTTCCAGTCGCCCTCGGCGCCGAAGCCGTAGCCTCGCGCCATGAGACGCTGGACGGCGAGGCCGGGCAGCTGCCGGAGCGCGCCGAGATCCTCGAAGCTGGTGGTGAACGCCCCGAAGCCGCCCTCCTCGAGGAAGGAGAGCAGGCCGAGTTCCTGCCGGGCGCCGTAGCGCAGCGACTCGTGCCGGTCCCCGCCGCGGCGGAGCTCCGGGACCACGTCGTACGTCTCCTCGTACTCGGCGACGAGGGCATCGACGGCGGCCTCCGACTGGGCCTCGACGGCGGCGACGAGGTCGTTGACGCCCCACGTGTTGATCGAGACGCCGAAGCGCAGCTCGGCCTCGGTCTTGTCCCCCTCGGTGACGGCGACGTTGCGCATGTTGTCGCCGAAGCGGGCCACCCTGAGGTCGTGGACGGCGGCCCAGCCGGCGGCGGCCCGCTGCCAGGACGCGATCCTCGCGCAGACATCGGGACTGGACACGTGCCCCACGACGGTCTTCCGCGGCACCCCGAGGCGCGACTGGATGTAGCCGAACTCGCGGTCGCCGTGGGCGGCCTGGTTGAGGTTCATGAAGTCGAAGTCGATCTCGCCCCACGGCAGTGCCACGTTGATCTGCGTGTGCAGGTGCAGCAGGGGCTTGCGGAGGGCGTCGAGCCCCGCGATCCACATCTTCGCGGGGCTGAAGGTGTGCATCCAGGCGATCACCCCGATCGCGTGGTCCGCGGCGTTGGCATCCAGCGCCATGCGCCGGATGGAGGCGGAATCCTTCAGGGTGGGCTTCCAGACCACCTTCACGGGCAGGCCGGACTCCCCGAGCAGGCGGACGATCTCCTGTGACTGCTCGGCGACCTGCTGCAGTGTCTCCTCGCCGTAGAGCTCCTGGCTGCCGGTAAGGAACCAGACTTCGTAGGCGTCGAGGGTGGTGCTGAGGGGGCTCATGCGGGGGCTCCTGGGATGGCGGGCTGGCCGTACACGTTCTGGTAGCGGTCGAAGAGTGAGTCGATGTGCTCGGGCTGGATGCCGGTCGGCGTGCCGAGCTGGCGGGAGATGTGCACGGTCCGGGCGGCGTCCTCGAGCATCACGGCGGCCTTCACGGCGTCCTTCGCGTCCCGGCCGATGGTGAACGGGCCGTGGTTCTTCATCAGCACGCCGCGGGAGCGGTGATCGGTGAGCGTCTCGACGATGCCGCGCCCGATGGAGTCGTCCCCGATGACCGCGAACGGGCCCACGGGGATCTCCCCGCCGAACTCGTCCGCCATGGCCGTGATGACGCAGGGGATCGGCTCGCCGCGCGCAGCCCAGGCGACGGCGTAGGTGGAGTGCGTGTGCACCACGCCGCCGACGTCGGGCATGTTCCGGTAGACGTAGGCGTGCGCCGCGGTGTCGCTCGACGGGGCGCGCTCCGAGCCCGCACTTCCCGGGACGACGGTGCCGTCGAGGTCGCAGAGGATCTGGTTCTCCGGCGTCAGCTCGTCGTAGCCGACGCCGGAGGGCTTGATGACGAAGAGGTCCGCTCCGGGCACGCGGCCCGAGACGTTGCCCCCGGTCCAGACGACGAGTCCGTAGCGTACGAGCTCGGCGTGCAGGCCGGCGACGTCCTTCCGGACCGCGGCGATGGCCGCTTCGACGGCCGGGCTGAAGGTGCTCATACGGCGATCGCCTCCTGCCGGGTGAGGGCGGACCGGCGCAGGGCCTTGAGCCGGTGCATGACGTCGTTGGCGCCGCGCCCGAAGTAGTCGTGGAGGGCGGTGTACTCGCGGTACAGGGCGTCGTACGCGGCGGCGCGCCCGGCGTCGGGCGTGTACGCGGCACGATCCAGGCGGCCCATCGCGGCGGCGGCCGCGTGGATGTCCTCGTAGGCACCGGCGGCGACGGCGGCGTGGATCGCCGACCCGAGGGCCGGGCCCTGGGCGCTGCCGATGACCGAGATGGGCATGTTGAGCACGTCGGCGTAGACCTGCATGAGGAACGGGTTGCGGATGAGGCCCCCCGCGGCCACGAACTCGGTGACGGGCACGCCGGAGGCGTTGAACGTCTCGACGATCGTCCGGGTGCCGAAGGCCGTCGATTCCAGGAGTGCGCGGTAGATCTCGTGCGGCCGGGTGGCGAGCGTCAGGCCCACGATGGTCCCGGACAGTTCGTGGTCCACGAGCACGGAGCGGTTGCCGGAGTGCCAGTCGAGCGCGACGAGGCCGTGCGCCCCGACCGGCTCCGCCTGCGCCTGAAGGGTGAGGTACTCGTGGACGCTGAGCCCCCGCGCCGCGGCGGCATCCCGGATCCCCCCCGGGACCTGGTGCGCCACGAACCAGGCGAAGATGTCGCCGACGCCGGACTGGCCGGCCTCGTAGCCGTAGGAGCCCTCGACGATCCCGCCGTCCACGACACCGCACATGCCGGGCACCTCGGCGAGCCGGTCCGAGTTCATGACGTGGCACGTCGAGGTGCCCATGATGGCCACCATCTGGCCGGGGTCCGTTGCCTGGGCGGCGGGGGCGGTGACGTGGGCGTCGACGTTCCCGACGGCGACGGCGATGCCCGCCGGCAGTCCGGTCCAGCCCGCGGCCTCCTCGGACAGCGTCCCGGCCTTCGAGGCGAGGGCCCCGATGGTGTGCTCCACCTTGTCGCGGGCGAACCCGGCGAACTCCGGGTTGAGCGCCGCGAGGAACTCCTCCGAGGGGTAGGCGCCGTCCTGGTAGATGCCCTTGTACCCGGCGGTGCAGGCATTGCGTACGTACCGGCCGGTGAGCTGCCAGACGATCCAGTCGGCGGCCTCCACCCAGTGGTCCATGCGCTCGTACAGTTCGGGGTCCTCCTCGAGCAGCTGCAGGCCCTTCGCGAACTCCCATTCGCTCGAGATCAGTCCGCCGTAGCGCGGCAGCCAGGCCTCGCCGCGTCGGGCCGCGAGCTCGTTGATCCGGTTGGCCTGGCCCTGGGCGGCGTGGTGCTTCCACAGCTTCACGTAGGCATGGGGGCGGCCCTCGTAGCCGTGCACTTCGTTGAGGGGCGTGCCGTCGGCGAGCGTGGGCACCATGGTGCAGGCCGTGAAGTCCGTGGCGATCCCGATGACGTCCTGCGGGTCGATGCCCGCCTGCCGCACGGCGTCGGGGACGGCCGTGCGGAGGACGTCCACGTAGTCGGAGGGCACCTGCAGGGCCCACTCGGGCGGGAGCTGCTCCCCCGTCGCGGCGAGCGTCGAGTCCATCACGGCGTGCGGGTACTCGAGCGTCGAGGCGCCGAGCTCGGCGCCGTCGGAGACACGGACGACGACGGCGCGCCCGGACAGGGTGCCGTAGTCGACGCCGATGACGTAGGTGGGGCTGCCGGCGTCCTCGGTCGGCGCGGATGCGCCCAGGGTGGAGTCACTCAAGGGAAGGACCTCTTTGTTCTTCTCGGGACTGCAGGCAGTGCCCTGATGGATCGTGGTGCAGTGCGACCGGTTAATGTGACCGTTCACATCCGCGGTCACCAGTGTGTGCCCTGCCCGCCGGATGTGTCAACGTGCGTGGAGGAGGTGCCGGGCGCGAGGGCGTCAGCCCTGGAGGCGGGCCGTGGAGGAGCGGAGCACGAACTCGGGCCGCACGTCGGCGGCCGCCCCGACCGGCCCGGGTGCTGCGGCCGAGCCCGGCGCGCCGATCAGTCCGAGCAGCCGCGCGACGCAGCGTCGGCCGAGTTCGGGGAAGTCCTGCCGCACCGTGGTGAGCGGGGGCCAGTAGTGGGCGGCCTCGGGGACGTCGTCGAAGCCCACCACGCTGATGTCCTCGGGCACCCGCAGTCCGTGCTCGCGGAAGGCGTGCATCAGCCCGAGCGCCATCTGGTCGTTCGAGGAGAAGACGGCGGTGATCCCGGGGTCCCGGACCAGCGCGAGCCCTGCCCGGTAGCCGGATTCCGCCGTCCAGGTGCCGGAGAGGAGGGGCTCCGGCTCCAGCCCCCACGCCTCCATCTCGGTGCGGTACCCGCGGATGCGGGCGTCCGTCTCGAACCAGCCGTCCGGCCCCGCCACGTGCGCGATGCGCCGGTGGCCCAGCTCGAGCAGGTGGCGGGTGGCGAGGACGGCCCCGCCGGACTGGTCCACGGACAGCCGGTGGTCGTCAGGGGCCCGCGCGGAGTGCACCGTCACGAAGGGCAGCGTGATGGACAGCCGCTCGATCTCCTCGACGGTCAGCGCCTGCGGCGCCAGGATGATGAAGCCGTCCACGCCGTGGGCCAGCAACCGGTCCAGGGCCGCTCGGATCGACCCGCCGTCGACCTCGTCGAGGTGCGCCACGTCCACGGCGTACCCGGCCTGGCGCGCTGCGCTGTCGATGGCCTGCAGGCTCGCCGCGGGCCCGTACTCGAAGCCCTTGCCGACGAGCACGCCGATGGTGGTGGAGCGGCTGGTCACGAGCGCGCGGGCCGCACGGTTGGGGCGGAAGCTGAGCTCGTCCATGGCGGCCAGGACGCGGTCACGCGTCTCGGGGCGGAGGCTCGGGTGGCCGTTGATCACCCGGGAGACGGTCTGGTGCGAGACCCCGGCCCGCCGTGCCACGTCCCGGATGTTGGCGGCACGTCCCTCCGGGGGCCGGGCCCCCTCCGCGGGGCGGGACGGCTCGGCGGGGCGTGAGGCCTCGGCGTCAGTGGGCGTCGACAATGGTCTCGTTCCGCGCGAAACGCCTGTTCCGCAGGACGGGCAGGAACTCGCGGACGTCGTCGACCCTGCGCCGTGTCACCTCGACGGTGACGACGCCGCGCTCCTCGTCCTCGAGGTGTGCCTGCGGGACCCCCATGGGGTCGATGACGGCGGAGTGGCCGATCGTATGGCCGCTGGAGGTCCCGGCGGCCGCCACCCACACGGTGTTCTCGATGGCCCGCGCCTTGAGCAGCGTCTCCCAGTGCTCGATCTTGTGCTCACCCTTGAACCAGGCGGCCGGCACGCAGATGAGGTCGGCCCCCGCGTCGGCGAGCGCCCGGGCCTGCTCGGGGAACCGGAGGTCGTAGCAGGTCATGAGCCCCACCCCGAGGCCGCCGATCCGGGCCACCTTGATGCCGCCGTCGCCCGGTTTGATGCGCGTGGACTCCTGGTAGCTGAAGGCGTCGTACAGGTGCAGCTTCCGGTACGTGTCCACGATCCGGCCGGTCCCGTCCACGAGGACGAGCGTGTTGAAGGGCCGCCCCTCGCCGCTGGGCTCATAGCCCCCGGCGACGACGGCGATGGAGTGCTCGGCGGCGATGAAGGACAGCTGCTGGACGAAGGAGGTCCAGGTGGCTTCCACGGCCTGCTGGAGGGAGCCCTCCACCCGGCCGACCGTGAACATCGACTCCTCGGGGAAGACGATGAGTTCCGAGCCCCCGGCGGCGGCCTCCGCCGCGAGGTCCCGCATCACGGCGAGGTTCGCCGCGGCGTCCCCGCCGGGCCTGAACTGACCGACACTGACCAACATGTTCCCGCCCTCACGTGTGGATGACACCTGTTCTCCAGCGTACAGACCCCGTCCAGCACGCCGGAGTAGCCTTCGTCCCATGAGGAACCCGGTGAAGAGACAGCGCGTGCAGCCCGGCCCCGGCCAGGAGTCCGTGTGGGACTACCCGAGGCCGCCGCGGGTGGAGCGGACGACGGCGAGGATCGAGGTGCGGTTCGGCGGAAAGCTGATCATCGGCACGGACGACGCCGTCCGGGTCCTGGAGACGAGCCACCCGCCGGTCTACTACCTGCCGATCGACGCGTTCGCACCCGGGGTCCTGGTGCCCGTCGACGGCACCACGCACTGCGAGTTCAAGGGTGCCGCGAGCTATTTCGACGTCGTCGCCGGGACCGCCCGCAGCCCGCGCGGCGCCTGGACCTATCCCACCCCGGTGCGCGGGTACGAGGACCTGGCCACACGCGCGGCACTCTATCCCTCGCGGATGGACGAGTGCACGGTGGACGGCGAGCGGGTGCAGTCCCAGGAGGGCGATTTCTACGGCGGGTGGATCACCGCGGCGATCGTCGGCCCGTTCAAGGGCGGTGCGGGGACCTGGGGCTGGTAGCGCTGGTGGCACCGCCGTCCGGAGGGCGCGTCCAGCGGACGTTCAGGTGGCACCGCTATCGTCGCAGGCTGACCATCGCACGCAACGCAAGGACAGGCTCAGCATGACCATCAAGGGAACAATCCTGGGCCGGCGCCTCATCGCAGCCGTGTTCGTCGGCTCCATCGCGGTCCTCGGCGGGTGTGGTGCCGCGGGTGACGAGCCGGAGGGCGCGGCCGCATCGAGCTCGGCGCCCGCACCGGACGAGTCGGCCGCCGCCCAGCCGGAGCCGGACCTCGAGGGCCTCCCCGACGTCGTCGCCGTCGTCAACGGCACCGAGATCGAGAAGGACGAGTTCACCACGGCCTACGAGGGCCAGTTCCCGCAGGCGGCCGCCCAGGCGCAGGCCGGCGGCCAGGAGGTGGACCAGGACCTCCTGAAGACGACCGTCGCGGACAACCTCGTGAGCACCGAACTGCTGCGGCAGGAGGCGGACGAGCGCGGCATCGAGGCCACGCCCGAAGCCCGGGCCGCGGCGATCGAGAACCTGCTGGAGACCAGCCAGCTGGGGTCCGAGGAGGAGTTGCGCGCCGCCTTCGCCGAGCAGGGGCTCGACGACGCCGAGTTCGACTCCCAGCTCTCCGACCAGGTGAAGCTCGACGCGCTCCTCGAGGAGGAGGCCGGCGACACGACGCCCACCGACGAGGAGATCCAGGAGGCCTACGACGCCGCGACGGCCCAGCAGGAGGCCGGTGGGGCCACCGCGTCGCCGCTGCCCCCGCTCGACGAGGTGCGCGACGAGATCGAGGAGCAGCTCAAGGGCGGCAAGACGTCCGCGGCCGCCGAGGCCCTGATCGCGCAGCTGCGTGAGGGCGCGGACATCACCGTCAACCTGTAGCCCGGACCGGCACCCCGGACGGCAGCGGCCCCCTTCGCAGGACGAAGGGGGCCGCTGCCGTGTGGTCGGTCGGTCAGTTGATGAGGTCGTTGACCACGATGGTCTGGTCGCGGTCCGGGCCGACGCCGATGGCCGAGAACCGGGTCCCCGACAGCTTCTCGAGGGCGCGCACGTAGGTCTGCGCGTTGTCGGGCAGGTCCTCGATGGTCCGGGCGCCCGTGATGTCCTCGGTCCAGCCGTCGAAGTACTCGAAGACCGGCTTGGCGTGGTGGAATTCGGTCTGCGTCATGGGCATCTCGTCGTGCCGGACGCCGTCGACGTCGTACGCGACGCACACCGGGATGCTCTCGATCCCCGTGAGGACGTCGAGCTTCGTCACGAAGTAGTCCGTGAAGCCGTTGACGCGCGACGCGTGGCGCGCCAGCACGGCGTCGTACCAGCCGCACCGGCGCGGCCGGCCCGTGTTGACGCCGAACTCGCCGCCGGTCTTCTGCAGGTAGGTGCCCATCTCGTCGAAGAGCTCCGTGGGGAACGGCCCCGCACCCACACGGGTGGTGTACGCCTTGATGATGCCGATCGAGCGGGAGATGCGCGTGGGGCCGATGCCCGAGCCGACGGACGCGCCGCCGGCGGTGGGGTTCGACGACGTCACGAACGGGTAGGTGCCGTGGTCGACGTCCAGGAAGGTCGCCTGGCCGCCCTCCATGAGGACCACCTTGCCGGCGTCGAGCGCCTCGTTGAGCACGAACGTGGAGTCGATGACGAGGGGGCGCAGGCGTTCGGCGAAGGAGAGGAAGTAGGAGACGACCTCCTCCACCTCGACGTCGCGGCGGTTGTAGACCTTGACCAGCAGTTCGTTCTTCTGCTTGAGGGAGCCCTCGACCTTCTGGCGGAGGATCGACTCGTCGAAGACGTCCTGGACGCGGAGGCCCAGGCGGGCCACCTTGTCCATGTAGGCCGGGCCGATGCCGCGGCCCGTGGTGCCGATCGCGCGCTTGCCGAGGAAACGCTCGGTGACCTTGTCGAGGACCTGGTGGTACGGCGCCACGAGGTGGGCGTTGGCGGAGACGCGCAGCTTCGAGGTGTCCGCGCCGCGGGCCTCGAGGCCGTCGATCTCCTCGAAGAGCGCCTCGAGGTTGATGACGCAGCCGTTGCCGATGATCGGCACGGCGTTCGGGCTGAGGATGCCGGCGGGAAGGAGCTTCAGCTCGTACTTCTCGCCGTTGACCACCACGGTGTGCCCGGCGTTGTTGCCGCCGTTCGGCTTCACGACGTAGTCGACCCGGCCGCCCAGCAGGTCAGTGGCCTTGCCCTTACCCTCGTCGCCCCATTGGGCTCCGACAATGACGATTGCTGGCATGGGATCCTCCCCCATCAGGTACGGGTCCCTCCCGCGCTACCGCGGAAAGTACGCCGTGCATCAGAACGCCCCAACCGGTCGCACGCAGGGTGCGGCCACTGGGGCTCTTACCGTCCGAGTTTAGCCGAGGGGCCCGGGGAGCGCCGCAAAAGCTCCACCCGTGACGGTTGCGGTTCCGTTGCGACTGCTCCTGCCCGCGGCGTCGGGACGCCGCCGGACGCCCGCGGGCACAATGGGGGCATGGACCGCTTCGAAGGACACATCGCCGGCATCGGCACCGCCTCGGGTACCCGCCTGGTGATCGGCCGGTGGGACACCTCGCCCTTCGGCTCCTTCACCGACGTCATGATGGAGGACGCGGCGGGCCGGCGCACGCTGCTCGCACCCACCGCCGGGATCGCGGACTACGTCGGCGCCACGTACGCGTTCGACGACGTGGTGCTCACCCCCGTCTCCTCGGCCCTCGCGGGCGGCAGGCTCGTCGTCGACGCCGGGGACCTGCAGGTCCTCGCCGAGCTCGGCGGCGTGACGCTGCTCGGGCGTCTCCTCGGCCTGGTCCCGCGGCGCCTGGCCACGCACCCGCGGTGGCTCGCACTGATCAACCCGGTGGCCTCGCTGCTCGTGAAGGGCGTGGCGACGGCCGGCTCGGCGGGGCAGGGCCGCACCGAGTACTACGGTGTCACCTCGGCCCGGGCCGTCCTGGCCGTGACCGCGATCTGGCGCGGTGCGGACCTCGGCGCACTGGCCCCCGTGAGCCCGCCCGTCCGTTTCGGCTTCAGCTCGGCGCCGCCCCGCCCGCAGCTGGTGACGGTGACGACGACGATCCGCCGCCCCGGGGAGTGACCGGGCGCGCGGCGTCGTGCACGCGGTCCGGCGCCCGTCCCGTCCGAAGCCGTGCACGACGACACGCCGACCGTCAGCGCTCCGGGCGCACCCGGTCCCGGGCCATCCGGTAGTGCGGCCAGTAGCGTACGCTCCCGGGGAGCACGGGCACCACGAGCCGGGTGGTCCGGCGGAGGACGGCGAACACCACCCTCTCGCGACGCCGCCACGGGAGTCCGTACGCCTCCCGGAGCCGCGCGGGCAGGAGGCCCGCCGCCAGGATGGAGGGCAGCGGCCGGAGCGGCGCCGGGATGATCGGCGGTTCCGGTGCGAGGATCTGCCGGGCGATCAGGCGGGCCGCGGGACCGGCGTCGAGCGTTTCCCGGAACTGCCGGGCGACGTAGCGTTCGAGGCCGCGGTAGTCCTCGGGCAGCACGGCGTCCGTCACGCCGAAGAGGTGGGCCAGCTGTGTCATGTCCCGGTAGTAGGCGTCGCGTTCCTCCGCCGTCGTCGGGCGCAGGAAGCGGTCCCTCACCTGGAGGGCCGTCCACACGAGGGTCGCGAACACCCAGAGCGCGAGCCCGGGATCGGTGGCGCTGTACGGGGTGCCGGCGGGCACCGATGCGCTGGAACGGGCCAGCGTCCCCGTGACCGGGCGGTGCTTCCGTGCCACATGTCCTGCGGCAGCGCGCACCTGCGCCCGGTCCCCGAACGTCACCGTCAGGACGGCGTCGAGCGTCCCCCGCAGTCGCCGGAGGGGGTCGGTGGTGAAGTCGCTGTGGGCGCGCACGCCCTCGCCGACCAGCGGGTGCGCCACCTGCAGCAGGAGCGCCGCCGGCCCGCCCGCCATGACCAGGCGCTCACGCGCGATGCGCCACGCCGTCGAGCCCGGTCCGAAGAGACCGGCGTCCCCCGCGGCCCCGGGAGCGGGCGCGGGCGGGAAGAACCGGGCAAGGCCCCTCATACTGTCCCGTCCGCGCGGAGCGCCGTCGTCCCGTCCGGCGTCCCCGATGCTCTCGTCGCTGTCGGCGTCCACCCGGTCCGGCAGGTCCCGGGCGGGCGGTCGGGCGCCCTGGTGCGGACCTCCACGGAGGACCGTACCACTGCCGGGACCCGCGCGGCGCGGGTGGATCAGATGGAGTAGTCGGACCCCGAGTTCGTCGAGGCGATGTACTCGCGCACTGCGCTCTGCGGCACCCGGTAGGAGCGCCCGAACCGGATGCTGTGGATCGTCCCGGCCTGCACCAGGCGGTAGACGGTCATCTTCGATACCCGCATCATGGCAGCGACCTCCGCCACCGTGTACAGGTCGCTGGTACTCACGTTCGTAGCCATGCTCACCACTGCTCCCATCCGCCTCACCACATTGCGTGGAGCTTTTAACAGTGGTCGCGTTGGCAACAGCGGCACAAGGACCAGCACTACTCGTTTATCGGTTTCGCATCCGGGTAGGACTGTGCCGTACGGGGGCCGGAGGGCACAGAAGACGGGCCCGCCGCAGCGGGGCCCGTCTTCTCCGCCGTCCCGTCGGGGAGGTCAGCCGGCGAGCTGGGCGCTGGCCTCCGGGTCCGATTCCCTGAGGAACGCCGCGATCCGCTCGGCCTCCTCGATCTCGCCGATGGAGGCCGCGGCCCGGCCGAGCGCGAAGAGGGCCCGGAGGAAGCCCCGGTTCGGCTCGTGCGAGTACGGGATGGGCCCGGCCCCGCGCCAGCCGCTGCGCCGCAGCGCGTCGAGGCCGCGGTGGTAGCCGGTGCGCGCGTAGGCGTAGGACTCGATGGTCCGGCCCTCCGCGTACGCCTCGTCCGCGAGGACGGCCCATACGAGCGACGACGTCGGGTGCGCGGCGGCGAGGTCCACGGCCTCGTCGCCCGCAGCGAGGCGCGCGACGACGTCGGGTTCCTTGGGCAGGAGGGTGGGCTCCGGGCCCAGCAGGTTCTTGCGGAACTCGTCCGACACGGCGCTAGAGCTTCTTGCCGGCGGAGCCGAGGGCGGTTGCGGCCTCGACGACGCGCGCGGCGAGGCCGGCCTCGGCCGCGGCACCCCAGACGCGGGGGTCGTAGGTCTTCTTGTTGCCGACCTCGCCGTCGACCTTCAGGACGCCGTCGTAGTTGCGGAGCATGTGGTCCGCGACCGGGCGCGTGAACGCGTACTGGGTGTCGGTGTCGATGTTCATCTTGATGACGCCGTAGGAGACGGCGTCGGCGATCTCCTGGTCCGAGGAGCCGGAACCGCCGTGGAAGACGAGGTCGAACGGCTTGTCCTTGCCGAGCTTCTGTCCCACCTGGTCCTGGATCTCCTTGAGGATCTCCGGGCGCAGCTTCACGCCGCCGGGCTTGTACACGCCGTGCACGTTCCCGAAGGTCAGGGCGGTGATGTAGCGGCCGTGCTCACCGGCGCCGAGGGCGTCGATGGTCGCGAGGGCGTCCTCGACCGTGGTGTAGAGCTTGTCGTTGATGGCGTTCTCCACGCCGTCCTCCTCGCCGCCGACGGTGCCGATCTCGACCTCGAGGATGATCTTCGCGGCTGCCGCGCGGGGGAGGATCTCGCGGGCGATCCGCAGGTTCTCCTCGAGGGTCTCCGCCGAGCCGTCCCACATGTGCGAGTTGAAGACGGGGTCGCGGCCGTTCTTCACGGCCTCCTCGGACGCCGCGAGCAGAGGCAGCACGAAGTCGTCGAGCTTGTCCTTCGGGCAGTGGTCGGTGTGGAGGGCGATGTTGACGTCGTAGTTCTTCGCGACCTCCTTGGCGAAGGCTGCGAAGCCGAGCGAACCGGCGACCATGTCCTTGACGCTCGCGCCGGACCAGTACGCCGCACCGCCCGTGGAGACCTGCACGATGCCGTCGGAGCCCGCCTCGGCGAAGCCGCGCATCGCTGCGTTGAGGGTCTGCGAGGAGGTCACGTTCACGGCCGGGAACGCGAAGCCGCCCGACTTCGCGCGGTCGATCATCTCGGCGTAAACATCAGGGGTTGCTATAGGCATGCTGAGGACTCCTTCGTGGTGGTGAGTGCTTCGCTTCATCCTAGCGAGCGGACCTGCCGGGCGCAGGGGTGCGGGCGGGATGACGGCGGGGATGACGGGGAGGGTCAGACGGGCTGGCCGAACACGTGCCGGCGCACCCAGCCGTGCATGGCGATCGCGGCGGCCGCGGACGCGTTGATGGAGCGCGTGGACCCGAACTGCGCGATCGAGAGGGTGGCCTCCGCCGCCTCGTGGACCTCCGGGGTGAGGCCGGGCCCCTCCTGCCCGAACACGAGCACGCACTTCTCCGGGAGGTCGTAGGTCTCCAGGGGCACGGAGTCCGGGAAGTTGTCGATCCCGATCACGGCCAGCCCCTCGGACGCCGCCCAGGCGGTGAAGTCCGCCACGGTGGGGTGGTGGCGGATGTGCTGGTAGCGGTCGGTGACCATCGCGCCGCGCCGGTTCCACCGGCGTCGTCCGATGATGTGGACCTCCCGGGCGAGGAAGGCGTTGGCCGTCCGCACCACGGAGCCGATGTTGAGGTCGTGCTGCCAGTTCTCGATGGCCACGTGGAAGCCGTGCCGCCGCTCGTCGAGGTCCGCCACGATCGCCTCGTGCGTCCAGTACCGGTAGGCGTCGACGACGTTGCGGGTGTCGCCGGCGGCCAGCAGGTCACGGTCCCAGTGCTCGCCGTCGGGCGCCTCACCCTCCCACGGGCCCACGCCGACGGTCGGGGCGGGTGTCCCGTGGGCGGGGTCGTCGATCGCATCGACGGGGTCGGGTGTCTCCGGCAGGGGTTCATTCACCGTTCAAGCGTAGACGGCACCAAAGGTGGGAGACTGGCAGCGGCAGCTCCCCTGTACCCCCTGGAAAGGAAGCCCCATGCGCGAGAACGAACATATCGAGTGCTGGCTCACGGACATGGACGGAGTCCTGGTGCACGAGAACCAGGCCATCCCCGGTGCGGCCGAGCTGCTCGAACGGTGGGTGGCCACCTCGAAGCGGTTCCTCGTCCTGACGAACAACTCGATCTACACGCCGCGCGACCTCGCCGCACGCCTCAAGGCGTCAGGGCTCGAGATCCCGGAGGAGAACCTGTGGACGTCGGCGCTGGCCACGGCGCAGTTCCTGCGGGACCAGCTGCCGGGCGGGCGGGCCTACGTGATCGGCGAGGCGGGGCTGACGACGGCGCTGCACGAGGCCGGCTTCGTCCTCACCGACACGAATCCCGACTACGTGGTGCTCGGCGAGACCCGCACCTACTCGTTCGAGGCGATCACCAAGGCCGTGCGCCTCATCCTCGACGGCGCGCGGTTCATCGCCACCAACCCGGATGTGACCGGCCCCTCGAAGGAGGGCCCGCTGCCCGCGACGGGCGCCATCGCGGCCATGATCACGGCTGCGACGAGCCGCGACCCGTACATCGTGGGCAAGCCCAACCCGATGATGTTCCGTTCCGCGATGAACCGGATCGACGCCCACTCCGAGACGACGGCGATGATCGGCGACCGCATGGACACCGACATCATCGCCGGCATGGAGGCGGGACTGCACACGGTCCTGGTGCTCAGCGGCATCACCCAGCCGGAGGACATCGACGCCTACCCCTTCCGGCCGGCGCAGATCTGCAGCTCGGTGGCGGAGCTGATCGACCAGGTCTGATCCGGGCTCAGAAGAAGCGCTTCCAGCCGCCGCCCCGCAGCACCGGCACGTACTCGCGCTGCACGGCCGAGACGACGTCCTGGTAGATCGCCGGGTTCCACTGCGGACTGGCGTGCGCGGGCAGGGCGCCCTCCGTCCGGTGGTCCACCGAGACCACGTTGTCCGGCAGCGAGCGCGCCCAGCCGGCGCGGGCCGTCACGTAGTCCACGACGCCGTCGTTCGGGTTGCCCGCGAAGACCACCTTCGTGTCGCCGAGGGAGAGCCGGAACCGCGAGACGTCGAAGTGGTAGATGTACGAGGACTCGGTCTGGATGAGCTCGCTGCTGGGCGCGAGCGGCGAGAGCTGCTCGAGCGTCTGGTCCACGATCTGGCTCCACGTCCGCTCGTTCTTGTGGACGATCCGCTCCCCGAGCTCGTACGTGCCGCGCAGGCTGATCGGCACGCGCACGCCGGCCTCGTAGAGGAGCACCACGCCGTCGAACATGCGCTGGTCGAGGACGTCGTAGCGGCTGGACGGCGAGGAGTCGAGGAGGATGAGCTCCACCGGGATGCCGCGGTCACGCAGGCGTGCCGCGACCTCCACCGCCACCATGCCGCCGAAGCTGTGGCCGTAGAAGTAGAGCTTCTCGAGCCGGAAGTTGTCCACGTAGCGGTTCATGGTGGCCACGACGTTGTTGATGTCCAGGCCGCGGTTGGAGTAGCCCATCACCGCCATCTGCGCCCGCCGGGACAGGGCAGGGCGCAGCGAGTTGAGGATCCAGAGCCCCTCTTCCCAGCTCGTCTTGTAGCCCGGGAACAGCACCCAGCGGTCGTTGGGGAACCGTGCGCGGGCGTCCTCGTCGTCGAGCGGGAGGATGCGCGTCTGGTCCCGCTGGGACTGGATGACGCGCGTGGTGACGAGGTCGGCCGCCACCACGGCGGCCGCGGCGGAGCCGATCAGGAAGGAACGGCGCGAGGACTCGCGGAAGTCACGCGCCTGCCGCAGCGCCCTGCCGTCGTCGTCCTGCACGTGGATCTCCGGATCGGGCGCGGGCGTCCCGGTCAGGCGAGGCCCAGCTCGTCCTTGCCGAAGGCGAAGAGGTAGGGCACCCCGGCCTCGGACTCGATGCGCTCCTTCGACCCGGTGTCGCGGTCCACGATCACGGCGACGGCGCGCACGTCACCGCCTGCGCGGCGCACACCCTCGACGGCGGTGAGCGCGGATCCGCCGGTGGTCGAGGTGTCCTCGAGCACGACGACGGGGCGTCCGGACACGTCGGGCCCCTCCACCTGGCGGGCCATGCCGTGGGTCTTCTGGGTCTTGCGGACCACGAAGGCGTCGATGGGACGGCCCGCCCGGGCGGCGGCGTGCATCACGGCGGTGCCCACCGGATCGGCGCCCATCGTCAGGCCGCCGGCGGCCTCGAACGCGATACCGGCGTCGTCGAGCAGTTGCAGCATGACGCGGCCCACGAGCCCGGAGGCCTCGTGGTGCAGCGTGATGCGGCGGAGGTCGATGTAGTAGTCGGCCTCGACCCCGCTCGAGAGCGTGACGCGCTCGTGGACCACGGCGAGTTCCCTGATGAGCTCCAGGAGGCGGGAGCGGTCGGCGGTCTGCGCGGTCTCGGCGGTCATGGGCCCAGTCCATCGAGGGCGGGGGGCCCTCAGGCGCTGCGCCCCGCCCCCGCCGTACGTCGAGCCGGCCCCGGCGCCATGGGCTGGGGTCGGCGGCGCTGCGGTGCCCGGCCACGGTCCCCTTCCGGGGTCTTCGAGCCGATCCGGGCTGCCGCAGACGGCGTGTCGCGCCAGGACACCCCCTTCCGACGCCCGATCCCCCCGGAACCGGTACGGCCCTGTGCCCGGCCGCTCCCGGACCAGGTACGCCCTGTGCCCGGCCGCTCCCGGAGGAGGTTGTCCACGTACCGGAACCCGGCGGCCCGCCGCGGCCACTCCTCGTATGGACTCGTCCCATGGATGCCATCGTCGCCCTGCGCCGCGCGGGGTCGGTCACCAGGACCGGCCGGCTGCTCCAGCAGGGCGTCACCCGCCGGCAGGTCGCGGCCCTGGTCCGGTCAGGGGCCGCCGTCAGGCCATGCCGTGGAGTCGTCGCCCTGCCCGACGCACCGGAGGACATCGTCGCCGCCGTGCTCCACGGCGCCCGGCTCACCTGCGCCTCGGCGGCACGGCACTACGGGCTCTGGCTCCTGCATCCACCCGCCACCCTGCACCTGGCCTCGCACGCCCGCGAGGACGAGCGCCACACGAACCACCACCGGCCGCTGTCGGTGCCGGCGCACCCGCACCTGCCGCTGGTCGGCAGGGTCGACGCCCTGCTCCATGCCCTGCACTGCCTTCCGGCGATCGACGCGGCCGTGATGGTCGAGAGCTCCCTGCGGCGCGGAGACACCACGCGGGCCTTCCTGCTCGAGCGCCTCCGCGGCAACCGCAACGGACCGGCGCGCGCCGCACTGGACCTCGTCACCGGGACGGGCGAGTCGGCTCTCGAGGTGGTGGCGCGCGTCCTCTTCCTGGCGGCGGGGCTCGGCGTCGAGACGCAGGTCCAGCTCGACGGCGTGGGCCGCGTGGATTTCCTCCTGGAGGGCTTCCTCGTGGTGGAGGTCGACGGCGATGCGTACCACTCGGACCGGGCGGCCCGCCGACGGGACCGGGGCCGCGACAACATGACCGTCGTCGGAGGCTACCTGGTGCTCCGGTACGGCTACGAGGACATCATGTTCCACCGCCAGGACGTGCTAGCCCAGGTCCTCGCGGTGCTGGGCGGGCGTCCGATCCGGTGACGTGTTCCGGCGCATACCGCGCCCGGCCATGCTCCCCCTCCGGGGTCTTCGGCCCGCGTCAGGCCCTCTCAGGCGGCGTGTTGCGACCCGACACGCCCCTCAGCCGGGCAGAGCCCCCGCGCCCGGTACGGCCCGCCGCCGGTCACCCGCCCGCACTCGCCGCGTCGATCGCCTCCGGGGAGAGCACATGGGAGATGGCCAGGACCGCCGCGCCCGCCACACCCGCGCTCTGGCCGGACACCGACGGGGCGATGCGCAGGTGCTCGGTGGCCAGTGGCAGTGACCGCGTGTACACGACCTCGCGGATCCCGGCGAGCAGGTGTTCGCCGGCCTGGGCGAGGGAACCGCCGATCACGACGACCGAGGGGTTGATGAGGTTCACGCACATCGCCACCACGTCACCGATGTCCCGGCCCGCCTGCCGGATGGCCTGGAGTGCCGTGGCATCCCCGGACCGCACCAGGTCGATCACGTCCTGGCTGCCGGCGAGGTCCGTCCGCGCGGGTCCGCCGAGCGCGGCCGCGAGCGCGGGACCGCTGGCCACGGCCTCGAGGCACCCGGTGTTCCCGCACCGGCACGGGGTGTCTCCCCCGGCGGCGACCCGGACATGCCCCAGATCGCCCGCCGTGCCCTGCGCCCCGCGCTGCAGCACGCCGCCCGAGATGATGCCGGCGCCGATGCCGGTCGCCACCTTGATGAACATGAGGTCACCCACGTCCGGCCAGTTGCTGCTCTGTTCGCCCAGCGCCATGATGTTGACGTCGTTGTCCACGAGGACGGGGACGTCGAAGCTCGCCCGGACCAGCCCCGGCACGTCGAACCTGTCCCAGCCCGGCATGATCGGGGGGTTGATCGGGCGTCCGGTGTCGTGCTCCACCGGCCCGGGCAGGCCGATGCCGATGGCGGCGAGGTCCCCCGCGCCGCGGCCCGCCGACCGCAGGAGCCGGCCGATCGCCGAGACGAGCCAGCCGAGGACGGCGTCGGGCCCGTCCGCGATGCTGATGTCCTGCCGTTCCCGCGCGAGCTCCTCGCCGGCCAGGTCCGTCAGGATGACGACGGCGTGGGTGGCCCCGAGGTCCGCGCCGATCACCACGCGCGCCGAGGGGTTGAGCGCGAACAGCGACGGCGGCCTGCCCCCGGTGGAGGCGGCGCCGCCGAGGGGTGACACGAGGCCGAGTCCCATGAGGATGTCCACCCGGGCAGCCACGGTGGAGCGGGCGAGGCCCGTGATCTGGGCGAGCTCCGCGCGCGTGCGGGGCCGACCGTCGCGCAGGACCTGGAAGATCTCACTGGCGCCCGACGGCGGGAGGGGCGTCCGCGGGCGCGGACCGCCGTGGCTCGTCAGTGCCGGTGCCGGCTGCGGGAAGGACACACTTCCAGTAAAGCACGAGCGTCTTTGCCTGTAACTGCGTTCGGCTTTTGCCTGACCCTCGACAGAAGTGGGTGGGCCATGTCACAGTGGGCGCGTGGACGAGGACGTCAGCAGCAGCAGGGAACCGGCTCCGATCCTGCACGTCACCGGACTCTCGAAGAGCTTCTTCGGAGTGCCGGTCCTGCAGGACGCGTCACTGACGCTCTTCCCCGGCGAGGTCCACGGACTCGTCGGCGAGAACGGGGCCGGCAAGTCCACCCTGATGAAACTCCTCGCGGGCGTGCACGTACGCGACGCCGGGACCGTGGAGATCGACGGGCGGCCCGTCACGTTCACCCATCCGCTGCAGGCCCGCCGCGCGGGGCTCTCCACCGTCTTCCAGGAGTTCAACCTGCTGCCCGAGCGCACCGTGGCGCAGAACATCTACCTGGGGCGGGAGCCGAGGAAAGGGCTCCTCGTGGACCGCCGGGCCATGGCCCGGGACACCGCGGAACTGCTCGGACAACTCGGCATCACCAGCATCCGGCCCGGCGACGTGATCAGTTCGCTCTCGGTGGCCCAGCAGCAGATCGTCGAGATCGCCAAGGCCATCAGCTACGACGCCCGGATCATCTCGATGGACGAGCCGACGGCCGCGCTCGCCGGCCCCGAGGTCGAGCTGCTCTACGGGATCATCGACCGGCTCCGGAAGCGCGGGACGGCGATCCTCTACGTCTCCCACCGCCTGAAGGAGGTCTTCGACCTCTGCGACACCATCACCGTGCTCAAGGACGGACGCGTCGTGACGTCGTCGCCCGCCGCGGACCTGGATGACGCCTCCCTCGTGCGGGCCATGGTCGGCAGGCCCATCTCCGCGTTCTTCCCCGACCCCCTGCCGGGCACCGCCGTCGGCGACCCCCTCCTCGAGGTCCGGGGCGCCGGCAACGACCAGCTCGACGACGTCCACCTCACGCTGCGGGCCGGCGAGATCGTCGGGGTCGCCGGCCTCCAGGGGTCGGGGCGCTCCGAGCTCGTCCACGCGGTCTTCGGCGCGGCGCCCTTCACCCGCGGGACCGTGGGCCTCGGGGGACGCGACCACCGGCCGGCCTCGCCCCGGGAGGCCATCCGGCACCGCGTGGCCCTGATCACCGAGGACCGCAAGGCCGAGGGCCTCAGCCTGAACCAGTCGATCATCGACAACGCGCTGAGCGTCGTGCGGTCCGTCTATCCGCGCCGCACGGGGGCGGCACGTCGCGAGGCGCCCGGCGTCTTCTCGTCCCTGGAGGTCATCGCGCGGGACCTCGACCAGGAGGTGCAGTACCTCTCGGGCGGGAACCAGCAGAAGGTGGTCCTCGCCAAGTGGCTCGCGATCGACCCGCAGGTCGTGCTGCTCGACGAGCCGACCCGCGGCATCGACGTCGGCGCGAAGGTCGCCGTCTACACCCTGATGCGCCGCCTGGCGCGGGAAGGCAAGGCCATCCTCATGGTCTCGAGTGAGCTGCCCGAGGTGCTCGGCATGTCGGACCGGGTGATCGTCATGCGGGACGGCCGCGTCGCCGGAGAGGTTTCGGCGGGCGCCTCCGAGGAGCAGGTCCTCCACCTCGCGACGGGAGCCCGGGGGGTGGAGTCGTGAACCGCCTGACCTCCACGCACATCGTCTACCTCGTGGCCCTGCTGACGGTCATCGCGGGCACCATCCTCGTCGGCTCGACGGGCCGGAGCTTCTTCAGTCCCGGCAACATCTCCGACATCCTCACCGGGACGAGCATCCTCGGTTTCATCGCCATCGGGCAGACCCTCGTGATCCTCGTCGGCAGCCTGGACCTCTCCGTGCCGTACGTCATCAGCCTCTCGAGCCTGGTCGGGGCCGGCATCATGGCGAACCAGCCGGGGAACATCCTCCCCGCGGTGCTCGCCGCGCTGCTCGTCTCCGGGCTCATCGGTCTGGCCAACGGTGCGGTGGTGGCCGGGCTGAAGGTCCACGGCTTCATCGCCACCCTCGGGATGGGCCTGATCATCAGCGGCTACCTCGGGTCCAACTACCAGGGCAGCTCGGGCCAGGCACCGCTCGCCTTCCGCCTCATCGGCGCCACGGGGATCGGGCCCGTCCCGGTCTCCACCCTCATCATGCTGGCGTGCGCGGCCGTCGTCCTGCTCATGCTGAACACCACGCGCCTCGGGCACGCGATGTACGCCGTGGGCGGCGACGCCTCCGTCGCGAGGATGTCCGGCATCAGGACCGCGACGCCGGTCGTCGCCGCCCATGTGATCTGCTCCCTGCTGGCCGGCCTGGCGGGCCTGCTGCTGGCCGCCCGGCTCGGCGTGGGCAGCCCGACCATCGGCTCGCAGGGCGGTTACGACCTGCTGTCGATCGCCGCCGTCGTGCTCGGCGGCACCCTCCTCGCCGGCGGCAAGGGATCCCTCGTGGGGACCCTCGGCGGCGTCCTGATCTTCGCCATGCTGGACAACATCATGAGCGTGCTGCAGGTCAACCCCTTCCTCAAGGACGTCGTCCGCGGTGTCGTGATCGTGGTGGCGGTGGCCGTCTACGCGCGGCGGACGGTCATGCACCGCCAGGCCCGGTTCGGGCGCGGCGCCGTCCCGCACGGCGAGGGGTCTCCCCCGGGCGCGGCGGCGTCACGGCACGACGACGGACCCGCCGACGGCGCGGGCCGCGGGGCACGGGACGGGGTGTCCGCATGAGCGCGGCCGGCGGCCGCGCCGTCCTCGAACAGGACCGGTCCCCGCGGGGAGAACGCCTGGTCCGGGCCCTCCGCACGCCGAGCGGCGCGATCTTCGTCCTCGTCGCCGTCCTCCTGGCCGCCGTCCTGGCGGCGAACCCCTCCTTCGGCGAGCCGGGATCCCTGATCCGGTTCATCGGCCGGACCGCCCCCATCGCCATCGCCGCCATCGGCCAGTACTTCGTCATCGTGTCCGGCGAGTTCGACCTGTCCATGGGGTCGGTGGTCACGGCGCAGGTCATCATCGCCGGCAACCTCGTCGGCCAGGACGAGTCCCTCACCCTGCCGGTCCTGGCCCTCATGGTCGTGTTCGGCGCGTTCGTGGGACTCGTCAACGGCCTCGTGACCACCCTCCTGAAGGTCCCGAGCTTCATCGCGACCCTCGGGATGATGCTCGCCCTGCTCGGCCTCGTCCTGTATTGGACGGGCGGGGCGGCCACGGGGAACCCCGCCGACAGCTTCCGCCAGATCGGCCGCGGCGGCATCCAGGACGTCCCCGTCCTCGAGGTGATCCCGTACCCCGTCCTCATCCTCGCGGTCATCGCGGCCGGTGCCTTCTGGCTCATGCGCAGGCCCTACGGGCGCACCCTGATCGCCGTCGGCGACAACGCGCAGGCCGCCGCCCTGACCGGGGCTCCGGTCTGGTGGATCCGCACCCGCGCCTTCATGCTGTCCTCACTCGCGGCCACCGTGGCCGGCGTGATCCTGGTCGGCTACGCCGGAGTGCATCCCTCCGTGGGCCAGGGCTACGAGTTCACCGCCATCACCGCCGTCGTCCTCGGCGGGGTGGTCCTCGGAGGGGGCCGCGGCTGGGTGCTGTCCGCCGCCGCGGGGGCCTTCGCCCTCGAGCTGCTCTTCACCCTCCTGAACTTCCTCGGCGTCCAGTCCACGTGGCGTGACAGCGTGCAGGGCGTCATCATCATCGTCGCCGTCGCCGCGGCCGCCCAGGACTGGCAGCGCAAGCGGCGCGGCTCCACCACGCAGGCCCATGACCAGCACCGTCCGATAGCAGCACCACAGCCCGCACCGGGCACCACTGAGGGAGGAACATGATGCGTGGAAGCATCCTGGGCAAGGTCACGGTGATCGCAGCGACGACGCTGCTCGCCCTGACGGCCTGCACCACCGATTCATCCATCGAGAACCCGCCGGCCTCCGAAGGCGCCGCGGCCGGCGAATCCGCGGCGGCCGAGCAGCCCACCGAGGACAGCACGGAGTGGTTCGACCAGGCCGTGTACGACACGCAGGACGAACAGCGCTCGGCCACCTTCGAGGGGAACCCCGCGCAGCCGTACCTGCAGTACATCGACGGCGAGATGACCGACACCTCGGCGTTCGCTGCCGAGGGGCCCCAGAAGGCGTGTTTCTCGAACGCCTCGATCTCGAACCCGTGGCGCCAGACGGGCTGGATCACCATGAACCAGCAGCTGGAGGTGCTCCAGGAGTCCGGCGTCATCTCCGAGATGGAGACGCGCGACGCGCAGGACGACGACAACACGCAGATCGCGGACATCGACTACTTCATCTCCGACGGCGACTGCGACGCCTTCATCATCTCGCCCAATTCGACGGCGGCGATGACGCCCGCCGTCGAGCGGGCCTGCGAGACGGGGAAGCCGGTCATCGTGTTCGACCGCGGCGTGCAGACCGACTGCGCCGTGACCTTCATCCACCCCATCGGCGGCTTCGCCTGGGGCATCGACACGGCGGAGTTCCTCAGCGAGCGGCTCGGGGAGGGCGACAAGGTGGTCGCCCTGCGGATCCTCCCCGGCGTGGACGTCCTGGAGCAGCGCTGGGCCGCCGCCGAACGCATCTTCGAGGAGAACGGCATCGAGGCCGTCGACTACTTCACCGGGGCGGACCCCGTGGAGATCAAGTCGATCATCGCCGACGAACTGGCCACGGGCGACGTCCAGGGGGTCTGGATGGACGCGGGCGACGGCGCCGTCGCCGCCATCGAGGCGTTCGAGGACGCCGGGGCCGACCTGCCCGTCATGACGGGCGAGGACGAGATGAGCTTCCTGCGCAAATGGGACGAGACCGGCATCGACGCCCTCGCGCCCGTCTACTCGAACTTCCAGTGGCGGACACCGCTGCTGGCGCTCGAGAAGATCTTCAAGGGCGAGGAGATCCCGGCGGAGTGGGTCCTTCCGCAGTCGCCCATCACCGAGAACGAGCGCGCAGCGTTCCTGACGGCCAACGAGGGCATGCCGGACGGCCACTACGCCAAGTTCGGCGGGGAGGACCTGCCAGGGTACCCCGAGGTCTGGCAGGAGCGCCAGATCCCCTGACCGCACGAGGCACCGACAGGAGGAAGGAGGCAGGGCCGTGGACACCACGTACGTCCGCCCGATCGGCGTCAACACCTGGGTCTGGACGTCCCCGCTGACGGACGCGGACCTGCCTCCCCTCCTGCGCCGGATCGCCGCCATGGGCTTCGACGCCGTCGAACTGCCCCTCGAGAACGTCGGCGACCTCACCGTGGACGCGGTCCGCGACGTCCTGGCGGAGACGGGACTGCGCCCCTACGTGGTGGGGGCCATGGCGCCAGGACGTGACCTCGTCGGCGCCCCCGACGCGACCATCAGGAGCACCCAGCAGTACCTCCTCGGGTGCGTCGGGTTCGCGGCCGGCATCGGAGCGCCCGCGGTGTGCGGGCCCTTCTACGCGCAGACCGGCCGGCTCTGGCGCATGGACGACACCGAACGCGCCCGGGCCTACGCGGAACTGCGCCGGAACCTCGCCCCCGTGGCGGAGGCGGCGGTCCATGCCGGCGTCGTCCTGGGGATCGAACCGCTCAACCGGTACGAGACCTCCCTCATCAACACGGTGGACCAGGCGATCGAGGCGCTCGGCCCGCTCCTCGGCCACGGCGTCGGGCTGGCCCTGGACACCTACCACCTCAACATCGAGGAACG
Source organism: Arthrobacter sp. L77 (assembly GCF_000816565.1). NCBI lineage: Bacteria > Bacillati > Actinomycetota > Actinomycetes > Micrococcales > Micrococcaceae > Arthrobacter > Arthrobacter sp. L77. The sequence continues at coordinate 960,360 of NZ_JWSU01000004.1, read as the reverse complement.
GTCCACGCCCGACGCCGTCCGGAGGGCCGGCGACAACCTCGTCCACCTGCAGGTGTGCGGCAGCGACCGCGGCGCGCCCGGCGGCGACCAGACCGACTGGCCCGGGCTGTTCCGGGCCCTGGACGACGTCCGGTACCAGGGGGCGCTGAACATCGAGAGCTTCACCGCGCACAACGCCAGCATCGCCACGGCCGCAGCCATCTGGCGTCCCCTGGCCGAATCCCAGGACCGGTTGGCGGAGAATGGGCTGACCTTCCTCCGCCACGCGGAACCCTCCCGGCCCCGGGACGCACCACCCCTACAAGGAGAAACCCCATGACCACCACCGTGCCCGAACCCGCCCGGCCCGGCCCCCTCGGCGTCGCCATGATCGGCTACGCCTTCATGGGCAAGGCGCACTCGGCGGCCTGGCGGACGGTCGGCAGCCACTTCGACGTCCCCGACATCGCGCGGCGCGTCGTCGTCGGGCGCGACGCCGAGAAGGCCGCGGACGCCGCGGCACGCTACGGCTGGGAAGGATCGGCCACCGACTGGCGCGAGGTGATCCACCGCGACGACGTCCACATCGTCGACATCTGCACGCCGGGCTACCTGCACGCCGAGATCGCCATCGAGGCCCTGAAGGCGGGCAAGCACGTCCTCGTGGAGAAGCCACTGGCCAACACGATCGCGGAGGGCGCCGAGATGGTGGCCGCCGCGGCAGCCGCGAGGGCGCGGGGCATCCAGTCCATGGTCGGCTTCAACTACCGGCGCGTGCCCGCCCTCGCCCACGCGCGGAACCTCATCGCGGACGGACGCCTGGGCGCCATCCGCCAGCTGCGGGTCGCCTACCTGCAGGACTGGCTCTCGGACCCCGGATCCCCCATGACCTGGCGGCTGCGCAGGGAGACCGCCGGGTCCGGCGCCCTCGGCGACATCGCGTCCCACGCCCTCGACCAGGTGCAGTTCCTCACGGGCCAGGAGGTCACCGAGGTCTCCGGACGGCTGCGGACCTTCGTGGGGCAGCGCCCGGGGCCGGACGGACCGGAGACGGTGACGGTCGACGACGCCGCCTGGGTCACCGCCGAACTCTCCGGGGGCGCCGTCGCGACCGTCGAGGTCTCCCGCATGGCGACCGGGGTGAAGAACGGGCTGCGCATCGAGGTGTTCGGCGAGCGCGGGTCCCTCCGCTTCGACCTCGAGAACCTCAACGAGCTGTGGTTCATGGAGGCCTCCGGGCCGGTCACGGAGCAGGGCTTCCGCCGCATCCTGGTCGGCGAGCCCGGCCACCCCTACCTCGAGGGATGGTGGCCCCCGGGCCACGTCATCGGGTGGGAGCACACGTTCACGCACCAGCTCCGCGACTTCCTCACCTCCATCCGGACGGGCGAGCCCCCGCAGCCCTCGTTCGAGGCCGGACTGCAGATCCAGCGCGTCCTCGCCGCCGTCGAGGAGAGCGCGGCGGCCAAGAGCGCCGTCGTCCAGGTCGGTTCAGCCGCCCCCGCCCAGCCGTAGACCACCCCGTCCCCAAGGAGACCGCATGACCCGCAATTTCACCCTGTTCACCGGCCAGTGGGCCGATCTCCCCTTCGAGAAGGTCGCCGAGCTCGCCGGCCGGTGGGGCTACGACGGCCTGGAGATCGCCGTCTCCGGGGACCACCTCGACGCCTGGCGGTGGGACGACGACGCCTACATCCAGGACCGGCTCGACATCCTCGAGCGCAACGGGCTGAAGGTGTGGGCCATCTCGAACCACCTCAAGGGCCAGGCCGTCTGCGACGACCCCATCGACTTCCGCCACGAGGCGATCGTCGGGCCGAGGGTCTGGGGCGACGGCGACCCCGAGGGTGTGCGCCGGCGTGCGGCGGAGGAGATGAAGCTGACCGCGCGCCTCGCGAAGAAGCTCGGCGTGGACACCGTCGTCGGCTTCACCGGCTCCTCCGTCTGGCAGTACGTGGCCATGTTCCCGCCCGTGCCCGCGACGATGATCGAGGCCGGGTACCAGGACTTCGCGGACCGCTGGAACCCCATCCTGGACGTCTTCGACGAGTGCGGGGTCCGCTTCGCGCACGAGGTCCACCCCTCGGAGATCGCCTACGACTACTGGTCCACCCAGCGCACCCTCGAGGCCATCGGGCACCGCCCCGCCTTCGGCCTCAACTGGGACCCGAGCCACTTCATGTGGCAGCAGATCGACCCGGTGGCCTTCATCTCGGACTTCAAGGACCGCATCTACCACGTGGACTGCAAGGACACGAAGATGCGCATGGGCGGGGGCCGCAACGGCATCCTCTCCTCCCACCTGCCCTGGGGGGACCCGCGGCGTGGCTGGGACTTCGTCTCCACCGGTCGCGGCGACGTGCCCTGGGAGGACAGCTTCCGGGCGCTGACGGCCATCGGCTACACCGGCCCCATCTCCGTGGAGTGGGAGGACGCCGGCATGGACCGGCTGCAGGGAGCGCCCGAGGCCCTCGCCTTCCTGAAGCGCTTCGATTTCGCGCCGTCGGAGACATCCTTCGACGCCGCCTTCAGCCAGTAGGGGTCGGCCTCGGATCGGCCGCGCCGGGCGGCGCCTCCGGCGCGGCCGATCCGCCGGTGTGATTCCGCTCATTTCGTAACCTTGTAGAAATGCAGGCGGAGTAGCCTTGGAGCCATGCATGAACTCCAGGCACGGATCATCGAGGAAATGGGCGTCAAGCCCGTCATCGACCCGGCGGCGGAAGTCCGCAGCAGGGTCGGCTTCCTGAAGGACTACGTCAGGTCCACAGGCACACGCGGGTTCGTCCTCGGCATCAGCGGCGGGCTCGACTCCACCCTGGCGGGCAGGCTCGCCCAGCTCGCCGTCGACGAACTGCGGTCCGAGGGGGCGGATGCCGATTTCATCGCCATGCGCCTGCCCTACAACGTCCAGAAGGACGAGGAGGACGCGCAGGCGGCCCTCGCCTTCATCCAGCCGCGCACCTCGAAGGTGTTCAACGTGGCTCCCGCCGTGGACGGCATCCAGCAGGAGTACTCGGAGACCACCGGTGAGCGCATCTCGGACTTCACCAAGGGCAACACGAAGGCCCGCGCGCGCATGATGGCGCAGTACGCCATCGCCGGGCAGCACAACCTGCTGGTCGTCGGCACGGACCACGGCGCCGAGTCGGTCACGGGCTTCTTCACCAAGTTCGGGGACGGCGGGGCCGACGTCCTGCCCCTGTTCGGGCTCAACAAGCGCCAGAACCGCGCCCTCCTGAAGGAACTCGGGGCACCGGCTGCGCTCTACGACAAGATCCCGACGGCGGACCTGCTGGACGAGGTACCCGGCCGCGCCGACGAGCACGAACTCGGCCTCACGTACGAGCAGATCGACGACTACCTCGAGGGCCGCGAGGTCGACGCCGATGCCGCGAAGGCGATCGAACACCGCTACTGGACCACACGCCACAAGCGCGCGGTACCGGTCACCATCTTCGACTCGTGGTGGCGGGAGTAAACAGCGCCGTTGGTAACGTAGGGGGCGTGAAGATCGCCACTTGGAACGTCAACTCCCTCCGTGCCCGCGCCGACCGCGTCGAAGCCTGGCTGAACCGGTCCGACGTCGACGTCCTGGCCATCCAGGAGACGAAGTGCAAGGACGAGAACTTCCCCTGGGAACTGTTCGAGAACAGCGGCTTCGAGGTGGCGCACTTCGGCCTCAGCCAGTGGAACGGCGTGGCCATCGCCTCCCGCGTGGGCCTCGACGACGTCGAGCGGACCTTCCCGGGCCAGCCCGCCTTCGGCAAGCCGGGAGCGGACGAGGTGCAGGAGGCCCGGGCCATCGCCGCGACGTGCGGCGGGCTGCGGGTCTGGAGCCTGTACGTCCCGAACGGGCGGGCGCTCGACGACCCGCACATGCCGTACAAGATCGACTGGCTGGACACCCTCCGCGGTCATGCGCAGCAGTGGATCGCCGAGGACCCCGACGCGCAGATCGCCCTCATGGGCGACTGGAACATCGCACCGCAGGACGACGACGTCTGGGACATCGACCTGTTCGTCGACGGCGGCTACACCCACGTCAGCCCGGCCGAGCGCGCCGCGTTCCAGGCCTTCCTCGACTCCGGCTTCGCCGACCTCGCGCGCCCCTTCACCCCCGGGCCGGGCCTGTACACCTACTGGGACTACAAGCAGCTCCGCTTCCCGAAGAAGGAGGGCATGCGCATCGACTTCGTCCTCGGCTCCCCCGCCCTGGCCGCACGCACGACCGACGCCTTCGTGGACCGGGAGGAGCGCAAGGGCAAGGGTGCCTCGGACCACGCCCCCGTCGTCGTGGAACTCAGCGGGCCGTGAGCCGCATGGGCCGCATCCTCCGGCCGTTCCCGTACGTCTCCTACCTCCGCGTCTACGAGCCCCTGGACGCCTTCTCCGACGCACAGCAGCTCGCGATCCTCGAGCAGCGGGCACGCGAACGGGAACTGACCGAGGAGATGGAGCAGGAGCAGTCGCTGCGGCGCATCCTGCGCACCGTCTCCGACCCCTTCCCGCACCACGAGTCCGACCTCGTGCGGGTCACCCACTTCCCCAGCCTGAACGGCACGACGACGCCCTACTACTGCCCCAACCAGCTCGCCGTCCGCACCACGCTCGCCGCCGAATCCCTGGACCAGAGCCTGCGCGGACCCCTGATCGACGTCCTCGTGCCGGAGATCGCCCGTGAGGCGCACCAGGCCCGACTGGACCCGGACACCTTCGCCGACTCGGTCGCGAAGCTCTACACACGCTCGGCGACCTGGGGCGTACCGTTCGCCTGGTTCGCCCTGATCCACGAGGACGACCTCACGGAGGTCGTCGAGGACGACGGGCGGGTCAGTACCGTCCGGATCACGGCGCGGATCGGCGACTGCATCGATCGCGGGCGCCGCTCGATCGCCCAGCTGGCGGTCGGCGCCCCGGAGATGGACCTGCTCGACGAACTCACGGAGATCATCGAGTGGCTCGAGATCTTCCGGCGGGACGCCGTCGTCGAGGTGGACTACGGGCCGGTCGCCGATCGGGTGTTCCCGGACGACTCCCCGATGGACGTGCGCCTCGGGATCGAGAGCCTGGCCGAGGCCGACATGATGGGGGCCGCCGCCTCCTACCGGCGCCTGGCCTCCCGGTGGATCCCGATCCGCCAGCTCGCCCGCGCCTCCTGACCCCGCGCGGTACACGACCCCGCGCGACGACGGCGGGCCGCCTCAGGCCCTGACCGGTCCGGTGGTCTCCCGTTCCACGAGCGTGTGGGGCCGCGGGGGCGGGTAGTCCGCCGGCTCGTGCCGCAGCAGTTCCCCGAGCAGGAGGTCCGCCGCGTAGGCGCCCTGGTCCTCGGGGTCCTGCCGGATGGTCGTCAGGCCCATGGGTTCGGAGAACTCGTGGTCGTCGATGCCGATCACGGACAGTTCGCCCGGGACGGCGACGCCGAGCTCCGCCGCGGCCTTCAGCACGCCGAACGCCATCTCGTCGGAGGAGCAGAACACCGCCGTCGGCCGGTCCGCGGGATCGGCGAGCAGTTCCAGCGCCGAGACGCGGGAGGTGGCGAAGCGGAAGTCGCCGAAGGCCGACCAGTCCTCGCGCACCGTCAGCCCGTGGTCCGTCATGGTCTGCTGGAAGGCCTGTTCGCGGAGGCGCGGCACTTCGAAGTCGATGTCGAAGGACCCGCCGCCCCGCATGTGGGCGATCCGCGTGTGGCCGAGCCCGATCAGGTACTCCACCGCGTCACGGACCGCGCGGGCGTCGTCGATCCCGACGTGCCGGACACCCTCGACCGCGCCGCCCACCACGATGTTGGGGTAGTCCAGCTGCTGGACGGCCGTCCGCTCGTCCTCGGTGAGATGCATGCACATGACCAGCAGCGCGTCGATGCGCTTGCGCAGGATGGAGCGGTGGAACACCCGGTCCCGGTTCACGCCCGCGCCGCCGAGGCTGAAGAGGATGAGGTCGTACCCGGCCGCGCGCAGCTGACGGTCCACGCCCTCCAGCACGGCCGAGAAGTACCAGCGGTCGATCACCGGGACGAGCACGCCCATGGCCATGGTGCGGCCCGAGGCGAGGCCGGAGGCGGCCGACGACGGGACGTAGCCGAGCCTGTTCGCCGCCGCGGTGACCCGCTCCCGCGTCTCCTCGGCGACGCCCGGCAGCCCGCGCAGCGCGCGGGACACCGTGGCCGTCGAGACCCCGAGGGACGCCGCGACGTCGTCGATGCTCGTCACCGGTCAGCCCTTCAGGCCACCGGCCAGCAGGCCCCGCACGAAGTACCGCTGCAGCCCGAAGAACACGGCGAGCGGGATGATCATCGAGACGAAGGCCCCGGCGGTCAGTCGCTGCCACTCACCGCCGCGTGACCCCTGGAGCTCGGCCAGACGCTGGGTGATGGGGGCTACGTCGGCTCCGCCGCCCGAGAAGACGAGGGCCACCAGCAGGTCGTTCCACAGCCACAGGAACTGGAAGATGCCGAAGGAGGCCAGGGCGGGCGTGGCGAGCGGGACGATGATGCGCCAGAAGATGGTGCTGTGCCCTGCGCCGTCCACCCGCGCGGCCTCGATCACCTCTCCGGGGATCTCCGCGATGAAGTTGTGGAGGAGGAAGATCGCCAGCGGAAGCCCGAAGATGGTGTGGGCCACCCAGAGCTGCGCGTAGGTGCCGCTGGGCAGCAGCTGGAAGTCGCCGATCGTCAGGACCCGGGTGAAGAGCTGCAGGAGCGGGATCAGCGCCATCTGCAGGGGGACGATCTGCAGGGCGAAGACGAAGATGAACAGCCCGTCCTTGCCGCGGAAGCGCCCCCAGGCGAACATGTACGCGGCCATGGATCCGAGGACCAGCGTGAAGATGGTCCCGGGGATCACGATCGCCAGCGAGTTGACGAAGTAGGACAGCAGGTTCGGTGACTGGCTGCCACCGGGGCTGAGGACGTCCGCGTAGTTCTCCAGCGTGAACTCGCGGTCCGTGAAGACGTTCCACCAGCCGTTGCCCTTGATGTTGTCCTCGGGCCGGAAGGACGAGATGAACAGGCCGAAGGTCGGGATGGTCCAGATGACGGCGATGACGACGGCGGCCGCCGTCGCGGTGCGTGAGGTCAGGCGTTGCCTGACCCGCTTCTGCATGGTCGGGCGGCCCCCGGTGGAGTCGTCCTTGACGTCCGGCAGGAGGTCCTTGTTCTCGAGGGGGAGAGTGCTCATCGGATTTCCTTCTGCTTGCGGAGGAGCCGGGCGTTGTACACGACCACCGGCAGCACCATCAGGAAGAGGATCAGGGCCAGTGCAGCTCCGCGGCCCGGCTCACCCGCCCGGAAGGCCTGGGTGTACATCTCGTTGGCGACCACGGACGTCTCGTACTGTCCTGCGGTCATGGTCCGCACGATGTCGAAGACCTTCAACGTGCCGATGGTGATGGTGGTGACGACGACGATCAGCGAACCGCGGATGGTGGGGATGGTGACGTTGCGGAACTGCTGCCATGCGCTGGCGCCGTCGAGGCGTGCGGCTTCCACGATCTCGGTCGGGATGCCCTTGATGGCCGCGGACAGGACCACCATGGCGAAGCCGGTCTGGATCCAGATCATGACCGCGATCAGGAACAGGGTGTTCTCGGGTGCATCGAGCAGGAACTGCTTCGGTTCCTGGCCGAACCAGACCAGGATCTGGTTGAAGAGGCCGATCTGGTCCTGCTCGGGGCCCTTGTAGGCGTAGACGAACCGCCAGATGATGCCGGCGCCGACGAAGGAGATCGCCATGGGCATGAAGACGAGCGCCTTCAGCGCCTTCTCCCCGCGCGCCCGGTCGATGAACACCGCGTAGGCCAGGCCGATCGAGGACGCCAGCAGGGGGACCAGGACAACCCAGATGACGGTGTTGCGCAGGGTGACCAGGGCTTCGGGCTGCGTGAACATCCAGACGAAGTTGTCGAGCCCCACGAATTCGCCGTTGCGCCCGGTCAGGGACAGGTACGAGGTCTGCAGCGCGGGGAACACGAGCCCGACGGCGAGCAGGATCAGGGCCGGTGCGAGGAAGCCCGCGATCTGGACCTTCTCACGCCCGCTCTTGGGGGCACGGTCCACCACCAGCATGATGAGCCCGATGATGGCGGCGAAGACGGCGAGGCCCACCACCACCTGTAAACCTTTGTCTGCAATTTCTTCCACAGCCCAGCCTCCTGGCGTGCTTTCGGAACGTGAATGGGGAGGCGGGCGGGGAGGACCGCAGGACGCGGCCCTCCCCGTTCCACCGGAGGTCGGCGGGCACCCCGTGGGGATGCCCGCTGCTACCTGTCTAGGAGGCGGGCCAGCTGTCCTCGACGGTCTGGGTGACTTCCTCGGTCGAGGAACCGTTGATCCAGTTGACGATGCCGCTCCAGAAGGAGTTGGCGCCGACGGCACCCGGCATCAGGTCGGATCCGTCGAAGCGGAAGACCGTGGTGGGGTCCTGCAGCAACTCGATGGACTGGCGGTCCAGGTCCGACTGCGCGAGCTCCGGATCCAGTCCCTTGTTCGCGCTGATCGCACCACCCTGGGCGACGCGGGCGTTCGCGAACTCGGCGCTCGCCAGGTACGCCTGCAGCGCCTGGACCTCGGGACGGTCCGCGTAGGCGCCGATCAGTTCGCCACCGCCCGTGATGGCCGTACCCTGGGCCGCATCGATCGGCGGGGTCATGAAGGCCCAGACGTCGCCGTCCTCGGCGACGTTGGTGCCCTCGGGCCAGTTCACGGCCTGGAAGGACGCCTGGTGGTGCATCGCGCACTGGCTGTCCAGGACGGGCTGGCCGGCCTCGGCGAACGGCGTCGAGAGGATCGAACGGACGTCGCCGAACCCGCCGTTGACGTACTCGTCGTTCTTCAGGATGTCGCCCACGCGATCGAAGGAGTCGACGATCCTGGGATCGTTGAACGGGATCTCGTGCGTGACCCACTGGTCGTACACCTCGGGGCCGTGCTCGCGCAGGACGGCGTCCTCCACCCAGTCGGTACCCGGCCACCCGGTGGCCTCACCGGACTCGAAGCCGGCACACCAGGGCTTCATCTCGCCTTCGCCGGCGATCGTCTCGGTCAGCTCGGTCATCTCGTCCCAGGTGGTGGGGACCTCCCAGCCCTTCTCCTCGAAGGTGGCGGGAACGTACCAGACGTAACCCTTCACGTTGGCGAGCATCGGGGCCGCATAGAAGGTGCCGTCGACGGTGCCGTAGTTCTTCCAGTCCTCCGACCACCCCTCGTCGACCAGGTCGGAGACCTCCTGGGGTGCCGGCTTGAGGTACCCGGCCTGTGCCTGGGCTGCGAGCAGTCCGGGCTGCGGGAAGATCGCGAGGTCCGGCGCCGTGCCGCCCTGGGCCCGCACACCGATCTGCGTCTCGAACTCCTTGGAGCCCTCGTAGGCCACCTCGACGCCGGTGCACTCGGAGAAGTCCGCCCAGGACTCCTCGAGCCGCTCGGCCTCGATGTCGACGATGGTCGAGTAGACGCTGACCTCGGCGTCCTCGAAGGTCCCGTAGGACTCGTAGGCGGCGCAGTCCGCGTCACCCGATCCTCCCGCGCTGTCCGAACCTTCCGAACCACAGCCGGCGAGCGCGAGGAGGGAAACACTGAGTGCTGCAACGGGCAGCACGAATTTCCGTGAGCGAATATTCGCCATTGAAACAGACTCCTTTGTCTGGCGGTACGTCTACGTACGGGCTTGCGGCTGGACACGCCAGGACCCGAGGAAGTTCCGCCTCACTGATTGGTATCGCAACAGTAAGCGCTTACATGATGCGTCACAAGCACGATCGGCACTGGACGGCTTTCGATACCGAAATGTGACCCGTCTCACGCCTCAGGCGACGCGGTCGGCCCGTGAGAATCGGACCCGCGCACCGGACCTGATACTGATCAGCACCGGGGTGCGGTAGCCGGTGACCCGGTCCAGGGCCTCGACGAGACGGGAGATGTCAGCGGCCACCGCGTAGGCGGGCACGCCCTTGCGGGGGAACACCCGGACGTGCAGTCCCGGGACGCCCCGGACCACCCAGGTGCTGACGGAGGTGGCGGCGAGATCGGGCCGCTCCAGGAGCGCGGCCTTGAGCGCCTGCTCGGCGGCGGCCGCCGTGATCGTCACCGTCCCGGGGGTCCCGGCGCCCCGGCCGACCTCGGAGCCTCGGGCGTCCTCCGTGGACGCGAAGGTGCCCGTGCGTCCCCTCCCCTGCGCGGCGATCCAGAGGACGAGCAGCACGATCAGCAGCAGCAGGACCGCCGCCAGCGCCAGCCACAGCCAGGTGTCCTCCTGGCCGTCCAGCGTGGTGCGCGTCCGGGCGCCGTCGACGGCCTCGCCGACGCGCGGCGCCGAGGAGTGCCACCAGGAAGCGACGGCGGGCACGGCCAGGAGCGCGAGGCCGGCGGCCCCGGCCGCGAACGCGAGGAGCCCGACGACGGCGAGCACCATGCGGTTGAGTCCCCGCGGTGTCGTGTTCACTGCCCGATCACCCCCGAGTCCGCCACGACGACGGCGATCCGCGGTTCGGGGTCGACACTCGACAGCCGGAGGTCGTCCGCGACCGCCGCGCGGACGGCGTCCGCGTCGACCGGGATCCCGGACGTCGGCCGGACCTGCACCCTGACCGCCGTGCGGCCCACCGTGACGAGGACCTGCTCCGGCCCCACCCCCGCGGCGATCCGCGCCCTGCGGGCGAGTGAGGACGCCACGATCTCCGCGTCCACGACGACGGCCGCGCGCCCGTCGGGGATGGAGTAGCGGGCCCGCCTGCCCGGCGACACGGCGAGCAGGACCAGCAGGGAGCCGACGACGATCAGCAGGACGGAGCCCGCGCCGAGCAGGGACGCGGGCACGCCGTCGGGCAGGGCACCCAGCCACGCCGCCGCGGCGTCCAGGTCGACCAGGAACGGCTCGTCCCCCACGGCCTGCAGGACGGCCTCGAACAGCAGGACGAGGCAGCCGACGATCAGCAGCGCCGCGGTCACCACCGACGCCACGGCGCGGGAGGAGTGCAGCTCCCGGCGCACGAGGCGCGCGGTGCTCGACGGCGTCGACCGGTCGGGTGGGTCGACACTCACAGGACCCTCGCCCCCCTGGTGACGGTGCTGCCGATGATGCGGATGTCGACGCGGCTCAGCCGCGTTCCCGTGAGCTCCTGGACCCGCTCGAGGATCGGGGACCGTGCGGCGTCCGCGCGCGCCCACAGCGGGCCGCCGAACGTCCCGACGAGGTCGGGTTCCCGCACCACGCGGGCCAGCGGCGGGACGGGCAGGGGCAGGGCGAGCAGGAGCGCGAGAAGGCCCCGGTCATCCGAGAAGGACGCGCGGATCTGGGCGGGCGGAACCCCGAGAACATCGCCGGCGACCGCCTGCGCGGTACTGGTGAGTGCCTGCGTGGTGATGCGGTTGTGGCCGGCGAGGAACACGCCGGGCGGGCGCCCGGGAACCGCCGTCACCGGGTGGATGTGCTTCGGGAGGCGCGCCGGGACGGACTCGGCGGTCACGACGACGAGCGGCGGCCGGACAGGGCGTCGACGACCCCGCGCAGATCGAGCTTGCCCTCGATGATGCGCCCGACGACGGCTCCGCAGAGCACGAGGACGAAGGTGAGGAGGAAGCCCCAGAAGCCGAAGACGAGCGCCGCGAAGGCGAGCACGGCTCCGGTGGCCATGCCGACGAGGGTGGGTTTCATGGGTGCCTCACTCGACCGGCGGCTGGATCTGGGTGGAACCCGTGGTGTGGACGCGTTCCATGGTCTTCGGTTCGGCCGGAGGCGGCAGGTGCACGTCGAGGATCTCGACGTTCACCTCGATGACCTCGAGGCCGACGAGCTCGGTCAGGGCCTCGTACACGGCTGCGCGCACGGCGTCGGCCAGCGCGTTCAGTGCGAACCCGTAGGAGGCGACGAGGCTGATGTCGACGGCGAGCTGCGTCTGGCCGACCTCCACCTTGACGCCGTGGGAGAGGTCGTTGGCTCCGACGGCGTCGCGGATGGCCCCCAGGGCGCGTCCGCTGCCGGGGCCCAGCGCGTGGACGCCCGAGACCGTCCGGGCCGCGATGGCGGCGATCTTCACCGCCGCGGCGTCGCCGATCACGGTCCTCCCGGTCGCCGTATTCCGGGGTACGGGCAGCTGCCGGCCCGTGGGTTGGTCGATCATCGCAGGAACGCCCCTTTCGCTTGAGCCCCAGCCTAAGCCACGGCCCGCCCCGACCGCCGGATCAGGACTCCGTGCAGTGCCGCCCGAGCCAGTCCTGGACCGGGACCATGGCGTGCCGGAACGCCTCCTCGTCGAAGGCGCCCGACCCCTCGGGCGGTGCTTCGACGGAGAGCGCGAGCGTGGTGAAGTCATCGTGCAGGTCTTCGGGCACCTTGTCACGCAGGTCCAGGATCTGCTGCTCGAGGGCCCGCAGCTCGTCGGGGTCCGAGCCGGAGAGCAGGGTCAGCGGCGCGAGCATGGCGGTGGTCATGCCGCCGGCGACGATGACGCAGTGGGCGGAGGCCTCGGGGGCCGTCGTCGCCCCCTGTGCACCGGCCACGCCGCCGGGCGGGACTGCGGCGCTGGGCTGCGGGGACGGGCTGGCCGGCATCGTCAGCATGGTCTCGGTGGGCACCGGATCACCCTGACCGCATCCGGTCGCGACCAGCGCGAGGAGGCACACCACGGCAGCGGAAGGCAGGAGTCTCACTGGTGCCCTTTCGTCTCGGTGCGATGCCGGAGGTCCAACGCGCGGTGACGCCAGAACTATCCCACGTAGTTCCCCCAGGCAATCCGGCCGGGTGAGGACGTCCACGCACCACGGGCGCGGACACGACCGGCGTGACCCCGCCGCAATGCTACGGGCGGAACCCCGGCGTTGGCTGGGAGGAGGGAGGACATACGAGAAAACCCCGCGTTCCGTGGGGAACTGCGGGGTTTCAGCGGTGGCTCCGACCGGCGTCGATCCGGTGACCTTTCGATTTTCAGTCGAACGCTCTACCAACTGAGCTACAGAGCCTTGCAACCATCTTGCGGATGATCACCGTATCCAGCCCGGCCGGCTTCCCCGAAGGGATCCGGCCGCCTGAGCGACCCTGACGGGACTTGAACCCGCGACCTCCGCCGTGACAGGGCGGCGCGCTAACCAACTGCGCTACAGGGCCTTGCAAATTTCACTACGTACTTCACTTGCTGTTTTTGCAAGAGTTCCAGCCTACCAGCACTTTTCGCTCCGGCTGACCGCCCGTGAGGGCGCCTCGTGCGTACCCCCAACGGGATTCGAACCCGTGTCGCCGCCGTGAAAGGGCGGTGTCCTAGGCCACTAGACGATGGGGGCCAGAACCACAGTCCGGGCTCCTGCGACCTTCCGGAGGACGAGCATTTCCGGCGGATCATTCCCTGTCGTGGACCTATAGAACTATAGATGCACATCGGCGTTTACACAAAATCACTGCCCGCGGCCGGAGTCGATACGATCGGGACGTGCCGTTCGAGATCTCGCGTGAGGAATTCGAGGACGCCGTCGACGACGCGATCGACCGCATCCCCGACGACCTCGCGCGCGCCATGGACAACGTGGCGATCTTCGTGATGGAGGAGTACGAGCCACACCCCGGCGAGCCCGCGGACACCGAACTGCTGGGCCTGTACGAGGGCACGCCCCTGACCGAACGGGACTCCTGGTGGGACGCCGGGTCCCTGCCCGACCGCATCAGCATCTTCCGCGGACCCCTCATGCGCCTGTGCGATTCCCGGGAGGAGCTCGTCGAGGAGATCGTGGTGACCGTGGTCCACGAGATCGCGCATCATTTCGGGATCGACGACGACCGGCTCCACCAGCTCGGGTGGGGCTGACGCGCCGGGCAGCGGACGGGCCGGGGAGGTCCGTCAGCCGGCCCGGGGCACCATGGGACCGAACGAGCTGCGGTCCTCGAGCCGCGGATCCGCCCGGTCGGGGACGACCAGCACCGGTCCGCGGGCGTGGTGCAGGACGCCCTGGCTCGTGGATCCGAGGAGCATGCCGGCGAATCCCCCGCGCCCGCGCGTGCCCACCACGAGCAGTTCCGACGTGGCGGACGCCTCGATGAGCACCTCGGCGGGCGGCCCGTCCACGAGGTCCACCGTGATCTCGACGTCGGGGAAGTGGCTCTGGAGCCAGTCGCGACCGGCGGCCAGCTGGACGGCGAGATCGGCATGCAACGCCTTCCGGTCCACCGGCGCGGGGACCCAGGCGAGTGAGCCGTTGAACGGGGCCACGGAGCAGATGACGCGCAGGGGCAACCCCCTGGACCGGGCTTCCTCGGCGGCGGCGAGCGAGGCCGTGCGGGCCTGCTCCGACCCGTCGACGCCGACCACCACCACGGGCTCCACGGCGGCGGCGGGGACGTCCCTGTCCTTCCCCTGTCTCCTGCCGAGCTCCGGGTGGCCGAGACGGGCACCGGTGCAGACGGGGATGACCACCGTCGGGCACTTGGCATGGGCAGGCAGGGCGCTGCTCACGGAGCCCAGCAGCCGGCCGACGAACCCGCCCCGACCGCGCGATCCCACCACCATCAGCTCGGCCTCCTCCGAGAGATCGAGGAGCACGCCCGCGGCGTCGCCCGTCTCGATCCGCGGATACACCTCCAGCGCCATGCCCTCCAGCCGGGACATGGCCTCGTCCAGGACGGCCCGCGCACCCTCCCGGATGACCTCGTCGTCCACGGTGGCGTAGCCGGCGTCCATGCTCGACGCCGCGAAGACCGGCACGGTGTAGGCGGTCACCACGTAGAGCGGTGCGCTGCGCCGCCCGGCCTCGCGCGCCGCCCACAGCAGCGCGCAGGTGCTCTGGTCGGAACCATCCACACCGACCACGATCCCGTGCTGGACCAGCCCCTCCGACAGGCCCTCTGTGTTCTCGCTGCTCACGGCAGGCCTCCCTCGGTCGCACCTCTGACCGCCGAAAGCGGCCGGTCCACCATTTGTAGCGCACCCCGGGAGGATCGGTCTATCCACGGTCCCAAATGTTATATAGGCTGCAATGACCCGTCGCGGGGCCCTGCCTTGCAGGTCGGATACCCCGCACGCAGTGCTCCTGGTCGGACCGTTCGCGCCCAGGGGTCCGCACGGTCCGGAAGAGGCGCCGGGCCGTGCGGAATTCAAACTTCGTGTGGAGGTAGCCCGGTGGATTCCTTGCCGCTTGACCCGGTCCGCTCCGCATCTGCGCCTGCCACGGCGGAGCAGACGAGCACCGTGGTCATCGGGTCCGGGCTGTCAGGCCTCGCCGTCGCCAGCGAACTCAGCCGCCGGGGCATCGACGCGATCGTCGTCGAGAGCCTCGAGTGCTTCGACTCCGGCCCCCTGCGAACCGTCATGACGGACTCCGTCTCGCTCTCGGAGCGCACCGAACTGATGCGGCTCCTGCGCGGCTACGCGACCGCCCACCACATCGACGTCCGCCAGACCACCGTGGCCGAGCAGCTCTGCATCATCGGCCACCCCCAACTCATCAAGACCCCGGTGGGGCGCAAGAAGTGGGCGGTCCAGACGGCGGACGGGGTCCTCCTCGCCGACCATGTGGTCCTCACGAAGTTCCCGCAGAACGAGCTACGCAGGTTCCTGCGCTCGATGGACATCGCGATCGGCCGCGACTTCAAGGACACCCTCCGCGCGATCGGCCTGTACCTCGTGGGAGTCGGCGAGCTGCTGACCCCCTCCACGCGGGAGATCGTCCGCCAGGCGAAGCTGGTCAGCGACGCCATCGTGGAGCAGGGCCCGTCCGCACTGAACCGCATCGCGCCGCCGCGTGCGGCGATCTCCCAGCTGTAGGCCCCACGACGGCGGGGCGCGTGCCTGTCGGCGCCTACCTGTCGGAGCCGAGCCGCTTCCGCGCCGTGACCGCGAGCACGACGGCGACGGCCACGAGCGCCGCGATCATCAGGATGATGCTCCAGGGGACGTCGCTCGCGCCGGCCTGCTGGGCCTCGTCCGCCGGATCGTCCTGCGTGTCCAGGGGGCCTGCCGTCGTCGCGGCGTCCGGCACCGTGGTCCCGCCCTCCTGCGTGGTGAAGGCGAAGGACCCCTCGATGGGATGGGAGTCCGAGCTGACCACGCGCCAGTTGACGGTGTACTCGCCCGCGGGAGCACCCGCGCGCAGCGGCTGGGTGGCCGAACGGTCGACGATCTCGGTGGGGCCGTCCGCCCAGTCGGTCCCGGATCCGTCCAGCACCTGGATCTGCGCGCCGATCCCGGACGGGACGCTGGAGAAGCTGAGTTCGAGGCTCGGCGGCAGCACGTCCACCGTGGCACCCTCGGCGGGGCTGCTTCCGGTCAGTTCGTCATGCGCACTCGCGGCCCCGCCGACACCCAGGAGCACGACGAGCGCGAGCAGGACGGCAGGGACGAAGCCCACGAGGGCCGCGCCGGCCCGACGGCGGACGGGCGCCGAGGACGGGGAGGGCGGGAGGAGGATGGCAGCCATGCTTCCACCCTACGCGGCGTCCCTGACGGGGCGCTGGGACAGCGGCCTCCCGGGCGGGGTCCGTCACGAAGGGGGCCCGGAGGTGCCACCGGGATAGAATTTCCCCGACCCGCCCCTTCCCCCTAGGACCTCCCATGCTCAAAACCGGTTCCGTGCTGGATCGCTACTTCCACATCACCCAGCGGGGGTCGTCCGTCTCCCGTGAGATCCGGGGCGGACTCGCCACCTTCTTCGCCATGAGCTACATCGTGGTGCTCAACCCGCTCATCCTCGCCGGCGCCGATTCCACGGGCGCCGAGCTCGGGTTCGAGCGCGTCGCCGCGGTGACCGCGCTCGTGGCCGGCATCCTGACCATCGTCATGGGCGCCTGGGCCAAGTATCCCTTCGCCCTTGCCACCGGACTCGGCGTCAACGCGTTCGTGGCCATCACCGTCGCGACGAACCCCGGCCTGACCTGGCCGGACATCATGGGCCTGGTCATGCTCGCGGGCCTCACCATGCTCGTGCTGGTCCTGACCGGGTTCCGCACGGCGGTGTTCAACGCCGTCCCCGAGAGCCTGAAGACGGCGATCGTGGTGGGCATCGGCCTGTTCATCGCGCTGATCGGCCTGGTCAACGCGGGCTTCGTGCGCCGCATCCCCGACGTCGCCAACACCACCGTGCCCGTGGGCCTCGGCTTCGGCGGCGTCCTCATCGGGTGGCCCACCCTGGTGTTCGTCTTCGGCCTGATCCTGACGATCGCCCTGGTGGTCCGCAGGGTGCGCGGGGCGATCCTCATCGGCGTCCTCGCGGCGACGGTGCTCGCCGTCGTCCTCGAAGCCGTCTTCGATGTCGGCGCCAGCTTCACCCCGGGCGAGGAGCCGAACCCCGCCGGCTGGTCGCTCGTGGTCCCCGAGATCCCGTCCGGCTCGTGGATCGGCATCCCCGACCTTAGCCTCATCGGCAACGTGAGCCTCTTCGGCGCCTTCGGGCACCTCGGCGGGACCGCCGCGGCGCTGCTGACCTTCACCATCCTCCTGAGCATCTTCTTCGACGCCATGGGCACCATGGTGGGCCTCGCGAACGAGGCGAAGCTCGTCGACGCCAAGGGCAACATCCCCGGCGTGAACCGCGTCCTCGTGATCGACGCCCTCGGAGCCGTGGCCGGCGGCGCCGGGTCCGTCTCCTCCAACCAGATCTACGTGGAGTCCGGGGCCGGCATCGGCGAGGGAGCCCGGACGGGCCTCGCCAACGTCGTGACCGGCGTGCTGTTCCTCCTGGCCATGTTCTTCACCCCGCTCATCAGCCTGGTGCCGTTCGAGGCCGTGGCTCCGGCCCTCGTGGTGGTCGGCTTCATGATGGTGGCGCAGGTGGGGCGCATCGACTTCGACGACTGGGGCATCGCCATCCCGGCGTTCCTCACCTTCACCCTGATGCCGTTCACCTACTCGATCGCGAACGGCCTCGGCGCGGGGTTCATCGCCTTCGTGCTGATCCGCGCCATCCAGGGCCGCGGGCGCGAGGTGCACCCGCTGATGTGGGCCGTGGCCGCGGCATTCGTGGTGTTCTTCGGCATCGGGCCGATCGAGGAGATCCTCGGCGTCTGACCGATCGGGCGGGAGGGACGACGGCGGTCGGGGGGCCGCCGTCGTCCCTCCCGGGGCCGGGCGTCAGCGGGCGGACCAGCCGCCGTCCATGACGTAGGAGGACCCGGTGACCATCCCGGCGTCGTCGCCCGCCAGCCACGCGACGAGCGAGGCGACCTCCTCCGGCTCCACGAGCCGCTTGATCGCGGCCTCGGTGAGCATGATCTTCTCGAGGACCTCCTCCTCGCTGATGCCGTGCACGCGGGCCTGGTCCACCAGCTGGTGCTCGACCAGCGGTGTGCGGACGTAGCCCGGGTTGACGCAGTTGCTGGTGACGCCGTGGGCACCGCCCTCGAGGGCCGTGACCTTGGAGAGCCCCTCGAGGCCGTGCTTGGCCGTCACGTAGGCGGCCTTGAACGGCGAGGCCCGCAGCCCGTGGACCGAGGAGACGTTGATGACCCGGCCGAAGCCGCGCGCGTACATCCCCGGGAGCGCGGCGCGGATGAGGAGGAACGGCACCTCCACCATCAGCCGCTGGATGCGCCGGAAGTCCTCGGGATCGAACTCCTCGAGGGGGCTCACGGTCTGGATCCCGGCGTTGTTCACGAGGATGTCCGTCTCGAGCGTCAGCGTCTCCAGCACGCGGGTGTCGAGGAGGTCCACCGCCCACGCGTCGCCGCCGAGGTCCGCGGCCAGGTCTTCGGCGCCGGCTTCGTCCCGGTCCGCGACCACCACGTGCGCCCCGCGTCCGGCGAGAGCACGGGCACAGGCCGCGCCGATGCCGCTCGCACCGCCCGTGACCAGTGCCCGTCGACCGGACAGGGGACCCGCCGTCAGGGCCGGGGCCGGCTGGGCCGCCGTCGTGCTCATGGCTTGGCCTGTCCCGTGCGCTGCCCGTCCAGTCCGTGGCGGCGCGCATCCTCGGCGTCGACCTCGCGCAGGGAGGCTCCGCGGGTCTCCTTCAGGGTCAGGACCGCGACGAGGGTGATCCCGCAGGCGATCACGAGATAGATGGCCACGGGGACCCAGCTGCCGTATTCCTGCAGGAGGGCCGTCGCGATGATCGGGGCGAGGGACCCCGCGAGGATCGAGGTCACCTGGTAGCCCAGGGAGACGCCGGAGTAGCGCATGCGCGTGGGGAACATCTCCGACATGATGGCCGGCTGGCCGGCGTACATGAAGGCGTGGAAGACGAGGCCGATCGTGACCGCCAGGATGATCAGGAAGGGGTTCAGGGTGTCGAACATCGGGAAGGCGAAGAACGCCCACGTGGCCCCGAGGACCACCCCGACGAGGTAGACCGGCTTGCGGCCGAAGGCATCCGAGAGCCTGCCCACCTGCGGGATGACGAGGAAGTGGACCACGTGCGCGATCAGGAGGGCCAGGAGCAGCTGCGAGGTGTCGTACTGGTGCACGGTCTTGAGGTAGACGATCGTGAAGCTGACGATGATGTAGTAGAGGATGTTCTCGGCGAACCGCAGGCCCATGGCGCCGAGGACTCCCTTGGGGTAGCGCTTGACCACTTCGAGGACGCCGTAGCTGACCGCCTTCTCCGATTCGATCTTCTCGCGTGCCTCGAGGAAGATCGGCGCCTCGCTGACGTGGGTCCGGATGTAGTAGCCGATCACCACGATGATCGCGGAGGCCCAGAAGGCCACGCGCCAGCCCCAGCTCAGGAACTCGTCCTGCGGCAGGATCCAGCTCATGCCCAGCAGGACGAGCGTCGCGAGGAGGTTGCCCACCGGGACGGCTGCCTGCGGCCAGCTGGACCAGAACCCGCGGGACCGGTTGGGGCTGTGCTCGGCGACGAGGAGCACGGCGCCGCCCCACTCTCCGCCGACCGCGAAGCCCTGGATGAAGCGCAGGATGACCAGCAGCGCCGGAGCCCAGTAGCCGATGGTGTTGAAGCCGGGGAGGCAGCCCATGAGGAAGGTGGCGACGCCCACGAGGATGATGGTGAGCTGGAGCGTGTGCTTGCGTCCGAGCTTGTCGCCGATCTGCCCGAAGACGATCCCGCCGAGCGGTCGCGCCACGAAGCCGACGGCGTAGGTGAGGAAGGCGGCGATGATGCCGTCGAGTTCGGAGCCTGCGTTGGGGAAGAAGAACGTCCCGAAGACCAGGCTCGCGGCCGTGGCGTACAGGAAGAACTCGTACCACTCGACGACCGTGCCGACCATCGCGGCGGCGACGATCCGTTTCAGGCCGGACGCCTCCCCCGACGATTCATCGCCCTGCTTGCTACCGGGGGTACTCGCGCGCTGATTGACGCTCATGGGATCTCCTTTGTCGACGCTGACACGGGTGGGGGCCCGCATCGGGGCCCTGGCTGGTTCTTCTCGAGTATCCCTGCGGCTTTCCGGGCAGCCAATGACCAGATCGGCACCGCGGCTCTGCAATACTGCAGACATGTCCGACCCCAACGCCCAGGATCTCGTGGTGCTGCTGGCCGTCGCCCAGAGCGGACGCTTCACCACGGCCGGTGAGTCTCTGGGACTGAACCACACCACGGTGTCCCGACGGATCGCGGCCCTGGAGAAGGCGCTCGGCGGGCGGGTTCTCTCGCGCGGCAGCGGCGGATGGGAGCTGACCGACCTGGGCCGGCGCGCGGCGGACGCGGCAGCCGCCGTGGCGGAGGCCGTCGCCCGGCTGGGCGATGACGACGGTGCGCTCTCGGGCGTGGTGCGGATGAGTGCCACGGACGGTTTCAGCGCGTTCATCGCCGCTCCCGCGTTCGCCCGGCTCCGGGCCGCCAACCCCCTGCTGCGCATCGAGATCGTCACCGCGACGCGCCGCGCCTCGCAGACCCGGACGGGCCTCGACTTCGAGGTGGTGGTCGGCGAACCACAGGTGCACCGCGCGGAGGCGGAACGGCTGGGCACCTACGTCCTCGGGCTGTACGCGTCCAGGGATTACCTCGCAGCGCACGGCGCGCCGGCCACGCTCGAGGAGGCCGTGGACCATCAGCTCGTGTACTTCATCGACGCGATGCTGCAGGTGGACAGCCTCGACGCACCCCGGCGGCTCCTGCCCGCCATGCGCGACGCCCTGAGTTCGACCAACGTCTTCGTCCACGTCGAGGCCACCCGGGCCGGCGCCGGGCTCGGCCTGCTGCCCTGCTTCATGGCCGACCGTCACTCCGACCTCGTGCGGCTGCTCCCCGACGACGTCGCGGAGGAACTCGACTACTGGCTCGTGGTGCGGGCGGACGCGCTGCGCCAGCCGGCGATCGCCGCGGTCGTCGACGCCCTGAGGCACGCGACCGCTGCCATGGAGCCGCAGCTCCTGGGCCGCGGCTGACGGCGCGGATGGCGGGCTCGGATGGCGTCGTGCCCGCTCAGTCCGTGAGGAGCTGCGCGTTCGCGGCGAAGGTCCTCACGCGGGCGTCCTGCCAGAGGTGCGCGGGCACTCCCCCACCGAGCAGTTCACGGGCCAGTCCGGGGTCCTCGGCCAGGGGGGCGTCGCTGCCCGCGATGATCACGTTGCCGTAGCGCCTGCCCTTGAGCATCGCCGGGTCGGCGACGATGGCGGTGTGCCTGAATTCCGCGGCGATCGTCGCGGCCTCGCGCCGGGCCATCGCCAGGTTGGGGCTGTCGCCGCAGTTGACGAGGTAGACGCCGTCGGCCGCGAGCACGCGCTTGGCCGCGCGGGTGAACTCCGTCGTCGTCAGTGGCCCCGGCGTGACAGCCCCCGCGAAGACATCCCGGATGACGAGGTCGCGGCTGTCCTCGCTGAGGGATTCCGTCACGGCGCGGGCCTCCCCGACCCGGATCCGCACCAGGGGTGCGCGCGGCAGGTCGAACCACGTCCGGACCAGCTCCGCGAGCCGCCCGTCGAGCTCGACGACGACCTGCCGGGCCTGGGGGTGGCTCGCGGCGAAGCGGCGCGCCATCGAGCACGCCCCTCCCCCGAGATGCAGCACCCGCAGGCGGTCCTGCGCCGCCCACCGGGAGTCGACGAGCGAGGCGATCCAGTGCATGTACTCGAAGTCCAGGTGCAGCGGATCGGCCAGGTCGATGTGCGAGCTCGGGACGCCGTTGACGCGCAGCACCCAGCCGTTCGGGCTGTACGGATCGGGCTCGAGCTCGCACGTCCCGGTGTCGATCGGGAACTCGCCGATCTCGGGGCGCGGCCCTGCCGGTTTCGCCATGGTCGAAGGCCTTCTCACTGGTGGTCGGGGCGGTGCATGCGGAACATGGGCCGGTGGTGCCAGGTGGGTCCGCAGAGCATGGACGTGCCATCGGGTGCGAAACCGTTGCGGACGTAGAAGCGCTCGGCCCGCGGGTTGCCGTTCAGGATCCAGAGATACGCGTCCCGGGTGCCGATGGCCGTGTCCAGGAGCCGCTGCCCGAGGCCCGAGCCGTGCGTGGACCGCAGCGTGTAGATATGGTGCAGCTCGAAGTCGGGGCGGTCCTCGTCGCGCCCCGGGCCGGAGGTCGCGATGGCCACCGGCTCGCCGTCGTCGTCGAACGCCAGCCAGCTCCGCGCACCGCCGGGCGTCCGCGCCGCCTCCTCGAAGGCGTCCCGGCGTCGTCCGATGAGGGCGGGCAGTTCGGCGTCGTAGTACGCGTGGTACTCCGGGGGCATGATGTGTTCGTACGTCTCGTGCAGGCCGGCGACGTGGGTGCGGACGTATGCCTCGGCGTCGTCGGGGGTGGCTTGCCGGATCACGTAGGGCAGCGTCAGCAGGGGCTGTGTCACCGTGTCAGCTTAGTGGCCCGGGGCTACCGGACGGCGCCCGGTGCGGCCGGAGCTAGGAGTGGCCCTCGAACTGTTCCTGTTCGGCGAGCGCGGCCTCGAGCCGCTCCACCTTGCCGGTCAGCTCCCCCGTCCGCCCGGGGCGGATGTCCGCCTTGAGCACGAGGGACACGCGGCTCCCGTAGCGCCCCGCCGCCTCGGTGGCGTGCTTGATCACGGCCATGACCTCGTCCCACTCGCCCTCGATGGTGGTGAACATCGAGTCGGTGGAGTTCGGCAGGCCCGATTCACGCACGACGGCGACCGCGGCGGCGACGGCATCGTGCACCGACCCGTCGGGGTTCTCGTGGGAGAACGCGGAGGTTCCGGACGGGGCGACGCTGAAGGCTACGAGCATGGTCCCAGTCTGGCACGCAAAGGTCCCCGGGGGTCAGGCCCCGCTGATCGCGCGGACCGACTCGTCCATGCCGCGGCCCGTGAGCATCGAGACAGCGCCTGCGTGCGCCGGCCCCGGACGATGGCCCTGCCCGTGGGGAGGTACCAGCGGCCCACGCCCTCGACGAGGATGATCGTGAGGGCGCAGCCGATCACGGCAGTCCAGGGCAGGGCTTATCCGTACAGTCCGGCCCGGGCGGTCGGTAAGCCTCCTGCTTGTCGCCACCCCCTGCCAGACCTTAAGATTCGGACGGTCGCCGTCCAGCCCACGGCCGGCAGATTGGATGGCCATGAAGAGCAGGATCTCCCCCGACGAGCCGTTCCCCGAGGACCTCGGCGGGCTGAAGAACGAGGATGTCGAAGTCCTCAACAGCAAGGTCCACCGGGAGGTCGACCACGAGTTCGCGACGGAGGGCGAGGTCGACCCCGAGACGGCGGCCCGCAAGGACGAGATCACGGACGAACTCGACGGCCGCGACGCCGGACCCGGACTCAGCCTGGTCCCCCAGCACGACGAGGACGACGAGGACGACGGCGGCGCCGTCAGCGCCAACGGCGGCCACTAGGCCGCACGCCGGCCCGACGGCACGGAGGGCGGTCCCGGGAATGCTCCGCGCGGCGCCGGCGTTGCCGCAGGAGTCGCGCCACGCATGGGGCCCGATCTCTGCATGCCTCCCGGTCTTCAACGGTGCACCCGGGCGATGACCGCCGGAAATCCCACGATTGGTACCCCTTGTCTGTCTCCTCCGCGAAGGTGTCCACCACCGCGCCGTTCCCCTACATCGGGCTGCTGTCCCTCGCCGGGGCGATCTTCGTCTCCGTCACGAGCGAGTTCCTGCCCACCGGCCTCCTGCCGGCCATGGCCCGGGACCTCGACGTCGGGATCTCGACCGCCGGCTATCTCGTGACCATCTTCGCCGGGACGGTCGTCGTCGCCACCACGCCCCTGGCCGCCGTGACGCAGCGGTTCTCCCGCAAGTCCCTGATCGTCGTCGTCCTCCTGGTGATCGCGGTCGCGAACGTGCTCGCGGCGATCGCACCCACCTACGGCGTGCTCGTGGCCGCGCGCATCCTCGGCGGTCTGGCGCACGGCCTGTTCTGGGCCGTGGTCGCCGCCTACTCCGCGCACCTCGTCCCGGCGCACCAGCTGGGCAAGGCGGTCGCCATCACCGCGGGCGGCGGCACGGCCGCGTTCGTCCTCGGCGTCCCGGTGGGCACCGCGATCGGGAACGCGCTCGGCTGGCGGGCGGCCTTCGCCATCATCGGCGTGGTCGTGGCCCTGCTCGCCCTGGTGATCGTGAAGTTCCTGCCGCCCGTCAACCACCACGTGGAGCGGAAGGCGGGCGAGGAGCGCGTCCCGCTGCGCCGCGACCCGAGTTTCCGCGCCGTCATCCTGCTGTGCACGGTCATCCTGATCCTGCTGACCGGCCAGAACACCTTCTACACCTACATCGCGGCCTGGCTGACCGATGTCTCGGCCTTCGAACCCGGATCGGTGGCCCTCGTGCTGTTCCTCTACGGCGGCGCGGGCATCATCGGCCTCATCGGAGCCGGCTACGCCGCGGACCGCTTCCCCCGGAAGGCGTTCGTCGGCGTGGTCCTGATGGTCATGGCCGCGGTCCTCACCCTCGCCCTCGCCACCTCCAACACCGTGGTGGTGCTCATCGGCGTCATCGTGTGGGGTGCCGCGTTCGGCGGGATCCCCGCGCTGCTGCAGACCCGCATGCTGCGCACCGCATCCTTCCGCACGCGCGACCTCTCGGCCGCCCTGCAGACGACGGCGTTCAACATCGGCATCGGCGGTGGCGCCCTTCTCGGCGGGCTCCTGCTGGACGGCGTCGGCCTCGACGTCCTCCCCTTCACGATGATCGTGATCGTCGCGGTGGGCCTGGCCCTGAGCCTCGCGACGGACACCGTCAAGGACCGCCGGGAACGGCACCGGCTGCGCGCGGACTGATCCCGCAGGTCCGTCGCGCCACGCCCGTCGGCGCCGGCGTGGCGCACCGGGCCCACGCCGGCTGCGCGGGCAGCACCGGCGCGGGGCAGAATGGTGCGATGCGTGCCGTCTGCTTCGATGAGTTCTCCGCCCGTCCCGTCCTCCGGGACGTCCCCGAACCCCTCCCGTCGCCGCGCGGCGTCGTCGTCCGCGTCGAGGCCACCGGCCTGTGCCGCAGCGACGTGCACGGCTGGCTGGGGCACGACGACGGCATCAGCCTCCCGCACGTGCCGGGGCACGAACTCGTCGGCACCATCGCGGCGGTGGGTAGGGACGTCCGGCGCTTCTCGGTCGGCGAGCGCGTCACGACGCCGTTCGTGTGCGCCTGCGGGCGCTGCCCCGAATGCGTCTCCGGCAACGGCCAGGTGTGCCGCAACCAGACGCAGCCGGGCTTCACGCACTGGGGCTCCTTCGCGGACCTCGTGGCCCTGCACGACGCCGACACGAACCTCATCGCCGTCCCCGACTCCCTCGACGCCGGCGCCGCCGCCCTCCTCGGCTGCCGGTTCGCGACGTCGTACCGCGGCCTCGTGCACCAGGCGCGCCTGGCCGCGGGCGAGACCCTCCTCGTGGTCGGCTGCGGCGGCGTGGGGCTGAGCGCGGTCATGATCGGCGTGGCGCTGGGCGCGCGCGTGATCGCCGTGGACATCGACGGGAACGCCCTGGCGCGCGCCACCCGCTTCGGCGCCGTGGGCGCCGTCCATTCGGCAGGCCTCTCCCGGGCCGCCGTCCTCGACGCCGTCCGGGACGCCGCGCCCTCGGGCGTGGACGTGTCCGTCGACGCCCTCGGCCGCGAGGAGACCGCCGCGGTGGGCATCCTGTCCCTGCGCCCGAGGGGCCGCCACGTGCAGGTCGGGCTGTTCCCCGCGGACCCCGTGATCCCGATGGGTGCCGTGATCGGGAAGGAGCTCGCCGTCCTCGGCAGCCATGGCATGCCCGCCCACGACTACCCGGGCCTGCTGGACCTCGTGGCCGTCGACCGGCTGCGCCCACAGGATCTCATCGAGCGCAGAATCGCCCTCGACGACGTCCCCGACGCCCTGGTCGCGATGGCCGACGACACGTCCACGGGCGGGGTGACCGTCGTCGACGTCGGGGTGTGACGCGCCGGCGCGCCCGCTCTACCCGCGGCGCTGCGCGCATGGGGATACTGGGGCATGGAACCCACGCCCCACCCCGCTGACCCGCCCTCGAATTCGGTCACCCTCCGTTTCCTCGCCTCCCCCACCGACCTCGGGCACAGCGGCTCGGTGGACGCCGGCACCGTGCTGGAGTGGGTGGACAAGGCCGCCTACGCCGCGGCCGTCGGGTGGGCGAAGACCTACTGCGTGACCGCCTATGTGGGGAACATCCACTTCGCCGACCCCGTGCTGGTCGGCGACCTCGTGGAGGTGGAGGCCACGATCGTCCACACCGGCACGTCCTCCATGCACATCCGCACGCGGGTCTCCTCCGGATCCGTGACCGGGGACGGCGGCGGGAAGCGCAGTGAGTGCCTCGTCATCTTCGTGGCGGTCGGGCCGGAGGGCAGGCCCGTCCCGGTGCCGCCCTTCGAACCGCGGACGGAGGCCGAGCGTGTGGAGAGCGACCACGCGATCGCGCGCATCGAGGTCCGCAAGGAGATCGTCGAAGAGATGCGCCACCAGGAATATACCGACGGCAGCACGGCGGAGCGGACGGTCCTCCGGTTCCTCGCGGCGCCCACCGACGTCAACTGGGGCGGGAAGGTGCACGGCGGCACGGTGATGGACTGGATCGACGAGGCCGCCTACGTCTGCTCCACGCGGTACTGCGGGCGGGACACCGTGGCCGTGTTCTCCGGCGGTGTCCGGTTCCTGAAGCCCCTGCACATCGGCGACGTCGTCGAGGTGGAGGCGCGGCTCGTCTACACGGGCACCAAGGGTATGCACATCGCGGTGCACGTCCGCTCCGGGAGCCCGAGGTCCCGCGACATGGAGCTCACCACCACGTGCCTCACGGTCATGGTGGCGCGCGACGACGAGGGCACCGCGCTGCCGGTACCACCCTGGGTGCCGAGGTCCGAGGAGGACCGGCGGCTCCACGATCACGCCCGGAACCTGCTGCTGATCCGCAGCCGCGCCCCGGGCAGTGTCCTGCCGACGCACCTGCGGCAGCAGGCCGGCTGACGGCGCTGCGTCAGCGGATCGTCGCCGACCGCGCCGGGACGCTGAGGGTCGTGCCGTACGCGGTCACGGTTCGCGTGACCGTCGTGGTGTTGACGGCCACGACACGGCCGTTGGAGAGCCGCACTATGCTGACGCCGGAGTACTTCAGCGGCGCCGTGGTCGCGTAGGCGCCGGACGTCACCGCCCTCGTGAGGGCTGTGACCTGGGAGTCGAGCGCGTTGACCGACGCTGTGGTAACCGCCTCGAAGTTCGAGCCGTCGTCCCAGGCGTTGTCCTGGCAGGTGGGCTCGGCCTGCGAAATGGTGGCCGTCATCTGCCGGGCCGTCACGTTCCTCGTCTGCAGCAGGTGCCCGAGGGTCATGCGGTGGTCGAGCGTGCGCCGGGTCTTCGCCGCTGCCACAACGGACGAGCGGTTTCCGAAGCCGTCCCGCAGGCACGGGGCCGAACTCGCGATCTCGTTGCCCTGCCGGTACATCTTCGTCGGCAGTTCGCGCAGCGGAACCGAATAGTCGTGCTCCACCACGGGCATCCCCGCCGCGGTGATGGCCCGGTAGGCGGAAGTCGCCTGCTCCAGGTCGACGGTCGGCAGGGGCAAGCCGGTCCCGGCGGCGACGACATGCTCCCGCAACGCGAAGTCGACGGAACGCGTGGCCGCGAGGGTCTTGGCGAGGTTCACCTGGTTGCCCCAGGCGGGGTAGACGCCCAGGTTGACCGCGACGGGGACGTTACGGCCCATAGTGCGTGTGAGCGTCGCATCGAACCGCTTGACCGCCGCGATCAGCGCCCGACCGTAGGCGTCGTCGTCGGCCCAGGGGCCCCACTGGCCGACGTCCACCATGTCCTGACCGTGCGCAGGCGACATCGACGCGTCATCGAGGAAGATGCCGTCGAAGCGGGCGGGAGGGGCGTTCGTCGTCCCCCGCTGGGCGTCGGTGCTGAGCATGGTACGGGCCGTCGCCGCACAGGCGTCCACATAGGCCGGGGAAAGGTCGGCGACCGTCAGGTAGGAGTACCCCGGGTAGCCGGCGAGGCCATCGTCCGTGCGGGCTATCCTCGGATTCGTCGTGGTGACGCCGAACCGCTTCCCAGCATGAGTGGCTGTATCCGCACAGGAGTTCTGGAAGACGCCGTTCCAGGACTCGAAGTCTCTCATGGCACCGATGTTCAGATAGGCGAGGAAGGTGGTACCCGGGTTGGCGGCCTTCATGTCCGAGAGCGTGCAGTCCCCCGGAGCATCTGTGGTGGCCATCATCGGATCGACGATCGCCACGGAGACCTTGCCCGTGAGGGACGCACCCGGGCAGAGCAGCTGGCCTTGCCGGTAGCCCTGAAGATAGGCAGGCAGTTTCTGGCCCGTACTCGAGGTCAGGGCGCCGGCATGCGCGGGAACCGCGAGCGAGCAGACGGCGAAGGCGACAGCGAGTGCCGCGGAAACAAGAGTTGCCCCAGCGGCATGCAGTTTCATGTCCACATGGTGGTGCATGACGCGCATACCGGCCACCCCCGGAGACCGGATCATGGCGAATCCTGCGGAGATCCTGATGGTAGGGGGCCTTCGTCTCCGGAGTCAGTCGGCGCGGCGGAAGAGGATGCCGCGCCGGGGCGGTAGGACCACCCACGACGGCGCAGGCTCACCGGCGGCGTCCACGAGCCCTGCGGGGACCCGCACCCTGCGGCGGCGCCTGCCGTCCGAATTGAAGTTGACGGCCGCAAAACCATCCTCGAACTCCCGCCACCAGGCGTGGTTCCTGCCCCTCGGCTCTATGACCGGCCGGCCGAGTTGCCAGTCGAGCTCCGGGACGTGCTGCGTACGGCTGTAGTCGTCGTGCCCTGTGGCTGCATAGGCTCCCCTCCCGGCTCCGAAGATCCAGAACGCCGACAGCCCGTAGGTGAGGTTGGGGTGCCGGTCGTCACCGTCGGTGGGCACGCGGAGGATCGAGAGGCCCGGTCCGGCGGCCTGCGGAAGCTGCGCCTCCGCGGTCACCGGATCGAACAGGTGCTCCGCGCCGTAACCGAGCCAGACCTCCTCGAAGCCCCCGCCGTAGGCGGCATGCGCCTGCCACCGGCCCGGCTCACGGCGGGACTCGGCGATGTTCGGCACCAGGATCTTTCCCACCCCGTTCAACGCAGTCCCGGCCGCCTGCACCATATCGCCGAGCGCGGAGCGGAAATCGACCATTTCCGTCGCTCCGTCGATGGGCAGGTGGAGACCGTAGTAGTCGTCGAAGACATCGTTGTCCGCCATCACCCCGTCGAAGGGTGAGTCCCGCAGTTCGTCCACCACGTTCTCTACCCAGCGGCGCTGGTACGCGGGATCCCATACACGCATCTGCCAGTGCCCCGAGTAGCGCGCCCACTCGATCCGCGTGCCGTCGAGCCGCCGGGCGAACCAGACGCCGTCCGCCGTGGATTCGGCTTCCGCGAAGGAGACCCCGGAGGTGTAGACGGGCCCGGGCTCGTAGCTGCGCGTCGAGGACAGGCATTTGTAGCAGAGCACGGTCATGTCCGGACGACGGCGCTTGAGTTCCAGTGCGGCGGCCTTCTCCCACGGCTGCAGGATGGCAACCCGGTAGTGCTCGGCGGCGAACTCGAGCTGCCCTGGCAGCAGTGGCTCGCCGTACCGGATCCAGGCACCGACCCCGGTCATGAGCCCGCCCGCACGAAATCCGCGAGGTCCGCCGTCGAGAGACCCCGGAGATCGGCGATGTCTCCGACGGTCCGGTAGATCTCGTTGTAGGAGGACATGATCTCGTGCATCTGGAAGAACTCCTGCACGCGGATCCGGGCGTTCGACGCGTGGCTGGCGTAGAGCTCCCTGTCACCGATCACGGCACGCACGCTGTCCGCCATCTGCTGTATATCGCCGGCGACAACGAGCTCGCCGCAGGGACCGACCGTGCGGCCGTCCCGGGTGTGCAGCTCGTCGCCGATCAGCTGCCGCATGCCTCCGACATCCGTGCCCACCGTGGGAATCCCGGCGGCCATCGCTTCGAGGACCACGATGGGCTGGCCCTCGTTGTAGCTCGGTAGCACCAGGAGGTCGAACTGGTCGAGCATGTCCCGGACGTTGACCGTGCCGTGGATCGTCACGTGGTCGTGCAGCCCCAGGCTTTCGATCTTGGCCAGGCACGCTTCGTAGTACTCGGGCACATGCTCCGTGGGGCCGAGTACGTCGAGGTGGAGATTGGGGAAGCCCTGGTGGCGCAGGATGTTCATGCTGGACAGGAGATCGAGCAGCCCCTTGATCGGCACGACGCGGGCGATGTAGACCAGTTTCCACGTGTGGTCGTCGCCACGCTCCTCGAGGATCTTCTGCGCCGCCAGCCGGGCACGGTACTTGTCCTCGAACTCCTCGATCACCATGGCGTTGGGCACCACGACGGCCTTGTCGATATCGGTACCGAGGCGCGCGGCCTCGGTGATCGCCGTCGGATACAGGTAGGTGATCAGGGCTGCACTCGGGTAGCAGAAGTGGCCCATCTCGGTCCACCACGCCATCCACGCGCGCTGCTCAGGCGTGACGTCGAACGTCCGGTAGTCCTCGGAGGTGATGGACAGTGCCATGTTGCGGTCCAGCAGGGTGTTCACGGTGTCGCGCACGTAGAGGTTGTGCTCGGTGAGCAGGAAGGAGGTGTTGTGGTCACGGGCCGCTGCGGCGCCGAGCAGCGAAGCGTACCCCGTGGTGTGCGCGTGGTAGACACGCGCTTTCGGCATGGTCTCTCCGAGAATGGCGTAGGCGAGCGAGAAGAAGTTGCGCAGGGTCCAGAAGGAGTCCGCGAGGGACAGGTCGAGCTGGGACATCCGCACGGAGAGCGCCTCCATGAACTCCCTGGTCCCGAGCAGGGCCCAAAGCGGGTAGCTCCGCGTGCGCTCGTTGAATCCTTCGTCGATCAGCTGCCAGAGCGGCTCCACCTCGCGCCGCTCGGACAGGGCATACAGCGCGTCGAAGAGACGGTCCACCAGTACGGCACGCTCCGCCGGGGTCATGCCGAGATCCCTGGAGGTCGCCGCCATGAAGTCGTGCCGGTGCTCCTGCAGGCTCAGGAAGACAGGCCGCACCCAGACCACGTTCTCCGGCATGCCGTAGAGGTCCTCCTGCGGCGAATCGGCATCCCACGTGATGTGGATGATGCCGTAGGTGAGATCGGGGTTGTGCGTGACGATGTCATGCACCACGGCCGAGACGCCACCCTTGAGGTAGGGGTAGGTGGACTCCATGACGATCGCCACGTCGACGTCTTCGTAGTGGCGCTGGGCTGCGGCCTGGGCCGCAGGAACGACCGCGCCGGACGTTTCGAGCGCCGCGCGGCGGGCCTTCGGGGTCTTGAACACGTACATGGTTCTTCCTTCTGGGATCAGGAGTGGTGGGTTGAGCGGGGCCGGGCCGGCGGCGCTGCTACCAGGACGTGGCGTGGCGCCAGAACAGGGTGTACTCGGGCTGGCTCCAGTGGCGTTTGTAGAGCACCCAGGCCACGGCGACGAGTGCCAGGTCGGCAACCACAAGCGCGCCGTAGGCGAGCGCAGCCCCGGCGGAGCTCTGCGTCGCGGCGATCAGCACGAAGGCCGCCACGCAGAGTGCCAGGTGGATGCCGCCCAGCACCTGCGGCAGGACCTTTTCGCCGATGTAGTCCAGTTCGTAGCTGAGGAGCGTGAGGATCATGAACGCCCAGGACGCGACCCCCACCGAGACGGCCAGCAGCACGTTGACGGGTTGGAGGCCGTCGAGGAGGAGGGAGATCGCGAGCGTCAGCACCATGCCGACGGCGCCGGTGCTGACGATGGCGCGGTCCACGGTGCGGCTCAGCCGCCTGGACCGCGCGGCGAGGACCGTGAGCGGTTCCTCGGAGATGGTGCGGTGCAGGTCGGTGACGGCCTCGTCCACCTTCGGGGCGAGGTTCACGAAGTAGTAGTTGTAGGCGATCACCGCGGGCAGCATCGCGAGGAACACGATCACCACCTGGAAGTCGCCGTCGGTGACGAGGAACAGCACGAATTTGTCAGCCCACAGCACCGAGCCGAGGAGGAGCCCCCGCGCGATGTCTGCCGAGAAGTCGCGCGCCCCCAGACGGGCGAGGCTCAGGGCAGCCAGACCGCGGCCCATGGGGACCACCTGCGTGAGTGCTCCAACCACCGGCGGCAGCCACCACAGGGTCGGGGCCGCGAAAAGGGCGACGGCGTAGGCCGCCCACGCGGCCGCCCACAGCCCACGACGGCTTCCCACGTTGGCGAGGATGAGGGACTGGACGAAGAGGAGGTGGAGGGCGCAGAGGGCTGCATAGGTGGCCAGGGCGGTGAGGGACCACCGCGTGGCCAGCCAGAGCGGGACGGCGAAGACCACGATGACCGGCAGCGCCTGCACGAACATCGCGGGCCAGGTGGTGCAGAAGCGGCGGGTGATGGCTGCCATGTCCCTTCCCGCCATGAGGTCCCCGATGGCGCGGTACGCGGGGAGGCAGGCGGCCTGCGCAAGCCACGGGACGGTGATCGAGGACGCCAGGACCACGAGGGTCAGTTGCACTCCCCCGACGTCCACCGCGGCCATGGCCGGGCTGACCAGCGGATACACGAGGTTGAGGAGGATGACCGGCGAGAGGTACAGCAGGAGCCCGGCACCCGGCCGTGCCCCGCCATCGGATTGGACGCGGCTGCTGCTGGCGCCCGCAGCATCGGGTCGGGTGAGCATGAGCAGGGCCGCCATGACGAGCACGGCTCCGGCTGCCAGCAGGGCGTAGGACCAGCCGGCGGGCAGCGCGGCGTCGGCGAACGGCACGAGGGCCGTCAGGACGAGCGCGACGACGATCACCACCGTACGGCGTCGGGCATGGGGGTCCTGAAGGAGGGACTGCAGCGAAGTCATGATTTCCCCTGGGCCGCCCGCCACCGCGCAGCGCGGACGGGCGACCTCGTGTGAGACGTGAGTGAGACAGGTCGGTGCCTGCAGGGCAGGGAGATCCGGGAGTCGACCCACACGAAAGGTGATGGGGGCGTCCTCGCCAGCTCTGCCAGCGAGCGCCTTCCTTGAAGTTATCGGCCGGGGTCTACCCGGAGCACGAGTGACACCTACGCACTGTCAGTCGACGATACTGTCGCTGCCTACGTAGAACTGCTGCTGCACTACTCGTGATAAACGATGGCAACTACTTAGTGCCGCTTGCTGGCGCGACGGCGGAACAGGACCGGACGGACCGATGAGTGACCAAGCACACAGCGCTCTGGGAGAAGGCAGCCGTCTACCGCCTCGACGCCGTGCTGTTGGCGATCCGGTAGGACTCGTCGACGAGCTCGGTCAGTTCCTCGAGGTCGATGCGGCCGAGCCGCACGAGCACGAGCGACTCGTACTGCTCATGGTGAGGATGGACGAAGAAGGCGCCCGGTTGGGAGGCCAGCAGCGCGTCCCGTTCCTCGGTCTTGACCGTCAGGACCGTGTCATCCCACATGCGTGCGAAAAGGGTCCGGGCGAACCAGGCGGGCCGGCTCCAGCTCAGCCGCTCCGAGGTCCCGGGCAGAGCGAGGCAAACGGAACGCACATCGTCTTCGCTGACCATGGACCAACCATGGCACCGGCCGCGCGGCCGGTCCAGTGCTTCTGTGGCACGGTTCCTCAGATCCTGCGGCCGGCGCCGCATCACGAAGCGCACACGGATCGGCAACGATCCCGCAGCCTCGATAACGATCCGGGCAGGGTGCTGACCGGGCGCCCGGACAGCACCATCATGGAGCGATCCACCCGCGCTACGAAGGAGTAACCATGGGTCGTCCAGCCACCGTGCTGCTGTCCTCCGGGGCAGTGTGCCTCGCTCTTCTCCTCTCCTCCTGTGCCCCTCCCGAGGCCGGCGCCGATGCCGACACCGCGGAGACCCAGGACGCCCCCTCGGCGCCCGGCACCACACCCGCCGCCACTCCGGCATCCACGGACCCGCCGTCCGGATCCCCGTCCACCGCTCCGCCCGACGCCGATCCTGGATGGGCCACCTACACGACCCCGGACGGAGGTCTGTCCTTCGACCACCCCGGGGACTGGACCGTCGTCGTCTCGACCCCGGCCCCGCCGGAGGGCGTGGCCGTCGCCGTCGAGGATGGCGCCGGCCGGCGGCTCGCGTCCCTGCGGACGGACCTGGTCACCGGGGCCGTGTGTCCGGCGAAGGTTCCGTACTCCCTCCTGGACTCCGAGCCGCTGCCGGCCCTGACCCAGGCCTCGGGCACCCCGATGTTCGTCTTCGAAGGCCGCACGGACCCCGCGGTGGCCGACCCCGTGGCGGCATCGACCCTCGCCTACGGCATCACGTCCGGGCCCCTCCCGGAGGGGACGACCGCCTGCCCCATCGCCCACTTCTTCACGTGGCCGCCCTCGGGGGCTGCGTTCGGCGGCGTCTACGACCCGTACGAGATCTACCCCGGCAAACCGATGCACATCGACACGCCGCAGGCCTACATGGAGACGGAGGAATACCAGCGGATCAGGACGATGCTCACGTCCCTGCGCCCCGCCGGCTAGCTGTACTGCCCGGACGGGCGCAGGGACGGCATGATGGACGCGGGGACGCACCGGCCGGACGGCCGGCGCAGGAGGAGGGTCCGCGGCGATGACGAGTGTCAGCACGATCGGCGAGCTGAAGGCACTTCTGCCCGACCCCGTCCCCGGCCGGAGGACCCTGCTCGGGATCGTGGGGCCGCCGGGGGCGGGGAAATCCACCCTCGCCGAGGCCGTCGCCGGGCTCGACCCCGAGCACCATGCCCTGGTCCCCATGGACGGATTCCATCTGGCGGACCAGGCCCTGATCGCCCTCGGCCTGCTGGACCGCAAGGGCGCTCCCGAGACCTTCGACGCCCACGGCTATGCCGCCCTGCTGGCTCGTCTGGCGGGCGATCCCGACCACACCGTCTACGCGCCGGCGTTCGAGCGCGGGCTCGAACAGCCGCTCGCCAATGCCCTGCCGGTGGCGCCGACGTCCTGCCTGCTCATCACCGAGGGCAACTACCTGCTGCTCGACGCTCCGGGTTGGCGGGACGCCAGGAGCCACCTCGACCAGGTGTGGTTCGTCGACGTCGAGCCCGGGCTGCGTCGGCAGCGCCTCGTCGCGCGGCACATCCGGTTCGGCAAGACACCCGCGGCGGCCGAGGACTGGGTGCGCCGGGTGGACGAGCCCAACGCCGCACGCGTGGCAGCCACCCGGGACAGGGCCGACCGCATCCTCGACCTGTCCGGGTGGCGCGTCGGCTGACCGGCGTGCCTCAGTCGGCGAGGAACCAGTCCCGCGCCGGATTCGCCACCTCCGGAGGGGTGCGATCGACGCCCGGCTGCGCGACCCAGTCGACGCCGTTGGCCAGCACACGCTGGATCTGCGGGTGGTGGTAGACCGGGTACTCCTGGTCGCCCGGGCTGAAGTAGAAGATCCGCCCCTTGCCGCGCGAGAAGGTCACGCCGGAGCGGAACACCTCGCCGCCCTCGAAGGAGCTGATGAAGATGAGGTCGTCCGGTTCGGGGATGTCGAACAGCTCGCCGTACATCTCCTGCTCGGGGATGACGATCGGGCTCTCGATGCCCGCGGCGATCGGGTGCGAGGGCTTGACCGTCCACACCAGTTCGCGTTCGCCGTCGTTGCGCCACTTCAGCGAGCAGGTGGTCCCGAGGAGCCGCGTGAGGATCTTCGAGAAGTGGCCCGAATGCAGCACCACCAGGCCCATCCCGGCGAGGACGTGGCGGTGCACGCGGTCCACGACATCGTCCGCCACGTCGCCGTGTGCGATGTGCCCCCACCACAGCAGGACGTCGGTGCCGGCGAGGATCTCCTCGGTGAGGCCGTGCTCGGGGTCGGCGAGGGTCGCCGTCGTGATGTCCGAGCCGGGGAAGTAGTCGGCGAGGGACTCCGCGATGGTGCCGTGGATGCCCCGCGGGTACATCTCGCCGATGGTCGCGGGCTGGTTGCGGGCCTCGTGGACGCCCTCGTTCCAGACGACGATGGTGGGTTTGCTGTCGAAGACCATCAGAGCTCCACCTCGCGGTGCTGGGCCGCGGAGGCGTAGCAGGCGTCGATGACGCGTGCCCGCGTGAGCGCCAGGGACCCGTCGTGCCGCCCCCATTCCGTCTCGCCCGAACGGATGGCGGCGAGGAAGTCGTCGATGACACCCTGGTGTCCGGCCGAGGGGCCGACCTGCGGTTCGTAGTCCCCGTCCTCGCTGAACACGTGGAGGCTCTCGACGGCGTCGGCGGGCGACCCGACGCGGCTCAGCTCGGCGCCGCCGTCGGTCCCGTAGATCCGGAAGTCCATGAGGTCCGCCGCCGGGCGGTACGCCGCCCACCCCGCCTCGACCAGGAGCGTCACCCCGCCCTCGAGCCGGAGGAACGCGGTCGCCAGGTCCTCCACCTCGAAGGCGGAATCGGCGGTCTGCGCGCCGTACGCTCCGCCGCCGCGGCCCTGCGGGCCGAGTTCCGCATGGGTGGACGCCGAGACCGAGAGCACCTTCGGCTCGCCGAGCAGGTGCAGCGCGTAGTCGATCACGTGGACGCCGATGTCCGCGAGCGGGCCGCCCCCGGCCATCTCCCGGTTGGTGAACCAGCTGCCCAGTGAGGGGATGCCCGAACGGCGTAGCCAGGAGGCCTTGGCGTAGTAGGGGCGCCCGATCCCGCCGTCGTCGATCACACGCTTCAGGGCCGCGATGTCGCCGCGGCGCCGGTGGTTGAAGGCGACGTCGAGCACGCGCCCTGCCCGGCGCGCGGCGTCGACCATGAGCCGGCCCTCGTCGCCGTCGCGGGCGATCGGCTTCTCGCTGAGCACGTGGAGGCCGCGCTCGAGGGCCGCGACGGCGATGGGGGCGTGGAGGAACGTGGGGACGGCGACACTGACGGCGTCGAGCCCGTCGAGGTCGATGAGGTCCTCCCACCGCTCGACCGCGTGGGGGATCCGGTACTCGGCCCGGAGCTCGGCGAGCAGCTCCGGTTCCATGCCCGCCAGGCCGATGATCTCCACGTCCTCGCTGTTCGCGTAGGCCTCGAGGTGCTGGCGGCCGGCCCAGCCGATGCCCACCACACCTACCTTCAGGCGTCGTCGTCCGTGCGTTGCGTGCTCGTCCAAGGAAGCTGTCCTTCTCTGTCGGGTGCGGCGGCTGCGTGGCGAGCCCCTCCAGCAGTCCTACCGTCTCGCTGCGGGCGCTGTCCATGGGGCGGGAAGTCTTTCCGCCTCCGTCGGGGGCCGGGCCGGTAGCGGCTTCGCAGCTACGCTGGCACGACGACGCCCGTCACGGCAGCAGGAAGGAGTCCCGCGTGACCACTGACCAGGACCTCTCCGTCGGCCAGCTGGCCGCACGCAGCGGCATGAGCGTGTCCGCGCTGCACTTCTACGAGCGCCGGGGCCTGATCACCAGCCGCCGTACCACCGGCAACCAGCGCCGGTACGATCGCTCGGTCCTCCGCCGGGTCGCCGTCATCGGGGCCGCCCAGCGTGCGGGCATCCCGCTCGCCACCGTCGCCCGCGCGTTCGCCGAGCTACCGACCGACGGCGTCCCGGACCAGGCGGACTGGCAGCGGCTCTCCGCCGCGTGGCAGCAGGAGATCGACAAGCGGATCGCGCAGCTCGAGCACCTGCGGGACCGCCTGGACGGCTGCATCGGATGCGGCTGCCTGTCCCTGGCCGCCTGCGGCTTCGTCAACCCCGACGACGCCGCCGGCTCCAGGGGCATCCGGTCCACCCTCCTGGACCCCGACCCGCCGATTTGACCTCAACCTCTGTTGAGGTTCTAGCGTTGACGGCATGACGATTCCCACCGGCCACCCGATCGCCACGGCCGAGCTCTTCAAGGACGCGTTCCGCACGCACCCGGCCGGCATCGCCGTCATCACCGCACGGGGAGTGGACGGACCGGTCGGCCTGACGGCGTCCTCCGTGTCCTCCGTCTCCGCCGAGCCGCCCGTTCTCGCCTTCTCGGTGTCGACGGCGTCGTCCTCGGCGGCGGCCCTCATCGCGGCGGACACGCTGGCGGTCCATCTGCTCGGCGCCGACCAGGTCGGCATCGCGCAGCTCTTCGCGACACGCGGCGCCGACCGCTTCGGCGGGGCGGTGGACTGGCGCCCGCTGCCCTCGGGCGAACCTCTCCTGCTGGAGGCGCCGTGGGCCCTGCGGTGCCGCATCCTGCACCGCCTCCCCGTCGGCGGGTCGATGATCCTCGCGGCGGAGGTCGTGGCGATCGAACAGGGTGACGACGGCGCGGTCGGGGCACCGCTGGTCTACCACAACCGCTCCTACCACCGGCTGGGCGACCACTCCCTGCTGTACTGACGAGCCCCGCCCGGGGTTTCGGCCCTCAGGGCACCAGGACCAGCCGGATCGGGTTGCCTTCCTTGCGCTCCAGGCGTTCGACGGCGGTCGCGGCGTCGCGCAGCGGCAGCGTGTCGCTGATCGAGCGCGAGAAGTTCAGACGCCCGAGTTCCGTGAGCGCCACGAGCTCGGGCACGTGGTGCGCCTCCGACCCGTAGTGGCCGCGGACCTCCTTGCGGGTGTAGGAGAACGCGGTGCTGTCGGAGATGGTGATGGGGGTGCCGCTCAGTCCCACCAGCACGAGCCGGCCCTGCCGTCCCAGGCACGCGACGGCCTGTGCCCGGACGGCATCCACTCCCGCGAAATCGAAGGCGACGTCCAGGCCCCGCCCTGCCGTCGCTGCCGCCATGGACGCCGCGAAATCGTCGGCGAGAGGATCGACGGCAACATCGGCGCCGAAGGCGAGCGCGCGCTCGCGGGCCTCCGGCAGCGGGTCGACCGCGACGATGGGGGCGGCCCCGATCATGCGGAGCAGCTGGACGCCGTGGGCGCCGAGCCCGCCGACACCCCACACGCCCACGGCTTCGGCGGCTCGGACGCGTCCCGTCGAGACGATCGAGGCCCAGGGCGTGGAGACGGCATCGGGGATGATGGCGGCCTGTTCGTAGGAGAACCCCGCACTCAACGGCACCAGCACGCCGGCCGGCACCACCACGTATTCGGCCCAGCCGCCGTCGTAGTCGACGCCCATCGTGAGGGTGACTCCCCGGTACTCGTAGCCGGCCTGCAGCACGACGCGGTCACCCGTGGTCCACCCCTCGACGCCGTCGCCCGTCAGGTCGACGCTGCCCGACACCTCGTGCCCCAGGGTCACTTCGTCGCCCTGGAGGTGCATCGGCTTCAGCAGCCCCTGAATGAGGTGGACGTCCGACAGGCAGACGCCGGCGGCCTGGACCTTCACGCGTACGAAGCCCGGCCCCGGCGCGGGCACGGGGACTTCCTTGACCTCGAAGGTCCCGGTGCCGACGTCGAGTCTTCCGGCGAGCATGGTCTCGTTCATGGTGTCCTTCCAGACGGTGAACCCCCATGCTAGCCAGCGCGCCGCGCCGCGCCACCGGCCCCACGGCGACCTTGACCTCGGGGGCCGGCCGTGGCCTCGGCGAGCCATTGGTTGCCTCTACGATCAAAAGCCTAGAATGAACCGTCATCGACAGAGGGGACCGGCTCGTGCGCGATGCCTGGAAGCGGCTGGGTTCATTCACCGCCGTCGGGACCGTGGCCTTCGTCGTGGACATCTCGGTGTTCAACATCCTGTCCTCGGGGCTGGGCATGGGCCCCATCTCGTCGAAGGTGTCCTCCGTGGCCCTGGCGACCGGTGTCTCCTGGTGGGGCAGCAGGCACTTCACGTTCCGCGAGTTCGGGGGCCGGGCGAAGCGGCAGGAAGCGATCCTCTTCGGACTGACCAACCTGGTGGGTCTCGGCATCGCGACGGCCTGCCTCTTCGTCTCGCACTACGTCCTGGGCTTCAGGAGCCCTTTCGCGGACAACATCTCCGGGAACGTCATCGGCGTCCTCCTCGGCAACGTGTTCCGCTACCTCGCGTACCGCTTCGTGGTGTTCCAGTCCCCGCACCGTGCCTCCGGCGGCCGATCGGGCGTGGAGGTCGCGGCCCCCGGGACGAGCCCGGAATGAGTCCGACGCCACCTGTCCAGCGGAAGATTCCGGTGGGATGGCGGATGCCCGCCGCGTAACATTAATGATGTAGTCAGCCTGCTTGCAAAGCTGACGGGCCGTCCCGCCACCATGCACCACCGTTTTTGGAAGTCCCCGCCATGCGCGCCCCCTCAACCCTCCCCACCCTGGCCATCAGCATCGGACTGCTGCTGTGCGGGCCCGCGGCCGCCGACGCGTCCCCTGCTCCGGCCCCTACGCTGTCCGATCAGGTATCACCCCCGGCACCGTCGGCGTCACCCCTTCCGGCCATGACCGGCACCACGCCCGCCGTGCCGCCCACCACGCCGCCGGTCGAGCAGTCCCCGAGCGAGCCGGCGGTCCCGCCGACCGACCCTCCGGCGGACGTGGAACCTCCCGTCGAGGACGTGATCGACACGACCCCCGGCACCACGGTTCCCGAGCCCACCGAGACTCCGACGACCGGTCCCGAGCCGGCACCGGACACGTCGCCGGTCCCTCCCGCAGCGGACGCTCCGACGACGCCCGCCGCCCCCGCCGACCGCGCAGCACCGGAGGAGACGGACCCGGCCGAGGCTCCTGCCCTTCCGGGAGGGCAGCAGCCCGGCGTCGGCGAATCCGTCGTCGACCGGTCGGTGCCGCGTGCGCCGCAGCCCGTGCCCGCTCCCTCCGAGAACAGCGCGGCGCCTTCCCGGGTGCCGACCCCGGTCGAGGAGGTGCGGATCGACAAGGTGGATCAGGCAGAGCAGGCCGAAGCCTTCCAGCAGCCCGCCGAGGGCACATCGCTCCGGTACACGATCGCCGGGATCCTCAGCATCGTCGCCCTGCTCCTCGCCCTCGCGATCGCCTTCGTGGCCCAACCGCGGCGGCCACGCGGCACGCACTGACCGGCAGCACCGGACCGGCATCCACCCGACGGGGCCGCTGAATCAGGCCTCTCGTTCCGTCCGGATCGTCCCGGGCCGCGCCGTGGTGTCCGGCTTCGACGCCACCGCCTGCGTGTCGCATCGGGACACGCCGCATGCCGGCCTCTCGGCGTCCGGACCACGGGAACGACGGGGGCGACCTCAGACGAACGGTGCCAACACCGCCGCGGCCTCGCCGAACACCTCGGAGCGGGTGGTCGCGTGCACGGAGAAGCGGATGCGGTCCTCCCCGTGGAGCGTCGCCGTGATATCGGCGGCCGCCAGGGCCGCGTGGGCCTCGGCCGCGCGCCCGGGGATACCGGCCACCACGATGCCCGCGGCGTCCGATCGGTCCCGCGGCGAGAGGACCGGCACACCGACGGCGTCGAGCTGCCCGATGAGCGCCTGGGCGTGGACGGCCACGGCGCCGTCGATCGTCGGCACGCCCACCGTCTCGATCAGGGCGAGGGCCTCGGCGAAGGCGCCGGTCGCGTAGGGCGAGAGGTTCGAGACGGAGAAGCGCCGCGCTCCTGGCAGCGGCGGATGCTCCGCGCCGTCGTACCTGCCGGACTCCGTGACGCCCGTCCAGCCCGTGAGCAGCGGCTCGATCCGCTCCAGGCCCTGCGGCGACAGCGCGAGCGCGGCCACACCCCAGCCGGCGCGGACCCACTTCTGCGCGCCGGCGACCAGGACATCGGCCGGCGTCCAGTCGAGGTCCGCGACACCGAACGCCTGGATGCCGTCGACCACCAGCAGCCGATCCGGACCGATCACCGCGCGGATGCCCGCGAGGTCGGCACGGTACCCGGTGCGGAAGTCGACGGCGCTGACACTCACCGCGACGGTGTCGGCCGTCAGGGCGCGGGCGACGACGTCGGGCGTCATGCGGGTGCCGGGCCCACCGGTCAGCTCGACGCGCGCCCGGCCCGCAGCGCTGGTGCGGAGCCAGGGGTACGTGTTCGCGGGGAATTCGCCCGCGCTGACGAGCACCGAGCCGCCAGTCAGGCCGAACGCCACCTGGAACAGGCCGAGCGAGGTGCTCCCGGTCAGCCCCACGTTCTCGACGGGGAAGCCGCTGAGCCGCGCGAAGGATTCCCGCGCGCGGAGGTCCTCCCCGTAGAGGGTGCCCCCGATCCGGGGACCGCCGTCGCCGGCGAGCTCCATCAGGCGCGCCACCCGCTCTCGGACCGCGCGCGACGGCGGCCCGTAGCTCGCGAAGTTCAGGAACCCTCGCGCTTCCGTGAACGACGCCCGGTAGGACGCGAACGCATCGTCGTCGTGCTGCGCAGGACTGGTCATACTCTCTTCCTCCGCTGTCGGCCCAGGACGCGCTCCGCCGCCCCGCTGGTCCTCAGCGCGGCGGTCCTGGCGGTCTAGAGGCCGCACTCCTCACTGATTACTGCAACAACGTCGTCGAGCTCCTCCATCACGGCCGGGTCCTCTGCTGCCTCCGCCCGAACCTCTTCCCGTCCCTTGATGAGCGCGGCTGCCATGGTTCGAAGCGGGTCCTGGAGGGAATCGGACGCCCTCGTCGCGAGGTCATCGAGCTGGCTCCCCATCTCCGCGACCTGTTCGTCCGTCATGCCCGAGTCGATCGTCGTCATGATCGCCTCAGCCTCGGAGCACGTGTCCTCCGTGGACAGCTGCTGCGCCTCGGTGGTCGGCGGCTGCGACGGTTCGGACGACGGTTCCTGCGCCGCCTCGGATGCCTCGGAGGACGGCTGCTGGGCCGCCTCGGGCGACGGCTCCTGCGAGCCGCAGGCGGTGAGCGCGAGCAGCAGCGCGGCGAGTGTCAGTAGTTTCTTCACAATTCCCCCAGTGTGGTTCCCGTTCCTTCATCCTTGCACGGGGAGACGGCCCGGATGGGGAACCTCCGCTGCGCCGCGCACCAGGGCCGGGACGGCCTGCGCCCCTGCCCTCAGCGCCGTTTGTTCCTGCCCTTGAGCAACGGGTTGGGGCTGTTCGTGACGATCCTGCCCGACTCGTCGTCGGCCGGTGCGGCCCGGCGACGGCCTGCGGTGCCGGCAGCCTTGCCGCGCGCGCGGCCGCCCGACCGGCGGGAGCGGGCATCGAAGGCGGCATCGGCATCGGCTGCCGTCTCGCCGTCGACGCTCGTGACGATGCGTTCCTTCCGCACCTCGTCCCTCACCGTGGCCCTGCCTGCCACCGTGGTCCTGGCCAGCCGGACACGCTCGACGGGCACGGTCTCCCTGCCCAGGATCACGGCCCGCTCCTCGTGGCCCACGAGTTCCACGACCTCCTCCTGGAAGAGCGACTCGCCCACGGATGCAGTGCGCGTGGTGATCGGCTCCCGCCCGATCAGCAGTTCCTCCTTCAGCAGGGGCACCGTCTGGCGTGCCTCCTCGGTGACCACATACTTCCGCAGCCGGACGCGGGCAGCCGCGTGCGTCTCCGTCCGGACACGGAGCCTCTCCTCCGAGCGGATCATCCAGGGTCCGCCGTCGTCCTGCCGCTCACGGGTGGCGGCACCCTGACCCGCGGTGGGATCACCTTCGGCTCCGTCGCCCGCCGCGTCGTCATCCGCCGTCGGCCCGTCCAGGCCGTAGTGCGCATACAGCACGCCCTTGTCCTCCGGGCTCAGATGGCCGTCACGCTCGATCGACGGCGCGTGCCGGATGAGGTCCCGCGGATACGCGACGACGAGCCGGCCGTCCTGCACCGTGGCGCCGTCGAGCGGCACGAAGGACTCCTTCGTGCCGAACAGGCCCGTGTGGACGGTCACCCAGGTCGGCGTCTCGGTGGCATCGTTCAGGTACACCTCGCCGATGGACCCCACCCTGTCCCCCTGGTCCGTGACGACCGCGGTGCGGTGGCCGAGAAGGGGATCGAGTTCGTGCATCGTGAGCATGGCGTTCCTGTCGTCGGTGTCGCCCGCACGAAGCGGCGCATTGACGACAGGATAGAGCGGTTCGACCCGACATAACAAGCAGGCTTACTATCTCGGCTCGCCGTGGACAGTCAGCGGACGGCGGCCGCTCCGGGCAGGAGTCGGGGCCGGGCGAGCGCGGCCAGCAGCTCGTCCGAGGCGGCCTGCGCCTCGAGGTCGTGGGCCCCACCGCTGACCAGCAGCTCGTCGGCACCCGTGCGTGCGTGCAGCGCGGCGAGCTGCCGCTCCACCTCGTCCGCCGTCCCGTAGACGGCCGCGGCAAGCGACTCCCGCACGAGCCCCTCCTGCCGCTCCGTGAGCGGGGCCGCCGCGACGTCCAGGGGCGGGAAGGACCCCGTGGTCCGGGAGGCGGCGAGCGCGCGGGCCTCGGGCAGGAGCAGCTGCCGGGCCGCCGCCGTCGTGCGTGCCACGGCCACGTTCAGCGACACCGTGACGTGCGGCCCGTCCCACCACCGGGACGGGCGGAAGGACTCCCGATAGCGCTCGAGCGCGGGGTCTGCGTCCCGGAAGAGGGCCGGCCCGCCGAGCACGACGGCAAGGCCCGCTCGTGCAGCGATGTCCACGCCCCGGCCCGTGGCGAGGACGAAGACGGGAGTCCGGCCACCATCCGTGGGGCGGGCGGTGATCGGCGCGGTGCCATCGAGGAAGGCGAGGAGATCGGTGACGTCCTGCTCGAAGCGGCCGGCGTCCTCCCCGTCCGCCCTGAGCGCGGCCCGGACCGCGGAGGTGAAGCCGAGGGACCGGCCGAGACCGAGGTCGAACCGGCCGCCGCTCAGCGCGTTCAGGGTCGCCGCCTGCTCGGCGACCACGAGGGGCTGGTGGTTGGGCAGCATGATGCCGCCGGTGCCGATCCGGATCGACGTCGTGGCGGACGCCACCGCGGCCGCGAGGACGGCGGGCACGGACCCCGCGATGCCGGGCACGCCGTGGTGCTCCGCGACCCAGAACCTCCGGTAGCCGAGCCGTTCCGCACGCTGCGCCCGCGCGATCACGTGCTGCAGGGCCTCGGCCTCGGAGGAGCCGGTCCG
The DNA here is from genome assembly GCF_000816565.1 of Arthrobacter sp. L77. Classification (NCBI taxonomy): domain Bacteria; kingdom Bacillati; phylum Actinomycetota; class Actinomycetes; order Micrococcales; family Micrococcaceae; genus Arthrobacter; species Arthrobacter sp. L77. The sequence continues at coordinate 915,365 of NZ_JWSU01000004.1, read as the reverse complement.
GGACTGGGCGCGGTCGAGGATCGAGACACCGGCGAAGGGAAGGGGCATATGGAGGGAACCCGCGGCCCGTCGGCGTCATTCCGCGTGCGGGACCGGTTTTCCGATAATGGGGGTGGCACGCGTCAGGATGGGCTCTCATCGCCGGCAGCTCCTGCAGCACGGCGTGGTCTCAACCGGAAGGACTCCCCGCCATGATGGGCGCCCACCATGCTGCCTGCGGCGCTGCCGCCTGGGTCGCCGCCACCACCCAGATCGAGGTGCACGTGGGCCGATGGCTGCCCGGCCTGCCCGAATCGGTGACCCTCGGCCTGGGGCTCCTCGACGTCAGCCCCGTCGGCGTCGTCACCGGCGCCCTCGTGACAGCGGGTGCGGCGCTCCTGCCCGACGCCGATCATCACAGCGCCACCATCGCGCATTCCCTGCCGCCGCTGTCGAATCTGTTCTGCGCCGGCGTCGGCGCGATCTCCGGTGGCCACCGGCGCGGTACGCACTCGCTGCTCGGGGTGGCCGCGTTCGTCGCCGTCGCGTTCGTCGCCGGACTGTGGACCGTCGAGACCGTCGATTTCGGCACCATCTATCCCGGTGCGGGGCTGCTCACGGTGCTGCTGGTCTCCTTCGCGGCGAAGGCCCTGAAGATCATCCCGGACCGCATGCGGAAATCGCCGTGGGCCGTGGGCATCACCGCGGGCGCGTTCATCACCGCGTTCGCGCCCGAGGAGCAGTTCTGGTTCCCGCTCGCCGTGGGCATCGGCGTCGTCGTACACATCCTGGGCGACATGCTGACCACCGGAGGTTGCAACCCCGTGTACCCGCTGCGGCTCAGGAGGCCGCGCAGCCTGGCGAAGATGCCGGTCGTCGCGCAGGTCTGGCGCCCCAACGGCAACATCGCGGTGCCCGTCCTCGGCAATGCCGGATCCCTGCGCGAGTGGTGCCTGCTCGTGCCCGTCTCGCTCTACGCGCTCGGCGGGATCTGGTGGGCGGTCCTGAAGATCGACGACGGCGGGATGGTGGTCGCGCGCCTCGCCGGCGGTGGATGATCGGCGGCGCGAAAAATGCCCGAAACATGGGCGGATTAGGGTCGGGGCAGACCTGACCCCCGAAAGGATCGCATGCACCGCGACGGCTTGTTCTTCGACCCCCTCGATACGGAGGCGGACGTCCACGCACCGGAACCCGAGCGGGGTCCTGGTCCGGACGATCTCCAGGTCCAGCGCCGACGCGAACTGGCGCGCGTGCAGGACGAACTGAGGAGGATGTCGCAGGGGCGTCCCTGACGGCAGAGCGCCCGGGCCCTGGTCCCGGAGGACCAGGGCCCGGATCTCGCTGCTAGCGGCGGTTCAGCAGGCTGCGGAGGATCCCGCCGGCCTTGCCCGCCGGCACGGGCGTGCCGCGCTGGCCGGTGCCAGCAGGCTTGCCGGCAGTGCCGGTGCCCTTGTTGCCGAGGTAACGGCCTGCAGCGTTTTTGAGCGTGTTGCTGATTCCCATGATGGTCTCCTTTGGTTGCGCGTCTGCACCCAAGAACATCAGGTGGCTTACTAGTTTACTCCGTGCTCGCCGCTCTGCGGGGCATCAGAATGTTTCGGCGGTTCGACAGCCAGGCCGGAACGCTTCAGAAGGGCGTAGGTCTTGGAGTGCTTCGGCCTGAAGAAGACCTCGTCCGGCGTACCCGCTTCCACGATGATTCCCTGGTCCATCACCACGATCACGTCCGCGATGTCACGCGCGAACTGCATCTCATGGGTGACGATCACCATGGTGGTGCCCTGCGCGGCGATGGATTTGATGACCGCCAGCACTTCCTCCACGAGCTCCGGGTCCAGCGCGGAGGTCGGCTCGTCGAACAGCATCACACTCGGGTCCATGGCGAGCGCCCGGGCGATCGCGACACGCTGCTTCTGGCCGCCGGACAGTTTGGACGGGTAGTTGTCCTTCCGGTCCAGCAGGCCCACCCTCTTCAGGTTCTCGAGCGCGTGCTGTTCCGCTGCTTCCTTCGACATCTTCTTCACATCGCGCAGGGGCGCCATCACATTGCCCAGCGCCGTCTTGTTCAGGAACAGGTTGAACTGCTGGAACACCATCCCGAGATCCGTCCGCTTGAGGGCCGTGACGGACGCCTTCTCGTCGACGAGCTTCCCGCCGCGTTCCTCGTAACCCACCATGTGCCCGTTCACGAGGATCCGGCCGCTGTCGATCGTCTCGAGCTTGTTCATGCAGCGCAGCAGCGTGCTCTTCCCGGAGCCGCTCGACCCGAGGATCACGACCGTCTCGCCCTTGTGGACGTCGAGGTCGACGCCCTTCAGGACCTCGATGCGGTTGACCTCACGCCGTCGACCCCGCAGCCGCTCGAACAGTCCGGGCGTCTTGGTCACGATGAACGTCTTGTGGACGTCCCGGGCACTCACGATCACTTCGTCAGACATGGATCCTCGCTCTCTTCTCCAGGGCACTCACGATGCGGGACAGCGGGAGGCTGATCAGCAGGTACAGCAGCGCGGCGGCCGTGTAGATCTGTGTCGTCTCGAAGGTCTGCGCGTTGATCACGTTCGCGGTCTTCAGGATCTCGGTCACGGCGATCACCGAGGTCAGGGCCGTGTCCTTCACCATCGCGATGAAGTAGTTGCCGATCGGCCCCAGGGAGACGATGAACGACTGCGGGAGGACCACCTTCCACAGCGCCTTGCCCGGGGTGTAGCCGAGGGACAGGGCAGCCTCCGTCTGGCCTCCTTCGACGGCGAGGATGGACGAGCGGAACACCTCGGACAGGTAGGCCGCGTAGTTCAGGCCGAGCCCGAGGATCCCGGCCGGGATCGGATCGATGTTGATCCCGATGGCCGGCAGGACGAAGAAGATGTAGACGAGCTGGACCAGGAGCGGCGTGCCTCGCATCACCTCCACATAGACGAGCGCGATCCCCCGGAGGATCCGCGACTTCGAGAGCCGCGCCAGCGCCACCAGCAGGCCGAGCACGAGGGCGAGGGCCATCGCCCCCAGCGCGAGCTGGACGACGACCGGTGCGGCGGCCAGGAGTCGCGGGAAATAGCTGAGAGTGCCCTGGATGAAATCGATGGCCGAACTTCCTTTCAACCTTGCTGGACGGGCGGAGGGTCAGTCGACGGCGTTGCTCTCGGTCAGCCCGTACTTGGTGAGGATCTCCATGTAGTCCGGGGAGGCCTTCAGCTCAGCGAGGCCCGAGTTCAGCTCCTCGAGCAGCTGGGTGTTCTCCTTCGTCACGGCGGCACCGATCAGGCCCGGGAAATAGGGCTCGTAGGGGTCCACGATCTTGATGGCGTCGTTCGGGTTCTGCACCAGGCTGTAGGCGACCACGGCGGCGTCGGTGAAGACGACGTCGACCTGCTTGTTCTCGACGGCCTTCAGGAGCGCGGCCTGCGAGTCGAAGTACTTGATCTCCTTCGGCTCGAGTGATTCGGCGAGCTCGATGAAGGTGGTGCCGGTCTGGACGCCGATCACCGTCCCCTTGGCGTCGTCGCGATTGGTCATGGTCGAGTCTCCGGGGACCACCATGCCTTCGCCCTGCTGGTACCAGGTATCGGTGAAGTCGACCTGTTCCTTCCGGACGTCGGTGATGTACATGGCGTCGACGACGGCGTCCGCCTTGCCTGCCTGGATGGCCGGGATGAGGGTGGCGAACTCGGACACGAACACCTCGACCTCCCAGCCCTTCTTGTCGGCGATCCAGTTGATCATCTCGCCGTCGATGCCCTGCAGGGCCCCCGATTCGTCCGTGAAGGAGAAGGGTGCGTCGTTCGACGTCGCGATGGTGATCGTCTCGATGGCTCCGCCGTCGCCTCCCCCTGCCGCATCTCCGCCGGTGTCCCCTCCCCCGCACGCGGTGAGGGTCAGGGCCACCCCCATCACTGCGGCTGCGAAGGACGTCGTTGTGCGCCTGCTCTTCATGATTGCTCCTTGGTCGATGCTGGGTGGGTCTCGTACCGCGTGATGCGGAGGTCGGCCGTGCGCTGGTGCGCTTCCATCCCCTCGTAGGCGGAGATCTCGGACACGTAGGGGGCCAGGTTCATGGTCGCCGTGCGGTCGACGCGCTGGAAGGTGAGGGGTTTCAGGAACCGCGCGACCGACAGGCCGGCGGAGGACCGCGCCCCGCCTCCCGTGGGCAGCACGTGGTTCGTCCCGGTGATCCCCTTGTCCGAGTAGGCCACCGTGGACCAGGGCCCCAGGAAGAGCGATCCGTAGTTCGTCAGGTTCCTCTGGAAGTAGTCGTCGTCGGCGGTGATGACCTCCAGGTGCTCGGGGGCGAGCACGTCCATCAGCTGGACGGCCGTGGCGTTGTCCTCCGCCACGTAGACCGTCCCGTAGTCCCGCCAGGCGGCACCGGCGATGTCACGCGTGCCCAGGTCCGCGAGCTGGCGGTCCACTTCCGCGATGACCGCGACGGCGAGTCCCCGCGATGTCGTGACCAGGGCCGCGGGTGACTGGGGTCCGTGCTCGGCCTGCCCGAGGAGGTCCGCGGCGACGATCACGGGGTCCGCGGTGTCGTCGGCGATCACGGCGACCTCCGAGGGCCCGGCGAGCAGGTCCATGCCCACCCGCCCGAACAGCTGCCGCTTCGCCTCCGTCACGTAGGCGTTGCCTGCACCCACGAGCATGTCCATCGGCTGCTCGCCGAGCAGCCCGAAGGCCATGGCGGCCAGGGCCTGGACGCCGCCGACCACGAAGGCCCGGTCGACACCCGAGAGGTAGGCGGAGTAGAGCACCGCGGGGTTGCCGGCCGTCGGGGACGTGGGCGGCGAACACGCGATGACGGTGGGAACCCCGGCCGCCCTGGCCACGCCGACGGTCATGAAGGCGCTCGCGAGGATGGGGAACCGGCCGGCCGGTAGGTAGGCGCCGACGCGCTGGACCGGGACGTACCGGTGCCCCACCACCACTCCAGGCATCACCTCGGCCTCGAAGTCCTGCAGGTGCCGGAGCTGCAGGCCGGCGAACGTGCGGGTCCGTTCCGCTCCCGCCTCGAGCGCGGTCCGCAGTGCGGGCGTCAGTGCTTCGCCGGTCCGGCGGAGGGCGTCGGCGTCCATCTCGATGTCACCGCCGCCCCAGCCGTCGAGGATGCGGGAGTACTCCGAGACGGCGTCGCGCCCGCCCTGCTCGATGACCGACAGCATCTCCGAGACCGTGCCGACCACCTCCGGCAGTCGCTGTGCCGGCACGCCCCCGATCGCCGCGCTCTTCAGGCATTCGTAGGAGCCCGTGATCGAGGACGTATGGTGCGCCGTGAGTTCCATGGAAGAAGCGTAGATCCGCGCCCGGCCATAGGGGAACCCTCCCTTTGCCAATGCGACCTATAGGCTTGCCCTATGACCCTCAACCAGCTCCGTGCTTTCCTGGCGGCCTACAGCTGCCGCTCGTTCAGCGCCGCGGCGAAGGACCTCGGCATCAGCCAGGCCTCGACGTCCGAGCTGATCTCCCGGCTCGAGCAGGAACTGGGCGCACCCCTGTTCGCCCGCACGTCGAAGGGGCTCTCCCCCGCCCCGGCGGCGGAGGAGCTCCATGCCCACGCCCTCGACTGCGTGAATTCCGCACGCCGCGGGGCCGAGGCCGTGCAGGCACTCCAGACGCTCAACGGAGGCGTCTCGACGTTCGGCGTGCTGAGGTATGCGGCCAACTACGACCTCGCGGACCTCGTCGTGCAGTTCCACCGGCAGCACCCGGAGGTGAGGGTGCGCATGATCGGCCTCAACTCGCACGTGGTGGCCGCGTCGGTCGCGGGTGGGGAGATCGAATGCGGGATGGTCGTCCTGCCGGTGGACAGCGACGGCCTCGAGATACGCCCCCTCGCCCGCGACGAGGTACGGTTCATCTCCTCCACCCGCCCCGCCGGCGCCGGTCCGGTGAGCATCCAGGAGCTGGCCGCCTCGAAGCTCGTCCTCTACGACGCCCACGCGGGCTGGAAGGATCCCACGCGCCGCCAGCTGAGGGATCGCGCGGACCTCGCAGGGTTCTCCATCGAGGGCGAGATGGAGGTGGAGCACGCGGAGACGGCGTACAGCCTCGTGGCAGCCGGCGCGGGCGATTCCTTCATGGCCAGCGGCATCCTCGCGTCCATGCGGCACGAGGACAACGTGAGGAGCTTCCCGTTCGCCGAACCCCTCTACGACACCATCGCCCTCGTCCAGCGGAAGCACGGCTACATCTCACCGGCCACCCATCGGTTCTCCGTGTTCGCGGAGCGGGCCATCGCGGCCCAGGGAGGGCTGACCAGCCTGGTATGACCGATGCACCCCGGTTCTGCAACCCCTCCGCCGGAGCCCGGCGCCACCTGATCCCGCGGCGTACGGTGGAGGGATGAGCGTGCCTACAGATTCCAGGGTGGCCTTCGACGGGCGCTTCGCGCGGGACCTTCCCGAGATGGCGGTCGCGTGGCAGGCGGCGCCCGCCCCGCACCCCGCCCTCCTCGTCCTCAACGAGCCGCTCGCCGCCGAGCTCGGGCTCGACCCGGCGTTCCTGCGCTCCCCCGAGGGGCTGTCGCTGCTGGTCGGCACGACGGCGCCCGAGGGTGCGACGCCGGTGGCCCAAGCCTACGCGGGCCACCAGTTCGGCAGCTTCAACCCGGGGCTCGGTGACGGCCGCGCGCTGCTGCTGGGGGAGGTCACCGGTGTCGACGGCCGGCTCCGCGACGTCCACCTCAAGGGCTCCGGGCGCACGCCCTTCGCGCGCGGCGGTGACGGTCTCGCCGCCGTCGGGCCCATGCTGCGCGAGTTCATCGTGAGCGAGGCCATGCAGGCGCTCGGCATCCCGACGACGCGCTCCCTCGCCGTCGTCGCCACCGGCAGCGACGTACGCCGCGAGACGATGCTGCCCGGCGCCGTCCTGGCGCGCGTGGCGAGCAGCCACCTGCGCGTGGGCAGCTTCCAGTACGCCGCAGCCACGGGCAACCCGGACCTGCTGAAGCGTCTCGCCGACCACGCGATCAGCCGGCACCACCCCGCTGCCGCGGCGGCGGAGCGCCCCTACCTGGCCCTGTTCGAGGGGGTCGTGTCCGCGCAGGCCTCGCTCGTGGCGCAGTGGATGCTCGCCGGATTCGTCCACGGCGTCATGAACACGGACAACATGACCATCTCCGGCGAGAGCATCGATTACGGGCCGTGCGCCTTCATGGACGTCTTCGACTACGCCGCGGTCTACAGCTCCATCGACCGCGACGGCCGCTACTCCTACGCCAACCAGCCGCTCATCGCCGAGTGGAACCTCGCACGGCTCGCCGAGACCCTGCTCCCGCTCATCGACGACGACCGCGAGCAGGCGGTCCCGCTCGCCGTCGCCGCACTCGAGACGTTCCGCCCCCGGTACGGCGCCGCCTGGCTGGCCGGGATGAAGGCCAAGCTGGGACTGCCCGACGACGTCGACGGCGAGGTCGCATCGGCACTGGCCAACGACGTCCTCACCCTCCTGCAGGACAACCACGTCGACTACACGTCCTTCTTCCGTGGCCTCGGCTCCGTGGTCCGCGGCGACGCCCGCCCGGCGCGGGACAGGGTGCTCGACGTCGCCGCCTTCGACGCCTGGACCGCCCGCTGGCTCGCGCACACGCCCGACGCCGACGCGATGGACCGCGTGAACCCCGTGTACATCCCCCGGAACCACCTCGTCGAGGAGGCCCTGGACGCGGCGACGGCCGGCGACCTCGACCCGCTGGGCCGGCTGCTCGAGGCCCTCACGGAGCCCTTCGAGGAGCGGCCCGGCCTGGAGCGCTACGCCGCCGGGGCGCCGGACGACTTCGGGGCGTACACGACGTACTGCGGCACGTGACGGTCACGGGAGTCCGGTGACCGCCCGACACCTCGATGCGGAGCGGCTTGTCCACCGGAAAGTGGTCTCCGGGCGCCTCAGGCCGAACCGCGTAGCGTTGCAGCCATGAGTGCATCCTTCGACATCACCCGGGTCAGCGACAACGAATATCGAGTGCGGACCGAGGCGGAAGGACAGCCCGTGGAATCGCTGTTCCGCATGAATCCCGACCTGCAGGGCCGCCTCGGGACCGCGGATGCGGACGAGGTGACGGTCGTCGAGGCGACGGCGCGCTTCCTGGCCCGCCACCAGTCGGTCATCGACTTCCCGCCCATGATCGACCTCGAGGACATCCTCGCGACGTACGACGACGCCCCGGAGCAGATCCAGCGCCTCCTCGCCGAAGGATCGCCGGATCCCGACGCGTAGGGTCCGCGAGCCCCGGGGATCGGGCACCCCGTGGACGCCGCCGGCCGGTGACACCACATCCGGCGCCGCAGCGCACGTCTTTTCGTCCGACCGGGGCGGACTTCCGGAGACGACCGCGGCGGACCACTCTTGGACCTACCACCCATCGCACAGGAGGTCCGCATGAGCTCTCGACATCTCGACCGGGTCCAGGCCGCAGGGCGCCAGGGAGCAGGTACTCCCGGTGCCGTGTTCCAGGACCGCCTCGACACCAGGACGGACCTCCAGGACGCCGTGGCTGACGCCCTGATCAGCGGCGAACCCCTCATGACGGTGGCGATCCTCGCCGATCTGTCCCCGCTGGCCGCCCTCGACGCGCTGGAGCAGCGCACCCTCTCACGGGCCGGTTCCCCGCAGGCACAGCCGAGCGCCTGACGGTCCGGCCCACCTACCGGGCACCCGCACGCAGCGCCCTACCGCACCCCGGCACGACGACGGCGGTCGTTGCCCGAGCGCAGGTCCCGGTTGAGCCGGCGGTCGCCGTGGTACAGGATGGACCCCCAGTCCGCCTCCTCCGGTGCCTTGTCGATGACCTTCGACTCCTCGACCTTCTTCACCCGGGGTGCCACGTACAGCCAGTTCAGCACGCCGAGCCCCATGTCCACGGCCGAGTTCTTGATGCCGATGTACGCGCGGATCGCACCGGCCGCCAGGACGGCGTTCAGCCCGGCGAACAGCGCATTGCCCCAGTTCTGCTCCAGGACGTCCCGGGTAAGGGTCAGCAGGGAGAAGGCCACGATCGCATACGGGATCACCACATAGAGGCCGGGCGCCGCGGTGCGGTCCTTGACCTTCGGCGTGCGGACGAACGGGATCTTCTCCCCCGTGAACGCCTGCTGGATGGACTTCAGCACGCCGGCGAGGTTGACCGGCAGCAGCACCAGGTTGAATCCGTAGATCCGGAAGATGTCCGAGAAGCGGTGCCCGCAGTCGCGGAGGTCGCTGCCCATCGCCAGGAAGTACGGCGCCGCGGCGAGGAACACGACCGGGCTCAGGAGCCGGCTGTCGTACGGGTAGGCGAGGAGGAACAGCAGCCCGAAGCTCGCCCACGCGATCGACGCCATGTAGTTGACCCGCAGCAGCACCTCCCGGAAGAGCACCTGCTCGCGGAGGTGGCGGCGCCGTCGCAGCTGGTTCCACAGCTTGGGCAGGATCAGCAACCCGCCGTTGGCCCACCGGCGCCGCTGCACCACGAGCGAACCGAAGTCCGGGGGCGTGGCGCTGTAGCTGAGGCGCTCGGGGTAGTTCATGAGCGTCCACCCGTGGCTGCCGAGGTCCACGCTGGACTCGGTGTCCTCGATGACGGTGCGGTCCTGGATGTAGGTCTTGATCTCGAAGCCGCCCACGTTCTCGACCTCGACGATGTCCTCGACCGCGCGCTTGCGGATCACGGCGTTCGCGCCCACCCAGAACGTGGCCCCGTAGTAGGTCATGCCCTGGTGCAGGATGTGCTGGATGTCCGTCGACGCACCGGCCACCCGCTCGATCCGCGTCGGCGCGCCGCGGAACGAGGAGTACGGCGTCTGGGTGACGGCGATGCGCTCGTTCCCCGGGGACTCGAGCAGGTGCACGAGCCGCACGCAGTAGTCGCGCAGCAGCAGGGAATCGGCGTCGAGCGTCAGCAGGTAGGTGGAATCGGGGACGTCCAGGACGTCGTCGTCCTCCGCGTCCTCCCCCTCCGCCATCGGGCGCAGCACCGTGCCGGTGGCGACGTGCTCCTTGCGCCAGCGATGGCCCATCAGGGAGATGTAGGCGTTGAGGTTCATGGCCTTGTTCGCCTCGTGGGACAGCGAGGCGTAGGCCTTCCGCTCGAAGGTCTCCAGCCGCGTGTTGAAGATCCGCACGAGGCGCACGTACAGCTCGCGGAGGCGGTCCGGCTCCGGGCACTGCTCCTGCGCCAGCGCGGCCCGGAGGGCGTACACGGTCAGCCGCAGCTCGCGGGCGAGTCCCATGACCACCAGGTCCACGAAGAACTCGTCCACGTGGTCCTCCACCGCCTCGGTGTCGGCCATGGTCTCGAGCCATACGGCGGCGTCCTCGTACGCCCTGATGAGCGGGGGCAGGTCGTCGCACGACGACGGCGCGTCCGGCCCGCGCGCCACCAGGGAGGCCTCGAAGCCGGCCAGCGCGGCACTCGCCCGCGTGGACGGCTCCAGGAGTGCGGACTCGATCTCGAACGAGAGTGCCCGGGTGGCCTCGAGGCGCTGCCGGATCGCCGGGTCGGTGGGATGCGGCGGGTCGTCGAGGAGCAGGACCACGCGGATGTTGGGGAATTCCTGCAGGGCGGCGGACCACAGGGTGGCCCGGACGACGGCGGGCTCCTCCGCGTAGGAGGGCACGAGGACGGTGATGCCCTCCCGGTGATCGGCGAAGTGGCGGTCCAGTTCCCCGCGCGGCACGCGCCGGTGGTCGCGGAACCGGTACAGCGCACCCTGGCGGGCCAGCAGGTACATGAGCGCGGAGAAGGTCAGGAACGTGACGACGATCAGGTACGAGACCGCCTCGACCTGGAACCGGAAGCCGGCATCGGGATTGTTGGCGAACTGCCGCAGGATCGTCGTGACGATGTAGGTCAGCCATGCCAGCACGGTGACCACGATGCCGAGCCGGCCCAGAGCGATCTTCCGCGAGGACGGCGTCGGATGCACGATGGACAGCGGCTCCGAGCGACGCTCCGCGCCCCACTGCCGGCGTCGGGCCGCGACGGCGGCCGGCGACGCCTTCTCGAGGACCGCGGCGGCGGCGGCGCCCGGGAACGGGTCGGCGGTCATGCCCGCGGTCCCGGCGGGCGTGGCATCGGCGCCTGCTCGAGGTGCCGGTGACTCGGTGGCATCGCTGGATCTGGACATGGCTACCTCGGCAGTTGGCGGGCGGGTGGATGACGTCCCCCCGCGACATGCAGCGTCACTCTCCACCCTCGGCCCGCCCTCCGTGAGCGTTAGGCAAAACAATGACGGAGGCCGGAATCTCCCATACGCTTCAAGCGTCTCGCGCATCCCCGGGTGCGCACTCCCGCCTCCTGTGGAGGCCATGATCTGGGGTTCCTGTGTCTTCACGCTTTCCTGGCCGGAGGCTGTCCGTCCTCCGCCTGCTCCTGCTGTCCGCCGTCGTCGTCGCCGTGTCCGCGGGTGGACTCACGGGCTGGAACCGGTGGGAGGACGCGAGGGCCGCCGAGGGCGCCGGCGCCTTCTTCGCCGGCTACGTCGACGTCACGGCGACGCCCTCCTACGCGTTCGAGGACCCCGCGAAGGGCGCCGGCGGCAGCGCGGTGCTGTCCTTCATCGTGGCGTCGAAGGAGGACCCGTGCACCCCGTCCTGGGGCACCTACTACGGCCTGGACGAGGCCGAGGCGGCCCTCGACCTCGACCGCCGCGTGGCACGGCTCGTACAGGACGATGGTGAGGTCATCGTGTCCTTCGGCGGACTCCTGAACAGCGAGCTCGCGACCGCCTGCACCGACCCCGGGGACCTGGTGGACGCCTACTCCACCGTCATCGACCGCTACATGCTGACCACCGTGGACCTCGACATCGAGGGTGAGAACCTCAAGGACGTCGCCGCCGGCAAGCGCCGTGCCGAGGCCATGGCGACGCTCCAGGCCGAGCGGGCCGGCACGGACACGCCGCTCAACGTGTGGCTGACCCTGCCGGTCGCCCCGACCGGCCTGACCGCGGACGGCACCGCCGCCGTCGCGCAGTTCCTGGAGGCCGGCGTCGACCTCGCCGGCGTGAACGTCATGACGATGGACTACGGCGGCAGCCGGCCCGAGGGTACGAGCATGCTCACCGCCTCGCAGAACGCCGCGGATGCCACGCACCGCCAGGTGCAGGTCCTCTACGAGCGGGCGGGCATCGCGATCGGTCCGCAGGCCGCGTGGCGGAAGATCGGGCTGACCCCGATGATCGGGCAGAACGACGTCAAGGGCGAGGTGTTCACGCTCGACGACGCCAAGGCCTTCAACGCGTTCGCCGCCGAACGCGGCGCGGGCCGCATGTCGATGTGGTCGCTCAACCGCGACGCCACGTGCAGCGAGAACTACGCGGACACCACGGTGGTCTCGGATTCCTGCAGCGGGATCGATCAGCAGGGCCTGCTCTTCGCGCCGATCCTCGGGGCGGACTTCGAGGGCCGCGCGGCGACGCTCGCGGACGAGCCCGTGACCGAGGAGACCCCCGAGGTCCTCGTGGAGGACGACCCCGAGACCAGCCCGTACCCCATCTGGTCCGACGTCGGCACGTACCGCGAGGACGACCGCGTGGTGTGGCAGGGCAACGTGTACGTGGCGAAGTACTGGACGCAGGGCGACCTCCCGAACGATCCGGTGCTGCAGGCGGAGGAGACCCCGTGGACGCTGCTCGGTCCGGTGCTGCCGGACGAGCGGCCCGTCCCCGCGGTCACCGCCCCGGCCGATCTCTACCCGGAGTGGGACCCGAAGCAGGTGTACGAACGCGGCGACCGGATCCTCGTCGACGGGCGCGTGTACGAGGCGAAGTGGTGGAGCCAGAGCGACAGCCCCGAGGCTGCCGTGCAGGGCTCGGACGCCTCGCCCTGGCAGAAGCTCGACGACGCCACCCTCCTGAGGATCCTCGAGGAACCCCCGGCCCCCTGACCGGTCGGGAACCTTCGGCACTGGGCGGTGCGCGCCGGCAGAACGAGGGTTGCTCCATGGCGACGATCCACATCATGGAGCACGGCGAGCAACGCACGGCGGGCGTCCGGGAGCAGGTGCCGATGACGGAACTCACCGAGTTCTTCTCCCGCGCGTTCACGGACACGATGGCGGCGTTGCAGGCCCAGGGCGTGCACCCCACCGGAGCGCCGTTCGGGAAGTACTACGGCCCGCCCGGCGCCGTCGTCGACGTCGAAGCGGGCTTCCCGGTGGCTGCGGTCATCGCACCGGCCGGGAACGTGGTGCCCGGGACGCTGCCGGCCGGGCAGGTGGCCGCAGCGACCCACACCGGGCCCTACGACACGATGACGGACACCTATTCCGAGCTGGAGCGCTACTTCGCGGACTCGTCGCTGACGCCGGGACCGGTGATGTGGGAGACCTATCTCAGCGACCCGGAGGTGGAGCCCGATCCCGCGAACTGGCGGACCGAGATCTGCTGGCCCGTGCACCAGGGCTGACGCGCGGCGCAGCGATCGCTCGGCCTCACGCCATGGACGGCGTCTGCCGGTCCCTGACGGCCACCGTGACGAGGGCGATGAGGCCGAGCACGGGGATGACGACCAGGAGGGCGAGACCGATCAGCGACGACGCCGTGGTCGGGTCCGCCGCGGGGAGGAAGAGGGAGATGTCCCACAGTGCGTGGGCGGCGATCGCCGGAACCAGGAGCCCGCTGATCCTCCGGAACGAGTAGAGGATGGCCCCGGTCATCGTCGCGAGCAGCACCTGGTTCAGGACCGCGGGAACGGGCGAACCGGTGATCAGGTTGGTCAGGTGGAACACACCGAAGACCACCGACGTGCCGACCGCCACCGTTGCCTCGGTGCGGCCGTCGGCCCGCAGGCCCCGGAGGAGGATGCCGCGGAACAGCGTCTCCTCGGCGAATCCCACCAGTGCTCCTGCGACGAGGATCGGGATCAGGAGGTCGATGCCCAGCCCGGACCAGTCCACGAAGACGAGGTGGAGGATGATGCCGACCACGAAGGCGGCCACGGCGACCCAGAGCACGACCGGGACCCGCAGGCGTTCCCTGTCCCGGAAGATGCCGTCCCAGCGGGACCACCACAGGAAGGCGATGAGGACGATCGTCCCGGCCGCCAGGGGCAGGACGGCGGTGCGCCAGACGTTCGCCGAGGAGTCGAACCACTCCGTGTAGGGGATGCCCGACGTCGCCGCCGTGACCGTGAAGACCGCGGCGTAGACCACCACGACCAGCAGGGCAGGCCCTGTGGACGGCCTGATCCGGGGAGCACGTTCGAGGGCGGCGGAGGTGTTGGACTGCGGCATGATCGACCCCTTCGAGCAGGTCCGCCGGTGCACTGGCGGTCAACGGGACCATATGCCGCCGGGAAACGGCCCGCATCCTCCGTCCCGGGTGATCGCCGGAAGCACGACCGCGCCGACCGCATCCTGCACCCTTCTGCAGTCCCGGACAGGGCTGTACTGTTCTCCGCATGACCGCCCAGCCCGGTGTTGTCCTGCCGGCTCAGGATGGTGCCGCCGCCCGGGACACCATCCTCGATCGTGCCCTGTTCGCGTTCAGCGGTCTCGCCGCCGTCTGGTTCGCCGCCATCCTCCTCGAGGAGACCCTGCAGTGGGGGCAGCTGTGGTTCGGCCTCGTCTTCTGGGTGGTCCTCGCCTACCTGGTCCTCCCCCGGGTGCACCGCATCCTGACGCGCATCTACCTTCCCGACTACTTCATCGGCCGGGCGCGGACGAGCGACGGCCTGCTCGGCGACCCGATCAACGTCGCCCTGCTCGGCAGCGCCCAGCAGCTCCACACGGCGATGCACCGCGCCGGATGGATCCTCGCCGACGCCGTCGACCTCCGCAGCAGCCGGCGGATCGTGACCGCCACGCTCCGGCGGCGCAGCTACGACCAGGCCCCGGTCAGCCCGCTGTTCCTCTTCGGGCGCCAGCAGGACCTCGCCTACCAGCAGGAGGTGGACGGCAACCCCGGCAAACGGCACCATATCCGGTTCTGGCCGTGCCCGCCCGGCTGGGTGCTGCCGGGCGGGATCGCCGTCGACTGGCTGGCCGCGGGCACGTACGACCGCTCCGTGGGGCTGTCGCTGTTCACCCTGCAGATCACGCACAAGATCGAGGCGGACACGGACCGGGAGCGGGATTTCGTCCTGGCGTCCCTCCAGGCCTCGGACCCCCGCATCGGCGTGAGGGTCATCGAGGACTTCTCCACCGGCTACCACTCCCGCAACGGAGGCGGGGACAGCATCTCGACGGACGGCGACCTGCCCGTCGTGGACCTCACGGGCGTGGACCCGGACCCCGAAGCACCCCTTCCGCCGGTGGACCAGCGGCGGACGACGCCGGCCCCCACCATCGTGGGCGCGGTCCTCGTCGGGCTGCGCGCGCTGGCCGCCCTGGCGCTCGGCCTGGCCCTCCTGGGCGGGGCGACGGACGCCGTCACCGCCACGGGGTCGAATGCCCGCGTGATCCCCGCCGTGGCCACCGTCCTCGTCGCGTTCGGGCTCTTCGACCTGGTCCTCGCCCGCTTCGTGCTGCGTGGCGGGAACAGGGCTCGCATCACCGCGATGATGCTCAGTGCGGCCGCCATCACGAGCCAGGCCGTGGTCGCCTTCGGGACGGGCGCGCCCGTGACGTTCGAGACGACGCTCCTGGGGCTCTCGCTCGACATCCTGCTCATCCTCGCCCTGTCGAGTCAGCGCTCACGCGAGTTCGCGCACCGGCGCCGCCGCCGGGCGTGATCCCGGCGCGCACCGGGTACCTCAGCCGAGGGCGGCGAGACCGCCGGAGAGCACGACGACGCCGAGCAGGAGGATCACGCTCGCGAGGACCACCTGGCTGTTGTGCGCGAACCATCCCACGAAGCGCTCCAGCGGACGCGCGGCGCGGTCCCCGAGGAGGGTGAGGGCGGCCAGGGGTGCCAGGACGCCGAGACTCGCCACCAGCACGAACACCAGGAGCACCGCGAACTGGGTGCCCACGTCCCCGGTCTGCGCGACGATCGTCGCGACGCCGGACAGGACGATCACGACGTTCTTCGGGTTCACCGAGCCGAGGAGGAAGGCCATCCGGAAGGCCCGGCCCGCCTCCATGCCCTCCAGCGTCGTCATCCATTTCGGGCTCGCCCGGGCGGCATCGCCCCGTGGCCGGCGCACGAAGGCGCGCGCCGCGAGCGCGATGAGCGCGACGCCGAGGGCTATCCGCAACCACGCCAGCCAGGCCGCCGAGTCCGAGGCGAGGGTGACGACGTCCGCCAGCAGCAACCCGAGGGTCCCGACGGCGAGCATGCCGACCAGCCAGCCGAGGGTGAAACGGCGCAGCACGCCCCGACCGGCGATGGTGCCGAGCACCGCGGCCATCGCCACGACGGGCAGTGACGCGAGCATCCCGCCGACGGCGATGGGCAGGACGGCCCCGAGCGCGGCGATCACGGCGTATCGATCGGGAAGCCCGGGTCGCCCCGGTCCAGGACCCCCAGCAGCGCGGTGAGCACGCCCTCGTCGCCGCTGACTTCGAGCCCCCCCGAGGTGAGGTCGCCGCCCACGAGGGCGATCAGGCGCGGCTTGGTGAGGGTGATCGTGAGCTCCGCCGTCGTGTCCGCTCCGCAGCGGGTGGTGGTCAGCACCCCGTTCCTGAGGGTGAGACGGTAACGCCGGTCGAGGTCCGCGAAGACGACGACGACGGCGAGGTCGAGGGACCACGCCCTCGGGCCGTTCACGGAGATGGCGATGGCGTCGAAGAGCTGTTCGGGGGTGAGCTGCGCGATCAGGGCCGGGGCGGCCGTGGAGGCCGGCGTCCCGAAGTTCCCCTCCCGGAGTTCGGTGGCGCCGGAGAGGAAGAAATTCCGCCAGGTGCCGTTCTCTGCGCCGTAGCCGAGCTGCTCGAGGGTGTCGGCGTAGAGGGCCCGGGCGGCGGGATGATGCTGGTCGGCGAACACCGCGTGGTCGAGGAGGGTGGCTGCCCAGCGGAAATCGCCGGCGGTGAACGCGGCCTGCGCGAGGTCGACCAGCCGGTCCATCCCGCCGAGCGCCTCCACGTAGCGTGCACCGAGTTCGGCCGGCGGGTGGGGCCAGAGCCGTGCCGGGTTGGCGTCGAACCAACCCATGTAGCGCTGGTAGATCGCCTTGACGTTGTGGCTCACCGAGCCGTAGTAGCCGCGCGCGTTCCAGGCGTTCTCGAGCGTCGGCGGGAGTTCGATCAGCTCGGCGATCTCGGCGCCGGTGAGGCCCTGGTTCAGGTGACGGAGCGTCTGGTCGTGCAGGTAGGCGTAGAGGTCCCGCTGCGTGCTGATGAACTCGACGATCTCGGCACGCCCCCAGGTGGGCCAGTGGTGGGAGGCGAAGGCGACGTCGGAGCGGTCGGCGAACAGGCCGATGGCCTCGGTGAGGTACCCGGCCCAGAGGTGCGGGTCCCGTACGAGTGCACCGCGCAGGGTCAGGAGATTGTGCTGGGTGTGTGTGGCGTTCTCCGCGAGGCAGAGAGCACGGAAGCGGGGGAAATAGAAGTGCATCTCGGCGGGCGCCTCGGAGCCGGGCGCGAGCTGGAACTCGATCTCGACGCCGTCGACGGTGTGGATCCGGCCCGTTGCGGTGATGAGCACCGTCGGGACGATCAGGCCGACTTCCCCGCTGGAGGCCGTCTGTCCGAGCCCGGTGCCCACCTGGCCCTGCGGACCCCGGGCGAGGGACGCCCCGTACATGTATCCGGCCCGCCGCGCCATCGCCGTCCCAGCGTAGACGTTCTCCGCGACCGCGTGGCCCGTGAATCCCTCGGGGGCGATGATCTCGACCAGCCCGGCATCGGCGTCCGCCTGGGAGGTGACGCCGAAGACTCCGCCGAAGTGGTCCACGTGGCTGTGACTGTAGATCACCGCGACCACCGCGCGGGCGCCGCGGTGCTCCCGGTACAGCGCAAGGGCGGCGGCCGCCGTCTCGGTGGAGATCAGTGGATCGATGACGATCACCCCGGCGTCGCCCTCCACGAAGGTGATGATCGACAGGTCGAAGCCACGCACCTGGTAGATGCCCTCCACGACCTCGTACAGGCCCTGCTTCGCGGCGAGCTGCGACTGCCGCCAGAGGCTCGGGTGCACCGTCGTCGGCGCGTCGCCCGCGAGGAAGGAGTAGCTCTCGTTGTCCCAGACCACCCTGCCGTCGTCGGCGGTGACGACGCCCGTGCCGCGGGCGATGAAGCCGCGGTCCGCGTTCTCGAAGTCGCGGGTGTCCGAGAACGGGAGGGACTGCAGGGCCGCGCGGTGCGCGTGTTCGATGGGTGGTGTTGCGCGTTTCTGCTGCATGGCGTGGCCTCGCTCCTGCGCGGGTGGACTCTGCCTCCCCACTCTGGACACCTCCCCGGGGGCGAGCAACATCCTTTCCGGGTGAGGACAGGGGCGGCGGCAGCGACCAAGAATGGCCAGACCACCGGCGACCGGCACGGCCGCACCACCACCGCGCTCCAAGGAAGGAACGCTCCATGTCGACGAGGAAACCCGTTCTGGCCGGACTGATCATGTGTGGGGCGGTCGCGGCCCTGCTGGCCGGCTGCAGTTCACCCACCCCGAGCGAGAACACCGACCAGGCCTGTGCCTCCGCCGAAGCCTTCCGGACCGCGGTGAAGGATTTCACGGCCTCCCTCAGTCCGGACACGACCGTCGACGAGGTCCAGGCGGCACGCGAGGAGGTCCAGCGGACCTTCGAGGATCTGATGGAGGAGGGCGGGGACGTGGCCGAGGACAAGAGGGAAGCCCTGAACAAGTCCGTCGGGGAGTTCCAGACGGCGGTCGACGCGGTCCCCGACAACGCCCCGCTGCTCGAGCGCGCCGCCGTCCTCCGGGCGGAAGTCGCCAAGATCGACGTCACGCGCGACGAGTACATCGCCGAACTCGGGTGCGGCTGACCGTGGAGGACACCCCGTGAACGCCGAGGGAGTGCGGACGTTCGGCGTGGAGGAGGAACTCCTCCTCGTCGACGGTGCCACCGGTCAGCCGCTCGCTGCCTCCTGGGCCCTGCTCGAGGAGTACGCGGAGGCCGGGGAGGACACCGCGGGACCGAAGCTCGAGGCCGAACTGCAGCAGGAGATGATCGAAGTGGTCTCCTCCGCACCCCGCGCGCTGGTGCGGCTGGTATCGGACGTCGTCGTCGGGCGTGCCGTCGCGGACCGGGCTGCCCGCGCGGTCGGGGCGCGTGCCGCCGCCCTGGCCACGTCCCCGTTGCCCGGGACCCCGCACGTCCACCCGACGGCGCGGTTCGGCACGATCATCGACCGCTACGGCGTCCTCGCCCGGGAGAACCTGACGTGCGGCATGCACATCCACGTCTTCGTGACGTCCCCGCGGGAAGGCGTGGGAGTGCTGGACCGCATCCGCAACTGGCTGCCGGTGCTGGTGGCCCTGAGCGCGAACTCCCCCTTCATCAACGGGCAGGACACCGGCTTCACCAGCTACCGCTCGCAGGTCTGGCAGGGGTGGCCCTCGGCCGGACCCTCACCGGTGTACGGGTCGGTGGACGCCTACCGTGCCCGGGAGGAGGAGCTGATGGCCACCGGCGTCCTCCTGGACCGCAAGATGCTCTACTTCGATGCCCGGCTGTCCCACACCTATCCGACGGTGGAGATCCGGGTGGCCGACGTGTGCCTGTTCGCCGACGACGCCGGGCTGATCGCCGCCCTGGCGCGTGGCCTCGTGGAGACCGCGGCCCGGGACTGGCGCGCGGGCCTGCCGCCGGCGAAGATCTCCGCTCCGGCCCTGCGCCTCGCCGGCTGGCAGGCGAGGCTGTCCGGGCTGGGGGCGGATCTCGTGCATCCGCTGACGGGGCGCCCCGCCCCGGCGTGGGATGTGGTGGCGGCCCTGCTGAACCATGTGCTGCCCGCCCTGGACGAGGCCGGGGACACCGAAGCCGTGGTGGACGGGCTCGTCCGGCTGCTCGAGCGCGGCACCGGCGCCGACCGGCAACGCGCCGTCCTTCACCGCACCGGCCGGCTGGCGGATGTGGTCACCGATGCCGTGGAGGTCACCCACTCCTTCGACCGGGGCGGCGCCACGGCCGGCGCCGTGGACCCCGGGGTCGGCTGAGCTGATGGACGGCGGTCCTCCCTGGTCCCGGGCGCAGTGCACCGACGCGCCAGGAGGTCCCCCATGAACGAGGTGACCATCGTCCTCGTCTCCGCGGCCCTCTTCGGGTGGGCGCTGGTCTCGGCGCGCCTGCAACGGGCCGATCTGACGCCGTCGATCGTGTTCCTCGTCCTCGGAGGGGCCCTGGCGGGGCTCGGCCTGGTGGACGGCTCCACGATCCCCGAGACGTTCGCTCCCCTGGTCGAGGTCACCCTGGTGTGGGTGCTCTTCTCCGACGCCGCCCGATTACGGGTGCAGCAGCTGCGCGAGGACGTGGGCCGGCTCGTGCGGCTCCTCGGCCTCGGGCTGCCCCTGACGATCCTGGCCGGATGGGCGCTGGCCGCCTGGTTGTTCCCGCAGCAGGGACTGTGGCTGGCCTTCGTGGTGGCTGCGGCGCTGGCCCCGACGGACGCCGCCCTGGGGCTCCCCGTGGTGACGAACCCGGCCGTACCGTCGCGGATCCGCAGGCTGCTCACCGTGGAGAGCGGCCTGAATGACGGCATCACCACCCCCGTGGTCCTGCTGGCCATCGCAGGAGCGGCCGCTGCCGCCGGCGTGGAGGGTGCCGAGGGTGCCGGGCCTGCGGTGATCACGCTGCTCATCGGCGTGGCGGCGGGTGCGGCGGTCGGCGGCGCAGGTGGGTGGCTGCTGCGGCGCGCCCGCCGACGCGGGAGCGCCGCCGAGGAGTTCCTGGGCATCGGCGTCCTGGCCCTGGCCCTGCTGGCCTACGCCGGCGCCGTCGAGGTGGGCGGCAACGGATTCGTCGCGGCCTTCTGCGCAGGGCTGGCGTTCGGCAGGTTCGCCGGCCCCCGCGCCGAGGGCGAGCTGGTGTTCCTCGAGCAGACGAGCAGCCTGGTGTCGATCCTCGTGTGGTCGGTCTTCGGTGCCGTCACCGTCGCCATCGTGCTGGACCGCATCACCGTGCTGACCGTCGTCTACGCGGTGCTCAGCCTCACGGTGGTGCGCATGGTGCCCGTGGCCCTGTCCCTGATCGGCACCGGCCTGGACCGCAACACCGTGCTGTTCGTGGGCTGGTTCGGTCCGCGCGGCCTGGCGTCCATCGTGTTCGCCCTGCTCGCGCTGGAGGCGCTCGGACCCGAGGCCGACGACGCCGTGGCGATCATCACCGTCACCATCCTCCTCAGCGTCCTGGCCCACGGGCTCAGCGCCGCGCCACTGGCCGCGCGGTACGGGCGGGCGGCGGCAGCGTCGACGTCGAACCCTCCCGCGGCCCGGCCGTAGGAAGCGCCGCCGATCGCGGTCTACTTCGGGAGGGCTTTCCCGTCCGCATCGAGGTAGTCGCGCCATGACCGCCGGGGTTCCCACCCGAGCAGCTCCTGGGCTTTCCGGCTGGAGATGCCCGAGGCGTCCGTCCGGTCCAGTCCGCGCAGTTCGATCTGGTCGCCGTAGTACTTCGTGAGGATCTCGGCGAAGTCGTAGCCGCCCACGTTGTCGGGGGATGCGATGTAGAAGACCTCGTGCCCCGGCAGGTCCGACCCGGTGGCGAGGACGATCGCGTCGGCCAGGTCGTAGACGTCGATGTAGCTCCAGAGGTTGGGGCTGAGGACCGAGGCGTCGCGGATCTGCGGCCCGAGGTTGTGCTCGTAGTTGCCCTCGAACTGGACCCAACTGGGCCGGATGGAGATACACCGGATGTCCGCCCGGGCCACCGCGGCGTCCATGAGCTGCTCGCCGAAATGCTTCGACAGGGCGTAGGGGTCCTGCGGGTGGATCGGGTGCTCCTCGTCCACGGGGGCGTAGTCGGGCAGGAAGTCACGCTCGGGGAAGAAGAACCCGGGGACGGTCTCGCTCGAGATGTAGACGAAGCGCTTGACGCCGAATCGGATGGCCGCTTCGAGCACGTTGAACGTGGCCATCAGGTTGGTCTGGAACACGATGTGGGGCGGGTTGCCGGTCGGCTCGGGGATCGCGGCGATGTGCACCACGGCATCCGCGCCGTGGACGACGGCGTAGGCCTCCCCCGCGTCGGTGAGATCCGCCATCGTGTACCGGGGGGCGTCGTCGGCCTTGCGTTCGAAGCCGGGCCGCGTGAGGTCGGTGGCGTGCACTTCGTGTCCGGCGGCGATCATCGCCTGCGTGGTGGCGCGACCGACCTTTCCGTGGGCGCCGGTGATCAGGACCTTCATGGTGTCTCCTCGGGTTGATGCGGGTCGATTGGCAGGGCGGCTACTCGTCGATGCCGGTGCTCTCACTGACACGCCGCCAGGTCTCGAGCGAGGCGAGCTGCGCCCGGAGGACGTCGGCGTGGGCGGTGGTCGCGTCGGCCCCGAGGATGAGCACTTCGGGTGCGTCGGTGGAATCCACCGCGGTGATGATGGCCGCCGCGGCCTTGGCAGGGTCCCCGGGCTGCGTCCCGTGGCTGGTGTCGTTCTCCTTGCGGCGCCTGCCCGCGGTGTCGGCGTAGTCGTCGATGGCTTCCGCGGACTGCTGGAGGGATCGGCCGGAGAAGTCCGTCCTGAATCCGCCGGGTTCCACGACGATCGCCGTGATACCCAGGGGTTGCAGTTCCTTGCGCAGTGACCCGGTGAGCCCTTCGATCGCGGCCTTTACGGCTGCGTAGTAGCCGGACCCGGCCGGGGTGACCCTCGCGCCGATCGAGGACAGGTTCACGATGATGCCCGAGCGGCGGGAGCGCATCTGGGGCAGGACGGCCTTGGTCATGTCCACCGTGCCGAAGAAGTGCGTGTCGAACAGGGTGCGCACGTCGTCGTCGTCACCCTCCTCCACGGCGGCGCGGTATCCGTAGCCGGCGTTGTTGACCAGCACGTCGATCCCGCCGAACGTCTCGGTACCGCGCCGCACCGCCGCCTGCACCTGGCCGGGGTCCGTCACATCGAGGGAGAGGGCGAGCGCCGTGTCGGGGTACATCGCTGCGAGATCCTCGACCTTCGAGGCATCGCGGGCGGTGGCCACCACGGTGTCGCCGCGCTGCAGCGCGGCCTCTGCGAGGGCGCGACCGAGTCCGGTCGAGCAGCCGGTGATCAGCCAGGTGGTCATGGTGTCTCCTCGAGGGCGCCGGCGTTCCACCGGGTACGTACCAGTCAACGCCAGAGTCCGTGGTTCCGTCCAAACCATGACGGAATACGCGCCGGAAGGGCGGGGAGGGCCGCGCCGTGCCGATCTGCGGTACGGTCCGGGCCGGATACGCCACCGGCACCCCGCAGGTGGGGGTACCGGCGGCCGTCGACCTGTTGCTACTTGGCGGCGCCGCGCGTCGAGCCCGTGGTCTCGTCCACTGGCGAACCGTCGGTGCGATCCTCCGGCTCGGCCGCGATCACCGGCTCGTCCTGCACCGTCTCGCGGTCGTTCCTGGCGTCGTCGCCCCGGGTCTTGAGCAGGCTCGCGATGGTGGCGACCGTGATGGTGGCGCCGATGAACAGCAGCGAGAACCAGATGGGGATCTCGGGGACCCAGAGGAGCGGCTGCCCGCCGTTGATGAAGGACAGCTCGTTGACGTGCAGGGCGTGGAAGACGAGCTTCACGCCGATGAACGCGAGGATGACGGCGAGCCCCTGCGCGAGGTAGACCAGGCGTTCGAGCAGTCCGCCGATGAGGAAGAACAGCTGGCGCAGGCCCATCAGGGCGAAGGCGTTGGCCGTGAAGACGATGTACGCCTCGTTGGTCAGGCCGTAGATCGCGGGGATGGAATCGACGGCGAAGATGAGGTCCACGAAGCCGATCGCGATGATGGTGAGCAGCATCGGGGTGACGAAGCGCTTGCCGCCCTTCTTCACGGTGAGCTTGTCCCCGTGGTACTCGTCGGTGACCGGCAGGACGCGGCGGACCATCTGCATGAACTTGCCGTCGGCCGGGTTGGCGTCGTGGCTGCCGAACGCCTGCTTGTAGGCCAGGAAGAGCAGCAGGGCACCGAAGATGTAGAAGATCCAGGAGAAGTTCTCGATCAGGCTCGCGCCGATGGCGATGAACCCGCCGCGGAGGATGAGCGCGATGATGATGCCGACCATCAGCACCTTCTGCTGGTACTTCTTCGGGACCGCGAAGCCCGTCATCACGATCAGGAATACGAAGAGGTTGTCGATCGACAGGGCCTTCTCCGTGAGGTAGCCGGCGAAGTACTCGCCGCCGAAGTCCCAGCCGGAGACCATGCCGATGCCCACGCCGAAGAGCAGGGCGAGGCCGATGTAGAACGCGGACCAGCGGGCCGATTCACCGATGGTGGGTTCGTGGGGTTTGCGCACGTGCGCGAAGAACTCGTAGACGAAGAAGAGGATCGTCACGGCGATCGTGATCAGCCAGATCGTGGGGGTGACCTGCATGTGGGTACTCCAAAGGGTAGGCGTCGGACATAGGCGCCAAGGTCTCCTCCGCCCGGACGGAACCGGAACCGATGGGCCCGGGATGCTTCAGTGCATCCGTATTGACGGGCCGATCACAGACGGGAGTACTCCCCTTGATATGAAAAGCCTAGCGTACGCCTGGCCGTGCGTATTCCCGGGGCGCGAGCGGCCACCGCCGTGGGGCGGGTGGCTAGGCTGGGTGGATGGCGACAGTAATCCTCGTGCGGCACGGCCGCACCACAGCGAATGCCACCGGGCTGCTGGCCGGCAGGACCGTCGGCGTCGGCCTGGACGAGACGGGGCGCGACCAGGCCGCCGTGACCGGTGACCGGCTTGCCGCCGTGCCCGTGGTCGGCGTGGTGTCCAGCCCTCTCGAGCGGTGCCAGCAGACCGCGCGGTTCATCCTCGATCGCCAGACCGGCACCCCGCATGCGCCGATCGATGCCGATCTCACCGAGTGCGATTACGGCCAGTGGCAGGGCCGCCTGCTCAGTGATCTCGCCACCGAGCCCCTGTGGCCGGTCGTGCAGTCGCAGCCCTCCGCCGTCACCTTCCCCGGCGGCGAATCCATGGCCGCGATGCAGGCGCGGTCGGTGGCGGCGATCCGACGCCACGATGCAGCCTTCGAAGCCGAGTTCGGGCCCGGCGCCGTGTGGGTGGCGGTGAGCCACGGCGACATCATCAAGTCGATCCTCGCGGACGCCTACGGCATGCACCTCGACCTGTTCCAGCGCATCAGCGTGGGCCCCGCCTCGGTGTCGATCGTGCAGTACGGCTCCAGCCGGCCGAGCGTTCATGCGACCAACACCGATGCCGGGGACCTGTCGTGGCTGGCGAAGGGCACCGTCTCCGGCGATGCGCCGGTGGGCGGCGGCGCAGGGCCGACGGCGGCACGCACCTCGTCGGCCTAAAATACTCCTATGCCTACAACTGTTCACGAGTTCGCCTGGCCTGACCGCGTTGTCGTCGGCACCATCGGCCTCCCGGGGGCGCGCACGTTCTACCTGCAGGTGCGCTCGGGGTCCCAGCTCGTGAGTATCGCGCTGGAGAAGCAGCAGTCGGCGCTGCTCGCCGAGAAGATCGACGAGATCCTCGACGAGCTCAGCACCCTGGACGGCAATCCCTTCAGCGTTCCCACGAGCACGCCCATCGAACTCGTCGACAACGACCAGCTCGAGACCGTCGATGAGCAGTTCCGCACCGGTGCGATGAGCCTGGGGTGGGACCCGGCGACGGCGCAGGTGGTCATCGAGGCCTACCCGCTGCCCGAGACCGACGACGACGCCGCGCTGCTCGACGACGATGAGGCCGACGCCTCCGAGATGCTGCTGGTGCGCATGCCGGTGGGGACCGCCCGTGCCTTCACCAAGCGCACCCGGGAGATCGTGGGCGCGGGCCGCCCGATTTGCGTGATCTGCGGGCAGCCCATCGATGCCGACGGGCACATCTGCGCCATCCCCGAGGTCTGATGCCGGCGCCCGACCTCGTGACCGCCGAGCTGACGCTCACCGGCCGCATCACGACGGCGTCGAACGCCACCTTCCTGGGCAGCATCGGCGACACGGCGGTCGTGTACAAGCCGATCCGGGGCGAGAAGCCGCTGTGGGATTTCCCCGACGGCTTCCTGGCGCACCGGGAAGTCGCCGCCTACCTGGTGTCGGAGGTCCTCGGCTGGAACATCGTGCCGCGCACCTGGCTGCGCGACGGTCCGTTCGGTGAGGGCATGGTGCAGCTCTGGCAGGAGACGGATGCCGACCAGAGCGCCGTGGACCTCGTCGCGGCGGACGAGGTGCCGGAGGCCGGGTGGAAGCAGGTCCTCGAGGGTCAGGACGAAAGCGGGCGGATCGTCGCCCTCGTGCACGAGGACACCCCGGTGCTGAGGCGCATGGCGGTGTTCGACGTCGTCGCCAACAATGCCGACCGGAAGGGCGACCACATTCTTGCCGTCGCGGACGGGCACCGCTACGGCGTGGACCATGGGCTCACGTTCCACAGCGACCACAAGCTGCGCACGGTGCTGTGGGGGTGGATCGGCGATGAGCTGACGGCCGACGAACTCGAGGGCGTCGGTCGTGTCAGCGAAGGGCTGCGGGGTGTTCTGGGCCGACACCTGGCGGAGTTGCTCACCGCCGAGGAGGTCTCGTCGCTCACCGCACGCTGTGCCGCCCTACGTGCGACCGGGCGGTTTCCGGGTCCGAGAGGTGAGATGTCCGCGGTGCCCTGGCCGCTGTTCTGAGGGGACTAACGCGGTCCTGGATGAGGCTGTACCCTTACCCATTGCTGGCCTCGGTGCAAGCTGCCATTCTTGGTGGATCCGCACGTCCGGCAGTGAATGAAGGGACGAGACGATGCCGCTCTACCTATCGAAGTTCAGCTACACACCGGAGACCTGGGCGAGGCTGATCAACGCTCCCGAGGACCGCGAAAAAGCCGCCCGAGCGTACATTGAATCCGTCGGAGGGAAGCTGCACGGATTCTGGTACGCCTTCGGCGCCCACGACGGCTACAACCTGTGGGAGGCGCCCGACAACGTCTCCATGGCGTCAGTTGCACTGGCGATCAGCGGGGGCGGCGCACTGAGTTCGCTCGAGACGACAGTGCTGCTGACCGTCGACGAGACGATGGAAGCCATGCGCAAGGCCGAGCAGATCAAGTACCGGCCTCCTGGAACCCAACACTCCTGACCTATAGGACGCCGACGCGCCTTCTGTGGCTCTCCTGCACTGACTCCGGAGTCGCTGCTGTTCAGCACAAGTCATGCTCTGGCCGGACCCCGCCCGCCGATTATCGGACACTCGTGAGCAGGGGCGGATCTCTGACTGTGAGGTCAGTTGCGAGACAGTTTCGGGCCTGCTCAGCAGTAGGGTGAGATGCTTGTGATGCGTTGACCGGGTTACCCGATCCGAACAGGAGATCCGTCGTGCCGACACCATCGACGACGCCTGTGCTCGCATCGTCGACATGGTGCGCACTGCACCTGAACAGCTAGGCACAGATCCGCTGGGCATGCTGCTCGAGATCGACGAAATCGCCAGAACGGCCCCGCCGGAGCTGGCCGGCCGGATCGCTGAGTTCCGTGATGCCGTGAAGAGTTTCCGGCAGGGCGACGAATCACTGAGTTTTCTCCATTTCTGTTCATCGACAGAAGCAGACACCTACCCTTCTGCCTTGGTGGAGGGGTAGGCATGTGTGAGACTGCTGCCCGCTCAGCTCATCGCAAGCTCCTAGGCCGCCTCTACGTCGATGACCGGCGGCAGTGAAGGCAGCGTTAGCACCGGGGCGGAACGACGCTCACGCAGGGCTACCTGGATCGGAAGCGGGGGCATCAGCCGGCCCCGATCGATGAGCTCGAGAGTCCGCCGGGACTGCGGGACCGGTGTCTTCGAGTCTGCGTCGTGGTATTCGCCGGGGTGGGTGATCATGGCTGGCTTCTCTTGCTGGTGATGAGTCCGCCCATAGGCTATTCGTCGCCGGTGACAGTTGAGCGGGGTGCTCCCGCGGTGAGAATCGTCATCGCGGCGGCGATCACCGGCTGCTGCTCGGGCCCAAGGCAGGCTTGGCGACATCGGTGATCATCCGGTTACGGTCGACGCCGAGGAAGCCACGGACGATGCCGCCGATAGGCTGGCCTGACGGTTGTTACGGGAGTCATTCGAGGCGCGGCGCTGGACCAGGTGAGCGCCGAGGGCGCAACTAATGAGGACGCGAAAGCGCAGATGCTGTCCTGAGTGCCCGAAGCGAGGCAGCGACCTATGTCCGAGCGCGTGGGTACTCGTTGATGACGTCGCGGGCGATACGGGCGTTGGAGTGTGCGGCGGGCAGGTCGGAGTGGATGCACACCGATTCCACCCGGACGGGCAGCTCGTTGCCGGTGGTAGTGATGACGGATCCTGTAGTGATGGCGGTGCGGAGCCTGTCAGCGAATTCGTCGGGGGTGCGTTGCTTTCCGTGTCGCTCCACGACGACGATCCCGTCGTCCCCGTAGCTGAGGTCCGCGTAGAACTCGGCAACAAATGGCACATTGCGGCGGCTGGCAGTTCGTTCGTGAGCCGTCCCGGGCAGCCCGAGGACTGGTACGCCGTAGTGGAGTGCCACGTCGCAGAGGGCATCCATCAGGTCCTCGTCACGGGCCAGCATCCCGTAGAGGGCGCCGTGGGGTTTGATGTGGTTCAGTGGTGCACCGGCCGAGCCGAGGAAGCCGACCAGCGCGCCGACCTGGTACTGCACCAGGTCCCGGACCTCACTCTTGTCGAGCTTCATCTCGCGGCGGCCGAAGCCAACGAGGTCAGGCAGGCCAGGGTGAGCGCCGACCGTAACACCGTGCTCAAGGGCGGCCTCGACGGTCTGCCGCATGGTGGATGGGTCCCCGGAGTGAAACCCGCACGCCACATTGACGGTGTCGACCAGCGGCAGCAGCGCCGGGTCATTGCCGAAGGAGTGAATACCCAGGGCTTCGCCCATGTCGGCGTTGAGCGTGATCATCAAGGGTCCATTCTCTGCTTCGATGCGGCGTGGCCTGCGTGTGCGTCTCTGCACGCTGGTCGTGGTGTCCGGGGGACGCGCCGCGGGACCGGTGTGGGGCCTGGTCCCGCGACGCGAGCTCATGAGGTGCCGCGCGGTGCTGCTAGTGCGCGACGGAGTCCGGGAGGTGCCGGTGGCTGGCGACCTGCTCGAAGCCGTATCCGACCTGGAACAGGGTGCGCTCATCGTAGGGTCGCGCCAGGATCTCCATCCCGACCGGCAATCCTGTTTCGGTGAGTCCCGCGGGGATCGTCATCGACGGCATCCACGTCTGCGAACCGATCAACGTGTTCGTCGGGAAGTTCAGGGTGTTCCACTGCGACGAATCGCACTCCTCCCGGGTCGGTGGCACGACCTGCACGGTGGGGTACACCAGCGCGAGGAGATCGTTCGCTCCCATCAGGTTCACCACCGTCTTCATATACGCCTCGCGTGCCAGATACGCCGCGTAGAACGACAGATCCGAGAAGGGATCGTCCGGGCCCTCGCTGAGAGCCTCGAGGAGATCGAGCTTCGGGTGGTACCGCTTCGATTCGATGATCTCGGCCACGGAGTGCATCGGAGCATCGGGCATTGCCGCGAGGAACTTGTCGATGTCGTACTTCGACTTGATCGTGTACATCGAGGTTCGGGCATTCCAGTCCTGCAGGTCCGGAATCTCGACGTCCACGAGGATCGCCCCCGCTGCGGTCAGTTGTTCCAGCGCTATGCGCATGACCTCGTTGACCGGGGCAGCGTACTTGTCGTCATCGGAACCGAAGGCGTTCCGGACGACGCCGATGCGTGCGCCGACAATCGCATCGGGGACCAGTGCCGAAAGGTACGACTCCTGGGTGGGGGCGATCTCGGCGGCGTAGGTCAACTCGTCGTCAGGGTCGAATCCGGTGATGACGTCGAAGACGCGGGCGACGTCGGCGACACTTCGCCCCATCGGCCCGATCGTGTCCTGCACGCTCACGAGCGGGTTGCACCCCTTGCGGCTGATGAGCCCTGGGGTGGAACGGACACCGACGAGGTTGCAGAAGGACGAGGGAACACGCACCGATCCGCCGCAGTCCGTGCCGAGTCCGATCGTTGCCAGTGCCGCCGCGATCGACGCCCCCGTCCCGGCGGAGGATCCACCGGGGTCACGGCTGAGATCGTAGGGGTTCTTGGTGAGACCGCTACGCGAGGAATAGGTGAACCAGGATGTTGCCCAGTCGGGCAGCGTGGTCTTGCCCAGGATGATCGCGCCGGCTTCGCGCAGCTTGCGAATGACGGTGGCGTCTTCGCTGGGCTGGTAGTCGGCGAAGACTTCGGATCCGAAGGAGGTGGGCATATCCGCCGTCTCCAGGCAGTCCTTCACCAGGATCGGGATGCCATGCAGCGGCCCGACACCATCGGGGTTACTGGTGCGCTGCGCATCCCGCTCGGCAGCCTGGTCACGGGCATCGGAGGCGAGCGTCACGATGGAATTCAGCGCCGGACCCGCGGTGTCGAAACGCGCCACGCGGTCCAGATAGAAATCCACGAGCTGCACTGCGGTGAGCTTCCCAGTCCGCATGGCGGCCTGCAACTCGGCGATACTCGCACTCTCGATCTTGAGGTCGAGCTTGCTGTCGATGGTCTCCATGAGTGTCTCCTTTGACGAGGAACAAGCAGCCAAAACCTAATGTCTGACATTGGAAGTATTACACGATGGGTATGCTGGCCGGAAGACTTTGGATGGAGAACATTGTGAGTGATTTTGCGCCGACCCCGCTCGAACGTCGGGACGCGTCCGGTCAGATCGCGCGTCAACTCAGGGAAGCAATTTCCCTGGGAACGTGGAGTCCCGGGGAGCGACTTCCCAGCGAACAGGAACTCGCCGCGGCCTTCGACGTGGCCAGGTCAACAGCCCGGGAGGGCTTGAAACTTCTATCAGCCACCGGCATGGTGACAACCTCCCGAGGCAGTAACGGCGGCACGTTCGTCTCCCTTCCGGACGCGGACGAGGTGGCCATACAACTCGGAGATGCGATCCGGCTGTGGTTCAGGGCAGGAAACGTCACCGTGCAGGACGTCGACGAGGCGCGCGCGATCCTGGAACTCCAGTGCGTGGATCTGGCTGCCCGCAGACGGACGACAGAGGACCTCGAGGCGATCCTGCGGCCCGTCGAGCGATCCCGCGACTATTCGATGGACATCGCGGACTGGCTCGACCTGGATCTCGAATTTCACACGGCCATCTGCCGGGCGGCCAAGAACAAGATCCTCGAGCTCGCCATGACCGCCGTCCACTTGAGCCGCCCGGCAACAAATAGTGTCTTCGTCGATCAACTCGACCGGTCAACCGTCACTGAACAGCACTACGCGCTGTATCAGGCCATCGAGGCCGGCGATCCAGATGCAGCAGCACGAGCCTTCACCGCTCACGTCGACTACCTGGCGCACGTGCGCCTGACGGCGCTCAACGATCGAAGCCCTTCATCCATCACCGTCGCCTCGCTCCCGGACATCCGCGAAACCAGGTAACACCCGGTTCACCCCACGACCGCCCGGCATCATCGAACCGGCAAGGACCGTCTCCTCCGGGTACCGGTCGCGGTCGTAGATCGGGAACCGGCCGGTGTCGGCCTTGAATTGCCTCACATCATCGAGGCGCGCCCGCAACGCATCCGCGTTCCCCTCCGGGTTCCCACCCACTCACCCAGCGCAACGGGGCTTCGGTCCTGTCCGGGGTGAGGATGCCGGCGTAGTGCTCCCACGACGCCTGTTCCCGGGTCCGCCGGCGGTGCTTCTTGTCCGCCGGCCACGCGGGCTGGTCATGGATCACCCGACACGCATCGAACCACGCCGGGTCCCGCGCGATCTGTCGATCGACGGCGCGGACGACGCGCTGCACCGCCAGAACATGAGGACGCCGGTGGAGCTGTTCGGCTACTGGGCGACCTTGCTCCCTTTTCCTTTTCCGAGACGGCGGGTGATGAACAGCCACCCCAGAATCCACCCTCCGAGAGCAGTCACAATCCAGACGAGGAGGGTGGCGCCCACCCACGCCATGAAGCCGCTGATCTCGAGCCCGCCATCGAACATTGACGCGATCACCAGAGCGATCAGCGTGGTGACCAACCCGATTCCTCCAAGGATGGCCGACGCATACTGCCGGGCGACGTTGAACACGAACGGCCCGAGCACGCCCTGGGCGAGGGCGAAGACGACCACGGCGACAACGAAACCGGTCGGCTGCAGCACCACACCAGGAACGATCCAGCCCGCGAGGAGCAGCCCGATCGCTGCCGTCGCGAGATTGATCAGAATGTGTATCAAGAAGCGAATCATTCCGAGGTCCGATCTCGTCGATCTTTTCGTCCCAGCCTCTCCACTCTCGAGCGATGACGCGTCGCCCACTCCGGGTGAACCTGATCGAGCGAGGACTGGTCGGCCACGAGTGCCATGCACGACGCAGGAACGGGGCGCCCGCAAGAGCGGACGCCCCGTCGTCGTGCGGGTTCGAGCCCGAAGTCAGCTGTTCTTGGTGCGGACCGGGCTGTCCTCGATCTCCTCGAGAGGCGATTCGTCGTCGCCGCCGTCCTTCGACAGCTCCTCGTGCCCTTCGCGGGACTCGGACAGCTCTTCGTCGGCCGACTCGTGGTGCTGGGGCTGCTCGTTCTGGGTGCTCATGGGAGTCCTTCCGATGGGATCCTGCTGGCCGTGCGACGCGCTGCAGAGGTGCGGGGTAGGACCGCCACGGTGGGGTGTTCGACGTCGTCCGTCCAGCCTACGCTTTTCATCAGCCTGCTTGGTATCTATCGGGGCGGGGCGGGTCAGAGCTTGACCGGACCCAGATGCGGGCCACCCGTGACGGGGTTCGGATCCGCTTCCTTCAGTTCGACGAAGAAGGCGTGCGACGGCGTCGTGCCCGTGTTCTCGCCGTAGTGGTCCTGGGCGGGCAGCCAGCGGACCGCCTCGTCCGGGAGCTCCACGTCGAGGCTCCTCCCGTGGGCGTGCAGCCGCCGCCGGAACGAACCGGCCGTGATCATGACGCTGTCGGGATGGTGATGCTCTGTGCTGATGTCGCCGGGCTCGTCCGTGTACTCGAGGACGCGAACGCGATCGTTCTCGAAAACCACGCGGTAATGCTCGGGATTGGTCTGAACCGGATCGAGTGCCATGGCCGGACTGTACGCCCGCGGGCCACGGCCGACCAGAGTCCTCCTACCGCCCCCGCACAGGACCGTCCTAGGGTGTCCGCATGGACCTGACGGAACAGTTCGAAGCCGAGCGCCCGCGCCTGGTGCGCATCGCGGCCGGTGTCCTCGACGACCGGGCCGAGGGTGAGGACATGGTGCAGCAGGCCTGGCTGCGCCTGAACGCCACCGACACCGAGATCGAGAACGTTCCGGCGTGGCTGACGGTCGTGACGGCGCGCCTCTGCCTCGACCGCCTGCGCTCCAGGGTGCCGGATCCCACGGACACCATGCCCGACCCTGCGACAGATGCGGTCACCGATCCGGCCGAGCAGCTGATCGAGGCCGCCAGCGTGGGCGTCGCCCTGCAGGTGGTGCTGCAGCGCCTGTCACCGTCCGAGCGGGTGGCGTTCATCCTGCACGACACCTTCGGTGTGGACTTCCGCACCATCGCCACCGTCCTCACGGTCTCACCGGAGGCCGCCCGCAAGCTGGCGTCGAGGGCCCGGTCCCGGGTCTCGACCCTCGCCCCGGACGGCACGCCGGCCGACTGGGAGGTCGTGGACGCGTTCCTCGCGGCGTCCCGAGGCGGCAGCTTCGCCCGACTGGTGCACCTGCTCGCGCCCGACGTCGTCGTCAGCGCCGATCCCGAGGCGATCGCCGCGGGCACCCCGGCACGGCTGGAAGGCCGCGAGACGGTGGCGGCCATGTTCGACGGCGCCGCCACGACCGCCTTCCCGGTGTTCGTCGACGGACGGCCCGGCGCGGCGTGGTTCCTCCGCGGCGAGCCCCGGGTGGCGTTCGACTTCACGATCACCGACGGCGTGGTCAGCGCGATCACGTTCCGGGCCCGGCCGGACGTCCTGAGCTCCCTCGTCCGGCGCGTCACCTCGGAACGGAAGTAGGTTCGTCGGTCACATTTCCGGCGCCCGACACGTCATCAGTACGAGGGCGGCAGACGCCGGCCCTGCACACCGCACCAGCAGAAGGGAACTCCCATGAAGACCATGACCTGCAGGCAGCTCGGCGGCCCCTGCGACCTCGCGCTCCACGGCGACTCCGCGGACGACGTCATCAAGGCCCAGGACCAGCACCTGAAGGACGCCACCACGGCCGGCGACACGGAGCACCAGGCGGCGCGTGACGCGATGAAGGGCCGCTGGAAGAACCCGATCAAGGGCATGGGCTGGTACAACGACACCAAGAAGGCCTTCGCCGCGCTGCCCGAGGGCTGATCCGGCCGGCTCCCAGATGCACGATGGCAGTAATGACCGCTGGAAGCGCGTTCCGGCGGTCACTTCTGCCGTCTCGGGCGGGCAGGCCGGTCCGCAGAACTCCCTGCGAGCGCCCGGACGAGTCAGGAACGCCCGGCCT
Source organism: Arthrobacter sp. L77 (assembly GCF_000816565.1). Classification (NCBI taxonomy): domain Bacteria; kingdom Bacillati; phylum Actinomycetota; class Actinomycetes; order Micrococcales; family Micrococcaceae; genus Arthrobacter; species Arthrobacter sp. L77. Next base: position 881,012 of record NZ_JWSU01000004.1, on the reverse strand, counting down.
CCGCGAGGTCCGGCAGGCGGCGTCCCAGCCGGTCGATGAGGGCGAGGCTCTCCACCCGGATGCTCCCGAGGATCTCCCCTGCCCCGCAGAGGACCATCGCCGCGTCGGCCACCTGCAGCGGTGAGTCCGGTGTGGCCTGGCCGTCCGCCCGGAGACTGACCAGGGACTCGACGAGGCGGAAGGCGAGCTCGCCGTGGTGCAGGGGATCGCCGTCCCACAGCGGCACGTGGACCGCGGCCGTCCCGATGCGCCGGTACAGGCCCCGCAGTTCCTCGCGGTCCTGCATGAAGGAGCCGAAGCGCTCACTGCGGGCCTCGGGCAGGTGGTAGAGGACGCCGATGTTCCAGCGCCCGCTGCACAGGTGCGCCCCGTCGAACAGTGCGACGGCGTGGAGCCGCGAGGCAACGACCACGGCCGACGCGGGGTCGCCCGTGTCGGAGCGGTCCGTGTCCGAGAGGTTCGCGACCTCCCTAGCGAACGCAAGGCCCTCCGAGACGGTCCCCGCCAGCAGCTCCTCGAGGATGTCGTCCTTCGTGGCGTAGTGGTGGTAGAGCGAGGACTGGCGGACCCCGACGGCGTCGGCGATCGCACGGGTGGAGGTGGTCGCGTACCCCTGCGTGGTGAACAGCTCCGCGGCCGCATCGAGGATCTCCTCGCGCGCCGTGGCACCGGGTCGGGTGGACTGCCGCACCCGGGGACGGCCCGGTCCTGTGAGATTCACGGCCTCATTCTTGCACCCGCCAGGTACCGCGCCCGTCACCGCAGTTGCCTGACCCGAGCCCCGAAACATGCCAGAAACGAGGTCCTCACGCGCCTTTTACCTGGGTGAAACCCCCGCGGGACCGCGGATTGGAAAACTATCAATTGACCGGTATTACGGAGCGATCCAGGGCCGGCACCTTTCCCGTCCGATCCCCCGGAGACTCCGATGACCGCACCCACCGCACTGCCCACGGACGACGCCGACCTCACCTCGCTCGGCTATGAACCCTCCCTGCACCGCAAGCTGGGCCGGTACGCGTCCTTCGCGGCGGGCTTCTCCTTCGTCTCCATCCTCACCACGATCTTCCAGCTGTTCGCCTTCGGGTACTCGTTCGCGGGGCCCGCCTTCTTCTGGACCTGGCCCATCGTCCTCGTGGGCCAGCTCCTCGTGGCCCTGAACTTCGCCGAACTGGCCGCCCGCTACCCGCTCTCGGGCGCCGTCTACCAGTGGTCGCGACGCGTGGGCGGGGAGACGGTGGGCTGGTTCGCGGGCTGGTTCATGGCCGTGGCGCAGGTGGTCACGGCCGCCGCCGCGGCCATCGCCCTGCAGGTGGTCCTGCCCCAGCTGTGGAGCGGATTCCAGGTGGTCGGAGGGGATCCCGCCCTCAACACCGTGACCGGGGCGGCGAACGCCGTCGTCCTCGGGGCCGTCCTGCTGGTCGCGACCACCGTCATCAACGCGATCGGCGTGCGGCTCATGGCCCACGTCAACTCCATCGGGGTGACGTGCGAGATCGTCGGCGTGATCGCCGTGGTCCTCGCGCTGATCACCGCCGCACAGCGCGGACCCGACGTGGTGCTCGACACCACGGTGGTGCAGAACTCGGAGCTCGGTGCCGTAGGCGCCTTCCTGGTCTCCGGCCTCATGGCCGCCTACGTCATGGTGGGGTTCAACTCCGCCGGCGAGCTGTCAGAGGAGACCCGCGACCCCCGGCGCACCGCACCCCGGACCATCCTCTCCGCGCTGGTGATCTCCGGGATCGGCGGCGGGCTGATGATCATCACCGCCCTCATGGCCGCACCGAGCCTCGACGACGGCCGCCTCGCCACCGAGGGCCTGCCCTACGTCCTGACCGCCGTCCTCGGCACCTTCTGGGGCAAGGTCCTGCTCGTGGACGTCGCCATCGCCATCTTCGTGTGCACCCTCGCCATCCAGACCGCCGGCTCCCGCCTGGTCTTCTCCATGGCGCGCGACGGCAAGCTGCCCGCCTCCCGGCTGCTCTCCACCGTCCACCCCCGCCGGGGCACGCCGATGTGGCCGTCCATCGTGATCGGGGCCCTCGCCGTCGGCGTCCTCGCCATCAATGTGGGCAACGCGGCGCTCTTCACCACCCTCACGAGCGTCTGCATCGTCATGGTGTACATCGCCTACCTGCTCGTCACGGTCCCGCAGCTGATCAACCGCCTGCGCGGCGACTGGGACCGCGTGGGCAGCACCATGCCGGCGGGCCTGTTCTCCCTGGGCCGGTGGGGCCTACCCGTGAACGTCCTCGCCGTGCTCTACGGCGCCGTCATGGTGGTCAACCTCGCCTGGCCCCGCCCCGAGGTGTACGACCCCGCGGGCGAGAACGGGATCCTCCTCTACTCCGCACCCCTCATGGTCACGCTCGTGCTGCTCGCGGGCCTCTGGGTCCGCAGCCGCACGGCCGCCCGGGCCTCCTGACCCGCCGCCCGGCCCCGCGCCTCCCGACCGCCTCACCCCGACAGGAACCACGATGACACAGACCACCTCCACGGCGACCACCGCCGGAGCCCGCGCGCACGCCCGGGAGCAGCACGCCAACACTGCCGACACCATGCGCCACATCCCGGTGTCCACGGCCCCGGCCCACCTGGCGGAACGACTGCCCGACGGCGCCGCCGACCGCCTGGTGTGGTCGGAGCTGCTGGCCTTCGGCCGCTACGCCACGCTGCACCTTGCCCGCGGCACCCGCCTCCGGCTCACGGACACGGGCGACGCCTGCGTGCACACCCTCCTGTACCGGACCGACGCCCTGCACGAGCGCTTCAACGCCGCCGATTCCGTCAAGATCCCCTGGCAGGCCTACCCGGGGACGGGGCACCCCCTCCTGTCCGACGCCGGCCGCGTCCTCGCGACGATCGTCGAGGACACCTCGGGCCGGCACGACGCCCTCACCGGCGCGACGACGCTCGCCGGGAACACGGCCCGCTACGGCACCGGCACAGCGCACGGCGCGGCACCCGCCGCCCGCGAACTGCTGACCCTCGGGGCGCTGAAGAGCGGCCTCGGACCCCGGGACGTCGCACCGTCGCTGACCCTGTTCAAGGGCATCCGGGTGGAGCCCGACGGCGGCATCCGCTACACCGGGGGCGCCGGCCCGGGCACGCATGTGGACCTGCTGCTGCACCTCGACGCCGTCGTCGTGCTCGCCAACACCGCCCACCCCCTGGACCCGCGCGCCGACTTCACCGGATCCGCCGTCGGCATCACCGCCTGGCGGGCTCCCGGGGACCTCACCGCCCTGGCCGCCGGGACCCTCGTGGGGCCGCTGGCCCCCGAACACCTGCAGGCCCTGCACAACACCGAGCACGACCTCGCCGCAAGGAGCACCCGATGAGCACCACCCTCCCGTCCCCGAACGCCGCACTCGTCCCGGGGACCGTGGTCCTCGACGAACAGGTGGAGGCGCGCGGCCCCTGGTCCGCCGTCGTCGCCGCCGGGGACGTCCTCACCATCGTGGACCTCGACGGCAACCAGGCCGTCGACTGCCTGCTCTACGCCGCAGCGGACACCAGCGTGCGGTACTCGGCGTCCGTCACCATCGCCGAGCAGCGCTCGATCATCCTGACCACCGGGTCCGTGCTCCGCGCCGACACCGGCCTGCCCCTGATGACCGTGGTCGCGGACGAGGTGGGCGTGCACGACACCATCGGCGGCGCCTGCTCGCAGGAGGCGAACACCCTCCGCTACGGGCAGCACACGCGGGAGCAGCACGCCTGCGTGGAAAACTTCCTCATCGAGGGCTCCCGCTGGGGGCTCGGCAAGCGGGACCTCGTCTCCAACATCAACTGGTTCATGAACGTGCCCGTCGACCCCGACGGCGCCCTCGGGATCGTCGACGGCCTCTCCTCCCCCGGCAAGCGGGTGGCGCTGCGCGCCGAGGTGGACACCCTGGTGCTCGTGTCCAACTGCCCGCAGGTCAACAACCCCTGCAACGGGTTCAACCCCACCCCCGTCCGCATGATCGTCACCACGCCGGAGGACGCCTCATGAGCCGCTTCGACACGCTGCTCATCGCGAACCGTGGGGAGATCGCCTGCCGGATCATCGAATCCGCCCGGTCCCTCGGCCTGCGCACGGTGGCCGTGTTCTCCGAGGCGGACCGCGGCGCACGCCACGTCCGGCTGGCCGACGAGGCGGTGCTCCTCGGCCCGGCCCCCGCCAAGGAGTCCTACCTCCGCGTGGACGCCCTGCTGGCTGCCGCGGCGGCCACCGGCGCGGGGGCCATCCACCCGGGCTACGGCTTCCTGTCCGAGGACGCCGACTTCGCGGAGGCCGTCGAGACGGCAGGGCTGGTGTTCGTGGGCCCCACGCCCCACCAGCTCCGCATCTTCGGCACCAAGCACACCGCCCGGGACGCCGCGCAGGCCGCCGGCGTGCCCATGATCGCGGGCTCGGGACTCCTCGACGACGTCGACGCCGCCCTCGCCGCGGCGGAGTCCATCGGCTTCCCGCTCATGCTCAAGGCGACGGGCGGTGGCGGTGGCATCGGGATGACGGTGTGCCGCACCCGGGAGGACCTCCGGGAGAGCTTCCCCCGGGTGGCCCGCCTCGCCGCCGCCAGCTTCGGCACGGCCGGGGTCTTCGCCGAACGCTACGTGGAGAACGCCCGCCACGTGGAGGTCCAGGTCTTCGGCGACGGCCACGGCCGCGTGGTCAGCCTCGGCGACCGCGACTGCTCGCTGCAGCGCCGGCACCAGAAGGTCCTGGAGGAGGCACCGGCACCGGACCTCCCCGAGGACCTCCGTGAGGAGCTGCACCGCAGCTCACGCGCGCTCTGCGCCTCGCTGGGCTACCGCTCGGCCGGCACCGTGGAGTTCGTCTACGATCCGGTGCGCCGGGAGGCCTCGTTCCTCGAGGTGAACGCACGGCTGCAGGTGGAACACCCCGTCACGGAACTCGTCACCGGGGTGGATCTCGTGGCGTGGATGCTCCGCCTCGCCCAGGGCGGCCCCGACGCCCACGCCGTCCTCGCGGGGATCCCGGACGGCGTCCCCGTCTCGGGCCATGCCGTGGAGGCCCGAGTGTATGCGGAGGACCCGGCCCGGGGCTTCCAGCCGAGCGCCGGCACCATCACCAATGCCGTCTACCCGGACGCCCACCACGTGCGCGTGGACACCTGGGCCGAGACCGGCAGCGAGGTCTCCACCAACTACGACCCCCTGCTGGCGAAGATCATCACCTCCGGGAGCAGCCGCGACGAGGCCTTCGAGCGCCTCGCCGGTGCGCTGGCCGGCACGCGGCTCGACGGCATCGAGACCAACCTCGGCATGCTCCGCGCCGTCAGCACCCTCGGCGTCGTGCGCGACGCCGCGCACTCCACCAGCACCCTGGACGCGGTGGGCGACCCCGAGCCGCGCATCACCGTGGACCGGCCCGGGCTGCAGACGAGCGTGCAGGACTGGCCGGGCCGCACCGGACTGTGGCAGGTGGGCGTCCCGCCCAGCGGCCCCATGGACGACCTCTCCTTCCGCCTCGGCAACCAGGCCCTCGGCAACCCGGAGGGCGCGCCGGGCCTCGAATTCACCATGACCGGGCCCAGCCTGACGTTCACGCACGAGACCACGCTGTGCGTCACCGGCGCCGCGGTGCGCGTGACGGTCGACGGCGGGGAGGTCCCGGCCTGGGAGCCCGTCACGGTCCCCGCCGGGGGGACGCTCGACGTCGGCACCGCCGAAGGTGCCGGCCTGCGCGGCTACATCCTGTTCGCGGGCGGACTCGACATCCCGCTCTACCTCGGCAGCGCGTCCACGTTCACCCTGGGCCAGTTCGGCGGCCACGCGGGGCGGGTCCTGCGGTCCGGTGACGTCCTCAGGACCCTGCCCACGGAGCCGACCTCAGCGGCCGCCCGGGTGGCACTCGACGCGCGGCCGGCCCTGGTGTCCCGCTGGGAGCTCACCGTCGTCGAAGGCCCGCACGGCGCCCCGGAGTTCTTCCAGCGCGAGGACATCGAGGACCTCCTGGCCACCGACTACGAGGTGCACTTCAACTCCGCTCGGACGGGCGTCCGCCTGATCGGACCGAAGCCCCGCTGGGCCCGCAACGACGGCGGCGAGGCCGGCCTGCACCCCTCCAACATCCATGACACCGCCTACTCGGTCGGGGCGCTGGACTTCACCGGGGACACCCCGATCCTCCTCGGACCGGACGGGCCCAGCCTCGGCGGGTTCGTGTGCCCGGTGACGGTCGTGACCGCCGACCGCTGGAAGCTCGGGCAACTCCGCCCCGGGGACACCGTGCGCTTCGTCCCCGTCGAAGCCGTCCGGGCACCCTCGCTCCGCGACCTCGGGCCCGGACGGCAGCTGGTCCTGCCCGGCGCCGAGCCGGCGCCGGACACCTCGTTCCTGGGCGGGACTCCCGTGCGCCGGGGCGACGGCGACGACGGCGTCCTGGCGCGCGGCCCCGAACAACCGGGCCGGCCCGCCGTGACCTACCGGCGCTCCGGCGACGACAACCTCCTTGTCGAGTACGGGGACATGGTGCTGGACCTCGGCCTCCGCGCACGGGTGCACGCCCTGCACCAGGCCGTCGAGGCCCTGCGCGTCCCCGGCGTCGTCGACCTGACACCGGGAATCCGCAGCCTGCAGATCAAGGTGGACCCTGCCGTCCTCCCCACCCGCCGCCTGCTGGGGATGGTGCAGGAGATCGAGTCCACCCTGCCGTCCAGTTCGGAGCTCGTGGTCCCCAGCCGCAGGGTCCGCCTCCCGCTGTCCTGGGACGATCCGGCGACCCGCGAGGCCATCGAACGCTACATGGCGGGCGTCCGCGACGACGCCCCGTGGTGCCCGTGGAACATCGAGTTCATCCGGCGGATCAACGGGCTCGACGCCGTGAGCGAGGTCTTCGACACCGTCTTCGACGCCGAGTACCTGGTCCTCGGACTGGGCGACGTGTACCTCGGGGCGCCGGTCGCCACGCCCCTCGATCCCCGGCACCGCCTCGTCACCACCAAGTACAACCCGGCCCGGACCTGGACGCCGGAGAACGCCGTGGGCATCGGCGGCGCGTACATGTGCATCTACGGGATGGAGGGGCCCGGGGGCTATCAGTTCGTGGGCCGCACCACCCAGGTGTGGTCGCGCTACGCGGACACGGCGCCGTTCGAACCGGGCTCGCCCTGGCTGCTGCGCTTCTTCGACCGCATCTCCTGGTACCCGGTCAGCCCGGAGGAACTGCTCGACCTCCGCGCCGACATGGCGGCGGGCCGGGGCCGGGGCGCGGAGATCGAGGAGGGCACGTTCTCCCTCGCGGACCACGAACGCTTCCTGGCCGAGAACGCCGGCTCCATCGCGGACTTCCGCTCCCGGCAGTCCGCGGCCTTCGCCGTCGAACGCCAGGTGTGGGCCGACGCCGGGGAGTTCGACCGCGCCGACGCCGCGGCCGCCGTCGTCCCCGCCACGGAGGACCTGGTGGTGCCCGACGGCGCCACCCTGGTCTCCGCGCCGTTCGCCGCCAGCGTCTGGAAGGTGGACGTGGCACTCGGCGATGCCGTGGTGGAGGGTCAGCCCCTCGTCTCCCTGGAGGCCATGAAGATGGAGACCGTCCTTACCGCACCCTGCGACGGGATGGTGCTGCAGGTCCTTCCGACGGCGGGGGCGCAGGTGGTGGGCGGGGAGGCGCTCGTGGTGCTGGGAGCCTCCCCCGGCCCGTCCCCCGACGTGCCCGCCGGGTCGAAGGATGCGGAAGAGGTGGCAGCATGAGCACGCTGGTGACCGATCGCGTGCGTGCCGCCCTGGCGGCGATCGACGCCGTGGACCGCCCCGAGATCTGGGTGGCCCTGCGGCCGGCCGAGGACCTCCTGACGGAAGCCGACGGCCTCGATACCCGCCTCAGCACCGGCGAGGAGCTGCCCCTCGCCGGGTTGATGCTCGCGGTGAAGAACAACGTCGACGTGGCGGGCATCCCCACCACCGCGGCCTGCCCGGGCTACGCCTACCCTCCCGCGGAGGATGCCGAAGCGGTGCGCCGCCTGCGTGCCGCCGGCGCCGTGGTCCTCGGGTCGACGAACCTGGACCAGTTCGCCACCGGGCTGGTGGGCACGCGCAGCCCGTACGGGGCGGTGCGTGATGCCCGGCGGCCGGAGTTCATCTCGGGCGGATCCAGCTCCGGGTCGGCCGTCGCCGTCGCGCTGGGCCTCGCGGACCTCGGCATCGGCACCGACACCGCCGGGTCCGGCCGGATCCCGGCGGGGCTGCAGGGCATCGTGGGCATCAAGCCGACCCTGCACGTCGTCCCCACCGACGGCGTGGTGCCCGCCTGCCGGTCGTGGGACGCCGTGACCATCCTAGCGCGGGACCTGCGGACGGCCGAGCGGGCGATGGGCGTCATGGCCGGCGGCGGACGGCCCTGGCCCGCCGACGTCAGGCTCGCGGCACCTGCCCGGCCCCGCGTCGCGTACCCCGCCGACCTGCCGGAGCTCTCCCCCGCCTGGGCTGCGGAGTTCGGCCGGCAGGTCGCCCGGCTCGAGGCGTCCGGGGTGGACGTCGAACCCCTGCAGATCGACGTGTTCCTGCAGGCCGCGCGGCTCCTCTACGACGGCGCCCTGGTGGCCGAGCGCCACGCGGCGGTGGGCGCGTTCGTCGACACCGCCGCTGCCGGTGACCACGCCGGCAGCGCAGGCCTCGATCCCACGGTCGCGGGGATCATCGGGCGCGCGGGGCACCTGGCCGCGCACGACTACGTGGCGGACACCGCCCGCCTCGAGGCTCTGCGGCGGACGGCGATGGCGCGGCTCGAGGGCTTCGACGCCCTCCTGGTCCCCACGTCTCCCCTGCACCCCCTGCTCGCCGACGTGGCCGCCGACCCCGTGGGAGTGAACTCCCGCCTGGGGACGTACACGAACTTCTGCAACCTGTTCGACCTGTGCGCCGTGGCCGTGCCGGCGGGCGAGGTCGGGGGCGCCCAGTTCGGCGTGACCGTCGTCGGGCGTACCTTCGACGATGCCGTCGTGGCCGACATCGCGCGCCGGATCGAATCCACCCCTCGTCCCCCGGCACTGTTCGCCGCCGGGGCGGTCGGCCGACCGGACGGGACAGTGACACCGTGGCCGCTCGCGGCCGGGGCGGTCGGCGTCCCGCTCGTCGTCGTCGGCGCCCACCGGCGCGGCCAGGTCCTGGCCAGGGAGCTCGAGGAGCTCGGCGCCTGCTGGGACGGCCCGGTCCGGACGGCGGCCCGCTACCGCATGGTGGCACTGGCCACGCAGCCGCCGAAACCGGGCGTCTACCGGTCCGAGGACGGCGCGGAGCTCGTGGGCGAACGGTGGATCCTGTCCGAGGCGGCGCTCGGCCGCTTCCTGGCGGCACTGCCCGAACCCATGCTGCTCGGCACGGTGGTCCTCGATGACGGGACCACCGCCGTCGGCTTCGCCTGCGACGCGGTCGCCGCCGCGAACGGGACGGACATCACCCACGTGGGGGACTGGCTCGCCGCCCCCACGCCCGGGGAATCCCCCGCGACGACGGCGGGACGACGGGCGCCCGGGCCCGTGCGGGAGTTCATCGTGACCGCCCTGTCCCGCGGTTCCCACGCAGGGACGCGGCGACCGTGACCGGCGGGTCCGCGGTCGCGCACGGTCCGGGAGGGACGTGGTGGCGGAAGCTGACGCGCCGGGCCCGTCCGGCGGGGGAGACCACGGACACACGGGTCGCCGACGACGCGCACTATGCGTGGCTGCTGCCCGGTGACGCGGTGATCACGGGAACGGTGGTACGGAAATAGGACACACCAATGTGACGTTATTTCTTGCGCATTCACGTTAGGACAACCTAACCTAAGCTCGTGCCCCTCAACGACCCCTCCGTCCCGCCAGCGCTCACCGTCGCGGGCCTGGGCGTCTCCTACGGCAGCCGGCGGGTCATCGGGTCCGTCTCCTTCGGCCTCGCGCCGGGCACGGTCACCGCGCTCATCGGCCCCAACGGCAGCGGCAAGTCCACGCTCCTGCGCAGCATCGCCCGCCTCCACGCGCCCGACGCCGGATCGGTCACGCTCGACGACGGCGCGGACGTCCTCGGCCTCTCCCCCAGGGACTTCGCCCGTGCGATCACCCTCCTGGCGCAGAGCCGGCCGGTCCCCGGCGGCCTCACCGTCCGCGAGGTCGTCGCGTTCGGCCGCCACCCGCACCGCAGCCGCTGGACGGGCCAGGACGCGGAGGGCCCTGCCGCCGTCGACCGCGCCCTGGAGCTCACGCGCACCACCGACCTCGCCGATCGGCCGGTCGCCGCGCTCTCCGGCGGACAGGTGCAGCGCGTCTGGCTCGCCGGCTGCCTGGCGCAGGACACCGGCGTGCTGCTGCTCGACGAACCCACCACCTACCTCGACCTCCGCTACCAGGTGGAGATCCTCGACGTCGTCCGCGACCTCGCCACCCACCACGGCGTGACCGTCGGCGTGGTCCTGCACGACCTCGACCAGGCCGCCGCCATCGCCGACCACGTGGTCCTGCTGGAGGACGGCGCCGTCCTGGCCCAGGGCGCACCCCTGGAGGTCCTGACCTCCGAGAACCTGTCCCGCGCCTACGGCGTCCGCGTCGACGTGACCGTCACGGACGGCACCGTCCACACCCGCGCCGTCGGGCGCCACAACGCACCCCGCGCGGCCGTCCCCACCCCCTGATCCGCTCCATCCCCCGCGCCGTCCGCGCACCAACAGAAACGAAGCCGATGACACACCCGAAGATCCTCGCTGCCCTCGCCGCGGTAACCCTGCTCTCCCTGACCGCGTGCGGCACCACGGAGGAGGCCGCCGGCAACTCCTTGCCCGAGGAGACCGCGGCCGGCGAGCGCATCACCGTCACCGACGCCCGCGGCAAGGAGGTCAGCCTGGACGGACCCGCCGACCGCGTGGTGGCCACCGAGTGGAACGCCGTCGAGAACCTCGTGGCCCTCGGCGTGATGCCGGTGGGCGCCGCGGACGTGGAGGGCTACGCCCAGTGGGTCAGCGCCGAGCCGCTCGACGGTTCCGTCACCGACGTCGGCGTGCGGGGCGAGCCCAGCATCGACACCCTCGTGTCCCTCACGCCCGACGTCGTCATCGTCACCGACCAGCTCGTCGAGGGGGCGATCGAGCAGATCGAGCAGACCGTGCCCGTCGTCGTCGTCCCCGGTGGTGACGCGACCGACAACCTCGGCCAGATGTACGAGAACCTCGACCTGATCGCCACGCTCACGGGCACCGAGGACCAGGCCGCGGACCTCCGGTCCGGCCTCGAGGCGAAGATCGCCGACGGCAAGGCAGCCATCGAGGCGGCGGGCGCCGCGGACGCCCCGGTCGCGTTCTCCGACGCCTACGTCGACGCCGGCAGCGTGTCGATCCGCCCGTTCACCGGAGGATCGCTCGTCGGGAACGTCTTCGCCCGGCTGGGCCTCACCGACGCCTGGGACGTCGAGGGCGACCCCGCCTACGGTCTCGGCCAGACCGACGTCGAGGGCCTCACCGCCCTGCCCGGGGACACCCTGTTCTGGTACATCGCCAACGACGCCTTCGGCGATCCGTACCAGGACGAGCTCGAGGGCAACGCCGTGTGGGAGGGCCTGCCGTTCGTCGAATCCGGCGACGTGACGCGCTTCCCCGACGCCCTGTGGACGTTCGGGGGACCCAGCTCCATGGGACAGATCGTGGACGCGGCCGTCGAGGCCGCGCAGGCCGGACAGTAGCGGCGGTGCCGCCGGCAACCCTGACCCGGTCCGCTCCCGCACGCGCCGGGGTCCCCGCCCCGCGTCCGGGAGCGCGGCTCGCCCTTGCCGGTGGCCTCCTCGCGGTGGCCACCGCGGTCCTCGCCCTCGTCCACCTCACACAGGGCACCTCCAGCGTCGACACCGGGGACATCCTCGGCCTGCTGGCCGGGAACGACGACGGCACCACGGGCGCCGTCGTCGCCGCGAGCCGCATCCCCCGGCTGGCCGCCGGCATCCTCGTCGGCGCTGCCCTGGGGGCGGCCGGCGCGGTCATGCAGTCCGTGTCGCGGAACGCCCTCGCCTCCCCCGACACCCTCGCGGTGAACGCGGGCGCCCATCTCGCCGTCGTCGCCGTCGCGGCGCTCGGCCTGCAGGTGCCGCTGCTCGGCGCGGTGGGCGTGGCGTTCATCGGCGGCCTCGCCGCGGCAGCCCTCGTCCTTGCGCTCTCCGGAGCCGGACAGGCCTCGAGCGTGCGCCTGGTCCTCGCCGGTTCGGCCATCGCCCTGGCGTTCGGCGCCCTCACCAGCGCGCTCCTGCTGCTGTTCTCGCAGGAGACCCGCGGCCTGTTCGCGTGGGGGTCCGGTTCCCTCGGGCAGAGCGGACTGGAGAAGGTCACGCTGCTCGCCCCGCTGGTCGGCGCGAGCCTGCTCCTCCTGCTCGTGAAGTCGCGGTCCCTGGACCTGCTGACGCTCGGCGACGACCAGGCGCGCGTCCTCGGGATCAACGTCCGCGGGACGCAGGTCCTCGCCATCGTGCTCGCCGTGCTCCTCTCCGCCGCGGCCGTCACCGTCGCCGGACCCATCGGTTTCGTCGGGCTCGCCGCGCCCGCCGTCGTGCGCCTCGCCGCGCCCCGCATCACCGGCCTGCACCGGCACCTCGCGCTGATCCCCGCCGCAGCACTGATGGGCGTGTTCCTCGTGCTCGGCGCGGACGTGCTGCTGCGGGCGGCGATCGGAGCGGAGAGCGCGGTCGAGGTACCGACGGGCGTCGTCACGACGGTGTTCGGCGCCGTCTTCCTCGTGGCGCTCGCCCACCGGATGCGCTCGGACGGCCCCACCAGGGACGCCGCACCCGTCTCGCTGCGCACCGTCGGGGCTGCCCGGAGCACCACCGTATTCGTGGCCCTGACGGTGCTGCTCGGCGCGGCGACCGTCGCCGGCCTGCTGCTCGGCGACGCGAAGCTCCTCCTCGGCGATGTCGCCAACTGGATGTCCGGCCAGGCCGGGCCGGTGGTCTCGAGCGTGCTGGACACCCGCGCGCCGCGCGTCGGCGCGGCCCTGCTCGCCGGCGCGTCGCTGGCCCTGGCCGGGACCGCGATCCAGGCCGTCACGCGGAATCCCCTCGCCGAACCCGCGATCCTCGGGGTGTCCGGTGGAGCGGGCGTCGGAGCGGTCGTCGTCATCACGGCCGTGCCGCTCGCCGGCTTCTGGAGTGTCAGCGCGGCAGCCGGGGTGGGTGCCGCCGTCGTCTCGCTCATCGTGTTCGGGCTGTCCTTCCGCGGCGGGATGCAGACGGACCGGCTGGTGCTGATCGGCATCGGCGTCTCCGCCGCGGCCACCGCCGTCATCACGCTGCTGATCGTCGCCACCGATCCGTGGAACGAGTCCAAGGCCCTGACCTGGCTGTCCGGCTCGACCTACGGCCGGTCGCTGCAGCACCTCGTGCCCATGGCCGTCGCCCTGCTCGTGGCCGTGCCGGTCATCGCGGCGCTCCACAGGACGCAGGACCTCCTGGCCCTCGACGAGGACACGCCGCGCCTGCTCGGCATCCGGGTCCCGCGGGCGCGGCTGGTGCTGCTCTCGGCCGCGGTCCTGCTCACGGCGTCCTCCGTCGCGGGCATCGGCGTCATCGGCTTCGTGGGTCTCGTGGCCCCCCACGCCGCGCGGGCCCTGGTGGGTGCGTCGCACCGGCTCATCCTGCCCGCCGCCGTGCTGCTGGGGGCACTCCTCGTCTGCCTCGGCGACCTCGTGGGCCGGACGGCGATCGCCCCGGCGCAGCTGCCGGCGGGACTGCTCACGGCGCTGCTCGGCGCCCCCTACTTCGTCCACCTGCTGTTCCGGAGCCGGCCCAGCCGCTGACGGGGACAGCATGCGGACCGGAGCTGTCCGGCTTCGGCCGTCCCGGCGCCGCCATCGCGGCACAATCAGCGCATGGCTCTTCGCTGGTACTCCACCGTCATCGAATCCACCGATCATCGTGCCCTGGCGCACTGGTGGTCCGCCGCACTGGGCTGGGAGGTGATCTTCGAGGACGACGACGAGGCCGCGGTGGTACCACCGTGGGCCCGCGAGCTGGAACCCACGCTGGCCTTCGAGCAGGTCCCTCCCGGCCTCGTGTTCGTCCCGGTGAAGCATGGGAAGCAGGGGAAGAACCGCCTGCACCTCGACTTCGCGCCCCATGCCGGCGAGGACCGCGACGCCGAGATCGAGCGTCTGATCACCCTCGGGGCGCACCGCGTCGACATCGGGCAGGGGCCCGACGTCACCTGGGAGGTCCTGGCGGACCCGGACGGCAACGAGTTCTGCGTGCTGTCCTCACGGGAGCACTAGGACGAACGCCGAGAGGGCAGAAATGACCGCCGAAAGCTCAGTTCGGCGGTCATTCCCGGTATTCGGGAGGGCGGTAAGCCCTACAGCTCGATGCGCTCCGTCTCGATGACTTCCTTGCGCACCTGGCCGGTGACGACCTCGTCGTGCGTCCGTGCCTCGCGGCTGATGCGGACGCGTTCGATGGGCACCACATCCACCTCGATGCGCGGCTTCTCCTCGTAGAGGACCATCTCGACCACGTCGCCGTTGAAGGCGGTCTCCACGGCCGAGTACAGGCGCTCACGCTCGGCCTTGCTGAACGTTCCTGCGCCGTCGTCGTACAGCGGCGCGCCGTCCTGGACCGGCACGCGCTCGACGACGAGCTCCTCGCGACGGATCTGCACGGTCATGGTGACGTCCTCCGTCACCACGCGCTTGACGAGGCGTACGCGCTCCGTCTCCCGGAGTTCGGTGCCGACGCGCAGCTGCTCCTCGGAACGCGTCATGGACACCTCGTCGTCATCGGCCGAGCCGCCCGCGAAGCCGTCGGAGCGTCCCTCGGAGGAATCGGAGCGGTCGGAGCGACCGGCGTAGGCGTCGGCGCGCGAGGAGCGGTCGCCGGTCGGCGCGGCTGCCAGGCCGTCGTCGTCCGTCGCGGCGATCAGGCCGTAGTAGCGGAGCAGGTGCTGCTCCTCCTCGGGGCTGAGGTGCCCGTCCTGCGACATCTTGGGGGACTCGTAGACCGTGCCGTGCGGGTACGGCAGGCGCACGTCCTGGCCGTCGAGGGTGGCGTCGCGGAGGGGCGCGAAGGATTCAGGGTTGCCCGCCGTGTGGGTCGCCACGGTGACCCAGCTGGGATCGCCGGTCGCGTCGTCGACGTAAAGCTGGCCCATGGGACCGAGGACGGCTCCATCCTCGCTCAGCACGTTCGCGCCGGCGTTCATGGCGTCCTTCATCTGTTCAAGCGTGATCATCATGATCCTTTCGAGGGGTTGCTTCCCTTCACCGTAGGTCCCGTCCGGAGTGATAGCAAGCATGCTTATCACTCGGGGTGCACTTCATAATCCCCCGACCCCTCGGCCACCGGCCCACGCGGTCCTAGACTGTGCCGCATGCAGCTCCGACGGAGAACCCTTCGGGCGGCGCGCGTCTCCGACGAGTCGCATCGCGTCACCACCTTCGAGCTCTTCTTCGACCTGGTGTTCGTATTCGCATTCACGCAGGTCACCGGCTTCATGGCCCATGAGCACTCGTTCCCCGGAGTGCTGCAGGGCATGATCATCCTGGGACTGCTCTGGTGGTCGTGGGTGGCCTTCTCCTGGCTCGGCAACCAGACGCACGTGGACGAGGGGGTCATGCGTCTCGGGCTGTCGGTCGTCATGGTCGCCATGTTCATCGCGGCCCTTGCCATCCCGGAGGCCTTCGACGATCTCGAGGGTGGCCTCAGCGGACCGCTCGTCCTCGCGCTGGCGTACTTCGTGGTCCGCCTGATGCACCTGGCGCTCTACCTGTACGCGGCCATGGCGGACAAACCGCTGCAGCGCCAGGTCCTCAAGCTGTCCGGGGCGATGTTCTCGGGCTGCGCCCTCATCCTCGTGGGCGCGGTGATCGGCGGGACGGCGCAGACCTGGTTCTGGCTGGCGGGGCTCGTCGTGGACATCGCCCTGACCTACCTCGTCTCCGGCGGGGACTGGCGCCTCCCCTCGGCGGCGCACTGGACCGAACGCCACGGCCTGGTGGTCATCCTCGCGCTCGGCGAATCGATCGTCGCCATCGGCGTCGGCGCCTCCCGTGAACCGGTGAGCGTCCCGATCCTCCTCGGCGCGGTGTTCGGGATCGCCCTGTCCGTCTGCCTGTGGTGGCTGCACTTCGACGTCACGGCGATCGCCGCCGAGCGACTCTTCGCGGCACTGCGGGGCCAGGAACGCATCTGGGCCGCCGTCGACGCCTACTCGTATCTGCACCTGCCCCTCGTGGCCGGGATCATCCTCTCCGCGTTCGGGGTGGAGGACGTCCTGGCGCACGTCTACGACACGGAGGACTTCGGCCTGCTCGGCTCGTTCGCGCTCTTCGGCGGGGCCGCCCTGTTCCTCCTCGGCAGTTCGGCCTTCTGGCGCCGCATGTCCGGTTCCTGGAAGAAGCTGCGGCTCGTCGGCGCCGCCGTCCTGCTCCTGCTCATCCCCGTCGCCGCCCCGCTGGCACCATTGGCGGCCCTCGCCCTGGCGTCCGTGATGACCGCCGTGCTGGTGGTGGCGGAGACCAGGCTGGACGCCGAGGCGAGGGTGTCCATCCGGGAGTAGCAGGCGAACGGCCGCCGGCGCGCCGGGGGTGCGCCGCTAGACGTCATGCCGCAGGGCGTACGCGGAGCTCGGCAGGGAGTCCACGCTCCAGTCGGCGTGGGACGCCGGATGGTCCGGCGGCACGTCCGCGCCGACGGTCCGCAGGAGATGCCGCACCAGGAGCGCGGCGAGGACGATGACCAGGAGAATCAGCAGAATGTTCATGCGTCGATACTGATCCCGCTGACGGAAGAAAAAGAGTGGCAGAAACGACCCACAACGCTCAAAAGCTGCCAAACTTGAGGCATGCTCTCCAAAGTCGCCGTGATCGTCCTGCCAGGCCTCGCCGTCTTCGAGTTCGGCGTGGCCTGCGAGGTGTTCGGTGTGGACCGCTCGGCCCTCGGCGTCGGACTCCCCGCCTTCGACCTCCGGGTCTGCACACCCGTCCCCGGGTTGGTCCGGACGGCGTCGGGCGTGTCCCTGCAGGTCGACGACGACCTCACGGGCGCCGACGACGCCGACCTCGTGATCATGGCGCCCTTCCCCGCCGGTACGGCGGTGCCCGGCGCCGTCCTGGACGCCCTCCGGGCCGCGGAGCGCCGGGGCGCACGCATCTTCTCGGTCTGCTCGGGGGCGTTCGCCCTCGCCGAGGCCGGGCTCCTGGACGGCCGCTCGGCGACGACGCACTGGAAGTACACGAGGAGCCTGGCCGAGGCCTATCCGGGCACCCGCGTGGACGAGAACGTGCTCTACGTCGAGGACGGCACCATCCTCACGAGCGCCGGCACGGCGTCGGGGATCGACGCGAGCCTGCACCTCATCCGGCAGGAGTTCGGCCCGAGGGCGGCGACGGCGATCGCCCGCGGCATGGTGGTGCCCCCGCATCGCGACGGCGGCCAGGCCCAGTTCATCGAGCGGCCCATCCCCACCGAGTGCGGCGCATCCATGGAGGAACTGCTCGTGTGGCTCGGGGACCACCTGGACCAGGACATCTCCGTGGCGACCCTCGCCCGACGCCTGCACATGAGCGAACGGACCTTCGCCCGGCGCTTCCGTGCGGAGACGGGCACGACGCCGGCCGCCTGGCTCACCGGGCAGCGCCTGCTGCGCGCCCAGTCGCTGCTGGAGGAGACGCGCCTGACCATCGACGCCGTCGCCCGTGCGGCAGGTTTCGGGCAGGCGGTGCTGCTGCGCCACCACTTCCAGAAGGCCCTCGGCGTCAGCCCGGCCGCGTACCGCCGCACCTTCCGGGGCTCCGACAAGGGCTGCGACCTCGACCTGCACGAGCTGGAGGAACAGTTCGGCGGGCGGGCCCTCAGCCGGTGACGCCCCCGATGACGAGGAACACGAGCGGCAGGTAGGCCACGGCGGCGACGGTCTGCAGGGTGATCGTCGAGGCCATGAGGCGCGAGTCCCCGCCGAGGGCCCGCGCCATCACGTAGGCCGAGGACGCCGTGGGCAGGGACAGGAAGAGGATCACCGTGGCGGCCGGCTCCCCCGTGAGCCCGAGCAGCAGGCACCCGGCGACGCCGAGGCCGGGCAGCACCACGAACTTGACCGAGGTGGCCAGCGCCACGGCGCCGAGATTCCTGCCCATGCTGCGGAGCTCGAGCGCCGCGCCCACGCAGAGCAGGCCGAGCGGCAGGGACGCCGTCCCGAGGGCCCGTACGAAGCCGTCGACGCCGGGCGGCAGGCCGACGCCGGTGACGTTCAGGAGGATCCCGATCAGGCAGCCGAGGATCAGCGGGTTCGTGGCGATGCTGCGGACCGTGCCGCCGACGGTCAGCCGCTCGGCGCCGTAGCGCGCGAAGGCGAGCGTGCAGAGGATGTTCACGAGCGGCACGAGGACGGTGTTGGCGATGGCGGCGAGCGCCACGCCGTCGGCCCCGAACAGGGCGAGGGCGATGGAGAGCCCGAGGTAGTTGTTGAACCGGATGCTGCCCTGGAGCACGGAGGTGAAGGCGGGGCCGGCGAGGTCGAGGCGGCGCTGCGCGAGGACGAGTCCGAGCGCCGTGAGGAGGACCGACCCGGCGAGGACCGGCGCCATGAGGACGATCGGCAGACCGGCGAGATCGGCTGTCGCGGTGCCGCTGATGAACAGTGCGGGCAGCAGGACGAAGTAGCAGAGACGCTCGGCGGGGGGCCAGAAGGCAGGCGCCAGGAAACTGCGTGCCCGGAGGCCGTAGCCGAGGGCGATCAGGCCGATCACCGGGCCGAGCGCAACGAGGGTCTGGGCGATCACCGGGCCGGCAGGACTGCTGCCGAAGGACGCCGGGCGCGCGACAGCTGGGCGGGCAGGGGCGGGGTGGTCACCAGCCCCGCGCCTGGAGCCATGCGGCGGCCAGGGGGCTCCACTGCCCGGCGGCGCCCTGTCCCTCCGCGAGGCCCAGTCCGTGCTCACCCTCCTCGAAGACGTGCAGGGCGTGCGGCACGGCGTGGGCCACGAGCGCCAGCCCGAGCCGGTAGGCGTGCTCCACGGGGACATCCTCGTCCGCGGCTGTATGCCAGAGGAAGAATGGCGGCGCGTCCCGGGTGACCAGCCGGTCGAGTGAGGTCGCGGCGCGGACCGTCCCCCCGGCGTCGGGCCCCAGTAGTTCGTCCTGCGATCCGCGGTGCGTCGCGAGTTCCATGGACACCACCGGGTAGCCGAGCACGACGGCGTCCACGCGTTCGTCGTCGCGCGCGCCCGGAGCGAGCGCCGCGTGTCCGGCGAGATGGCCGCCGGCCGAGAAGCCGAGCAGCGCCACACGGTCGACGCCGGTGGCGCGGACCCGGCGGATCTCGGCGCGGACGGCGTCGAGCGGTCCGGGGTGGCGGGTCCGGACGGGATAGTCGAAGACGCCGGCGGACAGGCCGAGGGCGCGCAGCCGCTCGGCGACCACCTCGCCCTCGTTGTCGGACAGCTCGGTGTAGCCGCCGCCGGGCAGCACGATGACGTGGGAAGGCTTCATGCCCTTACCGTACTGGCCGGGGCCAGTGGCGCGGGCACGCTACCTAACCGGTTAATGAAGAAAGCCCCCGGCCATGGGGCCAGGGGCTCGACGCGAACCCGAAGGAGCGGTCAGCCCTCACACTCGGCGCAGTACTTGTCGCCGTTCTTCTCGCGCGCAAGCTGGCTGCGGTGGTGCACCAGGAAACAGGACATGCAGGTGAACTCGTCCTCCTGCTGGGGGATGACCTGGATCAGGAGTTCCTCGTGCGAGAGGTCGGCGCCCGGAAGGTCGATGCCTTCGGCGGTCTCACCGTCCTCGACGTCGATCAGCGCGGTCTGCGTGGTTGCGCTGCGCTGAGCCTGAATTGCCTCCAACGACTCGTTGGCCGGCTGGTCTTCCGGACGAACGCGCGGCTCGTCGTAGTCGGTTGCCATTACGGTTGATCTCCTTCTATGGGCGGGAATGACGCCCAGATGCCACTCTCAACCTCGGCAGAGGCGGAAGTATTCCATATACCGGCTGCAATATACCGGTTACGGATGGGACTTTTCTCCACGCATCCCCACCACGTCGATCTGAACTTCGTTGTGACGGAAGACCCCGGGCGTGATAGGCGGATCGAAGCGCGCGTACCGGGGTTCGCCCCGCGGCACGAAGGCCGCCTTCCCTACTGCCGCCAGCAGTCCCTGGAGGTGCCGCTCGAAGGATGCCTGGCCTCCGCGGCCGGAGAAGGACACGGCGGCGGTGGTGGCCGCGGGCTTCTGGACCACGCGGACGCGGGGGTCGTCGGGGACCGGCGCAGTGGCGAAGGACACATCGGCGGGCAGCACGAACGCGACGGTGTGACCGGTCGGAGCCCGCTGCTGGGTCACCGGGGCCGTCATCGCCAGCTGCTCCGAGCTCGCCTCCCCGGCCGGGGTGGACGCCTGCTGCGTCACGGGTGCCGTCATGGTGAGTTTCCGCCGCGACGTGTTCGCACCGAAGATGTACGAGGCGAGCGTCCGGAAGGCGGCGTTGCCGGCGCTGTCGAACGCCGTGTCGACATCCACCTCGGCCACGACGTGCGCCGGGTAGGCCCGCAGTTCGAACCCCGGATAGGTGTCGATGAGGGTGTAGGGCTGCTGTTCCGTCATGCCGGGGATGGTACGCCGCGATCCTGACCGTCGGCCGTCGTAGGGTGGGACGCAGCCCCCTTCCCCAACCCTCCAGGAGCGTCCATGGCATCGGCACCCGACCCGAGCGGCGTGGTGGACGCCGGATCCGTGGACGCCGTCCTCCCGTGAGCCGCACCGCGATCCTCACCCCGAACGGCGCCCTCGCGGCGGGTCCCATGGCGGCGATCCTCGCGAACCACGCCATCCCGGGGTGCGAGATCGCCGAGCGCAGCGGCCGCTCGCACACCAGGCTCCTCCCCACGCCGGGCGGCCCACGCCGCATCACGGTCACCATCCGGGCCGACGACGTCGAACTCATCGCGGACACGGACGACGACGACGAGTTCGCGCATCTGACGCGCACCACCCGCCGCTGGCTGGACCTGGACACGGACACGGCCGCCGTCGAGCGCGCGTTCGACGCCGACCCGCTCCTCGGCCCGCTGGTCCGGCGGCGCCCCGGGCTGCGCGCCGTCGGCTACCCCGACGCCTTCGAGGCCGCCGTCATGACCGTCCTGGGCCAGCAGGTCTCCGTCGCCGCGGGCGGCACCTTCGGCGGCAGGCTCGCCGCGGCGTACGGGGAGCCGTCGCCATGCGGCCTGACCCTGTTCCCGACGCCGCGGTTCGTCGCCGACGCACAGCACGAGGAGCTGCGCGCCGCGGTGGGCGTGACCCGCACGCGGGCCGCGACCGTGCAGAATGTGGCCCGCGCCGTCGTCGACGGCCTGACGCTGGACCCGGAGGCCGATCACCCGCGGCTGCGCAGGGAGCTGCTCGCCATCCCCGGGATCGGCCCGTGGTCCGCCGACTACCTCGCGGTGCGGGTCCTGCGCGATCCCGACGCGTTCACGCCGGGCGATCTCGTGGCACGCCGCGCCATGGGGAACCCGAGCATCCGGGACGCCGAGACGCTGTCGCAGGCCTGGCGCCCCTACCGCGCCTACGCCCTGTTCCATCTCTGGACGGCCGCCACCTACGACGGACCCTAAGATCGGACCGGGGCCCTCCGGTCGCTGCGCAGCGCGATCTCCAGTTCGAAGCGCACCTTCGGGTCCCGCAGGTCGTCGCCGAACAGTTCGCGCAGCTGCTGGACGCGGTACCCGACCGTCTGGCCGTGGATGCCGAGCTCCTCGGCGATCGGTGCACGCTGCCCCCAGTGCCGCAGCCAGGCCAGCAGGGTCTCCTCGAGTTTGACGCGCTGGATGTCCGGCAGCACGGCGAGCGGCGCGAGCCTCCGTCGGGCCAGCTCCCCGATGGCCGAGGGTTCGGCCGCGAGGACCACCTCGGTCATGTGCTCGTCCGCCCAGACCGGTGGCTCGTCCGCACCCTCGCGCGGAGGCAGCATGGAGGCCGCCAGCACGGCCAGCCGCAGCGACTGCGCCACCTGGTCGAGGCCGCCCGCGGGCCCGATGGCCGCGCTCCGCCCGGTGAGCACGCGGTCGAGTTCCGCCCGCTGCCACGGCCCCCGCTCGGGCACCAGGGCGACGGCATCGGTCTCGCGTTCGACGACGATCGCCCCCGCCCCGAGCCGCTGCCGGATCCCCCGGGCACGGTCCAGCGGCAGCGTCACCACGACCACCTGCGCGGGGACGGCCCAGTCCGCGAGGGACGCCGCCTGCCGGAGCGCGGTCTCGTCCGCCCGCCCGAGCAGCAGCAGCTCCAGCAGTTCGGCACGGCGGCGGTCCACGGCCCCGGCCCGCTCCGACTGCTCGAAGGCGTAGGCCTCGGCGCTCACGGCGGAGAGTTCGTCGATGTACGCCATGATCGATTCCCCGAGATCCACGACCACGGCGGGGCCGAGGCCCTCCTCCATGGAGCGGCGCGACATCTCACGGAACGTGACGCGGGCGCCCATCCGGTAGGCGCCGAGCAGCGCATCCATGCTGCGACCCTGCCGGAACTCGCCGCGGCCCAGGCCCGCCACCAGCTGGCGGCTCTGATCGGACAGCGCAGGCAGGCCGGTGCCCGGCAGCTCGAGGAACCGCTCGAGCGCCGCGGCCACGCCCCGGCGCAGGCCGCGGCCGAAGTTCCCCTCGATGGGCCGTGCGTAGGCCGGGACCAGCTGCGGGACCGCCTGGATGATGGCTTCCACGAGATCCGGCGTGAGAGGCCTCAACCGGTCGCTGACCTCCGGAGGGAGACTGAGCCAGGGCGGCTCCGGCGGAGCGATCTCCAGCGTGCCAGAACTCAAGGAACAACTCCGATCTGTTTCGTCAAGACAATTTTCTCCCTTCAACTCTACGTCACCGGTGCAGAACTTTAGCGGGAGAGGCTATATTGTTGGTTCAATGATTCGGTTTCGAAAGTTGGCGCGTGCAACGGCTGCGCTGACCACCCCACTCACGGCGGAAGACTTCCTGGCGCTCTTCAATCCCGTGTACTCCTCGCGCCAGCTCCGTGGCGTCGTGACGCGCGTGGTGCACGAGACCGACGACTCCGCCACCATCTATTTCCGCCCCGGGCATGGCTGGCACGCGCACCAGGCCGGACAGTGGGCGCGGATCGGCGTCGAGCTCGACGGGGTCCGCCAGTGGCGCTCCTACTCCCTGAGCAATGCCGCAGGACACGACCCCGCCATCACCGTCAAGGATGCCGGTTCGGTGTCCCACGTCCTGGTGCGCGACACCAAGCCGGGCGACGTCCTGTTCCTGGCGCCGCCCCAGGGCGACTTCGTGCTCCCCGAGCACCCGCGCTCCCTGCTCATGCTCACGGCGGGCAGCGGTATTACGCCGGTCATGTCGATGATCCGCACGCTCATCCCGCGCCGGCCGGACGCCAACGTGGTGCTCATCAACTCCAACAGCACCCCCGAGAAGAGCGTGTTCCGCGAGGAGCTGGACGAACTGGCGGACCAGTTCCCCAACCTCACGGTCCGCCACTGGTTCACCAGCGCGCGTGGCCGCCTGCAGTTCACCGCCCAGACCATCGCGGACCTCTGCCCTGACTGGCGCTCACGTGCCGCCTATGCCTGCGGGCCCGAGGGGTTCCTCGACGACGCCGAGGAGCTCTGGGAGCGGGAGGCGGCCCTCGAGCAGTCACGGACCGTCCCTGACGTCACCACCGGAGCCGGGTCGCAGGGCGTGCGGACCGGCACGCTGACGATCGAGCGGTTCAGCACCGACCTCACGGCGGGCGCCGGGCACGACGGCGGCCTCGTCACCTTCGAGCAGTCCGACCGCGAGGTGGAGGCCGACGGCGACACCCCGCTGCTCGACATCGGCGAGGACGCCGGCGTCCTCATGCCGAGCGGCTGCCGCATGGGCATCTGCCACAGCTGCCTCATCCCGCTCCGCGCCGGCCAGGTGCGCGACCTGCGCAGCGGCGAGCTGCACAACACTCCCGGCCAGCTCATCCAGACCTGTGTCTCGGCAGCCGCCGGGCCCGTGAACCTCGACCTGTAAACCCAACGGAGGAGTCCTCATGACCACCACAGCGACCCGCCCGGGCGCCCTCGCGGCGTCCGGCCACCCCCTGGTCCGCCCCGATGCCGCCAAGCACCTGACCGATGAGCAGGTCGAGGAGCTCGGCCGCGAACTCGACGCCGTTCGCGACGAGATCCTCGCCAAGCGCGGGGCCACCGACGCCGCGTACATCCGCCGGGTCATCAAGATCCAGCGCTCCCTCGAGTTCGCCGGCCGCGGCACCCTCCTGTTCAGCAAGTACAAGCCCGCCTGGTTCGCCGGCACGGCCATGCTGAGCCTCGCCAAGATCATGGAGAACATGGAGATCGGGCACAACGTGCTGCACGGGCAGTGGGACTGGATGCGCGATCCGGACATCCACTCCACCACCTGGGAGTGGGACTTCGTCACCCCGGCGCGCTCCTGGCAGCACACCCACAACGACCTGCACCACCGCTGGACGAATGTCATCGGCAAGGACAGGGACATCGGATACAACCTGCTCCGCATGGACCCCGACCAGCCGTGGAAGCCGTTCAACCTGGGCAACCCGCTGTACAACGCCATCCTGGCGCCGGTCTTCGAGTGGGGCATCGCCCTGTACGACCTCGAGATCCCGGAGTACAAGGAGGGCCTGAAGTCCAAGGAGGCCATGAACCGCGACCTCAAGGCCGTGGGCGTCAAGGTGGTCAAGCAGTTCTCCAAGGACTACGCCGCCACCCCCGCCGTCGCCATGCTGACCGGTTCCGGCAAGCAGGCCCTCTACGGCACGCTCGCCGCCAATGCCATCCGTAACTTCTGGGCGCACGCGGTCATCTTCTGCGGCCACTTCCCCGACGGCACGGATACGTTCACGGAGGAGGAGGTGGACGGCGAGACCCGCGGTGACTGGTACGTCCGCCAGATGATCGGCTCGGCGAACATCTCCGGCTCGAAGCTCATGCACTTCATGACGGGCAACCTGTCCCACCAGATCGAGCACCACTGCTTCCCCGACCTGCCGTCCAACCGGTACGCCGAGGTGGCCGTCAAGGTCCGCGAGATCTGCACCCGGTACAAGCTCCCCTACACCACGGGCCCCCTGCCCAAGCAGGTCGGCTCCACCTGGGCGAAGATCTTCAAGCTCGCCCTGCCGCCGCGCAAGGCCACGACCGCCACGGCGTAAGTCTCACGCAGGCGCCGTCGGCCCCGGTTCATCCGGGGCCGACGGCGCCTTCGCGTGTCCGGGGTTCGCCGCCGACCGGACCTCAGACGGAGGCGTCCTCGGCGAGGAGCGCATCGACCTGGCCGAGTGCCGCGCGGATGCCCTCCTCCATGCCCATCTCCACCATCTGTTCGAGCTGCTCGATGGACTGGAAGGCCGTGGTCATGGTCATCCGCGTGCGTCCGCCGAGGTCCTCGAGCGTGACGGTGGCAGCTGTCTCCCCCATATCGGGCACCGGGTCGCCGTTCTCGTCCGCGAAGCCGTCCACGAAGGTCAGCAGGCGGGGCGGCTCGACGGCGGTGATCCGCCACCAGCCCCGCGCCTTCTCGCCGTCGGGCCCTGTCATGTAATAGGCCGCACGGCCACCCTCCTCGAACTCGTAGGTGTCGAAGGTCGCCGGCCAGGTGGGTGGGCCCCACCAGCGCTGGAGCTGCTGCGCGTCCGCCCAGATCCGCCAGACGCGTTCGACGCCGGCGTCGAACTCCGCGACCAGCCTGAAGTGGAGAGCTTCCGTGTCCTTCTCCGTACTGATGACCGTCATGATGATGCCTTCCTAGTCGTCATCCCCGGCGTCCTCGCCGAGGAGGTCCGTGATCCGGTCGACGCGTTGCCGCCAGATCCTCTCGTAGTCGTCGAGCAGGCGCCGTGCCCTCTGCACGCCGTCCACCTCTCCGCGCACGATCTGCTCCCGCCCACGCCTCTCCTTGGAGACGAGTGAGGCCCTCTGGAGCACCGCCACGTGCTTCTGGACTGCCGCGAAGCTCATGTCGTAGTGCTCGGCCAGGCCGGATACCGAATACTCGGCGACCAGGACGCGCGCCACGATGTCCCTCCGTGTCGCGTCGGCGAGCGCCTGGAACAGGCGGTCCACCTCGTCCTGCCTCGACATTTGTACAACCATGTGGTTGTACGTTAGTCCCCTGGATCGGCCCGGTCAAGGGTAGGGCAGCCGCAGCAGCCGTCGAGGACGTGACACCGATTATGGCGGGCCCCCCGCCACCCTGTAAGACTGGGCCCATGACCCGCGGAATCTATGTGAGCGCCATGACCAACGGCTCCGGCAAGTCCCTGATCTCCCTGGGCCTGGCCGACATGCTGCACCGGCACGCCGACCGCGTGGGCTTCTTCCGGCCCATCGTGGAGGGCGACGACCCCACCACGGATCCCATGGTCCGCCTCATGCAGCGCTCGTTCGACCTCCCCGAGAGCCGTGCCCGCGGCGGCCTCACCCGCGCCGAGGCCCGCGCCCTGCTCGTCACCGGGGACCGCGCGGAGATCGACGCCCGCTGCGTCGCCATCTACAGCGAGATCGCCGCCGAGTGCGACGTCGTGATCGTCGAGGGTACCGACCTCTCCGGGAACGACGCCGCCGTCGAGTTCGACCTCAACGCGCGCCTGGCCAACAACCTCGGCGCCATGGTCCTCGCAGTGGTCAGCGCCAAGGGCATGTCCGTCGAGGAGGCGGCCGACGCCGTGGACGTCGCCCGCCGCGAACTCGACGCCGCGAAGGTGTCCCTCCTCGCGATGATGGTCAACCGCGCGGCCGACGACGCCGTCACCGCGATCAGCGAGCACGTCCGGCCCGGCCGCTCGGGCCGGCCGGTCTACGTGATCCCGGAACTGTCCGAGATCTCCCAGCCCACCGTCTCCGAGGTGGCCACGGACCTCGGGGCCCGCCAGATCGCCGGGAACTCGAACCTCGAGCGGGACGTCACCAGCGTCCGCGTCGCCGCGATGAACGTCGGCAACTTCCTGCACCTGCTCACCGACGGCGCCCTCGTGATCGTGCCGGGGGACCGCGCGGACGTGCTCGTGGCGACCCTCGCGTCGTCGTTCTCCCCCGAGTTCCCGGTGCCGTCGGCCCTGTTCCTGACCGGCGGGCTCGCCCCCGACCCCAACATCCTGGCCCTCCTCGCGCAGGCGCCGTTCCCCGTCTTCGCGCTCGACGACGACACCTACACCGTGGCACGCCACGTCAGCGAGGTGCGCGGGGAGATCGCGAGCGGACTGCGCCGCAAGGCCGCGGCCGCGCTGGGCGCCTGGTCGCGGCAGGTGGACGAGAGCGAACTGCTGGAACGCCTCGAACTGCCCCGCCCCGTCAGCATGACGCCGCTGCGCTTCCTGCACGAACTGATCCAGCGCGCCAGGGCGGAGCGCAAGCGCATCGTCCTCCCCGAGGGCGAGGACCTCCGCGTCCTGAAGGCCGCGGAGATCCTGCGCCGCCGCGACGTCTGCGACCTCACCATCCTCGGCCCCGAGGCGCGGGTCCGCGAACTCGCCGCCGGCCAGGGCATCGACCTCAGCGGCCTCACGCTCATCGACCCGGCGACGTCGGACCTGCGGGAGGATTTCGCCGCCGAGTACGTGAAGCTCCGCGCGCACAAGAACGTCTCGATGAAGGAGGCCCGCGAGCGCATGCTCGAAGGCGCATACTTCGGGACCATGATGGTGCAGCTCGGCACGGTGGACGGCATGGTGTCCGGAGCGGCCCACACCACGGCGAACACCATCCGGCCGGCGCTCGAGTTCGTGAAGACCAAGGACGGCGTGAAGATCGTCTCCTCGGTGTTCCTCATGCTGCTGCAGGACCGCGTGCTCGTGTACGGCGACTGCGCGGTCAACCCGGAGCCCAACGAGGAGCAGCTCGCGGACATCGCCGTCGCCTCGGCGGAGACGGCCGAGCAGTTCGGCGTGGAGCCGCGGGTCGCGATGCTCTCCTACTCGACGGGCGAGTCCGGACACGGCGGCGCGGTGGACGAGGTGCGGCGCGCCACGGAGCTCGTCCGGAAGCTGCGCCCCGACCTCGCGGTCGAGGGGCCCATCCAGTACGACGCCGCCGTCGACGTCTCGGTCGCGGCCTCCAAGCTCCCCGAGTCCTCGGTGGCCGGCCAGGCGACGGTGTTCATCTTCCCGGACCTGAACACGGGCAACAACACCTACAAGGCCGTCCAGCAGTCGGCGGGCGCCGTCGCCGTCGGGCCCGTCCTGCAGGGCCTGCGCAAGCCGGTCAACGATCTCTCCCGCGGCTGCACCGTGGAGGACATCGTCAACACCGTGGCCATCACCGCGGTGCAGGCCCAGCAGCCCGCCGCCTCCTGACCCCTCCCGACGCCCTCCGTCTGCACCCCTCCCCAGGACAGGACCCCATGATCATCCTCGTCATCAACTCCGGCTCATCCTCGCTCAAGTACCAGGTCAGGGAGGGCGACGACGTCCTGGCGGAAGGCCTCGTCGAGCGGATCGGCGAGGCCGAGGTGCCCGATCACGCGGCGGCGCTCGACCGCGTGGACGGTGAGGTGTCCGCGGCCCTCGGCGACCGCGGGATCGACGCCGTCGGGCACCGCGTGGTCCACGGCGGCGAGCGCTTCAGCGAGCCGGTGCTCATCGACAACGAGATCACCCGCGCCATCGAGCGCCTCAACCCGCTGGCACCCCTGCACAACCCGGCGGCCGTCACCGGCATCCGCGCCATCGCCGACAAGTGGCCGGACATGCCGCAGGTCGCGGTGTTCGACACCGCCTTCCACCGCACGCTCCCGGAGCACGCCTGGCGCTACGCGGTGCCGGACGAGCTCTACCGGAGGTTCGGCATCCGGCGGTACGGCTTCCACGGCACCTCGCACGCCTTCGTGGCGCGCGGGGCCGCGGAGCTGCTCGGCGCGGACACGTTCACGGGCGTGATCGCGCACCTCGGCAACGGCGCCTCCGTCACGGCCGTCCGCGACGGCGAGAGCGTCGACACGTCGATGGGGTTCACGCCCCTCGAGGGTCTGGTGATGGGCACGCGCTCGGGTGACATCGACCCGTCCATCCTGCTGTTCCTCCTGCGCGAGGGGTACACCGAACAGGACCTCGACACCCTCCTGAACCGCGACAGCGGGCTCAAGGGCCTCGCGGGCACGAACGACATGCGCTCCGTGACGGAGGCCGCCGACGCCGGCGACCACCGGGCGAGGCGCGCGATCGAGGTGGCCTCCTACCGGCTCGCGAAGTACGTGGGCGGGTACCACGTGGCCGTCGGCGGGGCGCAGGCACTCGTGTTCACCGCGGGCATCGGCGAGAACGCGTCCGCGTTCCGCACCGCCGTCGTCACCAAGCTGGGTGCGCTCGGACTGGACCTCGACGAGGAGAAGAACGGCGAGCGCAGCAAGGAGGCGCGCATCATCAGCACCGGGGCGTCGGCGTTCCCCGTGCTCGTGGTGCCGACCGACGAGGAGGCGGCGATCGCGGAGGCGACGGCCGCCGTCGTCGGCGCCTCCTGACCCGCAGCGCGAGGCAGACTGGCACCATGACGACCCTGCGCATCACCCTCCTGTTCGTGCTGGCCGCCGTCGCGGAGATCGGCGGGGCGTGGCTCATCTGGCAGGCGGTCCGCGAGGGCAGGCCCTGGTGGTGGGCCGGGCTCGGCGTGATGGCGCTCGGGGCCTACGGCTTCGTGGCGACCCTGCAGCCGGACGCGAACTTCGGGCGGATCCTCGCGGCGTACGGCGGCGTGTTCGTGGCCGGGTCGCTCGCGTGGGGAGTGCTCGTGGACGGCTTCCGGCCCGACCGCTGGGACCTCCTCGGCTCCGCGGTCTGCCTGGTCGGCGTGGCGCTGATCATGTTCATGCCCCGCTCGACGGCGTAGCCGGGGCCGCGTACGCCGCAGTGTTCGCCCTACGCCGCCCCCAGCAGCCGTGCGAGTCCCGCAGCGAGTGCCCCGACCGCGACGACGACGAGGAACGGCGCCCGCAGCCAGAGCGCGACGGCGGCCGCCAGCAGCGCCACGACCCGCGCGTCGATGACGAGCGCCTGACCGGACGCGACCGTGTTCGTCGCCGTCAGGGCGGCGAGGAGGCCGATGGTCAGCGACCCGGCGACGCGCAGCATCCGCGGGTTGTCGAGCAGCTTCGCAGGCACGAGGAAGCCGAGGAACTTCGTGGCGATCGACACCGCGCACGCGAGGAGGACCCAGCCCCAGAGGCTCATGCGTCCCCCCGCGCCGAACCGGCGGGGCCGGAGGGGTAGGGCTCGACGTCGGGCTCGAGGCCTTCCGTCGCCGGACCCAGGCCCGAGAGTCCGAGGCCGGCCGCCACGACGGCGGCGAGGAGGATCGGCACGCCCGGCGGCACGAGCGGCACGGCGATGATCGTGACGACGGCGCAGACGACGGCGATCGCCGCGGGCTCGCGCGAGCGGATGCGCGGCCACAGCAGACCGAGGAACGCGGCGACGGCGGCACCGTCGAGCCCCCAGCGGGCCGGATCGCCCATGGCGTTGCCCGCGAGCGCACCCACGAGGGTGAAGAGGTTCCACAGCACGAAGACGCCGATCCCGGCGGCCCAGAACCCGCGGCGCTGCTCGTCAGGATCGGTCTGGCCCGTCGCCGTGGCCACGGACTCGTCGATGGTGAGGTGCGCGGCCGGCAGCTTCCGCCAGCGGGAGGGCCGGAGCAGCACGTTGACCTGCATGCCGTACACCCCGTTGCGGATGCCCAGCAGGGCCGCGGCGGACATCGCCGACACGCCGCTCCCCCCGCCGGCGATGACGCCGATGAAGGCGAACTGCGAACCGCCGCTGAACAGCAGGAGGCTGAGCGCCATGGTCTGGAGGAGGGTCAGCCCGGCAGCCACGGACAGGGCACCGAAGGACAGTCCGTACAGGCCGGTCGCGATCGCGACGGACAGGGCCACACGGACCGCCGGGGATTGGAGAAGTACCACCTGACAAGGCTAGGCGACGGCGAGCTTCGACTTCCCATTCGCTGCGAAGGGGTGAATAGTGGGAAGCGAAGCCTACTTACTACCCGGAGGAGCACCACATGAAGGCAGTGACATGGCAGGGCAAGCGCAAGGTCAGCGTGGAGAACGTGCCCGATCCCACGATCCAGGAACCCACGGACGCGATCGTCCGTATCACCTCGACCGCCATCTGCGGCTCGGACCTGCACCTCTACGAGGTCCTGGGCCCGTACATGCACAAGGGTGACATCCTCGGCCACGAGCCGATGGGCATCGTCGAGGCGGTGGGCGCGGGCATCACCAACCTTAAGGTCGGCGACCGCGTGGTCATCCCGTTCAACATCTCCTGCGGCTACTGCTACATGTGCACGCGCGGCCTGCAGTCGCAGTGCGAGACCACCCAGGTGCACGCGAAGGGCTCCGGCGCGTCGCTGTTCGGCTTCTCCGAGCTGTACGGCTCCGTGCCCGGCGGCCAGGCGGAGTTCCTGCGCGTCCCCTTCGCGGACTACGGTGCGGTCAAGGTCGGCGCGGAACTGCCCGACGAGCGCTACCTCTACCTCTCGGACATCCTCCCCACCGCCTGGCAGGGCGTGCAGTACGCGGACGTACCCAAGGACGGCGTCCTCACGGTGTACGGCCTCGGGCCGGTCGGCCAGTTCGCGGCACGCATCGGCCGGCACCTGAGCCACCGCGTGATCGGCGTCGAGCCGGTCCCCGAACGCCGTGAGATGGCCAAGCGCCACGGCATCGAGACCATCGACTTCACGAAGGACACCGCCGAGGAACTGCGCAGCATGACGGACGGCCGCGGCCCGGACGCGATCGTGGACGCCGTCGGCATGGAGGCCCACGGCTCCCCCGCCGGCGCCTTCGCGCAGAACGCCGTGGGCATCCTGCCGGACAAGCTGGCGCAGAAGGTCATGGAGACCGGCGGCAGCGACCGCATGAGCGTCCTCCACTCGGCGATCGACGCCGTCCGCCGTGGGGGGACCGTGTCCCTGAGCGGCGTGTACGGCGGCACGGCGAGCCCCATGCCGCTGATGACCATGTTCGACAAGCAGATCCAGTTCCGCATGGGCCAGTGCAACGTGCGAAGCTGGACGGACGAGCTCCTCCCGATCGTCGAGGATCCCTCGGACCCGCTGGGCGTCATGGACCTCATGACCCACGAGGTCTCGATCGACGAGGCGCCTGCCGCCTACGAGAACTTCCAGAAGAAGACGGACGGCACCATCAAGGTGGTCCTGAAGCCGCAGGGCGTCACGCTCTAGCAGGCGCGGAGCCGCAACGGTACGACGACGGGAGCCCGGCCCTGGTGGCCGGGCTCCCGTCGTTGCCGTCTACTGCACCTCGTCCATCATGTCGTAGGGCCCGGCCTTCCGGTGTGCCGTGTGCAGCGCGTCCGCGGCACGCACCAGGGCGAGGTGCGAGAACGCCTGCGGGAAGTTGCCCGCCATGCGCCCCCGGGCGGGGTCGTACTCCTCGGCCAGCAGGCCGAGTTCGTTCGAGTAGCCCACCAGCTGATCCATGAGCCGTGCGGCGTCGTCGGGCCTGCCGCCGTGGGCATATTGCTCCACGAGCCAGAACGAGCACGCCAGGAAGGGGTGCTCACCGGGTTCGAGGCCGTCGTCCGAGTTGCCGGTGCGGTACCGCAGCAGCAGTCCGTGGGCGTCCAGGAGGTCCTGTTCGATCCGCTCCACGGTGCCCAGCATCAGCGGGTCGTCGAAGTCGAGGAAGCCGACGTGCGGCAGCTGGAGCAGGGAGGCATCCACCTCGGTCCCGCCGTACACCTGGGTGAACGAGCCCAGGTCGGCGCTGAAGCCGCGCTCCATGATCTCCTCGCGCAGGCCGTCCCGGATCTCCGTCCAGCGCTGCTCCGGGCCGGGCAGGCCGTGATCCCGCACCGCGCGGACCGCGCAGTCGAACGCCGCCCACATCATCACCCGCGAATGGGTGAAGTGCTGGGGGTCCCCGCGCATCTCCCAGATCCCGTGGTCCCGGTCATGGAGGTGCTTCTCCGCGAAGCCCAGGAGGGCCCGCTGGAGCGGCCACGAGAAGCTGTCCTCGGTGACGCCGTGGACGCGCAGCTTCTCGAGCGCCACCATCACCTCGCCCACGACGTCGGCCTGGTACTGGTCCACGGCGCCGTTGCCCACGCGTACGGGCGTCGAGCCGGCATAACCGGGCAGGTGCCCGAGTTCGCGTTCGGGCAGGTGCCGTTCCCCGGCCAGCCCGTACATGATCTGCAGGTCCTCGGGATCACCGGCGACCGCCCGCAGCAGCCAGTTGCGCCACTCCAGCGCCTCCTCGGAGAAGCCGTGCGTCATCATGGCCTCGAGCGTCAGGGCCGCGTCGCGGAGCCAGCAGAAGCGGTAGTCCCAGTTGCGGGAGCCGCCGAACTGCTCGGGCAGCGACGTCGTCGGTGCGGCGACGATCCCACCCGTGTCCTCGTGCGTGAGGGCGCGCAGGACGAGCAGGGAGCGCCGCACGGCCTCGGAGTAGCCGCCCTCGATCCTGCAGCTGGCACCCCAGGCGCGCCAGTAGCTGATGGTGCTGTCGAGCGCCTCGTCGACGTCCAGGGCGTCCGGCTTCTCACGGTGCGAGGGGTACCACACGAGTTCCAGGTCGACGACGTCCCCCGCGGCCACCGTGAACGTGCCCTCGTGGCGATGGTCCCGCGCCTTCAGCCGCGGCCCGCGCAGGAGCAGCGCGTCCGGCCCGGCGATGGCGAGCAGTACCGGGGCGCCGTCGTGCGTACCCTGCGTGACCCACGGCATGATGTCGCCGTAGCCGAAGCGGATCTGCAGCTCCTGCCGCATGGTGACCGTGCCCCGGAGCCCCTGGATCCGTCGCAGCACGTTGGCGCGCCGGTCCGTCACCGGCATGAAGTCGGTGACCAGCACCTCGCCCTCGGCGGTCTTCCAGCGGGTCTGGAGGACGAAGGTGGAATCGATGTAGCCCCGCTCCACCACCTCGGCGTCCGACGACGGCTCCAGGAGCCAGCGGCCGTGCTGCGGTGTGCCGAGCATCGCCGCGAACACCGACTCGGAGTCGAACCGGGGGAAGCTGAGCCAGTCGACGCTGCCGTTCCGGGAGACGAGCGCACCGGTGTGCAGGTCGGACAGGAGCGCGTAGTCCTCGATCGGGGATTGCATGCTGCAACTCAACCACACGCTCCGCGCGACCGCCCGGTCAGCCGTGTTGACCCTCGAAGGCGGCCCGGATCCGCGCCGGGTAATCCGTCGTCAGCTCCTGCACCCCGAGCTCCGCGAGGTACAGCGCGTCCTTGACCGAGTTCACGGTCCAGACCCGGACCCGCACGCCGTCGCCGACCCAGCGGCGCACGCGTCCGCGATGGGTGCGGGTGTACCGCATGCCCGGTCCCACCATGCCCACCTGATGGCGGTTCACGAGCTGCTCACCCTCTTTCAGGGCGCGTCGCATGACGGTGATCAGTGCGCCCTCGGTGAGCGGGCCGAAGCGCAGTGCAGCGCGCACCTCCTTGGGCTTCATGTCCGACACCAGCTGGCACAGCATGTGGGGCGGCGCCGACTCGGCGAGCTGCCGCATCGAATCGGGGTTGAAGCTCATGAAACTCACCTCGATGCTGCCGAGCATCGAGGACTCCGGGTCCCACCCCTCGTCCATGAGGAAGGCGATCAGGGCGTCCTCCAGCCGCAGGCCGAAAGGGCTCGGGTGCTTCAGCTCGATCGCCAGCCGGACCGGGCGCCCCGCACGGCGCAGCAGCAGGATCAGGTCCGCGAGGGTGAGGAACTGCTCGGACGGACTGCCGTACTCCGCGGGGATGCTCGCGCCCTTCCAGGAACAGACGTCGAGCCCGCGCAGCTCCTCCAGCGTGTGGTCGGCCACACGGCCCGACCCGCTGGTGGTGCGGTCCAGCGTGGTGTCGTGGATGCACACGAGCTGCTCGTCCCGGGTCAGGTGCACGTCGCATTCGACGCCGTCGGCGCCGTCCGCGAGGGCCTGCAGGTAGGCGGCGCGGGTGTGCTCGGCATAGGTGCCGCTGCTGCCGCGATGAGCGAAGATCACAGGAGGCACGGGGCATCCCCTCACATGGTGATTGATGTCCCCCTCACCGTACGCGACCGGCCGATCGGGGCACCATGGGCAGCCGGCCCGCGGCGCGCGGGAGGCCTCCGTCGATAGACTCGGGAGGGTGAACGCGCAGATGACCGATACCGACGCGGAACGGGCAGCCGCCCTCCGCCGCATGAAGATGCTCGCAACCGGGCTGCTGGCCCTCATGGCGGTGATCTTCGTGGTGGCCTTCGCGCTGCAGGACACCTATCCCTGGCTCCAGTACGTCCGCGCCGCGGCCGAGGGCGGCATGGTCGGCGCGCTCGCCGACTGGTTCGCCGTCACGGCCCTCTTCAAGCACCCGATGGGCATCCCCATCCCGCACACCGCGATCATCCCGCGCAAGAAGGACCAGATCGGCGAATCGCTCGGCCAGTTCGTGGAGGAGAACTTCCTGTCCGAGGACGTGGTGCGGGCCAAGCTGGACTCGGCGCGCATCGCCCAGAAGGCCGGGGCCTGGCTCGCGAAACCGGAGAGCGCCGACCGGGTGGCCGCGGAGGGAGCTGCGCTGATCCGCGGCATGTTCACGGTCCTGAACGACGACGCCGTGCAGTCCGTGATCGAATCCATGGTCCGGAAGCACCTGCTGGATCCGCCGTGGGGGCCGCCGATCGGCAGCATCGCCGAACGCGTCTTCGCGGACGGGCACCACCACCGGCTGGTGGACCTGCTGGTGGACCGCGCCGCCGACTGGGTGGACGCCAACTACGCGGTCGTGACGCGCGTCGTGGCCCAGCGGTCCCCCACCTGGGTCCCCCGCCTCGTCGACGGAGTCGTCGGTGACCGCGTCCACGCCGAACTGTCGAAGTTCATCCGCGCCATCCAGGACGACCAGCAGCACGATGTCCGGATCGCGATCGACAAGTACCTCAGGGACCTGGCGCGGGACCTGCAGCACAAGCCCGAGACGATCGCCAAGGCCGAGGAGATCAAGGGCCAGCTGCTCGACGATCCGCGGGTCCGCGACCTCACCGCGCGCACCTGGTCGACCATCAAGACCGCCCTCCTCGAGGCCGTCAACGATCCGGACAGCGAACTGACCTCGAAGTTCAAGGCGGCTGTACGCGACTTCGGCACACGGCTGACGAGCGATGCCGACCTCGCCCACAGGGTCAATACGTGGATCGCCGACGGCGCCTCCTACGCCGTGCGCACCTACCGCAGCGAGATCGCCGGTGTCATCTCCGAGACGGTGGGTCGCTGGAACGCCGAGGAGACGTCACGGAAGATCGAACTGCAGGTCGGCAAGGACCTGCAGTTCATCCGTATCAACGGCACCGTGGTCGGCTCCCTGGCCGGCCTGCTGATCTTCTCCGCCGCCCACGCGATCTTCGGTTAGGCCCGCTTCTTCCGCGCATGCGGCTCGGGGAGCTGCAGCACTTCGGCCAGCTCGCCCGGAAGGGTCTGCGGCAGCGGGCCGAACGCCTCACGCGTGGTGCGGATGACGGCCTTGCCCATGAGGTGGTTGCCGGTTCCGCCGATCACGGCGCCCACCCCGAACGGCAGGGCACGTCCCAGCATGAAGCCGCCCTGCTTGGCGAGGAACTTCTTGACGAACCGCCGCTGGATGGACCCGGTGAGGGTCTTCACCAGCGACGCCGGAGCGGACTTGTTGACCAGCTGACCCCAGTACTGGGGCGCGCCCTGCCCGGCGGACGACCCCAGGACGGAGCGGATGAGTGCGGTGCCCTCCTCGCCCATGAGGATGGCCATCACCATGGTGCGCGACCGCTCGGGGTCCTGGATGCGGACGCCGTGCAGTTCGGCGACCGACTCGGCGTAGAGCGCCGTGGCCTCGAGGAACCCGATCGTCGCGGCACCGGACAGCCCGAGTGCGGCGAGGGTGCCGACGGCGGGGACGGCGGCGGTCGCGCCGACGGCCGCTCCGGCGACCGTCGTCGCGCGCAGGTAGTCGCGTTCGAGCAGCCGCGTCAGCTCCGCGGGGGACGCCTCCGGGTGGCGGCGCCGGAGCCTGTCGATGTTGGCGATGATCAGGGGCCGCTGGATGTCCAGGGCACGTTCGATGCCACGGAGGATGGCGGGCTTCGGGTTGCCGTCCTTGTCGAACAGCGTCCCGTTCGCAGCCTTCACGGCTGGGTTCTCCTTGTTACGGCCAAACATCGTGGTCCTTCCGCCGGTGATCGGTGTGCTGCTGGCAATGATTCTAGGTGGGGCGTGCGCTGCCGGGTCGGGGTTCTGCTGCCGGCGCAGAGCGCTTCCGGCGGGGTGGGAGAACAGGAACGGGCGCCACCGGTGACCGATGACGCCCGTTCCACAACCGCTCCCCCATGGTGCGGCTGATACTGCTGACTAGACGCGCGAGCCCTTGCGGCCCGTGACGGCGCCGTAGATGACGAGCACGATCAGTGCGCCACCGATGGCCAGCAGCCAGGTCGACAGGTCGAAGAAGCTGTCGACTCCGACACCGAAGATCGCGCTACCGATGAATCCGCCCAGAAGGGCTCCGACGACGCCGAGGACGAGCGTGATGATCCATCCGCCACCCTGACGGCCCGGGAGGATCAGCTTTGCGATCGCACCGGCGAGAAGGCCCAGAATAAGCCAACCAAAAATTCCCATAAAAATGCTCCTTGAGTGATATTCGCCACGCCGCCCAGGGCAGCGCGGCACCTGATAGTTCGATGCACCGGGGTGCAACTCGCCTTAAGTGTACTTCATCAGTCTGCTTAGGGTGCAATCCTGCCACCTTGCTAACCCTACTTAGCAGGGTGCAGGTAAATCTTTCCCTGATTGTTATGGACCTCACCGCCGGGGTGCCGCCTCGCCTCCGACGCGCGCGCCGTACCACGCCGTAGGATGACCGCAGGCGGGCCGTCCCGGGAGTGGGTGGCACTGGAAGTGAAACCGCTGGGGAATTCCAATGAAACTCCCATCGAGCCCACACTGAAGGAGTATTACCAATGCGAATCGGTTCTTCAATCTTTCTTATTGCACTCGGTGCAATTCTCGCTTTTGCCATTCAGGCCGAGGTCGGCTTCGTCGACATCACCCTGGTGGGGTACATCCTCATGGCGGTGGGCGCGCTGGGCCTGATCGCCTCCCTCGTCCTCGCGGCGCCGCGCCGTCAGAACCGGGTCTCGGAATCGCGATCCATCGTCGATCCCCACACGGGTGAGACCATCACGCGCAACGAGACACGCGACGCGGGGCTCTAGCCCCACACCCCTTCAGGAAGGCCGGGACGATGTCCCGGCCTTCCTTGTGTGCGCCTCCCTGCGCCCGTCGGACACGGAGTCCACCCGCGGTGTTAAAAGTGCTTGACGTCACACCAAACCAAAGATAGAGTCACTCAAACAAAGATAAAGCCACATGCCTCGGCCCGACCGACGGCACCGACGACGGAGTCCCCATGTTCGCGGAAGAGCGGTATCGCCAGATCAGCAGCCTGGTCTCCGCCGACGGACGCGTCACCGTCGCAGGGCTCTCCTCGCGCTTCGGCATCACCAAGGAGACCGTCCGGAGGGATCTCGCACTCCTCGAGAACGACGGCGTCCTGCGGCGCGTCCACGGAGGCGCCATCGCCGGGAGCGGCGCGACGACGAACGAACCGAGCCTGACCAGCCGCTCGGCGCAGCACTCCCCGGAGAAGAGGCGCATCGCGCAGGCAGCCCTCGCGCTCCTTCCCGCGACCGGCGCCGTCGTGCTCGATGCGGGGAGCACCACCGGAGCCCTCGCCGACCTGCTCGTCGAGGAAGGCCACGCGGGCCTGGCCGTGGTCACCCACTCCGTCCCCATCGCCGCCCTGATCTCCGGTGCCGGCCTGAGCGTGGAGCTCGTGGGCGGCCGCGTCCGCGCACTGACGAGCGCCGCTGTGGGCAGCAGCACCGTGGCCTTCTTCTCCCGCCTTCGCGCGGACATCGCCTTCATCGGCGCCAACGGGCTCGCGGCCGGCTTCGGCCTCAGCACGCCCGACGTGGACGAGGCGGCCGTAAAGACCGCCATCGTCCGCTCCGCCCGGCGCGTGGTGCTCCTGGCGGATTCGTCGAAGTTCGACGAAGAGACCCTGACCAGCTTCGCCAACCTGGAGGATATCGATGCCCTCATCACCGACCGAACACCCCGAGGACCCCTCGTCGAGGCCCTCTCCGATGCCGACGTGGAGGTGATCGTCGCGTGATCGTGACCCTCACCGCGAACCCGAGCATCGATCGCACCGTGGGGCTCAGCGAGCCCCTCGTGCGCGGAGCCGTCCAGCGCGCCATCCACGTGGTGCAGGAGGCGGGCGGCAAGGGCGTGAACGTGAGCCGCGCCCTCGCGATGTCCGGCATCCGCACCCTCGCCATCCTGCCCGGCGACGACGACGATCCGGTCCTCGCGAACCTGCGCAGCATCTCCCTCCCCTTCCGCAACCTGCCGATCGGCGCCGGGCTCCGCATCAACACGGCCGTCACCGAGCCCGACGGCACGACGACGAAGATCAACGAACCCGGCCCCGAACTCTCCCCTGCCAGCCTCGAGGAACTCCTCGCGGTCGTGGTCGCGGAGAGCGACGGCGCGGACTGGCTGGTCCTCGCCGGGTCCCTGCCCCCCGGGGTCCCGCCCACCTTCTACACGACGGTCACCGCTGCGGTGCGGACGGCGTACGGGCCGGCGGCGCCCCTGATCGCGATCGACTCGAGCGGGGAGCCCCTCATCGAGGCCGCCGCCGGCGTCCCGGCTCCTGACCTGCTGAAGCCCAACGCCGAGGAACTCAGCGAGCTGACCGGCATCGGTACGGGCGACGAGCTCGAGCAGGACCATGAACTGGCCGCGAAGGCCTGCGCGGTGCTCGTCACCGCGGGGGTTGGAGCGGTTCTGGCGACCCTTGGATCCAAGGGCGCCCTGCTCGTGACGGACGCGGGAGCGTGGCACGCCGTGCACCCGCCGGTCACGGCACGCTCCACGGTCGGCGCGGGCGATTCCGCGCTGGCCGGCTACCTGCTGGCGCACTCTGCAGGAGAACGTCCCGAGAACTGCCTGCGCCAGGCCGTCGCCCACGGATCGGCGGCCGCCGCCCTTCCCGGGTCCACCGTCCCATCCCTCGACCAGACGACGCCGACCGTCGTCGTGGTCACACCCCTGAAGGTCACGCAGGCCGTGATCGTACCGAGCGCAATCGGGTCCATCGCAGGGCCCCAACAGGAGGAATTCTGATGTCCGACATCATCACCCCGGAGCTCGTGGCTCTGGACAAGGACCTGGGGGAGAACCGTTCCTCGGTGATCCGCCACCTCGCGGAGCGGGTCGCCGCCGAGGGCCGCTCCACGGAGGTCGACGGCCTGTACGCCGACGCACTGGCCCGGGAGGAGAAGACCTCGACCGGCATCCCCGGCGGCATCGCCATCCCGCACTGCCGCTCCACGGCCGTCTCGGAGGCGACCCTCGCCATGGCACGCCTGTCACCGCCCGTGGACTTCGGGGCCAAGGACGGCCCGGCGGACCTCGTGTTCTTCATCGCTGCGCCCGACGGCGCGGACCAGGAGCACCTGAAACTGCTGTCCAAGCTCGCGCGGTCACTGATCAAGAAGGACTTCACAGCCTCGCTGCGCGCCGCGCAGTCGCCGGCCGACGTCGTCGCCCTGGTCAACGGTGCCCTCGGCCTCGGCGACGCGCCGGCCGCCGGAGCCCATTCCGCCGGCGCTCCCGCCGCGTCCGCCACCGGCTCCCGCTCGAGCGAGGCCGCAGCCACGCTCGGCACCTCGCCCGCCGGGACGGACACCACCGGACCCGCCGTCGACCACACGCGTGCCACGGACACCCGGGTACGGCGCCTCGTGGCCGTGACCGCCTGCCCCACCGGCATCGCCCACACCTACATGGCCGCCGACTCCCTCGTCGCGGCAGCCAAGGAGCGCGGGATCGACCTCCAGGTCGAGACCCAGGGTTCCTCCGGCGCCACGCCGCTGGACCCCGCGGTCATCGCCGCAGCCGACGCCGTGATCTTCGCCGTCGACGTCGACGTCCGCGACAAGCAGCGCTTCGCCGGCCTCCCGGTCATCAGCTCGCCCGTCAAGCGCGGCATCGACGAGCCCGGCGAGATGGTGGAGGAGGCCCTCGCCGCGGCCGGGAACCCGAACGCCCGGCGCGTCACCGGCACGGCCGACGGCCAGCAGTCGGACGACGACGGCGGCCGGGACAGCGTCGGCAGCACGCTGAAGCGCGCCCTGCTCACCGGTGTCAGCTACATGATCCCGTTCGTCGCCGGTGGCGGTCTGCTGATCGCCCTCGGCTTCCTCCTGGGCGGCTACCTGATCACCGAGACCGCGGACACCGTGGTCCTCGAGAACAGCCTCACGAACCTGCCGGCTGGAGGCCTCGGCGAGTACCTCGGGGCCGTGGCCTTCAAGATCGGCCAGCTGTCGCTCGGGTTCCTCGTCCCGGCCCTCGCCGGCTACATCGCGTACGCCCTGGCGGACCGCCCCGGCATCGCCCCCGGCTTCGTCGCCGGCGCCGTGGCGGGCTTCATGGGCGCAGGCTTCCTCGGCGGTATCGTCGGCGGCCTGCTCGCCGGGTACACCGCCATGATGATCGGCCGCCTGTCCGTGCCCCGCTGGCTGCGCAGCCTCATGCCGGTGGTCATCATCCCGCTCGTGGCGTCCATCGTGGCGTCCGGCCTGATGTTCCTCCTGCTCGGCGGACCGATCGCCGCCCTCACCGCGGGCCTCAATGCCTGGCTGTCAGGGCTGACCGGCACGGCCGCCATCGGCCTCGGCGTGATCCTCGGACTCATGATGGCCGTCGATCTCGGCGGCCCCGTCAACAAGGTGGCCTACTCCTTCGCCGTCGCCGGACTCGGTGCCGCGTCGATCGACAACGTCGCGCCCCTGCAGATCATGGCGGCCGTGATGGCCGCCGGCATGGTCCCGCCGCTCGCCATGGCCCTGGCCACCGTGATCGACCGCAACCGCTTCACCGCACCCGAACGGGAGAACGGGAAGGCCGCCTGGCTGCTCGGTGCCAGCTTCATCTCCGAGGGTGCCATCCCGTTCGCGGCAGCCGACCCGCTGCGCGTCATCCCGGCATCCCTGCTCGGTTCTGCCGCCGCCGGAGCCATCGTCATGGCCACCGGCGTCACCTCGCAGGCCCCGCACGGCGGCTTCTTCGTCTTCTTCGCGATCGGCAACTTCGCGATGTTCCTGGTCGCGATCGCGGTCGGCACGGTCATCTCGGCCCTCGCGGTGGTCGCCCTCAAGCGCTACGCGACCCGCAAGACGGAGACCCCCGCCGCAGAGCCGGTTGCAGCCTGACCCACAGTCGGCTTGGCTGTACTGGGACCCATTCACCACAAAGGAGCACATCATGGCAGAACGCAAGGCAACCGTCGCGAGCCGCGTGGGGCTGCACGCCCGCCCGGCATCGATCTTCGCAGAGGCAGCGGGCGAGCTTCCCCTCGAGGTCACCATCGCGATGGACGGCGAGCCCGCCGAGGAGGCCATGGACGCGTCGAGCATCCTCTCCCTCATGAGCCTCGGCGCCTCGCACGGCGACGTCGTCGTCCTGCGTGCCGAGGGTGACGGTGCCGAGAGCGCACTCGAGGCCCTGGCCCGCATCATCGAGACCGACCACGACGCCGCATAGCCTGCACCACGACGAAAAGGGCACCATCCGCCGTGTATACGTGGCGGGTGGTGCCCTTCTTTGCGTCCCCAGCATGGGACCAGCAGGTGAGTCCATCCGTTCCGATGGAAGCGCCCGCCTGCCGGGTAACGATCCGCTGACCCCCCACGGAAAGCGGCAGTTACATAATCATAATTTTCTCATACGATCATGGAAACGTGAATACCTACGGGACACATCACGTCACTTTTCCTGCACGGAGTGCAATCGGGGCTGATCGGTAACAGGTTCTACGCGAGCTTGTTCGCGGAGCCGGCGCTCTTCCTGCCGACGGTATGGCTGACCCAGATCAGGCAGAGGCCCAGGACGGTCAGCAGGATGGCCGAGAACGGCAGGAGGATGTCCCAGTACATCAGGTCCACGGTGGTCAGCCTCAGCAGCACGAACACCACGACGAGCGCGTTGCCGCAGGCCACGAGGGCGCACGCGAAGCGGTGGACGATCCGCGCATGCCGGTCGAAGGCCGACAGCGCCGCCGGGATCACGAGGCAGGCGGCCACATACCCCGGATAGAGCCGGCCGACGGCGGCATACTGCTGCACGGTGTCCTGCTCCCCGAAGGCATGCAGGCCGGTGGAGCTTCCCGCGAGCTCACTGGCCACGAAGAAGTAGAGCGTCGCCGCGACGGTCAGGGCCACGATCGACAGGCCGAAGGGTCCCACGATCAGGCGCCGGGCGCGGGTGGACCCGAATGCCGCCGCCATCCGGATACCGAAGAGGAGGAAGACGGCGTACAGCGCCAGCCGTAGCAGGAGGTTCGCGATGTTCACTCCGCCGAGGGCCGCATCCACCGCCAGGTAGATCGGCTCGATCGACAGGCCGACGGCGATGGTGAGAAGCACCAGCGCCACGAACATGGTGCGTCCCCTGCCCTCACGCAGGCCGGGGATACGGACTGCGGCTCCGGCCGAGCACAGGCCGAGAGCGGCCCACTGGATCGTCGTCGCATTCATCCGAGGTTCTCCCACAGTGCGCGGTCCTTGCCGTCGTCGAGCTCGGCCCGCCGGATCTGCTTGCCGAGGACGTCGAGGCGGTCACGGGCGAGGAAGACGAGCTCGAGGTCGCTCAGCCCGCAGAGGGCGCGGGCACGCCCGTCCTCCGGCCAGCCCCCCTCGTGCGGTGTCAGCAGCCCGGTGACCACGAGCCCGCTCGTGAGGGAGACGCCGGCGATCCTGGCGGCCTGGATGGCGATCTCGGGTGCGAGCCGGCCCGCCGTGAGCTGCGCGGACAGGTTCTGGCGGGCCACACCGGTACTGGCCGCCAGCTGCTGGCGGATGTCACCCGGGTCGATCGCCTCGATCCAGGCCCGCACCGAGTTCCGGTGCGGGAAGGGTGCGAGGTTCAGCTGCAGGCCGGTCCCCGCGCACTCCGTGTCCTCGCTGCGGGCCACCAGCAGTCGAAGGATGTCGATGTGCGAGACCTGGCTCACGAGTTCCGCGTCGGTGGGCGTCCGGATGCCGGCCGGGAGGTCGCCGTAGCCCTCGAACTCGGCGAGTGCCTCCGCGGGCGGCAGCCCGTAGGCGCGGGCGATGGCCACGATGGTCGGCACCGAGACCTTGCCCCGGACGAGCTGCTGGGCAAGGGTGGACCGCTTGATGCCCGCGACCCTGCAGAGATCGGTCACGGTGTCGTCGGGTGCGATTCGGGAACGCCACAGCTGGAACGCCTTGGCTGTGACGGCCATCATCACCTTTCGATTGGACTTTCCTGTCTCCTGTCGAAGTATACTGAGATCGCTGGCTCCGAGTTCTGCGATTCCCCCATACGCAGAACTCGGAGCCAGCTCCACTTAAGCGGCAGCCCGTGGCTGGACGGCATCGGCCGCCCCGCGGGGCCTACCAGCGGACCTTCTTCTCCTTCTTTCCCTGCTTGCTGCTCTCGTGCGCGGCCTTGGCGTGGCCGGCCCCGGTCGCGGCGGCGGGACTGGCGGCGTGGTTCTTCTTCGCCAGCGCGAGCTGCGCGCGGGGGTCGTCCTG
This sequence comes from Arthrobacter sp. L77, assembly GCF_000816565.1. Taxonomy (NCBI): domain Bacteria; kingdom Bacillati; phylum Actinomycetota; class Actinomycetes; order Micrococcales; family Micrococcaceae; genus Arthrobacter; species Arthrobacter sp. L77. Next base: position 836,426 of record NZ_JWSU01000004.1, on the reverse strand, counting down.
CAGCTTCCGGGCGCCGGGCGCCGCGGGCATGCTGTCGGCGGCGGCGGCCGACGCGTCATCCTGGGGCTGGTGGTTCTGGGGCGTGCTGGTCATGGTGTTCCTTTCGGGTGCGGACGCCCGCGGAACACGTCTGGACAGTCAGCGTGCGGGGCGCAGGAAGACCTGCGGCACGCGTGCTGGGAGGACCGGACAGATTCAGTGGGCGCCCTTGGAGGGTGTCATCGACAAGTGGCGTGGAGCTCGGCCGAAGCCTGCTCACCTACTGGAAAAGAAGTGTCCTCATGCCCATGACCGTACACCCGGCCGAAGCGGCGGGACAAGAGGCGTCCACCGGCCGATCGGCTAGCGCCGGCGGATGCCGTGCAGCGTGACGTCGACGAAGACGAGGCGGTGGTCACTCGTGGGGAAGGGGAAGATCCCGGTCAGTTCCGACCCGGGCATGCCCGCCCGCGGCCAGAACACCCCTGCACCCGCGACCCGCAGCGTGCGGGACGGGAGGACGTAGTCGGCCCGGATGTTGCCGGCGTCGAGATCCTCGAAGTCCGCGGTGTCGAAGCGGGGATCACTTCGATGGCCGGCATTCGCCCCGCCCTGGAACGCCGAGGCTTCGGTGGCACCGCTCGACGACGGCAGCGGGTCCCGGACCAGTTTGTTGCCGAGCAGCTGGTCGATCGACCCGGCCGCCGAGTCGCCGTCGAGGGGGTCGCTGTTCTGGTCGCCCATCACGACGAAGCGTTCACCGCGCTGGAGACCGCCGGCCGTCCCGTCGTCGTCGTAGATGTAGGAGGCGTCGGTCCCGCCGGTGATGTAGTCGGACCAGAAGCGGATCTCGTCGCTGTTGCGCCTGCCGTTGCGATCCTCCGCACCGTCGAAGACGGGAGGGGTGGGGTGGCTCGCCAGGACGTGGACGGTCTTCCCGCCCACGCTCACCGGCACGTCCCAGTGGGACTTGCTGGACAGCGGGAGCACGGCGAGTTCGCTCGCGGAGTACCAGTCCCTCGGGGCTTTCGTGGCCGGGTTGTCGGGCAGCAGCGCACCGGGCATGTCCTTCCACAGGAAGTCCTTGAAGGTCCGCACCGACTCCGTGAGGATCGGGTACCTGGAGTAGATGACCATGCCGTACTGGCCCTCGAACGCGCCGAAGCCCAGGGCGTCGTCCGCGCCGCCCACCGAGCCGTCGTTGTCGAGGTCGTACCCGCTGGGAGCACCGGTGTTCGACGGCGCGGTGTACACGTAGGGGTAGTCGAGCGGCGCCTTGCCGTTCTGGCCGACCGACAGGTAGTTCTGGTCGAACAGGTCGGCGGCCCGGTTCCCCGGGACGTAGTCGAACTCGTTGAGGAGCACCACGTCGGGGCGGTTGATCTGGAGGACCTCGGCGATCGCCCTCGCCTGCGCGTTGCCGGGCGTCTCCAGGTCCCGCACCAGCTCGCCGGCCGAGGACCGGTTCAGGCTCGCGTTGTAGGTGGCGAAACGGATCTCCTGCCCGGCGCCCCGGCCGCTGCCGGAAAGGACGGTGCGCGTATCGTCGGCCGGATTCGCGACGGCGAGGGGTGCGGGCACCACGAGGAGCGAGACGGCCAGCAGGCCGGTGGCGCAGCGGGCTGGGAGTCGCATCGCTTTCCTCCTCGGGTCGGCGGGATGGCGTGGCACTCCGGCCTCGCCCTCCCCCAAACTGTTCGCTCGGGTAACTTGAGCCTAGCCGCGGAAAGCGTCGGGGAGCAGGCCCGGAGGTAACGATTCAGGGTCGGCCCGGGGTGGCCCGATGCCGTCCCGGGCGTCGCGGCTCGAGGGCGCCGAGGTCCCGCTCGGCCGCAGCGAACGCCTGCTCCAGCCGGGCCACCGCGGTCGCGTACCTCGCCTCCCCGGCCTCGTCGTCGGGGGAGGACGTGACGGTGTCGCGGGCCGACCCTGCCGCGCGGACGGCCCGCACCACCGGGCGTACGGCAGGGTGCCCGGAGTCGTGCATGCCCGGGTAGTGGATGGCCTTGCCCGGATCGACGTCGTAGTCCGCCCACCGCCGCAGCACGTCGTCGTGGCGGCGCCGCAGGTCCTTCCTGGCTGCCTCCCGCGACGATTGCTCGGAGCGGCGGCGCCGCTGGTCATGGCGGCGGAAGGTCCAGGCGACGGCCACCGTGGAGGAGGTGATGCCCACCACGAACGCCGGCCATGCGGCTCCGAGGACTGCGGCGACGACGCCGGCCCCGGCGATGACCACCGCCCCACCGAAAGCGAGCCAGAAGGGGTCGTCCGCCTCACCGCCGCGCCGGGAGACGGCATCGACGCGCCACGCGGTCAGCGCGGCGGCACCCACCATGGCGGCACAGGCGGCCAGGCTACCCATCAGGGCGACGGCGTCCATCAATCCCTCTCCGCTGCGGCTCGGCAGGCCTCTCGGCACACCCACCGGCACCAGCTCCTACCAGTTCAAACGAGCGGGCGCCCCGAGTCAATCCCCGATCGGCTGGGGACTTCATGTACCCGGGGGCGCTGCTCATCGGGTCCGGGCATCACGGGGAGAGGGATGGTCCGCTCCGCGGACCGGACATGAAGAAGGACCCCGGCCGGGCCGGGGTCCTTCTCCACCTGCGGGTGGGCCCTGTGGGGCTCGAACCCACGACCCACGGATTAAAAGTCCGTTGCTCTAGCCAACTGAGCTAAGGGCCCGCGCCACGCACCCTGACGTCGCATCCGTGGATACCGTCGTCGGGCGCCGACCCGCTTACTTTATCGCAATCGTCCCTGCCCCGAGGACTGCCCCGGGGCTCCCGCCTTCCTGCCCGAAATCGCCCAGGAGTATCCTCGTTCCATGGACGGCGAATACAGGAACAACAGCCCACGGCCCCACAAGCCGAAGCCATTCGCCCCCGCGGACTTCGAGGTTTTCGCGGGGGGAATCGATCCGTCGAGGGTCTCGGAGGCAGCCCACATGGCCGCCCACGCCCTGGTGCATCACGGGCGCGACTCCGACGATCCGGACGTGACGCGCCGGCTCGTCGAACTCGCCGACCAGCAGGGCCTGGACGCCATCGCGGAGATGTGGGCGGCGAGTCCGCCGCGGTCCCTGCCCGGTGCCCTGTGGCGCCTCTACGCGCTCCGTGCGGCCACCCAGCAGAACCCGGAACGCATGGCCTCGTACTTCGCCTCGGGCAAGGAGGCCGCGCAGGTCTCGAAGGTCGTGGCCGGCGTCGCCGAGCCACCGGGGGCGGTGGAGATGGCCGCGATGGCCGACACCATCCTGTCCGGGGCGTTCGAGGGGGAGTTCGACGTCGCGCTCGAACGCTTCGCCGCGTTCTGCCGCGTGGTCGCGCTCGGACAGGCGAACCACGCCGACGACGCCGAGGTCGGCAACGGCCCCCACGCCACGAAACTCACCCGCAACTCGCACCAGCTCATCAAGACCGCCGAGGATCTCGAGCACGCCGCGGCGTCCTGGCGGCGCGGGGAGCTCGACTGACCCCCCTCCCCGGAGCCGATGTTGACAGCGGCTCCGGTGGGGGCAAGACTTAAGTCGGCGTCGGACCGTGGAACCCCCGGGCTTCAACACTCAGCCGCTTCGAGCGGCCTTCCGCCGAGAGGCGCTCCCGGTTCGACGCCACTATTCTGCCCTCCCGCATCCAGCGAGGCCGCCGTCGGTCTGCTGACGGCCCGTGTCCTTTGAGGAAGACTTAGTGAGACTACGCCTCTTCCCGCAGGAGAACGCTGGGCTGGAACTCCTCTCCCGCATGGCCCGGCAGCTCGTGCTCGGCGTGGGGACCATGTCCGCCATCCTCGGTGCCTCGACCCAGGAGTACGACCGCCTGTCCGAGGAGCTCCACCAGCACGAATCGGCCTCGACGGACCTTCACTTCGCCCTCCTGACCTCGATGCGGACCTCCTTCATCAACCCGCTGCCGCGCGAGGACCTGTATGCCCTGTCCCGCCTGCTCAACGAGGCCATCGAGAAGCTCGACGGCGCCGGGGAGCTGATCGCCCTGTACAAGCTGAGCAAGCTCAGCCACCGGGCCGCCGACCAGCTCGAGGTGATCAACCGGCAGGCCGAGCTGACCGCGGTAGCCATGCAGCGCCTGGACTCGATGGACGACCTCGAGGAGTACTGGATCGAGATCCTGCGGCTGGCCCGGCGCGCCGAACGGACGCACCGCAGCTGGTGCGCCGAGCTCCTCACCGACCACAAGCCGCTCGTCTACGCGCGGCACCGCGACGTCGCCAACCAGCTCGTCGACGTCACCCGGGACATCCGGCGGGTGGCAACCCAGGTGGGCAGCATCCTCGTCAAGGAATCGTAGGTGGAGCCGCTCCTCCTCGGCGCGGTGGTCATCGCTGCAGGCGCATTCGCCTTCCTCAACGGCTTCCACGACGTGTCCAACTCGGTGGCTGCCGCCGTGCGGACCCGCGCGCTCACGCCCACGGTCGCCGTCCTGCTCGCGGCCCTCTTCAACTTCATCGGAGCACTGCTCGGCACGGCGCTGGCGCTGTTCTTCACGGAAGCCGCCATCGGCCTCCCCTCCGGGCCGACCGGGCTCGGGATCCTCATGGCGGCGCTGCTCGCGGCCTGCTTCTGGGGCGTGATCACCTGGTATCGCGGCATGCCGTCGTCGTCGACCCACGCGCTCCTCGGGGGCATCCTCGGCGCGGGAGCCGCGTCGCAGCTGACGAACGGGCCCGCGATGAGCGGTGCGGGCGAGACACTGCTGCTGCAGATCGCGGTGCCCCTGGTGCTCTCACCGATCGTCGCGTACCTCCTCGCCTACGCGGCGGTGTTCCCCGCCACGTGGCTGCTGCGCCACGGGTCACCGGCGAAGGTGAACCGTGGGAACCGCATGGCGCAGTCCGTCCTGGCCGGGACCTTCGCACTGGGGCACGGGCTCCAGGACGGGCAGCGGACCATGGCGGTCATCCTGCTGGCCCTGGTCGGCTCGGGCTACGCGGCCGGATCCGAGATGCCCCTGTGGGTCCAGCTGTTCGCCGCCGTGCTCCTGGCAACGGGCTCCCTCTTCGGCGGATGGCGGATCACCCACACGCTCGGCAACCGCCTGGTGCACATCGACCCGCTGCGGGGCATGGCGGCGCAGGGCGTGAGCTCGGCGATGCTGTTCGTCGGTGCCATCTCCCTGCACATGCCTCTGTCCAGCACGCACACGATGGCCGCGGCCATCGTCGGCTCCGGCGCGAACCAGCGGTTCGCCTCCGTCGAGCGCCCGCGGGTGATCCGCATCCTCGGCGTGTGGCTCGCGACGGCCCCGGCCACCGCCCTCCTCGGAGCGGTCCTTTTCCTGGCCCTCAGCCCGCTCCTGTAGATCGGCACCGGGCACGCATGGTCGCCGGACACGACGACGGCGGCCCCCACGGGAGCCGCCGTCGTCCTGCCGCTGTCGCGGGGGTGCGCCTACCCGAACCGGCCGGAGACGTAGTCCTCGGTGGCCTTCACGGCGGGGTTGTTGAAGATCGCCGTGGTCTCCCCGTACTCGATGAGCTTGCCCGGCATGCCCGTTCCGGCGATGTTGAAGAACGCCGTCTTGTCGGACACGCGCGCCGCCTGCTGCATGTTGTGCGTGACGATCACCACGGTGTATTCGGCCTTGAGCTCGTTGATGAGGTCCTCGATGGCCAGCGTGGAGATGGGGTCCAGCGCCGAGCAGGGCTCGTCCATGAGGATCACCTGGGGCGAGACCGCGATGGCGCGGGCGATGCACAGGCGCTGCTGCTGTCCGCCGGAGAGTCCCGAGCCGGGACGCGCCATGCGGTCCTTGACCTCGTTCCACAGATTCGCGCCGCGCAGTGATTTTTCGGCGAGGTCGTCGGCATCCGACTTGCTGATGCGCTTGTTGTTGAGCTTCACGCCCGCCAGCACGTTGTCGCGGATGGACATCGTGGGGAACGGGTTGGGGCGCTGGAAGACCATGCCGATCCGTCCGCGCACTGTCACCGGGTCCACGTCCGAGTCGTACAGGTTGTCACCGTCGAGCAGCACCTCCCCCTCCACGCGGGCACCGGGGATGACCTCGTGCATGCGGTTGAGCGTGCGGAGCAAGGTGGACTTGCCGCAGCCCGAGGGGCCGATGAACGCCGTCACCGAACGTGCCTCGATGTTGATGTTGACGTCCTCCACGGCAAGGAACTTGCTGTAGTAGACGTTCAAGTCCTTGACGTCGATGCGATTGGACATTGCTTCCTTATCGGTAGTAACCGCGTGCTGTCAGCGGCCGGTCGTGGGAGAGGTCTGAAGCGAGGCGAAAGGTGCCGTCATCGGCTGGTCTTCGGGGCGAAGGCGCGCGCGATGAGACGGGCGGCCAGGTTGAGGAGCATGACCATCAGGATCAGGATCAGTGCCGCCGCCCAGGCGCGCTGGGTGCTGGCATCGATGTTGGTGGGGGACGTCGGCGTGAGGATCTGATAGTAGATGAACGTCGGCAGGGTGCTCATCCAGCCGCCGAACACGTTCGTGTTGATCGAACTCACGAAGCCCGCCGTGACGAGGATGGGCGCCGTCTCCCCGATGACCCGCGCGATGGCGAGCGTCACTCCGGAGGCGATGCCCGAGATGGCGGTCGGCACCACGACCTTCACGATCGTCCGCCACTTGCGGACCCCCAGTGCGTAGGCGGCCTCACGGAGCTCGTTCGGGACGATCTTCAGCATCTCCTCGGTGGAGCGGACCACCACGGGGATCATCAGCACGGACAGCGCGACGGCCGCCACGAAACCCGTCCGGGTTCCGGGACCGAACAGGAGTCCGAAGAACGCCGCCGCGAACAGGCCCGCGACGATCGACGGGATGCCGGTCATGACATCGACGAAGAACGTGATGGCGCGGTCGAGCCGTCCGCCGGTCCCGTACTCGACGAGGTAGACGGCCGCCATCAATCCGATGGGAACGGAGATGAGCGTGGCCCAGAAAGTGATCTGGAGGGTCCCGATGATGGCATGGTAGGCGCCGCCCAGGACGGGCGTCCCGTTCTCCGCCGACGCATTGTCGGTGGCTCCCGTGACGCCGCTCATCGAGGTGAAGAAGAAGTCGTAGGACAACCCCGGGAGGCCCCGTACGAGGACCGTCCAGATGACCGACAGGAGGGGAAGCAGGGCGATGATGAAGCAGCCGTAGACGAGGTACGTCATGAGGGAGTCGGAGGCCTTGCGTGTGCCCCCGAAGGCCGCCGTGATGATCGTGGCACCGGCGACGAAGAACACCGCGGTCAGGATGGCCCAGACGATCACGTTGAATCCGATGAGGGCGGAGACTGCTGCGCCGAGGACGACCGCCGCAGCCAGGACCACCCACACGACGTACCCGGGCATCCTGCCCTTCGTCAGCTGCGAGCGCCGCTTCTGGAGTGTTGAGCTGCTCATGTCAGTTTGCCCCTGAGAATTCCTTGTGGCGGCTGATGATCCAGCGCGCGATGATGTTGACTGCCAAGGTGATGACGAAGAGCACCAGGCCGGCAGCGATGAGCTCACTCAGCCTCAGGCCGAAGGCTTCGGGGAAGTTGAGGGCGATCTCCGCCGCAATCGTCTGGTTGCCGGACTGGATGAGGCTTGCTGTGAGCGCCCCTCCGGAGAGAACGAGCGCGACGGCCATCGTCTCTCCCAGCGCCCGGCCGAGGCCCAGCATCGCCGCGCTGACGATACCCGCCCGTGCGAAGGGCAGGACGGCCATGCGGATCATCTCGAGCCTCGTGGCCCCCATGGCCAACGCCGCCTCCTCGTGGAGTGTCGGCGTCTGCAGGAAGATCTCCCGGCTGAGTGAGGTGATGATGGGCAAGACCATGACGGCCAGGACGATGCCCGCCGTGAGGATGGTGCGCCCGGTCTGGCTCGCGGGTCCTTCGAAGATGGGCAGCCAGCCGAGATTCTCCGCCAGCCAGCCGTAGCCGATGGCGAGCTGCGGTGCGAGGACCGCGTATCCCCAGGCCCCGTAGACGACGGACGGGATCGCCGCGAGGAGGTCCACCAGGTAGCCGAAGCCCTGGGCGAGGCGCCGCGGCGCGTAGTGCGAGATGAAGAGCGCGACGCCGATCCCGAGGGGCGTCGCGATCAGGAGCGCGATCGACGCTGCGATGATCGTCCCGATGACGATCGGGAAGATGTAGGCCCCGAAACCCTCACCACCGGTGATGTCCGCAGGATCCGCGCCGAAGATCGGGAGCGCCTCGATGACGAGGAAAAGTGCGACGCCGAAGAGGATCGCGAGGATGAGGCAGCCTGCCGCGAGGGTGGCGCCGGAGAAGATCTTGTCTCCGGACTTCCCTCCCACGTCACTTCTGGTCAGGGTGTTGGTCGACACGGGGAATCCTTCATAGCGGGTGGTGGGCGCTGCGCGCTCAGAACAGTTTCACGGTACGGGAACCTCGACTACGCGTCCCCATCGAGCAGGACCCCGGACAGTGGACAGCCCCGTCCGGTTCCCGAGGGAAACCGGACGGGGCATCAGCATCGGTTAGGAGGCTACCGTGATGGATTCGATAGCGGCCTCGGCGTCCGTGCGGATGTTGTCGGAGATCGGGGCGTTCCCTGCGGAGCCCTCGGCGGTCTGCTGGCCGTCCTCGCTGACCACGTAGGACTCGAAGGCCTTGACGAGGTCGACGGTCTCCTGGTCCTCGTAGGTGCTGCAGACGATGTGGTAGGAGACGAGGACGACCGGGTAGGCGCCCGACTCGGTGGTGTCGCGCTCGAGCTCGAGGGACATGTCGACGTCCGAACGGCCTTCGACCGGAGTCCCGGTCTCGACGGCCAGAGCCGCGGCCTCGGGGCTGAACGGCACGTACTCTTCGCCGACCTTGACGCTGACCTGACCCAGATCGCCGACGGCCGACGCGTCGGCGTACGTGATGGCGCCGTCGGTGCTGGTGGTCGTCGAGACGACGCCGTTGGTGCCCTGGGCGTTCTCGGCAACATAGGCGGCAGGCCACGCGCCGTCGGCCTCGTCGGTCCAGACCTCGGGAGCGGCGGCGGCGAGGTACTCCGTGAAGTTCTCGGTGGTGCCCGAGTCGTCGGAGCGGTGCACCACGGTGATCGGCGTGCTGGGGAGCTCGGCGTCCGGGTTCTGCGAGGCGATGGGCTCGGCGTCCCAGGTGGCGACCTCGCCGCGGAAGATCGACGCGATGGTGTCGGCGTCGAGGTTGAGGGAATCGACACCCTCGAGGTTGAAGGCGATGGCGATCGGGGAGACGTAGACAGGGATGTTGATCGCGCCGTCGGGACCGCAGAACTCCTTCGAGGCCTCGTACTCCTCGTCGTCGAGGAAGGCGTCGGAGCCCGCGAACTGGGCAGCCTGCCCGAGGAAGGCCTCGCGGCCCGCGCCGGAACCGTCCGGCGAGTACTGCACGGTGGCGCCGCTGTTGGCCGAGGAGAATCCTTCCTGCCAGGCCGTCATCGCCGCGTTCTGCGCGGAAGAACCTGCACCCGTCAGGGTGCCGCTGACAGCAGCTGCGCCCTCGGACGCGTTGCCGCCCTCGGATGCGGCGGGCTCGCCCGTGGCGTTGTCGGAACCACATGCGGTCAGCGCCAGCGCGGCCACAGAGATAACTGCCGCAGCGCGGCCAAAGCGAAGAACCTTCACTAGATTTTGCCCCTTCCAGGGATCAATTCATCGATGCGCGGACGGCGCTCGAGAGATGTACGCGTTCCTGTACTCCATCGAAGCTAGGTAGCGCAGGTGAAGAGACTGACCAAAGAACATTAACGGAAGGTGAACAGCGCTGGTCCATTCCCCCGCCGGTCCGCCACGTCACGCCCGAAGGGGGGCGCGCCGGTGCAGGGCGCACCTCCTAGACTGGGTCCATGCCGCCGCGCCAGGGAATGTCCACCACGCTGGACTTCCTGCGCAAGCGCTCCCGGATCGGCGTCAAGCGCAGCGCCAACTCCGTGGTCCCCGCCCTGCAGATGACCGTCTGTGCGGTGGGTGCCTATGCCTTCGCGGAGCAGGTCCTGGGCCATAACGGACCGCTGTTCGCGGCGACGTCCTCCATGATCTCGCTGGGCTTCTCCCGTGATCCCCGCCTGCGGCGCGTCCTCGAGGTGGCGATCGGCTGCACCCTCGGGATCGCAGTAGGGGATCTCCTGCTCGCCCTGTTCGGCACCGGTCTGTGGCAGGCCGCCCTCGTGCTGTTCATCTCGATCCTGCTGGCCCGGTTCCTGGACAGCGGGACCATCTTCACGACGCAGCTCGGACTGCAGTCGCTGCTGGTGGTGCTGCTCCCGGCGCCCGAGGGCGGGCCGTTCACGCGGAGTGCCGACGCGATCGTGGGTGGGCTGTTCGCGCTCGTGATCACCGTGTTCCTGCCCCGCGACCCGCGCCGTGAGCCGAAGACGAACGTGCGTGGGCTCCTGGACGAACTCTCCGGCGTGCTCCGCGACGGCGCCTCGGCCCTCCGGAAGAGCGACTCCACGCTGGCATGGCACGCGCTGATCCGTGCGCGGAACTGCCAGTCCCAGCTGGACGGCCTGACGGGCAGCATGAAGGCCGCCCGGGAGGTGGCACGCATCTCCCCCGCGCACCGGCGCCACCGTGAGGAACTCGGCTCCCTGGGGGACGCCATCGACTCCATCGACCTCGCCATCCGCAACAGCCGCGTGTTCTCCCGCCGCCTGACCTCCGTCATCAACCACGCGGCACTCACCGACGAGGCGATCGACGCCCTGAGCGATTCCCTCGAGGACACGGCCGACGCCGTCGACGTGCTGAGCCGCGCCCTGTCGGCCGGCGATCCCGCCGAGCGGCGCCTCAATCTGCGGCAGGCACGCAACGAACTGGCGGCCGTCGCGACGGATCTCCACCCCAAAACCCTCCACATCAGCCGCCTCGAGGGCGAGGGCCTCGTGCTCCTCTTCCGGCCGCTCATCGTGGACCTGCTCAGCGCCACGGGCCTCCCGCACGAGGACGCCGCCGACTACCTGCCGCGGCTCTGAGGACCGCCGGCGTGGCCGGGGCTGTCGGTGGGCGCCGGTAGCCTGACAGCATGGCCACGAAGACCTCCCCCGCCTCACGTGCGGGTCGCAACAACACTCCGGGTTACCGCTGCGCCGAATGCGGGTGGACCACCGCCAAGTGGGTGGGTCGCTGCGGCGAGTGCCAGGCGTGGGGCACCGTCGAGGAGACCGGGCAGGTCCTCGCGCGCACCACTGCCGCCACGGCGGTCACGACGCCGGCCCGGCGGATCGCCGAGGTGGACGCGACACTCTCCGGCTACCAGCCCACCCGGATCGACGAGCTGGACCGCGTCCTCGGCGGCGGGCTGGTGCCCGGTGCCGTGATCCTCCTCGCCGGCGAACCGGGCGTCGGCAAGTCCACGCTCCTCCTCGACGTCGCCGCGCGGGTCGCCCGGCTCGGCAAGAACGTCCTGTACGTGACGGGTGAGGAATCGGCGGCCCAGGTGAAGCTGCGGGCAGACCGGATCGACGCCGTCGCCGACTCCCTGTACCTGAGCGCGGAGACGGATCTCGGCCAGGCGCTCGGCCAGGTGGAGAAGGTGGACCCCGCCCTGCTCATCGTCGACTCCGTGCAGACGCTCAGCAGCGCCGCGGTGGACGGCAGCGCGGGCGGGGTGACGCAGGTGCGGGAGGTCGCGGCGTCGCTCATCGGGGCAGCGAAGGCGCGGGGGATGACCACGCTGCTCGTGGGGCACGTCACCAAGGACGGCTCCATCGCCGGACCGAGGCTCCTCGAGCACCTCGTCGACGTCGTGTGCCAGTTCGAGGGCGAGCGCCATTCCCGCCTCCGCCTCCTGCGCGCGGTGAAGAACCGGTACGGGCCCACGGACGAGGTGGGCTGCTTCGACCTGACGGACAGCGGTATCGAGGGGCTGGCCGACCCCAGCGGCCTCTTCGTGTCCCGCACCAAGGACCCCGTGTCGGGCACGTGCATCACGGTGACGCTGGAAGGCCGGCGCCCGCTCCTGGCGGAGGTCCAGGCCCTGCTCGCCGAGTCGCCGAACTCCCAGCCGCGGCGTGCCACCAGCGGGCTCGACAGCTCCCGCGTCGCGATGCTGCTGGCCGTACTGCAGAGCCGCGCGTCGGTCAGCCTGCACAAGGACGACAGCTACGTCGCGACGGTCGGCGGGGTCCGGCTGACCGAGCCCGCCACCGATCTCGCCGTCGCGCTGGCGATCGCCTCCGCGAAGACGGACCATCCGCTGGCCGCGCGGCTCGTGGCGTTCGGGGAGGTGGGCCTCGCAGGCGAGGTGCGCCCGGTCCCGGGCATCGGCCGGCGCATCCAGGAGGCGCAGCGTCTCGGCTTCACGCATGCGATCGTCCCCGCCTCGCCCGCCGGTACAGGACCGGTGCCGAAGGGCTTCTCGGTGCGGGAGGTCTCCACGCTCGCGGAGGCCCTGGCGCTGCTGTTCTGAGGTACCGCCCGCGGCTCAACGGCGGGACGCGGGCGTGGTACGGTGCTGCATCTCCGGTGGGTACCGAAGATTTTGTGCGCGCCGGTAGTATTAGGTGCGGCCCCGGCGTTACGCCGGGAGCCGCTGCCCGCCGCCCGGGGTTCGACCACCGTCCGGGGTTCGACGGCGGCCGCCCGACTGCGCCGGGCCTTCAGGAGCGCGGGCGGTGAAAGGATGGGGCCATGGTTCGGACTCCCGAGGACGCGCTCAAAGCCACCCTCGCCAGAGTAGCCCCGGGCACGCACCTCCGCGACGGTCTTGAGCGAATCCTGAGGGGACGGACCGGTGCGCTGATCGTCCTCGGCTTCGACCGCACGGTGGATTCCATCTGTTCCGGCGGCTTCGACATCGGGATCGAGTTCTCCCCCACGCGCCTGCGCGAACTCGCGAAGATGGACGGCGCGATCGTCTGCGACAAGGACGCGAGCAAGATCCTCCGCGCCGCGGTGCAGCTGGTGCCCGACCACACCATCGAGACGCAGGAATCCGGGACACGCCACCGCACCGCCGAGCGGGTCGCGAAGCAGACCGGCCTCCCCGTGATCAGCGTCAGCCAGTCGATGCAGATCATCGCCCTGTACATCGACGGCCTGCGCCATGTCCTCGAGGGCTCCGAGCCGGTGCTCGCCCGGGCCAATCAGGCGCTGGCCACCCTCGAGCGGTACCGCGCGCGGCTCGACCAGGTCACCAGCTCGCTGTCCGCCCTGGAGATCGAGGCGATGGTCACGGTGCGCGACGTCGCCGTCACCCTGCAGCGCCAGGAGATGGTGCGCAGGATCTCCGAGGAGATCTCGCAGTACGTGCTGGAACTCGGTGTCGACGGCCGCCTGCTCTCGCTGCAGGTGGAGGAGCTCACCACGGGCCTCGGTCCCGGCAGCGAGATGGTGCTGCGCGACTACATGGACCTCGGCAGCAGCACGGCGCCGGTCGAGGAGCGCGTGGCGACACTGCAGTGCTTCAGCTCCACGGACCTCATCGACCTCGGCACGATCGCCAGCGTGCTGGGCTTCAATCCCTCCCTGGACTCGCTGGAGGCGGTCATCCAGCCGAAGGGCTACCGGCTGCTCTCGGGCATCAAGGCCATGCCGCCCGCCGTGGCGAACCGGCTGGTGGAGCACTTCGACGGCCTGCAGAACCTCATGGCCGCCAACATCGAGGACCTCATGGCCGTCGACGGCATCGGCGAGCAGCGCGCACGAACGGTCCGTGAGGGGTTGTCGCGCATCGCGGAGACGAGCCTCCTCGACCGCTTCATGTAGGCCGCTGCGCCACCCGGCGCGGCTGCCGGCCTACTGCAGCGTGAACGTCACCGGGGCGCTGCTCCTCGCACCCAGCCGCGTGGTCAGGGTGTAGCTGCCCTCGGCCGGCTCCTCCTCCACGACGGTGCATCCGGGGACCGTGCGGTTGCGTGTCCACTCGAAGGTGGCCCGTTCCTCGCCGCCGGGTCCGATCACGCGGTCGAGATCCTCCGAGGACTCCTGGCAGTCGACCGACGAGAAGACGCGTTCCGCGCCATGGGTGAGGACGAACTCCATCTGCGAGGTACCCACGTTCACCGTGCATGCCGCAGTCCCCCCGTTGCGGATGACCAGGGACAGGACCGGGGGCTCCCCCGGGGCGTAGGTGCGCTCGTCTGTGTCGGCGACGACCACCACGTCGGCGGGATCGCACCTGTCCGACGCCGACGGGCTCCCGTCGGCAGTGGCACTGGCACGGGGGGATGCCGGCGCCGAGGAGGGAGCAGCACTCGGCGACGCACTCGCGCTCGGAGGCGTCCGGCTCGCCGAGTAGGCGGGGCCTGTCGGGGAGGTCGTCGGTCCGGCCGCGGGCGGACCGTCCGCGGTGTCCTGCCGGCCGAAGAGCCCCGCCGCGACAGCACCCCCGACGGCGAGCGCCGCCACGACCAGGAGCGCCAGGATGGTCACCGCCAGGCGCCGCCGCCGGTACACGCCGGGGCTCGGCCGCCGCCCACCGCCGCCTGTCGGTCCCGTGCCATGCTCCGTGGATTCCATCCATCAAGGCTAGGGGGTCCTCCGTTCTTCCGGGCACCGCGCCGGTGGATAGAGTATTCAGGACAAGAACCCAGGAGCACCCATGGAACCCGGCACCGCGACGTCCGCCGGTCGCGCACGACCCACGGACGCGATCGGCGCGGCACCGACCACCCTGGCCGCACTGCACGGCCGGGTGACCGACTGGTTCGCCGACTCGGCGCGTGATCTTCCGTGGCGGGATGCCCACTGCTCCCCCTGGGGCGTCCTCGTCAGCGAGGTGATGCTCCAGCAGACCCCCGTGGTCCGGGTGCTCCCGGTCTGGCACGAGTGGCTCGACCGCTGGCCCACCCCCGCGGACCTCGCCGGGGAACCCTCCGGCAGCGCCGTGCGGCATTGGGGGCGCCTCGGCTACCCCCGGCGCGCCCTGCGCCTCCACGCCGCGGCGACCGCCATCCTCGAGCGCCACGGCGGCGCCGTCCCCTCCACCTACGACGACCTCCTGGCCCTGCCCGGGGTGGGCACCTACACCGCAGCCGCGGTGGCCGCCTTCGCCTTCGGCCGGCGCGAGACCGTCGTCGACACGAACATCCGCCGGGTCCACGCGCGCCTCGTCGGGGGCAGCGCCCTACCGGCCCCGGCGCTGACGGCCGCCGAGACGAAGCGCGCCGTGGCACTCCTGCCCCGCGAGGAGGCGCTCTCCGTCCGGTGGAACGCCGCCGTGATGGAACTCGGGGCCGTCGTGTGCACGGCCCGGGCCCCGCAGTGCCACGCCTGTCCCGTGCTGGACGCCTGCGCCTGGGTGGCCGCGGGACGGCCCGCCCCGGACTACGTCCCGAAGGGCCAGGCCTGGGCCGGGACGGACCGGCAGGTGCGCGGCGCCATCGTCGCCGTGCTGCGGCACGCCGACGCCCCGGTCCCGCGGCCCCTCCTGCTGGAAGCGCCCGTGGACCTCGGCATGGGATCGTCCGACGGCGCCACCGGTCCCGCCGTCTCCCTGCCCGGCCCCCTGGCGGCCCTGCACGGGCTGCGGGCACCGACCGAGCAGCTCGAACGGGCCCTCGCCGGCCTCCTCGCCGATGGGCTCGCCGAGGAACTGGCCCAGGGGATCCGACTGCCCGGCTGAACGGGACACCCGGGCGCGAGAGCGGGCGGGCAGAAGCCGGCCGGGCCGGCCGGGGCTCCCCCGCACAAGCGCGGGAGCGGGCAGAAGCGGGCCGCGCCGGCCGGACGGGACACCCGGGCGCGGGCAGGGCCGGACGGAGCGGGACGCCGTCAGGCCGGTTCGCCGAAGCCCGCCTCGACCTCCCTGCCCACGAAATCCACTGCTGCCTGCGCGTCGGGGCCGACGGCCTCGACCGTGAGCGTCCGGCCCTGGCCGAGACCGAGGCTCATCAGGAGCATGACCGACTTGCCGTCGACGCCGTTCACGGTGATCTCCGCGTCGAGGTCCGTGAGTCCGGTGGCGAGCGTGGCCGCAGGGCGGGCATGCAGGCCCATCTGGTTCGGCAGCGTCCACGAGCCGCGGGCCGTCGGTCCTGCCGCCGCCTCCGGCGCCTCGCCGACCGACGGGGCGGCCGACGAGCCCGCCCCGGGTGCCGCCGCGGCGTGGGTCACGAAGGGTTCGAGCTCCTCGGGCCGGATGGACACGACGGCACCCTCGGCTGCCCGCACGACGTCGTCCACGGGAGAACCGCCCTGGGCCTGCACCGCGGCGGCGACGGCCCCCTCCACGAGCGCCGCCTCCGCGAGGCGGACCCGCTCCCGCACCTCGGGTTCGAGGAACTCGAGCACCATCTCGGCCGTCATGACGGCCGACCCGAGGTCCGTGAGGATGACGACGCCGTCGCCGCCGTCCGCCCGCCCGATCGCGGCCTGCACCAGGTCGAAGCTCGTGCCGATCCGGGCGGTCCCGGCGCCGGTGCCCGTCCCCCCGGCTGATGCGAGGACGACGTCGGGTGCCATCTGGGCTGCGAGCTCGACGACCCCCTCCGCGATCTTCTCGCTGTGCGACACGATGACGAGGCCTACGCTCATGCGACCGGCCCTCCGGCGGTCTCCGCCGCGACCTGCAGGATGAGGGCCGTCGACTCCGCGCCCGGGTCCCGATGCCCGGCACTGCGTTCGCCGAGGTAGCTCGCCCTGCCCTTCCGGGCGGTCAGCGGTTCCGTGGCGACGGCTCCCGCCTGCGCAGCGGCGGCCGCCGCCGCCAGCACGTCGGGCGCGCTCGCCCCGGCCTGGGCGGCGGTCTCGGCCGCGTCGGTGGCAGGGGTCCAGGCGTCGACCATGGTCTTGTCCCCGACCTCCGCCTTTCCGCGTGCGACGATGCCGTCACGCGCGGCCCTGATCATCCCGGCGGCCGCCGCGGCGTCGATCTCCTCCGCATCCCCCAGGAAGGTCGCGGCCCGCAGGAACGCCGTCCCGTACAGGGGCCCGGCGGCGCCTCCGACGGTGGACATCAATGTCATGGCGACCTGCTTGAGTACCGCCGCCGGCGTACCGGGGGCCTCCCCCGCATCGAGCTTGGCGACGGCGGCGCTGAAGCCCCGGTCCATGTTCTCGCCGTGGTCGGCGTCACCGATGGCCCTGTCGAGTTCGATCAGGCGCGTGCGGTTCTCGGCGACGACCCGGGCGGCGTCGTGGACCCACAGCACGGCCCACCGGGAGTCCAGGGGCTGCGTCATCCTCACGCCCCCCAGCGCAGTGCGGCGGTGAGCACCGGCGAGTCCCAGAGTTCCAGCATCTCGTCGTCGGCCCGCAGGACGGTCAGCGACGCCCCCTGCATCTCGAGCGCCGTGATGTAGTTCCCGACCAGGGAGCGGTCGATGCTCACGCCGAGCCCTTCGAGCAGCTGCGCGACCTTCCGGAAGACGATGTACAGCTCGCTCGCGGGCGTTCCACCCATGCCGTTCACCATCACGATCGTGCGGTCACCGGATGCGAGCTTGAGGTCCGCCACGATGGGGTCCAGGAGGCGCTGCGTGATGCCGTCCGCGTTCTCCATGGCGATCTTGTGCCGCCCCGGCTCCCCGTGGATGCCGATACCGATCTCGATCTCCTCGTCGGAGAGGTCGAAGCTCGGCACACCGGCGTGCGGGACGGTGCAGGCCGCGAGGGCCACGCCCATGGAACGGACGTTGTCGATGACGCGCTGGGCCACGGCGGTCACGCCGTCGAGATCGTCCCCGCGCTCCGCGGCCGCACCGGCGATCCGCTCCACGAGGACCGTCCCCCCGACGCCGCGCCGGCCCGCCGTGTACAGCGAGTCCTCGACGGCGACGTCGTCGTTCACGAGGACGGACCGCACGGTGACGCCCTCCGCTTCGGCCATCTCGGCCGCCGTCTCGAAGTTGAGGACGTCCCCGGTGTAGTTCTTCACGATGTGCAGGACGCCCGCACCGCCGTCGACCGCGGTGGTCGCCGGGATGATCTGGTCCGGTGTGGGGGAGGTGAAGACGGCCCCCGGGACGGCGGCGTCGAGCATCCCGCGGCCAACGAACCCCGCATGGAGCGGTTCGTGGCCGCTGCCGCCCCCGGAGACGAGGCCCACCTTGCCCCGGACGGGGGCGTCCTTGCGGGTGATGAACAGGGGCTCGGGGTGGACGGTCACGAGGTCGGCGTGCGCGATGCCGAACCCTTCGACCGACTCGTTGACCACGGCCTTGGGGTCATTGATGAGCTTCTTCATGGCGCTGCTCCTTGACTGCGAACGGACATTTTGACAGCCTGCAGCCCGCCTCACATGGACCACCCTGGCCACTGTGAACGTTACCGTCCGTTCCTGCCCCTGCCTATAGGTCGGCCCGGCCCGTTCCCGCCCGTCGAACACCTGAGGGAGGGGCCCGTACGGGCCCCTCCCTCAGGTGGATGGACCGCCCCCTGAGGGGCGGTCCCGTGATGCATCAGTCGCGCTTGAACGCGTCCTTGACGTTCTCGCCGGCATCCTTGAGGCTCGAGCTGGCCTGGTCCTTGTGGCCCTCGGCTTCCATGTTCTCGTTGCTGGTGGCCTTGCCCAGGCCTTCCTTGACCTTGCCGCCGAGATCCTGGCCCTTGTTCCCGATCTTGTCATCCAGTCCCATAGTGGGGACCTCCTTCAACTCGGTGTACGGCCACCGGTTCCGGTGGCCTGCCGGCATCCCCGAGGGATGCTAAGCCCTCTTACCTTATCCTCGCGGACGGGCGGAAGGCCAGCGCCGCGCCCGGCGGGTCACAGCTCCCGGATCATGCGGGTGTTGCCGAGGGTGTTCGGCTTGACGCGTGCGAGGTCGAGGAACTCGGCGACGCCTTCGTCGTGCGACCTGAGGAGCTCGGAGTAGACGCGGGGGTCCACCGCGGACTGGTCGGCCATGACCTCGAACCCGTGACGCCGGAAGAACCCGACCTCGAACGTCAGGCAGAAGACCCGGCTGACGCCGTACGCCCGGGCCTCCTCCAGCAGCTGCTCCACCAGGGCGTGCCCCACGCCTCGACCGCGGGCGGCCGGCGAGGTGGCCAGCGTGCGCACCTCCGCGAGGTCCTCCCACATGATGTGCAGTGCCCCGCACCCAAGCACCTCGCCGTCGTCGGACTCCGCGATCCGGAATTCGGGAAGGCCCTCGTAGTACGCCACCGTCTCCTTCGCCATCAGGATGCGCTCCTCGGCGAGCGGCTCGACGAGTGCCTTGATGGCGGGGACGTCCGAGGTACGGGCGGGGCGGATGGTGATGGACTCGGTCATTGACCCCACTCTACTGAGCCCCACCGTGCGACAGGCCCGACCGGGACTCCCGGTCGGGCCTGTCGCATGGAGCCGGTGGAGCCCGCGGTCAGGCGGCCTCGTCCGCGTCGCGGCGGGGAATGCTGCGCGCAGGTTCCGCGGCAGCGCTGCGGCGCCCGGGCCGTGCGTCGTCCTCCTCCTCGTCGTCGAGTCCCCCTTCGACGGCGGCGAAGGCCGGATCGTCCGCGTAGGACTTCAGCTTCGCAAGACGATAGATAATGAGACCGTAGACCGCCTTCGCCGCGATGTCCGCGAGGGAGTAGCCCCCCTGCTTGAGGACCCAGGCGTCCGCGCCGGAGATCCCCAGCAGGGGCAGGGCGTACGCCACCGGGTAGACGAGCCAGCTGACCAGCAGCAGGATCCGCAACCGGCTGATCAGGGACTTCACGCCCGGGGGCTGCCGGTCGAGGGACTTCGTCAACTCGACGAACAGCACGTACAGGATGAACAGGAACGGGATGGTCGACAGGACACCCCACAGCACGCGGGCGCCGTCCGTCGAACTGATCTCCCCGGGGTACCCGAGGAGGATCATCAGGGTCGCCGCGGGGATGAGCTGCCGCAGCAGTCGTGCCTGCACCGCGCGGGCCAGGGCGAGCACGGCGATGAGTTCCACGAGCAGGAGCGGCACCGTCAGCAGCCAGTCGACGTAGCGGTACCCCTCGTTGAACGAGGACCCGGCCGCCTGCTCGTACGTGCCACGGCCACCGACCGCCTCGGTGACGAAGGCCTCCCTGAACGAGTCGAAGATGCGGAAGTAGTGGTACGCGGCGATACCGCAGACGACCGCCGCGATGATGAGGGCCTGCCGGTACCGGGGAAGTACCCGCTGGAGGGCGAGTACCAGGAAGAGTGCGGTGAACAGCTGGGCGGCGATGACGAGCGAGAGGAAGTTGTAGACCGTATCGTACTGGCCCTGGGTGAGGGCGTCTGGGATCATGAGCGTGCTCCTTCGGACGAAATCAGTGGCATCGAACCCTGCACCCCGGCGAACCCAGTGATGGCCTGTCCCACGCGGAGCGTGCGTTGATTCTACGCTCTGTAGAAGACTTGTCCAGAGGCAGATCCCCGACCCTCGCCACGGGCCGGGGAGAGCCGGAGGCCCTCCCCGGCCGCGACGCCTACAGCCCGAGCTCGGGGGGCAGCTCACGCTCCTCGCCCAGGAGGTGGGTGGCGAGGAACGCCTCGACGACCCCGTACCAGATCCGGGCGTGCTGGGGTTTGAGGATCCAGTGGTTCTCGTCGGGGAAGTAGAGGAACCGGTGAGGGGTCTCGCCGCCCTCGCCGGCGGCCAGCTTCGAGGCCGACAGCAGCTCGTACCAGAGCCGGAGGCCCTCCCCGATGGGGACGCGGTAGTCCTTGTCCCCGTGGATGACGAGCATCGGCGTCCCGATGCTGCCCACGTGGTGGTGCGGGGAGTTCTCCTCCCTGGCCTCCGGCGTCATCTCCCGCTCCCAGTAGAAGGCGGCATCCGTGGTGGGGCCGAACTGATCGAGGGCCCAGAGGCTCGCGTGCGTGACGATCGCCGCGAAGCGGTCGGTGTGCCCTGCCACCCAGTTCGCCATGTAGCCGCCGAAGCTGCCACCCATCGCGGCGACCCGCGTGGGGTCGACGTCCTCCCGCGCCACGAGGGTGTCCGTGGCGGCCATCAGGTCCGTATAGGGAGCGCGCCCCCACTGCCCCCACCCGCGGTCCACCATGTGCTGGCCGTACCCCGTGGAGAGCGCCGGATCGGGGAGCAGGACGGCGTAGCCGCGGGCCGCCATGATCCAGGGCGACCAGCGCCAGCTCCAGGCGTTCCAGGAGCCGATCGGCCCACCGTGGATCCACAGCAGGGCCGGTGCCGGATGGTCCGCCGAGGCCCCCTCCGGCAGGACGAGCCAGGACCTGACGGGTTGGCCGTCCTCGCCCACGGATTCGATCCGCTCGAGCGAGCCAGGCAGGTCGGGGCGCTCCGCCGGGTTGCGCAGGCGCTCCGTCCGGCCGGTCGCGAGGTCGATGCGGACCACCTCCGCCGGGAAGAGATAGGAACTGCGCAGGGCGTAGGCGGTGGCGCCGTCGGGGGACACACGGACGTCGGTGTAGGCGGCGGCGTCCTGTGTCACCCGCCGGACGGCACCGGTGGCGACGTCGATGACGAAGACCGGCGCGGCGCCGTCGTCGTCGGCCGTGACCACGAGGGCCGAGCCGTCCGGCAGCCAGGCCGCGGGGGACGGCCAGCGGTCCCAGTCCTCCGCCAGCGCCACCGGCTCCCCGCCGTCCAGCGGGAGCAGCAGCAGGCCGGTCCGCGGCGCGAGGTCAACCGTGGTGCGCCGGTCCCTGACGACCGCGAGGAAGCGTCCGTCGGGGCTGACGGGCCCCGGGGCGTAGTCGTTCTCGCGGTCGTCGAGCAGGACGGTCAGTTCCTTCGTGCCGACGTCGACGCGGACGAGGACGGAGCGCTGGGATCCGCGCTCCTCCGGCAGGGCGAGGGAGGAGAACAGGGCGGTCCCCTCGGGGTCCAGGACGGGGCGGGCCTCCCTGAAGCCGCCGCGTGCCGACGGGACGAGGTCGTCGAGTGACGCCTCACCGTCGGAGCCGCCGAGATCCTTCAGCCCGAAGTAGCGCGGCTCGTCGGGGCCGAGATCGGCGTCCCAGTAGCGGACGGGGTACCCGGAATGCAGGACGGCGGCGACGCCCGCCTCCTTGCGGGACTTCCGGCGCGCGGCGTCGTCCTCCTCGTTCGCCGAGCCCGCGAGTACGCTGCCGGTCAGGACGACGACGTCTGCCGCCTCCGCCGTCGCCACCCCTGCCACTCCGCCGGCGCGGGTCAGCACCAGCGAGGCCTCCCCGCCCGTGGCCGGGAGGCGCCAGAGTGCCGGGCGCTTCTCGCCGTCGGTGTCGTCCGGGTCCGGCCGCGACGACGTGAACAGCAGGTCACCGCTCGCGAGGAACGCCGCCCCGGACTCACCGGCGGAGCTGCGGGTGAGCCGTCGGGCCGGCTGTCCGCCGGTGGGATCGACCTCCCAGAGCGCCGTCCGGTAGGCGGTCTTCTTGGGATCGAGGGTCGCCACGGAGGTCACGAGCCGCGTGCCCTCCCGGTTGAGGGCGAGCCCGCTCAGGCGGGGCAGGGCGACGAAGTCGTCGAGAGAGGAGAAGGGCGTGGTCATGCGTCATCTCTACCACCGCCTGTGGCCGCCGTCACAGCCGTTCACTCAGGGACGAATGTTGTTGCTGTGGGCACTTACCCGCCGCACGCCGTCTCCGGAGAAACAGCGAACCCGCCCTGGTGGTCCAGGGCGGGTTCGGATGCTGACGTCGGAACGCCGGTGCTACTCGGGGACGGTCGCCTCGAGGGCGGCTGGGGCGTCCTCGATCTCCTTGGGAGCGCCATGTCCGACGAAGGTGAAGCGTGCATCGGCACCCTCGCCCTCCACGTCGATGTCGATCCGCTCGCCCGACTTGATCTCGCCGAACAGGATCTTCTCCGAGAGCTGGTCCTCGATCTCGCGCTGGATGGTGCGGCGCAGCGGCCGTGCACCCATCGCCGGATCGTAGCCGCGGGTCGCGAGGAGCACCTTGGCTGCAGGCGTGAGTTCGATCGACATGCCCTTGTCGGCCATGCGACCGCTCAGCCGCTCGAGGAACAGGTCCACGATCTGGACGATCTCGTCCTGCGTGAGCTGCGGGAACACCACGGTGTCGTCCACACGGTTGAGGAACTCGGGCCGGAAGTGCTGCTTGAGCTCCTCCTGCACCTTGGCCTTCATCCGGTTGTAGCTCGTGCTGGTGTCGGTGCCGGACTGGAAGCCCGTCATGACGCCCTTCGAGATGTCCCGCGTGCCGAGGTTGGTGGTCATGATGATCACCGTGTTCTTGAAGTCCACCATGCGGCCCTGGCTGTCCGTCAGGCGGCCGTCCTCGAGGATCTGGAGGAGCGAGTTGAAGAGATCGGCGTGCGCCTTCTCCACCTCGTCGAAGAGCACCACGGAGAACGGCTTGCGGCGGACCTTCTCGGTCAGCTGGCCGCCTTCCTCGTAGCCCACGTAGCCCGGAGGGGCACCGAAGAGCCGGGAGACGGTGTGCTTCTCGGAGTACTCGGACATGTCCAGCGTGATGAGGGCATCCTCCTCGCCGAAGAGGAACTCCGCGAGTGCCTTGGCGAGCTCCGTCTTACCCACGCCGGTGGGACCGGCGAAGATGAACGAACCGCCCGGACGCTTCGGGTCCTTGAGGCCGGCCCGCGTACGGCGGATGGCCTGGGAGATGGCCTTGATGGCCTCGTTCTGCCCGATGACCCGCTTGTGCAGCTCGGCCTCCATGTTGAGCAGTCGCGAGGACTCGGCCTCGGTCAGCTTGAACACGGGGATGCCGGTGGAGTTCGCGAGCACCTCGGCGATGAGTTCCTCATCCACCTCGGCGATGTCGTCCAGGCCGCCGGACTTCCAGCGACGCTCCTTGTCGCTGCGCTCGTCGTGGAGCTTCTGCTCCTTGTCGCGCAGCGCCGCGGCGCCCTCGAAGTCCTGGGAATCGATGGCCGATTCCTTCTCGCGCTTGACGTTCGCGATGCGCTCGTCGATCTCCTTGAGCTCGGGAGGCGCGGTCATCCGGCGGATGCGCAGGCGCGCTCCCGCCTCGTCGATGAGGTCGATCGCCTTGTCCGGCAGGAAGCGGTCCGAGATGTAGCGCTCGGCCAGCGTCGCCGCGCTGGTCAGCGCGCCATCGGTGATCGACACGCGGTGGTGCGCCTCGTAGCGGTCGCGCAGGCCCTTGAGGATCTCGATCGCGTGCGCCACGGAGGGCTCGGCGACCTGGATGGGCTGGAAGCGGCGCTCGAGGGCGGCATCCTTCTCGATGTGCTTGCGGTACTCGTCCAGGGTGGTCGCGCCGATCGTCTGGAGCTCCCCACGCGCGAGCATGGGCTTCAGGATCGAGGCGGCATCGATGGCACCCTCGGCGGCACCCGCTCCGACGAGGGTGTGGATCTCGTCGATGAACAGGATGATGTCGCCACGGGTGCGGATCTCCTTGAGGACCTTCTTCAGCCGCTCCTCGAAGTCACCGCGGTAGCGCGAACCGGCCACGAGGGACCCGAGGTCGAGCGTGTAGAGCTGCTTGTCCTTGATGGTCTCGGGGACGTCGCCGCGCACGATCGCCTGGGCGAGGCCCTCGACGACGGCGGTCTTGCCGACACCCGGCTCGCCGATCAGGACGGGGTTGTTCTTGGTGCGGCGGGAGAGGACCTGCATGACGCGTTCCATCTCCTGCTCGCGCCCGATCACGGGATCGAGTTTGGATTCGCGGGCAGCCTGGGTCAGGTTGCGGCCGAACTGGTCCAGCACCACCGATCCGGCAGGGGTTCCCTCCTGCTGGGGACCGCCCGCGGCAGCGGGCTCCTTGCCCTGGTACCCGGACAGCAGCTGGATGACCTGCTGGCGGACACGGTTCAGGTCCGCCCCGAGCTTGACGAGGACCTGCGCGGCGACACCCTCACCCTCGCGGATGAGACCGAGCAGGATGTGCTCGGTACCGATGTAGTTGTGGCCGAGCTGGAGGGCCTCCCGCAGGGAGAGCTCCAGGACCTTCTTGGCGCGGGGGGTGAAGGGGATGTGACCGGACGGGGCCTGCTGGCCCTGGCCGATGATCTCCTGGACCTGCTCCCGCACGGCGCCCAGCGAGATGCTGAGCGACTCCAGCGCCTTGGCGGCGACACCCTCACCCTCGTGGATCAGGCCAAGCAGGATGTGCTCGGTGCCGATGTAATTGTGGTTGAGCATGCGGGCCTCTTCCTGGGCCAGCACAACAACACGACGGGCACGATCTGTAAATCTCTCAAACATCAGACACACACTCCTAGCTAACGCGTAATTCGATGCTACGGGTACGGGGTGTGCTTTGGGCGCGTGTTCGCCACAGGCGAGATAACGCCGGAGGGCCCCCGCCCCGGCGCATCCTCGGGGTGGGTCAGCGCTGGGCCGCCCGGTACGCCTCCACGATCTCCCCGTTCACGCGCCCGCGGGAGGAGACGTTGTAGCCGTTCTCCTTCGCCCACTCGCGGATCCGGGCGGCCTCCTGGTTGCGGGAGGACGACGCCGCGCTCGACGTGCTCGACCGCTGCTTCGGCTGGTTGCCACGACGGGCCGCGCCGACGTAGTCGGACAATGCCGACCTCAGTTCCGAGGCGTGCGTCTCCGAGAGGTCGATCTCGTACTGCACGCCGTCGAGGCCGAACCGGACGGTTTCCTCGGCTTCTCCGCCGTCGATGTCATCGATGAGAATAATCTTTACCTTCTGTGCCACGGTGATCTCCTAATATTCCTCGATGTGAATGCCCCTCAATTGATTATGCGGCACTATTAGATCGAGGTCAAAGAAGGACTTTTCTATGTGGATCCGTTTTCCTGCTCGCCCTTTTCTTCGTCCGCCGTTCCGCGCTTCCGCGCGTCCTCGGCGTCCTGCAATTCCTCCGCGCGCGCCATGGCTTCACGCTCGGCCCGGTCGACGTTGAATATGGCCTTGATCACGAAGTAGAAAAGAACTGCCAAGCAGGCTGAGGGTAGGAGGACCGCTATGTATTCCACGACTACTGGCCGCCTTCGGGCTTGAGGATCGGGAAGAGGATCGACTCGCGAATTCCGACGTTCGTGAAAAGCATCACGAGGCGGTCGATTCCGAGTCCGATGCCGCCCATGGGCGGGGCCCCGTATTCGAGCGCCCGGAGGAAGTCCTCGTCCAGTTGCATGGCCTCGTCGTCGCCGGCCGCGGCCTGGCGTGACTGTTCCGTGAGCCGCTCGCGCTGGATGACCGGGTCGATGAGCTCGGAGAAGGCCGTTCCGCGTTCCATCCCCCCGATGATCAGGTCCCAGGCCTCGATCAGCTGCGGGTCCTCGCGGTGCGGGCGGGCGAGCGGCTGGGCGGACGGCGGGTAGTCGTAGACGAAGGTCGGCTGGATGAGCGTGGGCTCCACGATCTCCGAGAACAGTTCGAGCACCACCTTCTCGGCACCCCACGCCGGGTCGAGGGAGACCTCGTGCCGCCCGGCGACGGCGCGCAGGTCCTCCACCGGGGTGTCCGGCGTGATCTCCTGGCCCACGGCCGAGGACAGGCCCGGGTAGACGCCGAGCCAGGCCCACTCACCGTCCAGGTCGATCGTGCCCTTCGCGGTCTCGATGGTGCGTGACCCGAGCAGGTCGGCGCAGGCGAGGATGATCTCCTTCATGCGGTCCGCCATGACGAACTGGTCCGCATAGGCCTCGTAGCACTCGAGCATCGTGAATTCGGGGCTGTGCGTGGAATCCACGCCCTCGTTGCGGAAGATGCGCCCGATCTCGTAGACGCGGTCGATCCCGCCGACCACCGCCCGCTTCAGGTACAGCTCGAGGGCGATCCGGAGGGTCATCTTCTGGTCGAACGCGTTGAGGTGCGTGTCGAAGGGGCGAGCCGTGGCGCCGCCGTGGACGAGCTGGAGGACGGGGGTCTCCACCTCGATGTAGTCGTGGCGGTGGAGCGTCTCCCGGACGGTCCGCGTGATGGCGGCGCGCGTGCGCACCATCCGGCGGGCTTCCTCGCGCACCATGAGGTCGACGTAGCGCTGGCGCACGCGGGTCTCCTCGTTGACGCCGGCATGCAGCGTGGGCAGCGGGCGGAGGGCCTTGGAGGCCATCGTCCACGCGTCGGCCATGACGGACAGTTCACCGCGGCGGGAGCTGATGACCTCGCCGCGCACCTGGACGTGGTCGCCCAGGTCCACGAGGGCCTTCCACTCGGCGAGGCTGTCCGCGCCGATCTCGGCGAGGCTCAGCATGACCTGGAGCCGCGTGCCGTCGCCCTCCTGCAGGGTCGCGAAGCACAGCTTGCCCGAGTTCCGGATGAAGACCACGCGCCCGACGACGGCGGCGTGGGTCCCGCTCGACTCCCCCGTCCCGAGGTCGGCGAACTGCTCGCGGACCTCCCCCAGGGAATGCGTGCGCTCCGGGCGGACCGGGTAGGGCTGCGTTCCGGCGTCGAGCAGGGCTGCGCGCTTCTGCAGCCGGAAGCGCATCTGCTCGTTGAGGTCGTCCGCGGGGAGGGTGTCGTCGTGGGTCACGGTAGACAAGTTTACGGCTCCCGCCCGGGCGCCCGGTGCGGTGCGGGTCAGCGCGGGACGGGCAGGAGGATGTTGTCGATCAGCCGGACGGCGCCCACCCGGGCGGCGACGACGGCGAGGGCCGCGGGCCGCTCCGGGCCGGGGCCCCCCGCCGGTGCGAACGAGGCCGGGTCGACGACGTCGAGGTAGTCGAGGTCCACACCCTCCTCGGCGGCGATCTGCGTACGGGCGGCGGCGAGGTCGAGCGGTTCCCCGCGTGCTGCCCGGTCGCGGAGCGCGGCCAGCGTCCGCGACAGGACCAGGGCGGCGGCGCGCTCGTCGCCGGCCAGGAACCGGTTGCGGCTGGACAGCGCCAGGCCGTCGGCGTCGCGCACGATCGGCACGCCCTCGATGTGCACCGGCAGGTTGAGGTCGAGGACCATGCGGCGGATGAGGGCCAGCTGCTGGGCGTCCTTCTCGCCGAAGTACGCCCGGTACCGGGCGCGGGTGGCGGGCTGCGCCAGATGGAGGAGCTTGGCGACGACGGTCAGCATGCCGTCGAAGTGGCCCGGCCGCGAGGCCCCCTCGAAGACCTCGCCCATGGGCCCGGCGCTCACGCGGACCAGCGGCTCCCCGCCCGGGTACATGTCCTCGACGGCCGGGGCGAACACGAGGTCGACGCCCCGGGCCCCGAGCAGCCGCAGGTCCTCGTCGAGCGTCCGCGGGTAGCGCTCGAGGTCGGCCTGGTCGCCGAACTGCAGGGGATTCACGAAGACGGAGGCGACGACGACGTCGTTGGCGGCGCGCGCCGCACCCGCGAGCGCGGCGTGGCCGGCGTGCAGGCCCCCCATGGTGGGGACGAGGCCGAGCGAGGGCGGATCGTCCGCCGCCCGGGACGGGGCGGCGTCCAGCAGGGTGGCCGTGGCCGCGCGGAGATCCGCGGGGGTGGAGACGAGGAGCGGGAGGGCCGGGCTGTCGGGGCCGGTCGGGGTCACGGGGGTCCTTCGGGAGGTGGTGGGACGGCCGACGCGCGGATGCGGTCCGCCGGGGCAGGAGGAGTCAGGCGGGCCGGACGTCGGAGGCGCCCGGACCGTCCGGGGCCCCGGGGGAGGACGGTCCGCCCCCGCCCGGTCCGTCCGCGAGGATCGCGAGGATCGCCTCGCCCTGGGCGGGCGCGAGGACGCCCCGCTCGAGGGCGCGCAGGGCCGTGGCGCGTGCCATGCCCAGGTAGGCCTGCCGGGTGTCCGGCGCGTCGTGCGCCTCGAGCGCCGCGCGGTGGGCCCGGACCGTCTCCGCATCACCGCGCGCCACCGGCCCCGTCAGGGCGCCCTCGCCCGAGGACAGCGCGTTCTCGAGGGAGGCCTTCATGAGCGGGCCGAGCAGGCGGTCCGGCTGCTGGACGCCGAGGTCCGCGAGGAGCTGCGCGGACTGGGCGGCGATGGTGACGAGGTGGTTCGACGCGTGGGCCAGGGCCGCGTGGTACAGCGCCCGCGACTCCTCCTCGATGACCACCGGCTCGGCGCCCATCTCGACGACGAGCGCCTGGGCGATCGGCAGCACGGCGGAGGGGGCGGTGACCCCGAACACGCTGTCCGGGAGGCGCCCGAGATCGAGCGACAGCCCGGTGAACGTCATCGCCGGGTGGATCGCCAGCGGGATGGCCCCGGCCGCGCGGGCCGGCGCCAGCACGGAGGTGCCGTAGCGCCCGGACGTGTGGACCACGAGCTGGCCGGCCTGCCAGGCGCCGAGCCGCGCGAGCCCCTCGACCAGCTCCGGCAGGGCGTCGTCGGGCACCGCGAGCAGCACGAGTTCCGCCCGCTCGATGATGTCCGGGATCTCGAGCACCGGAACCCCGGGCAGGAGGTTCTCGGCCCGCTCGCGGCTCGCCTCGGAGACGGCGGAGACCCCGACGACGGCGTGGCCTGCCGACCGCAGGGCGGCACCCAGCACGGAGCCGACCCGGCCCGCGCCCACGATGCCGACACCGAGCCGGCCGGGGCGCCGGGAGGCGTCAGTGCGGGCCATCGGCGGCCTCCTCGGTGTTCCGGGGCGACGGCGAGTAGCGCGGGGCGACGGGCATCACCTGGTGGGTGGCCGGCGTCACCTGCCGGGGCTGCCGCGCGGCGCCGTCGGGGAGGGCCTCGCCCTCCGCGAGGGGCAAGGCGGCGGACGGGGCGGGGTCGACGGCGAGGGGAGAGTCGGCGGCGAGGGGGGGACGGTCCGGGAGCGGCGGCACGGCGGCCGGCGGCACCGTCTCCGGAAGAGGCCGCATCCACTGTTCGGGGCCGCTGCGGCGCCGCGCGTCGGCGGCACGTGCCGCCTGGCCGTGGAACAGCTCCCACGCCGTCGGGGCGTCGGCGAGGCTCACGCGCGGGCTGACCGGACCGGGCGTCGTGTGCAGGATCAGCTGTGCCACGCGGAAGCGGCGGTCCACGGGTCCCTGCTCGATCGCCAGCGACTGGGTCCGCTCGTGGGGGACGACGGCGAGCCGCCGCCACAGGACACCGGAGCGCAGGAGCAGGGCCGTCGCGGTCACCGCGAACCCGGTGCGCCGCCACGCCAGCGGCGCGAGCCACCGTGCGCGGCGGGGCGTGGTGACGAACCCCTCCCCGCCGTCGCGGCCCGCCATCCCGGCAGCGAAGAGCTCGACGGGACGCTCCGTGCCGGGGTCGGGCAGGACGAGGGCGAGGATCTGCAGCACCTCGTCGCGCGTGCCGACGGGCAGGAGGGTGGCGCGGGCCTGCCCCTCGTTCGACGCCGACGCGCCGTACCCGGCCACGTTCGCGGTCACGCGGTACCACCCCTTGAGCCGCCACAGCGGCGACTGGACGATCCCCAGCGCCTGCACGCGCCCGGGAGGCACGGTCTGCGCACGGGTGTCCAGCAGGCCGTACCTGATCCGGAGGCCGTCGGGGGAGGTGGCCGCCCGGAAGTTGTAGCCCGTGCTCAGGGCCGACCAGTAGGCCCCGGCCACGCCGATCAGGATCGGGATGAAGGACGTCGCCACGATCGGGGTCTCGAACACCACGCCGAGGGTGACGATGACGACGGTGGCCACCACCAGGGCGATGCTCGTCCCGGACAGGAGCGCGGATCCGACGACCCGGCCGGGCGGGACCACCACCACCTCGCGCTCGGGCGCCTCGGCGATCTCCTCGGGGTGCTCCGGGTCCGGTTCCACCCCCGCAGCCCGGGCGAGGATCATGGCGCGCAGCCGGCGGGCGTCGTCGAGCTTCAGGAAGGCGAGCCTGACCGCCGACTCCCCGGCGTCGGCCACCTCGAACTTGAGTTCGGCGAGCCCGAAGATGCGGGCCAGGAACGGCTGCACGATGTCGATGGCCTGGACGCGGTCAAGCCTCGCCTGCCGCTGCTGGCGGAAGACGACGCCCGAGTGCACGCGGACGTGGTCCCGCGTGACCTGGTAGCGCGTGCAGTACCAGGACAGGAGGAACGCGCCGGCGATGATGACGACGACGCCCAGCAGGATCCCGACGGCCGCGAGGACCCCGAACCCCTCGGGCAGGGGGGAGCGGCCGCGCGGCCCCGGGCCGAACAGCCCCTCGAACCAGTCCCGGCCCACGATGAAGAGGATGGCGACGAGGGCGATCCAGCCGCGCACGAGGGGCGAGATGACGTGCACGCGCAGCCACTTCTCGCCGGGACCGGCCTGCGGCGTGTCCCCGGTCGCGGGCTGCGGCGCTTCGGGCGGCGGCTGCTGCGGCTCGGTCACAGCCCTGCCAGCCGGGCTTGTCCGCGGGCGGACAGCTGCTCGCGCAGTCGTGCCCCCTCCTCGGCCGGCAGCCCGGGGATCTCGGCGTTCGTGGCGGGCGACGCGGTGTGGAGCTTGAGGGTGCAGATCCCGAAGGCCCGCTCGAGGGGGCCGACGGCGACGTCGACGTACTGCATCCGGCCGTAGGGCACCACCATGGTGCGCTGGAAGATCACGCCCTGGCGGACGAGGAGGTCGTCGTCGCGCTCGGCGTAGCCGATGGCCGCCACCTGCCGCCGAAGAAGCAGCCCGCGCCACACCGCGCCGACGAGGACGACGCCGGGCAGCCCCCACGCCAGCCAGAGGGGCGGGAAGGACTCCCAGACGCCGGTGAGGCGCAGGACGAGCGGGACACAGGCCAGGACGAGCCAGACCAGCGATCCGATGAGCCAGCCGAGCACCCGGACCCGCAGGTACTTCGGTGACACCCTGGACCACTCGAGCCCTGACGGGTCGATCGGTTCCCTACGCATACTCCCCCTCGCTCTCCCCGCCCGGTGCGCCCGTGCCGTCGTCGTCGTCGGACGGGAGCCGGCAGAAGTCCTCGACCACCAATCCCACCATAATCATCACGATCCCGCCTGCCATGAGCGCCACCGACCCCCAGAGGGGTGCCACCGTGGACCGGACCGACAGGAGCGCCACCTGGTCGACGAAGATCCCCGCGTGCCAGCCGAGGCTCACCGCACCGGCGTAGGCGCAGGCCTGGGCGAGCACGAGGGTGCGGGTGGCGAGGATCGGATCGAGCGGCCGGTCGCGCCTGCCGTTGCGCCAGCGCAGCACGCGGCGGCCGAACACCAGGGTGATCGCGATGATCACCGCCGTGGTGACGAGGGAGGTCAGCGGTAGCGCCGGCGTGCCGTAGCCGTTGCGGGTGGCGAACCAGTTGACCAGCCAGCCGGCGAGTCCGGCCACCAGCCCCACGAGGCCCAGCCAGCGGAACCGAAGGGTGCTCACGGCGTCCTAGACTCCCTCGAACGGCACCAGGCCCGCGAGGTCCTCGGCTTCCGCGGCGAGTTCGGCCACGCGCCGACCGCCGAGCTCGGCCCCCGCATCCATCCACGCCCAGGGCTGCAGGACGAAGGCGCGGACTGCCGCGCGCGGGTGCGGGACGGTCAGCGTCTCGTCGTCGGAGACCCAGGTGCCGTAGGTGATGATGTCGACGTCGAGCGTCCTCGGGCCCCAGCGGACGGTGCGCGTGCGGTGGTGCCGTTCCTCGACGGCCTGGCAGTGGGCGAGCAGCTCGTACGGCCCCAGGTCCGTCTCGACCTCGATCACCATGTTGAGGTAGTCGGGCTGCTCCGGGCCGCCAACGGGCCTGGTGCGCACCACGGGCGAGACCGCGTGCAGGCGGACGCGGTCCGACCCGACGAGGTCGGCGACGGCGCGCACCAGCGTGTCGCTGCTGGCACCGAGGTTGCTGCCGAGGGCCAAGACGGACCGCACGGTGCTGCTCACGCCCGGCTCCTGCGCAGCGTCACGGCCACGTCGCCGAACGGCACCGTGATGGGGGCCTTCGGCTTGTGGACGGTGACGTCGACGGCCGCCACGGGGAAGGCCGCGAGGATCGCCGCGGCGATCGTCTCGGCGAGGGCCTCGATGAGGTCGAAGGGATCGCCCCGGATGATGCCGTGCACCAGCTCGGCGACCTCGCCGTAGTGCGCGGTCCGGGCGAGGTCGTCGCTGGTCCCCGCCGGGTGCAGGTCGAGGTGGAGGGTGAGATCCACCACGAAGGGCTGGCCGTCGCGGCGCTCGTGCTCGAAGACGCCGTGGTGGCCCGTGGCCGTGATGCCCGTGAGCACCACGGTGTCGAGGTCCCCGGAGGGCGAACCGGGCCGGCCCGGCCGCACGGTCGCGGCCATGGTCACGGTCGCCGGCCGGCGGCAGCCGCGACCTTGACGGCGTCGAGCGTCGCGGCGGGGTCGTGGACNCAGGCGCCGCCTGCGGCGGCCAGGGTCGCGACGGCCAGCGAGGCGTGGTCGCGCTCCACCGGCGCGGCCGTCTTCCCCGCCGCGGTGAGCAGGGTCCCGAGGAAACGCTTCCGGGACGCGCCCACGAGGACACGGTGACCGAGGCCGGTGAAGGCGTCCAGGTTCTGCAGGATGGCCCAGTTCTGCTCATCGGTCTTCGCGAAGCCCAGCCCGGGGTCGAGGATGATCTGCTCGGGGGCGACCCCCGCCGCGACGAAGCGGTCGCGCAGCGTGGTGAGCTCGCGCACCACGTCCGCGACGACGTCGTCGTACTCCGCCAGGCCGCCCATCGTCGCGGCGGTCCCCCGGCGGTGCGTGAGGATGTAGGGGACCTTGCGCTCGGCGATCAGCGCCGGCATCGCGTCCTCGTACCCTGCACCCGAGATGTCGTTCACGATCGACGCACCGGCGTCGAGGGCCTGCCGGGCGGTCTCCGCGTGCATGGTGTCGATGCTCACCAGCGCTCCCGCCTTCACGAGCGCCGTGACGACGGGCAGGACACGCGCCAGTTCCTCCTCGACCGGCACTTCGCGGGCGTTGGGCCGCGTGGACTCGCCGCCGACGTCGATGATGTCCGCTCCGCCGTAGTGCATCCGCAGTCCGTGGCCGATGGCGTCGTCCGTCGTGGCGTACCGGCCGCCGTCGCTGAAGGAGTCGGGGGTGACGTTCAGGATGCCGAGGACGACGGCGCGGTCCGCGGGAAGGTCCTGGACCGTCCGGGCGACGCGGACGGGCCGGATGACGGGCAGCGGCGAGGTCGCCGGTCCGGTTCCGGGCGTTGCGGCGAGTGAATCCATCGGGATCGGTCCTACCTTCCGAGTATGAGGCTCATGGCCTCGGCGCGCGTCGCCGTCTCACGGAGCTGGCCGCGGACGGCCGACGTGACGGTCTTGGCGCCGGGCTTCCGCACCCCGCGCATCGACATGCACATGTGCTCGCATTCGATGACGACGATCGCGCCCTTGGGTTTCAGGTGTTCCATCATCGCATCAACGATCTGGCTGGTCAGCCTCTCCTGGATCTGCGGGCGCCGCGCATAGACCTCGACGAGTCGCGCGAGTTTGCTCAGACCCGTGACGCGCCCGTCCGCCGAGGGGATGTAGCCGATGTGCGCCGTCCCGTGGAACGGGACCAGGTGGTGTTCGCAGGTGGAGTAGAAGGGGATGTCCTTCACCAGCACGAGCTCCTGGTGGTCGATGTCGAAGGACGTCGAGAGGACCTCGCCCGCGTCCTGGTGCAGCCCCGAGAACATCTCCGCGTAGGCCTTCGCCACGCGCTTCGGGGTCTCGAGCAGCCCGTCGCGCTCGGGATCCTCGCCGATGGCCGCCAGGATCTCCCGGACCGCCCGCTGGATGCGGAGCTGGTCGACGGGCGATCCCGTGGCGGCCAGGGCTGCGTCCACTACTTCGTCGTCGAAATCTGTCACGGGTTCTCCCCTTCGGTGTGGCACTCCTCGCCGCCGGCCCCATGGCCGGAGGCGTTCCTCTGCAGGACCAGCCGTCCTAGCGGTCCGTGCCGCCCCCGGTGTTCCGCGGCCCGTTCTCCGACGGCTCGGGCGACGGCAGGTCCGATGCGTGGACGTCGAAGTCGTTGGGGAGGTTCGCGTGGGCGATCTGGTCCTGCGGCGCCACGCTCTCCGGAGCGGGCTGACCCCCTTCGAGGGCTTCCGCGCGTTCCTTGCGTGAGGTGACCGGCGGCAGCGAATGCACGGGGCGGGTCTGCTTGGACAGCCAGACCTCCCGCAGCTCGCGCTTGCGGACGTGGGTGAAGACCTCGGCGATCTCGGCCTGGTTGAGCGTCTCGCGCTCGAGCAGCTCCAGGGCGAGACGGTCCAGGACGTCCCGGTTCTCGGTGAGGATCTGGTAGGCCTCGTCGTGGGCGTTGTCGATCAGCCGGCGCACCTCCTCGTCCACCACCAGGGCGAGCTGGTCGGAGTAGTCGCGGTCGCTGCCCATGTCACGTCCGAGGAACGGCTCCCCCGCGCCCTGGCCCAGCTTCACCGCGCCGATGCGCTCGCTCATCCCGTACTGGGTGACCATCTTGCGCGCGGTCCCGGTGGCCTTCTCGATGTCGTTCGAGGCGCCCGTGGAGGGGTCGTGGAACACGATCTCCTCGGCGACCCGGCCGCCCATCGCGTAGGCGAGCTGGTCGAGGAGTTCGTTGCGCGTCACCGAGTACTTGTCGTCGCTCGGCATCACCATGGTGTATCCGAGGGCGCGTCCGCGCGGCAGGATGGTCACCTTGGTGACCGGGTCGGTGTTGCGCAGGGCCGCGGCCACGAGGGCGTGGCCCCCCTCGTGGTAGGCCGTGATCTTCCGCTCGAGTTCCTTCATGACGCGGCTGCGCTTCTGCGGCCCGGCGATGACGCGGTCGATCGCCTCGTCGAGGGCGCGGTCGTCGATGAGCTGTGCGTTGGAGCGGGCCGTGAGGAGCGCCGCCTCGTTGAGGACGTTCGCGAGATCGGCACCGGTGAAGCCCGGGGTCTTCTTGGCGACGCCCTTGAGGTCCACGCCACCGGCCATCGGCTTGCCCTTGGAGTGCACGGAGAGGATGTGCTCGCGGCCCCTCATGTCCGGGGCCTCGACGCCGATCTGGCGGTCGAAGCGACCCGGGCGCAGGAGCGCGGGGTCCAGGACGTCGGGGCGGTTGGTCGCGGCGATCAGGATCACGTTGGTGGTGGCGTCGAAGCCGTCCATCTCGACCAGGAGCTGGTTGAGGGTCTGCTCCCGCTCGTCGTTGCCGCCGCCCACGCCGGCACCGCGGTGGCGTCCGACGGCGTCGATCTCGTCGACGAAGATGATGGCGGGGGCGTTGTTCTTGGCCTGCTCGAACAGGTCCCTGACGCGGGACGCACCGACGCCCACGAACATCTCCACGAAGTCGGAGCCCGAGATGGAGTAGAACGGCACACCGGCCTCGCCGGCGACCGCGCGGGCGAGGAGGGTCTTGCCGGTGCCGGGAGGGCCGTAAAGGAGCACGCCCTTGGGGATCTTGGCCCCGAGGGCCTGGAACTTCGCGGGCTCCTGGAGGAATTCCTTGATCTCGAGCAGTTCCTCGACCGCCTCGTCCGCGCCGGCGACGTCGTTGAACGTGACCTGCGGCATGTCCTTGGTGATGAGCTTGGCCTTGGACTTGCCGAACTGCATGACCTTGGAGCCGCCGCCCTGCATACGGCTGAGGAGGAACCAGAAGATGACGCCGAGGATGAGGATCGGGAAGATCAGGCCGGCGAGGCTGAGGAGCCAGTTGCTCTCGGCGGGCTGGTCGGTGAAGCCGTCCGTGTCGGAGGCATCGATGGCCTCCACGACGCCCTCCGCCCGCGCGGTGCTGTAGAAGAACTGGACGCTCTGGCCCATGTCCTCGTAGTCCTCGCGCAGGGTGAGGTCCACGCGCTGCTCGCCGTCGTAGATCTTGGCCTGGGAGACCTGGTTATCTTCGAGGAGCCGGAGCCCGACGTTCGTGTCGACGCGGGAGCTGCCCGTGCCGAACAGGCTGGGCAGGACCAGCAGGAGCGCCACGACGGCCAGGACGATCCAGAAGATGGGCCCCTTGAAGATGTTCTTGAATTTCATTCGTCTCAGGGCGGCAAGCCCTGTCCCTCCTGCTGATGCAAGTAAAAATGTGCGGGCGCACTGCCGTGCAGGTGCCCCCTGAGCACCTCAACATATACACCGTCTGAGATTGACCACGCGCGGATCAGGCCAATAGTTCCCTCTTGGCGTACCGGCGGCAGGCCGCGGGCCTACTCGTAGACGTGCGGCGCCAGGGTGCCGATGAAATCGAGGTTGCGGTACTTCTCCGCGAAGTCGAGGCCGTAGCCGACCACGAATTCGTTCGGGATGTCGTAGCCCACGTACTTGACGTCGATCTCGACCTTCGCGGCCTCGGGCTTCCGCAGGAGGGTGCAGATCTCGACCGAGGCGGGACCGCGGGACAGGAGGTTCGCCTTGAGCCAGGAGAGCGTCAGGCCGGAGTCGATGATGTCCTCGGCGATCAGGACGTGCTTGCCCATGAGGTCGGTCTCGAGGTCCTTGAGGATCCGCACGACACCCGAGGACTGCGTACCCGAGCCGTAGGAGGAGACGGCCATCCAGTCCATCGTGATGTGGGAGTTCAGCGCCCGTGCGAGGTCGGCCATCACCATCACCGCACCCTTGAGCACGCCCACGAGGAGGATGTCCCGGCCCTGGTAGTCGGCGTCGATCTGCTCCGCGAGCTCGTTGATCCGCTGCTGGATCTCCTCCCGGGTATAGAGGACGTGCTTGAGATCTGCCTGGACGTCGTTGGAATCCACCGATTACTCCTGGTTTGGCCGGCGGAACTGCTTCACGCCGGGACCGTTGTTGCTGCCATTGTTCCGTAGAACAAGACTGCCATAGCTTGGTTGTCCCCGGAGAACCGATCGTCCGCGCACCTGGCGGTGCACGCTCACCTTCCCGCCCAGCTGCACCGGACCGGCCGAGCCCTTCCGGTCCAGCAGCGACTCGGCCGCGCGGAGCCGCTCGAAGCTCGGCTGGAACGCGCCGAGCTCGAGGGCGGCGAGCGCGAGGACGCGCTGGCGGAGCGCAGCGGGCAGCGACCGCAGGCCCTCCTCCGGCAGGAGCACCGTGCCGTCGTCGCCCTCGGTGCGCAGGGAGGCGTACGCGTCGGCGCTCAACTGCTCGAGGAGGTCGGCGTCCTGCCCGAGGATGCGCGCCGTCCGTGCCAGCGCCCGGGCGATGCCCGGCCCCAGCTGGTCCTCGAGGAACGGCAGCACCTCAGCCCGGACGCGGGACCGCGCGTAGGCGGGGTCGAGGTTGGTGGGGTCGTGCCACGGGTCGAGGCCGTAGAAGGCGCAGATCGCCTCGGTGTCGGCCCGGCGCAGTTCGAGGAACGGCCGGAGGTAGGGTCCGCGGCGCTCGGGCATACCGGCCAGGGACCGGGTGCCGGACCCGCGGGCGAGGCCGAGCAGCACCTGCTCCGCCTGGTCGTCGAGCGTGTGGCCGAGCAGCACGGCGAGCGCCCCGAGCCGGGAGGCGGCGTCGTCGAGCGCGGCGTAGCGGGCGCCGCGGGCCGCGGCCTCCGGGCCCACGCCGTCGCGCTCCACGGTGACACGGCACACCTCGACCGGGTNGGCGCCACCGGGGGGCCCGCCCGGCCGCGCGGGCTCCGCGAGGAGTCCGTCGAGGCTCGCGGCGAGCAGGTTGCGTGCGGTGCCGACCGCCGGGAGCAGGCGCGGGCGCCTAGCCATGTCGCCGCAGGCTCATCCTGTCGATCCACTCGTCGGGCGCGTGGATCTCCCGCTCGGTGGGCAGGTGCGACTCCGACTCCCACACCGCATTGAAGCCGTCCATCCCGGTCTGGCTGACGACCCTCCGGACGAATTTCGAGCCGTCGCTGTACTGGCGCATCTTCGCGTCCAGCCCCAGCAGCTGCCGGATGATCTTCTCCAGGGGGCCGCGGGACTTGCCGCGGGCGTTGAAGCGCCGGCGGATGGTCTTGACGGACGGGACGATGCTGCCGTCGACGCCGTCCATCACGACGTTCGCATGGCCCTCGAGCAGGCTCATGACGGCGGTGAGGTGGGACAGCAGCGCCTTGTCCTCCGGGGCCTGCAGGAGGGAGAGCACGCCGGCGGGCCGCGGCGGTACACCCTCGGTCGCTGCGTCCTCCTCGCGCGCCACGACCTCGCCGCGGGAGCGGGCCTTCGCGGCGGTGATGTTCCTGACCGCGGCGCCG
Organism: Arthrobacter sp. L77; assembly: GCF_000816565.1. Lineage (NCBI taxonomy): Bacteria > Bacillati > Actinomycetota > Actinomycetes > Micrococcales > Micrococcaceae > Arthrobacter > Arthrobacter sp. L77. The sequence continues at coordinate 797,798 of NZ_JWSU01000004.1, read as the reverse complement.
AGCCGTTCGGAGAGCGTGTCCGCCTGGTCCATCAGGCCCGAGGTCAGCTGCCCGATATGGCTGGTCATGTGGTCCTTCAGCCAGGGCGCTGCCGCGAACTGCACCCGGTGCGTCTGCTCGTGGAGGCAGACCCAGAGCCGGAAGTCGGACGGGTCCACGTTCAGTTCCCGCTCCACCGAGATGATGTTCGGGGCCACGAGCATGAGCCGGCCGCCCAGCCCGGTGCGCGGCGGCACGAACGGGTCGTACTGCCCGAGGACCTTGCTGGAGAGGAACGCGAGGATCGCGCCGAGCTGCGCCCCCGTCACGGTCCCGCCGAGGGTCAGGGACGCGGACTTCAGGACCTCGGGCCTCGTTGCGGCGAGCTGGTCCAGGGCGGGTTCCATGAGGGCGCGGAAGCTCTGCGAATTGGCCCGGGACCAGGAGGCGCGGTCCACGACCAGCAGTTCGGAGTCCCGCAGGTCCCGCGCCGCGTCGAGCCGCGAGATCGTGTGGACATGGTTCACGGACACGCCCGCGAGGTGGCGCATGTTCTCGACTGCACGGTTGATGTCGGCCGGTGTCATGGTGGGCCCGGCGGGGGTCAGGGACGCGGCCGTGGAGGCCGCGAGATCCCAGTTGACCAGCTGCGGGCGGGGCGTGGCTGACTCGTTCCTGGACATGCGCCTATTCGATCACATCCCGCCGGCGGCGGCTCCCAGGGACCAACCGGCCGCTCCGCCCCGGGGCGGAGGACGGCTAGCGGCAGCCGCACCCGGCGACGATCGCCGCCGCGCGGTCGGCGGCCGCGCGCGCCTCGACCGTCGTGCCGTCCAGCCCGGCCGCGAGGAAGGAGAACACGAGGAGGCGCCCGTCCGCGGTGACCACGTGCCCGGTGAGCCCGGTGACCGCGTTGAGCGTCCCCGTCTTGGCGCGGACGGTGCCCGCACCGGCGGCGGCGGGGCCGTCCTCCGCCGTGAACCGCGTGGAGAGGGTGCCGGTGAGGCCCGCGATGGGCAGCGATCCGGCGATGCCGGCGACGCCGGGCAGCTCCGAGGTGGTGATCCCGCGCATCAGCGCCGCGAGCTGCGCGGGTGAGACGGCGTTCCGGGTGGACAGGCCGGCCGCGTCCCCGACCAGCAGCCCGTCCCCGGGGACCCCCGTGGCCGCGGCGGCCGCCGCGAGCGCCTCCGTGGCTCCACCGGACGAGGCCGGCCGTCCGCTCGCGCGTGCGGCGATGCGGGCCAGGGCCTCCGCGAGGTAGTTGTCGGAGGTCTCCAGCATGTGCCGGACCTGGTCCTGAAGAGGTGCCGAGTCCACGGCCGCGAGCGGCTCGGCGTCCTCGGGCGCCGGCCGGCGCTGCACGTCGGGGACCACGACGATCCCGCGGTCCGCGGCCGCCGCCACGAGGTCCGCGGCGAACACGCGGGCCGCATCGAGTGCCGCGTCCTGCGAGCGCGGCCCGCCGCGGCGCCCCTCCTCGAGCCAGGCGGAATCGACGGCCAGGGAGTGGACCGGTGCGATCTCTCCCGCCGCCACGTCCCCCTCCGCCCAGGTGGGGTTGAGGCTCGCCCCGACGAACAGGGTGTCGTCGAGGTACACGGTGTAGGTTCCCGGACCGGGCAGGGCGGCGGCCGCCTCCGCGGCGAGGGTCCCGAGGCCGGCACGCCCCACGACGGCGTCCGGGTCCGACGCGCCGGAGCCGAGGAGGACGTCGCCGCCGCCGTGGAGGTACAGGGCTCCGGGCGTGGAGTCCGCGCCGAGGACCGACGTCGTCAGCACCTGCCCCGGCTGTCCGAACGTCATGGCGGCCACCGCGGTGAGGAGCTTGATGTTGGAGGCCGGCGCCTGGAGGCGTCCGGCGTCCCGGGCGTAGAGGACGCTCCCGTCCGTGGAGTCGACGACGGTCCCGGCGAAGGTGCCCGCCCCCGGGATCCGGAGGGCGGCGTCGAGCTCCGGCCCCAGCACCGCCGGGTCCGGCACCGGTGCGGACGGCGAGAGCGGGGTGACGACGTCGGGCACCGCGACGGCCGTCGGTGGGACCTGGGCTGCCGGCGTGACCGGTGGTGCCGGCACGGGCGCCGGGGCCACCGCGGCCAGCACGCCCGGCGTGAGATGGGTGGCCACGGGGACCGCGGCCGCTGCCATGACCAGGACCAGGAGGAGGCCGGTCAGCAGGCGGAGCGGGCGCACGGGGTGTCCTTTCGCGCGGTGCGGGGAGGAGCACTGCAGGTACGGGAAATGCCCGGGTACCGGCGGACGACCGATATGTTAGGGCTGACGATCAAACAGTAGACCGGCGGAGCCCCCTTGTCCCGAGGGCGCGGCCGCCGGCGGACACCATCGACCTACCCCAGGAGTTGCCATGAAGCTCGACGTCACCATCGAGATCCCGAAGGGCTCGCGCGTCAAGTACGAGATCGACCACGAGACCCACCGGCTGCGCCTGGACCGCGTCCTGTTCACGGCCATGCAGTACCCCACGCACTACGGCTACTTCGAGAACACCCTCGGCGAGGACGGCGACCCGCTGGACGCGCTGGTCATGCTGCAGGACTTCGACCTCATCCCGGGAGTCCTCGTCGAATCGCGCCCCATCGGCGTCTTCAACATGACCGACGACGGCGGCGGGGACGCCAAGGTGCTCTGCGTTCCCGTGGACCCGCGCTTCGACCACATCAAGGACCTGTCCGACGTCTCGGACTTCCTGCTCGACGAGATCAAGCACTTCTTCACGAAGTACAAGGACCTCGAGCCGGGCAAGTGGGTCGAGGCCGCGGACTGGGCGGGCCGTGAGGAGGCCGAGGCGGAGGTCGCGGCCTCCCTCCAGCGCTTCAAGGACCTCGGCGATGCGAGCGCGGAGGACGAGCCGCAGGGCCGTTCCGTCGACGTCGAGGCGAAGAACGCCACGGAGACGCCCGAGGGACGCTAGGCAGGAGCCTGCCTGGAGCCCCCGCCGTCGGCCCCCTCGGGGGACCGACGGCGGGGGCTCTTCCGTGTCCGGGCTCCGGGAGCCGCGCGAAATCAACGCACTTGCGTTGATTCGCGGGCCCGGGACTCCATACTGATGCAATGCACTTCGTCCTGACGATCAACCAGCGCGATTCGCGGGAGGTCGGGGACCTCACCGCCGACCTGCTGAAGGAGCTGCGCCATGTGCCCGCCGCGGTGCCGTTCCAGCGATCGGTCGGTGACGAGGTGCAGGGTGTGGTGGCGACGGCGACGGCGGCGGTGGAGGCGGCGCTCCGCGCCCTCCGCCACCGGCGCTGGCACGTGGGCATCGGCGTCGGCGGCCTCACGCCCCCGGTGCCCGAACGCCTCGTGGACGCCGAGGGCTACGGCCTCGTGTACGCACGCCGCGCGGTCGACAGGGCCCGGAGGACCGGCGAGCGGATCCCGCTCGCTGTCGAGGGGCCGGACGGCGGCATCGCCGCCGAGGCGGAGGCCGTGCTGCGGCTGCTCGGGCAGATCGTCGCCACGCGGACGGACGCCGAGTGGGCCGTCGTGGACCTCATGACACCCGGCGCGCGGGGACAGCAGAAGTACGTGGCGCAGGAACTGGGGATCACCACGCAGGCCGTCAGCCGGGCCGTCGTCCGGTCCCATTGGACGGAGGAGTGGGCCACGCGGCCCGCAGCGGCGCGGCTGCTGGACCTCGCGCACGGTCCTGCGTCGCTCCCCTCCGCGGCCCTGGCCTACTGATCCGCAGGACCACCCGCTGGTGCCCGGGGTCAGATCAGGGAGCGGAGGACCTTCGCCGCGCCGTCGTCGTACACGCTGCCCGTGACCTCGGAGGCGGCGGAGCGGACCTCGTCCGGCGCCTGCCCCATGGCGACGCCGCGTCCGGCCCACTGGAGCATCTCGATGTCGTTGCGGCCGTCGCCCACGGCGACCGTGAGCGACGGGGCCGTCCCGAGGCGGTCCCGGAGGACCTCCAGGGCGCTGGCCTTCGTGACGCCCGACGCGGCGATGTCGAGCCACGCGGTCCAGCCCACCGAGTAGGTGACACCGTGCAGGCCGATGGCTGCGACGGCCTCGCCGAACTCCTCGGCCGAACTGTCGGTGCTGAAGACCACGACGCGCACGGCGCGTGACTCGAGCATCTCCTCGAAGCCGACGCTCTCCGCTTCGGAGCCGAAGCTCGCGTCCTGGAAGCTCTCGGTCGAGAGGAACCTGCCGCGGTCGTCCTCGAGCGCGTACTTGGCGGACGGCAGGCGGTGCCGCAGCGCGCTGAGGGCGGGTTTCGGGTCGAAGGTCACGCGGTCGACGACCTCGAACCCTGACGGGAGGGCGGGATCGAGCCTCAGCGTGACGCCCCCGTTGGAGCACACGGCGTAGCCCCGCGTGATGCCGAGGTGTTCGATCACGGGCAGCGTGGCCCCGAGGGATCGCCCCGTGGCGATGATGACGTCGTGCCCGGCGTCGAGGACGGCCCGGGCCGCGTCGCGGACCTCGTCCGTCATGGTGCCCTCGTGATCCACGAGGGTGCCGTCGACGTCGAGGGCGACCAGATGCTGTGTACGGTTTTCCTGCCGGTCATCGATGCCGGCATTGATCAGGGTAGTCATACCTCTTAGTGAAGCAGACGCCCCCGACCTCCGGGTAGGGCAGCGCTCACAGTACGGGAAGGATTTCCAGTCCGTTCAGGTACGGACGCAGGGCGGCGGGGACCGTCACCGAGCCGTCCGGGTTCTGGTGGTGCTCGAGGATCGCGACGATCCAGCGCGTGGTGGCGAGGGTCCCGTTGAGGGTCGCGACGGCGCGCGTGCCCTTCCGGCCCTCCCCCTCCTGGCGTTCGCGGATGTTCAGGCGGCGCGACTGGAAGGTGGTGCAGTTGGACGTCGAGGTCAGCTCGCGGTAGTCGCCCTGCGTGGGGACCCACGCCTCGCAGTCGAACTTGCGGGCGGCGGACATCCCGAGGTCACCGGCAGCGGTGTCGATGACCCGGTAGGGCAGCTCCACCTTCGCGAGCATCTCCTCCTCCCAGGCCAGCATGCGCGCGTGCTCCGCCGCGGCGTCCTCCACCGTGGTGTAGGTGAACATCTCCACCTTGTTGAACTGGTGCACGCGGATGATCCCGCGGGTGTCCTTGCCGTGCGAGCCCGCCTCGCGGCGGTAGCAGGAGGACCAGCCCGCGTACCGCAGGGGGCCCGCGCCGAGGTCGAGGATCTCGTCGGAGTGGTATCCGGCGAGGGCCACCTCGGAGGTGCCCACGAGGTAGAGGTCGTCCTCCTCGAGCCGGTAGATCTCGGCGTCGTGGGCGATGTCGAAGCCGGTGCCCTGCATGGTCTCGGGGCGTACGAGGGTGGGGGTGATCATGGGCGTGAAGCCCGCCTCCATCGCCTGGTCCAGCGCCATCCGCAGCAGGGCCAGCTCGAGGCGCGCGCCCACGCCCTTCAGGAAGTAGAAGCGCGACCCGGAGACCTTGGCGCCCCGCTCCATGTCGATCGCCCCGATCAGCTCGCCGATCTCGAGGTGGTCGCGGGGTTCGAAGCCCTCGGCCGTGAAGTCGCGGGGGGTCCCCACCGTCCTGACGACCACGTAGTCGGCCTCGCCGCCCTCGGGGACGCCGTCCTGCACGAGGTTGGGGAGCTTCCGCAGCAGCGTCTCCTGCGCGGCCTTGGCCTCCTCGGACGCCGCTGCGGCGGCCTTCACGGCACCGGCGAGCTCCCTGACCTCGGCGAGCAGCGCCTGCTTCTCCTCGCCCCTGGCCTGGGCCACCCGCTTGCCGAAGGCGTTCTGCTCGGCGCGGAGCGTCTCGTACGCCGTCACGGACTCCCGGCGGTGCGTGTCGGCGGCGAGGACGGCGTCGACCAGCGACTCGTCCGCCCTGCGGGCACGCTGCGATGCTCGGAACTGCTCGGGATTCAGGCGGAGGTCGTTGACGTCGATCACCCGCTAAGACTACCCAACCTCCGGTGCCCGCCCGGCCCGGCAGGACGGGCCGCTATTGTGGGTGATCATGCGCCGCAAACTGCTCGCCGGGACCGCCGCGGCGTCCGCCGCCGTCGCGTCCCTCCAGTCGTTCTGGTCCGTGCGGCGCCTCCAGCAGACCCGGACGCCCGCCCCGTCCGTCCATGAACCGGTGCCGGTGGGCAGCACACCGCAGCGCGTGGCCCTCGTCCTGAATCCCACCAAGCTGCAGGCCGCGGCCACGCGGGCCCTGGTGGAACAGGCGTGCTCCGACGCCGGCTGGAGACCTCCGCTCATCCTCGAGACCACGCTCGAGGACCCCGGCACGGGCCAGGCGGAGCAGGCGCTGGCGGCCGGGGCGGACCTCGTGATCGCGGCGGGCGGTGACGGGACGGTGCGCGCCGTCGCACGGGCCCTCGCGCATCAGCCCGCGGCCCTCGGCCTGCTGCCGCTCGGGACCGGCAACCTGCTGGTGCGCAATCTCGGCCTGCCGTACAACGACGTCGCCGGGTGCCTCCGCTTCGCGCTGCACGGCTTCGAGCGGCGGATCGACATGGCGCGGATCATGCTCCGCAACGAGCACACGATGACGGCGTCGGAGTATCCCTTCCTCGTGATGGGCGGGATCGGCTTCGACGCGAGCGTCATGGCGGCCACCAAGGACGACCTCAAGGAGAAATACGGCTGGCTCGCCTACAGCGAGGCGGGCGTGCGGCACCTGCCCGGCCGGCGGCGGCGCGTCTCGATCAGCCTGGACGGCCAGCCCCCGCAGACCCGGAAGGTGCGCAGCCTGCTGGTCGCCAACTGCGGAAAGCTGCCGGCGGGCGTGGACTTCGTGCCCGACGCGCGGATCGACGACGGCTATCTCGACGTCGTCGTACTCAGTCCGCGCAGCCTGCTCGGCTGGACGCTCATGGCCGCGAAGATCCTCCTCCGCCACCGCGGCGGCACCCCCGTGATCAGCTACTACCGCGCCCGGGAGGTCACCGTGTGGTCCGGCGAGCCGATCGCCACGCAGCTCGACGGCGACGCATCGGGGACGATCACCTCGCTCACGGCCCGCGCGGATCCCGGCGCCCTGATGGTCAGGGTGCCGCCGCCGGTCCCCGGACCACCGGGGTCCGCTCCGGCGCTCCCGTCCTGGCGGGGGCGCCTGCGCCTCGCCGGACAGGGGTCCTCCGGCCGCTCCTAGCGGTCGCGGTCGGTGTACTCGCCCTCACCGTGGGGCTTGTCGATGAGCGGGCGGTCCTTGTCGGTGTACTCGCCCTCCTCGGCCGGGTTCTCCGCGGAGGTGTAGCCGCCGGACCCGCCCGTGGGCTCGGCACTGGTGTAGTGGCCCTCCTGCTCGACGGCGTCCTCGGCCTCCGCAGGGCCGCCCTCGGCCTGCTCGTTGATCAGCGCCTGCTCCTCGGCGAAGCGGAGATCGTTGCCCTGGTCGCCGGCGTCGCCGTGCCAGTTGGGGTCCGACGTCGAGCCGTCACCCTTGTTGGGGTTCACGATGTGTCCGTCATGCGAGTTCTCGGTCATGATGCTGCCTTTCATGGGAGGATGCGCTCCTCGTTGGGCGCCCGCTGCCAGCGTACTGAGGAACGGGATGGTTGGAAATGCTCGGCGTCAGTCGCGCAGCAATTCCTGCACGGCCTTCTCCGAGGCCGAGTAGGAGGTGATGGGGACGACCTCGCCGCTCATGAAGCGGTCCACGAGCCGCGGGTCCACGTAGGAACTCCTGGCCACGGCGGGGGTGTTGCCCAGGTGGTCGGCGACGGCCCGCATGGTGGCGCTGACGGCCTTCTGCCGTGCGGTGCGGGTGGTGGCACCGAGGTCCTCCTTGGCGAGGGCCATGGCGGCGACGACGGTGGCCTGCCACGTCCGGAAGTCCTTGGCGGTGAACGGCCCGCCGGTGACCTGCCGCAGGAACTCGTTGAGCTGGGAGCCGTCCACGTGGTGCCACGCGCCGTCCTCCGTCCGGTAGGCGAGGACCGTGTCGGGGTCCTCGCGCTCCAGCATGGGACGCAGCGCCTCGGCGAGGTCCTCGTCCTCCAGGCGGGTGTCCCACAGCTGGCCGCTCTTGCCGGGGAAGTCGAACAGGATGACCTGCCCCTCCACGGTGCAGTGCTCCACCAGGAGCGTCGTGACGCCGAAGGACCCGTTGGCCTCCGCGTACTGGGCGGAGCCGATCCTCAGGGCCCCGGCGTCGACGATCCGGAGCGCGGCGGCGAAGGCGCGTTCCCTGGGGACGCCGTCGCTGCGCAGGTGCTGGGTGATGGCGCGGCGGGCGCTCGGCAGCTTCGCGCCGAAGTCCAGGGCGCGGTCGAACTTCTCGCGGTCCTTCTGCTCCCGCCACGCCGGGTGGTACATGTACTGCCGCCGGCCGGCGTCGTCCGTCCCGATGGCCTGGACGTGGCCGTTCGGGTAGGGCGCGATCCACACGTCCTTCCACGCCGGCGGGATCACCAGTTCCCTGATGCGCTCCACCTCGGCGCGGTCCTGGAGGAGCGCGCCGTCGGGTGCGCGGTAGCTGAAGCCCTTGCCGTGCCGGCGGCGGGTGATACCGGGCCTGCGCGTATTGCTGCGCCGCAATCGAGCCATCGTGGAACCAGCCTTCGGTGGGAGGAGGACCTTCGATACTAAGCCTACTGTGTTTCAGCTCCTCCCCGCTCGGCCGCCCTCCCGCCCCGGACGATGTCCTCCAGCCAGGCGTCGGCAGCCCCGAAGGCGTCGTCGGAGGTGTGGCGTTCCACGGCCGGCGAGCGGCGGTCGGCGCGGGCGTAGGAGCCGAGGAACCGGAGGCCGGGGCTGATGCGGTGCAGGCCCTTGAGCGCGTCGGCCACCCGGGCGTCCTCCACGTGGCCGTCGGCGTCCACGCTGAAGAAGTAGTCGCCGAGGAACTGCCCGGTGGGCCGCGACTCGATGCGGCTCAGGTTCACGCCCCGCGCCGCGAACTGGTCGAGGATCTGCATGAGGGCGCCGGGGTGGTCGTCCGGCAGGGGGATCACGAGGGTGGTCTTGTCCGCTCCCGTGCGTGGGGGCAGGGCATCCGGCGTGCCCACCAGGATGAAACGGGTGACGGCATCGGTGACGTCCCCGATGTCCGTGGCGAGCACGGCCAGGCCGAGGCGTTCGGCCACGAGCGGCGAGCAGATCGCCGCGTCGTAGGCGTGCTCGTCCCCGGCGAGGCCGAAGGCGGCCGCCGCGGTCGACGACGACGGGAAGTACTCCGCGTCCCGCACGTGGGCGTCGACCCAGTTCCGGCACTGCGCCCAGGCGTGACCGTGCGTCGCGATGCGCCGGACCCCGTCCAGGGTGGTGCCGGGCCGCGCGGCGAGGACGAACGTGATGGGCACGAGCTCCTCGCGCAGGATGCGCAGCGGCTCCCCCACGGCGATGGCGTCCAGGGTGGCACTCACCCCGCCCTCGACCGAGTTCTCGATGGGCACCATCGCGGCGTCGACGGAGCGGGCGCGGACGGCGTCGAGCGCGGCCCCCACCGTCGCGGCGGGGACACGGCGGGCGGCGTGCGCGCCCGGCACCTGGAGCAGTGCGGCCTCGGTGAAGGTCCCCTCGGGTCCCAGGTACGCGTAGGAGGGACGGTCCGTCCGGGCGGTGCCGGTCACAGGACCGTGGGCTCGCCGCCCACCTCGGAGACCATCGGCTTCCCGGCCTCGAGCCAGGCGCCCATGCCCCCGCTCACGTTGACGGCGGTGTAGCCGTTCCCCTCCAGCCATTCGGCGGCGCGCTGCGACCTGCCACCGCTGCGGCAGATCACGTGCAGGTCCTCGTCCGGGTCCAGTTCCCCGAGCCGGGCCGGCAGCTCCTCGAGGGGGACGTGCAGCGCACCGGCCACGTGCCCGGCCTCCCACTCGTACTGCTCGCGGACGTCGAGGATGCGCGCGTCGTCGGGTACTGCCGTCACCGGTACGTTCTGGATTTCGCTCATGCGCCTACCTTTTCACGGGCCGGCGGGGCGTCGCCATTGCTACGGTCGGCCCCTGCCCCGCGGCGGCTCCTATAGTGGTGCCTGATGAGCGAACTCCACGAACTCTCCGCACTCACCCTCCGGGACGCCCTGGCGCGCGGTGCCGCCGGCGCCCGGGAGGTCACCGAGCACTTCCTCCGGCGGATCGACGCCCTGGACCCCGAGCTCGACTCGTTCGTCACGGTCACGCACGAGGACGCGCTCCGCGCCGCGGACAACGCCGACCGCGTCCGTGCCTCCGGTGCGCCCCTCGGGCCCCTGCACGGCATGCCCCTCGCGCACAAGGACCTCACCGACGTCGCCGGCGTGCGGACCACGCTGGGCACGGCCGCCCTCGATCACGCCGTCGCCGGGCAGGACGCCCCCCTCGCCGCGGTGCTGCGGCGGGCCGGGGCGGTGAGCCTCGGCAAGACCCAGGTGCCCGAGTTCGGGCTGAGCTGCTACAGCGAGAACCGGATCGCCCCGCCGGCCCGCAACCCCCTCGACCGCCGGCTCAGCCCGGGCGGCTCCTCCGGCGGCAGCGCCGCCGCGGTGGCGGCGCGGATGATCCCGTTCGCGCCCGGGACCGACGGCGGCGGATCGATCCGCATCCCCGCGGCGGCCACCGGCCTGGTGGGCCTCAAGCCCAACCGGGGCCGCGTCCCGTCGGGATCCGGGCAGGCCGATCTCGGGCAGCTGGTGGTCGCCGGCCCCCTCGCGCACTCGGCGGTGGACGCCGCACTGCTGCTCGACGCGCTTGTGCAGGAACCGAACTACCGGCCCACGAGCGCGGCCTCCCGCTACCCGGGCTCCTTCACGGAGGCGGCCCTCCGCGCGGACGGGCGCTTCCGCATCGGCGTCAGCACGGCGTCGCCCTTCGCCGGCGCCCTGGAGATCGGCCTGGACAGCGCGGCGACGGACGCGTTCACCGCCGGCATCCGGACGCTGCAGCGCGCCGGCCACGACCTGGTCGACGCCGACCTGTCCTACGACCCGCGCTACCACGACGCCTTCCAGCTCGTGTGGACGGCCGGACTGGCCACGGCCCCGATCCCCGACGACCGCGAGGACCGGCTGACGGACATCACGCGGGTGCTGCGGCGCCGGGCCCTGGGACGCAGCGCGGCGGACCTCGCGGGCGCCGTCGACGTCCTGCGGCAGTTCGAGCACGACACGATCGAGCAGTATTCCCGCTACGACATGATCCTGACGCCGGCGCTCGCCATGACGCCGCGACCGATCGGCTGGTACACGGATGCCGGCGGCGACACCGACTACCTGCGGCAGTGCCAGTACTCGCCCTACACCTCGATGGTGAACGTCTGCGGCCTGCCGGCCGTGACCGTGCCGACCCTGCGCCTGCCCGGCGGCCTGTCGATGAGCGTGCAGCTCATCGGCCGGCCCGGGGAGGAGGCGCAGCTCCTCGCCGCGGCAGCACACATCGAGGCGCATCGGCAGTAGTCCCGCGATTTGGCATCCTCCGGTTCCGCGCGGCACCATGGAAAGAATGAGCACTACGCAGCGCACCATCGACACCGGCGGGAAGACCTTCCTCGGCCACCCGCGCATGCTGGCCAACCTGTTCAGCGTCGAACTGTGGGAGCGGTTCTCGTTCTACGGGATGCAGGCGCTGCTCCTCTACTACATGACCTACTCCCTCGCCGAGGGCGGCCTCGGCTTCGATCCGGCGCTCGCCGCCGGGCTCGTGGGCGCGTACGGCGGCGGCGTCTACCTCTCGACGATCCTCGGCGCGTGGCTCGCCGACCGCGTGTTCGGCTCGGAGCGGGTGCTGTTCGTCTCGGCCATCGTCATCATGGGCGGGCACATCGCCCTCGCCCTGCTGCCCGGTGTGCCGGGCCTCGCAGCCGGCCTGGTGCTGGTGGGCGTCGGCTCGGGCGGGTTGAAGGCGAACGCCTCCTCGCTCGTCGGCACGCTCTACAGGTCGGGGGACGATCGGCGCGACGCCGGATTCTCCATCTTCTACATGGGCATCAACATCGGCGCCCTCGTGGGCCCGCTGCTGACGAACCTGGCCTGGGCCGCCTACGGCTTCCATGTGGGCTTCGGCCTGGCCGCCGTCGGCATGGCCGCAGGCCTGATCCAGTACTCCCTCTCCCGCAGGAACCTCCCAGCGGCAGCGCACCAGGTCGAGAACCCCCTACCCCGTGCCGAGTACCCGCGCTGGATCGGCATCGCCGCCGCCACCGTCGCACTCCTCGGCGCGGCCCTGGCCACCGGCCTCCTCAACGCCGGCAACCTGGCCGATGTCATGGCGTACACGGCGATCGCAGCGACCATCGCCTACTTCGCGGTGATCCTCTCGAGCAGCAGGGTCTCCGGCGTCGAGCGACGCCGCGTCTACTCCTTCATGCCCCTCTTCGTGGCCAGCGCCGCGTTCTGGTCCCTGTTCCAGCAGCAGTTCACCGTGGTGGCGCTCTACTCGGAGAGCCGCCTGGACCGGAACCTGTTCGGATGGGAGATGCCCCCCGGCATGGTGCAGTCCATCAACCCCGTCTTCATCATCATCTTCGCCGGGATCTTCGCCACCCTGTGGACGCGGCTCGGCAGCCGCCAGCCGTCCTCGCCCGTGAAGTTCTCCCTCGGCCTGATCGTCATGGGCATCGCGTTCCTCGCCTTCATCCCCTTCGCGGGGGGCGGGCCCAACAGCACGCCGCTGATCGGCCTCGCCGGGATCCTGCTGCTGTTCACCTTCGCGGAGCTGTTCATCTCCCCCATCGGCCTGTCCGTGACCACCAAGCTCGCGCCCGAGGCGTTCCGCACCCAGATGCTCGCCCTGTTCTTCCTCTCCATCTCGCTCGGCACCACGGTGTCCGGCCTGCTCGCGGGGCTCTACTCCGAGCAGACGGAGGTGCCGTACTTCGCGTTCAGCGGCGTCACGGCGATCATCCTGGGCGCGGCACTGCTCGCGGGGGCCCCGGCGATCCGGAAGGCCATGAGCGGCGTCCGATAGCCTCGGACCCTACGTCACAGGACCCTCTCCGGGGAGCATTTCACCGCCGGGGAGGGTCCTGTTGCGTGGAGGCCCCCGATCCCACAGACTTCTACCCACCGGTAACATCCGTACCGGCAGTTGCAGGATCCCTGCAGCGAAGCGCTGAGAGATCAAAGGAGATCGCGTGTCGAACCTCGCCAACAACCTCGTGGCCACTGCGACGAGGAGCCCCTCGACGGTGGCCATCAAGCTCGACGACGTCGAGGTCACCTTCGGCGCCCTCGAGGTGCTCAGCCAGAAGGTCGCCACGCTCCTCACCGAGTACGGGGTGCAGCGCGGTGACCGCGTGGCGCTCATCATGCCGAATATTCCACAGATGGCATTCGTCTACTACGGCGTCCTCCGGGCCGGCGCCGTCGTGGTCCCGCTGAATCCGCTCCTCAAGGGGCGCGAAGTGGCCTACCACCTCACCAACTCGGGCGCGAGGCTCGTGTTCGCCTGGGAGGGCATCATCGCCGAGGCGCAGGCCGGCGCCGAGGCTTCCGGCGCCGAGACGGGCGGCGAGGTCTCCGTGGTGACGGTCGACGGCGGCGCCTTCATGCAGCGCGTCTCCGCGGCCGAGCCGACGCCGGGCGTCGTCGAACTCGACGGTGAGGACACCGCCGTCGTGCTGTACACCTCCGGGACCACCGGGCGGCCCAAGGGCGCCACGCTCTCCCACACCAATCTCTCCCGGAACACGGAGATCTCCCGCGACCTCATGGGCACCAAGGAGGGCGAGGTGCTCTTCGGGGGCCTGCCGTTCTTCCACATCTTCGGGCAGACCTGCGCACTGAACGCCGCGGTGCTGACCGGGGCCACCGTGACCCTGCTCCCCCGCTTCGAGCCGGGCAAGGCGCTCGAGATCATCCAGCGCGACCGCGTGACGGTCTTCGAGGGCGTCCCGACCATGTACGTCGCGATGCTGCGCCACCCGGACGTCGCCGGCACGGACCTGTCCTCCGTGCGCGTGGCCGTGTCCGGCGGGTCCGCGCTGCCGGTCGAGGTGCTGCACGAGTTCGAGCGCGTGTTCAAGGCGGACCTGCTGGAGGGCTACGGCCTGTCCGAGACCTCCCCGATCGTGAGCTTCAACCGCGTGGGACAGCTCCGCAAGCCCGGTTCCATCGGCACCCCGGTGGACGGCGTCGAGGTGCGGATGCTCGACCCGCAGGGCGCCGAGGTGCCCCAGGGCGAGGTGGGGGAACTCGCCGTGCGCGGCCACTGCGTGATGAAGGGCTACTGGGACAATGCGGACGCCACGGAGGCTGCCATCCCCGACGGCTGGTTCCGCACGGGGGACCTGGCCCGCGTGGACGAGGACGGCCTCATCTTCATCGTGGACCGCAAGAAGGACGTGATTCTCCGCGGCGGCTACAACGTGTACCCGCGGGAGGTCGAGGAGGTCCTGTACGAGCACCCCGCTGTCGCGGAAGCCGCGGTGATCGGCGTGCCGGACGACCTCCACGGCGAGGAGATCGTCGCGGTCATCGGCGTCCGGGCGGAGCACGCACCGGCCGACGACGCCGCCCGCGAGGCCCTCGCGGCGGAGATCACCGCCTTCGCGAAGGAGCGCGTGGCCGCCTACAAGTACCCGCGCCGCGTGGTGCTCGTCGAGGCGCTGCCCAAGGGGCCCACGGGCAAGATCCTCAAGCGCGAGATCACGGTCTAGCCGTACATCCGGCCCCGGCCTGCGCTGAAGACGCCGTAGACCTGTGCGGCGGCATCCTCCATCAGGGCCCCGGCCCCCTCGATCAGCTCGTCGAGGGCCATGGGCCCGGTGGCCAGGGAGAAGGCCGCCGCCAGTCCGGCGTCCTGCACCTGGGCGGCCGTGAGCTGGACGCGTCCGGCGATCACCACGACGGCGCATGCGGCGGGGGCGGCCGCCAGGACGGCATGGACCACCTTCCCGCCGAGCGACTGGGAGTCGAAGGAGCCCTCGCCCGTGAGCACGAGGTCCGCGTGGGCGAGGGCGCCGGCGAGTCCGACGGCGTCGGCCACGAGGGCTGAGCCGGGCACGATCTCGGCGCCGAGGAAGGGCACGAGCACGGCGGGGAGCCCGCCGGCCGCGCCCGCCCCCGGCACGTCGAGCATGTCGACGCCGGTCGCCCCGGCGACCACCCGCGCCAGGCGGGTGAGGCCTGCTTCGAGCACGACGACGTCGTCGGGCGTGGCGCCCTTCTGCGGCCCGAACACCGTCGCGGCGCCGCGCGGTCCGCACAGGGGGTTGTCGACGTCGACGGCGATACGCCAGCGGACGGCACGGGCGCGGGGGTGGAGCCGGGTCACGTCGATCGTCGCAAGGGCGCCCAGCGCACCGCCGCCCGGGGCGAGGGGCGCGCCGTCGGCATCGAGGAAGCGGGCCCCGAGGGCTGCCAGGAGGCCGGCACCGCCGTCGGTCGTCGCCGACCCGCCGATGCACAGCAGGATCTCGTCCGCGCCGTCGTCGAGGAGGCGGGCCGCGATCTCGCCCACGCCGTAGCTGGTGGCGGCGAGGGCGTCGAGGGGCCGGTCGGCGACCAGCGGCAGGCCGTTGGCCTCCGCCGCCTCGAGGACGCCCCGGACCGGGGAACCGGGCACGTCCTCGGAGATGCCGTAGCGCGCGGTCCGCGCCCGGCCGGCGGCGTCGTGGCAGGCCGTGGTCCGCGCCCCCACGTGCCAGGCCGCGAGGAGGGCGTCGAGCGTCCCCTCACCGCCGTCGGCGAGGGGGGCCAGGACGATGTCGGGCGCCGGGTGGCCCAGGCGGGCGGCGGCCGCCCTCACGCCGGCGGACATGGCGAGGGCAGCCTCCCCCGCGGGAAGGCTGCCCTTGAGGGAGTCGGGTGCGAGGACGATCCTGAGCGGACGCTGATGCGCTGGCGTGGTCACGCGTCCACCCTAGCGGTGCATCCGGGCCACCCCGGGCCGGTCAGGCGTCGGTCGCCCCGCCGTTGTCCGCCTCGAAGCCGGGGGCCACCTCGTCCTCGATGCCGGGACCGCCGTAGCCGCCGGCGTCCTGCTCCTCCGGCGTGCCGGCCTGGTCGGCGCCCTGCTCCTCGGGATCCGCGGTGGGGGTGTCGTTGGGATTCTCGCTCATGGTGCTGCCTTCCGTGATGCGTCTGCTCCCTGACTGGGCGCTGATACTCAGCTTACTGATGATCGGTTCGCGGGCAACCTGCCACCGCACCGGCGGAACTCCCGCGTAACCCGCGCTGCGCTGGTGTAATCGGGCGCGTTCTTTGGCATGCTGGGGCCATGGCTAACCGAGCGGGCACAGTGGCCCTTCCCAGCGACCTCATCGACGTGACCGGACTGCTCGACGCGTACTTCGACGTCGAACCCGATCTCTCCGATCCCGCCCAGCGCGTGGCGTTCGGGACGTCGGGCCACCGCGGCTCGTCCCTGAAGTCCTCCTTCAACGAGGGCCACATCGCGGCGATCACGCAGGCGATCGTCGAGTACCGCGCCGGGCAGGGCATCACGGGCCCCCTGTTCATGGGCAAGGACACCCACGCCCTGTCCGAGCCGGCGCAGAACACCGCGCTGGAGGTCCTCGCGGCCAACCGGGTGACCGTCCTGGTGGACGCCCGCGCCGCCTACACCCCCACCCCCGCCGTGTCCCACGCGATCCTCACCCACAACGCGACGCACACCGGGCAGGCGGACGGCATCGTCATCACGCCCTCGCACAACCCCCCGGGCGACGGCGGCTTCAAGTACAACCCGCCGCACGGCGGCCCGGCCGACTCCGACGCGACGAACTGGATCGCCGACCGCGCCAACGCCCTGCTCGAGGACGGCCTGCGCGGGGTGAAGCGCCTGCCGATCGCCCAGGCCCGCACGGCGGAGGGGATCGGCAGCTACGACTTCCTGCAGCACTACGTGGACGACCTGCCGTCCGTGCTGAACCTCGACGCCATCCGCTCCGCCGGTGTGCACATCGGCGCGGACCCGATGGGCGGCGCCTCCGTGGACTACTGGGGCGCGATCGGCGAACGCCACAACCTGAACCTGACCGTCGTGAACCCCACGGTGGACCCCCAGTGGGCGTTCATGACGCTGGACTGGGACGAGAAGATCCGCATGGACTGCTCCTCCCCGTTCGCGATGGCCTCCCTGATCACGCGGGCCACGGAGTTCGACATCGCCACCGGCAACGACGCCGACGCGGACCGCCACGGGATCGTCACACCCGACGGCGGCCTCATGAACCCGAACCACTACCTCGCCGTCGCCATCCAGTACCTGTACGCGAACCGGCCCGACTGGCGTGCGGACGCCGTGATCGGCAAGACCCTCGTCTCGTCGTCGATCATCGACCGCGTCGCGGCGGACCTGGGGCGTGTGCTGCACGAGGTCCCCGTGGGCTTCAAGTGGTTCGTGCCCGGCCTGCTGAGCGGGGACCTGGCCTTCGGCGGCGAGGAGTCCGCCGGTGCGTCCTTCCTGCGCCTCGACGGGACGCCGTGGAGCACCGACAAGGACGGCCTGCTCCTGGCCCTCCTCGCCTCGGAGATCACCGCCGTGACCGGCAGGACGCCCTCCCAGCACTACGCCGGGCTGACCGACCGCTTCGGCGCCCCGGTCTACGCGCGGATCGACGCCGCCGCCACGCGCGAGCAGAAGGCCGCGCTCGGCAAGCTCTCGCCGTCGGACGTCACCGCGACCACCCTCGCCGGCGAGGAGATCACCGCCCGCCTGACGGAGGCCCCGGGCAACGGCGCCCCCGTGGGCGGCCTGAAGGTCACCACCGAGAACGCGTGGTTCGCGGCACGGCCGTCGGGCACCGAGGACGTCTACAAGATCTACGCCGAGTCCTTCAGGGGCGAGGAACACCTGAAGCAGGTGCAGGCCGAGGCGAAGGCCCTGGTGGACGGCGTCATCAGCTGACCCCTGCGGCTACAGGAGCATGCTGAGCAGCTTCCGCTTGATCGGCCCGAAGGGCGGGTACGCGAGCCGCAGCGTGTCCACGCCGGTGGGCTTGGAGAACACCGGCTGCAGGTGGCTGAAGGTCCGGAAGGACTGCTGCCCGTGGTAGCTGCCCGTCCCGCTCGCGCCGACGCCGCCGAAGGGCAGGCCCGGGACCGCGAGCTGGATGGTGCAGACGTTGTGGGCGATCCCGCCCGCCTGGACGCGCTCCGTGAACGCGCCCAGGTGCTCCTCGCGGTCGCTGAACAGGTAGGCGGCGAGCGGGTGGGGGCGGGCACCGATGAAGCGGATCGCGGCGTCCAGGTCCTCGACCTCGAGGATGGGCAGCAGCGGCCCGAAGATCTCCTCCTGCATGAGCGCGGACGAGGGGTCGACGTCGCGCAGGATGGTCGGCTCGATGTACCGCTCGGCGCGGTCGTGGCGTCCACCCGAGACGACGGTGCCGTCCCCGAGCAGGCCCACGAGGCGGTCGAAGTGGTGCTCGTTGATGATCCGCCCGTAGTCGCCGGAGGTCCTCGGGTCGCTGCCGTAGAAGTCCCGGACGGTGTCCGCCAGCGCTGCCGCGAGCGCCGGTGCGGCGGCCGGCGTCGTCAGGATGTAGTCCGGCGCCACGCACGTCTGCGCCGCGTTCAGGAACTTTCCGAGCGCGATCCTGCGGGCCGCGGCGCGGAGGTCGCCACCCACGACGACGGCGGGCGACTTCCCGCCCAGCTCCAGGGTCACCGGCGTCAGGTGTTCGGCCGCGGCCTTCATGACGATCTTCCCGACGCGCTCACCCCCGGTGTAGAAGATGTGGTCGAACGGCTGCCCGAGCAGTGCCGTACTGGCATCGGCGCCGCCCTCGACGACCGAGACCGCCTCCGGATCCAGGTACTCCGGCACGAGCCGGGCGAGCGTGCGGGATGTTGCACCGGCGAGCTCGCTGGGCTTGAGGACGGCGGCGTTGCCGGCGGCGAGCGCCCCGACGAGCGGCGCCAGCACGAGCTGCAGCGGGTAGTTCCAGGGCCCGATGATCAGCACGACGCCGAGTGGCCGTGCCTGCGTCCACGCCCGTGCCGGGAGCAGTCCGGCGGGCACGGCGATCTTCTCGGGTGCCATCCAGCGGTCGAGGTGCTTCAGGGCGTGGTCGAGCTCGGCCCGCACGACGGCGATCTCGGAGAGGAACGCCTCCGTGCGGCTCTTCCCGAGGTCCTCCTCGAGGGCCGCGGTGAGCTCGCCGGCCCGGTCGGCGAGCAGGCGGCGCAGTGCGCCCAGTTGTCCGCGGCGCCAGGCGGCGGGACGCGTGGCCCCCGTGGCGAAGTACCGCCGGCGGTCCGCCAGCAGTCCGGCGGCGTCCGTCGCGTGCGTGTCGATGCTCATCGAGCGCCTTCCTGGTCGGGGTCGCCGCTCGGGCGCCCGGTGAACCGGTCCATGGAGCTGTACACCTTGAAGACCCGCCCGGCGACGACGTCCCAGACGGGCTGCGGCAGGAGGTTGCGGAGGGCCCCGGCGAGCTGCACCGTCCAGGGCAGCTGCACGCGGGCCCTGCCCGCCAGCGTGGCACGCCAGGCCTTGTCGACGACGTACCCCGGTTCCATCAGGGGTGTCATGAGCGGGCCGCGGGCACCCTCGAACATGCCGGTCCTGATGTAGCTCGGGATGAGGGTGGTGACGGCGATGGGGTGGCCCCTGGACACCAGTTCCAGGCGCAGCGAGTCGCTCCAGCCGATGACCGCCCACTTCGAGGCCGCGTAGACGCTCATGCGGGGCACGGCCAGCGTGCCGGAGGCGGAGGCGACGTTGAGGATCCGCGCGGGTGTGCCGCGCTCCATCATCGCGGGCAGGAACGCACGCGTGACGTGCATGGGCCCGCCGGTGTTGATGCGCAGCGTGAGGTCGATGTCCGCGTGGTGGTCGTGCTCCCAGAAGTACTTCCCGCGCACGATCCCGGCGTTGTTCACCAGGACGTCCGGCACGCCGACCTCGTCGAGGACGGCGCCCGCGGCCGCCTGGATGGATTCCGCGGACGCCACGTCGACCACGTAGCTGTGCACGGAGGCGGCGCTCGAGGCGAGGCCCGCGACGACGTCCTCGAGGGCGCGTCCGTCCACGTCCCACAGCACGACGGCGGCCGCGCCCTCCCTCGCCGCGCGTTCGGCGTACAGCCTGCCCATGCCCCTGCCGGCGCCCGTGACCAGGACGGTGCGTCCCTGAACCGTGAATACCATGTGTGCCCTCTTCCTCCGTGACAAGCAACGTAACACCCCTGCCACACGCTCCCGGTAGGCTTTCCCGGAACCCCACCCCGCTTTGGAAGGCATACCCATGAGTGCACGAGGCATCGGCTGGACCCTCCACGGCGATGGGAAGAACGTCCGGCCGGGCGGTTTCGTCGCTCCGGAGGAACGCCTGACCTGGCCCAGGACCATCGGCATCGGCGCCCAGCACGTCGTCGCGATGTTCGGCGCGACCTTCCTCGTCCCGCTCATCACCGGGTTCCCGCCGTCGACCACCCTGCTCTTCTCCGGGATCGGGACCATCCTGTTCCTGGTGATCACGGCCGGACGGGTGCCGAGCTACCTGGGGTCGAGCTTCGCGTTCATCGCCCCGATCGCGGCGGCGCAGTCCCAGCACGGGGCGCCCGGAGCGCTCGGGGGGATCATCATGGCCGGTGCCGCCCTCGCGCTGATCGGCCTGATCGTCCACACGGCGGGCACCCGGTGGATCCAGGTGGCCATGCCGCCCATCGTCACGGGCTCCATCGTGGCGCTGATCGGGCTCAACCTCGCGCCGACCGCGAAGGCGAGCTTCGAGCAGGCGCCCCTGACCGCACTGGTCACCGTGATCTCGATCCTGCTCGTCACGGTGCTGTTCAAGGGCATCCTCGGACGCCTGTCCATCCTCGTGGGCGTGCTCGCCGGGTACGCCGTCGCGATGGTCCGCGGCGAGGTGGACTTCGCCGCGATCGGCAGCGCCGCGTGGATCGGCCTCCCGGACTTCGCCGCACCGGAGTTCCACCTCTCCGTCGTCGGGCTCTTCATCCCCGTGGTCCTCGTGCTCGTCGCCGAGAACATCGGCCACGTGAAGTCGGTGGCCGCGATGACCGACCGGGACCTCGACCCGTACACCGGACGCGCCCTCATGGCGGACGGCCTCGCAACCATGATCGCCGGGTCCGGCGGCGGCTCGGGGACCACCACCTACGCGGAGAACATCGGCGTGATGGCGGCGTCCCGCGTCTACTCGACGGCCGCGTACTGGGTGGCCGGCATCGTCGCGATCCTCCTGAGCCTCTTCCCGAAGTTCGGTGCGCTCATCGCGACCGTGCCCGCCGGGGTGCTCGGCGGGGCGGGCGTGGTCCTCTACGGCATGATCGGGATCCTCGGCGTCCGCATCTGGGTGCAGAACCAGGTCAACTTCTCCAACCCCATCAACCTGTCGACGGCGGGCGTGGCCCTGGTCATCGGGATCGCTGACTTCACCTGGGTGATCGGTGACCTGACCTTCGCGGGGATCGCCCTCGGGACGGCCGCCGCGCTCATCATCTTCCACGGCATGACGGCGATCGCGCGGGCCCGCGGGAGCGAGCACGTGGCCGGGCCGGAGGAGCTCGAATCGAGCGACCACGGCACCAGGCCCTCGAAGCTGGGCTGACCCGTGGCTGATGCGAAGATGGGGTCCATGCCTCCCTCCACCCTCTCCCGCAGCCGATGAACGATCCGCGCGAGGTGTGGGCCTCCCCGGCGTGGCGGCAGCAGGCGGAGCAGTGGATCGACCTGGTGCTCGAATCGTTCGGGGTGACCCGGACCGGTCCGACCGACCAGCCGCGCGTCCGCTTCTGGTCGACGCAGCTCACCGTCCCCACGGACCACGGCACGCTCTGGTTCAAGGAGAACAACCCGGGTCAGCTCGCGGAGGCCTCGATCCTGTCCCTGCTCGGCGAGTTGGCGCCGGACCATGTCATGGCCCCGCTCGCGATCGAGCCCTCCCGCGGCTGGATGCTCACGGCGGACCACGGCGCCACGCTCGACAGCCTCGGATCGGACGACGCCGCGGCGTGGGTCCGCATCACCACCGACTTCGCGGACCTGCAGCGGATCGCCGCCCGGCACGGTGAGCGGCTCGCCCAGGCGGGGCTCGTCACCATGAATCCCGAGGTGGCGGCGAACTTTGTCGAGAACCAGCTGCTCCTGCACACGGGACTGCCGGCCGGGCACCCCCTGTACCTGTCCGCGGAGGGGGCCGACGACGTCGTGCGCCGCCTGCCCGCCGTCCACCGCGCCGTCGATGCGCTGCGGGCCGTCCCGGTGCCGCTGTCCCTCGACCACAACGACCTGCACGCGCGGAACTGCTTCCTGCCCGGCACGGACGCCGAGCCGCTGCGGTTCTTCGACTTCGCGGACGCCTACTGGGCGCACCCGTTCAGCGCCCTGCTCGTGCCCATCACGCAGATGCGGGAGCAGTGGAACACCACGGCGGCGGACCCGCGGATCCAGTCCGTCATCACGGCCTACCTCGAACGCTGGACGGACCACGCGCCGCTGCCGGAGCTGCGGGCCGCCGTCGAACCCGCCCTGGCGCTGGCCGGCGTCCATCGGTACGGCTCGTGGCTGCGCCTGCTCGTCTACGCGGACGACGACTCCATGCGCGCGTACGCCCCCGCCGCGCTGCACTACCTGAGGACGCTGACGGACCCGGTCCTGACGGCGTAGCCCCGCCCCGGGTGCGGGCGTCGGCTCCGTTGCACACGCATGGCGGGTGCCGGAGCGCTCGACCCACCACACCTGCACCCTCGAGGACGGAGCCCCCGACGCGGCGACGCCGGCCGGCTCAACCCCCCGGGCGCCCCTGCGGCCAGACGGCCCTGTCCCGCAGGCACTCCGCGAGGACGTCCGCGGCATCGGACACGATCCCGTGGACGCCGAGGTCCAGCAGACGGTCCATCCCGGCCCGCTCGTTGACCGTCCAGACGTGGACCTGCAGGCCCGCGTCCTCGCAGCGCCGGACGAACCCCCGCGTCACGACCCGCACGCCGCGGTACGTCTCGGGCACCTGCAGCGCATGGACCCTGGCCGTCCGGGCAACCGGCCCGGCCAGCCCCAGCGGCACTGCGATCCTCAGGAGGGCGTTGACCGCCATCCCGGCGGACGACGCCGTCGGACGGTCGAGCAGGCGCAGGACCGCGAGCCTCCGCCGATCGGAGAAGGACGCGACGAGCACGCGGTCGTGGGCGGCATGGCGGTTGATGAGCTCCGCGAAGGGACGCACGCACGCGTCGCTCTTGACGTCGATGTTGAGACGCAGCTCCGGCCAGCGCAGCAGCACGGCTTCGAGCGTCGGGATCCCCCCGCCCCCGCCGACCGACAGCCGGCCCAGCTCCTCCGCGGTCCGTGCGGCAACCGGGCCGCGGTCCCCGGTGACGCGGTCGAGGACCTCGTCGTGGAACACCATGACGACGCCGTCGCTCGAGGCGTGGACGTCGATCTCGAGGTACCGGAAGCCGAGCTCCACGGCACGTCCGAAGGCGGCCAAGGTGTTCTCCCCGCCGTCGGGTGCGAAGCCGCGGTGGGACAGCGCGATCGGCTGCGGCCGGGGCGGGGCCCCCGCCGCGTTGTCGAGATAGGGGAAGAGGCCCGCGTCAGGCCGTGCGGAGCGCCGCAAGGCGCTGCTCCAGGATCTGCGCCACGCCGTCCTCCTCGAAGGCGGGGGCCATGAGGTTCGCGGCGGCGAGCGCGTCGGGATGCCCGGAGGCCATCGCGTACCCGTGGCCCGCCCAGTCGAGCATCTGGACGTCGTTGGGCATGTCCCCGAAGGCGACGACGTCGGCGGCGTCGATCCCGCGCGCTGCGGCGTACTGCGCGAGGGTCACGGACTTGTTGATCTCCGGCAGGGCCATCTCGAGGAGTGCCATCGTGGGCGCGGAGTGCGTCGTGGAGACCAGGTGCGCGACCGCGGGCCGGACGGTGGCCAGGAAATCGTCGGGTGAGACGGCCCTCTCCCGGGCCAGGAACTTCACGATGTCCTCGCCCGGCAGGGACTCCTCGAACGGCCGGGCGGTGAGGCCGCCGAGCAGTTCGATCGTCGACGCGTCGGCGAACCCCGACTCGAGCTTGAACCCCGACACGGTCTCGGCGGCGAAGGTGGCCGCCGGGAAGAGCTCGCGGATGATGTCGCGCGCGGCGTAGATGTTCTCGGGGGCGAGGAGCTTCGCGTCGAGCACGCGCTCCGACGCGAGATCGTAGGTGAGGGCGCCGTTGGAGCAGATGACCGTCCCCGTGTGCCCGAGCTGGTCACGGAGCGGCTCGAGCCAGCGCGGCGGGCGGCCCGTGACGAAGACGACGTCCACCCCGGCGTCCACGCAGGCCCGGAACGCGCGGATGGTGCGTTCGCTCATCTTGCCGTCGTGCCCGACGACGGTGCCGTCCATGTCGCTCGCCACGAGGCGCATCGTCCACTCCTTCAGGTCCGGGACCTCTACCCTACCGGCGGCGGGGCAGTCACCTGCAGGAACTCGTCCGCAGGGAACTCCTCGGCGGGGCTGCTACTGCTCGTACGTGCCGGTCAGGCGGGCGCGGCCGAGGGTGTGGGAGAACAGGTTGAAGCCCAGGTAGGCGGGGCTGGCGTCGGCCGGGAGGTCCAGCGACTCCACATCCACGGCGTGGACCACCACGTGGTAGTGGTGCGGCCCGTGTCCCTCGGGCGGCGCGGCGCCCACGAAGCCGGGGAAGCCGCCGTCGTTCCGCAGCTGCACGGCACCCTCGGGCAGCAGGCCGGAGCCCTCCGTTCCCGCGCCGGCGGGCAACGACGTGGTCGTTACCGGCAGGTCCGCGACCGCCCAGTGCCAGAAGCCGCTCGCGGTCGGCGCGTCCGGGTCGTAGACGGTGACCGCGAAGCTCCGCGTGCCCTCGGGGAAGCCGCTCCAGGCGAGCTGCGGCGACTCGTCCTTGCCGCCCGCACCCATCATCCCGGACGCCTGCGCGGCGTCCAGGGGCGCATGATCGGTGACGGTCGCGCTGGTGAGCTCGAAGTCGGGGACCTGCGGAAGGTCTGCGTACGGATCGCGGGTCATCGCGGTGCTCCTGTGGTCGTCGTCGGTCGGTGTCCTCACGCGCTGCGGGCCATCTCGTCGCGCGTGGGCGGGTTCGCTCCCGCGCGGGAGACCGTGATGGCCGCGGCGCGGGCCGCGTACTGCAGCATCCCGGTGAGCTGTTCACGGGTGATTCGGAGCAGGTCGTCGCGGTGATGGGCGCCGTCGAGACCGGAGTCCACGAGCGCGCCCAGGAGGGCCGCCATGAACGAGTCCCCGGCGCCGACGGTGTCCACCACGGACGTCGGCGGTGCGGGAACCGACACCTCGCCCGCACGGCAGACGCCCCACGGGCCCTTCGACCCGCGCGTCACGACGACGACGGCGGGACCGGCCTCCAGCCATGCGCGCGCCGACTCCTCGGGGGCGCGGCCGGGGTAGAGCCACGCGAGGTCCTCGTCGGAGGCCTTGACGACGTCGGCGAGGGCCACGAACCGCTCGGCCTGCTGTCGGGCGAACGCCGCGTCGCGGATGATCGTCGGCCGGCAGTTGGGATCGTAGGTGACCGTGACGAGCGGATGGGCGCTCGCCACCAGGGCCAGGACGTCGTCGGCCCCCGGAGCGAGCATGGTCGCGATGGACCCGGTGTGCAGCAGGGTGGAGCCGTCGAGGAGCGTGTCCTTCTGCCCGGCCAGTCCCGGAAGGTCCCAGACCAGCTGGAAGTCGTAGGACGCACCGCCCGCGGGGTCCAGGCGCGCGGTCGCGACGCTCGTGGGCGCGGCGTCCGGCCGGACGGGGAAGGGCACCGCGTTGTCGCGGAGGTGCTGCTGGATCATCCGCCCGTAGTCGTCGTCGCCGTACCGGCCGACGAACTGGGCGGGATGACCGAGGCGCGCGAGGCCCACGGCCACGTTCATGGGACTGCCGCCCACGTGGGCGCGCATGGACGCGGTGTCGCTGACGACTTCGTCGATGAGGGTTTCCCCGATTACGGTGAGCACCCGTTCAACGTACCAGCCGCGGTCGAGGCCGGTACGGGATGCCTCCCGACGTCCTACCTCGGGCGCCGGGGGATGAGCGACGGCCGCGGCGGGATGGGCCTGCCCCGGAAGCGCCGCACGCTGTAGACGATCAGGGTGAGCGCGATCATCGACGAGAGGATCAGGCTGATACCCGTGCCCGTGCCGCCGAAGAGCCACCACCTGTCCGCGAGGAACCACCAGTGGGGCGTGGTGGGTTCCATGATCCAGACCACGCCGAGGCTCATGATCACGACCGAGCTCATGCAGCTCGCCGTGATCCGCGGAATCGTCTTCACCCCGAGGGCGGCGGCATGGAAGGCGTTCTCCTTGAGCGGCTTCAGGTAGCGGCGTGCCCAGTGGTAGTGCCGTGACAGGACCGCGAGGCCCGCGGCGACCATCAGGAGCCCGGGGCCGGGCAGCACGAGGGCGGCGACCCCGACCACCACGAGGGTCCACCCGATCACCTCGGCGGCGGTTCGGTGGACCCACGCCGGGAACCGCTCTTTCGCTGCCATGCTCACAGAATGCCACAGCCTGCGGGGTGCGTTCGACGCCCTGGGACAGGAACACCAGGGGAACAAAAAGCAGAGTACATGTGTTTGCATGAACATGCCGGTGCATGGAAGGCCGGTCCGAACCCAGGAGGACAGCGTGACCGCACGAACCGAAGGTCTCCACCACGTCACCGCGATCGCGGGCGACCCGCAGAAGAACATCGACTTCTACATCAGGGGCCTGGGACTGCGCCTGGTCAAGAAGACGGTCAACTTCGACGATCCCGGGACGTACCACCTCTACTACGGCGACGAGGCCGGCCGCCCCGGCTCCCTGCTGACCTTCTTCCCGTGGCAGGGCATCCGCAGCGGACGCGTGGGCAGCGGGCAGTCGACCACCACCGCGTTCTCGGTGCCGCAGGGCACCCTCGGCTGGTGGCAGGAGCACTTCAAGGCGCTCGGCGTGGAATCGACCATCGCGCGTGCCTCGTCCGAGGAGGAGCGACTCTCCCTCCGCGACCCCGACGGGCTGCAGATCGACCTCGTGGCCTCGTCCGTCTCCGATCCGCGCGACCCCTGGGACTCCGCCTCCGTGCCGGCCGAGTACGCCGTGCGTGGCCAGCACTCCTCGGTCCTCACGGTCCAGGACCCCACCCGCACGCTCGAGACCTTCACGCGTGACCTCGGCATGACGGTCCTCGCCGAGAAGGACGGCCGCTACCGCCTCAGCACGCACAACGGGGAGCCCGGGACCGTCGTCGACGTCGTCACCGACCCCCGCGGCGAGCGCGGCCTCGTGGCCGGCGGGACGGTGCACCACATCGCCTTCCGCGTACCCGACCAGCAGACCCAGGAGGTGTGGCGCCAGGAACTCGCCGAGCGCGGATACGGGGTCACAGCCATCCTCGATCGGCAGTACTTCACCTCGATCTACTTCCGCGAGCCCGGCGGGACCCTGCTGGAGATCGCGACGGACACCCCGGGCTTCGACATCGACGAGCCGCTGCTGGAACTCGGCCGCTCCCTCAAGCTGCCGCCGTGGCTCGAGCCGAACCGCGAGGCCATCTCCCACGCGGTCGCGAAGATCGACCTGCCCGGAGAGAACAACCCCGCCGTCCAGGCTTTCTTCAAGTAGGAGCGATCATGACCGACACCCAGACGTGGCCGCACCTGTTCGAGGCCGGAGCGGCGGGAACCCCCGTGCTCCTGCTCCTGCACGGCACGGGCGGCACCGAACACGACCTCCTGCCACTCGCCGCCCGCCTGGCGCCCGGGGCGGGGTACCTCGCGCCGCGGGGCCCGGTGCAGGAGCACGGCCTGAACCGTTGGTTCCGCCGGTTCGGCGAGGGCGTCTTCGACGTCGACGACGTCGTCCGCCGCGCGGGTGAGCTCGCCGCATTCCTCGGCCGGGCGCGGGACCACTACGGCATCGCCGACCGCCCGCTCGTCGCCGTCGGGTTCTCGAACGGGGCGAACATCGCCCTCGCCGCCGCGCTGCTCCACCCGGACGCCGTCCCGCGCGCCGTCGCCTTCTCGGGGATGTACCCCCTCGAGGGGCGCACCATCGACGCCGACCTGTCCGGGACGTCCGTGGCCCTGTTCAACGGGGCGTCCGACGCCATGGCCCCGATCGACAGCGTGACCCGCCTCGGGTCGATCCTCGAGAGCCGTGGCGCCGAAGTAGAACGGAACGTCCGCGAGGGCAGTCACGGGATCCACCCCACCGAGGTGGACGGCGCCGCCGCCTGGATCGCCTCGCACACCCGGAAGGTACTCGATGACTGAAGCCCACAGCGACCTCGCAGTGAAGGCCACGACACTCACCCGGCTCCACGCCGCCCCCGAGATCCTGCAGGTCGTCAACGTGTGGGACGTGATCACCGCCAGGACCGTCGCCGACGTCCCCGGCGCCACGGCCCTCGCCACGGCGAGCCACTCCATCGCGGCGTCGCTCGGGTACGAGGACGGCGAGAACATCCCCGTGGAGGAGATGATCGCGGCGGTCGGACGGATCGCCGCGGCCACCGCGCTCCCCGTGTCCGCCGACCTCGAGTCCGGCTACGGGGATCCCGGGGACACCGTGCGCCGGGCGATCGGCGTGGGGATCGTCGGAGCGAACATCGAGGACCAGATGCGGCCGCTGGCCGATGCCGTGACCCGGATGGAGGCGGTCGTGAAGGCCGGCCAGGCCGAGGGCATCGACTTCGTGCTGAACGCCCGGACGGATGCGTTCGTGAAGGCGGGAGACCGCGATCCTGCGGACGTGCTGGCCGACGCC
Organism: Arthrobacter sp. L77; assembly: GCF_000816565.1. Classification (NCBI taxonomy): domain Bacteria; kingdom Bacillati; phylum Actinomycetota; class Actinomycetes; order Micrococcales; family Micrococcaceae; genus Arthrobacter; species Arthrobacter sp. L77. Next base: position 769,257 of record NZ_JWSU01000004.1, on the reverse strand, counting down.
GTCGAGCGCGGCACGGCGTTCCTCGCCGCCGGTGCGACGAACGTGTTCGTCCCCGGCCTGCTCGACGAGCACACCGTGGTCACCCTCGTGGAGGCCTTCGGTCCGCAGCGGCTCAGCGTGATCAACGTGCCCGGCAGCCTGGCGCCCGCGCGCCTGCAGGAACTCGGCGTCGCCCGGATCTCCTACGGCCCGTGGACGCAGCGCGTCGCGCTGACCGCGCTGGCGGACTCCGCCCGCGAGCTGCTCGCCGGTGGAGCCCTGCCCGAGGGGACGCTCCCCCTCAACTAGGGGACCCGACCCCGGTCAGCCCCGTGTGGGCGGGCCGGGGTGGCTCGCCGTCCCGAGCCGGTCGAGGATCGCCTCCCACGCCTCGGACCCCGGGGTGATGACGGCGAAGTGGTCGCCCGGGACGCGGACCAGTTCCGCCGTCGCGCCCGCCCCCGTGGCCGCCGCCACGTACGCCTCCGACTGGCCGGGCGGCACCGTGGTGTCCTCCGTGCCGTGCACCGCGTACACGGGGACCTCGAGGGGAACAGCCGTCATCGGGTCGGCGAGCGCGTAGCGCTCCGGGTCCTCGGGTGCACCCAGCAGGTTCTGGACCGCGTTGTCGCTCAGGCCGAGCGCCCGGGCCTGCGCGAGGTCCAGCACCCCGGCCTGGCTGACGACGGCGGTCAGCGGCACCGCGGGGGTCCCGGCGCCGGGCGCACCGGCCGGCAGCGTCGACCGCCCCGCCGCCCACACCGCGAGGTGACCGCCCGCGGAGTGGCCGAGCGCCGTCGTCGAGCGCAGGTCCAGCCCGTGGTCCCCGGCCGCGACGGCCAGGTGGTCGATGCCCGCGGCGACGTCGTCGAACGTGGCGGGCCAGCCGCCCCCGTTCCCCGCGCGCCGGTACTCGAGGTTCCAGCACGCGTAGCCGCGCCCCACCAGGTCCTGCGCGAGGGGTTCGCCGAGCTCCGCGCCGTAGGTGGACCGCCAGTAGCCGCCGTGGACGATCACGACGACGCCGCGCACGGCGGTCTCCCCGCCGGGCAGGTAGAGGTCCGCGAACTGGCTGGGATCGTGGCCGTAGCGGTAGCGCCGGGGGGCCACGGAACCGGCCCCGGTCTCCTGGCGGATCCCGCAGGCCGCGAGGACGGCGGCCCCGGCGGCGGCCAGCAGGGTCAGGACGGAGCGGCGGCCCGGCGGGGGCACGGGATTCTCGCGATGCACAGGGGAAGCGTAACGGTCACCAGGGTTGGCTACGATGAAGACTCTNGCCGGCCTGCGGGCTACCTCACCGCGATCATCCGGAGCGTCCTCCTGTGCCTCGTGATCCCGGCACTGATCATCGACGCGGACCAGCGCGGAATCCACGACCGTGCGAGAGGGACCGGACTCTTCCGCATCTAGCCGGAAGCGGCGGGCCAGCCGCCCCCGTTCCCCGCGCGCCGGTACTCGAGGTTCCAGCACGCGTAGCCGCGCCCCACCAGGTCCTGCGCGAGGGGTTCGCCGAGCTCCGCGCCGTAGGTGGACCGCCAGTAGCCGCCGTGGACGATCACGACGACGCCGCGCACGGCGGTCTCCCCGCCGGGCAGGTAGAGGTCCGCGAACTGGCTGGGATCGTCGCCGTAGCGGTAGCGCCGGGGGGCCACGGAACCGGCCCCGGTCTCCTGGCGGATCCCGCAGGCCGCGAGGACGGCGGCCCCGGCGGCGGCCAGCAGGGTCAGGACGGAGCGGCGGCCCGGCGGGGGCACGGGATTCTCGCGATGCACAGGGGAAGCGTAACGGTCACCAGGGTTGGCTACGATGAAGACTCTCCTCGGAAAGGCTGGATGCATGGGTGCGTGGGACGATCTCGACGAGCGGCTGCGCCCTGCCGTCGAGGCGCATACGCGGGAGTTCGCGCGGGTCCGGCCGGCACTGGACCGCGTCACCGAGGCCATGCGGTCCAGCATCGCGGCGATCTTCGAGAGCTCGGACCTGAAGCCCCTGTTCGTCACGGCACGCACCAAGACCGTGGAGTCCTTCCGCGACAAGGCCTCCCGCACGCTGCCCGCCGTGGACCCCGCGGACCCGCCCGTCCTCGTCTTCCCGGATCCGATGCGGAACCTGACGGACCTCGTGGGGGTCCGCATCATCACCACGCTGCCCCACGAGGTGGACCTCGCCGCGAACCTCCTCAAGCGCCAGCGCCAGGAGTTCGACTGCCGGGGGGACCGGGAGAAGGACATCGGATCCATCGAATCCGGCACGTACGGCTACTCGAGCCGCCACCTCATCATGCGCACCATCCACAACGACGTGGTGCGCAGCTTCCAGCAGGCCGTGGACCCGGAGACGAAGGCCGCGGGCAGCTATCTCTTCGAGGTGCAGGTGCGCACCGTGCTGGCGCACGCGTGGTCCGAGATCGAGCACGACATCCGCTTCAAGGCCTCCAACCCGAAGGCCTGGAGCCCCTACTTCGACCGCCAGTTCACGGGGACCGCGGCCATGCTGGAGACCGTGGAGTCGGCCTTCGCGGAACTGCACGAGCGGTACGAGACCGTCACGGGGTTCTGGGACGAGGACGGCGAGGGCAGCGCCCCGCTGACCCCCAACCGGATCCGTGACGTCTGGCAGACGCTGCTGCCCCACGTGGACCGGAAATCGGACGACAACTGGGGGTGGGCCGCCGAACTCCTCGCCGCGCACGGGCGGAAGACTACCCTGGAACTCGTGGACCTGCTGCAGGCGGACACCATCACCACGGTACGCAAGGCCCTCGACCACCGGTACTCCCCCGGGCCGGACCGGCTCCTCGACGACATGCTGCTGTGGCACTACGGCGAGCGGCACATCGACCTCACGGCCGAGGCGGCGGACGCCGACAGCACGCCGCGCCGGGACAGCCTGCAGCGCCGGCACCGCCAGATGGAGATCTACCGGGCGCAGCACCCCGCCTGACGTTCGCGGGCTCCGCGCCCCACGTCCGGGGAGCGCGCTCCGCTCAGGGGGTTCCCGCCCGGTACTTCGCCGCCCGGCGCTCCAGCCGGTCATCGGCCGGCAGGCCCGTCACGCGCGCCAGCTCGTACTCGATGGCCGAGGCCATCCGCTCGCAGAACGCCCGCCCCTCCTCGGCGGCGTCGGGCCGTTCGTCCACCACGTGGTCGACGACGCCGCGATCCACGAGCGCGGCGACCTTGACGCCCTGCGCCTCGGCCATCCCGGGCGCCCGGTCCACGGTGCGGTGCACGATCGCGCTGGCCCCCTCGGGCGGGAGCGGCGAGAGCCAGGCGTGCTCCGCGGCGATGGTGCTGTCCGCGGGCAGCAGGGCGAGCGCGCCTCCCCCCGCCCCCTGGCCGAGCAGCACGGATACCGACGGCGAGGCGAGCCCGATGAGGTCGTGCAGGGACCGGGCGATCTCCCCGGCGAGCCCGCCCTCCTCGGCCTCCCTGGACAGGTCCGCGCCGGCGGTGTCGATGACCGTCAGCAGCGGCAGGCCCAGTTCCTCGGCGAGCTTCATGCCGCGCCGCGCCTCCCGGAGCGACGCCGGACCCATCACCGCGTCCTCGGGGCGCCGGGGCCGCTGGTGGCCGAGCACGACGCACGGCTGCTCCCCGAACCGGGCCAGGGCGAGCAGCAGCCCGGGATCCTTCTCGCCCTGCCCGGTCCCGTTGAGCGGCAGGACGTCGCGGGCTCCGGCGGCGAGCAGGCGCCGGAGGTCGGGGCGCCGCCGGTTGCGCGAGATGAGGATGGACGTCCAGGCGTCGCCGTCGCCGGGGATGACGGCGGCGGTCGGGGGCGGCGGGGGCAGGCGGGACGGTTCAGCGAGCAGGACGGACAGTGCCGTGTCCACGATCGCCGCCAGCTGCCCGGGCGGGACGACGGCGTCGATGAGTCCCTTGTCGAACAGGTTCTCGGCCGTCTGGACACCGGCCGGGAAGGCTTCCCCGTAGAGCGCCTCGTAGACGCGCGGCCCCAGGAAACCGAGCAGGGCGCCGGGTTCGGCGACCGTGACGTGGCCGAGGGACCCCCAGGACGCCATGACGCCGCCGGTGGTGGGGTGCCGGAGGTAGACGAGGTAGGGCAGGCCCGCCTGCCGGTGGGCCCGCACGGCGCCGGTGATGTCCACCATGGACAGGAATGCAGGCGTGCCCTCCTGCATGCGGGTACCCCCGGAGGCGGGGCCGGCCAGCAGGGGCAGCCCCTCCGCCGTCGCCCTGCGGACCGCTGCGGTGATCCGGTGCGCGGCGGCACTGCCGATCGAGCCCGCGAGGAAGGCGAACTCCGAGACGATGACGGCCACCCGGCGGCCGTGGATGAGGCCCTCGCCCGTCAGCACCGACTCGTCCGCCCCGCTCTTCTCGCGTGCCCGCCGCAGTTCGTCCTCGTAGGCCGCACCGGCGCCGGGATAGGGCGACGGGACGGGGCTGTCCCACGAGGCGAAGGACCCTGTGTCGAGGACGGCGTCGATCAGTTCGCGGGCGGTCAGGTGCCGGGCGCGGGCCTCAGCACTCACGAGCCGTCATCGTCCGACGCGAGCCAGGCGCGGATCGCCGCGCCGTCGCCGCCGAGCAACGGCGGTGCGCTGTGGGTGCGGGTGGTGGTCTCCGACGCGCCGTCGAAGAAGCGCAGGGGCGGGCCGGGCAGGGCGATGCTGCCGAGCACGGGGTGGTCGACGTCCAGGAGCAGGCCCTGGGAGTGCACCTGGTCCCACGCGTACACCTCGTCGAGCGTGCGCACCCTGCCGGCGGGGATCCCCGCCTCGTTGAGTTTCGCGAGGAGGGGCTCGGACTCGTAGGCGGAGAACGCGTCCTCGACCACCTCGATCAGCAGGTCCCGGTTCCGCACCCGGTCCGCGTTCGAGCCGAACTCGGGCCTGCCGGCGTCGAGCCCGAACGCCGCGGTGAAGGCGGCCCACAGTTTCTCGCTGCCCACGCTGATCTGCACCTTGCCGCCCCGGCAGTTGAACAGTCCGTAGGGCGCGATCGAGGGGTGGTGGTTGCCCTGCGCCCGCGGCACCTCGCCCGCCACGGTGGTCCGGGTGCCCTGGAAGGCGTGCACGCCGATGATCGCGGCGAGCAGCGACGTGCGGACCACCTGGCCCCGGCCCGTCCGTTCGCGCTCCAGCAGGGCGGCGACCGCCCCGTAGGCGCCGTACATCCCGGACAGCAGATCGGCGATGGGGACGCCGACGCGCTGCGGGTTGTCGGGGTCCGGCCCGGTGACGGACATCAGGCCCGCCTCGCCCTGGACGATCTGGTCGTAGCCGCTGCGCTTGGCCTCGGGCCCGTCATGCCCGAAGCCGGTGATGGAGAGGATGACCAGCCCGGGGTTCAGCTCCAGCATCGCGTCCGTGGAGAAGCCGAGCCGGTCCAGGACACCCGGCCGGAAGTTCTCGACGACGACGTCCGCGCGGCGCAGCAGGTCGGTCAGGACCGCCCTGCCGTCGTCGCTCTTGAGGTCGAGGGCGATCGACTCCTTGTTCCTGTTGCAGGACAGGAAGTAGGTGGACTGGCGGTCGTCCTCTGGTCCCACGAACGGCGGCCCCCACCCGCGGGTGTCGTCCCCGGTGCCCGGGGTCTCCACCTTGATGACGCGCGCGCCGAGGTCGCCCAGCATCATCCCGGCGTGCGGTCCGGCGAGGGCCCGGCTGAGGTCGACGACGAGGCGCCCGGCGAGCGGGCCCCCGCGCTCCCCGCCAGCGGTCGGTTGCGGTGCGGTGGTCTCGGCGGTCATGGTTCCTCCGGGGTCGGTGCGGTGGGTCCTGCGGGAACGGTGCGTCGGCGGGCCGGTCGGCTCAGAGCCAGCCGGGGACCACGAGGACGAGCCAGGCGATGATCGGGCCGGCGACGACGACGATCGCCCCGTAGCCGAGGATCTGCTTGTAGAAGCGCTCCTTGTCGGTGCCCTCCGGGGCGTTCGCGAGGACGAGGGCACCGTTGGTGGAGAACGGCGAGACGTCCACGATCGTGGAGGACACGGCGAGCGCGCAGACCACGCCGACGGCGCCCACGGCCCCGGTCTCGAGGAACGGGATGGCCAGGGGGATCAGGGCCGCGAGGATGGCCGTCGAGGACGCGAACGCGGACACCACGGCGCCGATGTAGCAGATCAGCAGCGCGGCGAGGAGCGGCATGCCGAGGCTGGCGACGCCGTCGGACACGTAGTCGATGGTGCCGGCGGCCTCGAGGACGCCCACGAAGGTGAGCATGCCGCAGATGAGCAGCACGGTGGACCAGGCGATCTTGTTGACGGCCCCGCTCTGCGCCTTCGGGGAGATCAGGGCGAGGACGACGGCGACGGTGATGGCGACGAAGCCGACGTCGACGCTGAACCCGAGGGCGACGACCGCGAGGGCGATCAGGCCGAGGATGGTGGCGACCTGGGGGACGCGGTCATCGCGGGTCCTGGTGGCGACGACGCCGTCGCCCGCCGGATCGCGCGGACCGTAGGTGCCGCTGCCGGTCCCCTTGTAGGCGACGTCGGCCCGGCGGGCTCCGGGGCTCACGCTCAGGCGGGCCTCGGCGGCCTCCTCCACGAACTCGGTGACGCGTGAGGACATGAGGGTCCGGCCGCCGAGGACCATGAACAGGACGACGGCGATGAGCAGGTTGAAGATGAAGCTCGCCAGGAAGACGGCGAGCGGGCTGTACTCGAACCCGGACTGTCCCACGATGTCGTTGACGATCACGCCGTAGACGGCGATGGGCGAGAAGCCGCCGGCCTGCGCTCCGTGGACCACCATCATGCCCATGAGCAGCGGGGAGATCTTGTGGCGGGCCGCGAAGCCGAGCGCCACGGGGGCCATGATGGCGACGGCGGCGGGGCCGAGCGCACCGACCGCGGTGATGACCGCGGTGATCAGGAACATCACCCAGGGGATGAGCGCCACCCGGTTGCGCACGAGCTTCACGGCACCCTGCACGAGGAGGTCGATCGTCCCGTTGTTCTGGGCGATGGCGAAGAGATAGGTCACCCCGACCAAGGTGAGGAACAGTCCGCCGGGGAACTCCGCGATGATGTCGTCGGTCTCCATGCCGAGCACGACGGCCCCGAGCAGGAAGGCGCCGACGAAGGCGAGGGCCCCCATGTTGATGGGCAGCAGGGTGGCTATCAGGAACATCGCCGCGAGGATGATGATCGATAGGAGTGGAGCGGACATCGTTATCCTCCAGCGGGCAATGGACAGGGGGCTGAGCTGTGACCTGTGTTACAGGACCACTGGCCTAGCCTGTAGGAGAGTGGGTGTCCCTGTCAATCGGTGAGCGATAGCATGGCTCCACCACGACACGGGGGAGCTCCAGGATGACCGAGGACGCCAGTCCACCACCGCTCGGCCGCCTCGCGCGCCCGCGGCTGTACGAACAGCTCGTCGAGCAGCTCCTCGGCTACATCGAATCGGCGAAGCTGCGCCCCGGCGATCTCCTGCCCGCCGAGCGTGACCTCGCCGAACGGCTCGGTGTCTCGCGGGCCACGCTGGCCCAGGCGCTCGTGGCACTCGAGGTCCTCGGCGTGATCGACGTGCAGCACGGCACCGGAGCGGTGCTGCGTCACCGAGCCAGCGTGGCCACCGTCATCAAGGGGCTGCGCGAGCATCGGAGCCGCCTCCCCGATATCGTGGAGGCCCGCAGCACGCTCGAGGTCAGGCTCGCCGCCCTCGCGGCGGAGCGCCGGACGGACGAGGACCTCGCCGCGATCGACCGGGCACTCGACGAGATGCGGGCGGAGATCGACGACGGCGGGCGCGGCGCGCGCGGCGACGAGCTCTTCCACCAGGCCGTCACGGCGGCGGCCCACTCCCCGGTGCTGGCGCAGCTCATGGCCTTCATCGGTGAGATGGTGCTCGAGACCCGCCTCGAGTCCCTCGCCCAGCCCGGCCGGCCGGAGCAGTCCCTGGCCTCGCACCGGAGCATCCTCGAGGCCGTCCGGGCGCAGGACCCCGTCGCGGCGGCAGCCGCCATGCAGCGCCATATCGAGCTGGTCTCGGACGTCGCCCTGCTGGACTAGCTGTACCGGGGCCGGGACGCCGGCGGCGGCCGGCCCCGAGGGACCGGCCGCCGCCGGAGGTACTACCGGAACACTCCGGGGATCAGGCCTCGGAGACCTGCGCCGCGAGGTTCGCCAGCGTCGAGTCCAGGGCATCCTGCGAGACCTCGGGGAAGCTGAGCTGCTTGAGGATGGCCTTGTCCGTCACGGCGGACCAGTCGTAGGTCACGGAGACCTCGGTGGAGTCCGGGCCGGCGGGCTGCAGTTCCCAGACCCACTCCCAGCCCGGGGGCACGTCCCCGGCGGGAGCCGTCTTCCAGGCGAGCAGCTTGTTGTGGTCGTAGCCCACCACGTGGTTGTCCGTCTGGTAGTCGCCCCCCATCTTGTCCCAGTTCTGGTTCATGGTGAACGTCTGGCCGACGCCCGTGATGCGGTCCGACTTGCTGTCCGACTGCACCATGCCCGAGCCGTCGAGTGCGGCGTGGCGGGCGGGGTTGGACAGGAGGTCGAAGATCGCACCGGCGGGTGCGTCGATGGTGCGGGTCGCGGAAATGCGGGACTCTGTCATACGGCGTTCTCCTTCTGGTCGTGGACGACGGGTTTTACTTCGCGTCGTCCGGCGAAGATTCGTCGAGCGTCCAGCCGGTGATGGACTCGAGGTCCTTCCCGGCGTCACGCGTGTACTGCCAGGCGCGCTGCCGCTTGTCCTGGAGGTCCTGCCGGAAGCGGGCCTGGGTGGCCCCGAGGGCCGGCACGCGGTCGATCACGTCCATGGCCAGCTGGAACCGGTCGATCTGGTTGAGCATCGCCATGTCGAACGGGGTCGTCGTGGTGCCTTCCTCTTTATACCCGCGGACGTGAAGGTTCGCGTGGTTGGTCCGCCGGTAGGTGAGGCGGTGGATGAGCCAGGGGTACCCGTGATACGCGAAGACCACGGGCTTCCCGGTGGTGAACAGCGTGTCGAAGTCGCGGGCCGACAATCCGTGGGGGTGCTCCGAGCTGTCCTGCAGGCGCATGAGGTCCACGACGTTGACCACGCGGATCCTGAGCCCCGGGATGGCCGCCTTGAGCAGCCCCGCCGCGGCCACGGCCTCGAGGGTCGGCACGTCGCCGGCGCACCCGAGGACGACGTCGGGCTCCACGCCCGGCTCCTCGGACCCCGCGAAGTCGAGGATGCCGATGCCCCGCTTCACGTGCAGGTGCGCGTCCTCGGGTCCGAGCCAGGTGGGCGCGGGCTGCTTGCCGGTGACGATCACGTTGATGGTGTCGCGGGTCTGCAGGCAGTGCTCGGTCACCGCGAGCATCGTGTTGGCGTCCGGCGGCAGGTAGACCCTGATGATGTCCGCCGTCTTGTTCACCACGTGGTCGATGAAGCCCGGGTCCTGGTGGGAGAACCCGTTGTGGTCCTGCTGCCAGACGTGGCTGGAGAGCATGTAGTTGAAGGACGCGATGGGCTGGCGCCAGGACAGCGCGCGGTGCACCTTGAGCCACTTCGCGAACTGGTTGAACATCGAGTCGACGATGTGCACGAACGCCTCGTAGCAGTTGAACACGCCATGGCGGCCGGTGAGGAGGTAGCCCTCGAGCCAGCCCTGGCAGAGATGCTCGCTGAGGACCTCCATCACGCGGCCCGAGCGGGCGAGGTGCTCGTCGACGTCCTCGATGCGCGGCTGCCAGACCTTGTCCGTCACCTCGTACACGGCCGAGAGACGGTTCGACGCCGTCTCGTCCGGCCCGAACAGGCGGAAGTTGTGCGGGTTCTGCTCGATGACGTCCCGGAGGTAGCCGCCCACGGTCATCATGGGGCTCGCCTTCCCCACGCCCGGCCGCGTGACCTCGACGGCGTGCTCGGCGTAGGAGGGCAGCACGAGGTCGCGGAGCAGCCACCCGCCGTTGGCGTAGGGCGTCGCGCTCATGCGCAGGGGGCCGTCCGGGGCGAGCGCGGCGATCTCAGGCCGCAGCTCCCCGGTGTCCGTGAAGAGCGAGCCCGGATCGTAGGACCGCATCCACTCCTCGAGCTGGTGCAGGTGCTCCTCGTTCTCGTGGATCCCGGACAGCGGCACCTGGTGCGCACGCCACGTCCCCTCCGAGGGCAGGCCGTCGACCACGGCCGGCCCCGTCCAGCCCTTCGGCGAGCGCAGCACGATCATGGGCCACCGGGGCGCGGGGGCCTCCGGCTCGGCCGGCGCGGTGCGGGCCGCCGCCTGGATCGCGTGGATGTCGTCGATGCAGGAATCCAGGACGGCGGCGAAGTCCCGGTGCGCGGCCTCGGTGGCTGCGGGGTCGGAGACCGTGACGAAGTGCGGGTCGTAGCCGTAGCCGTACATCAGCTGCCGCAGCTGCTCCTCCGGCATGCGGGACAGCACGGTGGGATTGGCGATCTTGTAGCCGTTGAGGTGCAGGATGGGCAGCACGGCGCCGTCGACCGCCGGGTCCACGAAGCTGGTCGAGTGCCAGCTCGTGGCGAGCGGCCCGGTCTCGGCCTCGCCGTCGCCCACCACCGTCGCGGCGATGAGGTCGGGGTTGTCGAAGACGGCGCCGTAGGCGTGGGCGAGCGCGTAGCCGAGTTCCCCGCCCTCGTGGATGGACCCCGGGGTCTCCGGTGCCGCATGGGAGGGGATGCCGCCGGGGTAGCTGAACTGCTTGAACAGGGCGTTGAGCCCCGCGCCGTCCCTGCCGATGCTGCTGTACACCTCGGAGTACGTCCCCTCCAGCCAGGCGTTGGCCACGTTCGCGGGCCCGCCGTGGCCGGGACCGGTGACGAACAGCACCTCCTGCCGTCGCTCCGAGATCACGCGGTTGAGGTGCGTGTAGACGAAGTTGAGCCCGGGGGTGGTGCCCCAGTGGCCGAGCAGCCGCGCCTTGACGTCCTCCCCGACGAGCGGGCGGGTGAGCAGGGCGTTGTCCCGCAGGTAGATCTGGCCCACCGAGATGTAGTTGGCTGCCCGCCACCAGGCGTCCAGTGCCTGGATATCGAGAGTGCTCATATCTGCCTCCTTGGGTGATGCGCGGTTTCGGTCCGTTCAGAGTTCGACGACGACGTCGGACGGTGACTTGTCGGGGCGCCAGCCGCGCCAGACGGGATGCCGGAGGCGGCCCGTGCCGGTGTGCTCGCTGTACTGGACCTCGCCCACCAGGGCAGGCCGGACCCAGTGGGCGTCGGAGGCGTCGGCGCCCGGGACGTCGCCGAGCGGGGCGGTCTTGCGGGCCAGCTTCTTCAGGCGGGCGCCCACCTCCGCGAGGTCTCGCTCGGTCAGGCCCGATCCCACACGGCCCACGTAGCGCAGGTCCACGCCGTCTGGCACGGCGACGAGCAGGGACCCCACCTTCGCCGCACGGCTGCCCCGGCCGGGACGCCAGCCCACCACCACGACCTCCTGCGTGTGCACGTGCTTGATCTTCACCCACGACGCCGAGCGCGTGCCGGGCTGGTAGTCGCTCGAGAGGCGTTTGGCCATGATGCCCTCCAGTCCCAGCTGCCGGCTCGCCTCGACCGCCTCCCGGAGCGTGGCGTCGAGCACCGGCGGGACCTGCACGTGACCGTCCTCCGCGTCGTCGACGGCCTTCCCGAGCAGCTCCCGGCGCTGGCGGTACTCGAGGCCCGTCAGGTCGTTGCCATCGAGCTCCAGGAGGTCGAAGAGCATGAGGCGCACCGGCGTGGCGGCCTGCGCGGCCTCGATCTCGGCCCGGTGGGCCAGTTTCATGCGGGTCTGCAGGAGCCCGAAGTCGGGGCGGCCCCTGGTGTCCAGCGCGACGATCTCGCCGTCGAGCACCGCGCTGTCCGCGCTCAGGAACCCGCCGAGGTCGCCGAGCTCCGGGTAGGTGGGCGTGGCGTCGACGCCGTTGCGGCTGATCAACCGGACCCTGCTGTCCCGGACGACGGCGATGCAGCGCACGCCGTCCCACTTCATCTCGTACGCCCAGTCCTCCGGATCGGGGATGGCCTGCTCGGAGCCGAGCGTCGCGAACATGGGCCGCACGGGGTCGGGGCCGGATGCAGGGCCGGATGCGGGGAGGCCGGATGCGGGGAGGTCGGGGGCCGCGGGGACGGGGTTGGCGGGGGGCGTGACGGGATCCAGGCCGGCGTCCGTGGCGGACTCCGGGTCCTGCGGGTCCTGCTCCGTGCCCGGATCCTGCTGCGCCGGGGTGGGCTGGTCCTTCATCAGGTGGATCAGCCAGTTGCTCCTGCCGCCCGGCGCGCCGCCCGTGTGGATGAGCGCGTAGCGGCGGATCGCGGCGCCGCCCCGTGCGAGGCCGCCGTCGGGCTTCCCGTGGAGCGTGCAGATGACCTCCTTGCCGTCCCGCCACTTCTCCAGCTCGTAGGTGCCCGCGTCCCAGATGGTCACATCCCCCGCCCCGTATTCCCCCTTGGGAATATGTCCCTCGAAGATGGCGTAGTCGAGGGGGTGGTCCTCGGTCTGCACGGCCAGGTGGTTCCTGTCCGGCGTGAGGGGAGGCCCCTTCGGGACGGCCCAGGAGACGAGCACGCCCTCGCGTTCCAGCCGGACGTCGTAGTGCAGCCGCCGCGCGTGGTGCTCCTGGATCACGAAGCTGTTGCCGCCCGTCGGTCCCACCTCCTCGGGGACCGGTTCGGGGGTCTTCGCCGCGTCGCGCATGGACCGGTACGTCGAGAGCCGGTCCGACGCGGCTCCGCCGTCCCCGGCCGGGGAGAAGGGGTGTGTCGCCGGAGCCAGGACGTCCCCGAGTGTCCCGACCCGCTGCAGGACGTCGCGGTAGTCGAGGTGGTCGAGGCCCTCGGAGCCGATCTCCTCCCAGGTGCGCGGTGCGGCGACGGTCGGCCGGAAGCGCCCGCGCAGCGAGTAGGGGCTCACCGTCGTCTTGTTCGCGCTGTTCTGGCTCCAGTCCACGAGCACCTTGCCGGGGCGGAGGGCCTTCGTCATGCCACTGACCGCGAGGTCCGGGTGGTCGGCCTCGAGCGCGCGCGCGAGTTCGTGGGCGACGGCGGAGACCTCCTCGGAGGTCTGCTGGCCGTCGAGGGCGCAGTAGAGGTGGATCCCCTTGGAGCCGCTGGTGACGGGGAAGGGCTCGAGCCCCATGCCCTGCAGGATCGGCCGGGCGAGCCCGGCGACGACGGCGCACTCCGCCAGTCCTGCACCGTCGCCGGGGTCGAGGTCCAGGACGAGGCGGTCGGGGTTCGCCGGGGTGCCGTCCGCCGCGAAGCGCCACTGGGGTACGTGGAGTTCGAGCGCGGCGATCTGCCCCAGCCAGGTGAGCGTGGCAAGGTCGTCGACCATCGGGTAGACGTTGGTGTGGCCCCTGTGCTTGATCGTGTTCCGCGGGACCCAGGCGGGGGCGTTGTCGTCGATGTTCTTCTGGAAGAACACCTGGCCCGGCTCCTCGGGCGTGCCGACACCGTGCACCCAGCGCTTGCGTGTCACCGGGCGGTGCGCTGCATGGCGGATCAGGTGCGGTGCCACGGCCGCGTAGTAGGCGAGGACCTCGGCCTTGGTGGTGCCGGTGGCGGGATACAGCACCTTGTCCAGGCTGGAGAGGCGCAGCGTGCGCCCCTCGACGGTGACGGTCTGCTGCCCTGCGGAGCGGGGAGGGGCCATTCCCCCAGTCTTGACCGGATGCCCGCGGTATTCCAGTCCCAATCGGTGGAGCAGCCCCGGAGGGTCCCTGCCGGGACTCAGTCTCCGAACTGCCGGCGGTACCGGGCCACGTAGGTGTCCCATACCGCGGGGTCCTGGCCGAGGCTGCGCTTGTTCAGGAAGTCGTCGAGACCGGCGATGGTCAGGTGCCAGCCGGCCGCCATGGTGGCGGAGTGGCGGGGGCTGCCCGGGGTCAGGAACAGCACCAGCTGCGTGCCGTTCTCAGCGGTCCGCGCGAGCTCCCAGCGGAGGGTGTCCCGTTCCCAGGTGTACGCGAGCACCGACGGCCGCTCGGCCTCCAGCACCGTCCCGCGCAGGGGCTTCTGGTCGGCGAAGCGGAACAGGATCTCCTCGTCCTTGCGGGGCTCGAACTCCATCTCGCACGGGAACCAGTACTTCAGTTTCTCGACCTCCGTGAGGTGCTTCCACAGCACGGTCGGCGGGAACGCGAACTGGAACTCCAGGCGCAGCACGGTCCCGCCGTCGTCGCTGGTGGTCTTGCTGACGATGGGCTCTACGGTCTCGGAAGTCACCCCCCAAGTCTAGGGGTGGACGGCGGGCATGGTCTGGCCCGGTAAGCCTGCTTGGTGTTCACTGGACCCATGAGAGCCATCTGGAAGGGTGCCGTCGCGTTCGGCCTGGTGAACGTGCCGGTCAAGGTCTACAGCGCCACGGAGGATCATGACATCTCCCTGCACCAGGTGCACGACAAGGACGGCGGCCGCATCCGCTACCAGCGGCGGTGCGAGGTGTGCGGCGAGGTGGTGGACTTCAAGCACATCGACAAGGCGTTCGACGACGGCGAGCACACCGTGGTGCTGACGGACGAGGACCTCTCCGCCCTGCCGGTCGAGAGGAGCCGGGAGATCGAGGTGGTCGAGTTCGTCCCGAGCGACCAGATCGATCCCATCATGCTCGACCGCGCATACTTCCTGGAGCCGGACAGCACCTCGACCAAGGCCTACGTCCTGCTGCGCCGCACGCTCGAGGAGACGGACCGCACCGCCATCGTGCAGTTCTCCCTCCGCCAGAAGAGCCGCCTCGCCGCCCTGCGCGTGCGGGGAGAGGTCCTGATGCTCCAGACGCTCCTGTGGGACGACGAGGTGCGGGAGGCGTCCTTCCCGTCCCTCGAGGAGAAGGTGCGGATCTCGGCCAAGGAGAAGGAGATGTCGGCCGCCCTCGTGGACTCCTTCTCCACCGACTTCGACCCGGAGAACTTCACCGACGAGTACCAGGTGCAGCTGCGCACCCTGATCGACGCGAAGATCGAGAAGGGCGACACCCTCGACACCGAGGAGACGTTCGGCGGCACCCGGGACGAGGACGACGGCGACAACGTGCTGGACCTCATGGAGGCCCTGCGGCGCAGCGTCGAGAAGAACCGCGAGAAGAAGAAGGCCGGGTCCGCCAAGGAGTCCGGCTCCTCCAGGAAGAAGGGTGCGTGATGGGTTTCTTCACCGACAGCCTCGGCCGCCAGACGGTCGCCCAGAAGCCGAACGCGCCGATCCTGGGGTGGGCGGTGCTCGGCGCGGCCTCGTTCGTGGCGCTCGACGAGCAGAACCGCGAGCGCCTGCGCCGGGCCAGCGCAGTGTGCCTGGCCGTCTGGGCCGTGCTCGAGGTGGTGTCCGGGCAGAGCGGCTTCCGCCGCAGTGCCGGCGCCCTGACGCTGTCCTGGCTGTGGCGGCGCGCGAACGCCTGACCTAGCGCTGCTCGAAGACGTCGGGGACGCCGTCGTTGTCGGCGTCGATCGTCTCCTGCTCCGCGATCTCGCGGTACCGCTTGTTCCGGCGGCGCAGCAGCACGGCGGCGGCGAGCGCGGCGATGAGGGAGCCGGCGAGGATGGCGACCTTCGCGTGGTCGTCCTCCGGCGTGCCCTGGCCGAAGCCGAGTTCGCTGATGAGCAGCGACACCGTGAAGCCGACGCCCGCCAGCAGGGCGACGCCGACGATGTCCACCCAGGAGAGATCGGGGTCCAGGCTCGCCCTGGTGGTCTTCGTGACGGCGAGGGTGGCCAGCAGGATGCCTACGGGCTTGCCGATGACGAGCGCCACCATGATGCCGACGGCGATGGGATCGGTGATGGCGCTCACGAGGCCCTCGAGGCCGCCGATGGCCACCCCGGCGGAGAAGAACGCGAAGACGGGCACGGCGAAGCCCGCGGACAGCGGGCGGATGCGGTGCTCGAGGGTGTCGGCCAGGCCGTCCGGCTGCACGTCGTGCGCCTTGCCCGGTCCGTCCGCCGGCTCGGTGTCGACGGGCTGTGCCGGGTCGTCGAGGTCGGATGCCTTCACACCGTGCGGGAGGACGGGGATCGCGAAGCCGAGCAGGACGCCGGCGACGGTGGCGTGCACGCCCGATTCGTGGACCAGGGCCCACACCACGAACCCGAGCGGGAGCAGGATCAGCCACGGGGCCCAGGTTCGACGCTGGAAGAAGGTGGGGAAGCGCTGCGCGAGGAAGGCGTAGGCCGCCAGCGGGACGATCGCGATCAGCAGGGGCGGTACGGAGATGTCCTCCGAGTAGAAGAACGCGATGATGCTGATGGCCAGGAGGTCGTCCACCACGGCGAGCGTCAGCAGGAAGATGCGCAGCGAGCTAGGGAGCGAGGAGCCGACGACGGCGAGGACGGCCACGGCGAAGGCGATGTCCGTCGCCGTCGGGATGGCCCAGCCGCGCAGTGCCTCGGGGCCCGCACTCAGCGTGATCGCGACATACACGAGGGCGGGCACGACGACCCCGCCGATCGCCGCGGCGACGGGCACGATCGCGCGGTCGAACTTGCGCAGGTCACCGGCGACGAACTCGCGTTTGAGCTCGAGTCCCGCGAGGAAGAAGAAGATGGCGAGCAGGCCGTCCGCGGCCCAGGCCCCGACGCTCAGCTCGAGGTGCCAGGGTTCGTAGCCGAACCGGAAGTCACGGACGGCGAAGTACGTGTCCGCCGCGGCGGTGTTGGCGAGGACGAGCGCCAGGACCGTGGCGAGCAGGAGGAGCCCTCCGCCGACGGTCTCCTTGCGCAGGATGCCGGAGATGCGCAGGTGTTCGGGGTAGCTGCTGCGGCGGAAGACCGTTGCGCCGGGGGGCGTCCCGGGCGGACTGGACGGGGCGTGATGGGAGGTCATGGGTTCCTAGGATCGGGCTCGCTCGTGTGAGCGCCGACCAGACTTCCCGGCTCACCAAGATGACCAGCGTAGCGCGAGGCGGGCGCGGACCGTGAAAAAGGACGCCGCATCATGGGCCTTGCGCCGGCCGCTCAGACGAGGGAGCTGAAGTGCTCGGCCTTGTCCGTCGGCCCTGCCACGATGATCTCGTCGTCGTCGTACAGCGTGGTCGCGGCCGTCGTGTAGTCCCAGGTGCCCCCGCGCCGCTTCACGGCGACCACTGTCACGCCGTGCCGGGCGCGGATCCCCGTGGTCCCGAGATCGCGGTCCCAGTACTCCCGCGGCGGCCGGGTCTTGACCATGGCGAAGTTGTCCTCGAACTCCACGTAGTCGAGCATGGTCCCCCGGACCAGGTGTGCGACGCGCCTGCCCATGTCCTGCTCGGGACGGATCACACGCTCCACCCCCAGCTGGGAGAGGATCTGCGCGTGGGGCTCGCTGACGGCCTTCGCCCAGATGGTCGGCCGCTCGAAGCGGAGCAGGATCGACGTCGTCAGGATGCTCGCCTCGAGGTCGCTGCCGATCCCAACCACCACCCGGTCGAAGTCGGGCAGGGACAGCTGGCGCAGGGCCTCCTCCTTCGTGGTGTCGGCGCGCACCACGTGCGTGAGCCGGCCGTTGTAGGACTGGACGACGTCCTCGTCGTTGTCGATCCCGAGCACCTCGGTCCCGGCATCCTCGAGTTCGAGGGCCAGGGCTCCTCCGAATCGGCCGAGGCCGATGACGGCGACGGAATCCACGGCTGCGATCGCATCGGCGGGCCTGGAGGAGAACATGCGTTGCCTAGCCAATGAGGGGCCTTTCCTTCGGGTATTCGTAGTAGAGGGGTTTGGAGCGGAGGGCCAGCGCCGTGGCGAGGGTGACCGGGCCGAGGCGTCCGGCGAACATCACGAGGATCAGGACCACCTGGCCCGCGGGCGGGATGCCGGCCGTGATGCCCGTGGACAGGCCGACCGTCGCGAACGCGGAGACGACCTCGAAGAGGATCCGGTCCAGCCCGAAGTCGGTGGTGAGCATGAGGAACATCGTCGCGGTGGTGACGAGTCCGACGGCGAGCAGGACGATCGAGATGGCCTGCCGGTGGACGGACCGGGGCAGACGCTTGCCGAAGACGTTGACGGCGGTACCGCCGGTGATCTCGGTGTAGAGGATGAAGAACAGCACGCCGAACGTGGTGATCTTCAGGCCACCGGCCGTTCCGGCGGGACCGCCGCCGATGAACATCAGCACGTCCATGGCGAGCAGGGTGACCGGATCCAGCTGTGCGAAGTCGACGCTGTTGAAGCCGGCCGTCCGGGTCATCGTGGACTGGAAGAATCCGGCGAGGATCCTCTCCTGCGGCCGTAGGGCACCGAGGGTCGCAGGGTTGGACCACTCGACGAGGGTGATGAAGACCGTCCCGAGGACCAGGAGCACCACGGTGCCGCTCAGCACCAGTTTGGTGGTCATGTGCCACTTGCGGGGGTACCGGAAGTGGCGTCGGAGTTCGAAGAGGACCGGGAAACCCAGCCCGCCGACGATGACGGCTGCGCAGATCGGCAGGCAGATCCACGGGTCGCCCGCGAACCCGATCAGGTTGTCGCTGAACAGCGCGAACCCGGCGTTGTTGAAGGCGGACACCGCGTGGAAGATCCCGAGCCACACCGCTTCCCCGAGGTTGTGGTTGTAGTGCAGCCCGAAGCGCGCAGCGAGCAGCACCGCCGTCACGGACTCGACGACCAGCGTGATCCGCAGGACACCGAGGAGCACGCTGCGGACGTCGCCGAAGCCGACGCTCTTGGTCTCCGCCGCCGCCGAGATGCGCGAGCGGAGACCCATCCGGCGGGCCAGCAGGACGCCCAGGAGGGAGGCGAAAGCCATGATGCCGAAGCCCCCGACCTGGATCAGCCCCAGGATGATCACCTGCCCGGCACCGGTCCAGTAGACCGGCGTGTCGACGACGATCAGGCCCGTGACGCAGACGGCGGAGGTGGCCGTGAAGAGCGCCTCGAGGAACGTGGCGCCGCCCTCGCCCACCTTCGAGCTCGGGAGCATCAGCAGTACCGTTCCGACGAGGATCGCCGCTCCGAAGCCGAGCACGATCACCTGGGCCGGGTGGCGGGGACCGAGCCGCTCCAGCCGGACCGCGACGGCGTGCGCGGACCGGCGCAGGCCTGCTTCCGTGGAACGGCGGAACTCCCGGAGTGGTGCGGTGCGTGACATGGCGGGGATGCCCTCGACCTCCGGGGACGGTGCGAACGGCGCGGACCGTCCGCACCAGAGGCTCATTCAACCCGACGACCTGCCGCGGCCACGGAGTCTTTACGCTTTCTTGATGCACCGGCGCGGGAGGGGCCTCGCCTGCCGCAGCAGGTCCGTCGGCTGCGCGTCAGCCCCGGACGAGGAGGTCCGGCAGCTCGGCGATCGTCGACACCTCGTGGTCCGGGCGCGTCATGACGGTCGGGTACGGCGCCCCGGCGCGGTCGAGCCAGACCGTACGGAGCCCCGCCCGCGCGGCCCCGTCGATGTCCCACGGGTGGACCGCGACGAGCACGACGTCGTGCGCCTCCCGCCGTACCGCCCGGAGGGCGTAGGCATAGGACTCCGGGGCGGGCTTCCACCGCGGCGCGTCCTCGACGGACAGGACGGCACCGACGGCGCCGCGGGCACCCGCCCGCTCGAGGAGGGCCTCCGCGGTCGCAGCCGCCCCGTTGGTGAGAGCTGCCAGCTCGAAGCCCTGGCCGGTCAGGGCCTGGAGCCCCTCGACGACGTCCGGGTGGACGGGCAGTTCCTGCAGGCTCGTCATCACGTGCGCGAGCGCGTCATCGATGTCCCGGTTGAGCGCCTGCCCCGCGAGGACCGTGCGGAGGGCGTCCCCGGCGATCTCGCCGAAGGGAGCGTTCCGCCCGGCGGCCGTGAGGGCGAAGCCGTCACGCAGCACCGAGGTGAACCACAGCGCGGCCAGCTGCGGAGGAGCTCCGAGCTCCTCGAAGTGCTGCGACATGCGCCCCAGGTCCGAGAGGGTCCCGTTGACGTCGAACAATACGAGGGGCAGGGCCATTACTGGCGGTACCCCTCCACCTGGTTGACCGGACGGGCGTCGGCGTCGGCCGGGTTCTCTCCGGCGTCGGCCTTCGCGCGACGCTGGCGCAGCAGGTCCCAGCACTGGTCGAGATCCTCCTCGACGCGCTTGAGGCGGGCGGCGTGGTCCTGCTGCTCCGCCCCGGCGCCGGCATCCTGGGGCTGCTCCCGGAGATCGTGCTCCTCCTGGACGAGTGTCTGGATGCGCTGCAGGATGTCCTGGTTGTCCATGGTGCTGTCCCTTCGTGGGGTGGTGCCCGGCAGGCGCCTGGAACGCTCAGCAGGCTTTCCTTCAGGCTACTGAGGCAGCACGGCGATGACCAGCACGGTTCCCGGCAGGAGGCCGGACGCCGCCGTGCCCCGCGCTGCTGTACCGGGAGAATTTGGCGCGGCGCCCGGATGGCCTAAGCTATGGGAGAACCAATTGCCTGTGTAGCTCAGTCTGGTAGAGCATCCGCTTCACACGCGGAAGGCCCGGGGATCAAGGCCCCGCGCAGGCACGAGGATCGGCTGGAGACAGCGCCACTGGGAAGGCCCGTACCGCTACGTCGGTACGGGCCTTTTCCGCGTCTCGGGGATTTCGTCCTGGGCGAACATCACTCCTTAGCACTCGCCGTGTTCGAGTGCTAACATTTTTCGTAGTTGAGCGGAGGGCGCTCAACTCTCGACGAACGAACCACCTGCCGGTGGCATCAGCGAAGGAGTTGTTTCCCGTGGCCATGAAATTCGACCCGTTCCGTGAATTGGACCGCGTGACCGGCGCCCTGTTGGAGGGCCGCCCCGGCCTGCGCCTCATGCCGATGGACCTCTACCGCGAGAAGGACCACTACGTCCTCTCCGCGGATCTTCCGGGCATCGATCCGGGATCCGTCGACATCGATGTCGACGGCCAGCTCCTCACCATCCGCGCCGAGCGCACGCTGCGCAGTGCCGAGGGCGTCAAGTGGCTGACCCGCGAGCGCGAGAGCGGTTCGTTCCTGCGCCAGCTCAACCTCGGCCAGGGCGTCGACACGGAAGGCATCGCCGCCCGCTACGAGAACGGCGTGCTCAGCGTGACGATCCCCGTCATCGAGCGTGCGCGGCCCCGCAAGATCGAGGTGATCAGCGGAGAATCCGCCGAGCCGGTGCAGTCGTCCGCTTCCGGTTCGGCCCCCCAGGGCGCCGTCGACGCGTAGGACCACCCACCCGGGTACCCCCGGACACCCGTCCGGGGGTACCCGGCGTCGATCCCCGGGTTCCCCTTGCATGCGGCGCGGCCGGGTGCGAAGGATGGGGACATGGACTTCACACCGAGCAGAGCAATCGTCACCGGTTCCGATTCCGGCATCGGCCGTGCAACGGCCCTCGCCCTCGCCGCGGCGGGCTGCGACGTCGGCGTCACCTGGCACTCCGACCGGGAGGGAGCCGAGGAGACCGCGCGGCTCGTCCGGGAGAAGGGCGTGCGGGCCGCGGTCGCGCAGCTCGACACCACGGATGCACCCGCGTGCGGCGACGTCGTCGACCGGCTCGCCCACGAGCTCGGCGGCCTCGACGTCTTCGTCAACAATGCCGGCGTCAACGGCGGCACCATGTTCATGGAGACGGACTGGGACACGTGGCGCGGCACCATGGGGGCGAACCTCGACGGCGCCTTCGTCTGCCTCCAGCGTGCGGCACGGCACATGATCGACGGCGGCCGGGGCGGACGCATCATCGCCGTCACCAGCGTGCACCAGGAACAGCCCCGCGTGGGCTCGGCGGCATACGACGCCTCCAAGCACGGCCTCGGCGGCCTCATCCGGACCATCGCCCTCGAACTGGCGGACCGGGGCATCACCGCCAACGCCGTGCTGCCCGGCGAGATCAACACCCCCATGAACAACTCCGAGGAGCAGGACCCGCGCACCATGGACCGTCCGGGCATCCCGCTCGGCCGCCCCGGCGCGCCCGAGGAGATCGCCGACGTCGTGGCCTTCCTCGCCTCCGGTGCCTCCAGCTACGTGAACGGGGCCTCGTTCGTGGTCGACGGCGGCATGCTCCTCATGGGACCCCAAGCGGGATCGCACCTGACGAGCGGGGACTGGCGGACCCTGTGACCACGCGCGGAACCAGGACGGCATCAACCTTCAGCGGGCATTCACACGCCGTTCAGGAAGCATGGCTAGCGTGGGAGTCCCGGAACCTCCCGAAAGGCCCACCATGAACGCTCTCCCCCCAGCCCCCGATGCCGAGGTCCAGGACTGGTCGGGCTTCAGGCGCGGCCAGCACGTCACCCTCCGCCACGCCACGGGGCCCCAGCTCCACGGCGTCCTGGACATGAGGACCGATGATGCCTCCGTGGTGTGGATCCTGCTGAACGACGGCGGCGGCCGCCGGCTCGTCCACCGGGGGGACGGCTACCGCCTGGGCCACGCCTGAGCGCGTCCATCGCGGTGGGGGACATCCCCTAGGACGCGCAGGAGGCGGACCCCCGAAGGGATCCGCCTCCCCCACACGGACCGGGTCAGCCGACGCGCGGGCCGCCCGACTCGGGATCGTCCGCCGAGGTGTCCGGCAGGACGCTGTTGGCCGGCTCCGCCTCGGACGTGACACCCGACGGCGGTGCCGCGACGTCGCCGCGCCAGGCACCCGTCTCGCCGCCGCTCTTCTCGATGAACGCCTTGAAGCGCTTGAGGTCGCCCTTCACCTGGGAGGCATCGGCGTTGACGACCGCCCCGACCTTCTCGATGAACGTCTCCGGGTGCCAGTCGATCTGCACCATGAGCCGGGTGGTGTTCTCGTCCAGGCGGTGGAAGGTGACCACGCCGGCATGGGATTCGCCGTCGGTGCTCTTCCAGGCCACCCGCTCGTCGGGGTGCTGCTCGGTGATCTCGGCATCGAACTCGCGATGCACTCCCCCGATGCTCGTCACCCAGTGGGTGGAGGTGTCCGAGGTCTGCGTGATCGAATCCACGCCGCCCATGAACTGGGGGAAGCTCTCGAACTGGGTCCACTGGTTGTAGGCGGTGCTGACCGGTACTGATACGTCGATGGATTCCTGCACTGAAGCCAAAACGGTTCCTCCTTGGTCGGACTCCGGCGCCGCCCGCACACCGTCGCAGGGCATACGACACGACGAAACCGTAAGTCCCCTTAGCGTAGGCAGATCGGCTGGAATTGACCAACGCGCAGGGCTAGGGTGAAAGGAGTCCCTCCGGCGGGAATCAGCGCCTCCGGCGCCCGGCCGGGAGGAGAAAATCTCTCTAGCACTGGAGGATCCATGAAGGCATCACCCACCCTCACAGACAACATGCAGGCCGTCCTCGTCGACCTCATCGAACTGCACCTGCAGGGCAAGCAGGCCCACTGGAACGTCGTCGGCAAGAACTTCCGTGACCTCCACCTGCAGCTGGACGAGATCATCGAGGACGCCCGCCTGTTCGCGGACGAGATGGCGGAGCGGATGCGCGCACTGCACGCCGTGCCCGACGGCCGCAGCGTGGCCGTGGCCGAGGGCACCAAGATCGATCCGTTCCCGGCAGGCCTCGTCTCGACGAAGGACACCGTGGGCCTCGTGGTCCGGATGCTGAACGCAACCGTCACGACCATGCGCGACGTCCACGACCAGATCGACGAGGAGGACCCCACCACCGCGGACCTGCTGCACGGCTTCATCGCCAAGCTCGAGCAGTACGCGTGGATGGTCGACGCCGAGAACATGGAGCCCACCGCAGAAGTCGTCTCCCCCGCCGGCACCGACAAGGCCACCGTCTGACCGACCCCGGCAGACCGCACAGGAGGGGATGCGCCGCGCGCATCCCCTCCTGTCTGTCCGGCGCCTTCCCGCAGAGCCCTGGTCGTCCTGCGTCAATTGAGCCCATTCCTGCGCGGATACTGCCTCGACGGGGTTGAGGATGCGTCGTTACTCTTCCACGCCGGTCAGCGCGTCGGTGCCCGGCGGTGCAGCGGTCCGGGGTGATCGACCCCTTCTCAACACCGGTCGCGGCCCCAGGTTGACCGCAAACGGGTGTTGGGGTGGAGTCGGGAGCAATCTCTCATCGGCTCAAGGCCGATTTCCCCGATGATGAGTCCATGCGCATCTCCGACGAAGCCATCTACCAGGCGCTTTACATCAAGAGCCTCGGGGCCCTGAGGCGCGTACTCGTCCTGCACATTCGAACCGGGCGTGCACTGCGCGTACTACGAGCTCGGTCGAAGCGACAGACCTGGGCGCGCGTCAGCGAGGCACGAACGAGAACACCAACGGGCTGCTGCGCCGACCGGTTGAATCCAGCCATCGGTGGAATGACCAGATGAAGGATCATAGGGCGGCGTCGAGGGTGACGAAGCCGTAGCCTGCCGCCCGGAGCTGGGCGATGACCTGTGGGAGGGCCGCGGCATCGAGCGTTGAGCCGTCGTCGGGGTTCGAGCCGAGGTGCATCAGGACGATCTCCCCGGGCTGCGCGGAAGCCATGACGCGCTGGACGATGAAGCTCGCGCCGCGGGTTCCATTCATGGTGCCTTGCCAGCCCAGGGTGTCAACGGTCCACCGGATCGCCGCGTAACCAGCACCGTTGACGTCTGCGATCGTGCGGGAATCGCGGGCGCCGAAGGGGAAGCGGAAGAACGGGAGCGGGTCGCCTCCAGCGGCCCTGATGGTCCTCTGCGCGCTGCTGATCTCGGCCGCGATCTGGGCGTCGGCCAAGGTCGTGAAGTCTGGGTGGGTCATGGAGTGATTGCCGATCCGATGCCCCGCGTTATAGATCAGCGCCGGGTCGGAGGGGAACTGGGAAACCCAGTCTCCGGTGAGGAAGAATGTGCCTGGGACGCCGTTGGCTGCGAGGGTGGCGAGGATCGATCGGAGGGCGGCATCGTTGGCGCCGGCGTCGAACGTGAGCGCGACAACCTTTTGCGTGGTCGGAATGCGCTCGAGGTCCACGCCCAGGAGCGTCGACGGGACGCTGGTGTTGATGACCTCGGTCCTGCCGCTGGCCGCGTGCCACAGAATCGAACCGCGCTGGAAGTCGCTGCGGCGCCCGCCCGTGATGCCGTACTCGCCGCTGGTCGGGTAGCCGAGCCGGCTGCGCTCCCAACCGAGGGCCACCCACTGGGCTCGGATCGCTCCGTACACCTCGTAGGCTCCCGTGGCGGGCGACCAGTAGATCGACGAACCGGCGTTCACACCGCTGAAGTGGTTGTACCGGCCGACCCCGTCGGGGGTGGCGGTCTCGTCCGTGAGCGGGAAGCCCAGTAAGCCGGCCGGTCCGCCCAACGCGAGATAGCGTCCGCGGATCGCCCCGTGCACCTCGTGCGCTCCGGTACCGGGGCTCCAGTAGATCGACGAACCGGCGTTCACACCGCTGAAGTGGTTGTACCGACCAGCGGCGCCCGGGGTGACGGTCTCGTCCGTGAGCGGGAAGCCCAGGAAGCCGGCCGGTCCCCCCAACGCGAGATAGCGTCCGCGGATCGCCCCGTGCACCTCGTGCGCTCCGGTACCGGGGCTCCAATAGATCGTCCCGGCGGCGTAGTCCTGGGCGCGACCCCCAGCGATGTCGTACGCGCTGCCGACTGGCGTGCCGAGGAACGATGCGCTGCCGCCGAGCTGCTCATAGTGCTGCTCGATCGCGTCGTCGCCGGCCTGCTCGACCGCCGTCAACGCCGGAACGCTCCACTGCGCAGCCACCGCCGATTCAGCGGCCGCGGGAGGCCCCAGAGCCGTGCCCCCGAGGCCGCTGCCGAGGGCGAGGGCCAAGACCATTCCGAGGACGGCGGGGCGAGACCGGCGCATTGTGACCCTTTAGTGTTGACCAAGACATGCGAGTTTGGATCAAAACGCTACGCCCCACGGGCGTGCCCGGTAGGACCATAAGTCCCGAACCGCAATCCGACCACCAGCGCCACCGTCCGCGGCGCCGCCGCAGTCGCCGCGTGGTGGGGTCCGCTCGAAGAGCAGCCGGGTGCCAAGGGTCCCCAAGGGAAAGACAGACCGCCGCCGAGGAAGACTGGCAGAACTCGAAAGGAACGGTCTCGAGGACCCGTGGAAGGGTCGGCCGGAACGCCTTGGGTGCCGGATCTTCCTACTTCAGGAACTTGGACGTTCTCCGGTCCGCCAAGATTTCGCCGTTCGTCTGGCAGGTGGGGCAGTACTGCAGCGCCGGCATGTCCAGCCCTCAGCGAAGCCTTACCCTGATGCTGCCGATGGAGTTCATCCTTCTTGAGGACCTTCCGGACCTTGAGCATGCGAGTTTGTCGCGCTGGTGCCGCCCGCGAAAATCTCGGGCCGTCTCCGCTGGTCTACAGGACGAGGTCGAACCGGACCGGCTCACGACCGGAGCGAACGCCACCTCATCTGAGTACGGGCGGCCCATCCCGTGCCGCCCTCAGGTCAACGCGTGCAGTATCGCGAGGACTTCACGTCCCCTGGTCGCCCTGCTCAGTCGATGGCCTCGCTGACCTCGGCAAGCAGCGATTCCATGCACGCCTCCGCCGTCGCGGCATCACCGCCCCTGATCGCGGATGCCACCTGCTCGTGGGTCCACAGTGCGTGTTCCTTCGGATGGTGCGGCATGAGGCCCTGTCGGGTCCGGCCCGAGAGCACCTCGGCGATCACCTCCCGCAGGGCCAGGAACATCTCGTTGCCGCTCGCCTCGAGGACGAGCGTGTGGAACTCGATGTCCGCCTCCAGGAACTCCTCGAGCAACCCGGCTTCGCCCAGCCGCCGCAGGTCCTCCCCGAGCGCCGCGATCCGCAGGCGTTGCGTCCCGGAGGCGTGCCGGGCCGCAAGGGCCGCCGCGACCGGTTCGACGGCGCGGCGCAAGTGCGTGAGGGAACGGAACTGGTCCGCCCGCCCCGGGCCGTGGAGCCGCCACCTGATGACCCGGGGATCGTAGACGTTCCACCGCTCGGGGCCCTGCACCACGAGTCCGATCCGGCGTTTGGGCACGATCAGGTTCATCGACTCCAACACCCGCATGCAGTCCCGCACCACGGTGCGCGAGACCCCGAACTGCTGCTGCAGGCCCTCGATCGTCAGCCGCGTGCCCTCGGGCAGCACGCCGTCCGCGATGTCCTGGCCCAGCGCGTCGATGATCCGCGTGTGGAACACCGCGGCTGCCTCCCCCGGTGATCCCGCCGGTACTGACTGCGACGTCATCGTCCTCCTCCATGCGCCGGCGGCCACCCGGCCGATCCCCTAACGATAGAGCGATCGTGCAAACCCGAAAAGGTACTACCTTTGGCGTGAAAGGTGTTACCTTTACTCCGATCGCGAACCGTTCCACAGCACCGACAAGGGAGTCAGCATGGATGCACAGCCACACCATGTGGTCGTCATGGGTATCTCCGGGTCCGGGAAGACCACCATCGCCTCCCGCCTCACGGAACGGCTCGGCTGGGTGTTCGCCGAGGCGGACGACTTCCACCCCGCGGCGAACATCGCGAAGATGACCGCCGGCACGGCGCTCACCGACGAGGACCGCTGGCCCTGGCTGGAGTCCATGCGCGCCTGGATGACCCTCCAGGCGCAGGCGGGCCGCAGCACCGTCGTCACCTGCTCAGCCCTGAAGCGTTCCTACCGGGACCTCCTCACCGGGGCAGAGGGCCAGGTGCGGTTCGTGCACCTGCTCGGCGACACCGATCTCATCCTCGAGCGCATGAAGACCCGCAGCGGCCACTTCATGCCGGAGTCGCTCCTGCCGTCGCAGCTCAGCACGCTCGAACCCCTGGAACCTGATGAGCTGGGCATCCGCATCCAGAACACCGGTACGCCCGACGACGTCACGACCCACGTCATCGACCAGCTCGATCTGCCCAGCAACTGACCCCCCACCCCCGATCCGCACCACTTTCAATGGAGAAAACATGACCATCGAAGGATGGACCCAGAGCCTCACCGCCGGTCCGCTCCTCCTGATCGCCGCAGCGGCCATCCTCGCGCTGCTGTTCCTGATCATCAAGCTCCGCATCCACGCGTTCGTCGCCCTGATCCTCATCAGCCTCGCCACCGCCTTCGCCACCGGGATCCCCACGTCGCAGATCGTCCCCGTGATGGTCAGCAGCTTCGGCAACACGCTCGGCGCCGTGGCGCTGCTGGTGGGCCTCGGCGCGATGCTGGGGCGCCTGGTCGAGACCAGTGGCGGCGCGAGGGTGCTCGCCGACTACCTCATCCGGGCCTTCGGCGAGAAGCGGGCACCCCTCGCGCTCGGCGTCGCCTCGCTGATCTTCGGCTTCCCCATCTTCTTCGACGCCGGCCTCGTGGTCATGCTGCCCATCGTCTTCTC
Organism: Arthrobacter sp. L77; assembly: GCF_000816565.1. Lineage (NCBI taxonomy): Bacteria > Bacillati > Actinomycetota > Actinomycetes > Micrococcales > Micrococcaceae > Arthrobacter > Arthrobacter sp. L77. The sequence continues at coordinate 741,243 of NZ_JWSU01000004.1, read as the reverse complement.
CGTCGCCCGACGCCTCGGCGGCGGCGTGCTGCGCTACGGACTCCCCGCCGCGGGCGCCTTCTCCGTCATGCACATCTTCGTCCCGCCGCACCCGGGACCCGTCGCCGCGTCCGAGTTCTTCGGTGCGAACGTGGGCCTCGTCATCATGATCGGCCTCCTCGCCGCGATCCCCACCTGGTACGTGACCTCCTACCTGTACGGCCTCTGGGCCGGCAGGAAGTACGTCCTGCCCGTCCCCGAGCTGCTCGGCACGGCCGACGAGCACGCCGAGGCGAACCCGCCCAAGTTCGGCACCGTCGTCGGGATCCTGCTGCTGCCCCTGGCACTGATCTTCCTCAATACGGGCCTGAACACGCTGGCCCGCTCGGGTGCCGTGGACGAGAGCGTGACGGAACAGGGATGGTTCCAGCTCCTGCGCATGCTCGGGGAGACCCCCGTGGCCCTGCTGATCACCCTCCTCGTGGCGTCCTACGTGCTCGGCCGTCGCCGCGGGATCGACAAGACCGCGCTGGAGAGCACGCTGGAATCGGCGCTCGGCCCGGTCTGCTCCGTCATCCTCATCACCGGCGCCGGCGGCATGTTCGGCGGCGTCCTCCGGGCCAGCGGCATCGGCGACGCACTCGCCGACGTCCTCGGCGATCTCGGCATCCCGATCATCTTCGCCGGCTTCCTGATCGCCGCGATCCTCCGCATCGCCCAGGGCTCGGCGACCGTGGCACTGACCACCGCCGCGGGCCTCATCTCCCCCGCGATCCTTGCCGGCGACTACAACGGCCTGCAGCTGGCAGCCCTCGTGGTGGCCGTCGCCGGCGGTTCCGTGGTGGCGAGCCATGTCAACGACTCCGGCTTCTGGCTCGTGGGCCGCTTCTTCAACATGGACGTCAAGACCACCCTGAAGACGTGGACCGTCATGGAGACCACGATCGGCGTCATGGGCTTCGCCATCGCCACCGCCGTCTTCGCCCTCGCTTCCGCAACCTGACGCATCACGGCAGCACCGGCCCGTCCCGCATCGCGCGGGGCGGGCCTTTCCGTGTCCGGGTAGCAGGTCGCGGGCCAGGGAGCAGATTGGACCCGCGATCGCCTTCGGCGCGCACCTGCGGCGGGTCACTGCGCCACACACCCGCCCCAACTGCGCACCGGGCAGGCCTCCACCGCGGGGAGGTCAGCGCCGTTTCCCGCGGGACCCTGCAGGACGCGCAGGCTTCCGCGGCTTCCCGGCCCCCTTCTGCTCGCGGGGATTCCCGCCGGCCGCGGCCTTCTTCGCGGCGGCCTTCTGGGACGCGGTCCTCTTCGGGGCCTCACGCTGCGACGGCTGCCGTGAACTCTGGGCCGTGCGTCCGCGCACGATGCCGATGAACTCCTCGACGTCCTCGGACTCGTCCTCCACACGCCAGGCGATCCCGATGGTCGTCACGGGAAGCCCCGGGACGGGGCGGTGGACGGCGTCCTTGCGTGAGTACAGGCGGGCGAGGGACATCGGCAGGACGACGACGCCGGCGCCGGTCGCGGCGACCTCCACGGCAGTCTTCGGGCCGCCGCACTCCTCGATGTCGAGCAGGGACTCCCCCTCGAGTTCCCCGAGCGGTACGTCGTCGTAGAGGGACAGTTCGTTGTCACGCGCCATGACCGCGACGGGCTGCTCCTCGTAGAGGGGGATCAGGTGGATCCCGGTGCGCTCCACCGGCAGGCGGACGAAGACGACGTCGTCGGATCCGTCCAGCAGCGCCGTCAGGGCGTCGTCGTGCTGGTGGAGTGCGAGGTCCACCCCGGGGTGCCGTTCACGCCACCGGGCCACCCACTTCCCCGGCGTCACGCCCGGCACGAAGCCGACGGACAGGGTTCTGGGCTGGTCTGCGGGCATCTGATCACAGTAGCGCCTGCCGACGACGGCGAGGCGGACGGTTAAGCTGGGACCATGACTCCCGCGAAAACCCCCCAGACCCTGAAGCCCGCCACGGCGGCCAAGAAACTGGGAATCTACCTGCCCGCCACCCCCCAGGACTTCCAGGAGGCCGAGCTGACGCGCGCGGAGTTCGACGAACTGCAGCAGACACCTCCGGAGTGGCTCGCCGAACTGCGCCGCACCGGCCCGCACCCGCGCCCCGTCGTCGCGCAGAAGCTCGGCATCTCCATCGGCGGACTGGCACGCGGTGGCCTCACGGATCCCCTGACGAGCGAGCAGATCACCGCCCTGCTGCAGGATCCCCCCGCATGGCTGGTCACGGAGCGGGCCACGCAGGCGGCCGTCCGTGCGGAGGCCGCGCGGGTGAAGGAACGCGACGCCGCACGCAAGGCGACCGACGCCTGAGCACCGCACGGGACAAAGTCCCATGCGTCACACGGGCCCCGGCCCAGGAGTGAGGCACGACGATTGACTTATTCGAACACCTGTTCGAATATTGACGAGTGACGCCTCCAGCTGCCGGCTCCGCCCTCGACAGGGACGAGCCCTCCCCCGATGCCGGGAGGACGCGGCAGGGGGCGGCCGGCGGTCGGGGAATCCAGGACACCACCCTCGACCTCCAGGCCCGCATCAACAGCATGCAGGCCACCACGCTCGACTCCCGCCGCCTGCCCACGGTTCCGGCCCTCGCGCACATCCTGCCGGGCGGAGGCCTCCAGTCGGGGGGCTCCTACACCGTCCGCAACTCCACCACCCTGGCCATGGCCCTGCTCGCCGGCCCCTCCTCGACCGGCGCGTGGTGCAGCGTCGTCGGCATGCCGGACTTCAGCGTGGAGGCGGCCGAGGGCTTCGGCATCAACCTCGACCGCCTCATCCTGGTCCCCGATCCCGGCTCCCAGTGGCTCACGGTCACCGCGGCCCTCGTGGACGTGGTCTCCGTCATCCTGACCCGCGCCCCGGACCACCTGGCGCCCACGGAATGGGCCCGGCTCAAAGCACGCCTCCGGCAGCGCGGAGCGGCACTCATCACCCTCGGTAACTGGAAGCAGAGCGACTCCACCCTCGGCGTGGCGGAGAGCGCCTGGGAGGGCCTCGGGTCGGGCTCGGGCCACCTGCGGTCCCGGCGCCTGAAGATCACCGCGACCCAGCCCTCCGGGCGGCTCCGCCACGCCTACGTGGGGCTGGCGGACCTGCAGGACACCTCTCCGGAGGCGCCCACCGCCCTCGCCCCTCCCGGACCCTCCTTCGCCACGGCGTCCACCCTGTTCGAACCACGGCTGATGAAGTCCTCGTGACGGCCACACCGCCGGCAGGGACGGCGACCGCCACCCGGACCATGATGCTCTGGTGCCCCGACTGGCCTATCACGGCGGCCCTGCGCGAGCATGCGCTGCCCGCCGACACGGCACTCGTCCTCGTGGACCGGGGGGAGGTCTTCGCCTGCTCCCCCGCAGCACGGCAGGACGGCGTGAGGAGGGGATTGCGCGTCCGGGAGGCCCAGGCCCGCAGCACCGGACTCGTATCCCTCCCGTACGACCCGTCGCTGGACGAGCGCACCTTCGAACCGGTGACCGCGGCCGTGGAGACGATCATGCCCGGTGTGCAGGTCATCCGCCCCGGGCTGTGCGCCATCAGGATCAAGGGCCCCGCGCGCTACTACGGCGGCGAGCGCGGGGCCGCGGACGTGGTCTTCCGGACCCTCGCGGCCATCGGCCTCAGCGACCTGCGGATCGGCATCGCGGACGGCCCGTTCGCCGCCGAACAGGCCGCCCGGGCCACCGACGAACTGGACGACGACGTCGAGCAGCTGGTCGTCATCCCTGAGGGTGGATCGCCCTGGTTCCTCGGCAGCTACCCCCTGGACGTCCTCGAACAGCCGAAGCTCACCGTGCTGCTCAAGCGCCTCGGCATCCGCTCCCTCGCGGATTTCGCGGCGCTCAGGGCCTCCGACGTCCGCAACCGCTTCGGCGCCGAGGGTGCCCTCGCGCACCGCCAGGCGAGCGGACTCGACCACCGGGACGTCGTCGCCCGGACGCCCCCGCCGCACCTGGACGTCACCGCTGATTTCGAGCCACCCCTCGCCCGCATCGACCAGCTGGCCTTCGCGTTCCGCACCCGGGCCGGCGAGTTCGTCGACGGACTGCGGGAGGCGGGACTGGTGTGCACGGCGCTGCAGGTCCGTCTGCACACGGAGTCGGGCGAGGTGTCCGAGCGCCGGTGGCGGCATCCGCGCTGGTTCGACGCCGAGGACGTCGTGGACCGCGTGCGCTGGCAGCTCCAGGGCACCAACGCCTCGGACCACGGCCTGACCTCCGGCATCACGAGGGTCCACATCGTGCCCGACATCGTGGAGGACCTCGCCGACCACGCGGACGGCCTGTGGGGCACGGGACCGGACGCGGGGATCCACCACGGACTGGCCCGCGTGCAGAGCATGCTGGGCCACGGCGCCGTGCTGACCGGGATCATCGCCGGGGGTCGGCTCCTCGCGGACCGCCGGGTCCTCATCCCGTGGGGAGACGCACCGGCCGGCCCGCAGCAGTCCTCGACGGCTAAGGCCAGGGACCGTACGCAGCCCTGGCCGGGCCGCCTGCCCGGTCCGGCACCGGCCACGGTGTTCGCCGACCCCGTGCCCGCCGTCGTCGTCGATTCCCGGGGCAAGCCGGTGGACGTGGACCCCCGCGGTCTCCTGACCGCCGATCCCTCCTTCTTCAGCGCCGGGCCCCACGACGATCGGCGGCCCGTGCACTCCTGGGCGGGCCCGTGGCCGATCGACGAACGCTGGTGGGACCCAGCGGGGCGCGTCCTCAACCGCTTCCAGCTGGTGGACCACTCGGGATCGGCCTGGCTCCTGCTGCTCGAGGACCACGCGTGGTGGGTCGAGGCGAGCTACGACTGATGGGCTGGAACAACCCCCCCATCCCGTGGTCGGACTTCGAACGGAACCTCTCCGACACCCGGCCCGGCGCGCCGCCCGTCGGGGCCGACGGCGGCGACAGCCCTGCCTGGTCCCGCAAGCGCCGGCCCTACACCGCTCCCGCCGGGGTCCCGGCCCCCGAGGGGCCCGTGGTGCCGTACGCGGAACTGCATGTCCACTCCAACTTCAGCTTCCTGGACGGCGCCTCCAGCCCGGAACACCTCGCCGAGGAAGCCCGGCGGCTCGGACTCACCGGCATGGCGCTCACCGACCATGACGGGCTGTACGGCGCGGTGCGCTTCGCGGAGGCCGCCGAGAAGCACCCCGGGATCTCGACCATGTACGGGACGGAACTCTCGCTCGGCCTGTCCCGGCCGCAGAACGGGGAGGCCGACCCGGAAGGGCGGCACCTGCTGGTCCTCGCCCGCGGATCCGCCGGCTACCACCGCCTGTCCACGGCCATCACCGACGCCCAGCTCCACGCGGACGCCGAGAAGGGGAAGCCCCGCTACGATCTCGAACGCCTCGCAGGGCATGCCGCCGGCCAGTGGATGATCCTCACGGGCTGCCGGAAGGGTGCGGTCCGCTCGGCGCTCGTCGCTGCGGGTGAGTCCGCGGCCGAGGCCGAGCTCCGGAACCTCGTCGAACTGTTCGGCCGGGAGTCGGTGGCCGTCGAGCTCGTCAACCAGGGCAATCCCCTGGACACGGCGCACAACGACGCCCTGAGCGCCGTCGCGGCCCGCGTGGGGCTGCCCACCGTGGCGACCAACAACGTGCACTACGCGACACCGGAGCAGCACCGGCTCGCCTCGGCCCTTGCTGCGGTCCGGGCCCGCCGGAGCCTGGACCAGATGGACGGCTGGCTTCCCGCGGCCGGCGCCGCCCACCTGCGCAGCGGTGCGGAGATGGCGCGGCGTTTCAAGCACTACCCCGGGGCGGTGGAGCGCACGGTGGACATCGCCGCGGACCTCTCCTTCACCCTGCGCAGCGTCAGGCCCGGACTGCCGACCATCGACCTGCCCGAGGGCCACACCCAGATGAGCTATCTCCGCGAACTCGTGTGGCAGGGGGCCGACAGGCTCTACGGGAGCCGGACCGACGTCCGCGACCGCATCGAACGCGAGCTGGACGTCATCGAGAGCAAGAACTTCCCGGGCTACTTCCTGATCGTCCACGACCTGGTGCACTATGCGCGCCGCAACGGCATCCTGTGCCAGGGACGGGGCTCGGCCGCCAACTCCGCGGTCTGCTACCTGCTGGAGATCACCGCCGTCGATTCCATCAAGTACCAGCTCCCCTTCGAGCGCTTCCTCTCGAGCATGCGCGACGAGGAGCCCGACATCGACGTCGACTTCGACGCGGACCGCCGTGAGGAGGTCATCCAGTACGTCTACCGGAAGTACGGGCGCTTCAACGCCGCCCAGGTGGCCAATGTCATCACCTATCGTCCCAAGTTCGCCGTCCGGGACATGGCGAAGGCCCTCGGCCACAGTCCCGGCCAGCAGGACGCCTGGTCGCGGCAGATCGAGCGGTGGGGCGGGCTCGTCTCCAGCACCGACCACGACATCCCCGAGTCCGTCGTGGGCCTGGCGCAGGAGGTCCTGACGTTCCCCCGCCACATGGGGATCCACTCCGGGGGCATGGTGCTCACCGATCGCCCCGTGGGAGAAGTATGCCCGATCGAGCATGGAAGGATGGAGGGGCGGACGGTCCTGCAGTGGGACAAGGACGACTGCGCCTGGATGGGGCTGGTGAAGTTCGATCTGCTGGGTCTCGGCATCCTCGCGGCGATCCAGTACAACTTCGACCTCGTGGAGCGGCATCTCGGGGAGAAGTGGGAGCTGCACACGATCCCCAAGGAGGAGCAGGGCGTGTATGACATGCTGTGCTTCGCGGACTCGGTGGGGGTCTTCCAGGTGGAGAGCCGCGCGCAGATGGGCATGCTCCCACGGCTGCAACCCCGACAGTTCTACGACCTCGTCATCGAGGTGGCCCTCGTGCGGCCCGGACCCATCCAGGGTGGCGCCGTCCATCCCTACATCAAGCGGAAGACGGGCGAGGAGGAGGTCCGGTACCTCCATCCCGACCTCGAACCGGTCCTCGAACGGACCCTCGGCGTCCCGCTCTTCCAGGAACAGCTCATGCAGATGGCGATGGTGGTGGGCGGCTGCTCCGGGGCGGACGCAGACCTCCTGCGCCGCGCCATGGGATCCAAGCGCGGCGAGGAGCGGATCGACTCCCTCAGGGCCACGCTGTACGAGGGCATGGCCGCCAACGGGATCACCGGCGACGTCGCGGACACCATCTACAGCAAGATCCACGCCTTCGCGAACTTCGGCTTCGCTGAGAGCCACTCGATCAGCTTCGCCCTGCTGGTCTACGTGAGCGCCTGGCTGCGCCTGCACTACCCCGGGGCGTTCCTCGCCGCGCTCCTGAGGGCGCAGCCCATGGGGTTCTATTCACCGCAGACACTCGTCGCCGACGCCCGGCGGCACGGAGCCGTGGTCCTGCGGCCCGACATCCTGCACTCCGGGGTGCACGCCGACCTCGAACCGCTCGAGGGCTACGAGCCCGCCGATGATCCGGCCGGGCGCACCACCGGGACGGACTGCTGCACGGAGGACGAGCAGCCCCCGGTCGGCTACTTCGACCAGGACACGCCGTTCGACTCGACAGCCCACCGCCGTGACGGCAACTACGCGGTGCGGCTCGGGCTGGCCGGCGTCGACACCGTCGGAGAGAAGCTCGCCGGGAGGATCGTCGCCGAGCGGGATCGCAACGGGGCCTACGAGGACATGCCGGACCTCGCGCGCCGTACGGGTGCCACCGCGGGCCAGCTCGAGGCCCTCGCGGCGTCCGGTGCCTTCGACTCGATGGGCCTGAGCCGCCGCGAGGCACTCTGGAACGCCGGACCGGCATCCACCGAGCGCGAGGGCCAGATCAGGGGCACTGCCGTCTACATCCAGCCTCCCCTGATGCCCGAGCTCTCGGACATCGACAAGGTGGGCTCCGACCTGTGGTCCACGGGCATCACCCCTGACGACCACCCCGTGCGCCATGCCCGGGCGCGGCTGAAGCGCCGCGGCGCCCTGACGGCGCAGGAGCTCAGGACGTCCGAGTCCGGCCGGCGGATCGAGGTGGCGGGAGTCGTGACACACCGGCAACGACCGGCGACGGCGAGCGGGATCACCTTCATGAACCTGGAGGACGAGACGGGACTGGTGAACGTCATCTGCTCCGTGGGGGTGTGGCAGCGCTATCGCCGCGTCGCCCGGGAGGCCGGCAGCGTGATCGTCAGGGGCATCCTGGAGCGGTCCGCCGAGGGGATCGTCAACGTCGTGGCGGACCGCATCGAGGTCCTGCAGCTGAAGGCGACCACGAAGTCCCGCGACTTCCGCTGACGGTCCCGGACATGACGAAGGGCCCCCGCTGAGCGGGAGCCCTTCCGAGTCGTTCATCTGTGCGCGAGGGGGGATTTGAACCCCCACACCCTTTCGGATACTGGCACCTGAAGCCAGCGCGTCTGCCGTTCCGCCACTCGCGCAATTTCGAGATTCCAACATCTGCACCCGGCAGGTGTTGTGAACAGCAGAGATAAGCATAACGGAGCGCGGTGGCAATTACCTAAACCGCCCCCAGGACGGGCCCCGGGGCGTACCTGCAGGGTCCACGACGGCGGACGATCGTTAGGACAAAGTAATCCTCGACGTGACGGCTTGGAGCCCATTCGCAGGGGCTCCCAGTAGTATCGGATGGAACATGCCCGGCTGGACATTCCCATGACCATGGCCGGGCCACGCCCCTCAGCACCCTGCTGACCGGGGACCGGACACCTGTGTGGCAGGGGGAGGAGGCGGAAGATGGGCATTCTCGACAACGTGGAGCGTGGACTCGAGAAACTGGTCCGCGGAGCCTTCACCACCGGGGCCCGCTCCCAGGTGCAGCCCCTCGAGATCGCCAGCGCCCTCCGCAAGGAACTGGACAACCGGTCCCTCGTCCTCGCGCAGGGCCGCACCCTCGCCCCCAACGTGTTCACCGCCCGGCTGTCCGATTCCGATTTCGAGCTCGCACAGCAGTGGGGCTCCGCCCTCGCCGAGGAACTCTGCGACGTCGTCATCGCGCATGTGAACAGCCAGCACTACAGCCTCCAGGGACCCGTCCGCGTCTCCTTCGAGCACGATCCGGAGCTCAAGGCCGGCGTCTTCGAGATCGATTCCTCCATCGAGAAGCAGACCGCCGCCCAGCGCTCCCCGGGCCCCTCCGCGCCCACGGCCCCCCGCCGCCAGCCCACGCGCTACCAGCCGATCCTCGAGATGGACGGGCAGCGGTACTCGATCAATTCCGGCTCCATCGTCCTGGGCCGCTCCTCGGAAGCGGACATCCTCGTCGACGACACCGGGGTCTCCCGGCGCCACCTCGAGATCCGGGCGCAGGGCGGCCGGATCTACGCCGTCGACCTCGGCTCCACCAACGGCAGCTACGTCAACGGGCAACGGGTCATCGGGCAGGCCGAACTCACCGACGGGTCCACGATCACCATGGGGCGCTCCCGCATGACGTTCCATCTCCTCCCCACACAGGACGGGGCGGGCCACCGATGAGCGAGGCCGGAGAGCTCACCGTCACCCTGTTCCGCTTCGGGTTCCTGATCCTGCTGTGGGTCCTCGTCCTCAGCACGGTCGGGGCCCTGCGCCGCGACCTCGCCGTAGGACGCCGCAACAGGGTGGGGGCTCCGACGGCGCGCGAGATCCGCAAGAATCCCGAGCTCGTGGAGGAACCTCCCCCCGCACGCACCTCCGCACGCCGCCTGGTGGTCACGGAAGGTCCCCTCACCGGCACCAGCCTCGACCTCGCAGCGAGCCCCATCCTCCTCGGCCGCGCCCAGGAAGCCACCCTGGTGCTCGAGGACGACTACGCCTCGGGCCGTCACGCCCGTCTCTTCCCGCAGGGCAGCCGCTGGTTCATCGAGGACCTCGGCTCCACGAACGGCACCTACCTCGCGGGAGCCCAACTGACGCGCGCACTGCCCGTCGAACCGAATGTCCCCATCCGGATCGGTAAGACGGTCATCGAATTGAGGCCGTAGGCGTGCAGCTTGCCCTGAGGTTCGCTGCCCGCTCCGACGTGGGCATGGTGCGGGCGAAGAACGACGACTCCGCGTACGTGGGCCGTTACCTGGCCGTCGTCGCCGACGGCATGGGCGGCCACGCGGGCGGCAACGTGGCGTCGGCCTCCACCGTGCTCGACCTGGTCCACCTCGATCACGGTGCGCACGACGGCGACGCCGGGACGCACCTGGCCGACGAGATCCAGACCGCGAACTCGCTCCTGTCCGAACTCGTCGCCACCAACCCTCAGCTCGCCGGCATGGGGACCACGGTCACGGCGATCCTGCTCGAGGGCAGCACCCTGCAGCTCGCCCACATCGGCGACTCCCGCGCCTACCGCCTCAAGGACGGCGTCTTCGAGCAGATCACCACGGACCACACGTTCGTCCAGCGCCTCATCGAGGAAGGGCGGCTCAGGCCCGAGGAAGCGGAGACCCACCCGCACAAGAACGTCCTCATGAGGGTCCTCGGCGACGTCGACGCGAGCCCGGAGCTGGACCTCGCGCAGTTCGACGCCGAACCCGGCGAACGATGGCTGCTCTGCTCGGACGGCCTGAACGCGGTCCTGCAGGACCGCGCGGTGGAGCAGGTCATGCGCGAGTCGAAGGGCATCCGCGAGTGCGTCGACACCCTCGTCGAGCTGACCCTCGCGGGCGGCTCCCCGGACAACATCACCGTCGCCGTCGTCGAGGTCATCGAAGCGGACGACGACGACGCCTTGCCGCCGGTGTCCATCCCGCCCGCGCGGCAGGCGGCCGGGGAACGCGACACACCGACCGACCCCGATGCGGCCTCCCACGAGATCGACCGGAACGGCGACCTGCCCGGTGCGGCGATCCGCGCCGACATCATCCGCCAGGACCTGCTGACGAGGCCCCACGTGCTCGTGGGGTCCGCGGCACTCGCGACCGAGACGGGCCAGATCCCGATCGTGACCCAGCGGTCCACGGAACGGCGCGCCGCGATGATGCTGACCCACAAGGCGGAGCCGGAGGTCAGCGACGATACCGAGGACGAGGCCCCGGCGGGGAAGAAGCGCTGGTTCGTCCCCGCGACCCTCGCCCTCATGAGCCTCATCCTGATCGCCGTCGTCGGCCTGGGCTACACCTGGACCCAGACGCGCTACTACGTGGCGGACTCCGAGAACCGCGTCGCGATCTACACGGGGGTCCCCCAGCGGATCGGGCCGATCAGCCTCAGCGAACTGTACGAGGTGACGGACATCCCCGTCTCCAACCTCCCCGAGTACCAGCGGTCCCAGCTGTCCAACACGCTGCCGGCAGCGAGCCTGGAGGAAGCCGAACGGATCGTCGGCGATCTGCGCAGTGAACTGCGAGCCGTCAGCTGCGATCCGGCACCCTCCTCGACGGCCCCGGCATCGCCGCGCCCGACCTCCGGTTCCACAGCCGGCGGAGCGGCGCCCACGGGTACGGCATCACCGCAGCCCTCCGGGTCTCCGTCGGCCACCGGGACCGCGGGGTCCACCCCGTCGTCGTCTCCATCGTCCTCGTCCGGTCCCGCCGCGGGGTCCGCGTCGCCGCAGCCGACGTCGTCGTCCCCCGCCGTGTCGTCCCCAGCCGTCGAATGTGAAGGTGCAGCAGATGAGTGATGTCCTGACCGCGCCCCGGTCGCGGCGCAACGTCGAGCTGCTCCTGCTCCTCCTCGCGCTGACCGTCGCCATCGCCGCCAGTTACCTGGCGGGCGTCGATCGCGAGGAGGCGTTCAGTGAGTTCTTCTGGACCCAGGGGCTGACCCTCACCCTCATGAGCCTCTTCCTGCATATCGTCCTGCGTCTCCGGGCGAAGTATGCTGATCCGCTCATCCTTCCGATCGTGGTGGCGCTGAACGGGATCGGCCTGGCCATGATCCACCGCCTGGACCTGTCGGCGCTGCAGGCCAACCCGGAGATCGACCCCGTCGCATCACAGCAGGTCATGTGGACGGCCGTCGCGATGGGCGCCGCCGCCGCGCTCCTGATCCTGCTGCGGGACCACCGGCTGCTGCGCCGTTTCACGTACATCTCGCTGATCGTCAGCGCCGTCCTCCTCCTGCTGCCCCTCGCCCCGGCCCCGATCGGCCTCGAGATCAACGGGGCGAGGATCTGGATCTCGGTGGGCTTCGGCACCTTCCAGCCCGGCGAGATCGCGAAGATCACCCTCGCCATATTCTTCGCCGGGTATCTTTCGACGAATCGTGACCTGATCCTGCTGGCGGGCAAGAAGCTCGGCCCGCTCCAGCTCCCCCGCTTCAAGGACCTCGCGCCCATGGCAGCCGCCTGGGTCGTGAGCATCGGTGTGCTGATCTTCCAGCGGGACCTCGGCTCGTCCATCCTCTTCTTCGGGCTGTTCATGGTCATGATCTACGTCGCGACGAGCCGTGTCAGCTGGGTACTGATCGGCCTGGCCATGATCGGCGTCGGCGTCTTCGTGGCCCTCGAGCTGTTCAGCCACGTCGCGCTGCGGTTCGACTCGTGGATCAATGCCTTCGCCCCGGAGGTCTACGACCGCGCGCCGGGCGGCAGCCACCAGGTGGTGCAGGGACTGTTCGGCCTGGCCAACGGCGGACTCGCCGGCACGGGCTTCGGCGCAGGGCGTCCCGACCTCGTCACGTACGCCAACAGCGACATGATCATCGCCGCACTGGGAGAGGAGCTGGGGCTCATCGGCGTCGTCGCCGTCGTGATGCTCTACGTGCTCCTCGTCTCCCGGGGAATCCGGGCGGCCCTCGGCACCAAGGACGGTTTCGGCAAGCTCCTCGCCTGCGGCCTCTCCTTCACCATCGCCCTGCAGTGCTTCGTGGTCATCGGCGGCATCACGCGGCTGATCCCCCTCACGGGACTCACCACGCCGTTCATGTCGGCCGGCGGCTCCTCCCTGCTGGCAAACTGGCTCATCGTGGCCCTGATCCTGCTCATCTCCGAGTCCGCGCGCCGTCCGGTGTCGACGGCACCCATGAAGGACTCGTTCCCCGAAGCGCTCGGGGTCAACGGCAGACCCATGAAGAAACGGACCGCGAAGGTGGCCACCCGATGAACCAGGCCATCCGCAGGGCATGGGTCGTGGCGATCAGCATGTTCGCCCTCGTCCTCGGTTCCCTCACCTACGTGCAGTTCTTCCAGGCGCAGGAGCTCAAGGACAACCCCTGGAACAGCCGCCAGCTGTACCAGGACTTCGGCCGGCAGCGCGGTGCGATCCTGGTGGACGGCCGTGCCGTCGCCGAATCCGTGCCCTCGAACGACCAGTTCAACTACCAGCGCGTGTACAACGAGCCGGAACTGTACGCGCACCTGAGCGGGTACTACTCCCTCTCCCTGGGGTCGTCCCAGCTCGAGAAGACGGAGTCGGAGATCCTTGCGGGAACCAGCAGTTCCCTGTTCTACGACCGCGTGGTGACCCTCTTCTCCGGCGTCGATCCGCAGGGCGCCTCCGTGGAGCTCACGATCGACCCCCAGATCCAGCAGCTCGCCTCCGACCTCATCCCCGACGGCCAGCGCGGCTCGATCGTGGTGATGGAGCCCTCCACCGGCAACATCCTCGCGATGGTCTCGAAGCCCTCCTACGATCCCAACCTCCTGGCGGGGCATGACACGGCGGTCATCGAACAGAACGCGGCGGAACTCTCCGAGCAGCCGGGACTCTCGATCTACCTGAACCCGGCGACCGAGGCCCTCGTCTCGCCCGGATCCGTCTTCAAGCTCATCGACGCCGCCGCGGCCCTCGAGTCCGGGGAGTACGACGCCGAATCGCAGATCCCGAATCCTCCGGCCCTCGAGTTCCCGGGGATCGAGTACACCCTGCCGAACTTCGTCTCGGGCGGCTGCGCGAGCAGGACGACGGCGGACCTGGAGTTCGCGCTGGAACAGTCGTGCAACACGCCCTTCGCGCAGATCGCACTGGACCTCGGGGAGGAGGCCATCCAGGAGCAGGCCGCGAAATTCGGGTTCGGCGAGGAGATGTACATCCCCACCCGCGTGATCGCGAGTACCTTCCCGTCGGACCTGACGGATCCGGAGTTGGCGCAGTCCGCCGTCGGCCAGTTCGACACGCTGGTGACCCCCCTCCAGATGGCGATGGTGTCCGCGGCGATCGCGAACGACGGACAGCAGATGAAACCGCAGCTCGTGAAGTCGGTCAGGGCCGCGGACCTGGAACTGATCGACTCGCCCCAGCCGGAGTCGCTGCGCCAGTCGGTCAGCCGGGACACCGCCGACCAGCTCACCGAATGGATGGTCAACGTGGTGGACAACGGCACGGCGGTGGGGGCACAGGTACCCGGTGTCCGGGTGGCCGGCAAGACGGGGACCGCGGAGTTCTCCACGACCGGCGACAACGCATGGTTCACGGGCTTCGCACCCGCGGACGACCCCCAGGTAGCCCTTTCGATCGTGATGGAGAACGTGGACATCCCCACTGGTCAGCAACTGACCTCACCCAGTGCCAAGAGACTCATAGAGGCGGTGTTGAACAGATGAGGCCCACGTCAGGCATCACCCTGGGCGGCAGGTTCGAACTGACCGAGCGGATCGCCATCGGCGGTATGGGCGAGGTGTGGAAGGCCCGGGACCAGATCCTCGGCCGTGTCGTCGCGATCAAGATCCTCAAGGAGGAGTACTCGGGTGATCCCGCGTTCCTCAACCGCTTCCGGGCGGAGGCCCGCCACACGGCTCTGCTGAACCACGAAGGCATCGCGAACGTCTTCGACTACGGGGAGGAGGGCGGATCCGCGTACCTCGTGATGGAGCTCGTTCCCGGGCAGCCGCTCTCGGCCGTCATCGAGAAGGAACAGGTGCTCTCCCCCGACCGCACGCTCTCGATCGTCGGGCAGACCGCCACGGCTCTCGCCGTCGCGCACCGCCAGGGCCTGGTGCACCGCGACGTGAAGCCGGGCAACATCCTCGTGATGCCGGACAGCCGCGTCAAGATCACCGATTTCGGCATCGCACGGCTGGCCGACCAGGTACCGCTGACCGCTACCGGGCAGGTCATGGGGACGGCGCAGTACCTCGCGCCGGAGCAGGCGACCGGCCAGCCGGCAACGGGCTCCTCCGACATCTACGCGCTCGGCGTCATCGGGTACGAACTGCTGGCCGGGCGACGCCCGTTCTCCGGCGAGTCCCAGATCGCGATCGCCCTCGCCCAGGTCAACGACGCCCCGCCGCCGCTCCCTCAGTCCATCCCGCGTCCGGTCCGGGGGCTCATCGGCTCCATGCTGGCCAAGGACCCCGCGGACCGACCGCGCGACGCCGAATCCCTCGCACGTGCCGTCGATGCGATCCGTGCCGGTGACATCCGTGCCGCGGAGGCGGCCGTCCCGGGCCTGCTGTCCTTCGCTGACGATTCAGGCATCGCGACCGCAGCGATTCCCCGCCAGGACACGCAGGCGACGACGACGGTGCCTGCACCGACGACATCGGCGCTGCCCACGGTCGCCGCACCTGCCGCGGCCGGCGCGGCTGCCGGCCTCGCGGCCTCGCGGAACTGGTCGGAGGACGACGTCGACGCGCCCGCCCCGACGGACCGCGACGAGGACGAGAACCGCCGGAGCCCGTGGCTGATCCCGCTGATCGTGCTCCTCCTGCTCGCGCTCGGCGCCATCGCCTTCCTGGTCCTGCAGCCCCTGCTGGCCGGTGGCGGGGATGATCCGGCGCCGGCGGAGACGAGCACCTCCGCGAGCCCCGCACCGGCGACCTCCCGCACGTCGTCGCCGTCGCCGTCGCCCACCTCGCCGTCACCCTCTCCCTCCCCGAGCACGACGGAGGCCGATCAGGTGGTCATCACCCCGAGCCAGTACCTGGGCCGGCCCGAGGCCGAGGTCTCGGCGGAACTCGGCGGCCTCGGGTTCCGCGTCGAATCCCAGCGGGAGTCCTCCGCCGAGTACGCCGAGGGCCTGGTGATCGGTGTCGCCCCCGTCGGAGCGCTGAGCCCGGGGGAGACCATCACCCTCACCGTCTCGGCCGGACCGGAACAGGTCTCGATCCCCGCCGGACTCCAGGGACGGACCGAGTCCGAGGTCCAGGCCGCCCTGGTGGACCTCGGTTTGCGGCCCGTGAACGCCGGCAGCGAGGAGTCCGAGCAACCCGAGGGGACGATCCTGCGGACGAACCCCGGGCCCGGGGCCGAGGTGCCGGTCGACAGCGAGGTGAGCTACATCGTCTCGTCCGGGCCTCCCCCGACCCAGGCGCCCGCGCCGGCCCCACCGCCGGCAGCTCCGACCACGCCCCCGGCGACGGCCGCGGCGACGGCACCGACACCTACACCGACGCCGACACCGACAGCCACCTCCGGCCCGTGACCGGCGACCCGAGACGGCACGGAGAGGATGGCGATGTGACAACCACCGAGCGCGTCCTGAACGGGCGCTACGAGGTCCGTGAACTGATCGGCCGCGGCGGCATGGCCGACGTGCACCGGGGGGTGGACCTGCGCCTCGGCCGATCGGTCGCCATCAAGGTGCTGCGGAAGGACCTCGCGAGGGATCCGCTCTTCCAGGCGAGGTTCCGGCGGGAGGCCCAGGCCGTGGCCGGACTCAACAACCCGAGCATCGTGGCGGTGTACGACACGGGCGAGGAGGAGATCCCCGACCGGCCGCAGCACGAGGTGCGGGTCCCGTTCATCGTGATGGAGTACGTGGAGGGGCTCACCCTGCGGGACCACGTCAAGGCCGGTGACCTCACCCCGGAGGACAGCGTCACCTACGTGGCGGGTGTCCTCTCCGCCCTCGAGTACAGCCACCGGGCGGGCATCGTCCACCGCGACATCAAACCCGCCAACGTGATGATCACGCCCGCTGGTGCCGTCAAGGTCATGGATTTCGGCATCGCACGCGCCATCGCCGATTCGCAGGCCACCATGACGCAGACGCAGGCCGTGCTGGGGACGGCGCAGTACCTCTCGCCCGAGCAGGCTCGCGGCGAGACCGTCGATGCGCGGAGCGACCTGTATTCGACCGGCTGCCTGCTGTTCGAACTGCTCACCGGACGGCCACCGTTCATCGGTGACAGTCCCGTCTCCGTCGCCTATCAGCACGTGCGGGAGGCACCACCCCGTGCAGGCAGCCTGAACCCCGAGGTGACCCCGGCGCTGGAGTCCGTGCTGGACCGGGCGCTCCAGAAGGACCGCGACCACCGCTTCGAGGATGCGGGCGCTTTCCGGAGGGCACTGCTCGACGCCGGACGCGGTGTGGTGCTCGCCCCTGCGGCCGGTGACGCCACCGAGGCGATGGACGTCACGGCGTCGCGGGTACATCCGGCGACCCTGGGTGCGGCCGCGTCGGCGGCCGGCGGACCGGGCACGCGTGCCATGGACAGGGTGTCGGGTGAGCATTCGCCGGCGGAGCGGGACCTCCTGCCGGACGACGACGACGGCCGGCTGGACGTCCTGCGCGGCGGGGACGAGCCGGACGAGCGGAGGGAGCGGCGGCGCAGGGCGTCCCGGGCAGCCTGGACCACGGTGTTCTTCGTGGCGGTGCTGCTCGTGCTCGCCGCGGGCTACTTCGTGATCACCTCCGTGAACAACCAGCCGGTCCAGGAAGTGGCGGCGGTGGATGTCCCGGACCTGGTCGGCATGCCGGAAGCCGATGCGCGGGACGCCATCGTGGACGCGGGCCTCACTCCCTCCACGGACGAGGAGTTCAACGCGTCGGTCGACGCCGGGGACGTCATCTCCTCCGACCCGTCGGCGGGTGCGTCGGTCGAACCGGACTCCCGCGTGAACATCACGGTGTCCCTCGGGCCGGCGAACGTGGTGCTGCCCGAATCCCTGCCGGGCCTCACCGAGTCCTCGGCACGCGATGCACTCGAGGACCTGCGCCTGAGGGGTGGGGAGGTCACCGAGGAGACCAGCGCCGTCGTCGCACAGGGAAGGGTCATCACCACGAGGCCGCAGCCCGGGCAGTCCGTGCCGGTCGGCAGTACCGTGGACCTCGTGCTCTCCAGCGGCAGGGTGACGGTTCCCCTGCTCACCGACCTCACGGTCGCGCAGGCGCAGGCCCTGCTCGAGGACCCGGCCGTACAGCTGCCCTTCAGCGTCCGTGAGGTCGAGAACAGCGTCGTACAGCCCGGCATCATCACGGCACAGTCGGAGCCGGCGCAGTCCGAGGTGGCGCAGGGTACGGAGATCGTCCTCACCATCGCGAAGGCACCGGCGGAACCCACCCAGGCCCCGACGGAGGAGCCCACCCAGGAGCCCACCCAGCAGCCGACCGGGACACCGGCCAATCCCCCGAGCGACGAGCCGGAGGGCCGGCCGACGGGGGAGCAGTCGGAGCCGCGGCCTACGGAGGGCTCGGACTAGCGGGCGATCAGCGGGCTGAGTCCTTCCGACAGGGCCGATGCACCCTCGAGGCCCAGGGACTCGAGCCAGTTGCCGAGCATCCGGTACCCGCCCTCGGTGAGCACCGATTCCGGGTGGAACTGGACGCCGCACAGCGGCGCGCTCCTGTGCTCGAGGCCCATGATGATGCCGCTGGCCGTGCGCGCCGTAACCGTGAGTTCGGCCGGGACGTCGTCGCTGACGGCCGCGAGCGAGTGGTACCGCGTCGCCGTGACCGGCGAGGGGAGCCCGGCGAACACGCTGGTCGCATCGTGTTCCACCAGGGACGTCTTGCCGTGCATCAGCTCGGGCGCGTGCGTGACGGTGCCACCGTAGGCCTCCGCGAGTGCCTGGTGCCCGAGGCAGACCCCGAGCATGGGTTTGCCGTTCTCTCCGCACCACCTGATGAGGTCGACACACACCCCGGCGTCGGCGGGCGTCCCCGGGCCCGGGGAGATCAGGACTCCGTCGCGCGAGGCGGCCATCTCCTGCACCTCCGCGAGTGTGAGGTCGTCGTTGCGGACCACGGTGGTCTCGGCACCGAGTTCCTGGAGATACCCGACCAGCGTGTAGACGAAGCTGTCGTAGTTGTCGACGACGAGGATTCTGGTGGTGTCAGCCATGAGCTAGGGGGAACCAATCGTTGAATCAGTGAGCGGGTTGGACTGGGAGACCAGGGGAACACGAAGAGCATCAGCACCGAGTAAGCAATAATACGCTCCTGCGCACCGGACCCCGGACCTGGCCATTGCCGCTGCCGCCCCGGGGTTGCACGGGTATCGGACGGTTCTTGGCTAGAATCAGGGGGATATCCGGGCCGCCGGACGTTGTTCTCCTTCAGGCTAGCCTGCGGGTCCGGGCACGGAATGGCGGCCGGTACGACCACCGGTGCAGCTGACCACAGCCGTGCCCTGCCGAGGAGAAACCGTGCCCGAGTCGAAGCCCCGTAAGAGAGCCAGGTCCGCCGCTCCCGCCGTGAAGTCCTCGCAGCCGAAGCCGAACCCCGTCTGGTACAAACCCGTCATGTTCGGCCTCATGATCATCGGCCTGCTCTGGATCATCACGTTCTACATCTCGGAATCCCGCTTTCCCGTCGAGGCCTGGGGATCGTGGAACATCCTCGCCGGCTTCGGCATCGCGATCGTCGGGTTCCTCATGACCACACGCTGGCGGTAGCTCTCCGCTCTGTACACACGCTGTGCAGAAAGTTATCCACAGATGTGCACAGAATTGTTGATGGTCCAGCGAGAGGCCCGAAATCCCGGGCGAGGCTTATCCACAGCTGTGGAATTACATGTGTGTAAGTTATCCCCCGTGTGGATAAGGGGTGTGGACAACTCGGGAGGGCCGGTGCGATGCGCACCGGCCCTCCCGCGTCCGTTCCGTCGTCAGCAGCGTCCTAGAACGGGAGAAGTGAGACTCCCAGAACGGTCAGCAGGACCAGGAGCACGACGACGCCTCCCAGGCCCAGCCACTGGAGACGTGCCTGACGGGGACCGCGGGGGACGTAGGCGATCACTGCGGCGCATGCGGCGCCGGCGACGAGCCCGCCCAGGTGGGCCTGCCAGGCGATCGATGGCACCAGGAACCCCAGCGCGGCGTTGATCGCGATCAGGACGACGATCTGTCGGACGTCCCCGCCGCGCTTCCGCTGGACGATGAAGAGCGCCCCGAACAGGCCGAAGACCGCGCCGGAGGCACCGACGACGCCCTGACCGGGGTTCCCGGACAGCAGGAGGACGCCGACCGATCCGCCCAGGGCCGAGATCAGGTACAGCGCGAGGAACCTCGCCCGTCCCAGCGTGGGCTCCAGGGCCTTCCCGAGGATGTACAGCGCATACATGTTGAAGGCGATGTGCAGATACGAGCCCGGCGAGTGCAGGAAGGCCGCCGTCAGCATGCGCCAGGGCTGGGCCGGCAGCGCCCCCTCCACTCCGGCGGTGAAGACCGGGGCATAGATGAAGGCGTTGGTCACCCCGGGCAGCACCAGCTGCAGAAGGAAGACCACCACGCAGATACCGATCAGCGTGTAGGTCACCACGGTCGTGCCCCCGCGCACCACGCCGCCGAACGCGGTCCGGTAGACCGGAGCACCGGCGGCCTGCTCCCGGACGCAGTCCACGCACTGGAAACCGACCGCCGCGGGCCGCTGGCAGTCCGCGCATGCCGGCCGGTCACACCTCTGGCATCTCACATAGCTGACGCGGTCAGGGTGCCGTGGGCAGACCGGGGCCGGCTGGCTTCCGGCGTCGGGCGCGGGGACACCGTAGGACATCTGGGTTAGAGCTGTTCCACGGTGATGCTCTTGATGACGACGTCCTCGAGGGGCTTGTCCCTCATGTCGGTGGCGATCGAGTTCAGCTTCTCCACCACGGCACGCGACTCCTCGTCGGTGACGTCACCGAAGATGGTGTGCTTTCCCTGCAGCCACGTGGTGGGCACGGAGGTGATGAAGAACTGCGAGCCGTTGGTGCCGCGCCCGCCCTGCGTGCCGGCGTTCGCCATCGCCAGCTTGTAGGGCTCCTTGAAGGAGAGGTCCGGGTTGATCTCGTCGTCGAACTTGTACCCGGGGCCGCCGGTGCCCTGGCCCAGGGGATCCCCGCCCTGGATCATGAAGTCCTTGATGATGCGGTGGAAGATCGTCCCGTCGTAGAGGGGAGCGTTGCTCTCCTCACCGGTCTGCGGGTGGGTCCAGGCGATCTCGCCGGTCGCGAGGCCCACGAAGTTCTTGACCGTCTTCGGCGCATGGTTGCCGAAGAGGTTCACCTCGATGTCGCCCTGGTTGGTGTGGATGGTCGCTTTTGCTGTCGGAATAGCAGTCATCAGGCCATTCTTCCATGCGGCATCTGACAATAAGCTGGAGCAGGGCCATTCCGCGCACAGTGAAACGGCAGCCTCCCGGGCATTCCGCCTGCCGTCCGGATAGCACCCTCTGCCCATGCAACGTAGGCTGATCAAAACGAGTAACCACCCCCCTTGGAGGTTTTTGTGAAGAAGAACGAACGCGCCACCCACGAACTCGAAGAAGGCGTCGCACTCGGACTGGCAGCCGCTGCCGGACTGGCCGCCGCACGGGAATGGGCCACGCCACGCGTCGACGCCGCGTACGAGTGGGCGAAGCCGCGCTGGGAGAAGGGCATCGAGACCGCCGGTCCCGCCCTGCAGGACTCCGTCCGCAAGGCCTCGGAGGGAATCTCCGGTGGTATCGCCGGTGGTATCGCCGTCGTCGCGCCGAAGATCCAGGACGGTATCGACAAGGTGGGCCCGCGCATCTCGCAGGTCATCGACGACACCACGCCGAAGATCCAGGGAACCCTCGACAAGGCGGCTCCCGCGCTGAACTCGGCGAAGGTCAAGGTGGTCGACGACTACCTGCCGACGCTGTCCACCAAGCTGGGCGACGCAGCGGACACGGCGTCCCGCTCGCTCGCCTCCGCACACGTGCCGCCGGCCGTCGAGAAGGCCGTCATCAGGATCACCGGTGACAAGAAGGCGGTCAAGAAGGCACAGAAGCGCCTGGTGGCCGCCACCCTGCAGGCCTCCAAGGACCTGAAGAAGAGCCAGCGACGCAAGAAGGGCAAGGGCTGGCTGATCGTCGGCATCGTCCTGAGCGCGATCGTGGCGGGCGTCGCCGTCTGGCGGGCCTCCAAGCCGGTCGAGGACCCGTGGAAGACGCCGGCTCCGATCAAGGCGGCGCCTGCTCCGGTGTCGAGCGAGAAGACCCGCGAAGCCAAGGAGGTCGTCACCTCCATCAAGGAGGCGGCCGATCGCGCCGCAGCCTCCGAGGGCGACGTCAAGAGCGACGTCAAGAGCGACGACAAGGCGAAAGCCGCGAACGACGCCAAGAACGATGCCAAGGTCAGGGCCGCGGACGCAGCCAAGGCCGTTGCCGACAAGGCGAAGGACGCCACGGAGGCGGCGAAGCACGCCGCCAAGCCGTCGGACGACTCGAAGGCCTGATCCGGCCGCAGCGCATGGAAGAACCCCCGGCCACAGGCCGGGGGTTCTTCCTTTAACATCCTAAATCACGCATATAACGAATCAAGCATACTACTCGCCACCCATTGCGGGTGGGGGTGCGACCGCTGTCCCTGCCTCGGCAGGGGACCGGCGCGCCTTCCGTCGCTGCTGACCGCGTATGACGATGGCCAGGCCGACCAGGATGAGCGCCAAACCGCCGTAGGTGCCGAGCGGGAGCTGCTCGCCGAGGAACACCGCGGCGAGGATCGCGGCTCCGGGGATCTCGAGCAGGATGATCATGGAGACCACGAGCGGGCTCATGACCGCCAGGAGATGGTTGAAGACGGAGTGGCCCATGATCTGGGCCAGCAGGGTGACCGCGAGGATTCCCGCCCAGGCCGCGGGGCTGAAGCCGACGATGGGCTGCCCGGTAGCAGCACACAGGGCGAGCAGGATCATGGCGCAGGCGCCGTAGCAGAGCGTGGTGTAGGTCCCCGTGGACATGGTCCGCCGGGCGGCTGCTCCGGCCATCTGGTAGACCGCGGCGAGGGCTCCGCCGGCGAGGGCCAGCAGGTCGCCGAGGAGTGCCTCCCGCGACAACGAGAGATCGAATCCGGTGATGATGACGACGCCCGCGAAGGCGACACCGAGTCCCGCCACCACCGCGGCCTGCGGCCGTGATCCCAGGAGGGCGTTGAAGAGCGCGATCCAGGCCACCTGGAGGCAGACGAGAGCGGTGGCGGCCGCGACGGAGGTCAGCTTCAGTGCCGTGATGAAGCACGCGAAATGGAGGGCGAGTGCTACGGCCGCGATCCCGAGTCGCCGGTACTCCGCCCGGGTCAGGGCGGCGAACTCGGCCCTCTTGGACACGAGTGCCGGCCCTCCCATCAGCGCGGCACCGAGCAGGTTGCGCCAGAAGGCGATGGCCAGGACCGGCGCTATGGTGGCAGCCATGATCGGTCCGGACGCCGATACCCCGATGACGCCGAGGATCGAGAGGAAGATAGTCACCCGGCAACTGTAGGGCACGGTATCCGCGGCCCGTGATCCGACCCGTCAACGCGAAAAGTCCCGGCCATCGGCCGGGACTTTTCTTCGGTGGAGGCACGGGGACTCGAACCCCGAACCCCCTGCTTGCAAAGCAGGTGCGCTACCAATTGCGCCATGCCCCCGAAGTGAACGTGGTCCGGTGGATCCCGGACGCTGTTCCCTGAAGCTAGACCACGTCGTCCGTCTCACTGCTCCAGACGCTCTTGCTTTTCTCCGAATCCTTCCACCGCTTGTACACGAGGACACTTGCGGCAGCCGCTGCTGCGACGAGCAACTTCTTCACGACAGTCTCCTTGCGGCTTCCTGCGAGTGGTGGATCCGTGGGCGTACCAGGACTTGAACCTGGGACCTCTTCGTTATCAGCGAAGCGCTCTAACCGCCTGAGCTATACGCCCCGATACCTCTTCGGGCCGAGATACGACTTTACAGTAGTGTCTCGGCTTTCTTCAAATCGCCCGGGGGGCGCCGAAGAGGCCGGTCTCCTAATCGTCGGTCAGCGTGACGCCGATACCGCCGACGAGGGTGGACGAGATGTTGTACAGCACGGCCGAGAGCATGGCCAGGGCGGTCAGGAGCACGACGTTCACGACGGCGATGATCGTCGCGAAGGAGAGGACCTGCGGCAGGGAGGCGAACTGGCGGAGGTCGAACCCGCCGCTCTCCGATCCTGCGATCTCGCGGAGCAGTTCGTTCACGCCGTCGAAGATCCCCGTCAGGTCGAGGACGGTCCAGATCACGAAGGACGCGACCACGGTGACGATCCCGAGCGCGACGGACAGCAGGAAGGACATCTTCAGGACCGACCACGGATCGACCTTGCTGACGAGCAGCCGGGCCTTCCGGGCCTTCGCCTTCGGAGCGGGCTTCACGAGCCCGGGACGCTGCCCCGGACGGGCGGCCTGTCCACCGGATGCGGGCCGCTGTGGCGGACGCGCGGGAGCATTCACGCGCGGCGCACCGGACGTGCGCACTTGTCCGCTGGACGGCCGCGGGTTGGTGTTGGCCGAGCTCACTCGTTACCTCCGTGTTCGGGCGACTCAGCGTCGGGCTCAGCCATCTCCTCTGTCGACAACCGTACTTCATCGGCTGTGAACTCCGCAGGATCGTCCTGCGGGGTGATCGTGCCTATCATGTCGACGTCCGGGCTGGCTTCGGCAGGATCGTCGATGAGGCCCTCCTCGACGGCGACGCTGCGCTCACTGTTCCGCGCGACGGCGATGATGCGGTCGGTCTTGTCGGGCTTCGCGAAGATGACACCCATGGTGTCGCGACCCTTCGCCGGGACTCCCGCCACCGCGGATCGGACCACCTTGCCGCCACCCATGACCACGAGGACCTCGTCCTCTTCCTGGACCACGAGCGCTCCGACGAGGTCTCCGCGCTCCTCGGCCAGTTTCGCGACCTTGATGCCCAGTCCGCCACGGCCCTGGACGCGGTAGTCGTCCACCCTGGTCCGCTTCGCGAAGCCGCCCTCGGTGACGATGAAGACGTAGGAGTCGTCCGTGACCACGTTCGCGGCCAGCAGCTCGTCGTCCGGGCGGAACTTCATGCCGGTCACGCCCGAGGTGGCGCGGCCCATGGGCCGCAGGGCGTCGTCGTCGGCCGTGAACCGCAGCGACTGTCCCTTGCGGGAGACGAGCATGATGTCGTCGTCGCCGGACACCAGTTGCGCGGAGACGAGTTCGTCGTTGTCACGCAGGTTGATGGCGATCACGCCGGCCGTGCGGTTGGTGTCGTAGTCCTCGAGGCGTGTCTTCTTGACGAGACCGCGCTTGGTGGCGAGGACCAGGTAGGGCGACTGCTGGTAGTCGCGCAGGTCCAGGACCTGGGCGATCGTCTCGTCCGGCTGGAAGGCGAGGAGATTCGCCACGTGCTGGCCCTTGGCGTCCCGTGCCGCCTCGACGAGTTCGTACGCCTTGGCGCGGTAGACCCGGCCCAGGTTGGTGAAGAACAGGAGCCAGTGGTGGGTGGTGGTGACGAAGAAGTGCTCGACGACGTCGTCGCCGCGCAGCTGTGCACCCCGGATGCCCTTGCCGCCACGCGCCTGCTGACGGTAGTTGTCGCTCCGCGTGCGCTTGACGTATCCGCCGCGGGTGATGGTGACGACCATCTCCTCCTCGGGGATCAGGTCCTCCATGCTCATGTCGCCGTCGTAGCCCATGAGGATCTCGGTCCGCCGGTCGTCGCCGAACTTGGCCACGATCTCCGCCAGTTCGGTGCTGACGATGCCGCGCTGCACGTCCTCGGAGGCGAGGATCCGGTTGAACTCCGTGATCATCGACTCCAGTTCGGCATGGCGGTCCTGGATCTTCTGCCGCTCGAGGGCCGCGAGGCGCCGGAGCTGCATGTTCAGGATGGCCGTGGCCTGCAGCTCGTCGATCGAGAGCAGCTCCATCAGCCCGTCCCGGGCCTGCTCCGTCGTGGACGAGGCGCGGATCAGCGCGATGACCTCGTCGAGGGCGTCGAGGGCCTTCAGCAGTCCGCGGAGGATGTGGGCTTCCTCCTCCGCCTTGCGCAGCCGGTACCGTGTGCGGCGCACGATGACCTCGAGCTGGTGGGTCACCCAGTGGCGGATGAACGCGTCGAGGCTGAGCGTGCGGGGCACGTCGTCGACGATCGCCAGCATGTTGGCACTGAAGTTGTCCTGCAGCTGCGTGTGCTTGTAGAGGTTGTTGAGCACCACCTTCGCGACGGCGTCGCGCTTCAGCACGATCACGAGGCGCTGGCCGGTGCGGCCGGACGTCTCGTCGCGGAGGTCGGCGATCCCGCTGACCTTGCCGTCCTTGACGAGTTCCGCGATCTTGATGGCGAGGTTGTCGGGATTCGCCTGGTAGGGCAGTTCGGTGACGACCAGGCAGGTCCGGTTCTGGATCTCCTCGACGTTGACCACGGCCCGCATGGTGACGGAACCGCGCCCCGTCCGGTAGGCGTCCTCGATGCCCTTGTGCCCGAGGATCTGGGCGCCGGTGGGGAAGTCGGGTCCCTTGATGCGGACGATCAGCGCTTCGAGGAGCTCTTCCTTCGTGGCGTCGGGGTTCTCGAGATACCACTGGACCCCGTCGGCCACTTCGCGCAGGTTGTGCGGCGGGATGTTGGTGGCCATGCCGACGGCGATACCGGAGGATCCGTTGACCAGCAGGTTCGGGAAGCGCGACGGGAGGATCGTCGGCTCCTGGTTCTTGCCGTCGTAGTTGTCCTGGAAGTCGACGGTCTCCTCGTCGATGTCCCGCACCATCTCCATGGCGAGCGGGGCCATCTTCGTCTCGGTGTATCGCGGTGCCGCGGCGCCGTCGTTGCCGGGGGACCCGAAGTTCCCCTGGCCGAGCGCCAGCGGGTAGCGCATCGTCCAGTCCTGGATGAGGCGCACCAGGGCGTCGTAGATCGCCGAGTCGCCGTGCGGGTGGTACTGCCCCATGACCTCGCCGACCACGCGGGCGCACTTGTTGAACGACCGGTCCGGCCGGTAGCCACCGTCGAACATCGCGTAGAGCACGCGGCGGTGCACGGGCTTCAGCCCGTCGCGGACATCGGGCAGGGCCCTGCCCACGATGACCGCCATTGCGTAGTCCAGGTAGGACCGCTGCATCTCCGTCTGCAGGTCCACCTGCTCGACGCGGTCCGTCAGGACCTCGCCCTCGATGGGCTCGTCCGGTCCGTTGCCGGTGATGTCGTCACTCATGAATCAGTTCCGTTCGTGGAAGGTTCTCAACCGCAAAGATCACTCGACCGCAGGCCGGGTGCGGACCTCAGATATCGAGGAAACGCACGTCCTTGGCGTTCTGCTGGATGAAGTTGCGGCGGGATTCGACGTCCTCGCCCATCAGGACGGAGAACACCTGGTCGGCGGCTGCGGCGTCGTCCATGGTCACCTGCAGGAGGGTGCGGTGGTCCGGGTCCATGGTGGTGTCCCACAGTTCCGTGTAGTCCATCTCGCCGAGGCCCTTGTAGCGCTGGATCCCGTTGTCCTTGGGCAGTCGCTGGTTGTTCGCCATGCCCATCTTGATGACCTCGTCGCGCTCCCGGTCGCTGAACACGTAGTCGTGCTTCGCGTTGGACCACTTGATCCGGTACAGCGGTGGCTGCGCGAGGTACACGAAACCGTTCTCGATGAGCGGCCGCATGTAACGGAACAGCAGGGTCAGCAGCAGCGTCGTGATGTGCTGGCCGTCGACGTCGGCATCGGCCATGAGCACGATCTTGTGATACCGGGCCTTGTCCACATTGAAGTCCTCGCCGATCCCCGCGCCGAAGGCGGTGATCATGGCCTGGACCTCGCTGTTGCCGAGGGCACGATCGAGGCGGGCACGCTCCACGTTCAGGATCTTGCCGCGCAGCGGCAGGATGGCCTGGGTCTCGGGATTCCGGCCGCGGACCGCGGAGCCGCCGGCCGAGTCACCCTCGACGATGTAGATCTCGGACCGCGCAGGGTCCTTGGACTGGCAGTCCTTGAGCTTGCCGGGCATGCCGCCGGATTCCAGCAGCCCCTTGCGGCGCGTGGACTCGCGCGCCTTGCGGGCCGCAAGGCGGGCCTGCGATGCCTGGATCGACTTCCGGATGACGTCGCGGGCCGGCCCGGGGTTGCGCTCCAGCCAGTCACCGAGCTGGTCGGTGACCACCCGCTGGACGAACCCCTTGGCCTCGGAGTTGCCGAGCTTGGTCTTCGTCTGCCCCTCGAACTGCGGCTCCGACAGTTTGACGGAGATGACGGCGGTCAGGCCCTCGCGGATGTCGTCACCCGTGAGGTTGTCGTCCTTCTCCTTGATGATGTTCTTCTCGCGTGCGTACTTGTTGATCAGCGTGGTCATGGCCGCACGGAAACCCTCTTCGTGCGTCCCACCCTCGTGCGTGTTGATCGTGTTCGCATAGGTGTGCACGCTCTCCGAATACGCCGACGTCCACTGCAGGGCCACCTCGACGGCCATCCTGCGGTCCGTGTCCTCGGTCTCGAAGGCGATCACGTCGGGGTGGATCACATCCACCCGCTTGGAGGAATTGAGGTGGCGGACGTAGTCGAGCAGCCCGTTCTCGTACAGGTACACGACGGACCGGTGCTTCGGCTCCCCGTCGGAGTCCTGCGCACTCTCGACCTCCGCGACCTCGTCCGTCTCCACGACGTCCACGCGCTCGTCCGTCAGCGTGATGCGCAGTCCCTTGTTGAGGAATGCCATCTGCTGGAAGCGTGCGCGGAGTGTCTCGAAGTCGAACTCGGTGCTCTCGAAGATTGAGTCGTCGGGGTAGAACGTCTGCGTGGTGCCCGTCTCGGACGTCTCCTCGCCCTTCCGCAGCTCGCCGACGGGCTTCCCGCCGTCCGCGAAGGACTGCATCCACACGTGGCCCTGGCGTCGCACCACCGTCTCCACGCGTTTGGACAGCGCGTTGACCACGGAGATACCCACGCCGTGCAGGCCACCGGACACGGCGTAGCCTCCGCCGCCGAATTTGCCGCCGGCGTGGAGGATGGTCATGACCACTTCGACGGTCGGCCGACCCTCGGTGGGGTGCATGTCCACGGGGATCCCTCGCCCGTTGTCGACGACCTTCACGCCGCCATCGGCCTGCAGTGAGATCTCGATGTGGTCGCAGTATCCCGCCAGCGCCTCGTCGACCGAGTTGTCCACGACTTCGTAGACGAGGTGGTGGAGGCCGCGGGGCCCCGTCGATCCGATGTACATGCCCGGGCGCTTCCGGACCGCTTCCAGTCCCTCGAGCACCGTGATCTCACTGGCGCCGTAGGCGTGTTCGGTGGCCGCCTCCAGGATCGGGGACTCGCCATCGCCTATTTTCACGTCGCTCGCATTCAACTCGTTCTCGTGTGCCACAGGCGTAGACGGCTCCTCAACTGGATCGACCAAAACAATCTTCCCTATTCTACCCTGCGGAGGGCCCGAGTCCGGCGCGAACACCCCTTCATTGGCCAATAAACCCGCGTCAGACCGGACGGCAGTACCATCCGTGAGCCCGGATACGACTGCCGGGGCCCTGATTGCGCTACAGGCCGCTCAGCGGACAGCGCAATCGGGCCGTCGGAGATCACCCGTACGTGTCCCGCGGTCCACGGCCCTTGACGGACCGTCCGCCCTTGCGCCAGCTCGGAGCCGCGGGGCCGATGACCGACAGCCGGGTGACGACGCCCGCGCCGAGTTCGGCTTCGAAGCGCTGCAGCACCTGTGGGGTGATGAGACGCAGCTGCGTGGCCCAGGCCGTCGAATCACACCGGACCAGCACGGTGTCCGCGTCGAAGCTCTCCGGGACGCAGTGCGCCGCGATGTCGGTCCCGACGATCTCGCTCCAGCGCGACAGCACCGATCCGATCGCGACCGGTGACTTCCATCCCCGCTCGGCGAGCATCCGCGAGAAGACGTTGCCCACGCCCTCCGGGTCCCTGCCCCCGTACACCGGCTCGGGGGAATACCGGCGTCGCGTCGTCTTCGCCGACCGCTTCGACGCCGCCTCGCGCGGCGTACCCCTGGCCTGTGATGCGCTTCGCAGCCGGTTGAGCAGGGCCTGCGGGGCATCCTGGTCCGGGAACTCCTCCGTCGCATCGGCCGTCCGGTGCGCTCCGTCGCCCTCCCGCGTACTCCGGGGTGTTCGGTCACCGGAGGCCTGCGGGTCCTGTCCGTCCGCGGGAGGAATGTCTCCTGACGCCTGGTCAGACATCTATTCCTCCAGCGGCATCAATATCGGCGACGGAGTGCTGATCGGCGGTCTCCGGAGTGACGTCACCGGTTCCGTTCGTGCCGTCACCGATGTCCCCACCGCCGACGATGGCTCCGGGTACCACCCGGAGCTGCCGTCCGGCGAGGGCCGCCGGGATGTCGTCCCCCACGGCCGCGGTGACGAGGACCTGTTCGGCGGGTGCCACGATGGCAGCGAGCCGGGTGCGCCGCTGAGCATCGAGTTCCGCGAAGACATCGTCGAGGATGAGCACGGGATCGCCGCCCGGCGTCCGGTCCTCCTCCAGCAGCAGGTAGTAGGACGCGAGCCGCAGGGCCAGGGCCGTGGACCAGGTCTCGCCGTGGGAGGCGTATCCCTTCACGGGTACGCGTCCGAGCATCAGCGCGAGCTCGTCACGGTGCGGGCCCACGAGGGAGATCCCGCGCTCGAGTTCCTTCTTGCGGTGGCGGAGGAGACCGGTGACGAACAGGTCGGTGAGCGCACCCTGGTCGAGGTCCCCCAGGCCGTCGTCCCCGGTCCGCCCCAGCTCGGCGTCGCCCTCCGCCGAGGGGTCCGACGACGGCGAGACGCTCGAGACGTAGGCGATGTCCGCGGGTTTGGAGCCGTCCGTCAGCTCCCGGTAGGCGCGCTGTACGTGCGGGCGGAGCTTGTCCACGAGGGCGAACCGCGCCGACAGCAGGCGCGCGCCGGATTCGGCGAGGTGCTGGTCCCACACATCGAGGGTGGCCTCGTGCCCCGTCGAGAACCGGCCGGCAGCACGAGCCGATTTGAGCAGGGCGTTGCGTTGCTTGAGTACCCGCTCGTAGTCCGCCCGCAGCGCGGACTGGTGCGGCAGCAGCGACACCATGACCTCGTCCAGGTACCGGCGCCGTACCGATGGATCACCCTTGGCGAGGGTGAGGTCCTCGGGAGCGAAGAGGACCGTCTTCAGGATCCCCGCGGCGTCCCTGGCCCGCACGGGATTCGACCTGTTGATCCGTGCGCGGTTCGCGGCGTCGGCGTTGATCTCGACCTCGACGCTCGTGCGCTGCGTTCCGCGGACCAGCTTGCCCCTGATGATCGCCCGTTCCTCGCCGAAGGCGATGAGTGGCTTGTCCGTGCTGACCCGGTGTGAGGACAGCGTCGCGAGGTATCCGACCGCCTCCACGATGTTGGTCTTCCCCACACCGTTCGGCCCGACGAAGACGGTGATGCCGGGCTCGATGGCGGTGTCGAGCTGCCCGTAGCTCCGGAACCCGGTGAGCGAGAGGTGCTCAACGTACACCGGAGCGCACTTACTCGGGCTTCGGCTGGGCGGGCTTGACGGCGTGTCCGCCGAACTGGTTGCGCAGCGCTGCGACCATCTTCATGGACGGTGAGTCCTCCTGGCGTGAAGTGAACCGCGCGAACAGGGCGGCGGTGATCGCGGGAGCCGGGATCGAGTTGGCGATGGCCTCCTCGACGGTCCATCGGCCTTCACCCGAATCCTCCACGTACCCTGCGATCGTCGCCAGGCGTGGGTCCTCCTCCAGTGCCTTGACCACCAGGTCCAGCAACCAGGAGCGGACCACGGTGCCCTTCTGCCACGCTGCGAAGGTGCCATGGACGTCCTTCACGATGTCCTTGGCCTCGAGCAGCTCATAGCCTTCGGCGTAGGACTGCATGAGTCCGTACTCGATCCCGTTGTGCACCATCTTGGCGTAGTGCCCGGCTCCGACGTCGCCGACGTGCACGAAGCTCTCCGCGCGATCACCCTCGGGGCGCAGTGCGTCGAAGACCGGGAGGGCCACGTCGATGTCCTCGTCGCTGCCTCCGGCCATCAGGCCGTATCCGTTCTCCAGGCCCCAGATGCCGCCGGAGACACCGCAGTCGAGGAAACGGATGCCCTTCTGGGCGAGCAGCGCCGCGTGGATCTGGTCATCGGTGAACCTGGAGTTGCCGCCGTCGATGACGAGGTCGTCCTCGGCCAGGAGCTGTGACAGTTCGGTGATGACGGCATGCGTGATCTCGCCGGCAGGGACCATCACCCAGATGAGCCGAGGGACCGGCAGGGAGGACACGAGTTCCTCGAGGCTCGACACGTCCGTGCGATCGGGAGCGCGGTCGAAGCCGGTGACCTCGACGCCCTTGGCCCGGAGCCGTTCCCTCATGTTGAATCCCATTTTGCCGAGACCGACGAGACCGATGTGCATGAGCTCTCTTTCTGGTGACGTGTTCTTCCGGCCGTCGGCCGGGTCCTGGGACCTGACGGTCCGGTTACAGATTGGGCAGCCGCACGGGCATCAGCAGGTACCTGTAGTCTT
Organism: Arthrobacter sp. L77; assembly: GCF_000816565.1. Lineage (NCBI taxonomy): Bacteria > Bacillati > Actinomycetota > Actinomycetes > Micrococcales > Micrococcaceae > Arthrobacter > Arthrobacter sp. L77. The sequence continues at coordinate 709,036 of NZ_JWSU01000004.1, read as the reverse complement.
CCCTGTCCTCGCCCGAGGCGTCCTCCTGCGCGGAGATGACAGCGGGCTTCGGGGGCGAGGTGAACGAGAACCGCACGTACGGGCTGTTGAAGGCCCCGAGGCCCTCGCTGAGGTAGTGCGGGTTGAAAGCCACCGTGATGGCGTCGCCGTCGAGCGTCGCCTCGATGGCTTCGGAGGCCTGCGCGTCCTCCCCGGTCCCGGCGTCCAGGGTGACCTGTCCTTCCGAGAAAGCGAGGCGCACCGGGGTGTTGCGTTCGGCGACGAGCGAGACGCGGCGCACTGCTTCCACGAGCGCGCTGGTCTGCACCGTCGCGTGGATCGGGGTGGTGGCGGGGAACAGCGACCTGATCTTGGGATAGTCGCCGTCGACGAGCAGCGACGTGGTCCGGCGGCCGCCGGACTCGAAACCGATCAGTTCCGAGTTGTCGGACAGGGCGATGTTCAGTTCGCCGGCCCCGCCGAGGGTCTTGGCCACTTCGCTGAGGGTCTTGGCCTTGACGAGGGCGCTGGTGGAGATGCCCGGGGTCGACGGCTTCCAGGCGACCTCACGGAGGGCCAGACGGTAGCGGTCCGTGGCCAGCAGCGTGATGAGGTCGTCCTCGATCTCCATCCGCACGCCGGTGAGGATCGGCAGGGTGTCATCACGGCTCGCCGCGATGATGACCTGCGATACCGCCAGGGCGAAGGCGTCTCCATCGACGACACCGCTCACGTCCGGAAGCTTGGGGAGTTCGGGATATTCCCCTTCGGGCATAGTCGCGAGGTTGAAGCGGCTGTTGCGGCACGTGAGCGTCACCTTGGAGCCGTCGGTCGCCACTTCCACGGGTGCGGAGGGCAGGCTCCGGCAGATGTCGGCAAGGAGGCGTCCCGAGACGAGGATGGTGCCTTCCTCGAGGACGTCGGCAGGGATCTCGAGGCGGGCCGAGATCTCGTAGTCGAAGCTCGCGAGGCTCAGCATGCCGCCTTCGGCCTTGATCAGGAGGCCTGCGAGGACCGGCACGGGTGGGCGTGGGGACAGGGAACGGGCGGTCCAGGACACTGCCTCCGCAAGTACATCCCGCTCAACTCTGAATTTCACGGAGCAGTGCCGCCTTTCGCCAGATCAAAAAAACAGCCACCGGCGAACAGCCGGCGGATGGTCGGGTCCGATGCCTTGACGGATGTCCCCACGGCACGGGAACTACAACCCTACTGGGTCAAAGCTTAGCCGGATAGCGAGCCCGCGCAGCGGGGTCCGTCGGGGCGGTGTGCGGGATGTCCGGGACGTGGAATGTTATTTGACGAGCTTTTGAAGTTTAAGGTTCGTAGTGTTAATAACTGCTGTGGATTCTGTGGATAACGTCGCTGGTCCGTGCGACGCCGCGGATTTTGCCTGTGGACAAGGTGTGTGTCGAGCCGACGGCCTGCAGGGGGCGGCTGTGGGCAGAATCCTTGTCATTCCGCGCATCCACAGGCAGGTGGGTGGTTATCCTCAGGTTGACCCGGGATGTCCCCCCGGTTATCCACAGCTGTGTCCACACCTGTTAATTACTGCCGGTGCGTCCAGGAGCCCCGCCGGGGGTCAGGCTTCCCGCTGCTTGTGCTTGATCCGGTTGGTCAGTTCGGTGACCTGGTTGAAGATCGCCCGGCGTTCGGCCATGAGTTCCCGGATCTTGCGGTCGGCATGGATGACCGTGGTGTGGTCGCGTCCGCCGAGCTCCTGTCCGATCTTCGGCAGGGACATGTCGGTCAGTTCACGGCAGAGGTACATCGCGATCTGCCGCGCAGTCACGAGGGTCCTCGTCCGGGACTTGCTGCACAGCTCCTCCATGCTGATCTGGAAGTAGTCGGCCGTCTGCGCCATGATCACCGTCGACGTGATCTCCTGTGCTCCGTCGGCCGAGATCAGGTCCTTCAGGACGATCTCCGCCAGGTTCACGTCCACGGGCTGGCGGTTCAGGCTGGCGAAGGCCGTGACCCTGATCAGGGCGCCTTCGAGTTCGCGGATGTTCGTGGCGATCTTCGAGGCGATGTACTCGAGCACGTCATCGGGGGCGCTCAGGCTGTCGCTGATCGCCTTCTTCCGGAGGATGGCGATGCGCGTCTCCAGTTCGGGAGGCTGGATGTCTGTCAGCAGGCCCCACTCGAAGCGGGAGCGCATGCGTTCCTCGAACCCGATGAGCTGCTTGGGCGGCAGATCGGAGGTGATGACGACCTGCTTGCTGTGGTTGTGCAGGGCGTTGAAGGTGTGGAAGAACTCCTCCATGGTCCGGTCCTTGCCGGAGAGGAACTGGATGTCGTCGATCAGCAGGATGTCCACGTTGCGGTAGGTCTGCTTGAAGCTCGAGCCCTCGTCGTCGCGGATCGAGTTGATGAAGTCGTTGGTGAATTCCTCGGAGTTCACGTAGCGGACCCGGATGCCGGTGTAGAGGTGCCTCGCGTAGTGGCCGATCGCGTGCAGGAGGTGGGTCTTGCCCAGCCCCGAGTCGCCGTAGATGAACAGCGGGTTGTAGGCCTTCGCCGGGGCCTCCGCGACGGCCACCGCAGCAGCGTGGGCGAAGCGGTTCGAGGACCCGATGACGAAGGTGTCGAAGATGTACTTCGGATTGAGCCGACCGAACTCGTGCGAATTGCTGGGGGGCGTCGGAGACGGTTTGGCTTCACCCTTCGGTTCCGGGGATGGCTGCTCCGCGGGTTCCTGTTCCGGGACGTCCTCGGTGACGGGGGTCAGCTCGGGGTCGATGACGAACGCGCACTGGATGTCCTCGCGGAACACGTCGCGCAGGGCTTCGTCGAGGGCCCCCTTGAGCTGGGTCTGCAGCACTTCGCGCGTCAGTTCGTTCGGGACGGCGATGAGCATCGTCGTCCCGATGAGCCCCTGAGCCTGGGCGAGGACCATGAAGCCGCGCTGGCGGGGGGTGACGCGGTCGTCCTGTTCGAGGGTGCGGATGACCTTACGCCAGGAGCTCCCGACGTCGTTTACCTCATCTGTACCCACTAAGACCCCTCTTGGCTGTGCTTCCAGTCGAAAATGTCCGTCATCCACAGAGTTGTGCACATGGCGTGGATAAACGGACCAGAGGCAAGACTAGAGGATGAAAAGTACAGAAGATAGCGGACTGGCGCGGGTCGCGGGCCCCTGTGAGGTGTGGTGGGTGAGCTCGGCGGGGGTGCGTGTAGGGTGATTCGAGTCCCGGTTGTCCACAGGGCGGTGGAAAACTCGTCCACAGGCTGTGCGCCGGCTCCCAGCCGGTCGTCCGCCCCGAGTTTGACGCCCGTCGACGCTGTCCCCTACCGTTATGTAGTCCAACATGTCTGCATTTCGCATGCCATCACAGGTGTTCCCGGGTACTAAGAGGCCTCGGGATGTGACAGCTCTTCCCGCGAATGTCGGATGTACACCTTCATCGCGTCAGTCTGTTCTTCCCCCTTGTTGCAATGGGCCGGACGCATCTCAAGATCGTTCTGGAGTAACTACAGTGAGCAAGCGGACTTTTCAGCCGAATAACCGCCGCCGTGCCAAGAAGCATGGTTTCCGTCTTCGCATGCGCACCCGCGCTGGTCGTGCCATCCTGTCGGCGCGCCGCGGCAAGGGCCGTACCGAACTCTCGGCATAAGCGGTTCCTCCCTCGCCATGCATCCTTCGGATGATCGCGTCGGCATGGGCTTCCCTCCTTCAGCGAGGATCAGGTCATCCTCATGCTCCCGATGATCCACCGAGTGAGGACGGCAGCGGATTTTGCACGTACCGTACGTTCCGGCGCCCGATCAGGGCGCCGGAACGTTGTGCTATACGGCGCAAGGACCACGGAGACCGCCCCGTCGAGGGTCGGATTCATCGTCGGCAAGAACGTGGGGAACGCTGTCACACGCAACCTCGTTAAACGGAGGCTGCGCCATCTGGCGGCGGAGTGGGTCGACGCGAATCCTCGCGGGTACGACGTCGTCGTCCGCGCCCTACCGGCGGCCGCCGAGAGTGACTGGTCGGCCCTGACCAAGGATTTCGGGAGCTGTGTGTCCACGGTCGCCCGGAAGCTGGGGGGCCTGGAACCACCGGGAAGGCAGGGCGGAGTATCGTGAGTGAGGTCGCTCTCCGAGTGCTGGCCTTCGTCGTCGGGATCCCGCGCCTGACGGTGATCGGCTTCCTGATCGCGTACCGGAAGGTCGTCTCTCCGTTGTACGGGCCGGTGTGCCGGTTCTACCCGAGCTGCTCGGCGTATGCCCTCGAAGCCGTGACCGTCCATGGGTTCCTTCGCGGCATATGGCTCGCCTCCAGGCGGCTGATGCGATGCCACCCCTGGAACGCCGGCGGTGTGGATCACGTCCCGCCGGGTGGCAGGCGTTTCCCCGAGGGGAACGTGCCAGCGATAGTTGTGTTGAACCACCCGGTGATTCCGGCCGATGACGAAAGCCGCCCCGCGGCCCGAGGAGCAGACTGATTATGGGTTTTTTTGAGACGATCCTGACACCGTTCAGGTGGCTCGTGTCGTGGATCATGTTCATGTTCCACGAGGGCTTCACGTTCCTCGGAATGAATCCCGCATCCGGGTGGACCTGGGTGCTGTCGATCATCGGCCTCGTCGTCGTCATCCGCGCCGCGCTCATCCCGGTCTTCGTCAAGCAGATCAAGGCGCAGCGCGGCATGCAGGCGCTCCAGCCCGACCTGCGCAAGCTGCAGCAGAAGTACAAGGGGAAGACGGACCAGCTCTCGCGTCAGGCGATGACGCAGGAACAGATGGCCCTGTACAAGAAGCACGGGACGAATCCGTTCGCCGCATGCCTGCCGATCCTGATCCAGATGCCGTTCTTCTTCGCCCTGTTCACCGTGCTCAACGGGATCTCCCGGGCCAGCGAGGACAACGAGGGAATCGGTGCGTTGTCGCCGGAGTCCGTCCGGCAGTTCGACGACGCGACGATCTTCGGCGCCCCCCTCTCGTCGACGTTCCTCGGCAGCTTCGGCGCCGACGGGAACATCAGCGTCATCATCCTCTCCGTGGTCATGATCATCGCCATGACGGCGTCGCAGTTCATCACGCAGAAGCAGATCATGGCGAAGAACATGTCCGAAGAGGCCATGCAGAGCCCGTTCATGCGTCAGCAGAAGATCATGCTCTACATCCTGCCGCTGGTGTTCGGTATCGGTGGCATCAACTTCCCCATCGGTGTGCTGGTCTACTGGACCACGACCAACGTATGGACCATGGCGCAGCAGTTCTACGTCATCCGCAGGATGCCCACTCCGGGGTCGCCTGCCGCCAAGGCCCTCGCGGACCGGCGAGCCAAGAAGGGCCTGCCCGTGGCTCCGCTGCTCGGGGAGCGGAAGACCGAGCCGGTCGTGGAGACGGTGCCGGAGCCCCGAGGCCAGCGTGTTCAGCCCCAGCGCAAGAAGAGGAAGAGGCGATGACGGTAGACAACGAAGAGCAGACCGCCGGCCACGAGCCGGAGCCCGACGACGACGTCGAGGCCACCCCGGCGAGCAAGGCATCACGCCTCGACGAGGAGGGTGATGTCGCGGCCGACTACCTCGAGGAACTGCTCGACATCGCGGATATCGACGGAGACATCGACATCGAGGTCCGCAGCGGCCGCACGTACATCTCGATCGTGTCCGAGGACGCATCCGACACCGGGCTCAGCTCCCTCGTCGGGCGTGACGGCGAGGTGCTCGAGGCCCTGCAGGAGCTGACACGGCTCAGTGTGCTGACCGCGACCGATGCGCGGTCGCGGCTGGTCCTAGACGTGGACGGCTACCGTGACCGGCGCGGGCGTGAGCTGACGAAGATCGCGCAGGACGCCGTCGAGAAGGTCAGGGAGACCGGGGAGGACATGGCGTTGGCGCCGATGTCCGCCTACGAGCGGAAGATCGTGCACGACGTCGTCGCCGATCTGGGTTTCCTCAGCGAGTCCGAGGGTGAGGGACAGGCGCGGCACATCGTGATCTCCCCCAGCGATGACTGATCCTGCCGGTACCGATGCAGGCGTCCCTGAACCGACGGCCCGGGAGCTGACCGCGGCTTCAGCCGTCTTCGGCGCCCGGCTCGGGCTGGCCCGCGGTTTCGTGGCTCATCTTGCCTCGTCCGGCATCGAACGGGGGTTGCTGGGGCCGAGGGAGGTACCTCGGCTCTGGGGTCGTCATGTCCTGAACTGCGCAGTCGTGGCAGAACTCATGGCGGCAGATGCCTCGGTCGTCGACGTCGGCAGCGGCGCCGGGCTGCCCGGACTGGCGATCGCGATCGCGCGACCGGACCTGCGCCTCGATCTGGTCGAGCCGCTCGAGCGGCGCGTCATCTGGTTGAAGGAGGTCGTGGACGATCTCGGCCTGGACAACGTGGCGGTGCACCGGGCGCGCGCGGAGGAGATGGCGGGCATCCTGCACGGCGACTACGTGACCGCGCGTGCGGTGTCCGCCCTCTCCACGCTCGCCGGGTGGACGATCCCCCTGACCAGGGCCGGAGGACAGGTCCTCGCGATCAAGGGACGGAGTGCGGGCGAGGAGATCGACAAGGCCCGCAAGGTGATCCGGAAGCTCGGCGGAGGAACGGCGGAGATCGTCATGGCCGGCGCGGACGTCCTGGAGGAGCCCACGACGGTTGTGCGGATCCCGGTCCGTCCCGCCTGATTTTCCGCCCTGCCCCCGTGGCGTCACCGTCCCGTGCGGCACGGGTTATCCCGTTACCCTTGTAGATAACGACGTCTGGCATGTGAGAGTGAGCTACTGAGTGACCATCAAGGACGCCCCCGCGAAGAAGTCCGAGCCATTGCTGGCTTCCGGACGCCCTCTTGCCGTCGGATTGCGCGAGATACAACCGGGACAGTTTTCAGACCCGGCAAATACCGGAGTGCTTGTTTCACGTGAAACCACGCCGTCCGCGTCGGACTCCGTCGGCTCCCCTGCAACGAAGAAGCCGGTGAAGGGCAAGAGCGTGATGGAGGCGATGGATGACTCCTCGCCCCTGGGGCGCGAACTCGCGAGCGAAACCAGACGCCGCGAGAAGCTCCTGGGCAAGGAGCTCCCCCGACCGAAGAGCACGCGGATCATGACGATCAGCAACCAGAAGGGCGGGGTGGGCAAGACCACGACGACGGTCAACATCGCCGCCGCCCTTGCAACAGCCGGACTCCAGGTACTGGTGATCGACATCGACCCCCAGGGCAACGCATCGACCGCCCTGAACATCGATCACCACGCCGACGTGGACTCGATCTACGACGTCCTCATCGACGACGTCCCGCTGGGTGATGTCGTTGCTGCCTGCCCGGACGTACCGAATCTCATCTGCGCACCGGCCACGATCCATCTGGCCGGAGCGGAGATCGAGCTGGTCTCCCTCGTCGCCCGTGAGCAGCGTCTGCGCCGTGCCATCGAGGTGTACGCCAAGCAGCGCCAGGAGAAGGGTGAACCGCGCCTGGACTTCGTCTTCATCGACTGCCCGCCGAGCCTGGGACTGCTGACGGTGAATGCGTTCGTCGCGGCCAAGGAAGTCCTCATCCCCATCCAGTGCGAGTACTACGCGCTCGAGGGGCTCAGCCAGCTCCTGAAGAACATCGAGATGATCCAGAAGCATCTCAACGCCGATCTCTCCGTCTCGACGATCCTCCTCACGATGTACGACGGACGCACGAATCTTGCGGCCCAGGTGGCGGCGGAAGTACGCGAGCACTTCCCCCAGCAGGTGCTGAAGGCGGTGGTGCCGCGTTCCGTCAGGATCTCGGAGGCGCCGAGCTACCAGCAGACCGTCATGACGTACGACCCCTCATCCAGTGGTGCCCTCTCCTACCAGGAAGCCGCGGCTGAGATCGCTTCGCGGTCCTGACAACGGCCGATCATCGGTCCGTTGGGCCCGCAAGACGTAGAGCCGGAGCTTCGCTCCGAATCGTGGAAGGAATGACATGGCGGAAAAGCGGCGTGGCCTGGGCCGAGGACTGGGTGCCTTGATCCCCAGTGCCCCGGCTGAGGAGATCCCCGAGACGATCGAGCGTGAGCGGGAGCCCGAGAAGCGCGCGGCCCGCGAGTCGGACAACGCTCCCATGTCCCGGAAGCAGGGGGGAAGGCCGGTGGACCTCTTCTTCGAGCGTGTCACCGAGGACGACGTGGCAGAGCAGCCGCGATCGTACTCGTCGGCCCTCCGCAGCGGAATCAACAAGAACGTCCTCGACGCGCAAACCAAACGGGTTGCGAAGGGCTCGTCGAGGAAGCCGACCAGCACGTCGGAATCGTCGCGCGGAGCAAAGTCGCCCGTCAAGGAGGACTCCGCCGCCCCGGACGCCGCAGAAAATGCTGCGCATGCGGTCGAGGACGCCCCTGGACCCGGGAGCACGGCTGACCTGGACCCGGCGCTGCAGGTCCTCCCCTCCGGGGAGGATACGACGGACGGTCGTCCCTCCGACGGTATCGATGCTCGGCGGGACAGTACGGAGGAGACTGCGACCCTTCCCGACCGGCAGGGTGCCGTGATCTCCCCTCCTGCGGCGGATGACACGACTGCTGCTCCTGCCTCTGCCACGCAGGATTCGTCGGTAGGCGTTTCACGTGAAACAAGCGAGAAGACCGCCCCGGCCCCGACGCCGGCCACGGGTGAAGCGCTTTCACAAGGTGAGCTCGTCGACGTGCCCGGGGCGACGTTCGCCGATCTGGCGCTCGACAGCATCCACCCGAACCGCAAGCAGCCCCGTACCGAGTTCAACGCCGACGAGCTCGCGGAGCTGGTCCACTCGATCCGCGAGATCGGCGTGTTGCAGCCGGTGGTGGTGCGCCCGTCGAAGGAAGTAGGGGACGCTCCCTACGAGCTGGTCATGGGCGAGCGGCGCCTGCGGGCGTCGCGCGAAGCCGGGATGGAGACCATCCCCGCGATCATCCGGTCGACGCTGGACGACGACCTTCTCCGGGACGCCCTGCTCGAGAATCTTCACAGGAGCGCCCTCAACCCCCTGGAGGAGGCTGCCGCCTATCAGCAGCTGCTCGATGACTTCGGATGTTCGCATGACGAGCTGGCGGGTCGGCTCGGTCGCTCTCGTCCCCAGATTTCCAACACCCTTCGGTTGATGAAGCTCCCGCCCCTCGTTCAGCGTCGCGTGGCGGCGGGGATTCTCTCTGCGGGTCACGCGCGTGCCCTGCTCGGTCTCGCGGATCCTGCCGACATGGAGAAGTTGGCGCAAAGGATCGTCGCCGAGGGGTTGTCGGTCAGATCCACCGAGGAGATCGTGGCCCTTAGCGGCGGGCTGCGGCGGGCGAGCAAGCCCTCCACGCCGAGGGATGGCGCACGCCATGAGCGCCTGGATTACCTTGCCACGTCCCTGTCCGACCGGCTCGATACCAATGTGAAGATCACACTGGGTGCAAAGAAGGGCCGCGTGAGTATCGAGTTCGCGAGCGTTGACGATCTCAACAGGATCATCGGCGTTCTGTCACCTACGAACGACTGACGCATCCCAGCTGTATCGACGAACCCCGAGGGGCCTGTTTCACGTGAAACAGGCCCCTTCTGGTATCTCCCGCAGGCCGGCCACCTGCCGGCGATGTGTCACGTGACCTCTTCGATCGAAAGCCGTAAGCCACCGGTGTGTGCTCACGATGTGCGGGGCCTGGTGCCGGACGCGCTGGTGACATTGGGCCGATCGGCGACACCGTCCGAGGGGTCGGGTGCCCTGAGGGACGAATGCGGGACGGTTGGTCATCACCGAGGATGCTGCGAGCAAATAAGGTACTTCAACGGACGAGGCAGTCGTGAGCGTTCTCAGGTCGGCTGCATCGCGTACGGCGCCCCTCAGCTTGTCTGTCCCCGAGTGCTCCTTGGAGCATGTTTCACGTGAAACCGGCGGACCAACGGCAGCGAGCAACGTTCTTTCGTCGCACAGAGTGGGTTCGAGTTCACTGCTTCTGGATTGGAGGCTGACGACACATCGTGGTCCTGTGACTCCTGGTGGGGTCGGGAGTCATGGTCAGGTCACCAGGTGGCGACCTCTCCGGGCGAGCAGTAGGACACCCATGAGCGACGATGGTCGTGCCGGTGGCCGGTGGCCCGGGCAGGTCTACTCGATGGTCGTGGTACAGGCGCGACGTGGCGCTGCCTCGAGGGTGCCTTGCTTAGCCGCGGCGTGGTGCTCCCCGCGAGCTGGATGCGCGAGGTCGCAGGTTTCACGTGAAACACCGCTTCGCCGTCCATGACACCTCGCATCGGTCACGTGCGTCTCGTCTTCAGGGTGCCGACCGGTGGCATGCACGAAGAACCCGGCACGCTGGCATGCAGTAGCCGAATTCTCCGGTCGAGCTCGCGCTACGTCGATCGCCGGAGCCGGAGCGCGACGCGCGTGGCCCTGCCGTCCGGACGGCCAAGCCGTTCGGTGCCCGTAATGGCAGGACGCGGGTTGGGCACTATCGCGGGAGGCACGCGGCGTACCTCAGGGTGCAGGTGGAGGCCACCGGTTGTCCTACAGCAAGGGAGCCACGAGCAATGTTTCACGTGGAACACGGCGTCGAGTAAGGGCGGGCGGTGTTTCACGTGAAACCACATCAACAAGCGGTATCAGATCAGCGCCTGTCCTGGTCATGGAGTGGTGAGATGCGACGCCGCTGTGGGCGTGTGGACGGTACCAAGGGCGGGCGGCAGGCCTCCGGTGAGGAGCGGCTCAGCGGTGCGGTGGCAAGGAGGTGGAGCGCGACTGCACGGTCAACGTACGATAGGCAGGCCGGCCGCCCAGTACTGCGGTGAGGGTCCTCCTTTGGCCGTCTCCGACGCTCTCGAGAGATAGGTCCACGACGCTGGTCCGCCAATAAATCAACGTTAGGCGGTGGGCTTTGTGATGCAGCTTGCCGGGCCGGCGTCCATACGTCAGCAGTTCGCTCGAAGGCGTGTGAGAGCTGCTGCCCGGCTTCAAGGACGGTGCCCGTCAGCACATCCGCGTGAGCGCATCCGTTCTGAGGATCAGGCGGTCGTCCCCAGCTGCAGCTCCAGGACCCGGGCCCGATGGTAGAGCGCACTGAGGGTGTTCGATCGCGGTTGGCCCTCTAGGTATCGCTCGCTTGCCTCGCCGGTCAGTCGTCCCTCGCCGGTCAGTCGTCGAGGTCGAGCCGGCTCACCGACCGAGCTGCTGGCATCGCGGACACCGCCCTGGTTCCGCTCGACGATGTTGTCGACCTTTACAGAGGGAGCCCTCCGCGCGTGGAGGCCGCACGCCTGCATTCCTCGAAAGTTGCCTCCCGAGGAACACCGGCCGTAATGACTTGCTACTCGAGGACGGTGTTTCACGTGAAACGGCAGGCTGGGTCGGCGTCCTTGTAGTTCACCGTCGGCAATGGCACGGAGGAACCAACCCATCCGCAACCACGAGCTGAAATCAGAGCCGTTCGGCGCAGGAGCCGGTCAGCGGGTCATCGATGCCGATCCGGTACCGGTGCCAGGCGTCGAAGCCGATGCGACGTCGGGAAGGGAGCCGATCGCGATCCCGACTGCGACCGGACCTGGCGCCCTCTGCCGCCGGAGCATTGCACCACCGGATGCACAGCGGCAGAAGGGCATCATGTCCTGCCGATCGGAGGTCGGAGAGGCGCCTTCACGGCACCCGAGGGTTTGCACCCCTCCGAGCATCAACAGTCGTCCGTCCGACCGTTAAACAACGTTTTGACGGTGTTTTCAGGGGAGCTACGAGGATGAGGCCCACTGTTTCACGTGAAACGGTCTATGGAATGGGGTCCTCGCACCGGGCGTGGGCCTTTCGACAGCCGTCGAGCCACCCATCGAGCAGGATCGCCACGTGAGGCCATCGAGCGGGCTCCGAGGTCTGCGACAGCTCACCCACCCGGTGCCGCACGACCCCGGAGCCTTCGCTGCTGTACTCGCGGAAGGGGGGCCTCCGAGGGCCGATCCATGAGCCGCATCGGCCGCGGAGATCACGAGGAATCCCCGGGTGATGGGAGGGCTACCACGTGGCTGGGAGTGGCCAGCGGACCCGGAAGAGCTTCCTCACGCCGCACGTAGGGAGCCGGACACGCAAAGATGGGCCCGTCGGATCGATCCGACGGGCCCCTCCACCTACTCGGCGATCAGTTGATGAACGCCGCGAATTCCTGCTCGAGGACCTGCTTCGGCTTGGCGCCGATGGAGGTCGCCGCGACCTCTCCACCCTTGAAGACGTACACCGCGGGAATCGACGTGATGCCGTACTTGGCAGCAATAGCCGGGTTGTCGTCGACGTTGACCTTGACGACGTCGATCTTCTCGCTGTGCTCGGCGGCGATGTCGTCGAGGATCGGCGACAGCATGCGGCAGGGGCCGCACCACTCGGCCCAGAAGTCCACGATGACGGGCTTGGTGGCCTGCAGGACGTCAGCGTCGAAAGACGCGTCCGTCACATCCTTTGCGTTGCTCATTGTGTTGCTCCTTGCGTAGTTGATCGATCAGAGAGTGGCTGATTCGGAGACTGCTTCGGCCGGAGGGGTGGGGACCCGGGCGGCCGTGAGGGCCCCGCTGACCGTGTCGGCCAGATAGTGCTCCACATCGAGGGCTGCGACGCAGCCACTGCCCGACGCGGTGATCGCCTGGCGGTAGGTCGGATCGATGACATCACCGGCGGCGAACACACCGGGCAGCGAAGTCTTCGACGTGCGGCCCTGGACGGCGATGGTGCCCTCGCTGGTCAGTTGGAGCTGGTCCTTGACGAGGTCCACGCGTGGATCGTTCCCGATTGCGACGAAGATGCCGGTGACGTCGACGTCGCTGGTCGAGCCGTCGACGGTGCTCGCGACCTTCACCCCGGTGACCTTGGCGGCACCGTGGATCCCGACCACCTCGGAGTTCCACAGGAAGCGGATCTTCTCGTGGGCGAGGGCCCGATCCTGCATGATCTTCGACGCCCGGAGGCTGTCGCGGCGGTGGATGACCGTGACGGAGCGCGCGAACTTCGTCAGGAACAGAGCCTCCTCCATGGCGGAGTCACCACCACCGACCACGGCGATGTCCTGGTCCCGGAAGAAGAAACCGTCGCAGGTTGCACACCAGCTCACGCCGTGCCCTGACAGCCGCTTCTCGTCGTCGAGGCCGATCTCGCGGTATTCGGAACCGGTCGAGATGATGACCGCCCGTGCGAGGAACTCCTCGCCCGTGGCGATGGTGAGCTTCTTGATGTCACCGGAGAGTTCTGCGGAGACCACGTCCTCGTAGAGGATCTCGGTACCGAACCGGCGGGCCTGCTGCTCGAACTGTTCCATGAGCTCAGGGCCCATGACACCCTCCGGGAAACCGGGGAAGTTCTCGACGTCGGTGGTGTTCATGAGTTCCCCGCCGGCCTTGACCGAACTGGCGATCATGAGGGGCTTGAGGTTGGCCCGGGCGGTGTAGACCGCGGCAGTGTAGCCGGACGGTCCGGACCCGACGATGATGACGTCGTGGATCTTGTGTTCACCACCGGAAGCATCTGCCGTGGGTGTTTCCAGCTGGACATCGGTGTGCGTTGTCACGTGTTCGGAAGACCTTCCTGTCTGTTCCTGCGCTGATACGGCCGTGCCGGGCGTTCTCGGGGGACACCTCCCACAACGGAACCGCTGGTGCGGTTATTCCGCGGGGGAAGGGTGCCCGGGCTCGCTCCGATGCGTGCCCCACAGGATCGCGGAGCACGCGCCGCAGGGGATCAGCTGACCTCGATCTCGGCGATCCTGAGCCCGAACGGGAACTGGGCCTGGATGTTGGAGAGCCGGGGTAGCTGCGTGAAGTTGATGATCACGTACCGTCCCGTGACGGGACCGTCCGGGCCGGCGGGGATGGGGAGGTTCGCCGTCGGCGCGGTGAATCCTCCCTGGGCGATCTGCTCGGCGCCGTCGAGCGTGGGCTGGTCGTTCACCAGGACGGAGAATGTGCCGCCCGCCGCGTTCAACTGGTCGATGGTGACCTGCGTGATGGTGGACTCCTCCTCCAGTTCGACGACGAGCGCCAGATTCGTGGCGAGGCCTCCGAAGGTGTCGCTGGCGTAGACCTGATTGCCCCAGAAGGTCGCAGGGTTCCCGTCGATGATCAGCGGCAGCGTCCTGTCATTGCCGGCGTCGAGCCCGGGATTGTCCGGTACGAGTCGGGTGATGCCCGTGATCACGGGAGCCACCGCCGCAGGGGTCGGCTCCGCGGAGGGAGTGGCCGGAGCCGTCGTCGGGGCCTCGGCGGGTGCGCTCGTGGCCGGGACGGGAGCGTCGTCCGCGACGGGCCGGCTTCCGCTGAACACCGACCCGAGGTGCGTCGTCGCCAGGACCACGGCGACCACCAGGACGACGGTGAGCACCACCCCGACGAGGACTCGGGTGAACTTCCGCCCGCCGCCGTCGCTGTCGTCGTAGTCGTCCCGGTCCGCCTGTTCCGTGTCGTACTCGTCGGAATCGTCGGAATCGTCGGAATCGTCGGAACCATCGGTGGGGGCGTCGTCGTCGTTGTACGCGGACAACGGGAACCTCGAGGCCGGCCGCGCGGCCTTCTGCGCCCCGCCGGCGGAAGCAGTTCCAGCCGCGGACGTGGCGCTGACGCTCGATGCCGCTCCTGCTGCGGCGCCGGCCGCCACGGCGGCGGGGTCCAGGCGTTCCGGACCGTTCCCATCATGCGACCCCGCCGAACCTGCGGCCGACGCCCCGCCGGGCCGCCGGTTCGGCGGCGGGGGAACGCGGTGCGAGGACGACCGCTGGTCGGCCAGTGGCTGCGCGGCGGCCGGCTCGGCTGCGACGGGCTCGAGATCCGAGGTGTCGTCCTGCTGTTGGTTCCCGGGACCTCGTCGACTGAAACGCTGTGTCAGGCCGGACAACCGCGAGGGGCGCTGCGGCCTGGCGTCGTCCTCGTCGTAGTGGTCGTCGTCCTCGTAGGTCTCGGGTTCCGTGGAACGCGGTCGGCCGAAGATCTCGGAGCCGAGCGTGTCGGTGAAGAACGGTTCGATGTACGGCGCGTCGTGGGCCGGGGCGTCCTGCTGGACGATCAGGTCGAGCATGTCGGCGGCAGGTGCGCGGTTGGTCACCAGGTAGGTGCCGGAGTCGGTGATGCCGAGGTCGAGGACCTGGATGTTCCCGTTGCGGTCCCCCGTGGCCAGTTCCCGGGCGCTCGTGGCCACCTGCGAGGCATTGCCGGCCGAAGCGACGAGGATGCTGACGGCCCGGTTGAGGACCTGGTCGACGCCGTCGAGCACGAGATCCTTCTCAGCAGATGCCAGCACGTAGGCGGTCACCTTGTAACGGCCACCCAGCACTGAACCGACGTCTACTGCTTCTGGCACGTGTTCCTCCCCGGAAACCCTGGCTGATTTTTACCCATGCTACCGGTCGGTCGTCCCATTCCCGGGCTGGTGGGTCAGGCGCCGCTCCGGCGGAATCGAGCGAATATCGGGCCCGTGAGTTCGGTGAGTTCGGTGACGCGCAGCAATTTCAGCATGACGAGGTACACGGCCAGCATGAGGACGCCGCCGATCGCGAGCACGGCGATGGCGTTCAGTTTCGACTGCCAGAGGAAGCCGTCCGCGCTGTATCCTCCGAACGCCCAGCACAGTGCGGTCCCCGCGATCGCCGCCACGATCCCGGCCAGGGTGAGGCGGACATGGACGTCGAAGACGTGTCCGGCGCCGTAGGAGCCGATCTTGCGGGTGAGGAACAGATGGCTGACGACGACGGCGATCGCGTTGCCGAGCGAGTAGGCGACGGCCAGCATCGGTACGATCAGCCGCGGATCGAACGTCCCCGCGACGAGGGCGAGGCCGACCCCTACGGCGGACAGGATGAGCTGGATCTTCAGCGGTGTCCTGACGTCCTCGCTCGCGTAGAAGACGCGGTTGAGGAAGAAGTTGGCACTGAGGAACGGGGCGCCCACGGCGAGGATCGCGATGATCACCCCGTTGATGGCCGCGCTCTCCGGCGACTCGCTGAACAGCATGCCGAGGGGACCGGCGAAGGCCAGCAGGGCGGCGGCGCCGAACACGGTCGCCACACCGATGATGCGCAGGCCCTGGGACAGGGTGGCCCGGACGGTGGGGAGATCGCCGTCCGCATGCGCTGAGGACAGCTGGTTGAACATGACCGTGGCCAGGGACAGAGCGATCACGGAGTGCGGCAGCTGGTACACCAGGGCGCCGAGCTCGAGGCTCGTCCACCCCGCGATCTGCACGGGGGGATCCTGCGCGAGAAGCCCCTCGCGCGCATCGCCGGCGATCGTGGCGATGTTCAGGTTCACGAGATAGAGACCGTTGCCGATGAGCATCGTCAGGATCGTCACCGACGCGAGCTTGCCCGTCCGCCCGAGGCCCGTGCCGCGGATCCCGAACTTCGGCCGCAGGCCCAGGTTCAGGCGCTTCAGCGGGATGAACATCACCAGTGCCTGGATCACGATGCCGAGCGTGGTCCCGCCCGCCAGCAGCACCGTCTGCTCGAAGGTCCAGGAGTCCGGACTGTGCCGTTCCGCCTGCTCGCCCCCCATCAGCGCGATGAAGACCACCAGGAAGGCGATGGACACGACGTTGTTGACCACGGGAGCCCACATGTACGGGCCGAACGAGCCGTTGGCGTTCAGGATCTGACCGGTCACCGCGTAGATCCCGTAGAAGAAGATCTGCGGGAGGCACCAGAAGGCGAACACCGTGGTCAGGGCGAGGTTCGCCCCCGTGAAGCTCGTCGCCACACCCACGATGACCGGCGCGGCGAGCGTGACCAGCACGGTCAGCACGAGCAGGACGACGGCGGCGAGGGTCAGGAGGCGGCTCACATAGTCCGCCCCCCGGTCCGCCTGCTTGCTGGCCCGGATGATCTGGGGCACCAGGACCGCGTTGAACACACCCCCGGCCAGCATCAGGTAGAGGAAGTTCGGCAGGCTGTTGGCCGAGGTGAAGAGGTCCGAGACCTGACCCGCAGCACCGATCGCCGTCGCCAGCAGGGCCACCCGGACCAGGCCGAGGATCCGCGAGACCAGGGTGCCGGCGGCCATGATCGCACTCGACCGGACGGCGGAACCGCCGCGCGGTGCCGAAGGGTCATCGCGGACCGGGTGACCGGGCTCCTGCAGGGGTACCGAGGCTGTGTTCGTGTCAGACATCGCTCCCCATCGTCTCACCGATGGGACGGCGACGGCGCGCCGCGACCCGCTCGTGCTGGTCGCCGGCCGGACTCAGAGGTGCTCGGGCAGGACCTCGCGGGCGAGGTCGGCGATCCGCCGTTCATTGGGGAAGGACAGGCGGCGGCCGAGATCCTGCAGGGGCACCCAGGCGACGTCGACGGCCTCGTGATCGGGATCGTTCTCGATGGTGAGGTAGCCGCCGGTGCTGATCAGGAGATAGTGGTGGACGGTCTTGTGCACGCGGTGGCCGCTTACCGTGAACCAGTAGTCGATGCTGCCGAGCGCGGAGACGATCCTGCCCTCGATACCCGTCTCCTCGGCGATCTCCCGGACTGCCGCTTCCTCGTTGTTCTCCGCGCCCTCGGGGTGGCCCTTGGGCAGGCACCATTCGAGGCGTCCGCCGCGGTTGAGGCGGGCGATGATGGCGACGTCGAGGGTCTCCTTCGACGCGTCGACGACGATGCCGCCCGCGGACACCTCCTCCACCGTGGGCAACTGGTGCTGCACGGCAGGCATACCCGTGGTTCCCATTGACACTGTCAACGGGGTGCGCTTCGGAGCACTTGGAACGGGTCGGTCCATGCAGACCACTCTAACGATCTTTGGCACGGGGCGACGACGACCCGGCCCCCGGCCTGCCCGTTTCCGGGGCAGTGTCACGGCATCGTGCGGCCCGGTCCCCGGTGTGGGAAACGGGTGCTGATCTGGCACCCTTGAGAGACTATGGCGCACCTGCTGGACACTTCGACCCTCACCGCACCCCTCCCCTCCGTCGTCCTCGAGGTCGGCGGACTCTTCGCCGCCGCGGGCCATGAGCTCTCGCTCGTCGGGGGGCCGGTGCGCGATCTCTTCCTCGGCAGGGTGTCGCCCGATCTGGACTTCACCACGGACGCGGACCCGGACCAGATCCTCGCGGTCGTCAGGCGCTGGGCGGATGCGTACTGGGAGATCGGCCGGGCGTTCGGCACGATCGGCCTCCGCAAGGACGGCTACCAGATCGAGATCACCACGTATCGCGCAGAAGCGTACGACCCGTCGTCGAGGAACCCGACGGTCGCCTTCGGCACGAACCTCGACGACGACCTCCAGCGCCGCGACTTCACGATCAACGCCATGGCCCTCAGGCTGCCGTCCCTCGAACTCGTCGACCCGTTCGGCGGTGTCCGGGACCTGCACGCGGGCGTCCTGCGCACCCCCGGTACGCCGTCGTCGTCGTTCTCCGACGACCCGCTGCGCATGATGCGCGCCGCGCGCTTCGTCTCCCAGCTGGGTATGGTTCTCGCCCCGGAGGTGACGGAGGCGATGACGCACATGTCCGAGAGGATCTCGATCATCTCCGCCGAGCGCGTGCGGGACGAACTGGTGAAGCTCCTCCAGGGCGCGGCGCCCGACGCCGGGATCGACCTCATGGTGGAGACCGGACTCGCGGAGCACGTGATGCCGGAGGTCTCCGCCCTTCGGCTGGAGACGGACGAGCACCACCGCCACAAGGACGTCTACCAGCACTCCCTCACCGTCCTGCGCCAGGCGTGTTCCCTCGAGTCGGACGAGGACGGCCCCGTCCCGGGGCCCGACGTCGTCCTGCGGCTCGCCGCCCTCCTCCACGACATCGGCAAGCCCGCAACCCGGAAGTTCGAGCCCGGAGGCGCGGTCAGCTTCCGGCACCACGACGCCGTCGGCGCGAAGCTCGCCGCGAAGAGGCTGCGGGCGCTGAGGTTCGACAACGACACCATCAAGGCCGTCGCGCGTCTCGTGGAGCTGCACATGCGGTTCTACGGCTACGGCGAGGCGGGCTGGAGCGATTCGGCGGTCCGCCGCTACGTGAGCGACGCCGGACCCCTCCTCGAGCGGCTCCACCGCCTCACACGCTCCGACGTCACCACCCGCAACCGGCGCAAGGCCGAACGGCTGGCGTTCGCCTACGACGATCTCGAGGCGAGGATCGCGGCGCTCGCCGATCAGGAGGAGCTGGCGTCGATCCGCCCCGACCTCGACGGCGAGCAGATCATGGCGCTGCTCGGGGTCCGCCCCGGCCCCGTGGTGGGTCGCGCCTACCGCTTCCTCCTCGAGGAACGCATGGAACACGGCCCGCAGGACCCCGCCGATGCCCAGACCAAACTCCGCCAGTGGTGGAGCGAGCAGCCCGAATCCCAGGAGAGCACACCATGAAGCCGTTGTCAGGCGCCGCAGCACCGGACCTCACCCCGTCCGGGACACCCCTGCCCCGCCTGTGGCTGCTCCGGCACGGCGAGACGGAATGGTCCAGGGACGGCCGCTACACGGGCCTGACCGATCTTCCCCTGACCGGATACGGGGAGGAGCAGGCGCTCGCCGCGCGCGAGCACCTCCAGGGCATCGACTTCGACCTCGTGGTGACCTCGCCCCTGCAGCGCGCGGTCCGGACGGCCGAACTCGCGGGGTTCCCCGACGCCGAGGTGCTGCCCTACGCCCACGAGTGGGACTACGGCGACAACGAGGGGCTGAACAGTGCGACGGTCCGCGCGGAGAACCCCGGCTACCTGATCTGGAACGACGGCGCACCGCACGGCGAGACCCTCGACCAGGTGGCGGAGCGGGCGGACCGCGTCATCGCCCGCGTCCAGGCCGGATGCGGCACTGCCGCCGACGACGACCCCGGGGCGACGCCCGTGCAGAACGCGTTGCTCGTGGCACACGGCCACTTCCTGCGGATCGTCGCGGCCCGCTGGCTGCAGTTCGGCGGCATCGAGGGCCGGCGGTTCGTCCTCGGCACCGCCGCGGTCTGCGCGCTCGGCTGGGACAAGCACACGCCCGCCATCGTGCACTGGAACCTCTAGGTCGATAGATCTACGCGCCGTCGGGCCCCGGCTCCCGCCGCGGCGCCCGGCGGGCGAAGCTCCGGAGGGCCCACTCGAGCGGTCCGGTCCGGTACCTCGCGAGGATGAGGCGGCTGGCAGCAGCCTGCCCGGCGAAGAGCACGACGACGACCACGACCACGAGCGTGGCCGGGAGGCGGTCCATCAGGCCGAACCCGTACCCGGTGAAGACGAGGCACAGCACGGCGGACTGGGCGAGGTAGTTGCTCAGTGACAGGCGCCCGGTCGGGGCGAGCACCGCGGCGACGGCGCGTCCGGCGCGTGAGCCCAGCACCAGCAGGAGGGACGCGGCGTAGCCCACGGTCACGAACGGGGACGCCACGACCGAGATCCCGGTGGCCAGGAGCGGCACCGCACTGCCGTCGGCCCACACATCGAGATAGGCCGAGTACGCCGCGCCGGCCAGCCCGAGGGGGAGGGCGAGGACGACGACGCGCCACAGCACGGCGCGGTCGGGCACCGCCGGCCGGAGGACGCCCAGCATCGCCAGGGCGGAGCCCGCGAGGAAGGCCGCGAGGGCGAGCGGACCCTGGAAGAACACGACGGAGGGAAGAACGACACCGTAGGTCGCCGCATTGGCGGCCAGTGCGGCGGCAGGGGACGCCGTCGGCACGATCGGCGCGCCGGCAGTGCCGGCCGCACCGCCGACGGGCAGGAGCACCGCCACGGTGACGAGGAGCAGGGCCATCCCCAGCGTGATGCCGATCGCGAGACCGAGGCGCGCGCGTGGCGCGAGGGACCCGGCAGCGAGCAGGATCGCTCCTGCCAGCGCGTAGGTGAGGAGGATGTCGCCGTAGAACAGGGTCAGCCCGTGAACGACGCCGAGGACCCCGAGGAAGACGAGGCGCCGTGCGACGAGGCGTGCCGGGTCCCTGCCGGGCGCCGCCGCGAGCACGACGGATCCGTAGCCGAACAGCAGCGCGAACAGCAGGTAGAACTTGCCCTCGAAGAACGTCACGACGGCGAACCGGATGACGAGGTCCGCCCGTGACGAGGTGGACGGATCCCGACCTCCCGCCAGGTGGGACGAGTCGGCGAAGAACCACACATTGACCATGAGGATGCCGAAGAGGGCGAATCCCCTCAGGGCATCGATCTGGACGATGCGTGAGCTCGCGGCCGTCGGTGCCGACACCCGATGTCCACCTTTCCCCGAAAATATCCGGACCAATTCATCCGAAGGGCTATCCCTGCGCATATTTCATACGGTAGCTTTATCCACGTGCCATTGGGTCATCCCAACTCGAACAGTTCGTACCTCGAGCAGCGAGGGAACCCATTACCGCATGACTGCAGGTCACTCGACGGAACGGAGGTGGAGATCGTGAATACCATGCTCGGCGGAGCCTTTGCCCGCCGCACCGATCCCGCCTTCGTCACCCGTGACCATTAGGAAGCCAGCGCACCGGCGGTAGCCGGTCGACCAGCACCATCCCCGCGCCCGTGACCGTGCGCGGCTTCCTCGTCCCATTCTTTTCCGGTAATGCCCTTCGTGGCTCGTCCCTGCCGAATTCCGTCCTGCCCAATTCCCGGCCCATTCCCGACCAATTCACCGACAATCCCTCCGCACCATTTCCCGCCTCCGGCGAATTCATCATGGGCGGATCGCTGACCCCCCTTCCGGACGCCGGCCCGGGAGTGGACCTCCCGGGTGCCCCGTCCCATCCGATGCCCGGTTTCCACCGCAGGAAGGAGGTACGACGCCTGCTGAGGAGATGGAGGAACAGCCTGTCCGTGTGGGGACAGATCTGGGCCGACCGGCCCCGTGACCCCTGGGAGGCGTCGCAGCGGTTCACACTGCCCCAGCACACCACCTACATCAAGTGACATACGGGCCGGCCGCGCCGACCGCAGCCGGCGATCAGATCAGCGATCCCGGGCACCGTCGGCGACCGGCAGGGTGTGACCGATTCACGGAATGGGGGGTGCGGACGCGGCGTTATAGGGTCGTGAGGTTATGCGACCGGTTTTCCCCCGCCGGTCGGAAGGGAGATGGTGTGTCCGGCGTCAGGCGCGTGGCCATGCTGTCCCTGCACACCTCGCCGCTCGAGCAGCCCGGCACGGGGGACGCGGGCGGCATGAACGTCTACGTCAGGAGCACGGCCCTCGAACTCGCCGGCGTCGGGATCGACGTCGAGATCTTCACCCGGGAGGCCGGTGAGGGACGCCCGCGGCGTGAGGTGCTCGCCGACGGTGTCGTGGTCCACCACCTCGACGCCGGGCCCCGCCACCGCATCCCGAAGGAGGACCTCCCGGGACTGACGGACACCTTCGCCGACGCGATCACCGACGTGGCCGACCTCCTCGCGGACGGCCACTTCGACGTCCTGCATTCCCACTACTGGGTCTCCGGACTCGTGGGCCTCACGCTCAGCCGGGAGATGAACCTCCCCCTGATCCACTCCATGCACACGATGGCGAAGGTCAAGAACCTGCGCATGAAGGCACTCAGCGCCCCGGAACCGGCGGATCGGATCGCCGGTGAGGAGGCGGTCGTCGAGGGGGCGGCCCGCCTGATCGCGAATACGAGCACCGAGGCGTCCGAGCTCATCTCGCTCTACGGCGCCGACCCGGACCGGGTCGACGTCGTGGCTCCCGGCGTGGATCTCTCGACGTTCAACCCGGGTGACAGGGCCGCTGCGCGCGCTGCACTGGCGTTCCCGCCGGAGCAGTTCCACGTGGTGTTCGCCGGGAGGATCCAGAAGCTGAAGGGTCCGCAGGTCCTCGTCGCAGCGGCCGCGGAACTCCGGCGCCGCCGGCCGGACATCCCGCTCGCCGTCAGCATCCTCGGCGCGGGAAGCGGTGCCGAGGCCCTGGCCCTGCAGCCCCTCATCGACGCCGCCGGCCTCACCCGGGACGTGCGCCTCTACCCGCCCGTGACCGCCTCCCACCTCGCCCAGTGGTTCCGCTCCGCGGATGCGGTGGCCATGCCGTCCTTCAGTGAATCCTTCGGCCTCGTGGCGCTGGAGGCGCAGGCCTGCGGAACCCCCGTGGTCGCCGCCAACGTCGGCGGGCTGCCGCAGGCCGTCAGCGACGGGCGCAGCGGCCTCCTCGTGAACGGCCACTCCGCGGCCCACTGGGCGGACGTCCTCGAACGGTTGCACGACGACGTCCGCCTGAAGGAGACACTGGGCCGGGGGGCCGCCACCCATGCGCTGGCGTTCGGCTGGCAGCGCACGGCCCTGCTGACGGCGCAGAGCTATCGCGCCGCCGTCGAGCGCTTCCCCGCGGCGACCGCCCGCTGAAGCCCCGCCCGGGAACCTAGGATGGAAGCGTGAATCCCGCCGAGCTCGCCGCATACCTCGATTCCGTTCGCATCACCGGCCTGGTGGCCACGCCGCGGCAGGACAACCTGAAGCACATGCGGCTCTTCCTCGAGCGCAACGAGCACCTCGAGTTCGGGGTGGAACACACGCGCGACTGGACCTACGACGACGTCTTCGACCTCATGCACGAGCGTGTGGGGACGAGCCCCGACCGGAACCACACCGAGGGCCAGGACACCATCGACGCGCAGAAGTGCGTCGCCGCCCTCGACCGGTTCGCCGACCGGCTGGGGGCGTCAGCCCGCCGGCGGGAGCGGATCCTCTTCGCGACAGGCCACCCCGCGGGCCTGCTCCCCGTCCATGCGGCCTTCGCGCAGGCGGTGGCCGCGGCGGGCGCCACGGTGGTCCGGGTCCCGGAGGGGCGCCACTTCGGGGCCGGGGACATCCGGCAGGTCTTCGGTGTCCTCGTGTGGCATCAGCACGGCGGACTCATGCACACCCACTTCCCCGAGCCCATGCGCCTGAGCCTCGACACGCTCACGAACACCGGACACGACCTCCCGGATCTCGTCGTGGCCGATCACGGCTGGGCAGGCCATGCGGCGAATGTCGGGCTGCCCACCGTCGGCTTCGCGGACTGCAACGACCCCGGGTTGTTCGTCTCGGAGGCGCAGGGCCAGTTGGACGTCGCCGTCCCGCTCGACGACAACGTGACCCCTGGACTGTACGAACCCCTCATCGACTACGTCCTCGGGCGGGCCGGGCTCCCGCGGGCCTGATCCCGGCGCGCTGATAGGTTGGCTGCATGAGCGATCTTGAGATTGCCCGCGCCGCCGCGGTCAGGCCCATCGAGGACATCTCCGATGCGGCCGGGATCCCGCGGGAGGCCCTCGAGTTCCACGGCCGGTACAAGGCGAAGATCGACCCGCGCCTGCTACCCGAGGACGGCCGCACCCCCGGCAAGGTGGTCCTGGTCAGCGCCATGAGTCCCACCCCCGCCGGGGAGGGGAAGTCCACCTGCACCGTGGGGCTCGCTGATTCGCTCGCCCGGGCGGGGCAGCGGGTCATGATCGCCCTGCGTGAACCGTCCCTCGGCCCCGTGCTCGGCATGAAGGGCGGCGCGACCGGTGGTGGCTACTCGCAGGTGCTGCCGATGGACGAGATCAACCTGCACTTCACGGGCGACTTCCATGCCATCACCTCCGCGAACAACGCGCTGGCGGCGCTGATCGACAACCACATCCACCAGGGCAACGAGCTCGGCATCGATCCGCGGCGCATCACGTTCAAGCGGGTCCTGGACGTCAACGACCGCGCCCTGCGCGAAGTGGTCATCGGCCTCGGGGGGCCCATGCAGGGAACACCCCGCCAGGACGGCTTCGACATCACCGTGGCCTCCGAGATCATGGCCGTCTTCTGCCTGGCCGCCGACCCCGAGGACCTCAAGGAACGCCTGGCGGACATCACCTTCGGCTACACCTACGACCGCCGGCCGCTGACCGTCCGGGACCTGCGGGTGGAGGGGGCGCTGGCGCTGCTGCTCAAGGACGCCCTCAAGCCGAACCTCGTGCAGACCATCGCCGGCACACCGGCCCTCGTGCACGGCGGTCCCTTCGCCAACATCGCCCACGGCTGCAACTCGGTCATCGCCACCCGGACGGCGCGCCGCCTCGCGGACATCGTCGTCACCGAGGCCGGCTTCGGCGCGGACCTCGGCGCCGAGAAGTTCATGGACATCAAGGCGCGGGCCGCGGATCTCGCACCCGACGCCGTGGTGATCGTCGCGACGGTCCGCGCCCTCAAGATGCACGGCGGGGTGGCCCAGGCGGACCTCGCGACGCCCGACGCCGATGCGCTCCGGGACGGGACGGCGAACCTCCTCCGCCACGTGCGGAACATCGAGAAGTTCGGGATCCGGCCCGTCGTCGCCATCAACAGGTTCGGCACCGACTCGCCGGAGGAGCTCGACTGGCTGCTCTCCTGGTGCGCCGGGGAGGGGATCGCCGCCGCCGTCGCCGACGTGTGGGGCCAGGGCGGAGGCGGCCCCGGCGGGGACGAGCTCGCGGCCGAGGTGCTGGCCGCCCTCGAGCGGCCCGTCGCCTTCTCCCACCTCTACCCGCTCGACCTCCCCGTCCAGGAGAAGATCCGCACCATCGTGCAGGAGATCTATGGCGCGGACGGCGTCGAGTTCTCGGTCCCGGCCCTGCGCCGGCTGAAGGAGATCGAGGCGAACGGGTGGTCGGGGCTGCCCGTGTGCATGGCGAAGACCCAGTACTCGTTCTCGGACGACGCGAGCGTGCTCGGCGCACCCAAGGGCTTCACCGTGCACGTCAGGGACCTCATCCCCAAGACCGGCGCCGGGTTCATCGTCGCGCTCACGGGCTCCGTGATGACGATGCCCGGACTCCCGAAGGAGCCGGCCGCGCTCCGGATGGACGTGGATGCCGACGGCAACGCCGTCGGGCTGTTCTAGCACCCGTCCCTGCCCGGGAACGGGCCGGAACGCACGGGAGGCCGGGACGGCGAACCGTCCCGGCCTCCCGTGATGCCGGCTAGCGTTCGATGTCGCCGCGGATGAAGGCCTCGACCTTCTCGTGGGCGATATCGTCCGCGTACTGCTCCGGGGGCGACTTCATGAAGTAGCTCGACGCCGAGAGGATCGGTCCGCCGATCCCACGATCCAGGGCGATCTTCGCCGCACGGATAGCGTCGATGATGACCCCGGCCGAGTTCGGGGAGTCCCAGACCTCGAGCTTGTACTCGAGTGACACGGGGGCGTCACCGAAGTTGCGGCCCTCGAGGCGCACGAAGGCCCACTTGCGGTCGTCGAGCCAGGCGACGTAGTCCGAGGGGCCGATGTGGACGTCATTGGCCCGCAGCTCGGCCTTGACGTTCGAGGTGACGGCCTGGGTCTTGGAGATCTTCTTCGACTCGAGGCGGTCGCGCTCGAGCATGTTCTTGAAGTCCATGTTGCCGCCGACGTTCAGCTGGTAGGTGCGGTCGAGCGTGACGCCGCGGTCCTCGAACAGCTTCGCCATGACACGGTGGGTGATCGTGGCGCCGATCTGGCTCTTGATGTCGTCGCCGATGATCGGGATCCCGGCCTCGGTGAACTTGTCCGCCCACTCCTTGGTGCCGGCGATGAAGACGGGGAGGGCGTTGACGAACGCGACGCCGGCGTCGATGGCGCACTGCGCGTAGTACTTCGCGGCGTGCTCCGAGCCGACGGGCAGGTAGCAGACCAGGACATCGGCCTTGGACGCCTTGAGCTGCGCCACGATGTCGACGGGCTCCTCGTCCGACTCCACGATGGTCTCGCGGTAGTACTTGCCGAGGCCGTCCAGGGTGTGACCGCGCTGGACGATGACGCCGGTGGGCGGCACGTCGGCGATCTTGATCGTGTTGTTCTCGCTGGCGCCGATGGCCTCGGCGAGGTCGTGGCCCACCTTCTTGCCGTCGACGTCGAATGCCGCCACGAACTGCACGTCACCCACGTGGTACTTGCCGAACTCGACGTGCATCAGGCCGGGAATGGCACCCGCCGCATCCGCGTCGCGGTAGTAGTGCACGCCCTGGACCAGCGACGCGGCACAGTTGCCGACTCCAATAATTGCCACGCGAATGGGGTTCTGTCCCACAGTTCTCCTCGAAAGCCAGTTGAATATGCCCCGGCCGTCGTCGCCCCGGGCGCGGTTGGCAGGGAATGCCAGTGTACGTTCAGTTTCCAACGCGGGCGGCTGCCGCCTCATTCCTCGATCCGGTCCCCGCCCCCGATCACCTGCCCGATCATGCGCCCGGGCGCTGCCCGTCCGCCGGGCGCGGGGCGGCTAGGCTCGGGGGATGACCTCGGGCACGGGCAGGCGCGGCCCCTACCGCATCAGCGTCCCGAGCCGGTCCGATCCGGCGCTGCGGCCCCTGGTCGAGGGCGTCGGGGGCCCGCTCGGACGACGCACCGACCCCGGCCGTATCTCGCCGGGCTGGTTCACGGTGGAGCGGGTGCTGATCCTCCTGACCGTCTGCTCGGCCGTCCTGGCCGTCGTCGTCAAGAACCCGTGCCGCATCGAGGGGTGGTCCTCCCCGGACTACTTCTACCGCGCCTGCTATTCCGACTGGACCGAGCTCTACCGGAGCCGGGGTCTCGGGGAGGGCGTCCTGCCGTTCATCACCCCTGGCGCGCTCTTCGAGTACCCGGTGCTGCTCGGGCTGCTCGCCTCGGGCACCGCGGTGCTGGTGGAGGTGGTCGCGGGTGGCGCGGACGCCGCGGCGGCCTCCCTCCTCTACTTCGACGTCAACGCCGTACTCCTCGCCGGGGTGTGGATCCTGACGGTCCTCGCGACCCTCCGGCTCGCCGGACGGCGCCCCTGGGACGCGGCCTTCGTGGCCACGGCGCCGGTCATCATCCTGGCCGGCACCATCAACTGGGATCTCTGGGCCGTGCTCCTCGCGGCCTGCGGAATGCTGGCGTTCGCGCGCGACCGGCCGGTCCTGGCCGGGATCCTCTGGGGGCTCGGCGCCGCGGTGAAGCTCTACCCGGTCCTGATTCTCGGGGCGGTGCTGGTCCTGGCGATCCGGACGGGGCGCTACCGTCCCTTCCTCGGTGCGGCGGCCGGTGCGCTCGCGGCCTGGCTCGCGGTGAACCTGCCGTTCCTGCTGCGTGATCCGGCAGGCTGGGGCTATTTCCTCACCTTCTCGGAGACGCGCGACGCCGGATTCTCTTCGGGGTGGTACGTGTACAACGCGCTGGCGCGGCAGGCAGGCGTCGCCACCCTCACACCGGGCGCCATCAACACGGGTGCCGCCGCCCTGTTCGTCCTCGCCTGCGCGGGCATCGCGGTCCTCGCGCTGCGGGCGCAGCGCCGGCCCCGGCTCGCCCAACTGGCCGTGCTCATCGTGGGTGCGTTCATCCTCTGCAACAAGGTGTACTCGCCCCAGTACGCCCTGTGGCTCGTGCCGCTCGTGGCACTCGCGGTTCCCCGATGGCGGGTGGTCCTCGCCTGGCAGTTCGTGGAGGTCCTCCACTGGGCGGCCGTCTGGCTGTATCTCGGGGGCATGACGAGCGGTGGCCCCGCCGCGAACAACCTGGGACTCGGCACGTACTCCTGGGCGGTCCTCGCTCACATGCTTGGCACGGCATATGTCATGGGGGTGGTCGTCGCGGAGATCCTCGCGCCACGCGGCGATGTGGTGCGGCGCGGCGGCATCGACGACCCCCAGGGTGGCCCGTTCGACCGGGCGCGTGATCGCTTCACCCTGGGACCCCGGGGATCCTCGCCCCGTCGGGGGCCGTCGGAGGGGCTGCGGACGGCGGAGCCCTCCGTGCGCGCTGCTCCGATAGGCTTGCAGGACCGCGCGGACGCAGCCTTCACCGCGTCGGCCGACGGTGACGGGCCCCGGTCGGCCGGCACCCCCGGCCCGCAGCGCGCCCGATCATCGACCCGAGCAGGCCCCCCAGTGAGAGACCCCCAGTGAACGCAGCACTCCTGACCTACAGCCCGCTCGACCGGCAGGCCTTCGACGCCATCGCCGCCGCGCACCCCGAGGTGGTGATCCCGCTCGAGCAGACGCCGGACTGGGTCGACTTCGAGCGGGCCCTCGGGCGCACGCCGCTGGGCATCTGGGCGTACCGGGATGCAGCGGGCAGGCTCGTGGCGACCGCCAGTTACGTCCACGTGGTCCGCCGCTTCCGGGAATCCGTCGTCGTGGTCAACGGACCGGTCTGGTTCGCGGAACGGACCCCCGCCGCGGAGCGCCTGCTGATGGAGACCGTGCGCCGGCAGTTCCGGGACCACCCGACGGTGCACCCGCTCTATGTCCGCCTGCAGGTCGCCACACCGCAGGCCCCCGCCGCCGGTCCGATCGAGCACGGCTGGTACGAGCGGGAGATCGTCGTCGACCTCACGCCGTCCGAGGCCGACCTGCTGAAGAGTTTCCGGCCGAACGCACGCAACAGCATCCGGCGGGCCCAACGCAACGGCATCGAGATCAAACATATTCCGCGCAGCGAATGGAAGCAGGTCTTCGCGACCGAGCTGTACCCGATCCTGCAGGAGACAGCCGAACGCGACGGATTCCAGTCCTTCGACTCGTCCTACTACGAGACCCTGCTGACCGTACTGGGCGACCACCTCCGCCTCCTCGTCGCCTACCGCGCCGGGCGGCCCCTGAGCTGGCTGATCACCACGGAGTACCGCGGCCACGCCGTCTACTACTTCGCCGGCAGTACTCTCGCGGCACGCAACACCTTCGCCCCCTACCTGCTGCTGTGGGAGGCGTTCAGGGCGCTCAAGGCCGGGGGGAACACCGCGTGCGGCCTCACCGGCATCGAGAGCGAGAACTACCCGTCCCTGGCCAACGTCACGACGTTCAAACGGAATTTCTCGAAGAACGTGGTGGTGGTGCCCACGACCTACGACGTCCCGCTCGACGCCGGCCGCTACACCGCGGTGGCGTCACTGCTGGCCGCGCGCCGGAGGGGGCCGGCAGCCGCACGGCGGACCGTCGACCGCCTCCGGCAGGCGGCCGATCGGGTCGGCGGGCGCAGCCGCCCGAGCACGGAGACCTGACCGGCGGGGGCGCCCCCCCCCNGAGCACGGAGACCTGACCGGCGGGATCGCCCCGCCCCGAAGAGAGGAAGCCATGGTAGATGTCGAGGTCGTCGGCGCCGGTCCCAACGGGCTCGCGGCCGCCGTCGTCATGGCGCGCGCAGGCCTGTCCGTACGGATCCACGAAGCCGCGCCGACCATCGGCGGCGGGTCCCGGTCCATCGAGCTCATGCAGCAGGACCACCTCCACGATTTCTGCTCGGCCGTCCACCCGATGGCCCTCGCCTCGCCGTTCTTCCGCGCCTTCGAGCTGAGCCGGCGCATCGGCTTCGCGGTTCCCGAGGTCTCCTTCGCCCACCCGCTCGACGACGGGCGGGCAGGCATCGCCTACCGCAGCCTCGAGAGGACCGTCGAGGGCCTCGGCGTGGACGGCGAGGCGTACCGGCGGCTCCTGCAGCCGCTGAGCGACCGCGAACAGGCCATCCTCGCGTTCACCCTCAACCACGTGGTGCGCGTCCCGAAGAGCCCGGAGGCCACCGTGCGGTTCGGCCTCGCAGTCCTCGACCAGGGACTGCCGTGGTGGAACCGCCGCTTCAGCACCGAGGAGGCGAAGGCCCTCGTCACGGGTGTCATGGCGCACCCCGTGGGGACCCTGCCCTCCCTGACCGGGGCAGGCGCCGGTCTGGTGCTGAATCTCCTGGCCCATACCGGGGGCTGGCCCATCCCGGTCGGGGGATCGCAGTCCATCGCCGACGCCCTGGCACTCGACGTGCGGCAGCACGGTGGGCAGATCATCACGGACAGCAGGGTGGAGACCCTCGCGGAGGTGTCGGATGCGCCCGTGGTGCTGCTCGACGTCGCACCGAAGACGTTCCAGGCAATGTCCCGTGGGCGCCTCCCGGCCGCCTACGAGACAGCACTGAAGGCCTTCACGTACGGCAACGCCGCGTGCAAGGTGGACTTCATCCTGTCCGGGCCCGTCCCGTGGACCCACCCCGAACTGCACCGCGCCGGAACGGCGCATCTGGGCGGGACGCGGGAGGAGATCGCCGCCGGCGAGAAGCAGGTCAACCAGGGCATCCACCCGGACAGCCCGTACGTGCTGCTCTCCCAGCCGTCGTCGTTCGATCCCACCCGCGCGCCCGAGGGCCGGCACACGCTCTGGACCTACTGCCACGTGCCGCGGGGCTCAACGCGGGACATGGCCGAGGCCGTGACCGCCCAGATCGAGCGGTTCGCGCCGGGCTTCCGGGACGTCGTCGTGCAGAGCCATACGACGACGGCCGGTGAGCTCGAGGTCTACAACGCCAACTACGTGGGCGGGGACTTCAGCAGCGGGGCGGTGAACCTCCGCCAGATCGTCGCCCGGCCGGTGCCGTCCCTGCAGCCGTGGGCGACGCCGATCAAGGGCTTCTACCTCTGCTCGCAGTCCACGCCGCCCGGCCCGGGCGTGCACGGGATGGCCGGGCTCAACGCGGCGAAGCTGGCGCTCCGACGGGAGTTCGGGCTGACCGTCCCGGCCCTCGGACTCTGAGTGCCCTGGCGCCCGGTCGTCCGGGATCCCGGCCTCGGCGGCCGTTACCTGAGGTAACGGTGCCTTTCACCGGCAGTTCATGCGCCATTGAGCGGAGTGCCGGACGGGGGCTGTTGGCTCGAGGTGAGCGGTCATCGCTTGCGTGTCCTCCACCCGAAGGGATCCACCCATGCCCCGTTTCGCCCGTTCCATCCGTTCGGCGGCCGCCGTCGCCGTCGGACTCTCGTTCCTTGCTGCTCCCGCCCACGCCGTCCCCGTCGGTACCGTCACCGAGGCGTCCGGGGGTCGCGGCGACGCCAAGCACCAGGCGGGTCCGGTCCTCGTGGGGCACCGCGGTGCCGGGGGTACGGCGCCCGAGAACACCGTGGCGGCCTTCAAGGACGGCCGGTCCTCCGGCGCGGACTTCATCGAGATCGATGTGCAGCTCAGCGCCGACGGCGTCCCGTTCCTCTTCCACGACGACACCCCCGCCCGCACCACCAATGTGGAGGACGTCTTCCCGGCCCGCGCCGGCGACCCGATCACGTCCTTCACGTGGGCCGAGCTGCAGCAGCTCGACGTCGGCTCGTACTTCGACGGGCGCTTCGTCGGCGAGAAGATCCCGCACCTCGACGACGCCGCCACGGTGGCCACCCGCAACACCGGCGTGTACATCGAGATCAAGTCGCCGGTGAACTCACCCGGTATCGAGCAACTGGTGGCCACCGAACTGAGCACCGATCCCGCCTGGCAGAAGCTGGTCGACGCGGACAAGGTGCAGGTGCTCGGCTTCGACGAGTCCTCCAACCGCAGGTTCGCCGCCCTGGCGCCCGAGGTGGAACTGCAGCAGCTCACGGGCGTGGTCCCGGGGTCCGAGGTGCTGGCCGAGTGGGCCACGTTCGTGGACTCCGTCGGCGCGAACTACCGTGGCCTCACTGCCGCCGATGTCGCCCGGGTCAAGGACGCGGGCCTCGTGATGGGCGTCTACACCGTGAACTCGCCGGAAGCCGTGCAGGCCGTCGTGGACCTCGGCGTCGACGTCGTGACCACCGACTTCCCGATCCAGAACAGCCGCTACCTGCGCGGGATCCCCGTGTTCCCGGGTGCAGCCCTCGAGATCAGCGGGGCCGTGAACAACCCGGCGGGCGACGACGTCCAGCCGGACGCCGGTGAGTACGTGACGCTGCGGAACGCCTCCGGCTCTGCAGTCGACGTCAGCGGCTACTTCCTCCGGGACGCCGCGAACACCGTCCTGCGTGTGGGGGACGGCTATGTCCTGCAGCCCGGTGGTGAGCTGCGCGTCCACACCGGGCCCGGCACGAACACGCCGACCGCCTACTTCAACGCGATGCCGTCCTCCGTGCTCAACAACACCGGCGACTCGCTGGGGCTGTGGACGCCGGACCTGCGCCTGGTGGACGTCTACGCGAACTGACTGCTCTCACCGGAGAACTCGCGGAGCCCGCTCGGGGGCTGAGCCGGCCCCCGCCCGGGCTCCGCGGGAGCTCGACCGGGGCCCGGTCGGGATCAGGGGACAGCGCCGACCACCAGCACGGTCCCACTATCGGGACCTTCGACTCTCCTCCAGGGTGAACGCCACTGAGAAGCTCGACCCGCTCGCATCGTCGGGGTCGGGCGAAGAGCTCCGACCGGTCACGAGGCGCACACGCTCGCGACGCCGACGAGGGCCCACCACATCATGTGCACCCCAGGCAGGAGAGGCGTTGCAATGGAAGCATTTCCACATACCCGGAGGGTTCTTGCCGCAGTTCTCGCGGCTGGAATCCTCGTTGTGGCGACAGGGTCGGCGTCGGTCGCTGCTCTTCCGGCATCGGGCCCGTCGTCCGTGCCCTCTGTGGTCAACGATGGCGTCGGTCCGCAGTTCTACAGTGATTCGGTTGTCGATATCGCCGATGATGTCGACGGGGATGTGTACGCAGCAGGACAAAGCATCACCATCTCCGGTGATGTCACCGGTGATGTGATTGCAGCGGCCCAGACCATCACCATCACCGGGAACGTGGACGGCAATGTCCGGCTCGCAGGGCAGGACGTCACGATCAACGGTGACATCTCACGGAGTGGGACGATCGTCGCGTCGATCGTGAAGGTCACCGACGAGGGCTCGTTCGGCGGCGATCTGGTGGGTGGTGCGGAGGACATCGTGCTCGCGGGGGCGGTCGGCCGTGATGTCGTCGTCGGTGTCGGAGGCCTCACCATCGATGGGACGGTCGGAGGTGACGTCACCTACAGCAGTGACCGGGACGCTCGGATCGCCGAGGGCGCCGTCAGCGGCACGGTGGAGCGTGTCGTGTCACCGCAGCCACCCACGGTCGAACCCTCGCCCTGGGCGTTGTTCATCGGTTGGCTCCTCGGATTGCTCTACGCGCTGGTCGCGCTGAGCCTCGTGACAGCACTCGCTGGACTACTCTTTCCCCGCGTGCTGCATCGGGTCACCAATCAGCTCGTCCCGACGCCGTGGAGGGCGCTGCTCGTCGGATTCGTGGCGTCGATCGCTGTTCCTATCGCGCTGCTGGTCATTCTGGTGACGATCATCGGGGCGCCCCTCGCCCTTGCAGGTTTCCTGGTCTGGCTCGTTCTCACGCTGGCGACCTTCGTGCATGTCGCGTACTACATCGGAAGGCTCCTGTTCCGGGGCGACCAGCCTCCGGTGGTGAAGGCTCTGGTCGGCGGTGTGATCCTCATCGTCGCACTGCAGATCCCGTGGCTGAACATCGCCGTATGGGCCGCCATGGTGTTCCTGGGCCTCGGCGCGCAACTCCTTGCGATCTACGATCAGCGGCCGTGGCGCCGCACCTGGACCGAGGGGCAGGCCGCCCCGGATTCTCCCGCAATCAGGTCGACAACGGACCAAGGCTTCGCTCAGACACAAGCCTGAGGCGCGGGTTGGCCCGCCACACCTTCCGAGGAAGAACAATGCCCCGACTCCATCCTCCCCCGCCACTGCATGAACACCCGGTCGTGACCAGGTTCCGGGAAAGGCGCGCCAAGCAACCGCAACTGAGGATTGCCGATGTGATCACCGACTTCGCCGGATCCATGCCTTTCGTCTACGTCCATGTCGTCGTATTCGCCGTGTGGATGCTTTTCGTCGAGGAAAGTCCGTGGCCGACGCTGACCCTCGTCGTTTCACTGGAGGCGATCTTCCTGTCGACCTTCGTCCTGATCGGGCAGAACCGCGCATCCGCCTTCCAGCAGGAGAAGGCGGATCACGATTTCCTCGAGGCGGAGACCGAGGTGAAGACCAACACCGAGCTCACTCGCGAGATCCACAGGCTCACCGTGGAACTGCACCGACGGGTTGTCGGTCCGTTGTGACCCGCACGTGAACGGTGATGTCGTCGACCGAGACGTGACGCGAGGGAATTCTCGCGAAGTGCCCTGTTCTCCGCCGCCAGACCACGGATTGGAGCGTTCGCCGAGACCGCGCCTGCTCCGCGGCGTGCGGGCACCGTCGGCGGATGGAGGGCGCACACCTGATCGAAGGACTTTCGACCCTAATCGTTCGCGAGCCCAGGGGTGAGTCTGGAACGACGGTGGGACCGGCTCCTTCGAATGGGCACCGCCGTCCCGGAGACGACGATCTCCCGTCACCTCACAATCAGAGCACCACAGTGGAAGGAAATTCTCATGCCCCTCTCCGAGGATCTGAGCAGGCTCGCGGCCCGAGCGAAAGAGGCAGAAGACCGATTCGTCGCCGCCGAGCAGGATGCACACGCGAAGCTCCAGCAGGATGTCCGGAGCGCACGGGACTCGCTGCAGAAGGGCACGGACCGGCTGCGCGAGACCGCCGAAGCCAACAAGGGAAAGGTCGCTGCGTGGTGGAGCGACGTGCAGAAGAGCTGGGACGAGGACATCGCCTCTCTCCGCCGCGATGTCGAATCCAAGAAGGCAGAGCACGACGTCAAGGCTGCGCAGCGCAACGCGGACGTCGCCGAGGAAGACGCACAATTCGCGATCGCGTATGCCTACTGGGCTGTGGAAGAGGCCGAGTACAGGGTCCTCGACGCCGCATTGGCTCGGAAGAACGCCGACAGCATGGCATCGGCCGGCAGGTGACCCAGGCGGGTAGCACCTCGACGCCGGACGACTCCCATCCCTCATCGAAACCGCTGCTGGTGCGGTAGCTGAGAGTCGTCAGTCGGTGGGACGGGTGCTGCCCGCTCCTTCGTCCGGTGCCGATGGCATCGCCGGTAGCGTCGCGGCCCTCAGCGCCAGATGCACTTCCGGCCCATCGGTGAGACACCACGGATTGTGATACAGCGATTCTAGGAGCAGAACGTGGCTGCCGTCCTCTTCAGCGGACCACCTGGCGCGACCGCGCAGCAGCGCTCTGAAGCCCTGAAGGAGCGTGTGTACGTCACGTTCACCACGCTGGCCGTGACGATCGCCGTCGAACGCGACTCCGAACATGCCACCATCGGTGGCGCTGCGTTGACGCTGTTGCTCACCGTTGTGGGCACGCTGCTGGCAGTGTTCGTTGCAGATGTAACCGCGCATATGGTTCGGGACAGCTCCCTGCCATCCCGGGCCGAACTCGCCCATCTCGCCTATGTGAGTTTCGGGTCCCTGGGGGTGCTTCTGGCGCCGATGGCGATCCTGGGGCTCAGCGCCCTCGGCGTGGTCGGACTGGCGCCGGCGCTCCGGCTGATAGCGGTAGCGCTCGTCGCCACCCTGATGGTCGTCACGCTGTTCGCTGTACGTCGTCTACGCGTAAGGCCACGACTCAAAATCCTGGTACTTGCCATCATGGCAGTCCTCGGACTGGCAGTGCTCGCTCTTGAACTCGCCATCCACTGAGCCGGTCGCGCCACGGTCTACCGGCACCTCAGCATGGAATGAACGAGGTGCCGTCGAGCGATCAGCAAGGGGAGTGCTGATGCTCAGTCGTCGTCGTCGCCGTCGTCTTCTCCAGCGCCGTCGCCGTTGTCGTCGTCGGTGTCATCGCTATCGTCGCTGCCGTCGTCCGGTTGGTTGTCCTGGTTCCGGGAATCGTCCTGTTGTTCCTGGTTGTTGTTGGATCCCTCATCCTGGGAGGGGTTGTCGCAGCCCGTCAGGGCAAGGGCGATCAGTGTGGCGACAACGGCAAGAAGCTTGGGCAGGTGGGTTTTCATGGTGATTCCTCTTCGTCGTGGTGGTGAAGTCCTTGGCCAGTGACGGCGCATCGCTGCTGCCCGTCAGTGCTCCGCAACCGTGATCGCCGACCGGCAGGATCGCGATCGGGGTTTCCCCTCGGCCCACGCTAGGCACTGACCATGAGAAGGACATGAGACCTCCACCAGCTCCGTGATGCGCTGTGATCACCGGTGGGCAGCACTACACTGCTCTGCACGGCGGAGCCGGACGAGCGCGGAACGTGGGGCTGCCGGTCGCTCATCCGGGAGCATGCAGCCGATGTTTCTCATGCTCTCCTCATCTGCCGTTTGTACGCTCCAGCAGTATGGAACCTGGTGAACGCGATGATGACGGTGGGCAGCGATGAGCACCAGGGAACAAGAATCTGGTTTCGGTACGGCGCGCGGGATGGAACGGGGAAACGACCCACGGCTGGCGAGGGTTTTCTCGACGTCGGGTCGATCACCGGTCGAGGCCCCGCTGAGCGCCTTGATCGTCGGAACGGGTCGCGACCGTGGTGCTTTGGCTGCCGCCCGGTCACTGTCTGCCGCCGGGTGGCGCGTAGGGCTCGGGACCCCGGAAGGCGGCGGCATGGCTGGAGCATCACGAGCCGTGACGGCGCGGCACACTGTTCCCCGACCACGCGGAGACGGCGAATCGTTCGTACTCGGGGTCAGGGCTGCCGTGCAGGCCGGCAAGTACGCGATGGTCTTCGGTTCCGGAGACGACTGGATGGCCGCAGTCTCCACCTATCGGAGCCGGATCCCGGCGCTCAATCCCCACCCTCCGGCGAATGTCGTCTCGAATGCCCTGGACAAGGTCCGGCTCGCCGAGCATGCGGTCGCAGCAGGGCTATCCACCCCCCTGATCCGTGATGCCGACGAGGCGAGCATCCGGTCCTGGCGTGGCCCGGTCATCGTGAAGAGCCGCGCCCACTGGAACCCAGGACAAACCCGGCAGACCCGCATGGAGGCGAGAACCTACCCCACGATCAGTGCGGCCGAACCGCGGATTCGTGACCTCCAGGCAGCAGGAGCCCGACCCGTGCTTCAAACACCGGTTGCGGGCCGGTTGAGCGCGCTCATCGGGATCTTCGACCGGGGACGCCTCACCGCGCGGGTGCAGCAGGAAAGCACGAGGTTGTGGCCCACACCCAACGGGATCTCGGCGCGGGCTGTCACGGTGCCGGTTGATGAGGTGCTTGCCTCCCGCGCGGAACAGCTTCTTGCGGGGCTGGGCTGGCGGGGACTGGTCGAGCTCCAATTCCTCATCGACAGTCACAACACCTATCACCTCATCGACCTCAACGGCCGCTTCTTCGGCTCCATGCGACTCGCGGACGCCGCCAGACCCGGGATGATCGATCTGTGGGGTCACCTCACGCTGGGCATCGGACACCGAGGGCTCCCGGACGGAGTGCCCGGGCTCCGTTACGCGTGGACGGCTGGAGATCTTCGCCGCGCCGTCGTCGAGCGGCGCGGAGGGTACCTCCGCGATGTGGCGGACACGGTCCGCTGGGCCGCTACCTCACGGCACAGCGTGTGGCAGCTTTCCGATCTCGGACCCACCATGGAGCTCGTCAAAGCACGCCTCCCGGGACGCGGACACCATGTGCGGGAGCCGAGGCCCCGTACACCATCCAGCGGATAGGAGCAGAGGATCCCGCGGACGCATCGTCCGATCCGCGGAGGAGCCTTCTGGTGGGTGCGTCGGATGTGATAGACCGGTCCGGAACCGACGAACGATGGAGAAGACATGTCCCATCAGCTGAGCATCGGCACCCTCGACGGCGGCCGCACGCCCGCGGAACTCGATGCCACACGGTTCAACCGCCATACGTTCTGGTGCGGGCAGAGTGGGTCGGGGAAGACCTACGCGCTGGGTGTCGTCCTCGAACAGTTGTTGCTCCACACCCGGCTGCCGCTCCTGGTCCTCGATCCGAATGCCGACTTCGTCCGCCTGGGAGACCTCAGGGAGCCGCTCGCCGGGGGTTCCGGCCCGTTCGGTGATGTGCGTGTCCTCCGGGCCACCGGGAGCGGAGCCGGCCACGTCCGTGTGCGGTTCCTGGACCAGCCGCTGGAGTCGCGCGCCGCCGTCCTGGGTCTCGATCCGGTCCTGGACCGCGAGGAGTACAACGTCCTCGTCCACCTCGAGAACGAGGTGAGCGTGACGGACCGTGCCGATCTGGTCGGCCAACTGCGGGCGAAGGACTCTGCCCCCGGGCGGAATCTCGCGACGCGCATCGAGAATCTCGGTGTGCTCGAATGGGACCTCTGGGCGTGGGGCGGCCGGTCCGCGGAGGACGTCATCGACGAACGCCCGCGCGCCACTGTCCTCGACCTGGGCGGGTTCCGGTTCCCCGCCGAACCGCAGGTCGCCGCCCTCAGCGTGCTCGATCACCTGTGGAAGAGGCGCGAGGAACGCCACCCGATCCTCATCGTGATCGACGAGGCCCACAATCTCTGCAGCCCGGACCCGACCACGCCCGTCCAACGTGCGCTCACCGAACGGATCACCCAGATCGCCGCGGAGGGGCGCAAATTCGGGCTCTGGCTTCTCCTGTCGACCCAGCGACCCTCCAAAGTCCCCGTCAACGTCCTGAGCCAGTGCGACAACCTCGTGCTGATGAAGATGTCGTCACCGCGGGATCTTGCCGAACTGGCCTCCGTCTTCGGCTACGTCTCGCCCGGTCTCCTCGACGACGTCCTCCATTTCACGAAGGGCCAGGCCCTGGTCGCGGGGGGTTTCATCACCGTTCCTTCGGTGGTGCAGGTGGGCACACGGCTCACACACGAAGGTGGGGCCGATATCCCCGTACCTCTCTGAGGCAGCCCTGGAGCGGACCCATGGGATCCGCGAGGGGTCAGGCGATGGCCGGGTGCTCGAGTTCGCCGGCGTCGCTCTGCAGCCATGCTACGGCGAGGTGGCGCGAGGTGAAGAACCGCGTGGGGCAGGGAGGGGAGTTCACACCGAGGAAGAAGTTGGCGATCATCCTGTCCACGGGAGAGGAGCCCAGGAGTGCGATCCGCGACGCGGCGCAGGGGACGGCGAAGACCGCCCGCGCGTCGCGCGTCACGGTTCTCGTGGTCTCCATGTCCACCAGCATCGGGTGCCCCTCCGCCTCGGCGAGTGAGTTGACCGCTCGCATGGCTGCCTCTGCATCCGTGACGGTGATGGTGCAGTCCTGATCCCATGCCAGGTGGAGGATGCCGTTCGGCAGGAGTTCCAGGCCGGCCTTGTCGCCGTCGATGCGTTGTGCGGGCATGGGGGCCTCCTGAGCAGACCGCTGATGCCTTCCGGGCCGGGCGGCCCTGGGTTCACCCCGTGAGACCGAGGATCAGCGAGCCTTCATCGTAGCGAAGTATCCGGGGATGCCCGTGGTCGCGTTGCCGCCCATCGGCACGGCCTGGATGGTGACCGGCCCGTCGGCCACCATCTGCCAGGCTGCCTCCGGGAACGCCGCACGGCGTTCCTCGGGGCCGAAACGGCCCGGTACGGGGATGCCGCCGATGGCCTTGCGCAGCGGGAGCGGGATGCTGCCGGGGGTCGCGCCGAGGCTCTGCATGTAGGAGAGCGGGCTGCCGCGATAGTTCGTCTCCGTCAGCAGGACGCGCCCGTGCCGGCCCGCCACGGAATGCAGGTTCCGCGCCAGGTGTTCGCGCTGCGGGCCGCGGAGGACATGGAAGACGCCACGGACGAACACGTTCATATCACCGTATTCCTCATGCAGCATATGACCGGTGCCGGGCCGGGTCAGGTCGAGGGTACGGAAGGAGATGGTGTGCTCACCATCGGCCTCCTGCCGGGCCCGCTGCACGGCGCTCTCCGCGACGTCCACGCCGACGGCGGCCGGGAAGCGGGGTGCGAGCCAGCGCGTCCAGCGTCCGTTCCCGCATCCGACGTCGAGGACCGGCAGTGCGAAGTCCATGGTGGCCTGCATGGACGTCGCGTACTGCTCCGCCTCGGGTCCGATGTCGGTGTCCCAGAGCACCTCGCCCTGCGTGCCGGTCGCACGGATTCCGCGCCAGTAGCCCTCCCAGGCCACCGCCGGGTCCCGTGGAGTGCGCCGCGCCAGGAGCGCGACCTCGGGCACCATCAGGAGTTGACGGATGATTCGCAACATAGGTCGAGGGTACATACGCTCCGTGCACAACAGGGCCAACCAAGGATTTCCACAGGATGCGGCGAGGACGCGCCCGATCGGTCCGCCGGTCCAGGCGGCCTGCCTATGCTGGCCGTTGCCATGAACTCCATGGCCAGCGCAGAGGATGGGGACTTCATGCGGCGCGACACACCCCTCGCCGCCGACGGGCGCCGTGGTGAGCAGTGGGGTCCGTCGCGGGTCCTGACCGCCGTGATGGTGGGCCTGCTCGTCGTCTACACCGCGAGCCTCCTGCTGGGGGATCCGGAGACGTTCGAACCGTTCACCGACGGCTGGCTGTGCCTGTTCACCGAACTCGCCGCCGTGGGCCTGTGTATCAGTGCTGCGGTACGGACCCGCTTCTCGGAACCGCAGGTCCTGCTCGGCGGCGGGGCGGTGGTCGCCTACACCGCCGGCGACGCCTACTACCTGGTATCGCTCGACGGCGGCGACTCGCTCGGCTTCACCTCCCTGGCGGACGTGCCGTACCTCGCGTTCTACCCGCTCATGCTCGGCGCCCTCGGGGTCGTGCTCGTGCGGAAGCTGCGCGGCCTGATGTGGCCCATCCTGCTGGACAGCCTCGTGGGAGCGCTCGCGGCAGCCTCGCTCGTGGCGCTGCTGCTGGCGCCGATCCTGCAGGCCGGCACCGCCGGCGGCACGGCCTTCGAGGTGGCCGTCACCGTCGCCTACCCGCTCCTCGACCTGCTGGTGATCACCGCCGTGGGTGGGGTCCTCGCGTCGAAGGGCCTCGACATCGGGCCGCGCTGGCCGGTCCTGATCGCCGGGATGATCCTCTTCTCCGCAGCCGACGTCGCCTACGCCCTCGGCATCGAGGACTACAGCGCCGGTTCGCTCATCGACGCGGGCTGGGTGGTCGGCGTGGTGGCCGTGGCGGCCTGGGTGGACGGCGCGGCAGGGACCGGACGCGGCTGCAGGAGCCGTGGCGTTCCGGAGCTCGCGGCGC
Source organism: Arthrobacter sp. L77 (assembly GCF_000816565.1). Taxonomy (NCBI): domain Bacteria; kingdom Bacillati; phylum Actinomycetota; class Actinomycetes; order Micrococcales; family Micrococcaceae; genus Arthrobacter; species Arthrobacter sp. L77. Next base: position 667,583 of record NZ_JWSU01000004.1, on the reverse strand, counting down.
CCCTGGTGTCCACGGCATCAGCACTCGCCGTGCTCGTCATCGGCTCCCGGCTGGACATCCCGCTGCTCGCGGTGGTCTTCGCCGCGGCCTCGCTGGCGCTGGCGTCCGTGCCCCTCGCCTTCCGGAACCGGATGCTCGTGGCCCTGGCGCGGACCGATGAGCTCACCAAGCTGCCGAACCGCCGCGCCCTGCTGACCGACGTACCCGACCGGCTGGTCGGCGGCACCGCCGGTGCCCTGTTCGTCATCGACCTCGACCGCTTCAAGCACGTGAACGACGCCCTCGGGCACGACGTCGGGGACGAGCTCCTCGTGCAGGTCGGCCGGCGGTTCCGGCGGCAGCTGCGTCCCGGTGACCTGCTCGCGCGTCTCGGCGGCGACGAGTTCGCCGTGTACCTCGGCGGCGTGACCGACGGCGAGGCCGTGGCCGCAGCCCGGCGGCTGGGTGCCGAACTCTCCAGCCCCGTGGAGGTCGGGACCGCCGCCCTGCAGGTGAGCGCCAGCATCGGGATCGCCCTGACGCCCCGGCACGGTACGGACATCAGCCTGCTCATGCGGAAGGCGGACATCGCCATGTTTCGCGCGAAGGCGCAGCGCAGCGGTTTCCACGTGTACGACTCCACGGACGACGACGACGGCGAACTGCGGCTGCGGACCGTCCAGGAGATCCGCACGGCGCTCGCGGAGGACCAGTTCGAGCTGCACTACCAGCCGAAGGTCCGCCTGGCGGACCACGAGGTGACCGGCGTGGAGGCGCTCGTCCGCTGGAACCACCCCACCCGCGGGCAGCTGCCCCCGAGCGCTTTCCTGCCGCTCGCCGAGGAGGCGGGCCTGATGCCGCAGCTGTCCTCGCTCGTCCTCCGGCGGGCCGTCCGGCGCGTCTCCCGCTGGCGCGCGGAAGGCCTGGACGTCGTCGTCGCCGTGAACATGTCCGGGTCCTGCATCCTGCCGTGCCTCCCGCACGAGATCCTGGGCCTGCTCGCGGAGCACGGGCTGCCCGCGTCCTGCCTCATGCTCGAGATCACCGAGGACGTCCTGATGTCCACGCCCGCCGGGACCGCCGGACTCCTCGCGGAGCTGCGGGCCGCGGGCGTCCAGGTCTCGATCGACGACTTCGGCACCGGGTACAGCTCCCTGGCCTACCTGCGGGACCTCCCCGTCGACGAACTGAAGCTCGACCGCTCCTTCGTCACGGCAATGGGGGGCGACGCGCGCGCCGGCGCGCTCGTCGGATCGATCATCGACATGGCACACAGCCTGGGCCTCCGCGTGGTCGCGGAGGGCGTCAACGGCGAGGAGACCCGGGAGGAACTGCTGAACCGCGGCTGCGATGCCGGGCAGGGCTTCCACCTCGCCATGCCGCTCCCGGGGTCCGACGTCGGACCCTGGCTGGCGGCCCGCGTCATGGCGGCGGGCCGCTGATGGCGGCAGGCAGCGGGCGCCGGGGCACGCCTCGGCCGGAAAATACGCAGAACGCTTCCGATGCACTCGGTCCCGGCAGCAACATCTGGCAGGGTGTTAGCCATGACACCTGACCCCGATGCGCGTGTTGCGCTCATCATCGAAGACGATGCCGATGTGCGGCAGTTGCTGGTCATGACGCTCGGCATGAACGGTTTCACCACGATCGAGGCCGAGAACGGGCGCCAGGGGGTCGCGCTCGTCCGTGACCGACAACCCGACCTCGTGACGCTGGACCTGAACCTCCCCGACATCGACGGCGTGGAGGTGTGCCGCCAGATCCGTCCGCTGACGGACGCCTACGTCATCATGATCACGGCGCGGCAGGACGAGATCGACCGCCTCATCGGGCTCGAGATCGGGGCGGACGACTTCGTGGTGAAGCCGTTCAGCCCCCGCGAGGTCGGAGCGCGGGTGAACGCGATGTTCCGCCGTCCGCGGACCACCGTGCGGAACCCCTCCCAGCCCCTGGCGGGCGCGGACGCGACGGAGCAGCAGGCGACGGCTCCCGCGCTCACGGTCGCAGCGGATCCTGTGGCGGGGATGCTGACCCACGGGTCCCTCAGCATCGACACGGAGGGCCGGATCGCATCGCTCGACGGCGTCGAGGTCCCGCTCACGCGGATCGAGTTCGACCTGCTGGCCACGCTCGTCTCCGGACCCCGCCGGGTGTGGCAGCGCGAGACCCTGCTCTCGCGCATCTGGGGTGACGGGTGGGTCAACGACCAGCACCTCGTCGAAGTGCACATCCGGAACCTACGGAAGAAGCTGGGCGAGGACACGAAGGCGCCCCGGTTCATCCGGACGGTGCGCGGCGTCGGCTACAGGATGATGCCGCCCAGCGCCGACTGAAAATCCGTGGCGTGACTTCGCAGCCGCGCGATCTCCGGCCCGTGCGCGGACGGCTCCCCGATGAGCTGCAGGGCCGTGGACGATTCCGCTGCGAGCCGGCACGCGCCCACCATGGCGGCGCTCGCATTGAGGCTGAGCAGGGCGACGACGGCGTCGTCCGCGGCCCGTGCGGCGAAGGCCGACTCCACGGCGTCGATCCGCTGCGGGAGCATCTGGACGAACATCTGCGCGAACTCCAGTGCACCCGCCGGGTTGGAGAGTTCCTCCCCGAGGGTCTCGAGGGTCTGCCGATCGAGCGCGGGTAGCTGTGACACGTCGGTCCTGTCGGTTGCCGGGCGGAACGAGCTCCGATCGGGACTGCCCGCCGGTTCCGGTGGACGGACCGGAACCGGCGGGACGATCGTGGAGAACTGTGCTCCTGTGGTCCACTCTGGCCCTCGCCGCTCAAAGGCGCCGTGCCCCAAGTGCGAAAGAAGACCGAAGAAAGGGCGAAGGTCGGGCCCGGCCGGTCCCGGCCTGCCTATGCGAGCATCTCCCGGACCATCGGGATCACCTTCGTGCCGTAGAGCTCGATGCTGTGCATGAGCTTGTCGTGGGGCAGCGGTCCGGCGCTGTATTTCATGTCGAAACGATCGATCCCGAGGGTCTGCGCCGTCGCGGCGATCTTCCGCGCGACGGTCTCCGGCGATCCGACGTACAGGGAGCCGAAGTCGGCCTCGTGGTCGAACTCCTCGCGCGTCGTCGGGCCCCAGCCGCGCTCCCGGCCGATGCGGTCGCGCATGATCCGGTTGTCGGGCCAGAGTTCCTCCCGGGCCTGCTCATCGGAGTCGGCGATGTAGCCGGGCGAGTGGACGCCGATGGGCAGGGTGGGCCGGCCGAGCTGGTTCAGGGCGCGGTGGTAGAGGTCCACGTAGGGGGCGAACCGCGCGGGGTCGCCGCCGATGATCGCGAGCATCAGCGGCATGCCGTAGCGGGCTGCCCGCACCACGGATTCGGGACTCCCGCCGACACCGATCCAGGTCTTCAGCCGCCCGCCCTCGGTCTTCGGGTAGACCTCGTGGTCCTTCAGGCCCGGGCGGGTGCTGCCGGACCACGTGACCGGCCCTTCCTTGATGAGCTCCGAGAACAGGTCGAGCTTCTCCTCGAACAATCGCTCGTAGTCGGACAGCTCATAACCGAAGAGCGGGAAGGACTCGGTGAACGAGCCCCGCCCGAGGATGACCTCGGCCCGGCCGTTCGACGCGGCGTCGAGGGTGGCGAAGCGCTGGTAGACGCGCACGGGGTCATCGGAGCTGAGCACCGTCACGGCCGACCCGAGGCGGATGCGCGCCGTCTGCCCGGCGATGGCCGCGAGGACGGTCTCGGGTGCCGAGATGGCGAAGTCGTCGCGGTGGTGCTCGCCGAGACCGATGAAGTCGACCCCCACCTGGTCGGCGAGGACGGCCTCCGCGATCACGTTGCGGATGACCTGCGGGTACGGGACGGGGGTGCCGTCCTCACCGCGCGTGACGTCCCCGAAGGTATCGAGTCCGAGTTCCAGTTCGCGTGCCATGGTGATGCTCCCGTGCTCAGCGTTCCGGCCCGCCCTGGGCCTGCTGGTAGAACGGGCACTCCACCGGTGTTATTCCATGCATACGTATCTACTTGTCTCCTCCGCGACGGTTCTGCAGGACCTCCGCCGCCCGGTCCGCCCGGGCGATGCTCGCCGGATCCGCGAGGTCCACGCCGGCACGTGCCGCGGCAGCCCGCGCGGCCGGGGACTTCAGGTCGGGCAGGACGAAGCGCTCAGGGGTGATCAGGGCATCCTGCGCGGCATGCGCGCGCTGGTCCCGGGCCAGCGTGGGACCGGACAGCTCGGCGGCCCGCACGGTGGCCGTGGTCACCGCCACCGGGGCACCCGTCAGTGCCGGGCCCACCAGGGGCGCGTAGCCGACGGCATGGCCGGAACGGTTGGGATGGTAGGAGTCGGAGATGGGTCTCGCCAGGCCGTTCAGCCACTCGACGTCGTCGCACACCGCATGCCCCCCGAACACGGCGGACGGATCCCGGAAGGTGAAACCTGCCGCGGCGGCCGCCGCCGCCGTCGTCCGGTTGAGCAGGTCCGCCGTCGCGTTCAGGCGTGTCTCCTCCGTGGGCGAGAACCACGTGGCCGCGTTGCAGTCCTCGCCGTTGAAGATCCGCGGGTAGCCCGCCACCGTGACGGACGCCTGGGGCGCTCGGGCGCGGATCTGGCCGTACAGCGACCCGAGGCGCTCGGGGAGCTGTCCGGTGATGACGGCCCGGGCCCGGTCGATCGCCGCGGTGCAGTTGCTCATCCAGGCCGGCTTGGCGCACTCCGTCAGGAGGGCGACGAACGCGGCGTCGTTGCCGCCGACGCTCACCGACACGTACGACGTCGTCGGCGTCAGCGCACCCAGCTGACCTGCCGCGACGTCGCCGATGGTGGCGCCGGAGCACGCGCGGAAGTCCAGGGCATACCCTCCGGCGCTCGCGATGAGGACGGGAAACGCGTGCACCGACCGCTGGCAGCTCGTCCCGTCCGCCAGGTAGGTGCGGGTCCCGGTGCCCGACGAGTACGAATCGCCGAGGGCGACATACGAGGCAGGCGCTGCGGTGGCCGGCGGCGCGGGCACCACGACGGCGGCGAGCAGGGCCAGGGAGGCGAGGGCGGAACGGAGGCGAGGAATCGTCATTGATGCTCCTGGTGCGGATGGTGCTGTCGTGGCCACGCTAGCCCCGTGGCGGCGCCTGCGGGAGGCCCGTCGCAGCGCTGCACCCGTCACTCTTCCGCGGAACCGGGCGGCCGGGTAGGGTGCCGCGCGGCGTCCTGCATCCTTTGCCTCCGCTCCGGGCCACGCGGTACGCTGTGGGACGGCTCACATGCCGCTCGACCCAACTGAATACGCCATCGATCTGCAGCGGGAGAGTTCTGCCGTTGACCCACACACCGGCAGGCGCCGTAGGAGCAAATCCTCCCCAGGAATCTCTCAGGCGAAAGTACCGCTGCGGCTAGGCAACTCTGGAAAGCAGCCCCGGACGGCGTCCGGCGCTCACCGACGGTGCAAGCAGGCGTAGAGCCCTGCGGAAACTCTCAGGTCCCCTACAGAGCGGGGAGGAACCCGACCAGGCCCGCGCGCCCGCGCACCTCATCTGACGTACGGAGTTCCCATGACTGCCTCCCCCGACATCGCGTCGACCTTCGCCGACCGCCATATCGGCCCACGCACCTCGGACGCCGGGCACATGCTCGAGGTCCTCGGCTACCCGAGCCTCGACAAGCTCGTGGACCTGGCAGTCCCCGCCAGCATCCGGCTCGAGCGCGGACTGGACCTCCCGGCCGCGCTCAGCGAGACCGAGGTCCTGGCGCAGCTCCGCCGCATGGCGGGCCGGAACCGGACCGCCGTGCAGATGATCGGGCAGGGCTACTTCGACACCGTCACGCCGCCCGTCATCCGCCGCAACGTCCTCGAGTCGCCCGCCTGGTACACGGCCTACACGCCCTACCAGCCGGAGATCTCCCAGGGCCGGCTCGAGGCACTCCTCAACTTCCAGACCATGGTGCAGGACCTCACGGCCCTCGACATCGCCAACGCCTCGCTGCTCGACGAGGCATCCGCCGTCGCCGAGGCCGTCCTGCTCATGCGCCGCTCCGGCAAGAACAAGGGCCGCACGGTGATCGACGCCGATGCCCTCCCGCAGACCGTCGCCGTGGTCCGCGGCCGCGCCGAGGCGCTCGGGTTCGACGTCGAGGTGGTGGACCTCTCGGACGGCCTGCCCGAGGGTGACATCAACGGCGTCGTCCTGCAGCAGCCCGGCGCCTCCGGTGCCCTGCGCAACCACGCGGCCGTCATCGGCGCGGCCAAGGAGCGGGGCGCCCTCGTCACCGTCGCCGCCGACCTCCTCGCCCTGACGCTCATCACCGCCCCCGGCGAGCAGGGCGCCGACATCGCCGTCGGGTCCGCACAGCGCTTCGGCGTCCCCCTCTTCTTCGGCGGTCCGCACGCCGCGTACATGGCGGTCCGCAAGGGCCTCGAGCGCATGCTGCCCGGCCGCCTCGTGGGCGTCTCGAAGGACGCCGACGGTGCCCCCGCCTACCGCCTGGCGCTGCAGACCCGCGAGCAGCACATCCGCCGCGAGAAGGCCACGAGCAACATCTGCACCGCGCAGGCGCTCCTGGCGATCGTCGCCTCGATGTACGCCGTCTACCACGGCCCCGAAGGCCTCACGGCCATCGCGCGCACCGCGCACCGCCGCGCCGTCGCCCTCGCCGCCGCCCTCCGGGGGTCCGAGGCCGCCGTGGTCCACGGCGCGTTCTTCGACACCCTCCTGGTCCGGGTACCCGGCAGGGCGGCCGAGTTCGCGGACGCGGCCGAGGCCGCCGGCTACAACCTCCGCCGCATCGACGCCGACCACCTCGGCATCTCCTGCGACGAGACCACGACGCCGGAGCACGTCACCGCCGTCGCGGCCGTCTTCGGCGGAACGGCGTCCGACGACTCCGCGGGGGAGCGGATCCCCACCGACCTGCGCCGCACCTCCGCGTTCATGACGCACCCGGTGTTCTCGCGGCACCGCTCGGAGACCGCGATGCTGCGCTACCTGCGCCGGCTCTCGGACAGGGACCTCGCACTGGACCGCACCATGATCCCGCTGGGCTCCTGCACCATGAAGCTCAATGCGACGGTCGAGATGGAGTCCATCTCCTGGCCCGAGTTCGCGTCCATCCACCCGTTCGCCCCGGACAGCCAGACCGAGGGGTGGCGTGAACTGATCACGGACCTCGAGGAGCGGCTCGCCGAGATCACCGGATACGCGCAGGTCTCCCTCCAGCCCAACGCCGGCTCGCAGGGCGAACTCGCCGGTCTCCTCGCCATCCGCGGCTATCACCGCTCGCGCGGCGACGGGAACCGCACCATCTGCCTCATCCCGTCCTCCGCCCACGGCACCAACGCGGCGTCGGCCGTGCTCGCGGGCATGAAGGTCGTGGTGGTGGGCACGGCCGCGAACGGCAACATCGACCACGACGACCTCCTCGCGAAGATCGAGCAGCACGCCGAGAACCTCTCGGCCATCATGATCACCTACCCCTCCACCCACGGGGTGTTCGAGGAGGACGTGCGCTGGGTCTGCGAGAAGGTGCACGAGGCCGGCGGCCAGGTCTACATCGACGGCGCCAACCTCAACGCCCTCGTGGGCCTCGCGCAGCCGGGTGAGTTCGGCGGCGACGTCTCCCACCTGAACCTGCACAAGACGTTCTGCATCCCGCACGGCGGCGGCGGGCCCGGCGTCGGACCCGTGGCCGTCGCCGCGCACCTCGCGCCGTTCCTGCCCGGCGATGCGAACCGCGACATCGCCACCGACGGCGGGCCCGGAGCNGGGCCCGGAGCCGCGGGCGGCACGCCGGTCTCCGGGTCCATGTACGGCTCCGCGGGCGTCCTGCCGATCTCCTGGGCGTACATCGCGCTCATGGGCTCCGAAGGCCTCACCAGCGCCACCGCACACGCCCTGCTTGCCGCCAACTACGTCGCGGCCCGCCTGACCGAGCACTTCCCCGTGCTCTACACCGGAGCGCAGGGCCTCGTGGCCCACGAGTGCATCCTCGACCTCCGCCCGCTGACGGCCTCCACCGGCGTCACCGCCGAGGACGTCGCCAAGCGCCTCATCGACTACGGGTTCCACGCCCCCACGCTGTCCTTCCCCGTGGCCGGGACGCTGATGGTGGAACCGACGGAATCCGAGGACCTCGCCGAGCTGGACCGCTTCGTCGACGCCATGATCGCGATCAGGGGCGAGATCGACCGCGTGGCGGCCGGCGACTTCAGCATCGAGGAGAGCCCGCTCCGGCAGGCACCCCACACCGCGCGCGTCCTGGTCGCCGACGAGTGGACGCAGGCCTACCCACGCGAGCTCGCCGCCTACCCGCTGCGCTCGCTGCACCACGACAAGTACTTCCCGCCGGTGCGCAGGATCGACGGCGCCCACGGCGACCGCAACCTCGTGTGCTCCTGCCCGCCCATCGAAGCCTTCGAAGACTAGGAAACCCGCCGACCATGAGCGAGCAGAGCAAACACACGGCCCTGTACACCCGGCACGCGGCGCACGGGGCGTCCTTCACCGATTTCGGCGGGTGGCAGATGCCCCTGAAGTACCGGAGCGAACTCGAGGAGCACCACACGGTCCGCCGGGCCGCCGGCCTCTTCGACCTGTCCCACATGGGCGAGGTCCTCGTCAGCGGACCCCAGGCCGCCGCCTTCCTCAATTACGCCCTGGTCAGCAACCTCGCGGTGATCGCCGTGGGCAAGGCCAAGTACTCCCTGATCTGCACCGCCGAGGGCGGGGTGATCGACGACCTCATCACGTACCGGCTCGCCGAGGACTCCTTCCTCGTGGTGCCGAATGCCTCCAACGCGGGCGTCGTCGCCGAGGAGCTCCGGCAGCGCGCCGCGGGCTTCGATGTCGCCGTCGAGGACCAGTCCGACACCACGGCCCTCATCGCCGTGCAGGGACCCACCGCCGAGGCGGTCCTCCTCGAACTGGCGCGCCCCGAGGATGCCGGGACCATCCGCGCGCTGAAGTACTACGCGGCCGTGGAGGTGGAACTCGTGGGGCTCCCCGTCCTGCTGGCCCGCACGGGCTACACCGGGGAGGACGGCTTCGAGATCTTCGTCGGCACCAGCTTCGCGGTGCGCCTCTGGGACGCCGCCCTGCAGGCCGACGGCGCCCACGGGCTCCTGCCATGTGGTCTGGCGGCCCGCGACTCGCTCCGGCTGGAAGCCGGCATGCCGCTGTACGGGCACGAGCTCGGCCTCGACACCAACCCCTTCGAGGCCGGCCTCGGCCCCGTGGTCAGCACCAAGAAGACCGACGACTTCGTGGGCCGCGCCGTGCTCGAACCCCTCAAGGCGCTCGAGCCGGCCCGCCGCCTCGTGGGGCTGCGCGCCGTAGGGCGCCGCTCCGCCCGTGCCGGGTACGACGTCGTCGTCGACGGGGCCGCCGTCGGCACCGTCACCTCCGGGCTGCCCAGCCCCACGCTCGGCTACCCGATCGCCCTCGCCTACGTGGACGCCGCGCACGCTGCCGTCGGCACCGAGGTGCAGGTGGACCTCCGCGGCCGGCCGGAGCCCTTCACCGTGATCCCCACGCCGTTCTACCGTCGCGAGAAGGCCGCCGGTACACCGCAGTGACGATCAGCGCCTTCGACCTGTTCAAGATCGGCATCGGCCCCTCCAGCTCGCACACCGGCGGACCGATGACCGCCGCCTACCTGTTCACCGACCTGCTCCGCACGCAGGGACTGCTGACCGAGGTGCAGCGCGTGCAGGTGGACCTCTTCGGTTCCCTCGGCGTGACGGGCCACGGCCACGGCACCGTGAAGGCCGTGCTGCTCGGCCTGGAGGGGGACCGCCCGCACCTCGTGGATCCCACCTCGGCGGATGCCCGCGTGGCGTACATCGGCGAATGCCGGTCCCTCAATCTCGCCGGGGAGCGCCGGATCACCTTCGACCCGGAGACCGACGTGCTGCTGCACCGCGGCCAGCGCCTCGACTACCACACCAATGGCATGCGCTTCTCGGCATACGCCGCAGGAGAGGAGCCTATTCTGTCCAGGGAATACTTCTCGGTGGGTGGCGGGTTCGTCCTCGACGAGGACGAGATCGGCTCCGAGACGGCGGCCGTGGAGCCCGTCCCGGTCTCCCGCCCGTTCGACACGGCGGACCAGCTGGTGGACCTCTGCCGACGGACGGGCTCGTCCTTCTCGGATGTCGTCCTCGCGAACGAGCTGTCCTGGCGGTCGGAGGCCGAGGTCAGGGAGGGGCTGCTCGCCATCTGGGAGGTCATGCAGGACACCATCCGGCGCGGCACGACCACGGGCGGCATCCTGCCCGGTGGGCTGAGTGTCCGGCGCAGGGCGGAGCGGCAGCGGCAGCTGCTCGAGAAGGCCGACGATCCCACCGACCGCCTCGGCACCATGGAGTGGGTGACGCTCTTCGCGCTGGCCGTCAATGAGGAGAACGCCGCCGGCGGGCGCGTGGTCACGGCGCCGACCAATGGTGCGGCGGGCATCATCCCGGCGGTGCTGAAGTACTACGTGGACTTCGTCCCGGGAGCCGACGACGACGGCGTGGTCCGGTTCCTGCTCGCGGCGACCGCCATCGGTTCCCTGTTCAAGAAGAACGCGTCGATCTCCGGCGCGGAGGTGGGCTGCCAGGGCGAGGTGGGCTCGGCGTGCGCCATGGCCGCGGGGGCGCTGGCCGAAGTGCTCGGTGGAACCCCGGAACAGGTCGAGAACGCCGCCGAGATCGGGATCGAGCACAACCTCGGGCTGACCTGCGACCCCGTGGGCGGGCTGGTGCAGATCCCCTGCATCGAGCGGAACGCCGTCGGGGCGATGAAGGCGATCACCGCCGCGCGGATGGCCGTGCGCGGGGACGGGCAGCACCACGTCTCACTCGACGTCGCCATCAAGACCATGCGCGACACCGGCGCCGACATGATGGACAAGTACAAGGAGACCGCGCGCGGCGGGCTGGCCCTGAACGTCGTCGAGTGCTGAGCGCCCGTGCCTGACCTCCCGGTCCGCATCGAGGTGATCCCCGGGGACGGTCTCGAGGAGCGGCTGGGGGCGCACCTGCCCGCCCCCGCCGTCGTCACCGTGACGTGCCTGCCGCACCACGGCCCCGGTGAGGCCGTGGAGACCGCTGTGCGGCTCGCGGCGGCGGGGTACACCGCCGTTCCGCACCTGGCAGCGCGCTCGGTGGCCGGCCGGTCCGAGCTCGCCGGGTATGTCGCGCGGTGCCTGGACGCCGGGATCAGGGATGTCTTCGTGGTCGGCGGGGACACCGCCCACGCCGCAGGACCCTATGCGTGGAGCGGCGCGCTCATGGAGGACCTCGCGGAGCTCTCGGGCGGGGCGCTGCGCCAGGGCATCGCGGTCTACCCCGAGGGGCACCCCACCACCACGGACCAGGAACTCACACGGACGCTGCTCGCGAAGCAGGTCCTGGCGTCCTGGTGCGTCACGCAGCTCTGTTTCTCCCCGGACATCCTGCGCGCCTACGCACCGCGGCTGCGGAGCGAGGGGATCACGCTGCCGGTCTGGGCCGGCATTCCCGGGCCCGTCCGCATCAGCCGCCTGCTCCGGCTTGCCGGCACGATCGGCGTGGGACAGTCGATCGGTTTCCTCCGGCGTTCCGCCGGCGGTGCCGACGCCGGGTCCGTGGTCCGGCAGCTGCTGTCCTCGGCGTCCTACGACCCGGCGCCCCTGGTGGCGGCGCTCGACGGCGCAGGGTATGCGGGGCTCCACCTGTACAGCTTCAACGACCTCGCAGGGCTCGAGCGGTCAGGTGTGGCACGGCCACTGCAGGCGTGATGGTCGGGGCCGGAGGCGGCTCTGTCCGGTAGGTCCGTCCGGGACACACGAAGAGCGACCGCCCGTTCGGGCGGCCGCTCCGGGTGCTTCTCTCGGGGTGCGGCCTCAGACGGCGGCGGCAGCCGGCTTCTGACGCTGAGGGGCGAGTTCCCCGATGATCCCGCGCAGGAGCTTGCGCAGCTCGAAGGATTCGAGCCCCTCACCGACCATGAGCGTGCGCTCGATGTCTTCGGCCTTCGCGAGGGCCTCGAGGCCGGACTGCGTGATCGTGATGCGCTGGCTGCGACGGTCCACGCTGTCGCGGATGCGGGAGATGAATCCCTGGCGCTCCAGCTTCTCGATGGTCTTGCCGATCGTCTGCGCCTGGACATGCACGGCGAGCGCGAGCTTGGCGCCGGTCATGGTGCCGGTGCGGGACAGGACGCCGAGGGTGGTGTAGCCGGCATGGGTGATTCCGATGTCGAGCAGCCTCTCGTTCCACGCGTGGTCCACGAGGCGGGCGGCGGTGGTGAGCAGGCGGCTGGTCGACCACTCTTCCAGTTCAGACATACGATCTCCTCCCGAAGATGTGGGGACGCCCTGCCGGTGCTGGTCACCGCCGGCCGGGCGTGGTGTCATCGCAGCCGACCGATGGTACAGGGACGGGATCAACTGCCTTATATCCACTATGCGCTTCTATCTTCAAGTTTTCCCGTTGCCCCGTCCGAAGCTTCCGGCAAGAAAGCCTAGGAAGGGAGGGCGGTGCGCCGGCTGAAGGCCACGATCTCGGCGGCGACCCGGGCTGCCGCGGAGTGCTGCACGACGTGCGGTTGGCCTTCGATCTCGACCAGGGCGCCGTCCGGCGCGCGGGTCGCGAGCTCCTGGCACCATGCCCGCCGCGCCACGGGGTCCCTGCCGCCCCGCACCACCAGGACCGGACAGCGGAGGCGCTCGACGGCGCGCTCCAGGGGGTAGTCCATCATCGACCGGAGCTGGCGGAGGTACCACCGCGTGCCGGTCTGCAGGTAGTCGCCGAGGACGATCCGATTGGCGGACGCGCTCTCGCGGAGCGTGTCATGGGCGAGGGAGACGGCCTGCTGCAGCACGGTGCGGCGAAGCCGGTCCACCACCGGCCCGATCAGGACGAGGCGTTCCGCCAGGGCCGGTGATTGCAGGGCCGCTTCCGTGACGAACTGCACGCCCATCGAATGCCCGACCAGCGTGGCGGACCGGACCCCGAGCTCCCCGAGTGCTTCGACCATCAGCGCTGCATGGTCTTCGACGCCGAGCTGGATCCGGGGTCGCGGGCCCGGGCCGTAGCCGGGAAGATCGACCGTGTGCACGACGGCGTCGGCCGCCAGTTCGGCCCGCAGCCGGTCGAGGTAGCGATGGGTCATGCCGAGCCCGTGGACGAGGACATAGGGGCTGCGCGGGGAGGCTGGGGATCCCGGGCCCGGGGTGGTGCGGATGCGGAGGCTGAGGCCGTCCACCCGAACGGTGCGGAGTGTCGGCTGCATCCGGGCAGTCTACGGGTACTTCTCAACCTTTCCTCACGTTCGGCTCACGGTCCGATCAACCCCGCCGCCCCGAGGCTCGGCATTGTATGGAAGTCTTGACCCATGTCCGTTTCCCCGTCGCAGCGCTCCGCGCTCATCGTCGAGGATGACCCGGATATCCGGGAATTGCTGGCGACGACCCTGCGTATGAACGGATTCAGGGTCATCGAAGCGTCCACGGGGCTCGACGGCCTGGCGGCCGTGAAGGAGCACCGACCGGACCTCATCACCCTCGACCTGAACCTGCCGGACCTCGACGGCGTGGAGGTCTGCCGCCAGTGCCGGGCCGTCAGCGACGCGTACATCGTGATGGTGACTGCCCGGCAGGACGAGATCGACCGGCTGATCGGCCTGGAGATCGGGGCGGACGACTTCATCGGGAAGCCCTTCAGCCCGAGGGAGTTCGCGGCGCGCGTCTCGGCGATGTTCCGCCGTCCCCGCACCGCCGTGCCGCAGCAGGTCGAGGCGCCCGGCGACGGCCTGCTGCGGCACGAGGATCTCACCATGGACGTCGAGGGGCGCACCGTGACCCTGGGCGGGCGGGAACTGGCGTTGACCCGCATCGAATTCGACCTGCTCGAGACTCTCCTTGCCGGCGCGCAGCGCGTCTGGACGCGGGAAGCGCTCCTCGACCGCGTGTGGGGGGACGGCTGGAGCCAGGACCACCACCTCGTCGAGGTGCACATCCGCAACCTGCGCAAGAAGCTGGGCGAGGACATGGCCAACCCCCGCTTCATCCGCACCGTCCGCGGCGTCGGGTACCGGATGATGCCCGGGGACGCGCGGCGCTGAGCGTCACCCGGCGTCGCCCCGGACACCGGGGCCCGGTCCTGGTGCGGCCTGCCCGGCCGACCCCTACGCGACGAGTGCCGGCGAAACCGCCTGCCGGGCACCGTCACCGGTCCGACGGTCCCGCGTCGTGGAGATGCCCAGCACCACGAGCGCGGCAAGCGTGATGGCGGCACCGGCCCAGATGGGTGAGGTGTAGCCGAGGCCTGCGGTGATGGTGACTCCGCCGATCCAGGCGCCGAGGGCGTTCCCGAGGTTGAAGGCTCCGATATTGGCGCCGGAGACAAGGGTTGTGGCTTCACCGGCGTATTTCATGACCCGCATCTGCAGGCCGGGAACGGTCGCGAACCCGAATCCGCCCATGAGGACCAGCGCGATGATGGTGGCGACGGGACTGTACGCCAGGACGGCGAACAGGGCGAGGACCACGGTGAGTGCGGACAGGATGATGAGCAGGCTGCGGTCCAGCGCCCGGTCCGCGGCGCGTCCGCCCAGGAGGTTCCCGACGAAGAGCCCGACGCCGAAGACGACCAGGAGCCAGGGGACAGCGCTCGAGGGGAAGCCGCTGACGTCGGTGAGGACGTATGCGATGTAGGTGAAGGCGCCGAACATGCCGCCATAGCCGAGGATCGTGATGGTCAGTGAGGCCCAGACCTGACCGGAGCGGAAGGCGTTCAGTTCCCTGCGCAGACTCACGGCCGCGGTGTCGCGTTCCATCGCGGGTACGAGCAATGCGATGCCGACGAACGCGATGACACCGATGACGGTGATGGCCCAGAACGTCGAGCGCCAGCCGAAGGCCTGGCCGAGGAACGTCCCCAGGGGTACGCCGAGGACGTTGGAGACGGTGAGCCCGGTGAACATGATGGCTATGGCGCTCGCCTTCTTCTCCGGGGCCACCATGGCTCCGGCCACCACCGACCCGATGCCGAAGAACGCACCGTGGCACAGCGCCGCGACGATGCGTCCGAGCATCATGACGCCATAGGTGGGCGCGATCGCGTCCACCAGGTTCCCGAGGACGAAGAGCACCAGCAGGCCCAGCAGGACCTGCTTGCGGGGGAGTCTGGTCACCGCGGCCGTCACCACGAGCGCGCCCACGGCAACACTGAGCGCGTAGCCGGTGATCAGCCAGCCCGCCTGCGCCTCGGTGACGCCGAACGTTCCGGCGACCTCGGGCATCAGCCCCATGATGATGAACTCGGTGAGTCCGATACCGAAACCGCCCAGAGCGAGAGCGATGAGACCGATTGGCATGATGGTGTTCTTTCTTCGACGACGAGGATGGCCGCTGGTGCGGATCCGGCGCAGGGCACTGCACCCTTGCCGGGCAGAAGCCACGACCAGGGAGCGACTGTCGGTGGGCCTGGGTGGGAAGACCGGCGGCGCACAGGTAGGATTTAGTTGCACACGCGGGTTTTATCATTGCACATGCAGATATGCCGCGCAAGCAACTACTTTGTGGAGGCAGGATGAGCGTCGATGACAGTTCCGTCGAGGTACGCGCGCAAGGGTGGCGCACCCTGGCGGCGTTGCACAACCGGATCGAGTCCGAACTGGAGAAGGCGCTTCAGGCGGAAGCAGGCCTGTCGGTGGTGGAATACACGATGCTGAGTGTCCTGAGCCGCCAGCCCGGCTCATGGCACATGAGGATGCAGCAGGTGAGCCGCGCAACAGCCCTCAGTCCCAGTGCGACCACCCGCCTGGTGACCCGCCTCGAGAAACGCCGACTCCTCCGGCGCATCCTCTGCGAGGACGACAGGCGAGGCATCTACACCGAGCTCACCCAGGCCGGGGCCGACCTCCTGGGTGCCGTCCAGCCGATTCATGACCAGGCGTTGACGAAGGCGCTCCAGGATGCCCGCGAAGTGCCCGAACTCGCCCATCTCGTCGATGCCCTGCCAGGACTGGCGGGCGCGCAGAGCGGCAGCTGACCGGCGCCGGTGCGCGGACGTCCTATTTCGACGCGTCGTCGGCGGCAATGAACTGCACGGACGCGTCCACCCCCGATGGTCCATGGTCCGAGGTGCCGTTCCTCGACCTCAGGCGGGCCCGCCCCCCGCCGGCCTCGGCCAACTGGCGGACGATCGCCAGCCCGAGTCCGCTGCCTTCCGACTCCGAGGAGCCCCGCCAGAACCGGTTGAACGCGCGGTCGCAGTCCTCGGCCGACAGCCCTGGCCCCTCATCGATCACATGCAGCTCGACGGCGCCCGGGGACCGATCATCGACCACCAACTGGATGCACGATCCTGCCGGGGTGACTGCCAGAGCGTTGTCGATGAGGTTGTCGATGATCTGTTCCGGTGCGTCCGGTATGGTCACGATCATCGCCCGGGCGGGGGCCTGCAGGCTGATGCGGATCCCTGTCTCCTCTGCAAGCGCCTGCCACTGCTCCTGACGTGACCGGGCGATTCCGCTGAGATCCGCCTCGATCAGGGCGATGGATCGGCTCTCGGCCCGACTGAGTCTCAGCAGGCCGTCGATGATGTGTTGGAGCCTGCTCGTCTCCACGAGGGCTTCCTCCACCATGGCGGCGCCGGTGTCGGGTTCAGTGGGGATCGTGTCTGCTGCGTTCTCCAGCTTGAGTCGAAGTGCGGTCAAAGGGGTTCGGAGCTGATGGGAGGCATCGGACGCGAACCCACGCTGCTCGAGGAGGAGGTGCTCGAGTTCCGCCGCCATCCGATTGAACGCGCCTCCGAGCGCACGGAGTTCCGGAGCGCCTTCGTTCTCCTCCGTCCGGACCTTCAGATCCCCCTGTGCGAGCAGTTCCGTCGCCTTCCTGAGTCGCATGAGCCTGCTCGTGACCGTACTGGCGAGGAGGAAGGCCACCAACCCTGCAAGCAGGACGGTCGTACCAGCGACGGTCCACAGGGCACGCAACTGATTCGCCGTTGCGTCGTCGACGACGGATGCGGGGAAGGTCAGCCTGACAGCGCCGACGATGTCCTCGCCGCTCAGCACGGGGACGGCGACATAGAGCAACTCGGTGCCGAGCGTCTCGGAGTACCGCTGTCCCGACGTGATCTGTCCTGTCAAGGCGGCGGCTATCTCCGGCCGTGAACCGTAGGAAGAGCCGGTGGATGATTCGTCATCGTCCGAGGTCGCTACAGCTGTTCCCTCGGCGTTGACGATGACTACCCTGGCTCCGCTGGCCCGACCGTAGCGGCGGACGTCCTCGCGTGCCTCGCCGGGCATCGTTCCCGAGGTAGCCAGGGTCTCCGCGCTTCGTCCGCCGAGGAGGAAGGCATCGCTTTCCAGCGAGGTCGTCAGACGGTCCCGTTCGACGCGCACCAGATAGTTGCCCAACGGGATGCCTTGCACAGCAACGACCATCAGGGTGATGAGCATGAAGGCCCCGATCAGTTGCAGCCTCATCGGGGAACCTCGAGACGGAAGCCCACCCCCCGGACCGCGACCAGCCAGCGGGGGTCTCCGAGCTTCTTGCGGATCGCGGCGACGTGGGCATCGAGGGTCTTGGTGGTTCCGTACCAGTCGGTGTCCCACACGGCCCGCAGGATCTCACTGCGCTGGAACACGGTGCCGGGTTCCTCCGCCATGAAGTAGAGCAAGTCGAACTCCTTGGCCGTCAGGTGGATCTCGGTGCCGGACAGGAGGACTCGTCGGGACCGTTGGTCGATGCTGAGGGTCCCGACGTGCCGGGTGGTGTCCGAGGGACGCGCGCCGTTCGCGGCATCATCGCCGGTCCTGCGCGCCACGGCCCGGATCCGGGCGATGAGTTCGCGCATCCCGAACGGCTTCACGAGATAGTCGTCGGCGCCGAGCTCGAGGGCCAGTACCCGGTCGATCTCCTCGTCGCGGGCGCTGACGACGACGATCGGGGTTGCGACCGTAGCGCGGATGGCCCGGCACACGTCGGTCCCGTCCATGTCCGGCAGGCCGAGATCGAGGAGCACGAAGTCCGGCCCGCCGACACGGACCGCTTCCAGGGCCGCAGATCCGGTACCGGCCCGGGTGGTCCCGAAACCTGCCCGCGTCAACCCCTCCACGACCGCGGAGGCCACCGCTTCGTCGTCCTCCACCACCAGTATCTGCATACCTGATTATGGGCGCCAGGGAAGGATCGATCGCCCGTGTGCCGCGGATCGGGCTGAATGCGGTACGGATCTTGGACAGACCTTGGATCTTCCCCGCACCTGCCCTCTCCGTGCGGTTCCTAGAGTTGAATCATGAAAACACGAACAGCTCTGGTTCTCTCCGTTGCCGGCGTGCTTCTCACCGGTTCTGCAGCACTGGCGGTGAACACCCAGACCCTGGGGAACCCCTCTCCGGACTTCACCGGCACCTCCGATGAGGTCCTCCTGCCGCAGAACGCGACGACTCCGACCGGTCCCGGCCCCTCCGGCACCGTCACCCCCGCGCCCTCCGACACGCCTCTCCCGTCGCCCCGGGACGACAGCAGTACAGCTCCCCGCCCGACCGAGGGGGCAAGCTCGGCCGATGACCACGGGGTCGATGACAGGAGCAGGCCGGACGACCATGAGTCCGACGACGAGTCGTCGGATGACGATGACTGAGTCCCGGGTGTGGAGGCTCGTCAGCGGTGCACGCGTCTCGCCGGCCCGCAACGCGAAGATCCTCGTCGCCGGCCTCTCCGTATCCACCGTCCTCGGCATCACAGCGGCCCTGACCGCCGCACATCAGGCACAAGCCGATCCGGAGACACCGCCGCCGACGATCCCGACGGAGCAGGCCTCACCGGAGGTCCCCACTGCCCCGCCCGCTCCGGTCCCACCCCCCGCCGCCGTTCCAGCCCCGGCTCCGGCGCCGGCGCCGGCACCCCCGGCCGTCAACGCCCCGCCGGCCCCCTCCGTCCCGAACGGAACCTCCCGTGGTTCCGGCGGGTAGCACCACCGCGGGCCGAATAGGCCAGGACGCGGTGCGCTCCGCGTACGCCCAGTCCGCCGTCAGGCCGCGCTCCATCGAGGACCGCCGCCCGGCGATGGGAGGGACCGCCCGGATCACCCTGGTCGGCGGGAGCTGGACCCTGTTGGACAGCTGTTTCGAGCTGCTGCGCGATCTGGAGCTCCGATGGAGCCGTTTCCTGCCCGACAGCGAGATCTCCAGGCTCAACGGATCCGTCGGCAACCCGGTGCCGGTGAGCAGGGAGACGATGCGCCTCGTGGTGGAACTGGTCGCCGCCTGGTCGATGACCGGTGGTGCCTTCGATCCGACCACCCTGCCCCGCCTCCTCGAGCTCGGATACCGCACCAGCCAGAGCGACCCGTCCAGGCAGACAGTGCTTCCCCGCTCGGCATGCTGGCCCGGCGACGTGCCCGGGATCCGCACGACATCCACCACCGTCACTCTCCCCAGGGGCACAACGCTGGACCCGGGAGGCCTCGGCAAAGGTCTCGCCGCGGATCTCATCGTCGACTTCGCGCTCGACGGAGGGGCCTGGGGCGCACTGGTCGACGTCGGCGGCGACCTGGTGGTCAAAGGGGACGCGCCCACCGGTCCGGCATGGACCATCGCCATCGAAGACCCCCTCTCGGCCGCCCTGGATCCCACGGCACGCCTTGCGACGATCCGGTTGCAGGCCGGCGCTGTCGCGACCTCCAGCCGACTGAACCGCCGGTTCGAGACCGCCACCGGTCCGGCACACCACCTGATCGATCCCTCCTCGGGACACAACCCTGCCGCGGGCGCCGTCACGGCAACCGTCGTCGCCGGCAGCGGCGCACGGGCCGAGGCACTGACCAAGGTGGCCTTCACCGAGGAACCCGCAGCAGCGTTCGCGCTCATCAGCTCGCTCGGTGGCCAGGCGCTGATTCTGCCCGGGAACGGAAAGCCGCTGTGTTCACCCGGATGGAAGGACTTCCAGTGAACGATCCCCAGATCTGGTGGTACGTCACCCGTGCAAGTGCCATGGTGGCCTGGACCCTGCTGACCGTCTCGGCCATCTGGGGGATCCTGCTGTCCACCCGGTTCCTGCGGGCGATGGACAACCCCGGGTGGCTGCACGATCTGCACCGCTGGATGAGCGGTGCTGCCCTGCTCATGACCGGCCTGCACATGATCTCGCTCATGCTGGACTCATGGGCTGCTTTCTCCCTCGCGGAGCTTCTCGTCCCTTTCGCCGCAGAGTACCGTCCCATACCGGTGGCGCTGGGGCTCGTGGCGTTCTATCTGCTCATAGCCGTCCAGGGATCCTCCCTGCTGATGCACCGGTTGCCCCGCCGATTCTGGAAGGGACTGCACTACGCCAGTTACGCGGCGGTCATGCTGGTGTCGTTCCATGCCGGCTTCTCCGGCAGCGACACCGGTGCCTGGATCTACCGGCTCACAGCCATCCTGCTGGTGCTCCTGTTCGTCGCTGCGACCCTCCTGCGCATCCTGGCGCCGGGCACCGCAGCATCCACGCCGGGAGCTGCGTCCCGCGGGCGGGAACCGGCCGCACCCGACGGGGCGACGGACGGAGCAGGCCCCCGGACCGCCGTCGTCCGCTCGTCCCACCCGTTGGCAGACGGAGTCCTGTCCATCCGGTTGGGCATGGCCGACGGCGAACCCCTTCCGCCCTGGGAGCCCGGTGCGCACATCACCCTCCACCTTCCGATAGGGATCGACCGGCAGTACTCACTCTGCGGGGACCCCGCCACACGCGACAGCTACAGCATCGCCGTCCGGCTGGCTGAATCGTCCAGGGGAGGAAGCCGATGGCTGCACGAGCACGCCCAGGCCGGCCGGCGCATCGACATCTCCGGCCCGAGGAACCATTTCCGGCTCGTCCCCGCCCAGCGCTACCTGTTCATCGCCGCCGGTATCGGCATCACCCCCCTCAAGCCCATGATCGAATCCCTCCCACCCGGCAGGGAATGGGAGTTGATCCATCTCGGCCGGACCCGGACGGCAATGCCCTACCAGCACGCACTGGCCTCCACGTATCCCCGGCAGGTCCACCTCCATGCCCGTGATGAACACCCGGGCCGCTTCGACCTCGCAGCCGCGATCAACGCCAGACGCTCCGACACCGAGGTGTACGTCTGCGGTCCCGAAGCGCTGCTCGAGGAGGCCGCCGACCTCGTACCCGCCGGCAGGCTGCACCTCGAACGGTTCTCGCCGCTGGTGGCGGACGCCTCGACGCCGGCCCGGCCGGTGGACATCATCTGCGGGAGGAGCGGCAAGGAGGTCCACGTCCCCGCGGACGTGTCCGTCCTGCACGCCCTGCAGGACCAGGCGATCCCCATCGCCGGTTCCTGCGGGGAAGGGCTGTGCGGCACCTGCGAGGTCCGGGTCCTCGGCGGCTCGCCCCACCATCTGGACTCCATCCGGGACGAGCACGACAGGCGATCCCCGGGCGTGATGTATCCCTGCGTGTCCCGGGCGCTCACTCCCACCCTGACCCTGGACATCTAGTCGTTCAGCGGAAGGCATCGACCGCGACCACCCCGGGTCATCCGGTGGCGGGCCGGGCTCACGGGGAGTGCAGGAACTGCCGGTACTGGGGATTCCCGGTGAGGAAGTGCTGCACGAAAGGGCAGTCGGCGATGATGGCGAGGCGTCGCTTGTGAGTGAGGAGGAGCACGCGACTGATCAGTTCCTTCTCCAGTCCGCTGCCCTCGAAGATCCCGGCCGTCAGGGTGCGGCGCAGTCGGACCTCACGGGCG
The DNA here is from genome assembly GCF_000816565.1 of Arthrobacter sp. L77. Lineage (NCBI taxonomy): Bacteria > Bacillati > Actinomycetota > Actinomycetes > Micrococcales > Micrococcaceae > Arthrobacter > Arthrobacter sp. L77. The sequence continues at coordinate 645,952 of NZ_JWSU01000004.1, read as the reverse complement.
TGCATCGTGTAGTCGATACAGGCCGCGAGTGTCCCGTCGGTGAAGAGCTCGAAGCGCTGCTTCACATCGTTGTCACGGACCTTGAGCCGTTGGCCGGCGGTCGTCTTCGCGGGCACCTTCTCGGTGCGCGGGCCTTCTTCCCGATAGTCGGTCTCGGCGGCTACGCGGGCGTGGTCCTCGAGCGCTCCGTACGGGGGGAACTCGGCGTCGAGCTGCTTGTAGAGGAGGTTGCTCCAGCGCCGCAGCTGCTGAGTCGTCGCTCTCCCCAGATCGAACGGGATCGATGGGGTGGACGTCTCAGTGCCGGGCCGCCGGACGTCCTGCCGACGTGGGGCGACGATGCCAGGGAGTGTGGACGTGGGCGGGACCGTCACGCGTGGACTCCTTCCGGCACCCGCCCGCCGGCTCCCGACCGCAGCGATGTCATCGTCCGGATGCGTGGGCAGGGGAACAGGAAGCATGGAGCATCCTTCGAGTGGAGCGAAGCGGTTGGCAAGTAATAGAGATACACGATAAACGTTTGACTTACTTCTTGTAAACCTAGGTTGCCTAGCTACTCGATCGGTTACGTGCGGCCGTGATCGTACTGGTCGCTGAATCCCGCGCAGGAGGCGTCGGGTCGGGGCTCGCTCGCCCACGCCCGCGGCGATGTTCACGTTGAGGTGGGGAGGGTGCGGGCGCGCTCGTTCCGCGCGCTGAAGGTGACACCGGTGTGGGCCCGGTTGTCGCGGTTAGTGCCTGATGCGGTCGCGAGCGCTTGTCAGGACGTCACCCAGGTAGCGGTTGACGTGCTCGACCTGGATGCTGTCGATGCGCGAGGCGATTTCGAAGGCACTCCTGCGCAGGATCTCCAGGGGATGGTCCTCGAGCCAGCTCTTCATCTGCTCGCCCGGTTCGAGAAACACTGCCCGTCGGTCCGAGGTGCTCCGCCTTCGATGGAAGTAGCCTTCTGCCTCCAGCCGATCCAGGATGACGGTGGTCGTCGCGGACGACATGTTCAGGGTCGAGGCGATATCCCGCGGACTGACGGTCCGTCCGGCCTTCCACTCCTCCGACAGGAAACCGAGGGTGGCCATGTCCCGGTCATTGAGCCGATGGGCGTCACGATGGTCCCGATACGCCTGATTCTCCAGTTCCCGGATCTCGCTGAATCGGCCCATCAACTCGTCGATGAGGTTCGTGCTCTCCGTACCAGACTGCTCCTGGCCTCTCGTCTCTCGTCCGTACATGCTCTGCTTTTCCATCCGTTGAGGCTCCCCCGCCATAGCTATGGCACCTACTAGCCATAGTCCCAGACTTTCTCAGCTTCCTGACATTAATATTATGCGATAGGTAATTTTTCTAGCTTGTCTATTTGTGAGAGACCCTGTACGGTCTGAAACAAGTCATCAACGGTTCTGCGGGGGCGCACACCGATGAAGCAGCCAGTGTTCCCCCGCACCCTTCGCTTCTTCTTCTCTGTGCCCGCTGACCGCGGTGTCCGACCCCACAGCGAGCGCACAGCGCTCCAACCAGAAGGAAGCAACCCCATGGCCGAGAGCCTGACCCGTACGACCTCCGACAAGCAGCCATCCGGCGACCAGGTCTCCCGCCGCACAACGGGAACCGGTGCGGGTAGCGGACAGGGCGGTGCCCGTCCCTCCGAGCTGCACACCGATCACGGCAATACCTCCATCGCGGACACCGTGGTGCAGAAGATCGCGGGCATCGCAGCGCAGGAGGTTCCCGGCGTCTACGCCATGGGGAACGCGGCACGGCGTGCTTTCAACCAGATCGCAGAACGTATTCCCGGATCGCAGACCAACGCATCGGGTGGAGTGAGCGTCGAGAAGGGCGAGAAGCAGACCGCGATCGATGTCACGATCGTCGTCGAGTACGGAGCGTCCATCGTCGACGTCAGCAATGACATCCGCAGGAACATCATCAGCGGTGTCGAGCGCGCCACCGGACTCGAAGTTCTCGAGGTCAACGTCAACGTCTCCGACGTGCACCTGCCCGGCGAGGACGACTCGGACGATTCGAACGGCCGCGGAACGAAGACATCGTCCACCGGCAAGGACCTCGCCTAGCAGTCCACGCACCACGACCCCACGTTGTCGCCGGCGCAGAAATCCGTACGCCTCCGTGCCGGCGGCAACGCGCACCATCCTGGACCCCCTTCCTGTTTCCCACCGTCTTCCCCACCGTCTTCCCCACTGTCAGGACAACGCCATGTCACACAGCACCATCGGACTTTTCGTCGGACTCCTCCTCGGCTTCGTCGCCGTCTTCGGAGGGTTCCTGGAGTTCCTCGCCGTCATTCTCTTCGCCGTCGTCGGCCTGGTCGTCGGGCGTTTCCTCGACGGCAGGCTCGACCTCCGCGAGCTCACCGGCTCCCGTTCCACGAAGAACTGACCCCGTGGCCACGACGACACCGGACCAGCTTCGGTCCCGCGGGACGGCTCATCGATCTCCGGAGACGGTGGCAAGCCGGGAGCACCGACAGGATGCGCCGACGCCGACCAGCAGCGCGGCCGATCGGGGAACGCTCACGATGAGCGAGAAGGTCATCGAGAAGCTGGCAGCCCAGAGCGCCTACGAGCTGTCCTTCGTCGCCGGTCTCGGCGGGGGCGTACTGGGCGTCGGCAGGAAAGCCGATACGGACCACCGCCCGCAGGTCGACGTCGAACTCAGCGGCCGCAACGTCACCGTCTTCCTGGACATCGCCCTCGATTTCCCGACGGACATCGCTGCACGATCAGCACAGATCCGCCGCCACGTGAGCGGCAGCATCGAAACCGCCACCGGATTGCAGGTACGCCGCATCGACATCACCGTCAAAGCCCTCACCACGACCACGGACCGACCACGCAGGAGCCTGCAATGAGCAGCACGACCGCCAGGCACTCGATCCGCAGGCGACCGACCCGAAGCATCCCGGCAATCATCGTCGCGATCGCCTTGCTGGCCATCGCCGTCGCAGCCATCTGGGCGGGAACCACGGCCCTGTCCGGAGGCAGCACGGCTGCCGTCGACAGCATCGGCGCCGCCGCGGGCACCGCATGGTCTGCGCAGGCCGCCTATCTTCCTGCAATCATCATCGCCGCCATCGGCCTGATGCTGATCGTCATCGCCCTCATCCCCGGACGCTACGATGCGCTCCTGCTGAACCACCACGGGGTGGCCGAGGCGGCCCTGACCACCAAAGCCCTGCGAACCTACCTCGAGGATCAGGCGTCCGTCGTGGACGGGGTCGATTCGGCGCGCACCACCGTCAAGGGCCGGAGGGCCGAGGTCCGCATCGGTACCTATGCGCTGGACCATCGCGACATCGACTCCGCCGTGCAGGAAAGACTGCAGAGAAGGACCGAGGCGCTCGACCTCACGCACGCCCCCCGCATCCGCACGAACGCCCGAACGCTCAAGGACTAGGAAGAGGACCACCATGCGTCACACCGCAGGACGCCTCAACCGCGTCTGGCTCACCATCATCGGCCTGATCCTCCTCATGGGGGCGGGTACCGCAGCCGCGATCGGCCTCGGACTCTTCGAGGGACTCGCCCTTCGCGGATTCGAAGCACCGGACGCTGATCAACCGATCCTCGCCCTGCCCGCCGAAGGGGATACCGTCGCGATCGCACTGATCCTTCTCGGCGTGATCCTGGGGACACTGGCCATCCTGTGGCTCCTGGCCCAGGTTCCGCGCAAGCACGGAGCCTCCACCCTGAAACTCCAGGACCCGGACAACAGCGGACTCACAACCCTCAAGCCCACGCTTCTGGAGGCGGCGATCAGTGATCGTGTCGGAGGACTTGCCGACGTGACCGCCGTGAGGACGGTTCTCCGCGGATCCTCCCGTACCCCCGACGTCACCCTGCGCGTCACGACGACGTCACATGCCGACATCCCCGAGGTCGTCGCCGAGGTCGAACAGCGCGTCATCCACGACCTCCGCCTGACGCTGGGCAGGGAGCCTGCGTCCGTCGGCATCGAGGTCGACGTGCGAGCCGACCCCAAGCGGGACAGCTCCGTCACCGTCGAAGCATCCCAGGTCAACGCCTGACCACCGGTCGGCACGGTCCGGCAGGCCTGGCAACCAGGCCGCCCGACGGCGACACCACGACGCCGCATCGAGACCCCGGCCCACCTGCAGGTGGGCCGGTGCATCAACAGCACCATCCGACACCATTCGAAGGAGAACACCATGGGACTCGACGACAAGATCAAGAACGCAGCCGAGAAGGTCACCGGCAAGGCGAAGGAAGCCTACGGAGACGCCACCGACAATGAGCGTCTTCAGGCCGAGGGCCAGGCCGACCAGTCGAAGGCCGATCTGAAGGATGCCGGCGAGAACGTCAAGGACGCCTTCAAGAAGTAGCACCACCACACCGGAGGCCACCCGATCGACACCGCTTCGGCGGGTGGCCTCCGGCACGGCCCGCCGTTCCTCCCCGCACCTGCCGGCCGATGCCGGAAGGCACCATGGACACAGGAGCAGACCGCCCCGCGGCTGTCGTGGACCGGGACGTCGTCGATCGGTCGGCTGCGGAGACCACGCCCCGGGCGGCCCTCGCCGTCGGTCGGGCCTTCATGGAGTTGCACCCGCACCGCCAGCCAGGCTGCACTCGCGCGGGCGATCAGGGTGAAGCCGCCAACGCTCCGCCGGACCCTGCCGGCGCTGGAGACCAAGGGTTTTCTGACGCGATCCGCACCGGACCCGGGGCCGTACGAGGTGGGGCGGCCGTTGGCAGGATCTGCCCCGCGAGAGCGCCCGGCCTTCGTATGAGCTGAAGGCCGGACGCCGTCGGGGCGCTCATCTGCAAGCCGGCTGCTTGACCTGTTCGATAAGCACACTTGTCATTCCATCATGGAAGGTGGTCTCGCGGTCGACGTGGGTGTCGCCGTCATGGCGGATCGATCCACAGGTGACAGTGCCGCGGAGCTTCGCACACGTGCGCCTACGGATCGGCGGACCCCTCCGGGCGATCCCGACTTGTCGCCGGGTGAAACACTGGGGACGTGGCTCATCTCGACGTATCCGGTATCGACTACTTCCTCTCCGACGGCAGGCAACTGCTCAACGGCGTGGCCTTCAAGGTCGGCGACGGCCACAAGACGGCCCTGATCGGCCCCAACGGCACGGGCAAGACGACCCTCCTGCGCATCGTCTCGGGGGACCTGTCGCCCGACGAGGGGTCGGTGAGCCAGTCGGGGACGATGGGCATCATGCGGCAGTTCGTCGGCCAGGTGCGCGACGATTCGACGGTCCGCGACCTCCTCGTCTCCGCCGCGCCGCCCATGCTCGCGGCCGTCGCGCAACGGATCGACGACGCCGAACTCGCCATGATGGAGGCCGACGACGAGCCCACGCAGATGACCTATGCACAGGCGATCGCCGACTGGGGCGATGCCGGCGGCTACGACCTGGAAACCACCTGGGACGAGGTCACGATGGCAGCGCTCGGCGTCCCGTTCGATCGCGCGCAGTACCGCGCGGCGTCCTCGCTCTCGGGCGGGGAGCAGAAGCGGCTCGTGCTGGAGGCCTTGTTCTCGGGTCCCGACGAGCTCCTGCTCCTGGACGAGCCCGACAACTACCTGGACGTGCCGGGCAAGCGCTGGCTCGAGGCGAAGCTGCGGGAGTCGAAGAAGTCGGTGCTGTTCGTCAGCCACGACCGCGAGCTGCTCGCCAACGCGGCCACCCGCATCGTGACGCTGGAGCCCGGGGTCCTCGGGGCGTCGTCGTGGACCCACGGTGGCGGGTTCGAGACCTACCTGAAGGCGCGGGAGGACCGCAATGCGCGGTTCGAGGAACTGCGCAAGCGCTGGGACGAGGAGCACCTCAAGCTCAAGGAACTCGTCAACATGTACAAGAACAAGGCGGCGTTCCGCTCGGACATGGCGAACCGGTATCACGCCGCGCAGACGCGACTGGCGAAGTTCCTCGAGGCCGGCCCGCCGGAGGCCATCCCCCTCGAGCAGAACGTGTCCATGCGCCTTGCGGGCGGACGGACCGCGAAGCGTGCCGTCGTCGCCCAGAAACTCGAACTCACGGGCCTCATGAAGCCCTTCAGCACCGAGATCTGGTTCGGCGATCGCGTGGGCGTGCTGGGCTCCAACGGCTCGGGCAAGTCGCATTTCCTGCGGTTGCTGGCCGCCGGCGGGTCCGACCCGGACAAGGAACACCAGCCCGTCTCCGACGTCGACATCGCCGCGGTGCCGCACGAGGGCTCCGTGAAGCTGGGCGCGCGGATCCGCCCCGGCTTCTTCGCGCAGACGCACTCCCGCCCGGACCTCCTCGGCCGGACCCTCGTGGACATCCTGCACCGCGGCGACGAGCACCGCTCGGGGCTGGGCCGGGAGGCCGCGTCCGCCGTGCTGGACCGCTACGGGCTCGCCCCGCAGGCAGAGCAGCCCTACGACTCCCTGTCCGGCGGCCAGCAGGCCCGGCTGCAGATCCTGCTGCTGGAGCTCTCCGGCGCCACCCTCCTGCTGCTCGACGAGCCGACGGACAACCTGGACCTGCACTCGGCGGAGGCGCTGGAGCATGCCATCGATGCCTTCGAGGGGACGGTCATCGCCGTCACCCACGACCGCTGGTTCGCCCGAAGCTTCGACCGCTTCCTGGTCTTCGGTTCCGACGGCAAGGTGTACGAGACGAAGGAGCCCGTGTGGGATGAGAGCAGGGTCGTCCGCTCCCGCTAGGAGCTTCGTCCACACGTCCTCCACACGCTTTCCACAGGGTTATCCCCAACCGGTGGATAAGTAGCGGCGGCACCCCGGCGGACGGGGCGCCCTCCGCACGGGGCGCCGTCCTTGTAGGGTGGTCGGCGGCGCACCGGAAGAGCACCGGGCGCCGCATCGATCCGGTTGGGGGGCTCATGGGTACAGGCATCGACACGGACCTCGGTCCGGCGACGGGCAGCGACACCGTTCCGGAGGGGCTGCAGGAGCCCGCGGTGACGACCTCCGCGGCGACCTCCGTCACGCGTGCATCGCGCAGACGGACCGCACGCCGCAGCATCCACACCCACGCGGCGGCCCGGGCCGCCGTCGTGCTCGTGCTCGCACTGGTCGCCGGGGTGGTGGCGGTCATCCTGGTCAACCAGTCGTTCTTCGGCCCCCACCGGCCCGTCGAGGCGTACCTCGACGCCCTCGTGGCCGGTGACGCGGAGACCTCCCGCGCCCTGGTCAGGGCTGACGACGGCGAGGGCCGCGCCGCTCTGCTGTCCGACGCCGTATACGGTGCGGCGCAGGGCCGGGTGTCCGGCTACGAGGTCCGCGACGTCGTCGTGGACGGAGGAGCGGCGACCGTGGTGGCCGACCTGACCCAGGACGGCACCACCGCCACCAGGGAATTCACCCTGACACGCACCGGATCCACCGCGCTGGTCTTCGACGCGTGGCGGCTCGACGGCCCGGCACCCGTCAGCGACGTCGGCGTGGTGGTCCCGCAGGACCTCGAGGCGATCACGGTCAACGGAGCGGAGGTGGAACTCCCGGCAGGCGGTGCGGGGCCTTATCCGGGGCTCCGATCGCTCGCCCTCCCGGCCCTCCCGGGCACGTACGTCGTCGCGCCGCCGGCGCCGTCGACCTACCTCTCCTACGGCGATCCGCAGTCCATCGAGGTCCCGGCCGATCCGGCGGCCGCGCCGTCCGGGGTGCTGATCGACGCCGCGCCGACGCCCGCCGCCGAGGCCGAGGCCGTTGCCCGGGTCACCGCCTGGCTCGACGCGTGCACCGCCTCCACCGACGCCGCTCCGAACGGGTGCCCCAACCGGTCCTTCGTGTTCGGGAACCCCGAGGACGTGCGTGGACCACGCTGGACCCTGGACCGGGCCCCGACCTTCACGCTCGAGCAGTCCTACGAGCCGGGCGTGTACCGCCTGCTGTCCGACGACGCCGTGGCCACCTTCTCGTACGAGCGGAACGCCGAGTTCGAGGACCTGCTGCCCCCTCGCTGGGAGCGTGAGCAGGACACGCAGACCCTCTCCATCAGCGCCACCGTGACCGTCACGGGCGAGGCGATCGAGGTGGCCCCGGGCTAGGAGCCGTGCGCGGACAGCGTCCGTTTGAAGTGCGCGGCGGAGCCCCCTACGGTGGCAGGATGAAGCCCTCCGTCCGAGCAGCCATGTTCGCCACCTACGCGATCTTCGGGCTCAACGGACTCGTGTTCGCCAGCTGGGCCGCCCGGATCCCCGCCGCCTCGAACACCCTGGGCCTCGGCTCGGGCCAGACGGGAACCCTCCTGCTCATCGGAGCCATCGGATCGGTCCTGTCCCTGCCGCTGGCAGGCCTCGCCGCCGCGCGTTTCGGCACCGGCAACACGGTCCGGCTCGGGGGGACCGCAGCCGGTCTGGCCGCGGTCGCCGTCGCGCTCGGCCTCGTGACCGTCTCGGTGCCGGTGGTCGCCGTCGGGCTGTTCCTCTTCGGGAGCGGCATCGCCCTCTGGGACGTGGGACAGAACATCGAGGGGGCCGACGTCGAACGCCGGGTCGGGCGGACCATCATGCCCCGCTTCCACGCCGCGTTCAGCGGCGGCGCGTTCGTGGGCGCCCTGATCGGGGCAGGACTGTCGGCGCTCGACATACCGCTCTCCACCCACCTCGTCGCCGTCGCCGTCCTCAGCCTCGCCGTGTCGCTGTGGACGCCCCGCTACTTCCTGCCGGACACCGCCGGAGGTGGGGCCGAGGACGGCACGGTGCCGCGCCGGTCTCGCGGCAGGGGCCTCGGCGCCTGGGGCGAGCCCCGGACCCTGCTGATCGGCCTCGTGGTGCTGGGCGCCGCGCTGACCGAGGGCGCCGCGAACGACTGGGTGGCGAAGGCCACCGTGGACGGGCTGGGGACCACGGAGAGCACCGGTGCCGTCATGTTCGCCGTCTTCGTCGCCGCCATGACGGCGCTGCGCTTCGTCGGTGGCCCCCTGATCGACAGGTTCGGCCGGGTCCGGGTCCTCCAGGCCGGCCTGGGCTCCTCCCTTGCCGGACTCGTGCTCTTCGTCGTCGCCCCCTCCGTGCCGCTGGCGGCCGCCGGCGCGATCCTCTGGGGTGCGGGAGCCGCCCTCGGTTTCCCGATGGGCATGTCCGCCGCCGCGGACGACCCCGACCATGCCGCGGCGCGGGTCTCGGTGGTCTCCACCATCGGGTACACGGCATTCCTCGCCGGCCCGCCGCTCCTCGGGTTCCTGGGCGATGTCGTCGGGATCCGCACGGCGCTGCTCGCCGTGGGGGTCGCCGTCCTGGCGTCCTTCCTCGTCGCACCGGTCGCACGCGAGCGGACCGCCTACTCCCCGGAGGCATTGCGGACAGATCCTGACCGAATCGCCTAGGAAACGTCGGAGGATCCGTCCTACCCTGATTCCCATGGCGATCATCGAAGCAGAAGGCCTGAAGAAGACCTATCCGTCGAAGAGCGGACCTGTACATGCCCTCGATGGCATGAATCTTTCCGTCCCCCAGGGAACAGTCAAGGCCCTGCTGGGGCCGAACGGCGCAGGGAAGACCACCGTGGTCAAGATCCTCACCACCCTCATCCAACCGACGGCGGGCACCGCCCACATCGACGGCATCGACGTCCGCCGGAATCCGAAGGCAGCGCGCCGCATCATCGGCGTCTCCGGCCAGTACGCGGCCGTGGACGAGAACCTCACCGGGCTCGAGAACCTCGAGATGGTGGGCCGGCTGTACCACCTCGGTGGCCGGGAAGCGCGTCGCCGGGCGCAGGAGCTGATCGACCAGTTCGAGCTGACGGAGGCCGGCAACCGCCCCGTCAAGGGCTTCTCCGGCGGCATGCGACGCCGGATCGACCTCGCCGGCGCGCTGGTCATCAACCCCAAGATCCTCTTCCTCGACGAACCGACCACGGGGCTCGATCCCCGGAGCAGGATCTCGCTGTGGGGCATCATCCAGAACCTCGTCAAGGACGGCACCACGCTGCTGCTGACCACGCAGTACCTCGAGGAGGCGGACCAGCTCTCGGACGACATCGCGGTGATCGACGGCGGCAGGACCATCGCGGAGGGCACCTCGGACCAGTTGAAGGCGCAGATCGGCGGGCACCGCGTGGTGGTGTCGCTCGTGGACGCGGCCGACGCCGGCGCCGCGACGCAGATCCTCGCGCGCCACGGGGAGGGCGTACCCGTGGTCGGCGCCGACGGCCGCAGCATCGAGGTGGCCGTCACCGAGGGCCCGCGGGCCCTCCAGTACATCCTGTCCGACCTCGGGGAGGGTGGCATCCCCCTGCACGACGCCGGCATGCGGCGCCCCAGCCTCGACGACGTGTTCCTGCAGCTGACCGGACACCGCGCGGAGGCCACCGAACAGTCAGCACCCCAGAAGGAGGCAGCAGCATGAGCGTCCTGGCACCCGAGGACCGGCAACCCGAGAACCAGGGCCCACCGGCGCCGCAGGGCACCGCCCCCACCGGCGCGTCCGACCTGGCCATGTGGTTCTCCGACGGATGGACCGTCACCAAGCGGAACCTCATCAAACTGAAGCGCTCGCCGGACATGCTGGTCTTCGCCGTGCTGCAGCCCATCATGTTCGTGCTCCTCTTCAGCCAGATCTACGGCGGATCCATCCAGGTGGAGGGCAGCGACTACACGCAGTACCTGATGGCCGGCATCTTCGCGCAGACGGTGATCTTCGGATCCACGTTCTCCGGTTCGGCAATGGCCCAGGACCTCAAGGACGGCATCATCGACCGCTTCCGCACCCTGCCCATGAGCTCGTCGGCCGTCCTCGTCGGACGGACCAACAGCGACCTCGTGCTCAACACGCTCTCCGTGACGATCATGATGGGCACGGGCTTCCTGGTCGGCTGGCGCGTCACCACCCCGCCGACCAGCGTGCTCGCCGGCATCGGCCTGCTGCTGCTCTTCTCCTACGCCTTCAGCTGGGTCATGGCGCTGCTGGGCATGTCGGTGAAGAGCCCGGAGGTCATCAACAACGCCTCCTTCATGATCCTGTTCCCGCTCACGTTCATCTCGATCGCCTTCGTCCAGTCCCAGAACCTCCCGGGGCCGCTGGAGACCTTCGCCAACTGGAATCCGGTCTCCGCGCTGGTCCAGGCGGTCCGTGAACTCTTCGGCAACACCGGGACCGTCCCGACGCCCGACGCCTGGCCCATGCAGAACGCCCTCCTGACCGTGCTGATCGGGGCCGCACTCATGCTCGTGGTCTTCGTACCGCTCTGCGTGCGGAAGTTCGCCTCCATCAGCAGCCGCTAGCCGGGCGCAGGGCCGCGTCGTCCGAAAGAGGTACTGCTCCGCTCCCGCGATCATCCCTGGGGCCGGTGACCCGCACCGTGCCCGGGCCTACTGTGGGTAGGGGAGCCGCGCCCGCGGCATCCCGGACGCGGATTCACGCAAAGGACGCAGTCATGATCGAGGCACAGGCCCTCTCGAAGCGGTACGGCGCCAAGTCGGCGGTCGACGCCGTCTCCTTCACCGTCCAGCCCGGCAAGGTGACCGGCTTCCTCGGCCCGAACGGCGCCGGCAAGTCCACCACCATGCGCATGATCGTCGGGCTCGACAACCCGTCCGGCGGGCGGGTCACCGTCAACGGGCGGCCCTACGCGCAGCACAAGGCCCCGCTCCGGGAGGTGGGTGCGCTCCTCGACGCGAAAGCCGTCCACACCAAGCGCTCCGCCTACAACCACCTCCGGGCCATGGCGGCGACCCACGGCATCCCGAACAGCCGGGTCAGGGAGGTCATCGAGCTCACCGGACTCGGTCCGGTGGCGAAGAAGCGGGTCGGCGGGTTCTCCCTCGGCATGGGCCAGCGGCTCGGTATCGCGGCCGCCCTCCTCGGCGACCCCCACACGGTCATCCTGGACGAGCCCGTGAACGGCCTCGACCCGGAGGGCGTGCAGTGGGTCCGCCATCTCGCGAAGGGTCTGGCGTCCGAAGGGCGCACGGTGTTCCTCTCCTCGCACCTGATGTCCGAGATGGCGCTGACGGCGGATCACCTCATCGTGATCGGTCGCGGCCGCATCATCGCGGATGCCCCCATCCAGTCGATCATCGACGGTCAGGGCAAGGCCCGGGTCAGGGTGCGGGCGGACCGCCCGCAGGACCTGCTCGGCAGCCTCGCCGGCGAGGGTGTCACCTCCCAGGTGCTCGAACCCGAACTGGTCGAGATCACCGGGGTGGAGCCCCGCCGCATCGCGGAGGTCGCCCTCCGGGAGCGTGTCCTCGTGTACGAACTCACGCCGCTGCAGGTCTCCCTCGAGGACGCCTACATGCAGCTCACCCAGACCGAGGTCGAGTACCAATCCCATGCCCTGCCCGCCGCCGGCGAGGCCCCCTCATCCGTGGAAGGACGCTGACCATGGCAACCTCGACCCAACCCGCCCCCTCCCGGCAGCAGTCGCGCCGGGAAGCCGAGGCCGGTCCCGGCGTGAACTTCGGCCGCGTCCTGAAGTCCGAGTGGATCAAGGTGACCACGGTCCCCTCGACCGTCATCCTCATCGTCTCGACGGTCCTGGTCATGGTCGGCATCGCAGCCCTGCTCGCATGGCAGACGACCTTCCTGTTCGATGCACAGAGCGACCCCGAGATGGCCGCGCAGATGCAGGGAGCGCCGGATGCCGCGGAGATCTCCCGTGACATCCCCGGGTCCGGTCTCGTGATCGGGCAGCTCCTCATGGCCTCCCTCGCGGTCGTCCTGATCGCCTCGGAATGGGCCACGGGCATGATCCGGTCCACCATGGTGGCAGTACCCCGCAGGACCCCCGCGCTCCTGGCGAAGCAGCTCATCATGGCGGTCGTCTCCTTCGTGGTGGGTGCCGGCGCCGCTCTCCTCGGCTATCTCATCGCGCAGCCCATCCTCGGGTCCGCCGACCTCGGGTTCAGCCTCGGTGACGACGGCGTGCTCCTGCACATCGTGAACACCGGCTCGGTGCTGGCGCTCGTATCTGTCTTCGCCATGTCCATCGGCACGCTGGTCCGGAACACGGCAGGGGGCGTCGTCACCTCGATCGGTGTCCTGCTCGTGCTGCCGATCGTCGTCGCCATCTTCGGAAGCGGCACCGAGTGGGTCGTGGACGCCGCACGGTTCCTCCCGAGCTCGGGTGGCGAGCAGATGGTCGCCACGACCATCCGGGACGGCGCCCTCAACCAGTGGCAGGGGGCGCTGGTGCTGGGTGGATGGTCGCTGCTGCTCCTCGTCACCTCCCTGGTCGTCACCAAGAAGCGCGATGTCTAGGAAGCCTCCCGGCCGGCGCCTGTGATGCCGCGCCATGACTGACAGACCCTTGGTGAAGGAGACCGCGGAACGAACGGCCGCGGTCTCCTTCACCGAGCTCAATGCCCGCCGGCTGGGACCCTTCCGGCGGTTCTTCCGGAGCCATCCGAGGGCCATGGACGCCGTCGTGGTCCTGGTGTTCGTGCTCCTCTCCCTCCCCAACGCCCTGCTCGTCCTGCTCGACGGCGACAACTGGTTCGGCGTCGCGGGTGTGGCGCTGGCCGCCGTGGCGCTGGCGTTCCGCCGGGACCGGCCGCTCCTGGTCCTCGCTTTCGTCGCGGCCCTCGACGTCCCCGTGAGTGTGGTGACCGAGGGTGCCGGGAGCAGCGGGATCGCGACGATGTTCGCCCTCTACACCGTGGCCGTGGCCTATCCGTTGCGGCAGACGCTCCTCGCCGCCGCGGTGGCGACGGCCTTCTCGGTGAGCGCCCTGTTCCTCATCCCGGTCAGCACCTTCGGTGACGCACCGGGCGTGATCTGGCTCCTCAGCGGCTTCATCGTGATGTTCCTCGCCGTCGCCGTCGGCCTCGGCGTCACGGTGCGGCGGGATCGGGAGCACGAGAGCGTCCTGCGCGAATGGGCTGCCCGTAATGCGGAGCTGGCCTCCGCCGGGGAGCGCAACAGGATCGCCCGCGAGATGCACGACGTCGTCGCGCATTCGCTGACCGTCATGGTGGCGCTGTCCGACGGCGCCGCCGTCGTGATGAAGCGCGACCCGGAGCGCGCGGCCGCCGTGCTCGGCGAGCTGTCGGGCACCGGCCGCACGGCCATCGCCGACATGCGCCGCGTGCTCGGCGTCCTGCGCGCGGAGGCCGTGAGCGGATCGCTCGAGCCGTTGCCGGCATCGAGCTCGCTGGCACACCTGCTGGACGGTTTCCGCGCGGCGGGCCTGCCGCTCAGGGTGACCACGACCGGCCCGATGCTGCCGGACGATCCTGCGTTCCAGCTGACGGTCTACCGGATCCTGCAGGAGTCGCTCACCAACGTACTGCGGTACGGCAAGGGCGTTACGCTGGTCGACGTCGCGATCGCCCGGACCGGTCAGGACGTGACGCTCCGGGTGACGGACGACGGACGGGGCGCCATGGGGCCCGTCGCGTCCCTCGGCTCCGGACAGGGCATCGCCGGCATGCGCGAGCGTGCCGCCATCTACGCAGGCACCGTCGAGTGCGGCGGCCGCCCGTCGGGTGGCTGGCTCGTCGAGGTCCGGCTGACAGTCCCCGACGCCGCCGGCGGAACGGGCAACCAACGGGGGAAAGAGAAAGATGACCACGCTGCACGGCACACCGGCCACGCCCATCAGGATTCTGCTCGCTGACGATCAGCCGCTCCTGCGCATGGGCTTCCGGCTGATCCTCGAGGGCGAACCGGACCTGCAGATCGCCGGGGAGGCATCCACCGGGGCCGAGGCCGTCCGGCTCACCGCCGAGCTGTCACCCGACGTGGTGCTGATGGATGTGCGGATGCCGCAGGGGGACGGCATCGAGGCGACACGCCGGATCACGTCGTCCGGGTCGTGCGCGCGCATCATCATCCTGACGACCTTCGATCTGGACGAGTACGCCTTCGCCGGCCTGCAGGCGGGCGCCTCGGCGTTCCTGCTCAAGGACGTGGCGCCCGAGGGCCTGGTGCACGCGGTGCGCGTGGTCGCGAGCGGGGACGCCGTCGTCGCGCCACGCGTCACACAGCGGCTCCTGGAGACCTACGTGCGGTCCCTCCCGCCGGTGCAGAGAACGACGGCGGCACCGGACCGTCGCCTGGCCGAGCTGACGCCGCGTGAACGGGAAGTGCTCGAGGCGATCGCCGAGGGGCTGTCCAACGCCGAACTCGCCGCCCGGTTCTTCCTGTCGGAAGCAACCATCAAGACGCATGTGCGGCGGATCCTGACGAAGCTGGACCTCCGGGACCGGGTGCAGGCCGTGGTGTACGCGTACGAGAACGGGATCGTGGTGCCGGGTCCGGCACACTGACGTTTCGGACGCCGGCTGGCGGAGGTCGTGGAGGTGAAGGAACCATAGGTGCCCAGGCCCGCGACCGACGCGGCCACACCGAGCAGGGCGACGGAGGCGAGGACCTTGCCCGAGGTGGACTTCATGGTGATGCGGGAGGTCCGTGCGGTGCGTGCCGTGGTGAGACCCTTTGTCGTGGTTGAGTCCTGCTGTCCTCGGTTCCCCAGCGGGCCCCGGTCGCTTCTGGTATCAACGCTGGAGCCCCGGGCCGCAGCGCAGCCTGCATGCCCCGCGAATCCTCCGCGAAGGAAGACCGAAGACCGGGCGAAGACCGAAGAGCAGGTGAAGCGGAGCCGAAGCTGCGCCCGGGCCCTGACCGCGCCGGCGATGACGGCATCTGGTTGAATCGGGGGATGAGCCCAGCACCAGCGCACATCCAGGACCTCGGAGCCTATGTCTCGGCGTCGCCGTCGAGCTTCCACGCGGTGGCGGAGGCCGGCCGGCGACTCTCGGCCGCAGGATTCCGGCAGCTGGTGGAACAGGACGCGTGGGAGGGCGGCGCGGGCAGCTTCTTCGCCATCCGCGACGGCGCCCTGATCGCCTGGACCGTTCCATCGGCGGCCGGTCCCACGACCGGTTTCCATATCCTCGGCGCGCACACGGACTCGCCGTCGTTCAAGCTGAAGCCACGACCCACCACCGGGAAGTACGGCTGGCTGCAGGCCGGCGTGGAGGTGTACGGCGGGCCCCTCCTGAACTCCTGGCTGGATCGGGAGCTCGCCCTCGCCGGCCGGCTCACCCTCCACGACGGCAGCGAGCACCTCGTGGCCACCGGGCCGATCCTCCGCTTCCCCCAGCTCGCGATCCACCTCGACCGCGCCGTCAACGACGGCCTGGCCCTCGACAAACAGCGCCACATGAACCCGGTGTGGGGCCTCGGGGAGCCTGCGGGCGCCGACCTCCTCGGGCTCCTCGCCGCGGGCGCCGACGTCGACCCGCGCGACGTCGGCGGGTTCGACATCGTCGTCGCCGATACGCAGGCCCCCCGCGTCTTCGGCGCGCAGGGCGAGTTCCTCGCCTCCGGGCGGCTCGACAACCTCTCCTCCGTGCATGCCGGGCTCACGGCGATCATCGGGGCGTCGGACGGGCCCGCGCACGGACCGATCGCCGTCCTGGCGGCGTTCGACCACGAGGAGGTGGGCAGCGGCTCCCGGTCCGGGGCGAGTGGCCCCTTCCTCGAGGACATGCTCCTGCGGATCTCCCTGGGGCTCGGCGCCGGGACGGAGGAGCGGCTGCGGGCGCTCGCGGTGTCCTTCTGCGTCTCCGCCGACGCCGGCCACGCCGTGCACCCCAACTACGCGGAGCGGCATGACCCGGCCAACCTGCCGATCCTCAATGGTGGTCCGCTACTGAAGATCAACGCCAACCAGCGGTACACCACCGACGCACCCGGTGCCGCCTACTGGGCAGCGCTCTGCCGCGCGGCGGGCGTGCCGTACCAGGAGTTCGTGTCCAACAACGTGATGCCGTGCGGCTCGACGATCGGACCGCTCACCGCCACCAGGCTCGGGATCCGCACGGTCGACGTCGGGACACCTCTGCTGTCGATGCACTCGGCGCGTGAGCTCTGCGGCGTCGACGATCCCGGGTACCTCGCGCAGGTCAGCCGGGCATTCTTCCGCGGCGGACAGTAGCGGCTTCCCCTCAGGAGTTCGTCCCGGCCGGTCCGTCCGGTAGCATTGGGACGTCTGTGCCACAGCCCTTCGTCGGTCAGTACCGAGGACGGCGGCCGGACCAACGCAAAAGAACCTCCTGTTGCGGAAAGACCGCGACCGCTCAGCCCAGAGGAGGTGGGTTCACACATGCGTGCATATGAATTGATGGTAATCATCGACCCCGACGTCGAGGAACGCTCCATCGACCCAACACTCGAGAAGTTCCTGAATGTCGTCCGTAACGGCGGCGGCACCGTGGACAAGGTGGATATCTGGGGACGCCGGCGCCTTGCGTACGAGATCCAGAAGAAGACCGAGGGCATCTACGCCGTCGTCAACTTCACCGCGACCCCGGCCGTGGCTTCCGAGCTCGACCGCCAGCTGAGCCTCAACGAGACGATCATGCGCACCAAGATCATCCGCCCCGAGGAGCAGAAGGTTTCCGCCGAGTAATCTCGGTAGATCCCTCATCCATCCACCCCGCTCCGGCGGGAAGTGACTCAAGGAGGCACCATGGCAGGCGAGACAGTCATCACGGTGATCGGCAACCTCACCAACGACCCCGAGCTGCGGTTCACACCGTCGGGATCGGCGGTCGCCAACTTCACCATCGCGTCCACTCCCCGTACGTTCGATCGCCAGACCAACGACTGGAAGGACGGCGAAACGCTGTTCCTCCGGGCGTCGGTGTGGCGTGAGGCTGCGGAGAACGTCGCCGAGACCCTGACCAAGGGAACCCGTGTGGTTGCCCAGGGCCGACTCAAGTCACGTTCGTACGACACCAAAGAGGGCGAGAAGCGCACCGTCATGGAGCTGGAGGTGGACGAGATCGGTCCATCCCTGCGCTATGCGTCCGCGAAGGTCACCCGCACCCAGCGCTCCGGCGGCGGGAACAGCGGTGGCTTCGGCGGCAATTCCGGTGG
Organism: Arthrobacter sp. L77; assembly: GCF_000816565.1. Taxonomy (NCBI): domain Bacteria; kingdom Bacillati; phylum Actinomycetota; class Actinomycetes; order Micrococcales; family Micrococcaceae; genus Arthrobacter; species Arthrobacter sp. L77. Next base: position 628,145 of record NZ_JWSU01000004.1, on the reverse strand, counting down.
CGGCTCCGGGGGTAACTCCGGCGGTTCGAACTCCGGATCCGGCTGGGGTGGGGGCCAGCAGGCCCAGCAGCCCGCGGATGATCCCTGGGGTGCTCCTTCGGGCGCTCCCTCGGGCGGGAATTCGCAGAACTGGGGCAACGGCTCCGACTCCGAGCCTCCCTTCTAGGCACTCTCCAGGCAGCGGTCCCGTTCCCGGGACTCCTGCCGCAGTCACCATCAGGTGACTGGCACGTCCCATCCCGCAGAATCGTTCTGCGGGCTCCACCATACAAAGGAGCACCACGATGGCTAAGGCTGAACTCCGTAAGCCCAAACCAAAGTCCAACCCCTTGAAGGCCGCTGACGTCACCGTCATCGACTACAAGGACGTAGCCCTGCTGCGTAAGTTCATTTCCGATCGCGGAAAGATCCGTGCCCGTCGCGTCACCGGTGTGACCGTCCAGGAGCAGCGCAAGATCGCTCAGGCAATCAAGAACGCCCGCGAAGTCGCCCTCCTGCCGTACTCCGGCGCCGGCCGCGGCTAGGGAAAGGGACATACAATGTCGAAGCTCATTCTGACCCAGGAAGTCACCGGACTCGGTGCCGCCGGCGACGTCGTCGAGGTGAAGAACGGTTACGCACGTAACTACCTTCTGCCCCGCGGCTTCGCCCTGATGTGGAGCAAGGGTGGCGAGAAGCAGGTCGAGTCGATCAAGGCTGCCCGTTCCGCCCGCGAGCACGCATCGCTCGAGGACGCCCAGCGTCAGGCCGCCGCACTGTCGGCGAAGCCCGTCACCCTGACCGTCAAGGCGGGTGGCTCCGGCCGCCTGTTCGGCACGGTCAAGGCCGACGACGTCGCGAAGGCCGTCGAGGCCGCAGGCCTCGGCAAGATCGACAAGCGCAAGGTCGAACTCCCGGCCCACATCAAGTCGGTCGGCTCGTACCAGGCCAATGTCCGTCTCCACGAGGACGTCGCAGCAGTCATCGATCTGGACGTCGTCGCAAGCTAGGCAGCCAGGGGTCCCCGGACGAGCGAAGCGAGTTCGGGGAAGGCCGCCTGGCGCTAGGCAGCCCAGCGCCAGCGTCACCGGATCCATCAGGGAGCCCCCGCCATCACGGCGGGGGCTCCCTGCCGTTCACCGGGGTCCTGCCGGACCATCCGCAGGAGGGCATGCTTCCCGTGGTGACCCCGCGATCCATGCCTGCCCGCGACTCCATGCGGTCATTCCGGAGCAGGCTGAAGGTTCGCCCTGGAGTATATGACTGCCGTCGGCCCGGATCTGCCCGGACTGGGGCGCCCGGTGAGGGTCGCGCTGCCGGCATATACGCCGGCACGCAGGCTGCGCAGTACCTGCGGCCGTCCTGTCAACAGCCATCCTGTGGATGACCGACGTCTCAGAACTAATTTCCACCCACAGGCCGTGGACAACGTTTGCGCAGGTCAGAGCCATGTTCCTGCCTGAACGAATTTTTTGTCCACAGGGTTGTCCCCATCCTGTGCACAAGACACGCCGTGCAATCCACAGCTTATTCACACTTACCCACAGCCCCTGTTGGTCCAGCGCTTTGCGGTGCCCCGGGAGGGGGCTAGCGTTGCGACAGATTCCCGAAAGTGAGGGTGTCGGGTGATAGGCCTGTCCTGTCGGACCCGCCCTGGGTGTCCGGTTGACGCCCCGGCGCAGCCGCTTCGACAGTAGGAGAAAGGCCCTTCAGTGTCCCTGGCACATGCAGACTCATCATCGGACACCCGGAGCCCCGAGTTTTCGCGTACCCCGCCTCAGGACCTCGTCGCGGAGCAGTCCGTGCTCGGCGGCATGATGCTGTCCAAGGATGCGATCGCGGACTGCGTGGAGGTGCTGCGCGGACTGGACTTCTACCGGCCCGCCCACGAGAGCATCTACGAGGCCATCATCGACCTCTACGGGCGTGGGGAGCCGGCTGACGCCGTCACGGTCTCCGACGAACTCACCAAGCGCGGTGAGATCTCCCGCATCGGCGGACCGGCCTACCTGCACACGCTGATCCAGTCCGTGCCGACCGCCGCGAATGCGGGCTTCTACGCGGAGATCGTGCGGGAGCGCGCCGTCCTGCGCAGGCTGGTCGACGCCGGCACCAAGATCGTGCAGCTCGGCTACTCCAACGACGGCGAGGTGGACGACCTCGTGAACGCCGCACAGGCCGAGGTGTATGCGGTGGCGGAGCGTCGCACCGCCGAGGACTACGTGGCGCTGAAGGACATCATCGAGGGCACGGTGGACGAGATCGAGTCCGCGGGGCACAAGGGCGAGGGCATGACGGGCGTGCCCACCGGATTCTACGAACTGGACGAGCTGACCCAGGGCCTCCACGGCGGTCAGATGATCGTCGTCGCCGCCCGCCCCGCCATGGGTAAGTCGACCTTCGCGCTGGACTGGGCCCGGTCGGCGGCGATCAAGCACAACATGACCACGGTCTTCTTCTCCCTCGAGATGGGTCGCAACGAGATCGCGATGCGCCTCCTCTCCGCCGAGGCCACCATCGGACTGCAGGATCTGCGCAAGGGCACGATCAAGGACGAGCAGTGGGGGAAGATCGCCACGACGATGGGGCGCATGAACGACGCCCCGCTGTTCATCGATGACAGTCCGAACATGTCGCTGATGGAGATCAGGGCCAAGTGCCGGCGGCTGAAGCAGCGTCACGACCTCAAGCTCGTGGTGCTGGACTACCTGCAGCTCATGTCCTCCGGCAAGCGGGTGGAATCCCGCCAGCAGGAGGTCTCGGAGTTCTCACGAGCCCTGAAACTGCTGGCGAAGGAGCTCAACGTCCCCGTGGTCGCCCTGTCGCAGCTCAACCGTGGGTCCGAGCAGCGGACGGACAAGCGGCCGCAGGTCTCGGATCTGCGCGAGTCGGGATCGATCGAGCAGGACGCCGACATGGTCATCCTGCTGCATCGCGACGACGTGTACGACAAGGAATCGGCCCGTGCGGGCGAGGCCGACGTGATCGTGGCCAAGCACCGTAACGGTCCCACCAAGACGCTCGTCGTCGGGTTCCAGGGCCACTACTCGCGGTTCAACAACATGGCCGCGGACGGCGGGGGCTACTAGTCCTTCTTGGGTCCGAGCTCGATGATGACGGTCTTGAGGCGGTTCCGCAGGTCCTCGGAAGCCAGGCCGTCCTCGGCCATCAGCTCGTTCTCGATGTTCTTGGCCCGCTCCAGGGCCTTGAGCCCGGCCGACGTGATCGTGATGCGCTGGCTGCGCCGGTCGGCCGAATTGCGGAGCCGGGTCACCAGGCCCCGCTTCTCGAGACGATCGAGGGTTCGCCCCACGGTCTGCGCCTGAACGTGGACCAGCTGGGCGAGCCGCACGCCGGTGAGCGTGCCTTCGCGCTCGAGGACTCCCAGAGTCGTGAGTCCCGCGTGGGTGATGCCGATGCCCAGGAGCTTCTCGTTCCAGGAGTGCTCGACGATACGGGCCGCGGTCGTCAACAGGCGGCTGGTCGACCAATCGTTCAATTCAGGCACGATAGCGTGTCCTTCCCCTCGGTCGTCAGCGGTGGATCCGCTCGTTCCTGCTACTTACTCTAGATAACAATACCCGAAATAGACAGCAGGCTTATTATAATTCCTGCACGACGGGCAAAGATCTTTCGTGGAGGCGGCGGATGACGCCCCTCCAATGGCAGGAGGACCCGGGGCGATGCCCCGGGTCCTCCTGGATCAGCACATGCTAGAGGTTGTTGCCCCGACGCGTGCCTTCTTCGCCGTCGACGTCGATCTGCTCCTTGCGGACTTCTTCGCTCACGGTCTCGTTGGTGGTGACGGTCTCCTTGTCGAGGCGCACGCGCTCGACGGGAACCGCTTCCTTCTCGACCACCGGGCGCTCGGCGTGGAGGGTCACTTCGTGCTCTTCCTCGCTGATGGCCGGGCCGCCGAGCGCGTCGCCGCGGTTGGCGTCCGTGATGGGCTCGCGCTCCACGCGGACTTCCTCGTGGCTGACGGGGACGGTCTTCGTCACGTTCTCGGTGACGACGTACTTGCGCATGCGTGCACGGCCGGCTTCCTGGCGCTCGGTCCCGACGTGCAGCTGCTCCTCGGAGCGGGTCATCGCGTCATCCGTGGTGGGGCCGGAGGCGTCGTGGCCCACGGTTGCGCGGTCCGTGTCGGTGCGGCCTTCGTGACGGCTGGTGGTGTCGATGTCGACGTCGCGGTCGTTCAGGCCCGCGGTCCCGGTCGTGGTGCGGGTCGTATCGGCGTGGCCGGTCGTGGTGCGGGTCGTGTCGGTGTGGTCGCTCGTACCGCCGCCGATCTCGTAGTGGCGGTAGAGGCGATCCTCTTCCTCCGGGCTGAGGTTGCCGTCGGACTCGATGCGCGGGGCGTCCTTCACCTGGTGCTTGCTGTAGGGGACCCGGACGTCATGGCCTTCGACGTCGGCGCCCTGGAGCGGGATGAAGGACTCGGAGGTGCCGAACAGGCCCGTCTTCGCCGTGACCCAGCTGGGCTCGCCGGTCTGGTCGTCGAGGTAGACCTGGCCGATCGAGCCGATCTTCTCGCCGTCCGACCCGAGCACGCTGCCGCCGTTGCCGAGCATGGTGTCGATGTTTTCCTGAGTAATCATTTCCTTCTCCTTCTGAGTAATCTCACTGTGAGGGTATGGATTTCTCGGCTGTACGTTCCACCGGGAGGTTCCACCGGGGGCAAGAGCCCCCGAGACCACCGGCCTCTAGAGTAAGCATACTTAGTACCCGATGGGAAGTAGGCTTAGCTTTTTGGGGGACCGAGTACCGGCGTAGGTCGTGTCGTGGGGGTGCTCGCGGCGACGGACGATCTTTCACGGCGGTGACCGCTTCCGTACACTGGGAGGAGGTCCAGCCACCGGCCTACTCTTCTTCGAATCGGCTCGCCCGTGCCTCCGATGCGAAGGATCCGCTGCAGTCGTCAGCTTCGAGTGCCGGGAGGTCACCCGGGCATATCCGGTGACGGAGCAGGATCCGGAGCATTAACTGGCACGCGGGCGGCCGGCTCACCGAGCCCCCGTGAAAAGGTACTCATGTCAGCACCACGCCCCCCGTACATCCATGAGGTCATGATCGCCGCGGCGGACCTGGAGAATGCCGAGTTCGAGCGCGACCGCCTGGTGGTCGCCTGCGGCGAGGCGATCCGGCAAGCCCTCGCCACAGGCCTCACGCACGCCGAGATAGGGCTGGCAGCCGATCTGTCCGAGGTGGAGCTGAGACGCCTCGCAGAGGCTCCGGCCGACGATCCTGACGTCCTCGGAGATGCGACATCCCCGCCCCGGCCCGTCCGGGTCCAGGAAGCCTCGCTGATCCGCCTCGATCCGTCGCTCGTCCGCGGGCTGCGCCACGACGAGGGACGTGCGTTCATCGATCTGACGGCGGGCGCGGTCGGGGGGCCACCGGATGCCACGGACTGAATCGGGGCCCGGTGCCGGGGGGCGTGGGGGAAGGACCGCCCTGCTGATCATCGACATGCAGAACGCCTTCTTCGAGGACGAGGCGCTCGCCGTGCAGCAGGAGGCCCTCGTCGCGGCCTGTAACGGGCTGATCGATGCCGCGCGCCGCGGACGGGCTCCCGTGCTCGTGGCGCGCACCGAGCACCTGCGGGACCGCTCGACCTGGACGCGGTCGATGCTCGACGACGGTCAGGGCTTCATCTTCCGCGGCAGCCACCAGGCGGACGCGGTGGCGGGGCTGCGCGTGGACGGGCTCGATGTCGTGACGAAGGCACGCGACAGTGCCTTCTTCGGCACCGATCTCGCGGCGCGCCTCCGCGGGTCGGACGTGGACCACCTCGTCCTCGCCGGGGTCTCCACGCACAGCTGCGTCGCGCAGACAGGGGCCGACGCCTTCGCCCACGACTTCCGGGTCAGCTACGCCCGCGACGCGATCGGCAGCATGAACCAGCAGTACGCCGAAGCGATGCTGGAGATCATGTCCGTGGGGTACCGGCAGCCTGTCCTCGACCGGGTGGGGGCAGAATCCCTGTTCGCCTGACGCGCGGGCTCCCGCATCGGGGTGGGACGACGACGGCGGCCACCGGAGAGGATCCGGTGGCCGCCGTCGGTGCGTGATGGATCAGCGCTGCTGGACGTTCGACCTGGCATCCTGCGCGCTGCCCTTGACGTCACTGGCGGCCTGCTGGCCCTCACCCTTGACGTCCTCGACGGCGTGCTGGCCCTGGTCCTTGACGGTCTGCACGGAGTCGGCCGCTGATTCCTTGACGGACTGCACCGCTTCCTGAGCAGGCTCGCGGACTTCCTCGACAACGTGCTTGGCTGCCTCGGTGACCTTCTCCTTCAGGGGTGCCACCTGCTCCTTGAGCTGGGCGGCGGCCTCCTGCTCCTTCTGGCTGGCAGGAATCAGCGAGCCCAGGAGGAGCCCGGCGCCGAAGGCGATCAGGCCCGCGGCGAGCGGGTTGCCCGCTGCCTTGGTCGAGATCTGTCCGGGTGCTCCCTGGACGGCGTGACCGGCGTGCTGGAGCTTGTCCCGGGCGGAATCGGCCGCCGAGTGAGCGCTGCCCAGTCCGCTGTCGAAGCCGCTGCCGGTCCTGTCCCTGGCGTGTCCGGCCTTGTCCTTGACGGTCCCCGTGACATCCTCGGCCTTGCCGAGCACGGAATCCCTGACGTCCTCGGCCTTGCCCATGACGGTCTCCTTCACGTTGCTGAAGCTGTGCTTGACCTTGTCGGTCTGGCGCTGCGCGATGTTCGCGGGGTTCACCTTGTCGGCGATGGCGTCGACATCCGTCCCCAGTTCCTGGCGGGTACGTTCGATATCTGCGCGGATCTCATCTGGTGTCTGGCTCATGGTGTGTGCTCACCTGGTTTCAGTGTCGGCGGAATCTCTTTGACGGTCTCCGCTGTCTGGGGGAGACCCTTGACCTGCTGCATTTCCTTCTTGCCCTTGGAGGCCAGTACCGCGGCGACGATGCCCCACAGGACGGCCACGATGACGGCGGCCCAGCCGAGCGGCATGAAGGCACCGAGACCCCACATGAGGGCGAGGGACAGGAACAGGAGGACGAAGTGGCCTCCGACGGCTGCGCCGGCGTACATGCCCGCGCCCTTGCCGGCCTTCTTGGCCGACTCGGTGGCCTCGGCCTTCGCCAGGGCCACCTCCTGGCGCATGAGCTTGGAGAGGTCCTTCGTCACCTCCCCGAGCAGTTCTCCCACCGACGCGCTGGCGGAGCGCTGCTCGGCCTCCGTCGGCAGGGGGGCGGCGGCCTGGTGGGCGCCGCCGGTGTATGCCTCACTCATCAGCGCAGGCCCCCGTCATTCGGCAGGGTGCCCACGGGAGGGGTGCCTGGCGCGATGGTGGGGTAGTCGTCCGTCGGATCGACGAAGGCCGGGTTGGAGCCGGCGACGTGCTGTCCGCCGGTCGTCTCGCCGAAGCCCGACGAGACGGGAGCGCCGCTGTAGGCGTCCGAGCCGACCTGGGTGTACTCGGGGTAGGCGCCCGTCGTGGCGGTGCCTGCGGAGGGGGAGTCCTGGCGGCGACCGGTGGTGCCGGTCGAGTCGCTGTTGCCCCTGGCGCCGCGGGTCAGGCGGCCGACGACGAGGCCGGTGCCCGCCGCGATGGCGAGGAAGGTTCCGGGCTTGCGGCGTGCGAACGCCTTGACGTCCTCGAGGATGTCCGAGGCGTCGCGGTTCTCGAGCCAGCTGGCGGCCGATCCCGTGCGCTGTGATGCCTGCTCGACGAGACCCGACACGAACTGGTTGTCCGACTTGTCGGCCATGGACCGCAGTTCGTCCGAGACACCGCGGATGCCTTCGGTGATCTTCTGCTGCTGCGTGCCGGCCTGGCTCTTGACCTCGGACGCGACGGTGCCGAGGAGATCCTTCGCCTGCGAGCCGACCTCGGCCGCGACGTTCTTCGCTTCGGTGGCTGCGGTGCCGGCGACATCCTTGGCATCGGCTGCTGCGGTGCCGGCGACGTTCTTCGCCGCCTCCTTGCCGTCCTGGCCCACCTTCTTGGCCTGGTCCTTGGCCGCCGACTTCTTGGAGTCGCCGGAATCGGCGGTGCCGCCGGAGAATTCTGTGGTGCCGAGCTCGTGGGTGCTGAGGTCCGCGGTGGACGACTCAGGCCCGGTGGTGGAGGGAACCAGGGGATCCTGCGGCCAATTCTGCGTAGTCATGGTTGTTCCTAACGTTGATATTGCCGTTAAAGCGGATGCTCCATCGTGTTCGCGATGCGATGGTCCGGCAGTTCGTGCTGGACTTGTCCCTGAAGCTAAGCATGCTTAGCTTCACTCTTGCAAGCTCTTTCTCCAGAAAATGCAAGATAAAAACAAGTAGACTTAGTATCTTACGGAACGAGCCGACGCGCCGCTAGCGTCGACACGACAGGATCTCCGGCGGCTGCTTCCAGAAGGAGCGGATCCTCCCCGGAGGCCCCGACGCGAGAGGAGAGCACCCGTGTTCTTCCACAAGCAGGAGCTCCAGTACAAAGCCACCCCCGACAAGCCCGATGCCGTCTACGCCCGGAAGCTCCAGGAGGTGCTCGGTGGTCAGTACGGCGAGATCACCGTAGCCCTGCAGTACAGCTTCCAGGCCTGGAACGCGCACATCCCGGGCAAGTACCGGGATCTTCTCTTCGGGATCGGCGCGGAGGAGTTCGGCCACGTCGAGATGCTCGCGACGATGATCGCCCAACTGCTCGAGAAGGCGCCGCTCGGGATCACCGAGGACGCCGTCCAGTCCGATCCGGCCGTAGCCGCCGTCCTCGGTGGGACGGACATGCAGCACGCCATCGTCGCAGGTGCCGGAGCACGCCCGGTGGACAGCATGGGCAACCCGTGGCAGGGGAGCTATGTGACCGCGAGCGGCAACCTGCTCGCCGACTTCACGGCCAACGCGAACGCCGAGATGCAGGGCCGGCTCCAGGTGGCACGTCTCTATCACATGACCGACGACCACGGGATCCGGGACATGCTCTCCTTCCTGCTCGCCCGCGACACCATGCACCAGAACCAGTGGCTGGCCGCGGCCAGGGAGCTGCAGGAGTCCAAGATGGAGGAGCTCCCCGTGCCGAGCAACTTCCCCCTCAAGAAGGAAGAGCGGAGCGTCGCGTACCAGTACCTCAACTTCTCCGACGGCAAGGCGGCGTCCGAGGGCAGCTGGGCCTCCGGCCCCACGCCGGACGGCAAGGGCGAGTTCACCTACCACGACGGCCCGACGACGAGCGCCCCCATGCCGCCGGCCACCCACCCCGATGCACGGTTCTACGGGACCACCGAGATCCCGAACACCGTCGAGAAGATGGCGGGCACCCTGCAGGACAAACTGAACCGCGAATAGACGTTCGCGGCCTACGGAGAGAAGGGCATTCTGATGACGAACACGAACAACCGCACGGTGGACGGTGGCCGTACCACCCTGCAGCGCGCCGCCCAGGCGGTGGGCGTCGTCTTCCTGCTGGTCGGGATCCTGGGCTTCATCCCGGGAGTCACCTCCAACTACAGCAGCATGATGTTCGCCGGACACCAGTCCGAAGCACTGCTGCTCGGCATCTTTCAGGTGTCGATCCTCCACAACATCGTCCACCTGCTCTTCGGTGTCGCCGGCCTGGCGATGGCGAAGACCGTTTCGGGCGCCCGCACCTACCTGCTGGGCGGTGGTGTCGTCTATGCGATCCTGTGGATCTACGGACTGATCATCGACCGGCAGTCGGCAGCGAACTTCGTTCCGGTGAACAGCGCGGACAACTGGCTCCACTTCGTGCTCGCGGTCGGCATGATCGCCCTCGCGCTCATTCTCAGCCGCGACACCCGCACGAGCTCGAAGCGCGCCTGACCCCGGCCCTTCCGCCAGGAGGAGCTGCACGCGCTGGATGCGTGAACGACGACGCCGGATCGGCGTGCGCCCCAGGGCGCGGGACGGTCCGGCGTCGCCGTGTCCTGGCAGGTGTCGGCGGCGCCTTCTCCCCAGACGCGAAGTATGCTTACTATTACCGGCCCCTGCTCAGCGGGGGCGCGTCCGCCCACAGAAGAGGTCCCCGATGCACCAGCCCTCCCCGCGCGGAGAACTCAGCGCCCTCGTCCTGTCCGTCATCGCCGGGTCCGTGCAGTCAGGGCAGGATACCCTCGCCCGGCTCGACGCGCTCGCAGAGGAGTCGATCTCCCGGACGCCGGACATCCTGCAGGACGACGATCTCCAGCTCGCGCTCTTCTGCCTGTACGAACTGCACTACAGCGGCATCGACGGGGCGGGTGACGACTGGGAGTGGGACGCGGATCTCCTGCGGGTCCGGCGCCGCATCGAGGCCGCCTTCGAGCAGAGGGTCCGCGACGAGACCGTCGTCGGGACCTCTCCCGAGCCCACGAGCGCAGCGGTCTGCGCGGAACTGTTCCGGATGACCGGCGAGGACGGCGGTCCCAGCATGTCCCGTTTCGTGGCGAAGTCCGCGACGGACGAGCAACTGCGGGAGTTCCTCGTCCACAAGTCGGTCAACCAGCTGCGGGAAGCCGATCCGCATACCTGGGCGATCCCGCGGCTGTCCGGTCGCTCGAAGGCCGCGATGGTGGAGATCCAGGCGGACGAGTACGGCAACGGACTGCCGGCACGGATGCACTCCGCGCTCTATGCCCGGACCATGCGCGAACTCGGCATGGACGACACCTATGGCGGCTACCTCGACGCCGTGCCGGCGATCACGCTCGCCGTCAACAACCTCATGTCGCTGTTCGGCCTCCACCGCCGCCTCCGGGGTGCGATCGTGGGGCACCTCGCCGCCTACGAGATGACCTCCTCCCAGCCCAACCGCCTGTACTCCCGCGGCTTCAAACGCCACGGGTACGGCCCGGCTGTCACGGAGTACTTCGACGAGCACGTCGAGGCCGATGCCGTCCACGAGCAGATCGCCGGGCGCGACATGGCCGGCGGGCTCGTCGAGTCGGACCCGCACCTGCTCGAGGACGTCCTGTTCGGGGCGGCCGCCGGTCTGGCGATCGACACCCTCATGACGGTGCACATCATGGAGGCCTGGGAGTCGGGGCGGTCCTCCCTGCGCGCCGTGGGGGTGGCGGCCTGATGGACGCGGACAGGGGCACGGACGCGCAGGATACCGAGGACACACGCACCGACCACCCGCTGAACTCCGGCACCGCAGCACCCGTGTCCGTCGTCGCGTGCACCGACGGGCCGCTGCTCGTCCGCGGCGACTTCACGCTCCTCGGCGCCGACGGGGAGGAGCTACCGCGGACGCGCCGCACCGTGGCCCTCTGCCGGTGCGGCGCCTCGGTGCTCAAGCCCTACTGCGACGGCTCCCACAAACTGACCGGCTTCCGCTCCGAACCCTGATGTGTGTCGGTTCTGCACCCCGCCGCGGATGAACGATACCGAGGGGTGCGGCATGTCCGGCGTGGACACCCGGCACAGCCGCATCCCACCACGGCGCCGCGTCCGCCACGGAGGGCCTGCAGGCCGCACACGGAGTTTCGCTGGACGAAATCCTGCCGAAACCCCCGCCCCATAGCGTTGGACAGCACACCACTTCCACAGGAGGATGCCGTGCAGACGTTGAGGGTCAGACAGGTTCCCTGGAGCAATCCCGTGGGCCGGGGCCTGCGCGAGGCCCTGCGTGCGGAGACCGACCGCGGCCGAAGGCCCTCCGCTCCCGCGGGAGCGGACGACGACGGCGCTGACGTCGCCGTCTTCCTGATCGTCTACGAACTGGCCACCGGACAGCCGGTCGGCTGCGGCGGCCTGCGCGTGCACCCGGGCGGGAACACCGACGTCGACTACCTCTACGTGCTTCCCTACGCCCGATGGTCCGGGGTGTCCTACGCCATCACGGAGGAACTGGCCTCCTGGGCGCTTGCGCACGGCATCGCTGCCGTCGGTCCCGCGGGTGCCCTCGGACAGCCGGGAGCGCTGCGCTTCTAGGGCGATCGCGGCGCCGAGGGAGTGCGCCCGTCCGGGCACACTCCCTCGGCGTCCGTCCGTGCCGGCTACTTGCGGGGAGCACCCAGCTCCACGGGATCCTCATCCGTCAGATAGGCGAACTCGGAGTGCGCGGCGAGGTCGATGCCGCGGAGTTCGTCCGCCTCCTCGATCCGCAGCCCGATGGTGCGCTGCAGGATCTGCGCGATCACCCAGGTGACGGCGAAGGAGTACGCCAGCACCGCGACGGTCGCGAGCGCCTGGATGCCCAGCAGCTCGAACCCGCCGCCGTAGAGCAGGCCTGAGACGCCGTTGGGGGCATCCGGCGTTGCGAACAGGCCGATCAGCAGCGTCCCCAGGATGCCGCCCACGAGGTGGACGCCGACGACGTCGAGCGAATCGTCGAATCCGAGGCGGAACTTCAGTTCGATCGCGAGGGAGCACACCGCGCCGGCGATCGCGCCTATGGCGAGGGCGCCCATCGGGCTGACCGCACCGCATGCGGGGGTGATGGCGACGAGCGCCGAGACCAGCCCGGAGGCGGCCCCCATGCTGGTCGCCGCACCATTGCGGATCCGCTCGACGGCGGCCCAGGCCAGCAGGCCGGCCGACGCGGCGACCGCGGTGTTGAGGAAGACCACCGACGCGGACTGTCCGGCGGAGAGGGCGGAGCCGGCGTTGAAGCCGAACCAGCCGACCCACAGCAGGCCCGCGCCCACGAGGACGAGCGGGCGGCTGTGCGGCCTGGCGTGATCCACCTTCGGCCAGCCGTGGCTACGGCCGAGCACCATCGACAGGGCGAGGGCGGCGATCCCGGCGTTCATGTGCACGGCGAGGCCACCGGCGAAGTCGATGGCGCCGAGACCGTTCGCGATCCAGCCGCCCACCACCGATCCGTCCTCGGAGCTGAAGGCGAAGACCCAGTGGGCGATCGGGAAGTACACCAGCGTGGCCCAGACGCCCGCGAAGATCATCCAGGCGCCGAACTTCATGCGACCGGCGGCCGCACCGGCGACCAGCGCCGTCGTCACGCAGGCGAAGAAGAGCTGGAAGGCCGCGAACAGGATCGGGGGAATGGGCGCCGCGGGGTCCTCGGCCAGCAACTGGCCCAGCCCCGCGTACTCCGCGGGGTCCCCGATGAGCCCCAGTCCACCGACCGAGTTGCCGAAGGCGAGGGAGTAGCCGAACAGGGCCCACAGCACGGCGACGAGGCTCGCCCCGCCGAAACACATCATCATCATGTTGAGGATGCGGCGGGACCCCACCATTCCTCCGTAGAACAGGGCCAGCGCCGGGATCATCAGGCAGACGAGCGCGGTGCTGGCAAGAATCCAAGCGACGTTTCCAGAATCCATGGGGAGTCCTTTCCGTGACAGCGCCTGGGCGTACCGGACGGGACTGGGCCCGGGATCACACTGCGGGTGTAGCCGACCCGGGATGGCACGCCGCGCTGAGTCATGGTACGCAGTGCCAGGTTTCAGGTCCCGGCGGGTCCCATTAACTCTGGGTTACGCCGAATCCCACCCCTAGCCACCGGCCACGGACTGCATGATCATGACCGTTGCGCCGGCGGGGACGGCCGTGGCCAGACCGTCCAGCCGGCGCACGTCCTCGCCGTCGACGTAGATGTTCACGTAACGCCTCAAGGCGCCGGTCTCCTCACGGATGCGCTGCTCGAGCAGGGGGCGTCCCTCGCCCAGCCCGTCGAGCAGCGATGCCACGTCGCCGCCGTCGGACACGCTCATGCGGACCGCGCTGCGCCCGTCCACGTACTGGCGCAGGAGCGTGGGGATGAGCACGATCACCGAAGGACCCGGGGGCATCGCGGCCACCTGCTCAGGCGGGTACGACGGCGGCGCGTACGGAGAGCACGTCCGGCAGGTGGCTTGCCACTTCCTGGAAGGTGCGTCCCTCGTCCGCGCTCGCGTACACGAACCCGCCGCGCGTCCCGAAGTAGACGCCCGGGACCTCCGCCGTGTCGACGCAGGCGGCGTCGCGCAGCACCGCGTTGTACTCCGCCTGCGGAAGTCCGGCGCCGCTACCCTCCCAGGTGGCCCCGCCGTCGTCCGTCCGGTGCACCTGGAGGCGCCCGTCGGGTGGGATGCGCTCGCCGTCGGCCTTGAGGGGGATGACCCACGCCGTACCGCTGCGGTGCGGGTGGGTGAGCATGACGAAGCCGAAGTCGGCCGGAAGACCCTCGGCGATGGACTGCCAGGAATCGCCGCGGTCGGTGCTCGCATAGACGCCGTGGTGGTTCTGGGCGAACAGGCGGTCGGGGTCGACGGCGTCGCGGGCCACCTTGTGCACGCACTGGCCGAACTCCGGGTCGGGATCCGGCATGAAATAGGCGCTGATGCCCTTGTTACGGGGTTCCCAGGACGCCCCGCCGTCGTCGGACCGGTACACGCCACCGGTGCTCATCGCCACGTGGAGCGTGTCGTCGGCCGGGCTCGGCAGGACGGTGTGGGCGGCCGCGCCGCCGAAGCCCGCGCCCCATTCGCTGCGGTGCGGGTGGTCCCACAGGCCGCGGTTGAGGGTGAACGTCTCACCGTGGTCGGTGGACTTCCAGAGGGAGATCGGCTGGCATCCGGCCCAGACCACGCCGGGGCGGTCCTCCGTGTCGGGCTGGATCTGCCAGATCCGCTCGAGGGCGGCGCCGTCGTCCGCCCCGAACCGGATGCCGCCCTCCCGGGGTTCCGCCCAGGTCTCGCCGAGGTCGTCGGAGTGGGCGATGCACGGACCGAAGTGCCATGACATCCGGCCCGCGAACAGGCGGGTATGACCACCCCGGGTGTCGATCCCGACGCTCGGGATCTCCTCCATGAGGAAGGTCGGGCCGGAGAGTGTCCACTCGTGTCGGTCGGTGCTCGATGCAAGCCACAGACCCTTCTTCGTGCCGATGGCGAGGAGTGTGGTTCCTGGAGCCTGCATGTCTTCCCCCGTGCATGGGAGCGGCCGGAAAACCGCGCGTGTGGTGCATGTCACTTGGGACCATGCCACCGGACACTCGTTTTGTACAGGGCCGGCTACCCTCTTTCGTCCGTATTCGGAGGAGGCGCCCGAGCGCTGTGCCAGAGTAGGACGACGCGGTCGCTGGGGAGCGGATATCACGTCCACCTGGAGGCACCGTTGCGTCAGATCGACTTCGGAAACCCCGCGCCGCCGCGGGTGTGTCCTGGTCCCGGGCACGCCGTCCGCGCACGTCGGCACTGCGTCGGCATGCACTGCGTCGAGGTGCGCGACAGGCTGCTCGTACTCTGGTGGGCGCCGGGCTCGCGCTTGACCCTCGCCGACGTCCTGGCGGCCTACGAGGGGATCCGCAGCCTGTCCGACGGCTATGTCCTGCCGCTGGTCGTGCACCTGCAGGGGCTGGGCGGGATTGCGCCGGCCGCCCGGATGGTCATCCTCGAGGGATCGCTGACCTCACGCATGGCATTCGTCGGGACCGGACCGGTGGACCAGGTCATCGCTGCTTTCCTGGCGCACGCGCGGTCGGAGACGCATTATTTCGAGAGCGCCTCCGACGCGGAAGCATGGGCTCGTGGAGTATCGTGCTCCGGGTCCGCCTGACGGCGTCACCCGGAGCACGAACTACCTCAGCGGCTCTCGTTGTACGCGTCGATGATGGACTGCGTGATCCGCCCACGCGAACTGGGGTTGTACCCGTGATCCTGGGCCCACTTGCGGATCTGCTGCGTGTCCTCGCGCTTCGAGCGGGAGGATGCCGACTTCTGGCCGCCGGACTGCTGCTTGCCGGAGGACGCCTTTCGCCCCTGGTCCACATAGGCGGACAAAGCGTTACGCAATGATTCCGCATTCTTCGTCGTGAGATCTATCTCGTAATCAGTGCCGTCGAGGGCGAATCGCACGGTCTCCTGCGCCTCTTCGCCGCTGAGGTCATCGACCAATTGCACCTGTACGCGCTGGGCCATCATTGTCTCCTGTGTAGTCCGAAGTCCATATTGTCTGCCCCATTGTCCCGACTGTATCGCGGGAAGCGGCGCGGGCGGAAGGAATCTCCGCATTCTGCATTCGGGTGCGAATGATGAATCGGAATTACGACTCCGGGGCGTCGATGTGTTATTCACGAGACGGATCAGGTGGCCGCGGCGCCGTCGGCCTTGAATGCACGGACCACCGCGTCGTGCGGGACGCGCTCGTGGAGCCGGGTGATGCCGCCCTCGTCCTGGATGCGTTCGGTCAGTCGACGCGCCCACCGGTGCTCGAGGACGAGCAGAAGGCCTACCTCGCCGTTCGCGACGGAGGCGGAGGCGAGGGCGACGTCCCTGTCGCTGAGCAGGGTCAGCGGCGACGGATGGGCCAGGAGGTCCTGGAGCGGGGCCGGCAGGCCGGCGTCGGCGTCGGCGAAGGACACGGTGCCGTCGGTGGCACGGGCGATCAGCACGATGTCGATCAGTGCTATGGCACCGCTGTCCAGAACCTCACGAAGGGCGTCCACCACCCGGGAGCCGCCGTCCAGGGTCGGCGCGGACAGGACCAGGACGTCCACGGGGCCAACCCTCATGACTCCCCTCCCCGCCCGGCCGTTTCCTGCTCGTCGCTGCAACGGGTCCTGCGCTCGTCGCGGCTACAGACGCTGCAATGGTCCGTCGGGGCGGGTGGCAGATCGTCACCCGCGCGGGGTGACTGGCCGGCAGACGGGGGACTTTGGACTCAGGCCGGAATCATCTTCGGGGTGAACCCTTGGAAGTGGGCGCCATCAGGTCGACGATACTCACCCGCCTGGACGGGTGAGTACGCGGCACGGAGGAGGACGCCGGACAGGTGGCAGGCATGAACAGCATCATCAGGGCGAAAACGACTGTTCCCGGAACCGGTACGCACGAGCTGGACCGACCCCGACTGATCGCGCGCCTGGACGCATTCAAGGAGGCCGGGTGCCGCGCCGTCACCCTCGGGGCGGCTGCGGGTTCGGGCAAGACGACACTCGCCGCCCAGTGGGCGCGGAAGCGGGTGGCATCCGGGGACCACGTCGCCTGGGTCTCCCTCGATCCCTCCGACAACGTCCCGGGGCGTTTCTGGCGCCTCGTGACCGAAGCGCTGGAGCCCTCCGACGGGGTGGCACCTGGCCGTGGGACCCCGCCCCCACCGGCGGCACCGGCCGCGCGCATCGGATGGCTCGACGCCCTTCTCGATCATGCGGGCAGGGGGACCGTGGATTCCGTGCTGGTCCTCGACAACTGCGAGCACCTGCGCGACACCGGGCTGCTCCTCGAGGTGGACTACGCGGTCCAGCATGCGCCCCGGGGGTTCACCGTGGTCTTCTGCGGTCGGCAGCTGCCGGAGCTGCCCTCGTTCTATCGGCTGGACCTCGACGGCGCCCTGGGGCGGGTGGGGCAGAAGGAGCTGATGCTGCGGCGACGGGAGATTGCTCGACTGTTCTCTCCCGCGTGCCCCGGCGTGGAGCTGCTGCTCGAAGCGACCGAGGGGTGGCCCGCCGCCGTCGTGCTCGCGCACGCGATGGGGGATTCCGACGCTCCGACCGCCGCGGTCACCGACGGAACGGCCTACCTCGACCGGCTGTGCGGGCAGCTCTTCCCCTCCTTCCCCGAGGAGGTCCGGGCCGCACTCGCCGTCATGGCGTTGATCGAACCCTTCACGGTGGAGGACCTGTGCGCAGCCCTCGCCAGCACGGACGCGCCGCGGGTGTTCGACGCCGCCGTCCGGGTCTCGGGCCTCGTCGTCCCCGTGGACGCCCCGGGGTCCTTCCGGCTGCACCGCCTGCTGTCACGGTGGCTCCGGGGCGGGGGATCGGGGGCCGCCGCGATCGACCGTCCCCTCGTGCACGCCCGGATGGCGCGCCGTCGCCTCCGCCAGGCGCGGCACGCGGAGGCGCTCGCCCACGCCGGCAGGGCCGACGACACCGGGCTGCTGCGTGACGTCGCCGCGGTCTCCGGCCTCCACCTGCTGTGGAGCAACGACCTCGCCGCACTGGACTCGGTCCTGCGCGACCTCGCATCCGTGGGATCGGCGGAGCTCGGTCTGCTCGACAGCCTCCTCTCCCTCGCCAAGGGCGACCCGGGCGGCGCCCGCCTCAGGCTCGAGCACGTCGACCACGCAGAGGACGAGGGCGTCCTCACGGAGCCGTTCAGTGCGCTGCGGACGGGGCTCGAGGCGCACCTCCTACTCGCCAGGGGGCGCCCGGAGGAAGCCCTCGAGCATCTCCGGGGAGTGTGCGTCGAGGCTCTGCCACCCGACGTCGGGCTCTTCGTGTCGAACATCGTCTCGGCGGCGCTGATCGCAGCCGCGCACCTGGACGAGGCCGTCGACGCCGCGAGGGCCTGCGTCGCGGCTGCCGATGAGCGGGACGACAACCCGGGCGCACGCATCGATGCCCACATCACCCGCGCGGTGCTCGCCGCGGCGATGGAGGATTTCGAGCCCGCGGCACGGGATGCGTGGACCGCCATCCGGGAAGGGGAGCTGCAGCGGCTTCGCTACAGCCCCCGCCTCCGCCCGGCCCACCTCGTCCTGGCGTGGCGCGCGTACCACCAGCTCGACGACGACGACGCGCGGTTCCACAACGCATTCGTGGTCCGGGCGGCGTCGACCCCGCCGATGGCGGCGCACTCCGCGGCGAAGCTCCGGCTCATGCTGTCCTTCGCCTCCTCCACCAAACCCGTCGAGGTGGCCCAGGCGCTGCTGGACAGGATCCGCTTCGACCTCGCGCACGGCGCACAGCCGCAGGATCTCGCCGTGTGCTCGTTGCAGGCGGCCGAGATGATGCTGTCCCTCCGCCGGGTGGACGACCTGACGATGCTCAAGGTCGACCTGCGCAGATACCAGGGCATCAGCGGCGAACTGCAGATCATCTCGGTCTGGGAGCACCTGCTGGCCGGACAGCTGAACCGCTCGCGGCAACTGCTGACCCCGGTGACCTCCGAGTACGTGAAGTGCCAGAGCAGGATCGGCATGACGACGGCCCTCGCGATGCTCGCGCGCCTCGAGCTGCTCGAGAACCGACCGTTCAAGGCCAGGGAAGCCCTGGATCGCGCCCTCACCCTGGCCTCCGAGCGGGGATCGGTGCGGGGGATCAGATTCGCGGGTGAGACCGTGCGGAGCGCGCTCGAGAGGGACCGGCACCACTACCCGCGCTTCGCCAGGGAGGTGGACCTGCTCGTGAACCAGCGGCGCCGGCCGGTCCAGGAGATCGCCGGCCCTCCGCTCACCCCACGGGAGATCGAACTCGTGGCACTCCTTCCGACCTTCGCGACCGTGGACGAGCTGGCGCTGGATCTGCAGATCTCCACGAACACGGTCAAGACGCACCTGCGCGGCATCTATCGGAAGCTGGGGGTCGGGACGCGGCGGGAGGCCATCGCCGCGGCCGACAAGCTCGGGCTCCTCGCGCCCACCCCCGCGCCGCTGCGCGTCCTGCGGAGTGTGTCGGCGCGGTAGCCCACCGGCCTCACCCGTGCGGGGTGAGCTCTGCGGGAGATCCTCCGTGCCGGGTGAGGCCCTGCCTACCATGCTGGGACATCGGGGGCCGAGGACAGGACGTGCCGTGGACATCAACCTCTGGGAAGTCGTGTGGGTGGTGTTCGCCGCCGCCCTGTTCGCCGCCTATCTGGCCTTCCTCTTCGTCGTCCTCATCGACATCTTCAGGAACGAGTCCCTCTCCGGCTTGTCGCGCACCCTCTGGGTGGTGCTGCTGGTGCTCCTCCCCGTCCTGGCCTCCCTCGCCTACCTGTTCGCCCACGGCCAGACGATGGCACTCCGCACCATCCGGGGATCCCGGGCCGACCCCGGCACCGCAGCAGCCCCCGCACCCGACCCGACGGCGCAGGTCGCCTCCGCGAACGAACTCCTGCGCCAGGGTGCCATCACCCAGGAAGAATTCGAGCGACTCAAGCGGCACTCGCTCCAGCAGGCATCCGGGACGCTCCCGACCGATGCCGCGCCCCGCACGTCGGCCGGCTGATCACCCGCAGGAGGAGGAGGCGCTGTGGAGTCCGACGGCGCTCCGCGTGACGGCTCGGCCGGCACGGCTGCGGGACAGCAGGTGGAATCGGCCCCGCCGGAACCCGTGCGGCCACGGATCCCTACCCTGTTCGGCATGGGTCTCCGGGTGACGGGCGGGGTCCTGACGGCAGTCCTCCTCGCCGCCGTGCTGTTCTCCCTGCGCTCGGTCGTCATGTCCGTCTGCGCCGCCCTGTTCCTCGCTCTCGGCCTCAACCCGCTGGTGCGCAGGCTCCGCCGCGCAGGGATGCGCCGCGGCGGCGCAGTCGCCGTGATCGGGGTTGCCGTCGCCCTCCTCGCCACAGGCCTGGTCTCCCTCGTCGTCCCGTTCGTCGTCACGCAGGTGGCGGCCTTCGTCCAGGTGCTACCGGCAGCGATCCGCAGCGTGACCGAGGACGAGTGGTTCCAGCGGATCGACGAACTGACGGGCGGAGCCCTGATGGACGGGATGGAGTCCGCGGGGCAGGCGCTCGTGAGCCCCGAGGCCCTGACCAACATCGCCAACGGCGTGGTGGGGGCCGGCGTGGGAGCCGTGAACGTCGTCTCGTCGGTGATCTTCATCGCCATCCTCACCCTCTACTTCCTGGCAGGGCTGCCGCGCATCAAGCACGGCTTCTACGCCCTCCTCCCGGCATCCCGGCGCAGGACGTCGGTGTACCTCACCGAGAGGATCGCCGACTCCGTCGGGAAGTACCTGAGCGGGATGGTGGTCCTGGCACTCCTCAACGCGACGTACAGTTTCATCCTCCTCACCCTCACCGGGGTGCCGTTCGCCGCGCTCATCTCGATCGCGGCGTTCTTCGTCACCCTGATCCCGCTCATCGGAACCATCCTCACGACCATCGTCATGACCCTTGCGGCACTGCTCTACTCGCTGCCCGCGGCGATCATCGTCCTGATCGCCATGCTCGTCTACATGCAGGTCGAGGCCTACATCCTGACGCCGCGTGTGATGAGCAAGGCCGTCCAGGTGCCCGGCGCGTGGGTGCTGATCGCGGCGACGGCCGGCGGGACGCTGCTGGGCCTGCCGGGAGCCCTCGTCGCCATCCCGACCGCCGCGGCATGCCTGCTGCTCGTCGACAACCTCGTCGTCCCGCTCCGCCGGATCCAGTAGGCCGCGAGCCTCCCGCGTCACCCGGTGCCGGGCTGGTCCTCCGCGGCCGGCCGCTCGTCGATGACCGCCGGCAGGCCGAAGGCCTCGAACATCTCCGGGTAGAGGAAGTTGTGGTGGCCGACGATGCGCCCGCCGTCGGTCTCGATGACCTGGATGGCCCAGGGCTTCCACAGACCGGGCTCCACGACGTGGTAGTTGGCGAACCCGCCGGCACCGTTGACGCCGATGGGGATGAGGCGACCGCCCTCGCAGACGCTGCCCTCGCCGACGAACCAGGCACGGACGTCCGCCGGCCCGGAGAGCCACAGGTCGAACGGCGGCATGGAGAGGACCACGTCGTCCCGCAGCAGTGAGACGAGCAGGTCCATGTCGTAGGCCTCGAAGGCCTTCAGGTAACGCGCGAGCAGGAGCTTGTGGGACGGGTTCTCCAGCGGCATGTGCGGGGCGGGCGCATGGTCCGCCAGCGTCCTGCGCGCACGCTGCAGGGCGCTGTTGACGGACGCGGGGGTGACCTCGAGCAGCTCGGCGACCTCGGCCGCCGACCACCGCAGCACCTCGCACAGGATCAGGGCGCTGCGCTGGAGGGGTGGAAGGTGCTGCAGGGCGGCCACGAAGGCCAGGCGCACGGTGTCGCGGAGCTCGGCGACGACGGCGGGGTCGCCCGAGGTGTCGATCACCCGCTCGTCGGGGATCGGCTGCACGAATACACCCTCGGTGAGCGGAGCACCCAGGACGGCGTCGGCGGTGCGCGTGGACGGCCCGAGGTCCATGGGGCGGGCACGGCGCTGTGGGCTGCGGAGCATGTCGACGCAGACGTTGTGGGCGATCCGGAAGAGCCAGGTGCGCAGGGCGGACCGGCCGGCGAACGAATCCTTCCTGGACCAGGCCTTGAGCATCGTCTCCTGGACCGCGTCCTCGGCCTCCGATGCCGCCCCGAGCATGCGGTAGCAGTACCCGGTCAGCTCGCGGCGTGACGCTTCCAGGAGCTGTTCGAACGAGGCTGTTGCGGGTGCTGCGTCCTGCACCGCAGACGAGGCGGGCCGCTGCATGCCCCGAGCCTAGCCATGGTGATCCACGAGCGGGAGAGCGCGGCCCGGATTTCTTCCCGGGACCGATGAGTCCAGGCCCGCCCCACCGTCTATCGTGTGGACACCTCACCACGGACCAGGAGCACTTCATGCGCAGACTCACAGCAGGCCTCTTCTCCTCCGTCGACGGCGTCGTCGAATCCCCCCACCTGTGGCAGTTCGACAGCTTCGACCCGGAACTCGGCGCGGGCATGGGCGCGATGATCGGCAAGGTGGACACCGTACTGCTCGGCCGGCAGGGGTACCAGGAGTGGGCCGACCACTGGCCACGGGCCGAGGCGACCGACCCGTTCGGCAGTTTCATCAACCCGGTGCAGAAGTTCGTGGCGTCGCGCACCCTCAGCGGCGAGCTCGGCTGGACGAACGCCTCGCTCATGACCGCGCCCCTGGAGGAGTTCGTGACCGCCCTGAAGGAGACCGACGGCGGGGACATCGCCGTCTGCGCCAGTATCTCCCTGGTCCGGCAGCTCCTGTTCGCCGGGCTGCTGGACTCGCTGATGCTGATGACCCACCCGGTGGTCGCCGGCGCCGGCCGCCGTCTGTTCGACCCAGCGGATCCCGTCACCCGGCTGGAGCTGCAGGACGTGACGGCCACCAGCAAGGGCAACGTCCTGGCCTCGTACGGCCTCCGCGCCCTCTAGGAAGGACCACCCATGTCATTCCAGGCATATCTGGACGCCATCGAGGCGAAGACCGGACTGACGCCGAGGCAACTCGTCGATCAGGCGAAAGAGCGCGGTCTCGACGCGCCCGATACGAAGGCCGGGCAGATCGTCTCCTGGCTCAAGGAGGACTACGACCTCGGCCGCGGGCACGCCATGGCGCTGGTCCACGTCCTGAAGAAGGGGCCGACCGTCAGCGACAGGCACGTGGCGACCGGTGGAGTCCACAGCGACCCATCCACCGAGCTGTGGCTGGACGGCAAGGCGACGAAACCGGAGGCGGCGTCTCCCTGACCGCGCCCGGACGCACCTAGACTGCTGGTCATGGCCGTCCTGATCGATCCACCGAGCTGGCCCGCGCACGGAACCGTGTTCTCCCACCTGGTCTCGACGTCGTCGCTCGAGGAGCTCCATGCGTTCGCAGCGACTGCAGGCATCCCGCGCCGGGCCTTCGACGAGGACCACTACGACGTCCCGGAACGGCGGTACCGCGACCTCGTGGCCCAGGGTGCGCAGGAGGTCGCCGGGGCGGACCTGGTGCGCGCCCTGATCGCCAGCGGCCTCAGGGTCCCGGCCCGACGGCGGGCTCCGAAGCTGCGCGCCGTGCTGATGACCCGCTGGGAGGCACTGATGCCGGAGGTCCCGGCGCTCGGCGGGGAACTGCTCGACCGCTGGGCGGAAGGGCACCGCGAGTACCACACACCCGCCCACCTGCTGGCGGTCCTCGAGGCGCTGGACCTCCTGCTGGAGCCGGCCGATGAGCCCCTGCGTGCCGCCGTGCTCCTGGCGGCCTGGTTCCACGACGCCGTGTACCAGGGGACCGCCGGGGAGGACGAGCGCGCGTCCGCATCCGTCGCCGCGCAGCGCCTCCAGGGCATCGTGCCCGACGCCGTCGTCCGGGACGTCGAACGCCTGGTCCTCCTGAC
This sequence comes from Arthrobacter sp. L77, assembly GCF_000816565.1. Lineage (NCBI taxonomy): Bacteria > Bacillati > Actinomycetota > Actinomycetes > Micrococcales > Micrococcaceae > Arthrobacter > Arthrobacter sp. L77. The sequence continues at coordinate 604,517 of NZ_JWSU01000004.1, read as the reverse complement.
GGCGACGCACGACCCGGCGCCGGACGACCGCGCGGGCCACCTCCTGTGCGATGCGGACCTCGCGGTGCTCGCCGGCGCTCCGGAGGCCTACGCGCGCTATGTCGCGGCGATCCGCGCCGAGTACGGGCATATTCCACAGCAGGCATTCACCGACGGTCGGCGTGCCGTCCTGCAGCGACTCCTCACACTCGAACCGCTCTATCGCACCGCGACCGCGCAGGCGGACTGGACGGGGCGGGCGCACATGAACCTGGCGCGGGAGCTCGAGTCGCTGTGACCCCGGTGCCGGACCCTGTCCGGGCTCCGGCGATGCCCTACGATCGCGGCATGGGATCCGTGGATGACGCGCTCGCCGCGCTGGAGGGACCTGACCAGGAGTGCCTGCGCGCCGTGGTGGCGACGGCCCGTGACGCCCGGCCGGACGCCGTCGACGGCGTGAGCTACGGTCTGCCGGCCCTCGTCCTCGCCGGGAAGCCCCTGCTTGCCGTGGCCGCCACCGCCCGGCATCTGTCGCTGTATCCGTTCTCCTCGAGGGTGATCGGGGCCGTGACGCCGCGGCTCGACGGCTACTCCCGGTCGAAGGGAACCATCCACTTCACCGCCGACCATCCGCTGTCGGAGGACCTGGTCCGGGAGATCGTCCGCCTGCGGAGCCGTGAGATCGAGGGCTGGTAACAGGGCTGCGATCCGTGGCGCAACCCCGCCCCGACGGGACGAAACTGCTTTCCCGGCTTCCCGGGTGATGCCACGATGGACGGATCGAGGATGGCCGGCGTCCCACGTCGACCGGCGTCCTGCCCCCGTCCGGGCCACCCGAAGGAATCTGTCCATGCAAGCTCTGCACACCCATACCGCGATGAGACACGCGGATCTCCCCCTGCCCCTCGTCTGGGACCACCTCCAGAACCTGGGCTGCCCCACCGGCCATCTGGAGGTCGACGCCTACCTCCACGGGCTGATGGCCCTGCCGCTCGGCGACCGCAACGCCGTGGCCCAGGCCGTGAACGAGCTGCTCGACGACCGGGAGGTCACGGGCCACCGAGCCTGCTGCCGCGCACCCTACAGCGCCGTCGACGACACGACGGCGCGGGGCGCCTTCGCCTACCGCTCGTGCAGGGTCTCCGGCCGCGGCCGGTGGGGGCGCCTGATCACCACGCCGGGCCGCCCCGCCGCGTCCGCCGGGCGTCGGCCCCAGGGACTGTCGCCGCTGCCGCCGCTGCGCCGGGACCGCTGACGGCCCACCACGACGATCGCGCCGATCTCCTCGAGGTGGCGGGGCCAGGCCTGGAAGCCCTCGTCCTCGAGGAGCCGGAGGCACCCCCGTTCCTGCTCCTCGGCCACCTCGAACAGCAGATGACCGCCGGGCGCCATCCACCCCCGTGCGTCGCGGGCCACCCGTCGCTGGACGTCCAGCCCGTCCGTCCCGCCGTCGAGGCTTGCCCGCGGCTCGTGCAGCCTCGCCTCGCGGGGGAGCGACGGCAGGCGATGGGTGGGAACGTAGGGCGTGTTGCACAGGATCGTGTCGATCCGGCCCCTGAGTGCCGAGGGCAGCGGATCGAAGAGGTCTCCCTCGTAGCATGCGGCCTGCCGACCGGCCAGATTGCGCCGCGCGAGCTCGACGGCGGCGCCCGAGATGTCGGAGGCATGAAGCTGGAGGTCCTCCACGACGGCGGCGAGTGCCGCACCGAGCGCGCCACTTCCACAGCAGAGATCCAGCACGGTGGCGCCGGCCGGCGTCAGTTCTGCCGCGCAGTGCACGAGCAGGGCGGACCGCTGCCGGGGAATGAAGACGCCGGGTTCCACGGCCAGCCTCAGTCCGCAGAAGTCGACCCAGCCCAGGGTGTGTTCGAGGGGATGGCCGGCCACGCGCCTGTCGACCATGACGGCCAGAGCCTCCTCGGATGCCCCGCTGTCCGCCAGCAGTCGTGCCTCCTCCTCGGCGAACACGCATCCTGCCGCCCGGAGTCGCGCCGCGAGCTCCCTCTCGTCCGGACGGAACGGGGTGGGGTGGCCGTTCGGCTGGTGCATGGGACGACCCTTCGGGGAGGTGATCCGAGCACTACGAGGATAATCGTGGTGGTGGGTCCCTGTCGCTGCCGCACCACCCACAGGTGCTTCACCAGGTGCCGGCTGCTTGACCCCTGGTAGCTGCCCCATGTCCGTGCACGCACGTCCATGTATTCAGCGTCAGCCCCGGACACGGTCCGGGCCGTCCACTGCGTACTGCCAGTGTGCGCTGCGCTCCTCGAAGCGGGCGCCGGCCGGGATCACATCCCGCATGCATTGACATTGCCGACGGTTGCGGAAGGCGCCTGGAGTGGCTTTCTGTGGGTACTATGCTCTTGGTCGTTTAGCAGCAGGCGGCCCCTCACCTCCCCCATGCCCGCGTCACGCGCAACCGGCAGGCGGTTGATGCAAAGGGTTGCCTGTTGATCGATCACCAGAGAGACAACCGTCCGGGAGTGCCGGGCCTGCTGCAGGACATGGTCCTCCACAGCGACGACGTCGAGGAGTTCCTGACGAAACTCGTCACCGTCGCCGGGCGCAGCCTCTCGGCCGACGACGAGGTCCTGTGCGGCGTCACGTTGCTGCGGGCGCGGACCAGGACCACGGTCGCGAGCAACGGTCCGCACGCCCAGAAGCTGGACGAGGTCCAGTACGAGTACGACGACGGTCCGTGCCTGCGTGCCGCGCGCGAGGGTGCCGTCCAGTACGTCCGCGATTTCGACGCCGAGGAACGCTTCCCGGAGTACAGCCGGGCGATCGCCGGTCACGGGGTCAGGTCCGCGCTGGGCGTTCCCATCCCGCTCGAGGGTGACGCGACGGCGGCCCTCAATTTCTACTCACCCCTGGTCGATGCCTTCAGCGAGGAAGCCATCGCGGCTGCGCGCCATTTCGCGGAGGAGGTCTCGGCGTCGCTCCGTCTGGCGGTGCGCATCGCGGAACTGACCGAGTCCAGCGCCGACATGCGCGCCGCGATGCAGAGCCGGACCACGATCGACCTCGCCGTCGGCGTGATCATGGGGCAGAACCGGTGCTCCCAGGATGCCGCGATGTCCATCCTCAAGGCCGCGTCCAGCGCCAGGAACATCAAGCTGCGCGACGTCGCCGCGTCCGTCCTGGAGTCCCTGGGTCAGGGGCCGGTGAGGTTGCACTTCCAGTAGGCGGTCCGGCCGACGGCGCGATCCCGGACTCTATCCGGCTCCTGGGCGCAGCCGGTTCCGCCGTCCTCGACGCGGAGGCGGCGGAACGCGGGCGCCTCGCGTCGCTGGAACAGCTGCACCTCCTCGACACGCCTGCCGAGGAGCGGTTCGATGCGATCGTCCGCCGGGCGGCGGAGCGATTCGGCTGTGAGATCGCGACGCCGGCCCTGATCGCCCGGGACCGCCAGTTCATCAAGTCCTCGGTGGGCGAGGCGCATCAGGACCTCGATCGGACGCAGGTGTTCTGCAATGCGACCATCCGCTCGTCCGGCGCGCTCGTCGTGACCGACACCCTGGAGGACGCGCGGTTCCGGAGCCACCCGTTCGTGGTCGGGGCACCGCACATCCGCTTCTATGCCGGCCATCCGCTGCGGGGTCCCGGAGGCCGGCTGATCGGGACGATCTGCGTCATGTCCCTCTCGCCCCGCCCCTTCACCCCTTCGGACCACCGGGACCTCGACGACCTCGCGCAGGAGATGCAGCACGAGGTCCATCCGGGCTGGAAGGCCTGGCGGCTCCACTGACCCGGGCGCAGCGGACGCGCCACTCAGCGGTCCGCCGGACGATCCGCGAGCGTCACGTCCACCGTCTGCGTCGTCGCGTCCCGTCGGAGCTGCACGGGGACCGTGTCACCCGGATCGTGCTGGCGCAGTGCTGCCAGGAGGTCCTCCGGTGCGGAGATCTCCTCGTCCCCGATCCTGGTGATGATGTCGCCCGGGCGGATGCCGGCGTCGTCGGCCGGCCCGCCGGGCGGGACGGACAGGACCACCACTCCCGTGGTGTCCTCGAGGTTCAGCTGTTCGGCGATCCTCGGCGTGAGCGGGCCCGGAGCCAGTCCCATGAACGCGTGGTCCGCCGTGCCGTCCGCCCGGAGTTCCTCCGCCACCTCCGAGGCGATGGAGGCGGGGATCGCGAAACCGAGGGCGACGGCGCCCTGAGAGGGCGGGATGTACGCCTCGCTGATGCCCATGATCTCGCCCTGCCCGTTCACGACGGCGCCGCCGGAGTTGCCGGGGCTGATGGCCGCATCCGTCTGGATGAGGTCCACCAGCGACTGGCTCGTGGCCGCCGAGCCGGGGATCTCCCGGTGCAGTCCCGAGACGATGCCCGCCGTCGCGGTGTTCTCGAAACCGAGCGGGGAACCGATGACGACGGCGAGCTCACCGATGCGCGGCAGGTCGGCCTGGAACGTCGCGGCCGGGAGGTCGGTCCGGTCTGCCTGCACGAGGGCGAGGTCGGACACGGCGTCCGCGGCCTCGACCGTCCCGGACACCCGCTGACCGTCGGCGAAGGCCACCTCGACGTCCCCGTTGCCACGGACCACGTGCTCGTTGGTGAGGATGAGCCCGTCCTCCGTGTAGATCACCCCGCTGCCGAGTCCCTCCTCGGTGAAGATGGTGACCACCGAGGGCTGCACGGCCTCGACGATGTCGGGGATACCCATGTCCTCCTCGGCCCTCGAGTCGGCTGCACCCGTGCCGGTGTCCGTGCCGGTGTCCGTGCCGGAGGAGGGAGGGCCGGTGCCGCCCTGCATCTGCGACGGCGCGGCGGCGTCGTCCCCGCCCGTGTCCGTGCAGCCGGTCACGCCCAGCAGGAGGGCGCACATCAGGGCGATGAGGGGGGTGCGCATCCCGGCGGTCCGAGTCATGAGTGGGTCCTCCCCGCAGTGTGCGACCCCCCGACAGGCTCCCGCCCGGTCGCCGTGTGCAACGTTAGGAAGCGCTGCAGCCCGTGACAAGGGCCGAAAGGGCCCGGCCGCGGCGCAGCAGCAGGGCGCCCGCGTCAGAAGCGCCCGTCGGTGTCCTGGTCACGCCGGCGGAGCGAATTCTCACGCCAGTCCTGGCGGTCGGAGGGATCCGGGCCGTAGCCGGGGCGCAGCAGCGGCTCGTCGGGGTCGTCCTCGGGGTGCGGTGTTCGGGGTGCGCCCGTGCGGTGGGTGAGCCAGTACCCCCAGCCGATGCAGGCCGCGGCGGTGAGGATGATCAGCAACCCGATGGCCAGGAGGAGCGGCGCCTCCGCCGGCGCCGGGGTGCCCGTCGACTCGGCCCGGGCGAAGTCCGAGACCGCCTGCGGGACGAAGAGGGTGCTGACGAACAGCAGGGCGAGGCCTGCCAGATACTGCTTGACGCCGAGTTTCATGACTTCCCTGGATGTCCTTGCGGTCGGTTCGGGGCTCATCCCAGCTTAGGCCCTGGCGTCGGCACCCCTACGCTGGACTGGTGCGTCGATCCCTGCCCAGCAACCGCCGGCTCAGCCGCAGTATCCTCCGGCTCGCCGTCCCGGCCCTGGGCGCCCTCATCGCCGAGCCGCTCTTCCTGCTCGCCGACTCGGCGATCGTGGGACACCTCGGCGTCGAGGAGCTCGCCGGCGTGGGGCTCGCCTCCACGGTGCTGCAGACCGCCGTCGGGCTCATGGTCTTCCTCGCCTACTCCACCACGCCCGCCGTCGCCCGCCTGCTCGGTGCCGGACGCCTCCCCGAGGCGCTCGCGGCCGGGCGCGACGGCGTGGGCCTCGCCGTGGTGCTCGGGGTCCTCCTGTCCGTCCTGGGGTGGGCCACCGCTCCGCAGCTGGCGTCGCTCATGGGCGCCGAGGGGGCGGTGCACTCCTTCGCCGTCGACTACCTCCGCTGGTCGATGCCGGGCCTGACCGCCATGCTGGTGGTGCTCGCGGCGACCGGGGTGCTGCGCGGGCTGCAGGACACGCGCACGCCGCTGATCGTCGCGGGTGCCGGGTTCGGTGTCAACATCCTGCTCAACTACCTGCTCGTCTACGGTGCCGGGATGTCCGTGGCCGGGTCCGCGCTCGGGACGAGCCTCGCCCAGTGCGGCATGGCGGCCGTCTACCTCGTGATGATCGTCCGCGCGTCCAGGGGACAGCGGGTGCCCCTGGTGCCGTCCCTGCGCGGCATCCGGCGCACGGCCGGCGTCGGGTCCTGGCTCATGCTGCGTACGCTGTCGCTGCGCGTGGCGATCCTCGCGACCGTGTTCGTCGCGACCGCGCAGGGGCCCCTCAGCCTCGCCTCACACCAGCTCGTCATGACGGTCTTCACGTTCCTCGCCTTCGCCCTCGATGCCCTGGCCATCGCCGCCCAGGCCCTGATCGGCAAGGAACTCGGCTCCGGGAACCGGCCGCTCGCGGCGGCGCTCACGCGGCGCATGATCATCTGGGGAGTGGCGTTCGGGGTTGTCACCGGCTGTCTGCTGGCCGCCGTGGCGCCCTTCGTCGGGTGGATCTTCACCCCGGATCCGTCGGTCCAGGCGGCGTTCGCGGCCGGCCTGTGGGTGCTGGCCGCGTTCCAGCCCGTCTGCGGGCTCGTCTTCGTGCTCGACGGCGTCCTGATCGGGGCGGGCGACGCGCGCTACCTTGCGGTCGCCGGCGTCGTGAACCTGGTGGTGTACCTGCCGCTGCTGGGCCTGGTCGGGATGGCGGACCTGACCGGCGGAGAGGGCATCGTCTGGCTGTGGCTGGCGTTCGGCGGCGGCTACATGGTGGCGCGCGCGGCGACCCTGGCGTGGCGTGTCCGGGATGATCGCTGGATGGTGACCGGGGCGACGCGCAGCGCGGTGGTGCGGGAGGCGTAGCGGCCCGCCGGGCTCGTCCGGAGCCGCGGCGGGCCCGAGGGCTAGCCGCGGTGGTCGGACGGGACCGGCTTCCCCTCCTGGAGGGCCCTGATGATGCCGTTCAGTCGCTGGATCTCCACGGCGACCTCGTCGAGGAATTCATCGACGTCGTCCTGTGAATAGCCTTCCCTGAACTGGGTGGGCCTGAATCGGGCCTTCATTACGTCTTCACTCGTGAGTGCCATGTCATTCCGATCTCCTGGAAGGGCGTGCGACGAGCATGCCGGCTTTGTTCCAGCGCCTTCCGGCCACGAGAACTTCCGCAACCGAAGGAGTCGCGAGGACCAGGGAATGCACGTTCGGCATCGGCGCGACGCCGCACTTCGATTCAGGATGCCGGGCTTTCCAGGAGCTGGGTTGCCAGGTCGGCCAATTCGTCCTGCAGCACGCCGTCGGGTTCGACCGTCCCCACGGATTGCACGGACGCGATCAGATCATTGCTCCGGGCGTTCACGGAGAGCGTGTACTGGAACTGGCCGGCCCCGAGTTGTTGAGTGATCAGGACGGCGTAGGACGCATCAGCGATGGGATCCTGGGGTATTTCCTCGACGGTGGTGAGGGTTGCGCCGGAGACCGTGAAGGACGCGCAGCGCTGCAACTGCGCTCTGGTGCCTTCGAAATCTCCTGCCGGGCCGGTCACGCGGGAGCCGTCGAGGAGGCCGGCCGAGAGGACAGAGCCCTGTTCGTCGGCGACCCCGGCCCCGATGACACCCTCGCCGGCGAACTGGTTGACGGACCCGGCGTTCCGCGCGGCGACGGCGCTGCATTCGGCCGGCTGTACGGACACGCCCTCGAGGACCGCCGACGCCGCTTCGAAACCCTCGCGGGTCACGTCCGGGGAAACGATCTGCAGACCGTTCCCCCGCAGGTCCGTCAGAGCAGCCACGTCGGCTTCGGCTGCCGATGCCTTCCCGGTCCGCGTCCCACGGGACATGGCGGATTCTCCTTCCGAGGGAATGCTCGGGCCGCCGGGACCGGGGTTTTCGGGGTTGTCCGAGGTATTCGTGCAGCCCACCAGGAATGTCGGAATCAGGACGATACACAGCACGGCCCGTGGCGCTCTCATAACGGAATCCCCTTTGTGTCCGCGGAGCACTCCACGGTGGAATCCGATCCTCATCCAGCCCCGCACTCCACGCCGCGTCGCACGGCACGTCCATGGTCGTCCGTCGACGGGGGTGAGCGATCCATGTGTGCGGGGCAGGTGCACGAGGTCGAAGGTGACGAGCAGCGTCTAGCCCCCACGTGTGCACGTTTGTCCATCCCGGATCGGAGAATGAGCATGAGCCGTGAGCATTGGTTGCACGAGGTAACGTGATTGGTGGACCGGCATCTGTCGGCCGACTCGGGCATTACATGGGGATCTCGGAAAGCGGCGACATGATCAGCCAGGACGTGCAGCAGTGGATGGCTGTTCAGGCGCTTCGGACCACGGACTTCGATGCGTCGTCCGTGGGAGCCACCTATACGGGTCTCGGTGGCGCGTGCGATGTCCGCGACGTCGTCTCCTATCTCGAGGGCAGCGGGACCTTGCCCGCCCCGGATCGGGATCTGGTTGCGCATGCGCTGAACGCGATGATCGACGACCACGGGCTCCCGGTGGACGGCGCCCATTACAGCACCGACGAGGTCGCCGACGGGTCCGGCTTCGGGGACAACCTCCGTGCGCTCGTCCTGGACCCCGACGGGCATAGATTCGACCGGCCCGCGGCAACGGCGCCGTACGGGGTCGCTGGTGACGGTCAGGAGATCGACGGCACCGCAGAGCAGGATGAGGACGCCGAGTACAGGCGGTGCCACGCCCTCTACGGGACGGGGCTGCTGGACACAGGAGCGGAGGACCGCTTCGACCGCTACACGAGGCGGGCCCGGCAGCATTTCGGGGTGAGCTCTTCGTCGATCGCCCTGATCACCGAGGACCGGCAGGTCATCAAGTCCGTCGCCGGCCCCATCGGGCAGGATCTCCCCCGCGAGGTGGCCCTCTGTGCGCGCACCATCGAGGCCTCCCGGGCGCTGGTCATCACGGATGCCTGGGCCGATCCCGAATACCGTGACCACCCGCTCGTCGTCGACGGCCCCCGCATCCGCTTCTATGCCGGCTACCCGATCACGACCGCCGACGGATGGCGGATCGGAACGCTGTGCCTCATCGACGACCGCCCGCGGTCCTTCAGCGACGACGACGCGCTGGCCCTCCAACGCATGGCGCTGGATCTTCAGATCGAGATCTGGGTGGGCGACCCCGACTAGGAACAGGGGCGTTACCGCAACCGGCCGTACAGCGGCACGCTGCGGCTCACAATTCTCTGGCGATCGATGCACTCTCACGGGCGGAACAATGGCGAACCACCATAAGACACCGAGACGAGCCACGCCCAGCACCGCATCACTGTGGGCCAGGCCCTTCGGCTATGCGTTGTGCACCGCGGTGTGGCTGGTGCTCTTCCTCGTCGTGGCCGGGATGTCGCTGGTCGCTCTGCCGCTTGCGTTCTCGGATATGGGACCGCTGCAGGCAAGTGACGGTTTGGCCAGAGCGTTGGCAGATCCAGCGGAGGGCCTCGCCTTGATCGCCGTTCTGTTCCTGATGCCCCTTGTGTGGGGCGGCATATTCGCGTGGCTCGTGGTCGCGACCGGAGCGATGGCCGCCTTGAGCACGGTGTTCCTTGCGCGTGCGCTCAATCGGGACTTCGCCGGCGAGAAACTGAGCTTCTCGACGATGGAGGATGCCGTGATGGGCGGACCGAGCACTGGTGGGGTGGCGATGTCGCTGCAGCCGGTCCGGTCGACACCTGTCTCCGACTTCCTGATCCGCGCGTACTGGGCGGGGTGGAAGCCGGACGTGAACCTCTACCTTTCGTCGACCATCTTGGGCGGAGCGTATTTGTTCACCGTCGTCTGGGTCTTCTGGCCAGCGGACGGATGGATGTGGCAGCTTCTGTGTGCCGCCGTCACGGTGATCCTGGCGGTTTGGGGTGCGTGGCGCTACCGGCGCGCTCTCCTCGGACGTCCGCTGCCCGGCTATTTCGGGCGATAACTGCGGGCAACCCGCCATGGCGCCGTTGCGAGACGGGCAGGGCGCCCACCGTGAACTGCCGAGGGCGCCCTCTCCGTGCGTTCCGGGTGGGGACGCTACTTTCCCATCGGTCCGAAGGTGGCGTCGATATCCGCCATCTCCATATCCGCCGTGGCCTGGATCAGCGCGAGCAACTCGGGATCCAGCCCGGGCGCGAACTCCTCCAGTCGCTCGGGTGCGATCTCCGACGGCACGCCCTCGGGCGCCTGCTCACTGGCGTCGAGGGTGGTGCCGTCCTTCGACGGCGACAACCCCTGGTAGATCTTGCCGGCCTCGGACTGGCCCTTGAGGTCGAAGGTGTACTGCTTGCTCTGCAGGCCGAGGTCGAGGAGCTTCTTGACCTCGGGGAACTGCTCGGCGTTGGTCTTCGGGATGGGCAGGAGAGACTTCCAGTTCACCCCGAGGGTCTCGAGGGCCTTGGCGTATCCGTTCTCGTGGGCCTGGTCGCGGACGATCAGGTAGGAGATGGTGGAGCGCGCAGTCTTGTTGTCCGTCATCTCGTACATACGGCACTTCTGCAGGCGGCCGGTGGCCTCGAGCATCAGGTTGTAGAGCAGATCCAGGGGGAGGTTGCCGGAGTTGTAGACATAGCTGCCGCTCCACGGATTACCGGCGGAGTCCACCGGCATGGCTCCCTGCGCGCCCACGAGGTAGTGGTGGATGTTGCCCTCGGACAGCGCGAGGTTGAGGGGGATCGAGCCGCCGGCGCCGGGGGTGTCCAGGGGGTCGTCGATCTTGCCCTGATAGCGGGGTGAGCCGTCGAGGAGCCGGGCGATGGTGGTGCCGATCAGCTCCACATGGCTGATCTCCTCGGTGCCGATGCCCTGGATCAGGTCCCGGTAGGGCTTGGCCGCCGCGCCGCGGAAGTTCATGCTCTGGAACAGGTACTGCATCATGGTGCGCATCTCGCCGAATTGTCCGCCGAGGCCCTCCTGCAGGGCATTCGCCGCAGCCGGATCCGGCTCGTCGGGAATGATCTCGTTGATGAGTTGCTGGACGTGGAAAAACATGGAACCTCCTCAAGGGGCGGCAATAGGCCGCCGCCTCTCACACTTCTCCGGAAACTCCATTCCTTCAACATTGCGCGTCGTCCGGGGGCAGGGGTTGCCAAGAACGGGAGACTGCGTCTACGTCGAAGGGTCACCATGCGATCGGGCGGGCCGGTCCGCCGCTGCCCGCTCAATTCTTGTACCGTGTCATCCTTGGTATCCGCCATCGGTCCACGGGAGAACAGCAATGCGCCTCGACCCATCGTCAACGCCCGTCGACGAAGAATGCAGTGTGACGACTTCGGCGGACACAGGCCTGGTGCGAGTGGTGCATGAACCCTGGCGGACATCGGCCGAGGAGCCCTTGCTGCAGGCGGATGTGCCATCGACCAGTGGAATCTCGATCTCATCACGCTGCATCTCGAGGGACGGTCGACCGTGGATTCCCGTCTCAGGAGAGATCCATTACTCACGCGTGCCCCGCCGACGATGGCGGGAGAGGCTCCTCCTCATGCGATCAGGGGGTATCGATGTAGTTTCCTGCTATGTGATCTGGCTCCACCACCAGCCGGAGCTGGGTGCCATCGACTTCGACGGCGACCTCGACGTGGCGGCATTCGTCGAGCTCTGCGCCGAGCTCGGTCTCCGGGTTGTCCTGCGCCTCGGCCCGTGGGTGCACGGCGAGGTGCGCAACGGAGGTTTTCCCGACTGGGTGCAGCATTCTCCCGTCAGGCACCGCACGGATGATCCGGGCTATCTCGACCTCGTCGAGCCGTGGTTCGAGGCACTCGGTGAACACCTGGGCCGGGTGTGCGGCCAGGGCGGGCCCGTCCTGGCGATCCAGCTGGAGAACGAACTGTACGACCAGCCGGGACATCTGGTCACCTTGCGCGACCTCGCGCGTTCCGCAGGACTGCTGGCGCCGTTCTATACGGCAACCGCCTGGGGTGGGGCGGACCTCCCTCCCGGCCAGGTGTTCCCCCTGTACTCCGGGTACGGGGACGGGTTCTGGGTCGACGCCGACGCACCGTGGGACGCCACGTTCAGGCAGCACTACTTCATGTCGACGACGTGGGATGATCCCGGGGTGGGCGCGGACGTGAGGGGCGTGGACGCCACGACCGTCGAGGCACGTGAGCGCGATGCGACGTTCCCTCCCGCCACCTGCGAACTGGGCGGCGGGATGGCCACGACGTATCACCGGCGCATCGTGCCGTCGGGAGAGGACATCGCGGCCGTCGCGCACGCGAAGCTGGCCAGTGGCTCGGCCTGGCAGGGCTACTACATGTTCGCCGGAGGTACGAATCCTCGGGGGAGGACGGGCTTCCAGGAGTCGCAGGACACCGGCTACCCCAACGACCTGCCCATGTTCGACTACGACTTCCATGCAGCCATCGGATCTGCAGGGCAGCTGGCGCCGAGCCACGCGGCGCTGCGGCGGCAGCACGCGTTCCTGCGCGCCTTCGGACCACGGATCGCCACGATGCCGGCCAGTTTCCCCGACCTGCTCCCCGCGATACCCTTCGACTCCTCGACGCTGCGGTGGACGGTGCGCTCCGATGGGTCGTGGGGCGTGCTGTTCATCAACTGGCACCAACCCCACGTCCCCTTGCCGACCCGCACCGGTGTCTCCTTCGAGATCGTCCTGCCGGAGCTGACCGTTCACGTCGGTAGGGATCTTGCCGTCCCCAGGGGGACGATCGCCCACTGGCCGTTCGGGATCGAGATCGGCGGGATCCTCCTCGGGTGGGCGACGGCGTCCCTCCTCACCATGGTCGGATCGACGCTCGTCCTGGTGGCCGAGAGGGCCATCGATGTGTCGTTCGGTCTGCCCGATGACGTCACCGTCCTCCTGGACGGCGTCGAGGTGGATGGCGCGGCAGCGCGGATCGGCAGCGCGGCCGGTGGACTCCTCCAGCTGAGGAGCGCTCACGGCTCGGCGTCGGTGCTCGTGATCGGTAGCCGGGACGCCCCTCGTGTCTGGGTCCTCGAGGACGAGGACGAGGACGAGGGCCGGGACGAGGGCCGCAGGCTCGTGCTGTGTGACGAGCCACTGTGGACCGAGGGCGGCGCCCTCTCGGTGCGAGCGCCGTCGCCGCCGTCGCCGAGGGTATGGCAGGACGCCTGGATCCCGGTCCCGGTGCAGCCGGAGAATGCCGCGGCAGCGCATCGTGCCGGCTCGATTCCGGTCGCCGGCTCGTGGCGACGGGCGGCGGCGGATCCCCTGCAACGGTACGGCGGTCGTGCGGCGCGACCGGCGGTGCCCGGTGCAGAACTGATCGCCGAGCGGGCAGGAGTCTGGGTCCTCGACGATGTGGGTGCGGCCACCGAGGGCCTGCGACGCACCCTGCGTATCGACTGGGCCGGGGACGTCGCGGAGCTTCTCGTCGAAGGAGTCCGTGTCGCCGACAGGTTCTGGGACGGCACGCCCTGGCACATCGACCTCGATGCAATCGACGGTGCAAGCGGCGCGGGGCTGGAGCTCCGCGTGCTGCCGCTCCACAAGGACACCGACGTGTGGCTACCCGAACCCGCCCGAGCACGGCTGCGGGCGGCCGATAGCGCACTCATCAGCATCGACGCTGTGACGCTCACCGCTTCCACCCTCTGGCGCGCCGCACCATCTCCGGTGCGCTGAGAGGAAGCGGGCCGGTGGCAGCTCGGGCCGCTCCGTCCGGCCACCGGTAGGATCGGCCCATGCATCGGGGGAGAGCAGGCGGGCGCACGCGCCTGGGTTCGGCGCTGGTGGCGGCCGGACTGACGAACGGGCCGGCCGAGTTGCTCGATTTCATCGTCCCGCTGTGGCTCGGCATAGCGCTCGATGCGACTCCGTCCCAGGTGGGCTTCCTCGTGTCCCTCGAGCTGATCGCCTCCGTCATCGCCCGTCCGGTCGCCGGACTGCTGGCGGACTCCCGGGAGCGCACGACACTGGCCGGCGTCGGTGCGCTTCTGTACGGCCTGTCGTGCTGCGGGTACGCGTCGGCCGATGCACTCACGGGCTCGCTTCCCACGGCGTATGCCGCGGCTGCCCTGGGCGGCATCGGGGGCGCGCTGCTCTGGGTGTCCCTCCGCGCCATGATCGGTGAGCACCTTGCCGCTGACCCAGGGGTCTTCGCCCGGTTGATGTCGGTGCAGGAGACCGGCGCTTGGGTCGCGTTCGTCACGGGCCTGCTGCTCCTCGGGCACGTCGACTCGTACGCCACGGTTCTTCTCGTGTGCGCCGCCGCCTGCGCGGTCGGCGCCGTCGTCCTCTTCCTCGGCCCCACGAGCATCCCACCGGAATCCGACCCGCACCGGAGAGGAGGCGATCGGGTATCGGCAGCGCCGCGCAGGACGCGCGGCATCGCGCAGGCCCTGCGTCCGATGCTCATCGCTACCGTCGTGACGGCGCTGGCAGAGACCATGATCGGGATCCTGCTGCTCCTGCATCTTCAGCGCGACCTGGGCCTCGGTGTCATCGAGATCGCCTATGTCTTCCTTCCAGGGGCCATAGCGCTGGGCGTCCTCCCCCCTGTGCTCCACACCGTGGTCCTCAGGATCGGGCGGCGGGCGGCGATGGCGGCCGGCTCGGTCCTCAGCGGTCTCTTCGCCCTCTCCCTGGCCTACACCGGAGGTCCGGTGGTCATCGCCGCGCTGTGGATCCTGTGCGGAGTGGCGTGGGCGATGGTGATACCGATCGAGCAGGCGGTCGTCACCGAACGGCATCCCGACCAGGTAGGGGCTGCACTGGGGATCTACACAGCCGCAACCCTGATCGGCGGGGCCGTTGGAGCATCGGTTGCCGGAGTCCTCTACGACGCCACGTCGTGGCAGGGTGCCTGCCTCGTCGCAGGCACCATCATCCTCTCCGGCGCCGCCATCGGCCCCTGGGCCCTCACCCGACTCGGACCGACGGACACCCCCGCGCGTGCGACGGTGGAGAGCGCAGACAGCCCGTGAACGATCACGCGATGAGCGGGGGAATCCCCCTGCCGAAGATCGGCGCCCCGGCCATGAGGGCCCTGGCGCAGGTCGGCATACGGACTGTGGAAGATCTGGAGGACGCTGATCTCGGCGAGCTGGCGACCCTCCATGGGATCGGGCCGAAAGCCATACGGCTTCTACGGGCGGCTCGTGAGGAGAAGCGCAGGGACGAGCTGAATTCCGAGCAGGAAGGGACCCCCGGCTGAGGCTCCCACCACGCAGGGGGTGGCTTTCGGTGTTTCTTCGGTCCTACTCCGAGGTTTGGCCGGCCGTGGGTTCAGGCGCCGACAGCAGAGTTGCTGTCAGAGGAACAAGCGCCGGTTCATCGGTCCGGGTTCCAGGTCTTCCTCCCGGCAGTTCTCACGAAATGGGTCTCACCATGGCACGCACCGCACGCACCACCATGACGTCCTTCACCTCCACGACCTCCGCCAGCGAGACGGTCACCGCCGGCATCGCCCCCGCCAACACCTGCGGCGGCATCCTCAGCACCGTCCTGGCGACCCGCTCGATCATCGGCCCCAACCTCGTCCTGAACACCCTCGCCTCGATGACCAGCGCCAAGGCCGACAACCTCCGCATCACCGCCGCCCTACCCACCGCCGCGGACAACGCCTTCCAGGGCCGGAGCAGGACTGTCGACTTCTCCTTCACCGCCACCCAGCGCGCCGCCACCAACCGCTGAACCGGCCCGGGAACAACCGCTGGGACAGGCCCGCCGTCGCGGACCGTCCAGGTCCGGGCGCCGGGCCGTCCCAGTACCCCTCCGGGGGTTCCCGCTTCTCCTCCTCCAGTCCGTGAAGGACCCCCTCATCATGGCTCTCCTCGATCTGGCACCCCTCCCCGCCATCCCGACTCCCGCCTCCGCCCCCGCCTCGACGGGGTCGGGCCCGGCAAAACACCACCCGGGTTCCGGACGCGGGAAGCCGGTTCCCGGCGCGCCGGGTGATGGCCCGCTCGGTGAGTGTCGTGGGCACCTCGCTGGTGATCGGTGCGATCCTCGCCTTCCTGTTCCTCGCCATCGGGCCTCGCTTCCTGGGCTACCAGGCGGCGACGATGCTCACCGGCAGCATCGCGCCGAGCATCGTGCCCAGCGACGTCGTCGTGACGACCCGACAGCCCGTCGCCGACGTGCAGGTCGTCGAGGACCACAGGGTGGAAACCCACCGGGTGATCGAGGTCATCACCAACGCCGACGGGACGACGGCGGTCCGCACGAAGGGGGACGCCAACGAAGCGGTCGACCCGTGGATCGCGACCCTCGACGGGGACCACGTCCACGAGCAGGCGTTCATCATCCCCGGCCTCGGGGAGGCGATCCGGGCGCTGCGCACCCCGATCGTCGGCACCGCCCTGGTCTACGGGGCGCCCGCGGTCCTCGTCGTCGGTCTGCTCGCCATGATCGGGGGGCGTCCCGCTGCCGGGACCACCGGCGGCTTCGACAACACGCCGGAGGGTCGCTGAGGTCGCTGCAGGAGACCCTGCCACCGCTGTGTGTCAAATACTCTTGACATCATATGTCAATGATCCTTAACATCGACCCATGGTGTCCAAGGAGGCTGATTCGGCGAGTCCGGTGCGGGAGCGCCGGAAGGAGCAGCGGCTGACGCAGGCCGATCTCGCTGAGCTGGTGAGCGTCAGCAGGCAGACGATCATCGCTGTCGAGCAGGGCGACTACGCCCCGTCGGTCTATCTGGCCCTACGGATCGCCCGGGCCCTGGGCGGAACCGTCGAGGAACTCTTCATCAGTGAGGCGGGAGACAGCAGATGACGCACAGACCAACCATGCTGGATCGGGTTGCGGAACGAATCATGGATCTCGACAGCCCGGCCTACGGCGACGAGCGCGAACGGGCCGTCTTCATGGAGGCCAGCTCCTTCGGCCTGACGACCGCGCTCTATGCGGGTCTCGTGAGCGCCTTCGTCGCGTCCGTCTTCGGATTCCTCCTGCTGCCGGTGGTCCTGCTGGTGGTGACACTCCTGCCGTCGGGAGCAGCTGTCTGGTACGCGAGGCGGCGGGATGTCGATGTGCAGAAGCTCGCCGAGAACGCCGGAGCCCGGTCGACGATGGTGAGCATCGTCGTCTTCGGAGCCATGATGACACTGACCTTCGCGGCCATGACGTACACCGTCTTCGCAGGTCATGCGCTGCTGGCCGCCCCCCGGATCGAGGTGACCCCCGGTGAGGGGTTCATCGGTGGGATGGCACAGGGAGCCGTCGTCGGCGGCATGATCGGCGGCCTCGCGGCCGTCATCGGAGGCGTGTTCAGCTTCAGGCGCGCTCGTCGACACCGGGACGGCTCCGACCGTTGACGCCTCGCACCGGGATCACGGCACCCGGCTGCTCTTGTGACGGCGGGGACTCCTCCGGTGCGGGTGCCGTCCCGCAGAACCACCGCCCGTCGAGCATCTGTCCCGCAGCCATCGAATCGACCATCCTGCATGTTCTTTCCTACAGTGGAACCATGACCCGCTCACCTGAGACCTCGTCCGACTGCGATAGACCCGGTGCCCGGCGGAGGTCGGGCCGGCCGGGAGCTCCCGGAGCAGTTCGATGAACGGGGAGTTGCTGTTCAACATCGTGCTCGTCGTGGTGTTCGTGCTGATCGGCGGCGTGTTCGCGGCGACCGAGATGGCGTTGGTGACGCTGCGCGACAGTCAGGTCAATGCGATCGCCCAGCGGGGCAAGCGCGGCGAGAAGGTTGCCGCACTCGCGCGTAATCCCAACAGGTTCCTGTCCGCGGTGCAGATCGGCGTGACGGTCGCCGGGTTCGCCTCGGCCGCGTACGGCGCCGCATCGATCGCGCCGTCCGTCGCGCCGCTGCTGGTGTCGCTCGGGCTGAGCGCGTCGGCGGCACTCACTCTCGCCACGATCCTGCTCACCCTGGTGGTCGCCTACCTGTCGCTCGTCCTCGGCGAGCTGGCACCGAAACGGCTCGCGATCCAACGCAACGCGCAGTTCGCCTACGCGGTGGCGCCGGTGCTGAACGGTTTCGCGCACCTCATGCGGCCGGTGATCTGGCTGCTGTCCGTGTCGACGAACGTGGTGGTGAGACTCCTCGGTGGTGACCCGAACCGGACGAGCGAGGGCCTGTCCGAGGAGGAGCTCCGCGACATCGTGACCACCCACGAGGGGTTGCCGGAGGACGAGCGCCGCATCCTGGACGACGTGCTCTCACTCCGGGATCGGCAGATCAGTGAGGTGATGCGTCCCCGGCCGGAGGTCGTCGCGGTCAACAGCGCCGACTCCGTGGGCGAGGCGATCGCACGCATCGAGGAGCTGCCGTTCTCCCGCTACCCGGTCGTGGATCAGTCCATGGACGACATCACCGGCTTCGTGCATGTCCGCGACCTGTACGACGCCGCGTCGCAGGACCCGGACGCACCACTGGCCCAGGTCATCCGGCCGATCCCCTACCTGCCCGCGACCGCCCGGGTCCTGCCGACGCTCACGAAGCTCCGTGCACGGAACACCCACATCGCGGTCGTGATCGACGAATACGGCGGCACCGACGGGATCGTCACCCTGGAGGACCTCGTCGAGGAAGTCGTCGGTGAGATCTTCGACGAGTACGACACCGACGCTGCTCCCCTGAAGCTGGTGGAAGGCGGAGGCGTCGTCGACGGTCGGCTCAATCTGCAGGACTTCGCGGAGGCCACCGGGATCGAGCTGCCTCGCGGGACGTGGGACACGGTCGCCGGCTTCGTCCTCGACCGCCTCGGTCGGCTCGCGGTGCAGGGGGACACCGTCGACGTCGACGGCGTCACGCTCCAGGTCACGGGCATCGACCGACGGCGCATCGCGGAACTCCTCGTCATACCGCCGGAGACCCCGCCGTCCCACGACGACTGAGTGGGGGTCGGCCGATGGGACAGTCCGAGTTCCACGGTGGGGACGATATCGCCGCGTTCGCAGCCGTGGATCCGGTCCAGCTCATCCGACCGGTGGACGACGCCGTCGGCGATGCCACATCGTCGACGACACCGCCGGTCCGCGGTGCCCACCCGTCACGAGGCCGGCGGATTGCCGATGTCCCTGCGGAGGCCGGCTGCTTGACCACCGAAGGGACTCCCACGTTCGTGCACGAGGCTCGTCGGTGTATTCCGGCGGAGGCCCGCGGACGAATCCGGGACATCTTCAGGGGTGATTTCAGTATGGTCCCCTGATGAGTGGCATTGCCCCGTGGACCCGTCAATATCAGCTGTGTTCATTCCTCGGCGCAGCTGGTACGGATCCCCGTGCGAGCCTGCGCGGGGTCCTGGCGCCTCGCGTCGGCCGGGAGCCGGCGTCGTGCCGGACTAAACTGGACACGCCGGAGACCGCCCGGCCCCGCATTCTTCCAGAGAGGCCCGTGATGGCTGCTGCATCGCCTGCCCAGGGCGCCAGGCCCGTCCTCGCCGAGTTCACGGTGTGGAGGCCGTTCCTGGTCCGTGCCGTCGTCAGCGGCGTGTTCGGCCTTCTGACGATCTTCTGGCGTGAACCCTCCACCCTCGTGATGTCCATCGTCGGCGGACTGTACTTCCTGCTGGTCGGTGCCGCGTACCTCTGGACGCACCGCATGCGGCACTGGGGTGCCGGCCCGAGGGTGCTCACGGATATCGGCGGTGGGCTGCTGCTCGGCGCGGGTGCGGCCGTCCTCGTTCTCCGGACCGAGGCCGGCTTCGCGTTCGCCGGAGCCGCGGCGCTCGTCGTCGCGGGAGCCGCCGAACTGGTCCGCGGTCTCGCCGCGCGCGGGCATGCCGCGGCGCGGGACCTCGTCGTCGTCGGCGTCGTCGGCATCGCCACGGGCGCCATCCTGCCGTTCGTCGAGCCGCTCGGCGCGCATGCCCTGCTGGGGGTCACGGGCGGCGGCGCGCTGCTCACCGCCGTCGTGCTCGGCATCGCCGCCCTGAGCTACCGGCACGATTCAGCGCTCAGCGCACCCCCGGGGTCCGGCTCGCAGGGCCCGGCGGACCCCGTAAACTAGGGGCTCTACGCTTCGTAGAAGATTTGCATCACCGGAAGGAGTGCCCGTGGCCAAGCGCCAGCCGGGGAAACCCACCCAGGGACGGTTCCGCCACGGCATCAAGGCGCCCCTCGTCTTCTCGGCGGTCCTGGCCGTGGTGGCCGGGGTCGCGACGTCGATCTTCGCCACGGGCGGCGGCACCAGGGAGCTGCGCATGGACCTGGGCCTGACCGCGGCGGGGATCGCCTTCATCGTCTCCCTCGTGATCTGCGCGATGCTCATGATGGCGGAGACGCCGAACGCCGAGCACCTCAGCAAGGGCTCCGGCGTGAACCGGTCCTCCGCGAAGCCGGACCCGAAGGGCCCGGCCGCGCAGGGTCACGCTGCCCAGGGTCCGGCGGGGCAGGCTCCGTCCACGCCGTCGCCGACCGCTCCCGAGCACGACGGCGAGCCCCGCTACGGGCAGCGCCTGCCGAAGCAGGATTCCTGACCGCTACGCCTCGGGTGCCTGCTTGACGGCGCTGTTAGCCTGCCCCCATGGGCGACGAGCTGCGGGCATTCATCAGGGACTTCGGCACGATGGTGCGCCTCGCGCAGGAGGCGCAGCCGCACCACGCCCGCGGTAGGGAACTCGTCGAGACCCTCGCAGCGCACCTCGGGGCGGACCCGGGAGGCCTCCCGGTGGTGGTCGAGGACGTCCCGGCCCACCGCTTCGTGGACGCCGACATCATCCTCGCGTCGCTGGCCCGGAGCGGGCGGTGCGTGGGGGTCGGCGGCGGCGACCAGCGGCACCACATGTCCCTCGGCGACATGATCCAGCAGTCGGAGCTGTACCCCAACTTCCCGCTCTCGCAGCCGGACTACGCGAACCTGCCCGTCGGCCCGGACGAGCAGCGGCAGGCGATCGCGCTCGGCCTCCACCTCTTCCACCGCGACGGCGTGCCCGTCGCCCTCCTGCAGCGCAGGGCCGAGCCGCGGTACGGGCGGCAGGCCGCGTCGCTGGAGGTGTTGTGCGCGGATGCCGCCGTCGTCGCCGGCCTCCTGGCGGAGTTCCGACGGCGGATGCAGCGCGAGAGCGTGATGAAGGGACAGGTCCTGTCGCTGACCACCGAGGACTTCGGACCGAGCGCCGCGGGCGTCACCTTCCACCGCCGCCCCACCCTGGAGGCCGCCGACGTCATCCTTCCCGACGGCCTGCTGGAGCGCGTCAGCGAGCACGCGCTGGGCATCGCCTCGCACCGGGAGGCGCTCGTCGCGGCCGGCCAGCACCTCAAGCGCGGCATCCTGCTGTACGGCCCGCCGGGCACCGGCAAGACCCACACGGTCCGGTACCTGCTGAGTGCGGGGGAGGGGACCACGGCGATCATCCTCTCCGGTGGCACCCTCGCCCACATCGCGGAGGCGGCGCGGATGGCCCGCGCCCTGCAGCCGTCGGTCGTCGTCCTCGAGGACTGCGACCTCATCGCCGAGGACCGCAGTTTCGGGCACGGGCCCCAGCCCCTGCTGTTCGAGGTGCTCGATGCGATGGACGGGCTCGACGACGACGCCGATGTCACGTTCGTCCTGACCACCAACCGCGTGGACATGCTGGAGCGGGCACTCGCGCAGCGTCCCGGGCGCGTGGACCTGGCCGTCGAGGTGCCCCTGCCTGCCGAGCACGAGCGCGCCGAACTGCTGCGGCTCTACGCGCGGGACCTGCCCTTCAGCGCGGAGGCCATCGGGTCCGCCGCGGGCAGCACCGCCGGCACCACGGCGTCCTTCACGCGGGAACTGGTGCGCCGGGCGGTCCTCGCCGCCGCGCTGCATGATGCTCCCGTGGCGGACGCGCACCTGCTGGCCGCCGTGGACGAGCTGATGGCCGACGACGCATCCCTGACCCGGAGCCTGCTCGGCAGCAGCGGCCTCGAGCCGGCGGTCGGAGTCCCGGAGTCCCGCGCGGCGTCGTTCGGGTGGGTCCCCGGGGCGGTGACGTACTCCGGCACCTATTCACCCCTGCCCGGCCTTGGCCCCGGCTTCGCCGACGGCGGCTACTCGGAGGACGGGTTCCCTGCTGACGGCGTGGAGGACATCGGCGGGGTCGAGGGCCGGGCGTGACCCCTGGGAGGTGACGCGCAGAGGCGTCGGTCAGGCGCTTCCTGCCTTCCGGGCACGATACGCCTTCACGTGCGTCCGGTTGGCGCAGTTGCCGGTATCGCAGAACCGCTTCGAGCGGTTGCGGGTCAGGTCGAGCACCACGCCGTCGCAGTCCTCCGCCGCACAGGAGCGCAGGCGGTCCAGCTCATGTCCGCGGATGACGTCGGCGAGGGCCATGGCCGCCTCCGTCGCCATCCGTTCCTCGAGCGGCGCCTCGGGTGCGGTGGCGTGGAAGTGCCAGTCCCACTCGTCGTGGCGGACCAGCTGGGGGAGCGCGCTGGCCCGGCGGAGGATGGCATTGACGAGCCCGACGGCGTCGTCCTCCTCCGCGAACCAGATGACCTCGAGTTCGGCGCGCAGCGCGCGCACGGACCGTACCTCGGCATCGGTGTGGGTGCGGGAGCCGCTGAACCGCTGCTCCTCGAGGAACCGGTCGAGACCCTCGGGTGTCGCCAGGGGGTCGAGGTCGTCCTTCGCGGTGTTGATCAGCGCTGCCACGGTCGAGAGTGCCACCTCCGTGTCATAGGTGAAAGACATGTTGACTCCTGACATTGCGCCGGTCTAGTGTCACGACCATAACCACTTGTCACCCCTGACACCAAGCATCGAACCGAAGGGAGGGGCCGTGTCCCTGCGCCCCGCCGCCGGCCTCTGGATAGCGCTCGTCTCCGCCGCGACGTTCGGCGTCTCGGGCCCGTTCGCGAAGTCCCTGCTCGAGATCGGCTGGAGCCCCGGGGCCGCCGTCGGTCTGCGCATCGGAGGTGCCGCCGTCGTGCTGCTCGTCCCCGTGCTGATCGCGCTGCGCGGGCGCTGGTCCACCCTGCGCGGCAATGCGCTGACGATCGCGATCTACGGGACGACGGCGATCGCGCTCTGCCAGCTCTTCTACTTCAACGCGGTGCAGCGCATGTCCGTGGGGGTGTCGCTGCTGCTCGAGTACCTGGCGCCCGTGCTGCTCGTGGGATTCCTCTGGCTGCGCTCACGCACGGCCCCGCACGCGTTGACGATCATCGGGTCCGTGACGGCGATCCTCGGGCTCCTGCTGGTCCTCGACCTGGCGGGCGACGCCCGGCTGGATCCCGTGGGCGTGCTGTTCGGGCTCGCCGCCGCCGTCTGCCTCGTGGTGTTCTTCCTGATGTCCGCACGGGTGGACGAGAGCCTGCCGCCGATCGTCATGGCGGGCGGGGGCATGGTGGTGGCGGCGGGCACCATCCTGGTCCTCGGCCTGACGAACATCATGCCGTTCCGTTTCGTGTTCTCGGACGTCCGGCTGGCCGGAGGCACCTACAGCTGGATCGTCCCGGTGGCCGTCCTCGTCCTCGTCGCGACGGTCGCCGCCTACGTGACGGGTATCCTCGCCGCACAGCGCCTCGGCTCGAAGGTGGCGAGCTTCGTGGCCCTCACCGAGGTGATGTTCGCGGTGCTCGCGGCCTGGCTGATCCTCGGCGAGCTGCCCGGTCCCGTGCAGCTGCTCGGCGGTCTGCTGATCGTCGCCGGCGTCGTCTGCGTCAGGGTGGACGAACTGCGGTCGGCGCCCGACGGCGGCCTCGAGGCCGCACTGGACCAGCCCAGTTCCGTGGAGCCGATCCCGCGCCCGTGAGGGCGGGTCGGGAACTCCCACCCCGCCTCCATCGGTTGAACCTTGAGCAGCGCCGTCCTTTCCGGCGCCCCGCCACTTCATCGGAGGACACCGTACCGTGAGCAGCGCCACCGGGCACGACCGAGGACGCCGAAGCCGGCCGCGTCGCCTGTTCCTGGGTCTCCTCGTGATCGGCGTGCTCGCGTCCGCGCTGGTGCTCCTGGGGCCCGGCCTGCTGAGCGGGCTGCGGGCCGTGGGCGGCCCGGTGCTCGGGGGGCAGGAGTGCACGGTGACCACGGCGGAGGGCGAGGTCGGGCTCACCCGGGGCGAGGCGCAGCAGGCGACGACGGCGGTGGCGCTCACGGCCCGAGGGGTGCCGGCTCCGGATACCACGGGGATCGACGAGGTGGTCCTGCAGCGACTTGCGGAGGGACCGGCCGAGGATGCCGGGCCCGTGCTGGCCTGCCGCGGCTCGGCGGTCGAGGACCTCCCGGTCCAGGAACTGACGGCCACCGGCCTGACGCCGCGTGCCCAGCAGGTCCGCGAGGCCATGGCCGAGGTGTTCGGCGACCAGAGCCTGGGCGGGTTCGTCCCGGGCGGCGTGGGGCAGGGTCACGGCGCGGAATCCACGCACTACGACGGCCGGGCCGTCGACGTCTTCTTCCGCCCCGTGACCGAGGAGAACCGGCGCGCCGGGTGGCTGGTGGCCCACTGGCTCGTCGCGCACGCCGAGGACCTCGACATCCAGTACGTCATCTTCGACGACCGCTTCTGGAGCGCCCACAGCTCCCGGGCGCAGTGGGGCGATTACGACGCCCCCGAGCCGGCCAACGAGATCCTGCGCCACCTCGACCACGTGCACGTCGACGTGCACCGCGGAGGCACCTGACCGGGCAGGTGAGGCGTGCTGCCCGCGCCCTTCAGGCGGGCGCCGACCGCCAGTACACTGGTGGGCATGACCGGGCAGGATCAGGCCCCGCCGGGGGCCGCTACGGTTCCCCAGGGTGGTGCGGGCCCCTCCGGGGACACGGACGGCCACTTTCCGCAGGCCGCGTCCCTCCGCAGTCCGGCGGAGCGAAACCGGACCTTCCTCGGCATCCTGGTCAACACCGGGCTCGCGAACATCACCACCAGCTACCTCTGGTTCGCCCTGACGTTCTGGGCCTACCTGCAGACGCGCAACGTGATCGCCACCGGGGTGATCGGGGGCGCGTACATGCTGCTGATCGCCCTCTCCAGCATCAGCTTCGGCACCTTCGTGGACCGCTACCGCAAGCTCTCCGTCATGCGCTACGCGGCCGGCTTCACGCTCGTGATGTTCGTGCTGGCCGGCGTCATGTTCCTGGTGACGCCCGCCGCCCGCCTCCTCGACCTCGGGCAGCCGTGGTTCTGGATCTTCACCCTCATCATCCTGATCGGGGCCGTCGTGGAGAACATGCGCAACATCGCGCTGTCCACGACCGTGACCATCCTCATCGAACCGGACCGGAGGGCCAATGCCAACGGGCTGGTCGGCATGGTGCAGGGGCTGATGTTCATCATCACGTCGGTGCTCTCCGGGCTGTCGATCGGGCTCATGGGCATGGGCTGGACGATCGTCGTGGCCCTGGTGCTGACGGCGCTCGCCTTCGCGCACCTGCTGACGCTCCGCATGCCCGAGGAGGTGCGCGCAGCGGCCACGGATGCGCAGGGCGGCTTCGACCTGCGCGGCTCCGTCGCCGCGGTCCTCGCGATCTCCGGGCTGTTCGCGCTCATCCTGTTCTCCACGTTCAACAACTTCGTGGGCGGCGTCTACATGGCGTTGATGGACCCCTACGGCCTCGAACTGTTCTCCGTGGAGCTGTGGGGCACCTACTTCGCCCTCGGGGCCACCGGGTTCATCGTGGGCGGCGCCCTGATCGGCAAGTTCGGCCTCGGAGCCAACCCCCTGCGCACCATGCTCATCGCGGTGATCGTGATGGGGGTCGTCGGGGCGGTGTTCACACTCCGGGAATGGGGGTGGCTGTACGTCCTCGGCATCTGGCTCTACCTGGTCCTGGTGCCGTTCGTCGAGGCCGCCGAGCAGACCGTCATCCAGCGGGTGGTCCCCCTGCCCCGGCAGGGGCGCGTATTCGGCTTCGCCATGGCGTTCGAGTCAGCGGCAGCGCCGGTCACCGCGTTCCTCATCGCGCCGATCGCCCAGTTCTGGATCATCCCGTACGCGCGCTCGGAGGAGGGCGCCGCCCAGCTGGCCCCGCTGCTGGGGGAGGGCACCTCCCGCGGCATCGCCCTCGTGTTCCTGGTGGCCGGCATGGTCATCATCGCGGCCGCGCTCCTGGCGTTCCTCACGCCGGTCTACCGTCGGGTGTCGGCCTCCTACGCCCGCGCCGCCGCGGAGGAAGCCCCCGCGGCCGACGCGCCGTGACCGGCAGTCCCCGCCGAGCCGCGGCCGCCCGGGAAGGCTACCGCCCGAAGCGCCGCAGCCGCAGCGAGTTCGCGACGACGAGCACGGAACTCGCGGCCATCGCCGCCCCCGCCAGCATCGGGTTGAGCAGGCCGAGCGCGGCGACGGGGATGCCGACGGCGTTGTAGAAGAACGCCCAGAACAGGTTCCCCTTGATGGTGCGGAGCGTGCGGCGGGACAGCTCGATGGCCTGTGCCACCTGCTCCAGGCTGTTGCCCATCACCGTGAGGTCCGCCGCCTCGATCGCGACGTCCGTGCCCGAGCCCATGGCGATGCCGAGGTCCGCCTGCGCGAGCGCCGCGGCGTCGTTGACGCCGTCGCCCGCCATGGCGACGGTCGCCCCGCCGGCCTGCAGTTCCCGGATGGCGTCCACCTTGCCCGCGGGCGTGACCCCGGCGCGCACGTCGGCGGCGTCGATCCCGACGACGGCGGCCACCTGCAGGGCGACCGCCCGGTTGTCGCCGGTGAGCAGGACGGGCCGCAGCCCGAGGTGCCTCAGCCGCCCGATCGCGGCCGCCGAGCCGTCCTTGACGGTGTCGGAGAGCGTGATGAGACCCGCGACGTCGTCACCGATCGCCACCCAGACGGCCGTCCGCCCGGCGCCCTCCGCGGCCGTGAACGTGGCCACCTGTCCGTCGGTCGGCCGTATCCCGTGGCCCTCCAGCCAGCCGGCCCGCCCCACGGTGACGACGACGCCGTCGACCTCCCCGCGCACGCCGCCCCCGGGCGCGCTGGAGAAGGTTCGCGCCTCGGGCAGCCGGCCGCCGGCGGCGGCGTGGCGCGCGACGGCCTGCGCGATGGGGTGCTCGCTCGCGGACTCCACGGCTCCGGCGAGGCGCAGCAGGTCCGGTGCCGGAACAGCGGCGAGCACGACGACGTCGTCCACGGCCATGGTGCCCGTGGTGACGGTGCCGGTCTTGTCCAGCACGATGGTGTCCACGGTGCGGGTGTCCTCGAGGACCTGGGGGCCGCGGATGAGGATGCCCAGCTGGGCGCCGCGGCCGGTGCCGGTCAGGAGTGCGGTGGGCGTGGCGAGGCCGAGGGCGCACGGGCAGGCGATCACCAGCACGGTCACGGACGCCGTGAAGGCCGCGTCGAGGTCGCCGGTCAGCACGAGCCACAGCACGAACGTGAGGACCGCGAGTACGAGGACCACGGGGACGAAGACCGCGCTGATGCGGTCGGCGAGCCGCGCGATGCGCGCCTTCCCGCTCTGGGCCTGGCTGACGAGGCGGCCCATCTGGGACAGCACGGTATCGGAGCCCACGCGGGTCGCGCGCACCACGAGCCGGCCGGACGTGTTGATGGTGGCGCCCGTCACGGTGTCGCCGGGGCCCACCTCGACGGGGATGCTCTCGCCCGTGAGCAGGGCGGTGTCCACGGCGCTGTGCCCCTCGGTGACCGTGCCGTCCGTCGCGATCTTCTCGCCGGGGCGGACCACGAAGGCGTCCCCGGGGATCAGGGCGTCGGCGGGCAGCGTGACCTCGGTGCGCTCGCCGTCGACGGTGCGCAGCACGCGGGCCTCCTTCGCGCCGAGGCTCAGGAGGGACTTCAGGGCGTCCCCGGCGCGCTGCTTCGCGGACGCCTCGAGGAAACGCCCCAGCAGGAGGAAGGTGACGACGACGGCGGCCACCTCGAAGTAGAGGGAGTGCTCCGTCATGTCCATGCCGGCCATGCCCCCGTGCTGCGTCAGGGCGGGATCGGCGAGGAGCTGCCCGGCCGAGAACAGGAATGCGGCCGTGACGCCGATGGAGACGAGCGTGTCCATGGTGGAGGACAGGTGGCGCGCATTGATGGCCGCCGCACGGTGGAACGGCCATGCGGACCACGTCACCACCGGCAGGGACAACGCGAGGACCACCCAGCCCCAGTTCGCGAACTGGAGGCCGGGCACCATCGAGATCAGCAGCACCGGCACGGACAGGACCGCGGCGAGGACCAGGCGCGCCCGGAGGAGCGAGGGCGTGTGGTCGTGCCCGCCGTCCCCCGGGTGCTCGGGGTGCACCACGTGGGCGCCGTAGCCGGTGGCCACCACGGTGTCGATCAGGTCCTGGTCGCTCACGGTGGCCGGCACCCGGACGACGGCGCTCTCCAGCGGCAGGTTGACGCTCGCCTCGACGCCGTCGAGCTTGCCGAGCTTCCGCTCGACCCGCCCCACACAGGACGCGCAGGTCATGCCCTGGATCGAGAGTTCGACGACGCGGTGCTCCTGCCCGGCCCTCTGCGCCGGGACCTGCTGGATGGACATGTCAGGAACCGGCGGGCACCACGGTGTAGCCGGCCTCGGCGACGGCGTCGTCGATCGAGGCGGCGTCCAGCGGTGTGGAGGAGGAGATGGTGGCGGTGGAGGTGCCGCCGTTCACGAGTTCGACGTCGACGGCCTCGACGCCGGGAAGCTCCGACAGTTCGGTCTTCACCGCGCTGACGCAGTGGCCGCAGGTCATGCCGGTGATGCTGATGGTGGTGGTGCTCATGGTGTTCTCCTCGGTGAGTGGGTCAGTCGGTGGGGTAGGTGTTGGCGGGCGGCGTCCGCTGCTAGCGCAGGAGGCGGCCGATCGCCGCGGTGGCTTCCTGGACCTTCTCCTGCACGGCGTCGCTGTTGCCGGAGACCTGGGAGTCCTGGGCGGCTCCGACGACGCAGTGCGCGATGTGCTCCTCGAGCAGTCCCATCGAGACGGCGTGGAGTGCCTTGTTGACGGCCGCGACCTGCGTGAGGATGTCGATGCAGTACTTGTCCTCCTCGACCATCCGCGCAATGCCGCGAACCTGGCCTTCGATGCGCCGCAACCGTTTGAGGTAGGCGTCCTTGTCGGCCGTATAGCCGTGCTCCGCGGTGGTCTCCGCATTCGTCCCGGTGGTCATGAATTGGCTCCTCGCATACGGTCCACGATACCCTTAGGGGGTATAACAGGCCAAGTCCTCCCGTTGTTCCCCCGTGGAGGGAACACCCAGCGGGATGCCGTACGTTGGCTAACCGGCACACTCTCGACCCAAGGACGTCCATGACCCTCTCGCTGTCCGGCTGGCAGAAGCGAGTCCTCGTGATCCTCGCCGCGATCGCCGTCGTCGCGCTGTTCGCCCTCGCCTTCACTGCTGGCCGCGTCTCCGCGAGGCCCACCTACCCCGACGCGGACAGCGCCGATGCCGGGTTCGCCCGGGACATGCAGGTGCATCACAACCAGGCCGTGGAGATGTCCATGATCGTGCGCGACAACGCGGAGGACGAGACCCTTCGCACCGTCGCCTACGACATCGCACTCACCCAGCAGCAGCAGGCGGGTCAGATGTACGCCTGGCTCGAGGAGTGGGGGCTGCCGCAGAGCGACGAGCAGCCACGCATGGAGTGGATGGCGGGCTCGGAAGGCCACGGCGGGATGGACATGGGCTCGGGAACCGACGCCGGGTCCATGCTCATGCCGGACGGGCTCATGCCCGGCATGGCGACCGGAGCCCAGCTCGACGAGTTGCGTGCCGCGCGCGGCGAGGACGCCGAGCGGCTGTACCTGACGCTCATGATCAACCACCACGAGGCGGGCGTGGACATGGCCGCGGCCGGCGCCGAGCTCGCGGAGACGGAGCAGGTCCGTACGCTGTCCACGAAGATCCAGTCGGGCCAGCAGGCCGAGATCACCCTCATGCAGAGAATGCTCGACGCCCTGTAGTGCCGCCCCGTCCCGCCGCCGCGCCGCCGGGCGGTTCAGGGACAGGCGGCCCTCGCCGGTACATTTGGTTCCGGCGCTAACCGAACCGCGGCGACCGCCGCAGCCACCCCAGCACCGAAGGACACCTCGTTGAACAAGAAACGGTCTCAGGAGAACCAGGACCGCCAAGCGCGCCTGGCCGCCATCCAAGCCCAGCAGCGGGCCGGTGAACGCAAGCGGAACGCCCTCATCTTCGGCGGGATCGGCGCCGTCATCCTGGCGATCATCATCGCGGTGACCATCGTCATCGTGAACCAGGTGCAGGACAACCGGGAGCGCGACGCCCAGGCCGCCCAGCCCATCGAAGGCGTCCAGGAATACCCCGACGTCACGTTCGAGCACGTGGACGGTCCCGTGGAGTACGAGCAGTCGCCGCCCGTCGGCGGGGACCACGATCCCATCTGGACCAACTGCGGTGTGTACACCGAGCCCCTCCCGAACGAGAACTCCGTGCACTCGCTGGAGCACGGTGCCGTCTGGATCGCCTACAACCCGGACATCGGCCAGGCGGGGATCGACACCCTGACCGAACTCGTGGGTGAGCGCTCCTACGTGCTGCTCAGCCCGTATCCCGGCCTGGAGTCGCCCGTGGCCGCCAGTGCCTGGGGCATCCAGCTCGAGGTCGACTCCGCCGACGACCCGCGCCTCGCCACCTTCCTCACCAAGTACATCCAGGGTGAGCAGACCCGCGAGCCGGGCGCCGCCTGCTCCGGTGGCATCACGCCGCCGGGCCTCGCCTCCTAGCCACTCCCCACCGACGACGGCGCGGCAGGATCCACCACGGTCCTGCCGCGCCGTCGTCGTTCACCCCCGCCGTGGCACCGTCACCGGCGGCTTCGGTGTCTCCCGGAAGAACACTTCGGTAACGTAGCCGGTCTGGTCCGCATCTCGGCGGACCCGGATGATCGGAAGGTACCCGTTGTGACCGACGAGCAGATCCTCGGAGAACTGTCCCTGCCAGGGATGCTGCAGGACCTGGTCCTGGACAGCGCGGACATCAACGAGTTCCTCGACGGACTTGCCAGGCTCGCCGCGGACACCCTCTCGACCCCGGGCAGGGACGTGATGGCCGGCGTCACCCTCCTGCGGCGCCGGTCCATCGGGACGGTGGCCAGCAGCAGCGAGCAGGCGAAGCTCATGGACGAGGTCCAGTACGCGTTCGACGACGGACCGTGCATCCGGGCCGCCCGGGACGGGCAGGTCTACCACGTGGACGATTTCCTCGAGGAGAAGCGCTTCGGCGCCTACCCGGCAGCCATCGTGGAGCACGGGATGCGCTCCGCCGTCGGCGTCCCGATCCCGCTCGACGGCCTCGCGGCCGCCGGGCTGAACCTGTACTCGCCGCAGCCCCACGCCTTCGACGACGAGTCCATCGCCGAGGCCGTGCAGCTCGCCACCGAGGCGTCGAAGTTCCTCCGCCTTGCGGTCCGGGTGGCCCACCTCACCGACACGGGCGAGCACCTGCGGGCCGCGATGAACTCGCGGACCACGATCGATGTGGCGGCGGGCATCATCATGGGCCAGAACCGGTGCAGCCACGAGGCGGCCATCACCATCCTCAAGGCCGCGTCCAGCGGACGGAACATGAAGCTGGCGGACGTCGCCGCCGCCGTGGTCACCTCCATCGGCCAGCAGCTCCCCGAGACGCACTTCGTCACCTGACCCGTCCGGCACCGGTGCGTCCCGGAGCGCCACCCGCGTCACCGACCCATCGAGGTGTCACCGCGGGCTCACCGCACTCATCCCCTGCGGGGGATGCAGGGGGAGTCCGAAGGGGCGAATCGTGGCCTCATACGTCTGTGATAACGAGGAAGAGGTGCGCGATGACGACGAGCGCGAACAAGGGACAGCAATCGGTGCTCATCTCGGGTGACCACGGGCACGGCAGGCACCACGCCGAGGTCCTGATCATGAGCAGGGACGCAGAAGGGCCAGGGGGAGCGGGCAACTACTACAACTCCCTGGGGGTGGTCGACGACGTCTCCGACGAGGACTTCGATGCGCGCTTCCTGGCGTTGGATCCGGAGATGTTGAGGAAGGTGCACGGCGGGGACGGGATCCGCTTCAACGGTCCGCGTCGTTTCCTGGCCGACCGGTTCGAGGGGGAGGCCTTCGACGGGGGCAGGCTCAGCATGCTGGGCCCCCTGCCCATGTACCTGTACGGCACCTTCGTGGTCCCGGATTTCGACGCGTTCATCGCCGGCAAGCAGATCCCCTACCGGGAGACGGTCTCCAGGCGCACCACCACCTGGTTCTTCGAGGCCGGCTCCGAGGTGTACGAGCTGGTGTCCCCCGAGGGGATCGTGTTCGTCATGCAGAGCGCCTCGTTGAGGGTGGACCCCGGCAACACGGTCGACAGGCTGCCGACCCTCGGAGAACGACTGGCGTTGCCGGAGGGGTGGATCTACCGGGCCCGGACGCTCGAGGACGAGCTCGTCATGCGGGCCACGTATGACAGCGACCCGCCGAACACGATCGTCCTGGACGAGCTCGAGAACAACTACCAGCGACTCCGGACCGCGTAGGCAGGGACTGCGGCGGGAGGTCACCCCGCGCGGGTGACGTGCGGCATGTCGCCTGTGCGCAGGATGGGAACGGTCGTCCTCAGCCCGGCTGGGACGGCCATGAAGGCCGGCGGACTGGCTCCGGCCCGGTCTGGACATCCGGCCCGATCCGAAGGAGACGACATGTGTCGTTGGCTAGCGTACTCAGGTTCCCCCGTGCGATTGGACGACCTCCTCTACAGGCCCGTCAACTCACTCGTCATGCAGAGCAAGCACTCCCGTATGGGCGTCGAGACCACCAACGGGGACGGGTTCGGCGTCGGCTGGTACGGGACCGGGCCGACGCCCGGGGTCTACCACAGCACGGAGCCCGCCTGGCACGACCGCAACCTGCGCGAGCTCGCAGGGCATGCCTCGGCGGGCCACGTCTTCGCCCATATCCGTGCCACGACCGGCACGGCCGTCCAGCAGACGAACTGCCACCCGTTCCGCCACGGCCGATGGCTCTGGATGCACAACGGGGTCCTCGCGGATTTCTCGAAGGTGAAGCGCGATCTGGCCCTGGCGGTGGAGCCCAGCCTCTATCCCGAGATCGAAGGGTCCACGGACTCGGAGCTGTTCTTCTACCTCGCCCTCACGTTCGGGCTGGAACGGGATCCGCGCGCGGCGGTCGCCGAGGCGGTGGGGCTGATCGAGGACACCGGACGGCGCCACGGCATCGACTACCCCATCCAGATGACGGTCGCCACCACCGACGGCGACACCACCTGGGCCTTCCGCTATTCCAGCGAGGGCAACTCGCGATCGCTGTTCCACAGCAACGACATCGCGACCCTCCGTGCCCAGTACCCGGACAACCCGTTGCTCCACGAACTCTCGGACGACGCGCGGCTGGTGGTGTCCGAACCGCTGGGGGATCTCAAAGGAGCATGGCGGGAAGTGCCGGATGCC
Organism: Arthrobacter sp. L77; assembly: GCF_000816565.1. Lineage (NCBI taxonomy): Bacteria > Bacillati > Actinomycetota > Actinomycetes > Micrococcales > Micrococcaceae > Arthrobacter > Arthrobacter sp. L77. The sequence goes on along the minus strand of NZ_JWSU01000004.1, from coordinate 571,412 downwards.
ACCTGCGTCGTCGTGCATGAGGGCGAGCAGGAGCTGTACCCGTTCGCTCCCGAGCTCCCGGTCGTCGCGGCCGTCTGACACACCTCCGCAGTCCACCCGGCGGGCGCGATGGCCCGGCGCGAGGTCACCCCGGGCGGGTGACGCGCCGCCTGTGACCGGCACACAGGATGAGACTGCGGCAGTCCGTCGGACCGCCCCTGACACTGAGAAACGGAGGTCTTCAGCATGGCTGAGACGTTGGATGAACTAGGGCCGGTGGACTGGCTCGTCGTGGAGTTCCCCGGGCCGGACTTCGGCAAGGGTCAGATCGCCCCGTTCCTGGACGACCTGGTCAACCGTGAACTCGTCAGGGTCCTCGACATGGCGTTCCTGCGGAAGAACGCGGACGGCGCGCTCGAGACGGCGGAGATCTCCGACCTCGACGAGACCGAGCTCGGCGGGGTGCGCATGGCCGAGGCCGAGCTTGCGATGGTGCTCTCCGAGCAGGACATCATGGACCTGGCCGAGACGATCGAGCCCGGCCACTCCGCTGCGGTGCTCGTGTGGGAGAACCAGTGGGCCGCTCCGTTCGGTGCGGCCGTCCGCAAGGCCGGCGGCCAGCTCGTGGCCAGCGGCCGGATCCCGACCCAGGCGGTCATCGCCGCCTTCCAGGCCGACGAGGCCGACGCCCGATCGGCCGAAGGAATGAAGGAAGGAGTCTGACATGCCACTGGCAGCACGCCGCAGGCGCAGGACCGCCGCCGCCGTCGGAGGGGCCATCGTCGTCGCCCACGGGATCAACCGTCGTGGAGACCGCCGGGAGGACCGCCGGGACGACCGAGGAGACCGGCGCGAGGACCGCCGCGATCGACGCGACTGACGCCCGCTACAGACGCGTCACTCGTGACACCACACGATCGCCGCCACTGGTGCGCATGACCTGGGGGTCATGCGCACCAGTGGCGCACCGGGCGGTTCCATTCCCACACACCAAGGACGAAGACCATGTCACTCTCCGTGAAACTGCCGAAGGACGACGCCGACCTGACCCTCATGCGCTTCGAGGGAGTACGGGCGCAGCGCTACACCGAGATCTTCCTGATCGCACCTGCCGACACCGGCGAGATGATCGGCAGCATCTACAACACCATCGGCCTGAACGATCCCGACGGTTCCGGCGACACCTGCCCCCAGCCTCTCCTGGATCAGCTCGACATGCAGGCCCTCGCGCAGGAATACGACACCCCCGTCGTGTACAAGAACGGTCCTCGCCTGTGGTGCCTGGACTGGATCGACGTCAAGGTCGGCAGCGAGCGGGATTTCCACGGGTTGAAGGCACGCTGGGTCATGTGGCTGGACGTCCCCCAGGGGATGGGCGGCCGTCAGGAGGAGCTGGCCTACAAACCCATCACGGGCAGGCGTGACACCGAGTTCGGCATCAACAGGGGATCTCCCGCCTTCATCCTGGACGACCCGGACGGCGATACGTGGGTGATGAAGTCCGTCAGCCTCATCATCGACCCCCACCAGACCTACGCCGCCATGACGCAGCTGGGTGAGCGTCTGCAGCTCCCCGTGGGGTGGTCCTTCCGCGCGGTGACACTGGAGCAGGACCTCGTCCTCACTCCCGAGAACGGGACCGCACACATCCTCCAGGACGACATCGGGAACACCTACGACCGCGTGGGCGGACCGTTCAGCAACTACACGCCCTGAGCATTGGCTCGCCGGCTCGTCCACCCGGCGTGCTCCCGAGATCGGCCGGACAGTCCTTCGAGGAGCACACCATGACCCAGACCCCGACAACACAGACCCCGACGACACAGACCCCGACTGCCGAACCGGACACGTCGCCGGCCCCACCGGCGAGCACGCTCGACTGGCGCGCCGAATACGCCTACACCGCGGGAGTACAGGCCTTCATCTACGGATTCCCCTACATCTACAACGCCAAGCTCCGGCACGACTGGGTGACCAGCACACAGGATCCCGCGGTCCACCCTGCTGCGGCCGTCAACGAGTTCTGGCACGCCGGCCGGATCCTGGACGCGACCTACCGGGCGGGCGGCTGCCCGAGCACCGACTCGTTGTACTCCCTGGCCTGGCTGGACCTCGGTGACGGACCGTTCATCCTGTCCCACCCCGACATGGGCGAGCGGTACTTCACCTTCCAGCTCGCCTCGTTCACCTCGGACAACTTCGGCTACGTAGGCCAGCGCACCACCGGGCCCGGAGCCGGGAACTTCGCCGTCGTCGGCCCCGGCTGGGACGGCGACCTGCCGGCGGGGGTGCAGCGGGTCCGGACCTCGCCCACCCCCTGGGCGCTGGTGCTGGGCCGAACCGCCGTCAACGGCGTCGGCGACCTGCCAAACGCACGCGCCCTGCAGGGCCGGTACCGGCTCATCCCCCTCGCGGCGTGGAACGCGCCCGGCGCGGTGGTCCCGGCCCGGCGGGAGGTCTACGCACCCGTGCCGGTGTCCGAGGACCCCCTGGGGCCGTGGAAGACCCTCAACGCGATGCTGGCCGAGAACCCGCCGTCGTCCAGGCACGCCCTGGTGCTGGAACAGTTCAGCGGCCTGGGGGTGGGTGCAGGCCTGGACGTCGAGGCGCAGCCGGACGCGGTGCGCCAGGGCCTGGCCCGTGCCGCGGTCGCGGGGATGGCCCTGCTGCGGGACCAGTTCGCCAGCGGCGACTGGGCGACCATCGTGAACGGCTGGCGGTATCCGCCCCCGGAGGAGGGGCGGTTCGGCAACGACTTCCTCCGCCGGGCCGCGGACCAGTCACTCGCCGGCATCGCCGCCAACGACCCCGCGGAATCGGTGTACCTGATGAACTTCCAGGACGAGGACGGCGCCCGGCTCGACCCGGGACACCGCTACACCCTGCGCTTCCCGCCCGGCGGGCTGCCGCCGGTGGACGCCTTCTGGTCCCTGACCGCCTACACGGCCGCGGACCTCAACCTCATCGCGAACCCCATCGACCGGTACTCGGTCGGTGACCACGCGTCCGGGCTGCGGATGGACGACGACGGCGGGCTGACGCTGTACCTCCAGCCGGATCCTCCGGCTGCTGGGCGGGAGCCGAACTGGCTGCCGACGTCACCGGAGAGCCCGTGGTTCGTCCTGCTCAGGATGTACCGGCCCGGGCCCGCGGCCCTCGACGGTTCCTGGAGATGCCCGGGGATGGCCAGGAACGACTGACTCCTCCCGGAGAGGGGAGCCCACGGCTCACCGCCGCCCGATATGAGGCCGAGGAGTACCTGCTGCGACGGAGGGTGCTCCGCTGGTGGGGCTGCGCCGCGACCGGGCGGAAGGAGACGTACCATCCAGGCAGGAGGAAACACCATGACGAGACATCATCCCGGGGTCATGACGGCGGGTGCGTCCCTGATGCTGATCGCACTCTCGGGCTGCGGCGGGGGCGAACCCGCCTCCGTGCCGGAACCGCCGGTGACGGGCAACGTCCTGGATTCCGCCGACGTCCTGACAGCCGCCGAAGAGCAGGAGCTGAACGCGCTCATCGACGGGGGGAACAGCCGGACCGCCACCGCGCGCGTGGCCGTCCTGACCGTGGAGGACGCGAGCGGGTCCATCGAGGACTACGCCCGCGCCGTCGCGACCGCCTGGGGCGTGGGTGACGCCGGCGCCGACAACGGCGTGCTGATCCTTGCGGACACCGGGGGGCGCGAGCTGCGCATCGAGACCGCCGACGGTGCACGCGGGACGTTCTCCGACGACGACGCCACGCAGGTCATCGAGGACGTCCTCGAGCCGGCATTCGCCGACGAGGAGTACGCGACCGGGCTGACCGAGGCCGTCGGGCAGATCTACGACTACGCACGAGGCCAGGGTCCTGTGAAGGAGCCGTTCGACTGGGTGCTCTTCGGTCGGGTCGCGGGCGGCATCGCCGTCCTCCTGGGCGGACTCGTGTGGCTGTTCGCCGCGGACTCCCGCCGCCGTCGTCGCATATCCGACGAGGAGTTGCGGGTGGCCGAGGACGCCGACCCGGAGCTGCGCCTGACCGAGCAGCAGCGGGCGGCGTACCGGAAGTACCGGTACAGCCACCGGGGCGACGACGCCGTGGGGAACCCGGCGCTCTGGCTCCCCCTCTACATCGCCAACCCCGCGCTCTACTCCGGGGGCACCGGGGGCAGCGCCTCGGGGTCCTCCTTCAACGGAGGCGGGGGCTTCAGCGGCGGCGGGGCATCGGGCACCTACTGACCGCGAGGAGACGTGCGGGCCCTACTGGTCGACGGCCGCGCCGATCGGCTCGAGCACGACGTCGGGGAAGTCCTTCCTGAAGTGCCCCACCTTCCACTTGTCCCCGAACACGGCCACGATCTCGCCGTCGGACCGGAAGAGGATCTCGCCGCCGCGGAAGGTCCCGGGGACGCCCTGGCTCTCCGGGGCCACGCGCATGGCGAGCGTGTAGGAGAGGTTGTCCAGCGACGTCGGTGCGTTGAACTCGGTGCCCAGCCGCTGGGCGGCGACCTCGAACTGCAGGGCCCCGACGGCGGCGAGCACGGGCGCCTGGTCGCCGCGGAGGTCCGAGCGCAGCACCTGCACCACGCCCTCGTGCTCGAGCTGCTCGATCCCGCGGCGGAACTGCTTGTACCGTCCCGGGTCCTTGGCACGCGCGACCGCGAACAGCTCGGGGGAGAAGCGCGGGATGTCGGGGAACTGCACGGGCTCCTCGGCGAACAGGCTGTCGCCCACGCGCAGGCTCGTCGCGTTCACGAGTCCGACGACGTCGCCGGGCCACGCGGTGTCCACCACCTCGCGGCTGCGGCCGAGGACGCGGTGCGCGTACTTGGTGGCGAAGGGCTTCCCGGTGCGCTGGTTGGTGATGACCATGCCGCGCTCGAACGTGCCTGAGCAGATGCGCAGGTACGCGATGTGGTCGCGGTGGGCGCTGTCCTGGCCCGCCTGCACCTTGAACACGAACCCGGACATCGGCGCGTCGATGGGGCGCGGCGCGTCCTCCTTCGAGGGACGCGGGGAGGGGGAGGGCGCCACGTCCACCAGGATGTCGAGGAGCTGGGAGACGCCGAAGTTCTTGGCCGCTGCCGCGAAGAGGACGGGCGTCTGCCGGGCCGCCTCGAACTCCTCGCGGTCGAAGGAACCGTGCGAGGACTCGACGAGCCCCGACTCCTCGCGCGCGTCGAGCCAGGCGCCGGCGTCGCGCGGGTCGAGGGCGTCGATGTCCACCTCGGTCTCCGTGGCGGCCTGGGCGCCGGCCTCCACGGCCGTCAGCGCGATCGCGCGCTCCGCCCGCAGGTCGATGAGCCCCTGGAACTCCCCGGCGATCCCGGCCGGCCAGGTGAGCGGGACCGGGGTCATCCCGGTGCGCTCCCCGACGTCGTCGATCAGGCCGAGGGCGTCGAGGCCCGGCCGGTCCCACTTGTTGATGACCGTGATGATCGGGATGTTCCGCGCCTTGCACACGGCGAGCAGCTTGACGGTCTGCGGCTCGAAGCCCTTGGCGGCGTCGATCAGCATGACCGCGGAATCGACGGCGGCGAGGACGCGGTAGGTGTCCTCCGAGAAGTCCGCGTGGCCCGGGGTGTCGACGACGTTGAGGATGGTGTCACGGTAGGTCAGCTGGAGGGCCGCGGAGCTGATCGAGATCCCGCGCTCCTGCTCGATGCCCATCCAGTCCGACACCGTGGCGTGACGGCTCGACTTGCCGTGCGTGACACCGGCGTCCTGGATGGCCCGGGCGAGGAGCGCCAGCGCCTCCGTGAGGGTCGACTTCCCGGCGTCGGGGTGGGAGATGACGGCGAAGGTACGACGGCGTCCGGCCTCGCGGCGGACGGCGTCGGCGTCGAGGACGGGGGATTCGGTTAGCAGGGCCACCCTTCCATTGTCCCCGATACCGGCGGGACCACCCGTCGGTGAGCGCATCTGTTCGCTGTGCGCATCGGTGCCGGCGGCCCGGGCGGGCCCGTGGTGGCCGCTACCGAGGGCGCTTCCGGTGGTCAGGGCAGCTCGAGCCGCATGAGGATCCGGGGGAACCCGCTCACCACCGACGCCGTGTCGGCCGCCTTCGTGAATCCTGCTGCCTCGAAGAGCCGGCGTGTGCCGACATAGGCCATCGTGGTGTCCACCTTCCCGCCCGCGTTGTCCACCGGGTACCCCTCGACGGCCGGAGCCCCGTGGCTCACGGCGAAGTCCACCGCGCCGGCGAGCAGTCGATGCGAGATGCCCCTGCCTCGGTGTCCCGGCCGCACCCGGATGCACCACACCGACCACACGTCGGCGTCATCGACGCGCGGGATCGTGCGGCTGCGGGCGAACGCCGTCCCGGCGCGCGGGTGGACGGCGGCCCATCCGACGACGTCGTCGCCGTCGTAGGCGAGCACGCCGGGCGGCGGATCCTCCTGGCACAGGCGCTGCACGAGATCGCCGCGGTCCCGCCCCGTCAGCGCGGCGTTCTGCTTCCCCGGGAGGCGGTAGCTGAGGCACCAGCAGGCGGTCGCGTCCACGCGCCGGGGTCCCACCATCGTCGCGACATCCTCGAACGCCGTCGCCGGGCGTACCTCGATCACCATGACCCCACTGTTCCACCCGCACCCCCGACGGACAACGGTTCCTGCGGGCGGTTCTGCGGGCGGCGTCCATGCGCCCGCGTACCCGCGGTCCCCGCGCCTCGCAAGCACTTTCGGGACTCATTTCGAGGGCGCGGATCGACACATGGTAAGTAGGCTGATGAATGGAGTCCCAGCAGGGTTCCTTCCCCCGACCCAAGGAGCGTCATGATCCGCAAGACCGCAGCTACCGCAGCACTCTCCCTCGCCATCCTGACGGGAATGGCAGCCCCTTCCATCGCCGCCGAAGAGCCGGCTTCCACGACCGAGCAGAGCCAGGAGAGCGACGACAGCGGCGACAACGGACTGTGGGGCCTCCTCGGCCTCCTCGGCCTCGCAGGCCTGCTGAAGAAGAACAAGAAGGAGCACGTCGATCACCGTGCCAACGGCGCCTCGGGCGTCAACGACCCGAACCGCACCGGACACTAGGTCCTGGCGGGTCCGAAGCCCGCCCGGGAACACGACAAGGGTCCGTTCCTCCAGGAACGGACCCTTGTCGTGTTCCCGGGGGTTGCCGCCTAGTGGTCGACGCGCTCCGCCGTCGTGCCGCGCAGGCTCCAGGCGGCCAGGACGGACGCGCCGGCCATGAGCAGTGCGGCGATGCCGGACGTCAGCGTGATGCCGCTGTCGAAGGCGTGGAACGCCGAGTCCCGGAGCAGCGCCGCGCTGGTCGGGCCGAGCTGGGTCGCGACCTCGACCGCGCCGCCGAGGGTCTCGGTGGACGTCTCCGCCTGGCCGCTGCTGAGTCCCGCGGGGAGGGTCAGCTCGCGCTGGTAGGACGCGAGCAGGATGCTGCCGAGCACGGCGGTCCCGAGGACCGAGCCGACCTCGTAGGCGGTTTCGGACACGGCGGATGCCGCGCCGGCCTTGGCGGCCGGGACGGAGGACAGGATGAGGTCGTTGGAGACCGTCTCGGACGCGCCGACACCGATCCCGAGGATCACGAAGGCGGTCATGAGGAAGCCCGCGGACCCGCCCTCGCCCAGCAGGGCGATCATCGCGTACGCGACGGCCGAGAACATCAGGGCCACCGGGACGACGACGTGCGGCGGGCACCGGCGGGCCAGCGGCACGACGGCGAGGCCGGCGATGATCGTCACGAGGAGGCCCGGCAGCAGGACCAGTCCGGCGTCGAGCGGGCTGAACCCGAGCACCAGCTGGAGGTGCTGCGAGACGAAGAACAGGAAGCCGACGAGCGAGAAGATCGCGAAGAGGTTCACCAGGACGGCGCCGCTGAAGGCGCGCACCGTGAACAGGCGGACGTCGAGCATGGGGTTGCGGCGCTGCAGCTGGCGGGCGACGAAGGCGGTGCCCGCGGCGAGCCCGATGAAGGCCGCTGTCACCGAGATGAGCAGCGGGCCTCCCTTCGCCAGGTTCTTGATGGCGTAGACGACCGGCAGCATGGTCCCGATGGACAGGACGATGCCGGCGTAGTCCACGAGGCCCGGGTGGGAATCCTTCGACTCGGGGACCAGGGCGGGGGTCAGCGCGAGCATGAGCACCAGCACGGGTACCGCGAGGAGGAAGACGGAGCCCCACCAGAAGTGTTCGAGCAGGATGCCGCCGAGCAGGGGGCCGAGCGCCGCACCGGCCGAGAAGCCCGCGGCCCAGACCGCGATGGCGATCCGGCGCTGGTTCCGGTCCATGAAGATGTTGCGGATGAGCGAGAGGGTCGAGGGCATGAGCATGGCGCCGAAGACGCCGAGACCCACGCGGGCGGCGACCAGGAACGCCGCCGTGGGCGCGAATGCCGCGATCACCGAGAAGACGGCGAAGCCCACCGCGCCGATCATGAGCAGGCGGCGGCGGCCGAAGCGATCGCCGAAGCTGCCCATGGCCACCAGCAGGCCGGCGAGCACGAGGGGGTAGCTGTCGACGATCCAGAGCAGGGTGGTCCCGCTCGTGGCGAAGTGGCGGGAGATCTCGGGCAGGGCGAAGCTCAGCACGGTGTTGTCGACGGAGACCAGCAGCACCGGCAGCATCAGCACGGCGAGGGCGAACCACTCGCGGCGGCCGGCCAGGGGGTCGGGGGACTGAACGGCACGCGGGTTCACCCCGGATGCACGTGCGGAGAAGGAGGGTGTCGTGGTCATCCATCCAAGCTATACCGTCCAGCCGGTACAGTTCAACAATCGTGACCGGTATCATCAGGGAGTGTCCAGTTCCCGCGAGCGCATCCTCGACAGCTTCGAGAAAGCACTGATCCGCGACGGCGAGAGGGCCGCCACCATGGAAGCGGTGGCCGCGGCCGCCGACGTCTCCAAGGGCGGGCTGCTCTATCACTTCCCCTCCAAGGAGGCCCTCGTCGAGGGCCTGGCCGATCGCCTCCGTGGCCTCGCCGACAGGGACCGCGAGATGATGACGGCGGCGCCGGACGGGGCGGCCCGCTACTACGTCCGGACGTCCGTCTTCGAGGACAGCCCGCTCGACCGCGCGCTCGTGTCCATGGCGCGCCTCGCCCAGCAGGGGCACCCGACGGCGAAGGCCTCCCTCGCCGACATCCAGGAACGGTGGCTCGACGCGCTCGACGCCCAGCTCGGCGACCGTACGACGGCGCACGCCGTCAAGCTCCTCGGCGACGGCCTCTACTACGACGCCGCCTTCTTCGCCTCGGCCGGGACAGGCCGGACGAGCGGCGCGGAGATCGAGGAACTGCTCGGCGTCGTGGACCTCATCGTCAGCCGGAGCGGGCGCGGCGCCGCGTCCCGGTGAGCCTCGTCCCCCGTCATCCGGCGTCGGGACGGGGCCGACGGAGGGCGCCTCACTAGAGTGAGGCGTACTGGCAGGATCCGCCGGGACCAGCGGCACGGGCACTCAGCGAGGGGACAGCGGTTGATCAAGGGTTTCAGGGACTTCATTCTGCGCGGCAACGTGATCGAACTGGCGATCGCCGTCGTCATCGGCACTGCCTTCACGGCTCTCGTCAGCGCCTTCACGGCGAACATCATCGACCCGGTCATCGCATCGGCCGGCGGGATCGACACCGACGGGTTCGGCTTCCGGATCCGGGAGGGCAACGACGCCACCTTCGTCGACGTGGGTGCCGTGCTCACGGCCGTGGTCACCTTCCTCATCACGGCGGCCGTGGTCTACTTCGTGTTCGTCGTGCCCATGAACCGTGCCCGTGCGCGGCTGCAGGCGCTCGCCGCACCGGAGGACCCGGAAGAGGCGCCGACCCCGGTCGACACCGTTCTCCTCACGGAGATGCGGGACCTGCTGAAGGACCTGGCGTCCAGGGGAGTCCGGCCGTGACGGGGGCGCCGGCGGGCGTGCGTGCTCTCCGCCCGCAGACCCTGCCCCTCCGCGCCGCCGTCCGCCTGGTGGTGGGGGTGGTCGTGGTCCTCGCGGTCCTGTCCACCTTCCTGGACTCGGCGTCCCGGGACGCCGTGAACCCGTTCAACTTCTTCGGATTCTTCACCATCCAGGGCAACCTCCTGGCCGCGGGCGTCCTGCTCCTCGCCGCCGTGCTCCAGATCCGCGGAGCGGCCGAGCCCGAGTGGCTGCTGCCCGTCCGTGCTGCCGTCACCACGTACATGTCCGTCGTCGGTGTCGTCTACAACCTGCTGCTGGCCGGTCTCCCGGGCGGAGTGGAGCTCGCCTGGGCCAACTGGGTCATGCATGTCGGATTCCCCGTCTACGCCGTCCTGGACTGGGTCGTCGCGGCCGACCGCCGTGCGCTCTCCTACCGCGTCCTGCGCCTCGTCCTCGTCTTCCCGCTGGCCTGGGTGACGGTGGTCCTCGTGCGGGGTGCCGCCGACGGCTGGGTGCCGTACCCGTTCCTCGACCCGGCGTCGGGCTACGCCTCGGTGGCCCTGTACGTCGTCGTCATCGCGGTGGCCGTCGTGGCCTTCGGCGCCGTGGTGATCCTCATCAGCCGGCGCGCGCGACCGGTCGCCGAACTCGTCGGAGAGGCCCGGCGCGGACGCGCCTGACCCGCGCCCGCCGGGCTCCCGCCCGCGCCTGCCAGGGCTCCGGCCCGCGCCTGCCGGGGCGAGGTGTCATCGAGCGCGGCGCGTCAGCGCCGCGTATCGGCGAGGTCCGATGTCGACGGCCCCTCGAGCAGCTTCCCGTCCGCCGTGAAGCGCGACCCGTGGAGCGGGCAGTCCCACGACCGCTCGGCGTCGTTCCAGGCCAGGATCCCCTTCAGATGGGGGCAGACGGCCGACACGCGGTGCTGTATGCCGTCCACCGTGCATACCCCGACGGGGCGCGCGCCCTCGCGGATCACGCGGCCCTCACCCTCGCCTGGCGTGGAGGACGAGGACCGCGCGAGGCCGCCCAACCAGCCGGACACCATCTCCATGCCGACCACGGCGTTCGCCTGCGCCGTCTGCAGCGCGTCGGCCGGGCTGACCCTCGTCCGGTACAGGGTCTCGGCCCAGGGCATGTTGCCGCCGAGGATCTCCCCCGAGAGGGCCAGCGAGGCCGCGACCGCGTTGGTCATGCCCCACTTGTTGTAGCCGGTGGCCGCGTAGACGTGTCCGCCGCCGGCCGGGACCCTGCCCACGTAGGGGACGGCCGCGGCGGGCGTGTAGTCCTGGGCCGACCAGGCGTAGGCGGGGCGCGCCGTGGGGAAGTACCCGCGCGCCCACCGCGTGAGGCCGTCCACCCTCGCCTGCGTGTTGGTGCTGTGCCCCACCTTGTGGCCGTTGCCGCCGACGACCAGGTACGTGGTGCCGCCGACGACGGCGGTGCGCAGCGACCGGGTGGGGGAGTCGGCGCTGAGGTACATGTCCTCCGGGACGTCGCCCTCCACGGTCAGGGCCACGCAGTACGAGCGCATGGGCTGCAGCACGGCGAAGTAGCCCCCACGGTCGAGGATGGGGATGCCCGTGGCGAGGACGACGTCCGACGCCGTCACCGGACCGGCGCTGGTCTTCAGTTCCACGCCGTGCGCCCCCGTCCTCGCGACGCCCTCGACGCGGACGCCCTCGACCAGCGTGCCGCCGTGCCGCCTGAACTCGGACGCCAGTCCGGCCAGCACCTCGAGCGGATGGAACTGGGCCTGGTCCCTCAGGCGCAGCGTCTTCCGCACGGGGAAGGGGAGGGTGGCGGCGCTGCCCAGCTCGGTGGCGAGGCCCGCCGCGACGCACGCCTCGTGCTCGTCGGTCAGCTTCCGCGCCCCCGAGTCCGTGGTGGCGTACTCGACGGCGTCGCGGGTCTGGTAGCCGATACCGTTCTCGTCGCAGAAACGCAGCAGCCAGCTCTGCCCCTCGCGGTTCCCGAGGACGTAGGCCCGGGCGAGCTCCACGTCGTGGTGCTTCAGGATCGCCGAGATGGCCGTCCCCTGCAGGAGGGAGAGCTTCGCCGTGGTGTTCCCCGTGGTCACCGCGCCGGCCGTCCGGGCCTCGAGGACCGCCACCCGGCGCCCGGCCCGGGACAGCAGGAGCGCCGTCGTCAGCCCGGTCAGCCCGGCCCCGACGACGACCGCGTCGTAGGCGGCGCGGGCCGGCAGGGAGTCGGTCGGGATGTGCGGGGCGGTATCGAGCCAGAGCGATCGCATGAGGGTCCCTTCCGGAGCCGGTCGGTGGTCCCCACCGAACCACCAAGCCCGGCCACGGTCAAGCATCCGGGCCTGTCGGCGGCGGGCGCTAGGGTTGCCGACAACCGTCCCCTGCAGGAAGGCACCTCCGTGCACGTCCAGCTCGTCCTTCCGCACCAGCTGTTCGAGGAGCACCTCGAGGCGTCCCCGGACACACACTTCGTCTTCCTCGAGGACGACCTCATGTTCCGCAGCCTGCGGTTCCACCAGCAGAAACTCGTCCTGCACCGCGCAGCCATGACCCTCTTCGCACGGCGGGTCCGGGCTGCGGGCTACGGCGTCGACTATGTGGAGACCTCCGCGGAGGCCACCAGCCAGGAGCGGCTGTCGGCCGCGCTCGCGGACCGCGGTGCCTCGCACGCGACCTACTACGACGTCGTCGACGACTGGCTGGACCGGCGCCTCACGCAGACCCTCGCGGACGCCGGCGTGGCGGTACGCGTCCTCGAGACCCCGCAGTTCCTCACGTCGCGGGACGTCCTCGGCACCTACTTCTCCTCCCACAACTGGCGCATGCAGACCTTCTACGAGTGGCAGCGCAAGCGGCTCGGCATCATGGTGGCGGCCGACGGCTCGCCGACGGGCGGGAAGTGGAGCTTCGATGCCGACAACCGCAAAAAGCTGCCGAAGAAGATCGGGCTGCCGGACCTGCCGCGTTTCGAGCGTCCGCCGGAGGTGGAGGACGCGATCAGCTGGGTGCAGGGCGCGTTCCCGGACAACCCCGGCACCGCGGAGTCCTTCAACTGGCCCGTCACGCACCGGCAGGCCTCCGATGCCCTCGAGGCATTCCTCACCGAGCGCTTCGAGCTGTTCGGCCCGTACGAGGACGCGATCGCGGAGGGGCAGACCTACCTCTTCCACTCGGCCCTGAGCTCCAGCATGAACACCGGTCTGCTCAGCCCCGCCGAGGTGGTGGACCTCGCGCTGGACTTCGCCGACCGCCACGACACCCCGATCGCCAGCGTGGAGGGCTTCATCCGCCAGGTCATCGGATGGCGGGAGTACATCAGGGCGTCCTACGTGCTCCGCGGGCGGGAGATGCGGACCGGCAACACCCTCGGGTTCACGGCGGACCTCCACTCGGGCTGGTGGACCGGTGAAACGGGCCTGGCGCCCGTGGACTCCGTCATCACCCGCGTCCTCGACACCGCCTACGCCCACCACATCGAGCGGCTGATGGTGCTGGGCAACGCGACCCTGCTCATGCGGGCGAAGCCGGACGCCGTCCATGCGTGGTTCATGGAGATGTTCATCGACGCCTACGACTGGGTGATGGTGCCCAATGTGTACGCGATGAGCCAGTTCGCGGCCGGAACCATGATCACCACCAAGCCGTACGTCAGCGGCAGCAACTACATCAAGAAGATGAGCGATTTCAAGGACGGCCCGTGGCGGTTCAGCTGGGACGCGCTCTACTGGGAGTTCGTGGACGACCACCGCGAACTGTTCGCCCGCAACCCCCGCTCCACCATGAGCGTGGTGCTCCTCGACCGCATGGACGCCGAGCGGCGGACGGCACTGCGACACGAGGCGGCGCGGTGGCTCCCGGGAGAGGGGCCGACGACGGGCGTCCCGCCCGCGGACGTGTCGCCGGACCCCGAGGCGACGGAGGGCACGCTCCCCGGCCTATAGTCGGGATCATGGAACAGAGAACCCTTGGAAGAACCGGCCGTCCAGTCTCCGTCGTCGGCCTCGGCACCTGGCAGCTCGGCGCGGACTGGGGCGAGGTGGAGGACAAGGACGCCGTCGCCGTCCTCGAGGCGGCCGTCGACGCGGGTGTGACCTTCTTCGACACCGCGGACGTCTACGGCGACGGGCGCAGCGAATCGACCATCGGGGCGTTCCTCAAGGACAACCCCGGCCACGACATCCTCGTCGGCACGAAGATGGGCCGTCGCGTCGATCAGACCCCCGAGAACTACACGCTGGCCAACTTCCGCCAGTGGGTCGACCGGTCGCGGACGAACCTCGGCGTGGACGCCCTGGACCTCGTCCAGCTCCACTGCCCGCCGACCGCCGTCTACAGCTCCGACGAGGTCTACGACGCGCTCGACACCCTCGTCGGTGACGGCGTCATCAGGAATTACGGCGTCAGCGTGGAGCGCACCGACGAGGCGCTCGAGGCCATCGCCCGCGGCAACACCGCCAGCGTGCAGATCATCCTGAACGCGTTCCGCCTCAAGCCGCTCGACGACGTCCTGCCCGCGGCACAGGCCGGCGGCGTCGGGATCATCGCGCGCGTCCCCCTGGCGTCAGGACTCCTGTCCGGCAAGTACACCAAGGACACCGCGTTCGCCGAGGACGACCACCGCAACTACAACCGGAACGGCGCCGCCTTCGATGTCGGGGAGACCTTCTCGGGCGTCGACTACGCGACCGGCATCGAGGCCGCCCGCGAGTTCGCGGAGCTCGTGCCCGACGGCGTCACGACCGCCCAGGCGGCCCTCGCCTGGATCATCGCCCAGGAGGGCGTGAGCACCGTCATCCCCGGCGCCCGCAACCCGGAGCAGGCCGGATCCAATGCGGCAGCGGCCAAGTACACGGACCTCGGCGCGCAACTGAACGCCGCCGTCGCCGATATCTACGACCGCCATTTCAGGGCCACCGTGCACCCCCAGTGGTGATCCTCCGGCCAGGAACCCGTCCGCACCGCGGACGGGTTCCGCACGGCCGGACGCTCGGCTAGGGTGAGCACTATCACGTCAGACGGAGTTAGAGGACGTCTGTCATTGTTGAACCACCGACGAAGGAATCGACATGACTGAAAACACCTCAGGCGTCAGCACGGGCGAGTCGCACACCATCCGCGACTGGACGGACCTCGCGGAAGAGATGTGGTCCTACCTGACCGGGCGCGGCGCCGCGATCAACTACACGCTGGATGACATGACCGTCGAGGTCCCGCGCGACATCGGTCCCGATGCCCCGCGCGCCACCTGGAAGTTCAACGGCACCCTGCGGATCACCACCAGCGACAACGTCGCCGGCGGCTCCGACCCGCACGCCACCTGATCCGCCGCACGCGTCATGGCCTCATCACTCAGGTTCGACATTGACATCGATTTCTCGCTGGGGGAGCCGGCCATCGACGGCAAGCCGGAAGCAGGGCTGTCCGGCACCGTGAGGGCGGCCGGCACCACCATCGAGATCTTCGTCGACGACCCCGGCTCCTTCCGCGGGAACAACCTCCCCGGCCTCGGGCAGGTGCGGAGTATCGCCCGGCAACTGGCGGAGCGCGGACTCGCGGTGTCGGTCTCCGGGCCCAAGGGCCTGCTGGTGAGCATCGGTGCCGTGGAGTCCTCCCTGGCGCAGCGGCTCATCACGCGCTCCCCCAACATCCGCCTCGGCTCGCCGGGCACGCTCGCGCCCCTGCTCGGCATCGGCCGGCGCGCACTCGAGAAGGGCGATGCGCCGTCGCTCATCCCGCCCTCCACGCCGTTCCCACTCGTCCCGACGGTCAACCGCAGGATCCGACGGACCATCACCACCACGCACTACCTGCGGGGGTCGGGGCGTCCCCGCCTCATCTTCGTGCAGAACTCCGCGGCGTGGACCGGCCAGGTGCCGCGCGAGTTCGAACTGGTCGCCGAGCGCACCACGATCGGCAGCGGCGAGGACGCGATGCTTCGACTCACCGGCCTCGACGGGCTGCATGCCGAGGTGCTCCACACGGAGGACGACGAGTACGTGCTGGTGCCGCACGGCGTCATCACGGGCAGCGTCAACGGCAGGGAACCGTCCGTGCTCCGCACCGGTGCGCGCATCCAGTTCGGGGAGTGGGCGCTCGCGTTCTTCCGCGAGGAGTACGCGGACCACGGACGGCCGTTCGGCGGCCGCAGCGGTGGCGAGCTCGCCTACCAGCGCCCGCAGCGCAACCCGCGGACCGGCGCCACCGAGGTGGACGGGTCCGCCGGCGTCGGGGACTTCCGACGGCGGCGGCCCTGACCCGGCTACCAGCAGGAAGGCGCGTGTGGCGTGGCCGATGACGTCGAACTCCTGTTGGCGCCGGTGTCGGAGGCGTTCCTGTTCGAGGACTGGGCGGCGCTGGAGGCCGCAGGCCTGCCCAACCAGTCGCAGCACCAGTCCTTCAGCAACGCCCCGCACATCACGCTCGCCGCTGCGGCGCGCATCGACGACCGCTACGACGTCGATCTCGCGTCCGCCGCGGAGGGGGACGCGCTGGAGCTGGTGACGGCGGGCTTCCTCGTGTTCCCGACGCGGCGGAAGTTCGTGCTCGCCCGCCAGGTGGTGGCCGACGCCGCCCTGACGGACCTTCACCTCCGCATCTGGCGTGCCCTCGACGGCGTACCGGATGCCGTGCCCACCACCGTGCCCGGTGCGTGGACGCCGCACATCACCCTCGGCCACGGCCTCACCGCGGACCAGCTGGCGTCCGCGCTCGATCTCCTGCGGCACCGACCGCCGGAGCGGCTCGACGCGGGGATCATCCGGCGCTGGGACGCGAAGGAAAAGCGCCTCGTGCTGCTCGGAGGCTGATAGTCCGGGATTCAGCGAGTCTCGACCGGCCCGTCGCGTCCTACCGCCGCGCGGAGGGCAGCTGACGGTGTTTACCGGGGGCTGAATGCTCACCCGCAGGCGGACGGCTAAGAGCTCTACCCGCCGACAGGTGGATGCCCCTACGAACTTAAGTGGCTCAGCAGGGCCCGATTGGGCGCAGGTGGGGGTGGCCCCACGTTCTCGTGATCCATAGTTCCTCTACCCGACCTCAATAAGCCCACATGCACTCAAGCTGCGCGTCTTCTGTCCTCGCATACGTTAAGGCAGCGGTCTGACGTTCAAGCTGATTCTGGGTGCCACCGAAAGAGGGGGTAGCAAAAAGGACCCGACGCTTCTGCTTTTGGGTGCTGTCTCAGAAATATGTCTCACCTTGCCTATTCTCAACAAAGCAGAAGAGAACCTTTGATGAACGTGAGGGGACGGCAAATGGGACGTACCGGGTAGGTCAGGATAAGTACCTTAGGTCAGACCGCTGATCTGCGTCCGGCGGGGAGCGCGGTCGGGGTGTCAGAGAGGGCGCGGTGCGTATGCTTCGGCGAGCCGGTCCATCAGGGCGTCCATGTGGGCGTCCACGGTTCGGCGCGACGGATCCAAGTCATGCCAGGCGATCATCTCCCGAGCGCCTTGACTGAAGGGAATGCTGGCGGTGAATCCGGGAACGAGGGAACGGATCTTCGTGTTGTCGAAGATCATCGTGTGCGATTTGTCGCCCAAGAGGCCCGCGCCCCATTCACGGTCGGCTTCGGCGATGGAGTCTGAGGCGACATGGACCAGGAAGGGGTCCGGGACGCCGGCAGCCGCCGCGACCTGGGCGTAAATCTGATTCCACGACGGAGTCTCCTGACCGGTGATGTGCACGGCTTCACCGATTGCGGAGGTGTTTCCGAGCAAACCTGTGAAACCTTTTGCGAAATCGCGGCTGTGGGTGATCGTCCACAACGATGTTCCGTCTCCGGGCACGATGACGGGTCGCCCGGCGCGCATGCGTTCAACAACTGTCCATCCTCCGTCGAACGGGATCAGCGTCTCGTCGTAGGTGTGAGAGGGACGGACGATA
Source organism: Arthrobacter sp. L77 (assembly GCF_000816565.1). NCBI lineage: Bacteria > Bacillati > Actinomycetota > Actinomycetes > Micrococcales > Micrococcaceae > Arthrobacter > Arthrobacter sp. L77. The sequence continues at coordinate 553,730 of NZ_JWSU01000004.1, read as the reverse complement.
GTGACGGGGAATCCGTCTTCGCGGTAGGCCGCAACGAGCAGGTCCTCACAGGCGATTTTGTTGCGCGAGTACTCCCAGAAGGGATTCTTCAACGGAGTGGATTCCAGTACGGGCAGGTGTGTTGGCGGTGTCTGATAAGCCGATGCCGAGCTGATGAAGACGTATTGTCCGGTGCGTCCGGCGAATATCTCGATGTCCTGCTTCACCTGCTCGGGAGCGAAGTTGACCCAGCTGACCACGCAGTCGAAGTTGTGACCAGTTATGGCGTCGGAGACGGCCTGCTTGTCCCGGGAATCCGCGACCAAGGTGGTGACAGTTTCGGGGATCTGGCGCAGGTTGTTGATCCCGCGGTTGAGTAGATAGACGTCCATCCCCGCGTCGACTGCCTGTCTCGTGCAGGAGGCGCTGATAATTCCGCTGCCGCCGATGAAGAGTACTTTCAAGCCCTGCATGGTTTTCTCCTGGTGGTTCATTTGACCCCGCCTGTTGCAAGGTCGCTAATGATACGCCGCTGAATGAGCAGAACGAGGATAACCAGAGGTGCGGTCGCGACGACACGGGCAACATGGGAGGCGGGCTGGCCCTGCTCGATCAGTCGGCGGGCGGTCGCGCCCACGCAGGGTCGCGACGTCGAGGGAAGGGCTTCACCTCCGCCGCCGGCCCGTCAGCCCGCGGCCGGCGCTGCCGTACTATCACGGACGACGAGCCGCGTTGCGAGGTCCATCCGGGGGACGGTTTTGAGGGTGCTCTCACTCATGCGGATCACGAGCCGCGCCGCTTCCTCGGCCATCGCTGTGAGCGGCTGATGCACGGTTGTGAGCGCAGGACTGGACCACTGAGCGAGCTGCAGATCGTCGTAACCGACGATGGACAGATCAACGGGTACCCGGAGCCCGAGGGTCCTGGCAGCTTCGATGACGCCGAGCGCCTGGAGGTCGCTCCCCGCGAAGATCGCTGTGGGGCGGTCGGGCAGCGTCAGGAGTTCGAGAGCGATGCTGCAGCCACCGTCGACCCGGAAGTTACCGAATCGCACGAAGCGTTCATCGATTTCAATGCCGGCCGTGTTCATGGCGGACCGGTATCCGTCAACGCGGGCGAAGGAGCACATCATGTCGTCGCGACCGGTGATCGCGGCAATCCGTGTGTGTCCCAGTTCGATGAGATGACGAGTGGCGACGAGGCCGCCGGACCAGTTCGCCGACCCGATCGCGGGGACATCCGGAGCCGGATCTCCGGCCGGGTCGATGATCACGAACGGAATGGCGCGGGATTGGAGGGTCGCCTTCGCTTCCGCCGCGAGATCGGCGACGACGAGCACCACCCCGACCGGGCGCCGGCGGAGAACCCCAGCGATCCAGGCCGGGGACGGGGAGTGGCGGTCACCCGACTCGGTAAGTACGACGCTCAAATCGTTCGCGCGAGCGACATTTTCGACTCCGCGGATGATCTCCATGGCCCAGGCCGTCTCGAGTTCGGGGAAAACGAGCTCGATCAACGTGTCCCTGTTGGGCAGGCCTGGGCGTCGTTGGTATCCGTGCTTGCAGAGGAGCTCCTCGATTCTTGCCCGCGTCTGCGCGGACACGTCCGACCGTCCGTTGAGGACTTTGGAAACTGTGGAGAGCGAAACTCCGGCCTCATGGGCCACTTCATTGAGTTTGACCTTGCGACCTGAGTCGATCATGAGGATCCAATCTTCATTTGTTGCTGGAAACACTTGCGTCTCACCGGGCCACCACTGTTACGCTCACACCACACTAGGTGTCTTCGACGAAAATGTCGAAACTTTCGAGAGGTGTTCAAAGATGAACAAGCAGAGCATGAGGAAGCTGCTGACCGTTGGGGCGGCGTCAGCAATCGCCCTTGGCGGCCTATCAGCGTGTGGCTCCGACAGTGGAGCAACAGAAGGTGGCGACGTCACCATGACGTTCTGGCACAACTCGACGACCGGCGCTGGCAAGGCGCACTGGGAGAAGACGGTCGCAGCGTTCGAGGAGGCGAACCCAGGCGTTACGATCGATATCCAGTCCATCCAGAACGAGGAGATGGACGGGAAGCTCCAGACGGCGCTTAACTCCGGCGATGCACCCGACATCTTCATGGCGCGTGGCGGCGGCAAGCTTGCGGATGTCGTTGCGGCCGGACAGGCCATGGACATCACGGATTCCATCGAGGACGCCACCAGGGCCGCTGTGCCCGAAAGTGTGTTGGACGCTTTCGCGGTCGAGGGCAAGATTTACGGAATGCCGACGGCCTTGCTGCCTGGCGGCATCTACTACAGCGAAGACCTCTTCGCCGAAGCGGGCGTTGAGGGAACACCAGCGACCATCGACGAGCTCGGTTCCGCCGTTGACAAGCTCAAGGGTGCAGGAATCGATCCCATCGCCGTCGGCGCGAAGGATGCCTGGCCTGCAGCGCACTGGTACTACTTCTTCGCGGTTCGAGCCTGCTCGCAGGACGCTATCAACACGGCCGCCGAAACCATGGAGTTTGACGACCCGTGCTGGCTGGAGGCCGGCAATAACCTGCAGGAATTCGTCGACACGGAGCCGTTCAACAACGGATTCCTCACCACCTCGGCGCAGCAGGGTGCAGGTAGCTCGGCTGGACTCATCGCCAACCAGAAGGCATCCATGGAGCTGATGGGGGCGTGGAACCCCGGTGTCATCGCTTCGCTGACTCCTGACGAGAAGCCGCTGCCTGACCTGGGCTGGTTCCCGTTCCCTGAGGTCGACGGCGGCGAGGGTGAGCCTGGCGCCATGATGGGCGGCGTCGACGGATTCACCTGCTCCGCTCAGGCCCCGAAGGAAGAGTGCACCGCGTTCCTGAACTTCTTCATGCAGCAGGAGCACCAGGAAGGCTACGCGGAAGCGTTCCAAACGATCCCCGCCAACCAGGACGCCCAGGCAGCTGTCACTGACCCGGCGCTCCAGTCAATCCTCGAAGCGTACAACGACGCTCCGTACGTGACGGTGTGGCTCGACACCCTGTTCGGACAGAACGTCGGAAACGCGCTGAACAAGGGTGCCGTCGACATGTTCGCCGGTCAGGGCACAGCTGAAGACATCGTCTCCGCTGTGAACGACGCAGCGGCCAAGGGATAGCAGCAGATCATGATTGAACCTGCAGGGGGTGCTCCGTTGATGACGGATCAGCAGCCGCCGCGGGGCACGGTAACGGCAGGGGATGGCGCTCGTGCGGCGTCCCCTGCCGCGCCGCGGCCCAGGCGGCGTCCAACGGACTGGCGCAAGCGCCTCGAGATCACGCTTCTGGCCGGGCCGGCGATCGTCGTTTTTGTCGGTTTCGTGATTCTCCCGGTCGTCCTCGCCGGCTACTACGGTTTCTTCCGCTGGAAGGGCTTTGGGCCAGCTACCGACTTCGTCGGTTTCGAAAATTACATGATCATCCTTCAGGACAGCGCGTTCCACGACGTGCTGCGCCACAACGGGTTCATCCTGGTGCTCTCCCTGGTCCTCCAGGGCCCCATTGCGATCGTCCTCGCGCTCTTGCTCAACCAGAAGATCCGTGGCCGCTCGCTCATCCGCGTACTCATCTTCGTCCCGTACATCATCTCCGAGGTCATCGTCGGGATCGGCTGGGGTCTCATGCTGCAGACATCCGGTTCCGTCAATGGGCTGCTCGACAGCATCGGGTTGGGAGCTTTCCAGAGGGACTGGCTCTCTGATCCGAGCATCGCCATCTGGTCCCTGATGGTGATCATTTCGTGGAAGTACATCGGCTTTGCCGTCATCCTTTTCCTCGCCGGATTGCAGAGCATCCCAGACGAATTGTTCGAGGCGGCCGCGATCGACGGTGCCAGCTACTGGCAGATCCAGCGCACCATCACGCTGCCGCTCCTCGGGCCGACCGTGCGGATCTGGGCGTTTCTGTCAATCATCGGCTCGCTGCAGTTGTTCGACCTGGTCTTCATCATCTGGGGCCAGTACGTCGCCTCGACTGCTGGGACCTCGACCATGGCCACCTACATGGTCGCCAACGGGCGCACGTCGGGCAACTTCGGCTACGGCAGTGCTGTCGCCGTCGTCATGTTCCTGATCTCCCTTGTCATCGCATTGATCTACCAGCGGTTCGTTCTTTCACGCGACACCGCCGGTGCCCTCACAGAAGGAAAGAAGTGATGGCTGTTCTCGAAGCTCCCACGCGCCTGCACAAGAAGCGTCCACCGAGTGACCGCCAGGAGTGGGGTAGCCCGGCGACCTACTTCATCGCCTTTGTCTTCATCGCACTCTGTCTCGGACCCGTCATCTACATCATCCTCGGTGGGTTCCGCGACAACTCGCAGATCACCAATTCGCCCGCGGGATTCCCGAACCCGTGGAATTTCGACAACTACGCTGAGGTGCTCGCGAGCCCGACCTTCTGGCAGCAGGTCGGCAACTCGGCGATTGCCGGCATCGCTACGACCATCGGTGTGGTGACGCTCGGCCTGATGGCGAGCTTCATCCTCGCGCGATACAGGTTTGCCGGTCGCGGAGCGATGTATTCACTGTTCGCCGCCGGGCTCATGTTCCCGATGACCGTGGCGATCACGCCGCTCTACATCCTTGTCAGGGACCTGGGCCTGATGAACAGCCTGGCTGGCGTGATCCTCCCGCAGATCGCTTTCGGCTTGCCGGTGACGATCATCATCCTGGTGCCGTTCCTCAAGGCCATCCCCGATGAAATCGAAGAGGCGGCGTCGATCGACGGCACCAGCCGGCTGGGCTTCTTCTTCCGGATGGTCGTTCCTTTGTCGCTGCCGGGCGTGGTGACGACGGGCATCCTTGCTTTCGTGGCGAGCTGGAACAGCTATCTTCTCCCGCTGTTCATCCTCGGTGACCAGGCGATGTACACCCTGCCGCTCGGCGTTCAGGCGTTCGCTTCGCAGTATTCGGTGGACACGGCAAAGGTGCTCGCCTTCACCTCACTGTCCATGATTCCGGCACTAATATTCTTCACGCTGTTCGAGCGTCGCATCGTCGGCGGACTCACCGGCGCCGTCAAAGGTTAGGACTTCCTTGAGCACCACGACATCCACGACGACCACGCCGGCATGGCACGACGTCACCGCGTCCGCTTCGGAGCGCGTCGAAGCACTCCTCACCGAGCTCACGCTCGAGGAGAAGATCGCCCAGCTGTTCGGCGTCTGGGTCGGCGCGTCCAATGAGGGCGGGGACGTTGCCCCGCATCAGAACGACATGGACGACGTCATCGACCTCGATGCGCTCCTGCCGAACGGGCTCGGCCAGTTGACTCGACCGTTCGGCTCGGCTCCGGTCGACCCGGCGCTCGGGGCGCTGTCCCTCCTCCGCAGCCAGCGCCGGATCGCGGCATCCAACCGGTTCGGGATCCCGGCTGTTGCGCATGAAGAGTGCCTCGCCGGCTTCGCCACCTGGGGGGCGACCGCCTATCCGGTGCCCCTCGCCTGGGGGGCCTCGTTCAATCCGGGGCTGATTGAGCGGATGTCACACCGCATCGGGTCCGACATGCGCTCGGTCGGCATCCACCAGGGCCTTGCCCCGGTGCTCGACGTGGTGCGGGATGCCCGCTGGGGTCGCGTCGAAGAGACTATCGGTGAGGACCCGTATCTCATCGGCACCATCGGAACGGCGTACGTCCGTGGCCTCGAGTCCGCAGGAATCGTCGCAACTCTCAAGCACTTCGTCGGATACTCGGCGTCGAAAGCCGGCCGTAACCTCGCGCCGGTCTCGGTCGGTCCGCGGGAACTCGCTGACGTGCTGCTCGTCCCGTTCGAAATGGTCATGCGGGAAGGCAAGCCGCGTTCGGTCATGCACTCCTATACCGACATCGACGGCGTGCCATCGGCGGCTGACGAGTCGCTGCTCACCGGAGTCCTGCGCGACACCTGGGGTTTCGACGGCACCGTCGTGGCCGACTACTTCGGGATCGCCTTCCTGAAACTGCTTCACGGCGTCGCAGGTTCGTGGGGCGAGGCCGCTGCTCTCGCGCTCACTGCGGGCGTGGACGTCGAACTGCCGACGGTGAAGACCTTCGGTGCGCCGCTGGCTGAAGCGATCCGGTCGGGCGACCTGCCCGAGGCGGTCATAGATCGTGCCCTCCGGCGTGTGCTGCGCCAGAAGGTCGAACTCGGACTGCTCGATCCTGACTGGGATGCCACGCCCGAAGCGCTACGGGACGTCGACGTGGACAACGCGGAAGGCATCCGCGGCACCATCGACCTGGACAACGCCGGTAATCGGGCAGTTGCCCGCGAGATCGCCGAACAGTCCATCGTGCTTGTGAGCAACGACGGGACCCTTCCGCTCGCCGCCCCGCGCCGGATTGCTGTCGTCGGGCCGACGACCGACGACCCCTTCGCCGTTCTCGGCTGCTACTCGTTCCCTGCGCATGTCGGCGTGCAGCATCCTGACACGCCCCTCGGTATCAAACTGCCTACCCTGCTGGATAGCCTCCGCATCGAGTTTCCCGAAGCCGACATCGAATACGTGCCAGGCACGACGATCGACGGAGGAGAAACCGCCGGGATCTCCGCAGCGGTGGATGCTGCAACGCGGGCGGATGTCGTCATCGTCGCCCTCGGCGACCGGGCCGGGCTTTTTGGCCGCGGCACGAGCGGTGAGGGCTGCGACGTCGAGTCGCTCCGTCTGCCCGGTGCCCAACAGAACCTTCTCGACGCCGTCCTGGCAACATCGACTCCTGCCGTCGTCACCCTGCTCGCTGGACGACCGTACACGCTGGGATCCGCTGTCACGGGCGCGGGCGCGATCGTGCAAGCGTTCTTCGCAGGAGAAGAAGGAACTGCCGCACTCGCCGGCATCCTCTCCGGCCGGGTCAATCCGAGCGGACGCCTGCCGGTCAGCATCCCGGCCTCAGAGGGAACGCAGCCGTCCACCTACCTGGCCGCTCCCCTGGCGCGCTCCAACGGAGTATCGAGCATCGACCCGACCGCGGTCTTCGCGTTCGGGCACGGGATCGGGTATACGACCTTTGACTGGAGCGCCGGCCAGCACGGTCCGGGTACGGTCGGAGTCGACGGCACGGCGACCCTCGGCCTCCGTCTCCGCAACACCGGGGACCGTTCCGGGACAGAAGTCGTCCAGATTTATGTCCACGATCCGGTCGCGTCAGTGGTGCGCCCGGTGCAGCGTCTGGTCGGTTTTCGGCGCGTTGACCTGAAGCCGGGCGAATCCGTCGAGCTCTCGATACACGTTCCCGCAGATGTCACCGGCTTCACCGGCCGAAACGGCGAGCGGATCGTCGAACCGGGAGAGATCGTCCTTGGTCTCGGAGCGTCGAGCACCGACATCCGGATCACGCACTCGGTGCAGCTCTCCGGTGGAGCCCGCGTCGTGGGCTTCGACCGGGCCTTCCACCCGAGTTTCAGCGAGATCGCACGGAGTGCCTCATGAGTGTCGATCACCGCCGGGTGACCGCGCAGGTCACCGTGCTGGACGCCGTCGGCAACCCTGTGCGCAACGCGGATGTCACTGTCGAACAGCAGCGTCATAACTTCGCCTTCGGCAACATCGGTTTCGACTTCATCCCGCTAGCCAATGGGGAGACCGAGCAGGATGCCGCGGCGGAGCCCGTTTTCGGCGGGGCAGGGCTCGCCGGCCTGCCGGAGCTCGAGACGATGTGGCTCGACCTCTTCAACACTGCGACCCTTCCATTCTACTGGCGAGGATTCGAGCCGACCCGCGGCAAGCCTGACACCCGAAGACTTCTCCGGACCGCCTCGTGGTTCGCTGAGCACGGAGTGACGGTGAAGGGGCATCCGCTTACCTGGCACACGCTCGCGCCCGAGTGGCTCACCGGTCTACCGGTGGCGGAGATCGAGCGGCTGCAACGCGAGAGGATCCGACGCGAGGTGACCGACTTTTCCGGGGTCATCGACACGTGGGATGCAATCAACGAAGTCGTCATCATGCCCGTGTTCACTGCAGAGGAAAACGGTATCACCCGGCTTGCGCAGAGCATTGGTCGCGTGCCCATGATTCAGCTCGCGTTCGAGGAAGCTCGCGCCTCGAACCCTTCGGCGACGCTCGTCTTGAACGACTTCGATTTGTCGAGGGACTACGAAGCTCTGATCGAGCGCGTGCTTGAAGCGGGGATCGCCGTGGACGCGATCGGCCTGCAGACGCACATGCATCAGGGGTATTGGGGAGAAGAGACCATGCTCGCGATGGTCGACCGGTTCGCCCGCTTCGGGCTGCCCCTCCATTTGACCGAGACGACTCTGCTGTCGGGGGACCTCATGCCGCCGGAGGTCATCGACCTCAACGACTATCAGATCCCATCCTGGCCATCGACGCCCGAGGGAGAGGCCAGGCAAGCGGACGAGATCGTCCGCCACTATCGCTCACTCGTGGGCCACCCGGCCGTGCAGGCCATCACGTACTGGGGGTTCACCGACGACGGATCGTGGCTCGGTGCGCCGGGCGGGATCGTTCGCGCCGACGGTACGCCGAAACCCTCGTTCTACGCACTGCGGTCGCTGATTAAGGGCGAATGGTGGCTGCCGCCAACGTCGATGCGCACGGATCATGGCGCACGCTTGTCGATCACGGGTTTCTTCGGTGATTACGTGATCAAGCGCGACGGGCAGAGTGCGCCGGTCTCGCTCTCGCGGGGGCGTGAAACGGACACCGTCCGATTCCGCTGACTCTGGCGTGATCGTGCCAACCAGACCATACCCACACCCACCCGACAAGCCGTCAGATGGTCCTGAATCGGGCCGTCCTAGTGGTCCCTGAAGCCGGTAGCGAGTTCAGTCGGTCGTTGCAACACCCCCTGTCGATGTGAGGTGTTGTGCATGGTGTCGATGAAGGAACGGATTGATCAGGAGGCGCGGTTCTGGGTGTTGATGTCCCAGGGATCGACGCTGACCAGCTCCCCGCTTCACACCAAGATCAAGGGGCCCGGGCTGGGAGCCGTGCTTCTACCGCGCTCCTAAGCCCCGAGGAGGAAGCTTTCTCATACGTAACTATGGACAGGATGATGTTGTGACCAATGCCCGTATTGTCATTGAGCGTTCGGCGGTCGTTGCGCCCCTGAATCGCAGGATTTTCGGTTCGTTCGTAGAGCACCTCGGCCGATGCGTGTACGGCGGGATTCACGAGCCAGATCATCCCACCGCTAACGAGGACGGGTTCCGGCTCGACGTGGTCGAGTTGGTCAAAGAGCTCGGGTCGACCACGATCCGCTACCCGGGCGGCAACTTCGTCTCCGGCTACCGGTGGGAAGACGGTGTGGGCCCACGCGATCAACGCCCGGTACGCCGTGACCTCGCTTGGCATGCTCTGGAGTCGAACCAGGTGGGCATCGACGAGTTTGCTCGCTGGTGCAAACTCACCGGATCCGAGTTGATGATGGCCGTGAACCTCGGGACCCGCGGGATCGACAGTGCCCTTGACCTCCTGGAGTACGCCAACCACCCATCAGGAACGGCACTGAGTGACCAACGGGTCGCCAACGGCGCTGTAGAGCCCTACGACATCCGCATGTGGTGTCTCGGAAACGAGATGGACGGACCCTGGCAGACCGGATACATGAGCGCCGACGCTTACGGTCAGATCGCTGCCCGCACCGCACAGGCCATGAAAGCGGCGGATAAAACCCTGGAACTCGTAGCCTGTGGATCCTCCGGCTCCTCGATGCCCACCTTTGGCGACTGGGAGCGCATCGTGCTCGAACACGCCTATGAACACGTGGACTACATCTCCTGCCACGCGTACTACCAAGAGCGCGGCGGCGACCTCGATTCTTACCTCGCCTCGTCGTTGAACATGGAGTACTTCATCCAGGCCGTTGTCGCCGCCGCCGATCACGTCAAACACAAATTGCGCAGCGACAAGACCATCAACCTATCCTTCGACGAGTGGAACATCTGGTATCTCGACGAGCACCAAGCCTCCGGCGAGGTCAACGACCAGTGGACTTATGCGCCCCGCCAACTCGAGGACGTCTATTCCGTCGCCGACGCCGTAGTGCTCGGCAACCTCATGATCACCCTGCTCAAGAACCACGACAGAGTCGCGTCTGCGTCCCTGGCACAACTTGTCAACGTCATCGCGCCAATCATGACCGAACCAGGTGGTGCTGCATGGCGTCAGAGCACTTTCTTCCCCTTTTCGGTCACCGCACGCCTAGCCCGAGGCGAAATCCTTCGCCCAACCATCGAGGTGGACACCTACGAGACGTCCGTCTACGGCCGTGCGCCCCTCGTCGACGCCGTGGCAACAATGGATGTAGAGGCCGGCTCGTCGGCGGTGTTCCTCGTGAACCGCAGCCAAACCGAATCGATCGAAGTCTCGATCGACGTCACCGATCTTGATGCCACCACGATCACCGAGGCGCTCACCCTGCACGATGACGACGTTTACGCGAAGAATACGTTCGAGGACCAGAACCGGGTGGGCCTCAAAGCACTCGACGGCGTCTCGGTCGACGAAGGGACACTCACAGTGACGCTGCCACCCGTGTCATGGTCAGCTATCAGCCTCACCTAGCCTCGATATTTCATGAGGCGGTTCCGGTGGTGTGATCGGGGCTTACCATCTGCCCAATATGGCTGATTATGGCAGGCGCGTACGACAATTTTGCCGCTGATAGTGGCGGTGGTCGGTGATGGTTTCGTGTTTATCACGGTGAGGGTGTTCTTTCTGATTCCGGTTCGGTCGGCGGTCGTGGCTGTCAGGGCGGGGCGAGAGCCTTCAGACGCTGGAGGGCTTTGATGAGCAGTTGAGGATGGCATCCCCGAACCCTCCGAAGCCCGGACAGGCTCCTGACTGATCCTGGGGAGCGACTCGAACTAGCCGCGCTTCGGGCCACGCCTCGAGAGTGCGGCCGTTGACCGCTGAATATGATGCAGATAACTTTTCACGGGTAGTTTGTTGTTGTCGAAAACATTTCGACGGTCGCATAGCTAGGCAGCCCGACTGCTGCATATGGCAGGAATAATCTGCTGGCATTGGTTTGTGAACGAAAGGAACCACTGGTCTCATGACGTCCACGTCGCAACCCGCCCTGCGGGTCGGAATGATCGGCTATGCCTTCATGGGCGCGATGCACTCCCATGCCTGGCGCACCGCGCCGCGCTTCTTCGACCTCCCGCTGCATCCCGAACTCGCCGTCCTCGCCGGGCGGAACCCGGCGGCCGTGACGACCGCCGCCGAGAAGATGGGCTGGCGGGACACCGAGACGGACTGGCGGGCCCTGCTGGAACGCGACGACGTCGACCTGATCGACATCTGCACCCCCGGGGACACGCATGCCGAGATCGCCATCGCGGCGCTGGAAGCCGGCAAGCACGTGCTCTGCGAGAAGCCGCTGGCGAACTCGGTCGAGGAGGCGGAACGCATGGCGGCAGCCGCGAAGGCCGCCGCAGCGAAAGGGGTCTTCGCCATGTGCGGGTTCTCCTACCGGCGCACGCCGGCCCTGACCCTCGCTCGGCGGCTCGTCGAGCAGGGGAGGATCGGGACCATCCGTCACATCCGCGCACAGTACCTCCAGGACTGGCTGTCGGACGAGAATGCACCGATGACCTGGCGCCTGGACAGGAGCCAATCCGGTTCCGGTGCCCTGGGGGACATCGGAGCGCACAGCATCGACGCGGCGCAGTACGTCTCCGGCCTGCAGGTCACGGGAGTGTCCGGTCTCCTCAACACCTTCGTCCACGAGCGTCCCCTCGGCGGGACCCTCGTGGGCCTGGGCGGCCAGGGCGCCAGTGACGGGGGAACCGGAACGGTCACGGTCGACGACGCCGCGATCTTCAGCGCGCGCTTCGACTCAGGGGCGATCGGGGTGTTCGAGGCCACGCGCTTCGCACTCGGCAGGAAGAACTCCATGAGGCTCGAGGTCAACGGCACGCTCGGTTCGCTCGCCTTCGACTTCGAGCACATGAACTCCCTGGAGTTCTACGACGGCACCCAGCCCGCCGAGACCGCGGGCTTCAGCACCATCAACGTCACCGAACCCGTGCACCCTTACACCGGGAATTGGTGGCCAGCCGGTCACGGGCTCGGCTACGAGCACGGGTTCACGCACCAGGTCGTGGACCTGGTGCAGGCAATCGCGGACGGCACCACACCCTCGCCGTCCTTCGACGAGGCGCTCAGTGTTCAGAAGGTCCTGCACGCCATCGAGCAGAGCGCAGCGAACGACTCGGGGTGGCGGCATGTCTGAGGCCGCCCTGACCGGAATTGCACCGCGTCCCGTCACCCTCAACTCGATCGGATACGAGGGCCCCACCAGCATCGAGTGGGAGGACGCCGGGACGGACCGGCTCACCGGCGTCCCGCAGGCGTTGGCGCCCGTCCGGGAGCTGGCACGCATAGCCCCCTCCGCTGCCGCCTTCGACGCCGCCTTCTCGGCGCGAAGCGCGAGCACCCATGAAACATCCGACCACGCCATCACGAAAGAGGGATCATGACCAGCAAGGAAGCACTCGTCGTCCGCGGGGGGTGGGACGGTCACCAGCCCGTTGAAGCCACGGACCGTTTCATCCCGTTCCTCCGTGAGAACGGATACGCCGTCCGGGTCGAGGAGTCACCGAAGATCTACGCGGACGCGGACTACCTGTCGGCCGTGGACCTGATCCTCCAGTGCAACACCATGAACACCATCGAGAAGGACGAATTCGCCGGGCTCCGAACGGCGATCGAGGCCGGGACGGGGCTCGCCGGATGGCACGGCGGGATCGCGGACTCCTACCGCAACGAGTCCGACTACCTCCACCTGATCGGCGGGCAGTTCGCGTGCCACCCGGGCAAGCACCCCGATGAGCGGGTCGGTGAGCAATCGGACAACTACGTGCCGTACCGAGTGAACATGCTCCCGGCTGCGGCGGACCATCCGATCACGCAGGGGATCGGGGACTTCGATCTCGTCACGGAGCAGTACTGGGTCCTGACGGACGACTACATCGACGTGCTCGCGACCACGACCCAGGCGGTCCGCGACTGGGACCCGTGGAACCGTCCCGTGACGTCCCCTGCCGTCTGGACCCGGCAGTGGGGCGAGGGGCGCATCTTCGTCTCGACGCCCGGTCACCGCGTCGAGATCCTCGATGATCCGAACGTCCGAACCATCATCGAAAGGGGTTTGTTGTGGGCGAGCCGTTGAACGTCGGAATCATCGGCTGCGGAGCGATCGTGGCCCAGTACCTGAAGACCCTGCCGTCGCTGGAGTCGGTAAATCTGAGGGCGGTCGCGGACCTGGACTTCAGCCGAGCGGAAGCCGTCGCCGCATCGCAGGAGGGCGTGCGCGCGCTGACCGTGGACGAACTTCTAGTCGACCCCGGCATTGACACGGTCCTGAACCTCACGATCCCTGCCGCGCACGCCGAGGTGGCCAAGCGTGCGATCGCGGCGGGCAAGCATGTCTACGGTGAGAAACCCCTCGCGGCCAACACGAGCGAGGCGCAGGAGGTGCTCGCCCTGGCGGACGAGGCTGGCGTCCGCGTCGGGTGTGCACCGGACACTGTTCTGGGGACGGGCATTCAGACAGCCCGCGATGCCATCGACCGCGGGCTGATCGGCCGCCCGATCTCGGCGTCTGCCACGATGGTGACGCCGGGACACGAACGATGGCACCCCAACCCCGATTTCTACTACGTCCCCGGTGGCGGACCCCTGCTGGATATGGGCCCGTACTACGTCACCGCGCTGGTCACCCTGCTTGGCCCGGTCACGTCCGTCATCGGTGCGGCCAGCCACACCAGGGACGAGCGAACCATCGGGGGTGGGCCCCGTGCGGGTGAGACTGTGCCGGTCTCGATCGACACGCATGTCACCGGAGTCCTCGTCCACGAATCCGGAGCCCTCTCCACCCTGATCATGAGTTTCGACGCCGTGCAGACGAGGGCTTCCAACATCGAAGTGCACGGTGAATGGGCCAGCTTGACCGTTCCTGACCCCAACTATTTCGACGGCGAGGTGTCCATTTGCGACCTCGAGAACAGGGAGCAGAGCACGTGGAAGGTGCTCCCCACCAGTGCAGGCTATATCGGAGCCGGCAGGGGATACGGCCTCGCGGACATGGCTCTAACGCCATCCGGTATGGAACACCGCGCGAACGGGCAACTCGCCTACCACGTGCTCGACGTCATGGAGTCGCTCCTTAGGGCGGCGTCAAGCGGCAGCACCGAATCCGTGGGAAGCACCGCGGAGAGACCCAGGTCAGTGCCACTCAGGTCCCTTACGGAGTTGGCTTCCTCGACCCCCCGCTGAGGCGGCATCAGTAGGGACTGTCTACTGCACATTCTTTGACCGCAGATTCTGAAAACTCGATCCGCCTTACGGCATCACCAAATCTGCTCACTGAAGGAGGGTTTTCAGAAGACCTACGTCCCATCCGGTCCGCGATAGCTGGATGGGTGCTCGATCGGTCGGACGACGCACAAGCCGGTCGAGGAGAAGGGCCTGATTGCAGTGAGTGGCTGCAATCAGGCCCTTCTCACCGCGACTCCTGAGATCTCGATGAGTTCATGGTCTTTATTCCGCCTTGACTGGATCATGCCCAAATTTCAATCTTTTGCCGCAGCCTCATCCGAGTCTACTTACCGAAATCTCCGGTCTAAGTGTGGACCACGGGAGGCCTTCGATCTGGCGACGCACTCGGCGCTGCCGGGTCCAGAAGCGGGACATGTTTGCAGCAGCGACCATGGGCTGACCCCGCCACGGCCGCATCAGTCCCGCACTCAGGGGACGTCGGCCCGCAATGAGGCCGGATGCACCAGGACGCCCTGCGGCTCGCGGATCCACCACAACCCGGTGGCCCGTTTCTCCTCCCGGGTGGAGAAACGGTAGATGAACATGCGCGCCCGGACGTAGCGGGGCCGTGCGCCGTCGAAGGGGTCCGTGCGGAGCAGCTTCAGGACCAGCGGGTCCGCCTGGAGGAGCTTGACCAGGAACGGGCTGAACCAGCCCCGCTCAGACCCCAGGGCGAGGAACCACATCATCCAGTCCAGCCGCAGGTGGTACGGCGCGAACTGGCGCGGCATCCGCGACGGGTCGCCGGGCTTGCCCTTGAACTCGTACTCGCGCCACTGTGCGCCGGGGCCCACGCGGTCGAGCGTTCCCTCCACGATCACCTCGTACCGCACCTTCGTCACGCTCCCGAACGCCCCGTAGGCGTTGCCGAGGTGCCACCGGTTGAAGCTCGCGTTCATGAGCTGCCGACGGGCGAACAGGTTCAGCAGCGCCGGCCGGCCGAGGTAGGCGAGGAACAGCATCGCGAGGAGGACGACGACGGTCACGTACAGCGGCGTCGGCTGGTAGGCGCCGGATACGTCGAGAGCAGGGAACACCGCCTCGTAGAAGGAATCGGGCACCGCGGCGAAGGCCAGGATGATCGTCAGGGTGTTGAGCCAGGCGAAGTTGCCGGAGAGCACGAGCCAGCCCTGCGTGGCGATGATGACCAGCGCGGCGACGCCCGCCACCGGCTGCGGCGTGAAGAGGAGGAACGGGACGATCAGCTGCGTGACGTGGTTCCCCGCCACCTCGAGACGGTGCAGCGGTTTCGGCAGCAGGTGGAAGAGCCGGCTGGCCGGATTCGGCATGGGCTGGGTCTCGTGGTGGTAGTACAGGGCGGTCAGGTCACGCCAGGAGCGGTCGCCGCGCATCTTGATCATCCCGGCCCCGAATTCGAGCCGGAAGACGAGCCAGCGGATCATCAGCAGCACCAGGAACGGCGGTGCGATCTCCGCGGACCCCAGGAAGGCGACGATGAACCCCGCCTCCAGCAGGAGGCTCTCCCAGCCGAACCCGTAGAACGCCTGGCCCACGTTCACGATCGACGTGTACAGCCACCAGATCAGCAGGAACGCGATCAGGGGGACCCACGGTGGTCCGGCCTGCGGGACGCCGAGGACGAGCAGCGCGGCGACCGCCGTGCCGGTCCAGGCGACGGCGCGCAGGCGGCGGTCCGTGTAGCCGCGATGGAAGAGCGACGGGCCTGCCCGCCTGCCGGCCCGCTCGAGGAAGACGGGGACAGGCATGAGGCCCTTCTCGCCGAGGAGGGCCGGGAACTGGGCGACGGCGGACAGGAACGCGATGAGGTACACGGCGGCGACCCCGCGCTGCGCGATCTGCCGCCCCACTTCGTAGTCCTCGGCGGTGAGGATCCCGGCGATCCACTCCATCCCCTCAGCGTCCGGTCCCCGGGAGGGGGCGTCAAGGGCGTTTCGACCCCCGGGGTCCGGTTCCCGGGAGGGGGGTCAGGGACCTTTCGGCCCTCGGCCCCGCGGGTCCCGGTGCCGGCGGACCGGCTGCGGAGCGCCCGGCTCCTCGCGTCGGGGCGGGATGTCGACGAGCGCCTGCACGGCGGCGTGGTCGCTCGCATACCTGCCGTCCAGGGTGGAGGTGTTCACCGCCGCCTGCCGGACCCGCACGTCGGGGGTGGTGAGGATCCAGTCGATCCGCGCACCCCCGTCCACGGGACGGTCGTAGCGGGGATAGGTGCCGTAGGCGGGCGTGAGGTGCTCGTCCGCCCGGGCCCAGGCATCGACGAGGACCTCCGAGTCGAGGAACCGCCGGTACGCGGAGGAGGATCCGGCGTCGGAGTTGAAGTCGCCCATCACGATGGCGGGCAGGTCGGGGCGGAAGAAGCGCACGAGGTCGAGCACCGCGGCGGCGCTGCGGACCCGCGCATTCTCGGATTCGTGGTCGAAGTGGGTGTTCACGAGCAGGATCTCCCGGTCCGTCCCGCTGTCGTGGAAGCGGCCCCACGTCACGATGCGCGTCACGCCGTTGCCCCAGGTGGACGAGCCGATGAGCTTCGGGCTGTCCGACAGCCAGAACTGGTCCCATTCGATGAGCCGGAGGCGCCCGGCGTCGTAGAAGATGGCCGAGTACTCGCCGCGGCTGCCCCCGTCCCTGCCGGCGCCGATCCGGCGGTACCTCGGCGGCAGGGCTGCCTCGATCGCCGTCAGCTGGTGGTGCAGCGCCTCCTGCACCCCGAGGACGGCCGGGACCTCCCGGCGCAGCAGGTCCTGCAGGGGTGCGATCCTGTCCGGCCAGTAGTCCACGTCGTCGGGCTGCGCCGCGGGGCGGTCGTACCGGATGTTGAAGCTCATGACGTGGAGGGAACGACGGCTGGCCCTGATCAGGGCGGGTGACGGGGATGATGCGGATGTTCGTGGCATGGAGACCTTCCGGTGCGGCACGTGCGTTGCGGCTGGGGCCCGGCGCTCCGCCGGCGCCCGGTCAGCGCAGGTGGTCCACGAGGCCCGCCGCGATCCCCGTGTAGCTACCGGGCGTCAGCGCGAGGAGCCGCTGTTCGGCCTCCGGGCTGAGTCCGAGGCCGCTGACGAACTCACGCATGCGTCCGGCGTCCACGCGGTGTCCGCGGGTCAGGTCCTTGAGGCGCTCGTAGGGGTCGTCGAGGCCCGGCACGCCGGCAATCGCCTCCGCACGCATGACCATCTGCACCGCTTCCCCGAGGACCTCCCAGTTGCCGTCGAGGTCCGCCGCGAGGACGTCCTCGGCGACGTCGAGCCGGGCGAGGCCCTTCGCGACGTTCGACACGGCCAGGAGCGAGTGCCCGAGGGCCACCCCGATGTTGCGCTGGCTGGACGAGTCGGTCAGGTCGCGCTGCCAGCGGGAGGTCACGAGCGTCGACGCCAGGACGTCGAGCAGGCCCGAGGAGATCTCCAGGTTGGCTTCCGCGTTCTCGAAGCGGATCGGGTTGACCTTGTGCGGCATGGTCGAGGATCCCGTGGCGCCTGCCACCGGGATCTGGGCGAAGTACCCGATCGAGATGTAGCTCCACACGTCCGTGCAGAAGTTGTGGAGGATCCGGTTGAAGCGGGCGACGTCGGAGTACAGCTCCGCCTGCCAGTCGTGCGATTCGATCTGCGTGGTGAGCGGGTTCCAGGTCAGGCCGAGACCCTCCACGAAGGACCGCGCGACGTCCTGCCAGTCCGCCTGCGGGACGGACGCGTAGTGGGCGGCGTAGGTGCCGGTGGCCCCGTTGATCTTCCCGAGGAACTCCGTGGCCGCGATGCGGTCGAGCTGCCGCGTGAGGCGGTGCGCGACGACGGCCATCTCCTTGCCGAGCGTGGTGGGGGTGGCGGGCTGGCCGTGCGTGCGCGAGAGCATCGGGGTGTCCCGCGACGTGCGCGCCAGGTCCGCGATCGACGCGACGAGCGCCCGGGCGGCCGGCAGCCAGACGTCCAGGACCGCGCCCTTCACGCCGAGGGCGTAGGAGAGGTTGTTGATGTCCTCCGACGTGCAGCCGAAGTGGACCAGCGGCTTCAGGTGGCCGATCCCGATCCCGTCCAGCCTCCGCCCGATGAAGTACTCCACGGCCTTGACGTCGTGCACCGTGACGGCCTCGATCTCGCCGAGCTCCGCGACGGACCCGGCGTCGAAGGAGGTGACGACCGCGCGCAGTCGTGCCTCCTGGTCGGCGTCCAGGGGGCTGGTCCCGGGCAGCACGGAGCGCCGCGTCAGGTGGATCAGCCATTCGACCTCCACGTGCACGCGGTCCCGGTTGAGCGCCGCCTCCGACAGGAAGTCGACGAGCGGGGCGACGGCCCCCCGATACCGGCCGTCGAGCGGACCGAGCGTCAGGGACGTCCCCTCCCCTCTGGACAGAGCAGCGAATTCAACCCGGGAGAGCACGGAGTCAGCCATTCCCCCATCCTTTCACGGCGCCGATGGCGGGTGTCACCCGGCGTGGCACGCCCGCGTCCTTGACCCGTCGTCGTCGGTGTCCACATACCGGCCCCGCCGTCCGGCCACCGCCCGCTCCGCTCCTAGCGTTGAGGCACGAGCGGACGAGAGGACTGGTCATGGATGGCGGGATGCACGGCGGGGCGTCAGGTGAGGCGTGGGCCGTGGTGAGCACCGAGGTGGCCGCGATGGCCGCGCGTCTCCGGTGGCACGCAGGGCAGATGGCGGACATCCGCAGGCATGCCCTGTCGGTCGGCCTGCTCTCCTGGGAATCTCCCGCAGGCGGCAATTTCCGTGACTACCTGGCGGAGCGAGGCAGGGAACTGGGCAGCACCGCGGAGCTGCTCGAATCCGCCGCGCACGAACTGGGGGTCTTCGCCCGTCTGGTACGGGACGCCGAGGACCAGCAGCGCGGGGCGGGGCTGTGACGGATGGGCTGCGCCCCGTCGTGGGCGACGACGGTGAGATGGTCGTCCGCGGGGGTGTCGGCGGGATCCGGTTCCAGTGGGAGGAGCTGGAGGAGGCCGCCCGGGTGCTGGCGCTCCTCGCCGCGGATGCGGGGGAGATCGCCGTGGGCCTCGGGTTCCTGGACCGCGACGTCAGTGAGCTCCCGTGGCGGATCATGCATCTCCACCTTCCCGGCGGCGTGGCCGGACCGCAGTACCAGGTGGCCCTGGCGCAGCTGGACGGCGCATGGACCGCCTCCCTCGAGAATGCCCGTGCACTCGCCTCCGCGGAGGAGCGGCTCCGTGCCGGCCTGCGCGCCTACCGCCTGGCCGACGACGCCGCGTCCGCCGCGACCGAGGCCGCGCGCCGGGCGTCCGAGGGTGCGGCGCGGAACCTCGCGCGTGCGGCAATCGCCAGCGGTGCCCTGACCGTCGGTCCGATCGAGCTGCAGGCTGCCGACACGGGGGCAACCGTCCGGCTCGACGGGACGGTCGGTGGAGTGCTGGCGCGCCTGGCCGCGGTCGAGGGAGATGACCCGGGGACCTTCGAGGTGCTCCGGGCGGGGTCCGACGACGAGCCCGTCTACGTCGTCGTCCTGCCGGGCACCCAGGCGTCGCGGCCCGGGGGGCCCGCGCGAAGCAATCCCTTCGACGCGGCGGGGATCGCCGAAGCCCTCGCGGAGGACAGCCGCTTCACGGAGGAGGCCGTCCTGCAGGCCCTCGCGCACGCCGGCGCAGGGGAGGGGGACGCCCTCCTGGTCGCGGGGTACAGCCAGGGCGGGCTGCACGCCGTCAACCTGGCGGAGTCGGAGGGCGTGGGCGGCCGCTACGACGTCCGGCTGGTCGTGACCGTGGGGTCGCCCACGGGCTGGTCCGCGAGCGGCGGCACGGAGTACCTGCACCTGGAACACCGGGCGGACTCCGTGCCCGCCCTCGACGCGGCGTCCAACGGTGACGACCGCCACCGGACCACCGTCACCCTCGCCACCCCGGTGCCGGAGCCGGGTGAACGCACCGACGGCTCGACGGAACCGCGGGGTCTCGGACCGGCCCACAAACTCGAGAACTATGCCCTGGGCGCGCGTCTCGTCGATGCCGGGGACGCACCGTCGCTCGCCCCCGCGGCTGCGGTGCTGGCCACCGCAGGCGGCGTTGCGCGGCGCTACTCCTTCACGGCCACGCGTCGACCGCCCGGCACCGACACTCCGCCGGCCGGCGGCACCCCGCCCTCCGCGAGCAGGCGCCGCGAGGCGGACGGCCGGTCTAGGCTATGGCCATGACATCGATCGAGGACCGTCCGGCACCATCCCCAGGCCCTGCGGCCCCGGCTTCCGGCGCAGCCGGCATCCGACCGCGCGGCGTCCTCGGGAAGCTTCCCCGCTACGCGGCGGGGAAACCACCCGTGGTGGTCGAGGGGCTCGAGAGTTTCAAGCTGTCCTCGAACGAGAACCCGCTGCCACCGCTGCCCGCGGTCCTCGCCGCGATCGCCGCCGAGACCTCGATCAACCGCTACCCGGACCCGATGACGACGGCGCTGCGGACCGAGCTCGCGGGCTATCTCGGCGTTCCCGCGACGGACATCGTCACGGGTGCAGGCAGCCTCGGCGCCCTGAACCAGATCCTCGCCACCTTCGCGGGACAGAACGACTTCGACGCACCCGACGAGGTGATCTACGCGTGGCGCTCGTTCGAGGCCTACCCGATCAGCGTGGGCCTCGCGGGGGCCGCAGGCGTCCAGGTCCCGGTCCGGGAGGACGGCACGCATGACCTGCAGGCGATGGCGGCGGCCATCACCGACCGCACGCGCGTCATCCTGCTCTGCACCCCCAACAACCCCACCGGGCCCATCCTCACGCGGGACGAGGTGGTCGGCTTCCTGGCGGAGGTGCCTCCGCACGTGGTGGTCGTCATCGACGAGGCGTACCAGGAATTCGTGCGGCGCCCGGACGCCGTCGACGGCATCGAGCTGTACCGGGAGCATGCGAACGTGATCGTGCTGCGGACCTTCTCCAAGGCACATGGACTCGCCGGGCTCCGTGTGGGCTACTCGGTGTCCCAGCAGGCCCTCACCGAGCACCTGCGCGTCAGCGCCGTCCCGTTCGCCGTATCGCAGATCGCCGAGCACGCCGCGGTGACGTCGCTCCGGCACATCGGGGAGGTCGAAGCCCGCGTCCAGTCGATCGTCGACGAGCGGATCCGCGTCGTCGCCGGGCTGCGCGAGCTGGGCTGGCGCATCCCGGAGGCCGAGGGGAACTTCGTCTGGCTCCCGCTCGGCGAGCGCACCCA
Organism: Arthrobacter sp. L77; assembly: GCF_000816565.1. Lineage (NCBI taxonomy): Bacteria > Bacillati > Actinomycetota > Actinomycetes > Micrococcales > Micrococcaceae > Arthrobacter > Arthrobacter sp. L77. The sequence continues at coordinate 532,345 of NZ_JWSU01000004.1, read as the reverse complement.
GGACTTCGCGGCGAAGGCAGGGGAGCGGGCCCTGTCCGTGCGGGCCTTCGGATCGGAGGGCGTCCGCGTCTCCATCGGCGAGAAGGCCGCCAACACCCGTTTCCTCGAGTTGTGCGGAGAGTACACGCACCGCCCCTGACAGGGACGCCCGGTCTTAAATAGGCCCTCGGGTCCGCCCTGACTAGTCTTGATCAGTACGTCCCGGGAACATATGTTGTCCCGTGTATGACTTACGACATACATTCCCCGAACGGAATGTAGTGCGTCATGTGAGGAGTGATTATGAGCGGCAGTCGTGTGCCTGCAGCGGAGTTCGAGGTCGAGGAGGTCCTGCGCGCAGCCCACTCCGCGATCGGCGAGCAGCGGGAGGCGTCGGTGGACATGCTCCAGGTCCTCGCCCCCGACGGAACGATGGCCGGCGGCCTCACCGCGGAGATCGACGGCGAGATGATCGATTTCTCGCCCTATCTCGCCGCGACTGACGCAGCCCGCCTGCGCTCGCTCTACCGGGACATGTTCCTGATCCGGCGCTTCGACCAGGAATCCACGGCCCTCCAGCGCCAGGGGCAGCTGGCGCTCTGGGTGCCCCTGACGGGCCAGGAAGCCGCGCAGATCGGGTCCGGCCGCGCGCTGCAGCCCCAGGACTACGCCTTCCCGACCTACCGGGAGCACGGCGTCGCCCTGACCCGCGGCGTCGAGCCGGCGGAGATCCTCCGCCTGTTCAGGGGAGTGACGAACGGCGGGTGGGACCCCCGCGAGCGGAACTTCCACCTCTACACGCTCGTCCTCGCCGCGCAGTCCCTGCACGCCGTCGGCTACGCGATGGGTATCCAGCGGGACCAGCTCGCCGACCCCTCGCTGCCGGAGGCGGCCTCCGTCGCCTACTTCGGTGACGGCGCGAGCTCCGAGGGGGACATCCATGAGTCCATGGTGTTCGCGGCGTCCTTCAATGCCCCCGTGGTGTTCTTCTGCCAGAACAACCAGTGGGCCATCTCCGTCCCCGCGGCCGTCCAGACCAGGGTGCCCCTCGCGCGGCGGGCCGAGGGATACGGGTTCCCCGGCGTCCGCGTGGACGGCAACGACGTCGTCGCCGTGGAAGCCGTGACGCGCTGGGCCCTCGACCACGCCCGATCCGGGAAGGGGCCCGTCCTGATCGAGGCCTACACCTACCGGATGAGTGCGCACACGACGGCGGACGACCCCACGAAGTACCGGCTGTCGGGCGACGAGCAGGAATGGCAGCCGCGGGACCCGCTGGTCCGCCTGGAGGCCCACCTGCGCACGCAGGGCCTGGCCGACGACGCGTTCTTCGACGAGCTGGCCGCCGAGGCCCGTTCCATGGCCACCGCCCTCCGCGACGCCGTGCTGTCCATGGCGGTGCCGGACATGGAGAGCCGCTTCGCCAGCGTGTACGCCGAGCCGCACCCCCTCGTGCAGGAGGAACTCCGTTTCTTCCAGCAGTACGAGGCCGGGTTCGTCCATGAAGGGAAGCACGACTGATGGCGACGATGACCATCGCGAAGGCCATCAACGAGGGGCTCCGCGCCTCCCTCACGCAGGATCCCAGGACGCTGCTGATGGGGGAGGACATCGGTGAGCTCGGCGGTGTCTACCGCGTGACCGACGGCCTGAAACGGGATTTCGGGGCGATGCGCGTCGTCGACTCCCCGCTCGCGGAATCCGGCATCATCGGCACGGCGATCGGTCTCGCCCTGCGCGGCTACCGGCCCATCTGCGAGATCCAGTTCGACGGCTTCGTGTTCCCCGGGTTCAACCAGATCACCACCCAGCTCGCCAAGCTGCGCACCCGCAGCGACGGCATGCTGAGCGCGCCCGTGGTGATCCGCATCCCCTACGGCGGCGGCATCGGCAGCGTCGAGCACCACTCGGAGTCCCCCGAGGCGCTCTTCGCGCACACCGCAGGGCTCCGGATCATCACACCGTCCAACCCGCAGGACGCCTACTGGATGATCCAGCAGGCGGTCAGCTGCGAGGACCCCGTCATCGTGTTCGAGCCGAAGCGCCGCTACTGGCTCAAGGGCGAGGTGGACACCTCGGCGCCCGCCGGGGACCCGTTCTCCGCGCACGTCCTGCGTGCCGGCACGGACGCGACCATCGTGGCCTACGGCCCGCTCGTACCCGTGGCCCTCGCCGCGGCCGCGGCGGCGGAGGAGGACGGACGCAGCGTCGAGGTGATCGACCTGCGCTCCATCTCGCCGATCGACTTCGACACCGTCACCGAATCGGTGACCCGCACCGGCCGCCTGGTCGTCGCCCACGAGGCGCCGACGTTCGGCGGGATCGGCGGGGAGATCGCCGCACGGATCTCCGAGCGCGCGTTCCTGTCGCTCGAGGCCCCCGTCATCCGTGTCGGCGGGTTCCACATGCCCTACCCCGTGGCCCGCGTGGAAGAGCACTACCTGCCGGACATCGACCGCATCCTCGAGGCACTCGACCGTGCCTTCGCGTACTGAAGGACCATCATGACGCTCAAGACGTTCAACCTGCCCGACGTCGGTGAAGGCCTCACCGAGGCAGAGATCGTGCAGTGGAAGGTGGCTCCGGGAGCGACGGTGGCGGTCAACGACATCATCTGCGAGATCGAGACCGCCAAGTCGCTCGTGGAACTCTCCTCGCCCTACGCGGGCACCGTGTCCGAATTGCTCGTCGCGGAGGGCGAGACCATCGAGGTCGGCACGCCGATCTTCGCCGTCGACGACGCGGCCGCCCAGGACGGGAACGGCAGCGACCCCGGCCCGTCGGCCGCGACCGACATTGCATCCGATCGTGGAGACCGTGCAGATCGTGCAGCCGATCCCGCGGCTGCCGGTGCCGCCGGTGCTGCAGCCGATGGTTCCGTCGCCCCGACCGGCGACGCCCCGGTCCCCGCGCCCGAGATGCCCGGGGAGCTCGCCGGCGGCCGGCAGGACGGGGTCGATGCCACCGGTCCCGGGGCAGCGGAGCCGGAGCCCTCGCCCGGGCCACTGGTGGGCACCGGGCCGAAAGCCGACGCCGTGAAGCGCCGTCCGCGCAGGACGCCATCCGCCGAACCGTGGCCCTGCCTGCCACCGTGGTCCTGGCCAGCCGGACACGCTCGACGGGCACGGTCTCCCTGCCCAGGATCACGGCCCGCTCCTCGTGGCCCACGAGTTCCACGACCTCCTCCTGGAAGAGCGACTCGCCCACGGATGCAGTGCGCGTGGTGATCGGCTCCCGCCCGATCCGCAGNGGACCGGGGCGTCGCCGGCGGCCGGCAGGACGGGGTCGATGCCACCGGTCCCGGGGCAGCGGAGCCGGAGCCCTCGCCCGGGCCACTGGTGGGCACCGGGCCGAAAGCCGACGCCGTGAAGCGCCGTCCGCGCAGGACGCCATCCGCCGAACCGTCCTCGTCGCCCGTCACCACCTCGGCCACCCGGACCGCCCCCGCAGCGCCCGCGCCGGCGCAGCCCGAACCGCACACGCCGGCGGCGCCCAGCGCTCCGCCGTCCGGCGCGGCGGCTGGTGCCGGTGCGCCGACGGAATCGCACCCCGACCGGCCCGCCGGGGCACCCGGGCGGACCAACCCGCTGAACCAGCTCATCAGCCGCGTGCTCGCGAAGCCGCCCGTCCGCAAGGCCGCACGGGACCTCGGCATCAATCTCGCGGACGTCCCGGCCACCGGGTCCGCCGGTGAGGTCACCAAGCAGGACCTCATGAGCTACCAGTCCCAGCGCGACGCCGAGCAGGACGGCGCGGACTCCTTCTGGTCGGACCGTAAACTCCTCGGGGGTGGCCGCATCGAACGGATCCCGGTCAAGGGCGTCCGCCGGGCGACGGCGAAGGCCATGGTGCAGAGTGCGTTCACGGCACCGCACGTGAGCATCTTCGTCGACGTCGACGCCTCCCGGACCATGGAGTTCGTGAAGCGGCTCAAGGCGTCCCGGGACTTCGAGGGCATCCGCGTCTCGCCGCTGCTGATCCTCGCGAAGGCCGTCATCTGGGCGGCGGCGCGGAACCCGTCGGTCAACGCCACCTGGGCCGAGGACGAGATCCTCGTCAAGCACTTCATGAACCTCGGCATCGCCGCCGCGACCCCCCGGGGGCTGATGGTCCCGAACATCAAGGACGCGCAGGACCTCTCGCTGAAGGAGCTGGCCCTCGCACTCAACGACCTCGCGACCACGGCCCGGGCCGGCCGGACGCAACCGGCCCAGATGCAGGGCGGCACGCTGACGATCACGAACATCGGGGCACTGGGCATCGACACCGGGACGCCCATCATCAACCCGGGAGAGGTGGCGATCGTGGCCTTCGGCACGATCAAGCAGAAGCCCTGGGTGCTCGACGGGGAGGTCATCCCCCGCTGGATCACCACGCTCGGTGGATCGTTCGACCACCGCGTGGTGGACGGCGACCTGAGCGCACGCTTCATGGCCGACGTCGCGTCCATCCTCGAGGAGCCCGCCCTCCTGCTCGACTAGGGTGGGGCCATGAACCAGCAGCTACCCGGCGGGGAACGGGGCAGGAGCCCGCGACCGCGCTATCCCCTGAGCAGGCTCCTGCTCGTGGTGGTGATCGGCTTCCTCGCGTCGAGCGTCCTGCAGCTGGTCTTCCCCGACCTCGGCGCGGTGGCGCGGCTGTCGATCCTCGTGATCATCGCGGCACTCATCTCGATCGCGGTGACGCTGCGCCAGCAGAACCGGCCGCCGCGGTAGCCGCGGTGCGAACCGGCGGATTACCTGTTCTGCTCGATCGCTCCGCGCAGGATCGGCGCCAGGCGGCGGACGCCCTCGACGATGTCCTCCGGTGAGACGGCGCTGAAGGCCAGCCGGAGCTTGTTGGAGGGCTCGTCCGACGGCGTGAAGGCGGCGCCGGGGATGAACACGACGCCGGCGTCGATCGCCGTGTAGAGCAGCGGGTAGGTGTCGATGCCCTCCGGCAGGGTGACCCAGACGAAGAACCCGCCGTCCGGTGTGGTCCAGTGGACGCCCTCCGGGAACTCCTCGGCGAGGGCGCCGAGCATGGCCTCGCACCGCTCGCGGTAGAGGCTGCGCATCGAGGTCAGGTGCCCGCGCCAGTCGTACTCGGTGAGGTAGGCGCTCACGAGCATCTGCGTGAGCGGGGACGGGCACAGCACCACGGCCTCGCAGGCGAGGTAGAACCGGCGGTAGAGGTGCCTGGGCACCAGGGCCCAGCCGAGCCGCACACCGGGCGCGAAGATCTTCGAGAAGGAGCCCAGGTAGATGACGTCGTCGGGGTTGTCCGCGCGCATGGGCTTCAGCGGCTCGCCGTCGAAGCGCAGCATGCCGTAGGGGTTGTCCTCGAGGACGAGGATGTTGTGGTCGCGGCAGATGTCGACGACCCGCTGGCGACGATCCGCAGCCATCGTGATGCCGCTCGGGTTGTTGAAGCTGGGGATCGTGTACAGCAGCTTGATCGAACGGCCCTGCGCCTGGAGCTCCCCGATGACCCGGTCGAGCTCGTCGGGGATGAGCCCGGCGTCGTCCATGGGGACGGTGACGACGTCGACCTCGTAGGCCTCGAACGTGTTGAGGGCGCCCACGTAGGTAGGGTCCTCGCAGAGGATCACGTCCCCGGGGTCGCAGAAGACCTTCGCCGCGACGTCCTGCGCCGACTGGGAGCCCGTGGTGATCACGATGTCCTCGGGGCTCGCGCCCTCGATCCCCTCGGCCGCCATGACGTCGCAGACGAGCCGCCGGAGCTCGTCCATGCCCTGGCCGCCGCCGTACTGCAGGGCCTCGAGCCCGTGCTCCGCGATGATCTTCTGGGCGGTCCGGCCGAGGTCCTCGAGCGGCAGGGACTTCAGGTACGGGCTCCCGCCCGCGAGGGAGACGAGGCCCGGGCGGATGGAGATGTCGAAGACGTCGCGTACCGCCGACTGCTTGATATTGGCCGCGCGCAGCGAGAAGAGCCGGTCGTGGCGCGCGGCGGAGTCGACGGCGCGTTCGAGAGCTGCTTCGGTCTCGGCGGGCAGGAAGTCGGTCGGGGTCTCGCTGGAGGACGTCACGCCCAGAGTCTAGGCGTGGGTTCACCATCAGGCAACAGGTGTTGCCCGTGAGTGCAATGCATGCGAAGGCGGCGCCGCAGGCCGCTCAGACCCATCCCGCGTCGCGCGCCTTCAGGGCCGCCTGGAAGCGGCTGTCCGCCCGCAGCGTCTCCAGCATCCAGGCGATGTGCCGGCGGCAGGTCCTCACGTTGATGTCCAGGCGCCGCGCGATCGACTCGTCGGACAGGCCGTTCGCGAGGCCCTGGATGATGGAGCGCTGCATCGCACTCAAGGGCGATCCGACCTGCTGCGGGGAGAGGAAGGCCTCGCTGAGCTCCCACGCGATGTCGAACAGGCGCGTGAAGATGTTGATCAGGCTGTGGTCCCTGATGACCAGGGCGGCCTTGTCGTCGCGCGTGAGCTGCCTGCCCACCAGGGCCAGCTTCTCGTCGAAGATGAGCATGCGCAGGGGGATGAACGGGAGGACGCCGAACTCGCCACCGCCCGCGGCGATCGCCTCGACAGCCTTGCGGGTCGGCACATGGTCGCGCGTACTCGTGTCGTACAGGGTCCGCCGTCGTACCCCGTGTTCGAGGAGTTCGAGATCCTTCCGGACGCTCTCCTCGTGGACGTCCGCCGTCGACCCCTGGCCGGGCTGCGCGATGTACACCTTCTCGGTGACGTCGCGCCCGTAGTCGATGAGGACCCGGTGGATGAGATGCGGGTCCTCCAGGGTCTCCACCGACGTGCTGGCGAGGACGTGCTTGCGGGCGTCGAGGAAGGTGGGCAGGAGGCTGGACAGTTCACGCCGCTGGGCGCTGATGCGCGCCTTGAGTTCCTGCAGCTCGCGCTCGTCCGCGTCGACGAGATCGGCGAGGGCGACGTCGGGTGAGACCGCGACGAGTCCGTCCGGGCTGCCGGCCTGCGGGCTGAGCAGCCGACGGTCGGACAGCTCGCCGACGGCCTCGTCGATGCGGCGAAGTGTCAGCCCGAGGGCCTCGGAGGCCTCGGCACGCGTCCAGCCGGGGTGTCCGACGGCGTACCGGTACACCTCGAGTGACGTCGCACCCAGCATGAGACCTCCTTGTCGGCCGCTGGCACCAGCGGCGAATCGCGTGCGGAAAAGATGACATGTCCAGTTAATGACACGGCCGGGACAGGGGCAATCCGCTCCTCCCGGGAGCGCCGGGATCCCCGCCGTTCCGCGGAAGTGAGCCCGGGACCCCGCTGTCCCGGGTCGTCACGGCGCGCTCCCGCGTCCTGATCGCGCCATGTCCGCAAACGGCCACCTCTACTGCTGGACACTACCTGTCGGCGGCGGACATTCTGATGAGGCCGGTTCAGCGGAAGTCCCGAGGGGGGCCTTCACGCAGCGGATCGGGCACGTGCCGATCGGCAGGTGCGGGGACAGCTCGACCACCCGGGACACGGGCAAGGAAGGATCGCCATGAAGAAGGTACTCGGCGCAACTGCAGGCCTGTTGATCGTGGTGGGAGCTGTTCTGCCGGCAGGCCAGTCCGTCAGCGCGGCCAGCTGGGACTGGCCCAAGGGCCAGCCCACGGCGGCCAGCTGGGACTGGCCCAAGTAACAGGTGCCCCCGGAGCAGAATCCGGAGGGCGCCCCCAGAGCCCGCCCCAGCGGGGGTGATCACAGACCCTGAAGGAGAGAGCCATGAGCCAGCTGACCGCCGTTCGTACCGCCTCACGGACGGTCGTCAGCACTCAGTGGTGGCATCTCTCCCTCTCGACGGGTGGCTTCGATGTAGCGGACGGCATCATCGAAGAACTGGTCACCCCGCTGGTGGCGCAGGCCCAGGCGCTCGGCGCCAAGCGCTGGTACTTCACGCGGAGCGAGGACCCGTCGACGGGCGTCATGGGTCAGGTCAGGCTCAGCATCCATGCCCATCCCCGCGTCCTCGAACCCCTGCGCAGCTTCCAGCGGGCACTCCAGGACCGTAGCGCCAGGAGCGTACCCCGGCTGACGGTCCGCCAGCATTTCACCGCTCCCGCCGGCAACACCTACTATTCCGGCGGTCGGGAGATGGCCGATCCGCAGCTCGAGGCCAACCTCGTCAAGTACGGCGGGGTGGAGGGCCTGCACCTCGCCGAGGAAGTCTTCGAACTCGGCTCCGAACTCGCCCTCTGGGGGACCCAGCGCTTCCCCCGCCTGCAGAACCGTTCGGCGCTCGCGGCGTTGCTCCTCTTCGACTCCGCGCAGAGCATGATGCGCGGCCCGCGGTCCGCGGGATGGCCGGACCGCCGGCGACTCTCCTGGGACTTCTACTGGGACAGCCACCTGCGCACGTGCACGGCCGACGTCGGCCCACGCGCGTCGGGGGTCCGTGAGGCGATGGCTGCGCAGGTCGCCGCGAAGGCCCCCGGCTTCCACGCGCTCATGGCGGCCACGGCGTCCGAATCCGCCGTGCAGAACTGGCGGCGGCGCTGGTTCCGCGCCCTCGACACCTATCTGTACCGGGCCGACAAGGTCCGCGTCAGCCGCAGCGCCCAGCATCTGACCGTGTACCAGGCGCACATGGCGCTGAACCGCCTGGGCTTCGCTGCCCGCGAGGAGGCGGCACTCGGGTTGTATGCGCGGAGCTGGGAGCCGTTGGCCGGCCCGGTCCGCGCGGCGCGCACCACCCCGTAGCCCGGCCCATCCATCGACCGAAGGACTGCACCATGAACCCAAGGAACACCGTCGTGCTGGCCATGGACGACGCCGACCTCTCCGAGGCTCTCGGCTGTTCGTCGGAGGAGGTCGAGTCGATGCAGAACGACGGCGTCCTCGCCCCGCAGGGCCAGCTCTGGGAGATCGGGCCCGCCAGGGACTACCTGAGGGATGCCGCCTGGGCGGACAGCCTCTGGCGCTGAGCGGTACCCCGCGGCAGACGGAGCAGGACCCCGGCGCGGGTCGCGCCGGGGTCCTGCTGTTTCTGTGCTGCTACCTCTGCTACTGCCCGTGGTGCGGCGTGCGCGGTGGCTGCCGAATCAGGCCGCGACGGGCGCAGCCGCGCCGGCGAGGGCCATCAGGACCCCGGTGACCAGGCCGGAGACCTCGGCGTCGTCCTTCGGGTGCACCTCGGCGAAGCGCGTGATCGAGCTGCCGATGGAGAGCCTGGCCTCGTCGAGCACCGTGGCGCCTGCGACGCCGAGGGAGCGGCGGGCCTCGTCGTGGGCCCACACCCCGCCGTACTGGCCGAAGGCGGAGCCGATGACGGCGGCGGGCTTGCTCGAGAGCGCACCGGCGCCGTAGGGGCGGGAGAGCCAGTCGATGGCGTTCTTCAGTACCGCGGGCATGCTGCCGTTGTATTCGGGGGAGACGAGCAGGACGGCGTCCGCGTCGGCTGCCGCGGCACGGAGGGCGTCGGCGGCCTGGGGGCGGTCCGTGTCGTTGTCGATGTCCTCGTTGTAGAACGGGACGTCGTTCAGCGCATCGAACGTGACGACGTCGACGGCTTCGGGGGCATGTGCGGTGGCCGCCTCCGCGAGCTGGCGGTTGATGGAACCCTCGCGCAGGCTTCCGACGAGGGTCAGGATCGTGGTGGTCATGGTTTCTCCCAATGCTGTGGGGCCGTTCGGCCGGGCGTTCGGTACTGCGACACGTGCGTCCCCTCCTGCAAGCGGACTGCGGTCCGTTTTATTCCGCCGTTATAGTGGCGGCATGCAGGGCGAGGAATTGCTCCGGGTCACGGGCGACGACGGAGAGCGGACCGATGCGGCACGCAACCGCCGCCTCATCCTCGATGCCGCGGCCGAGATCGTCGCGACCTGTGGTCCCGAGCGGCTGACCACGGATGCCGTGGCGCGGCGGGCAGGAGTGGGCAAGGGCACCGTCTTCCGGAGGTTCGGCAACAGGGCCGGCCTCATGCACGCGCTCGCCGACGAGGCAGGGCGTTCCTTCCAGCACGCCTTCATGGCCGGCCCTCCTCCCCTGGGGCCGGGCGCGCCACCCCTCGAGCGGCTGATCGCGTTCGGCGAGGCGAGTATCGAACGCATGCGGTTCGACGGGCAGATCCTCCGGGCGGCCGAGCAGCAGGGCGGACCGGACCTCGAACATCCGACGCAGCAACTCACGCGGCTGCACCTGTCCGTGCTGCTGCGTGGCCTGCACGTGCAGGATCCGGAACTGGGCGCCTACCAGCTGTCGGCCTTCCTGAACGCGGGCCTGCTGCTGCACCTGCAGGAGCACCGGGGCATGTCGAACGCCCGCCTGGCCGCGTCATGGTGTGCCCTGGTCTCCGCCCTCGCGGCAGACGCAGCACGCCGCCGCACTGGGGGCGGGCCCTTGTAGACTGGCAAGCGCCGGCGCCCTGCCGGCCGTCGAGTGAAGGTGGTGGAGCGTGGAGGAGGTGCCCGAGCAGATGTCCGACTCCCGTGAGGCAGTCGAGGACGAGGCCATGGCCGGCCCGCGCCTCCACATCGTGGCCGACGACGTCGACCCCCTCCCCCCTGAAGCGGCCGCCGCGCGCCTCCAGGACCTGCTGGTCGATCATCCGGACGTGCATACGTTCCTGCAGGAGCTGGCCGAGTTCACCGCCGAGACCCTCGGCACACAGGGCGACACCTACTGCGGCATCACCCTGCAGCGTTCCGTCCACGAGCAGCTCACCGTCGGCAGCAGCGGGGAGAAGGCCAGGGCCATGGACGAGGTGCAGTACGAGCACGACGACGGCCCGTGCCTGCACGCCCTGCGCGTGCACGACGAGGTGTTCATCGCCGACGCCCGCACCGACGCGCGCTGGCCCGAGTTCATGCACCACATCAGGCGGAACGGCGTGGGTGCCATGTTCTGCCTGCCGCTGGATCTCGAGGGGTCGGCGCGCGCGGCCCTCAACCTGTACGCCGAGGACGCCTCCGTGTTCAGCGAGGAGTACCGGAGGGTCGCCCGCGCCTTCACGGTACAGGCGTCGCAGGCCCTGAAGCTCGCTGTGCGCGTGGCGCAGCACGCCGCGACGGCGGAGGACCTCCACGCCGTGCTGCAGACCCGCACCGAGATCGATCTCGCCGTCGGGATCATCATGGGCCAGGACAACTGCTCGCAGAAGGACGCGTTCGACAAGATGCGTCGGGCCTCCAACTCCCGCAACGTGAAGCTCCGGGTGCTCGCCGCAGGCATGGTCGCCGGGCTGAACGGCACCGTCCCCCGCGCCCACTTCGACCCTTCCTGACGCGCGTGGGCCCCATCCCGCACCGGCCCGTCCGGACGGTGCTGGTGGGTTTCGGCCACGGCGGCAGCGTCTTCCACGCACCGCTGATCCGGCACGAGCCCGGGCTGGATCTCGCCGTCGTCGTCACGCCGAGCCAGGAGCGCCGGGAGGCCGCGCGGGCCGCCTACCCGACCGTCCTGGTGGCCGCCACGCTCGACGACGCGCTCCAGGCCGTACCGGACCTCGGCCTGGCCGTCATCGCCACCCCGCACGCCACGCACGCGCCGCTGGCCGCCGCGGCGCTCGCGCGGGGCCTGCACGTGGTGGTCGACAAGCCCCTCGTGGTGCACGCCGACGACGGCGGGCGGCTCATCGACGCGGCACGCGCGGCCGGCAGGCTCCTCGTGCCGTTCCACAACCNCGGGCTGCACCAGCTCGATGCCTACCAGCTCCTGACCCAGACAGATGTGGATAAGAGACAGGCTGGCCGCCGCGGCGCTCGCGCGGGGCCTGCACGTGGTGGTCGACAAGCCCCTCGTGGTGCACGCCGACGACGGCGGGCGGCTCATCGACGCGGCACGCGCGGCCGGCAGGCTCCTCGTGCCGTTCCACAACCGACGGTGGGACGGGGACTTCCTGACGGTGCGGGCCGTGGTCGCGGCGGGCGGCCTGGGCGAGGTGCGCTTCTTCGAATCGGCGATGGAGTCGTGGAAGCCGTCCATCAGCAAGCCGTGGAAGCGCGACGCCGGGCCGGCGGACGGAGGTGGCGTGCTCTACGACCTCGGCTCACACCTGATCGACCAGGCGCTCACCCTCTTCGGTCCGGCGGTCCCCGTGTACGCCGAACTGCGCAGCGACCGCGGGGGAGCGGCCGAGGACGCGGCGTTCCTCGTCCTGCGGCACGACGGCGGGGTCACCAGCCATCTGCACGCGGGCTGCCTGGCGCCGCTCGCCCGGCCCCGCTTCCGCGTGACCGGGGCGCAGGGCGGACTGACGGTCACGGGCGCGGACCCGCAGGAGGCACTGCTCGCGGCGGGCGTGCCGCCGGACGGCATCGTGGACGCGGCCGATGCCCTGATGGTGCCGCCCCGGGGCGTGATGGGGCGCGACGCGGACGCCGAGGCGCTCGTCGTCGGCCCCGGCCGGTACGCGGACTTCTACGCCGGACTCGTCACGGCCGTCCACGGGGGCGGGCCGCCGCCCGTGCAGGCGGTCGAGGCCCTCGACGTCGTGCGGCTGATCGAAGAGGTCCACGCCGCGTACCCGCTCCGGCCGCGGGGCCCCTGACCGGGCGGAGGCGCCCGGGCAGGCGCCCGGCAGTACTAGACCAGTGCCGACCAGTCCTTCGCCAGCTCCAGGCCGTGCGCCTCGGACACCGAGTGGTGCGCCACGCGCCCCGACGCGACATTCAATCCGCGCGCCAGCGAGGGGTCCGCGTCGAAGGCGGCGCGGACGCCCCGGTCGGCCAGCGCCACGGCGTACCGCAGCGTCACGTTGGTCAGCGCGTAGGTCGACGTGTTCGGGACGGCGCCGGGCATGTTGCCCACGCAGTAGAAGAGTGATCCGTGCACCGTGAAGGTGGGGTCCTCGTGCGTGGTGACGCGGGAGTCCTCGAAGCACCCGCCCTGGTCCACGGCGATGTCCACGAGGACGCTGCCCGGCTTCATCCGGGAGACGAGCTCGTTCGTGACGAGCTTCGGGGCCCGGGCGCCGGGGATCAGGACGGATCCGATCACCAGGTCCGCGTCGAGGACGGAGGTCTCGATCTCCAAGGAGTTCGAGGCGATCGTCTTGACGCGTCCGGCGTACAGGGCATCGATCTCCCGCAGCCGGGCGATGTTGATGTCGAGGATGGTGACCTCGGCGCCCGTGCCGACCGCCATCGCCGTCGCGTTGGTGCCCGCGACGCCGGCCCCGAGGACCACGACCTTGGCGGGGCGGACCCCTGCGACGCCGCCGAGCAGCAGGCCGGGGCCGCCGGCCGGCGCGGTCATGACCTGCGCACCGACCTGGACGGACAGGCGGCCGGCCACCTCGGACATCGGGGCGAGCAGGGGCAGGGCGCGGCCGTCCTGGACGGTCTCGTAGGCGATCGCGGTGACGCCGGCGTCCACCAGTGCGCGGGTCAGTTCGGGTTCCGCCGCGAGGTGGAGGTAGGTGAAGAGGATGAGGCCCTTCCGGAAGCGGTGGTACTCGGCGGCGATCGGCTCCTTGACCTTCAGGACCATGTCCGCGCGCGCCCAGACGTCGTCGGCGGCATCGACGAGCTCGGCGCCGGCGGCCTCGTAGGCCGCGTCCGTGATGTTCGACCCGACGCCCGCTCCGCGTTCCACGAGCACGGTGTGCCCGTGGGCCCGGAACTCGTGCACGCCGGACGCCGTGATGGCGACGCGGAACTCGTTGTTCTTCACTTCTCTGGGGACGCCGATGATCATTGGGTTCTCCACGGGTTCGATCGGGCGGACGGGGTAGCTCCAGAATAGGGAGCGGCGAGGAGCGCTCCCCCGGGGCTTTTCCGGTCGCCGCGTGGCCCTCGTGCGGAAGGCCGTGCCGCGCGGCCTCGGATGCCCGCCGCGCCGCGCTTCCCGGCGGATGTGAGCTGGGCCACTAGCAGATCGATGCTGGAGGGGCTATCGACAGATGTCGAGTCCGGGAGCGGCAAGTGTCGCCCCTGACGGCCTGCCCGCCTACTGTGGGGCTGTGCAGAACCAGCAGATCGAGGACCTCGTCGAGTCGCTCGCGCAGACGCTCGGGCGCGGCCTGTCCCTCGAGGATCCCGACGGCGTCCTCCTTGCGTACAGCAGTCACCAGACCTCCGCCGACCGCGTACGGGTGAACTTCCTGCTGAGCAAGAAGGTCCCGGCGGATGTGAGCGAGTGGCAGCTCCGCCACGGGATCGCGCAGGCCGTCCGTCCGGTCGCCGTCCCCGCGAACGAGGACCTCGGGATGCTGGGACGGGTGTGCGTGCCGCTCCTGGTCCGGGGGTTCCGCGTGGGCTACCTCTGGGTGCAGCAGCATTCGAGCGAGGACCCCGCCCCGGCCATCCTCGCCGCCCTGCCCGCGGTCCGGCCGACGGTCGACCGCCTCGCCGAACTGCTGCTCGAGACGGACACGGCGTCCTCGGAGCGGCGCACGCAGCGCGAGGCCACGTTCCTCGCCGCCTGCCACGGCGTCGCCGCAGCGGTGGAGGACCTGCGCGGCTGGCGTGAGCTCGGCGGGCACGGACCGTGGCGTGTGGCCCTCGTCCACGAGCTGTCCGAGTCATCGGCCCGCGCCGGGAGGGAGGACCCGCTCGAGGCCGCCCTGCTCCAGCGCACCATCGCCCTGCAGGCGACGGTCGGCGTCGAGCCCGTCCGGTTCAGCGCAGGGGCGTCCACGCACTCCGTCCTCCTGTGCGAGGCCAGGGTGGGCCGCAGCGCCCTCCAGCATGTGGTGGACCGGTGCCGGGTCGAGGTGGTCAAGCGGACAGGACGTCCTGCGGGCCGGTTCGTCCTGGGCCTCAGCGAGCCCGCCGCCGATCCACGGGATTTCGCGGACGTCTTCCGGCAGGCCCAGCACGCGGCCCAGGCCGACGCCGTGGATCCCCAGCTCGGCGGGGTGTCGGCGTTCGCCGAGATCGGCGTCTACCAGTTCCTCGGCGCGATGGGGTGGCAGGTCCCGGCGCACGGCAGCGTGCGGTTCGACGAACTGTGCGAGGCGGACCGCCTCGAGGAGCTCCTGCCGGTCCTCGAACTGCTGTACGACAAGAACGGTTCGGTGCAGGATGTGGCCGCGCAACTCCACCTCCACCGCAGCAGCGTCTACAACCGGCTGACGAGGATCCGGTCGATCATCGGCGCGGACCCGCTCGCCGGGACGGTGCGCCTGGAACTGCACCTCGCGCTCAAGGCGCGCCGGTGGCGCTCCCGGCCCCGCTTCGAGCAGTCCTAGGGTCGCCGGAGCGCGACGATGCTAGACCTCGCCGGGCTCCCCGGCGGAGGGGTCCGAGCGGCGCAGCTGGCTGCGCAGCCAGTCCTCGACGTCGGCCCGGCGCAGGCGCCGGTGCGATCCGCGGTATTCCACCGGCAGGGTGCCGGCGTCGGTCAGCTTGCGCAGGTAGCTGTGCGAGATCCCGGCGAGCTCGGCCGCCTGCGAGGTGGTGAGCAGCTCGGCGACCGAGGTCACCTGGACGGCGTCGCCGTCGGACAGGCGGGCGAGGAGGTCGACGACGGCGGCCTGCGCCTCCCCGGGAAGCCGGTGTGCGGTGCCGTCGACGAACACCGTGACGTCGGCGCTGCTGCCGAGTGCGCGGCGCAGGGGTGCAGCCTGTTCCGGCGGAAGTGCCGCCGTGGATCTGGGGGCCCTGATGGTCATGGGGCCATTGTGCCAGTCGGGCCCGCTGCCCGCGTGATTACGTGGGTTCCTGGGGTTCCGCATCGAGTAGTAAAGGTCTATGGTCGCCGTATACGTACCCCAAGTACCTGCACCCAGCGTCGGTTGCAGGTACGGAAACGGTGAACCTCATGACAACAATCGATCACGGGCGGAGCCTGCGTACCAGTAGCTCCGCCGTCTCAGTCCCGCCCACCGAAGAAGCCCCCTCCTGCCCCCTGTGCCGCACGGACGACTACCTGATCTTCGAGGAGTTCGTGCCCGCACGCCAGGCCGACCATTCCACCGACCTCCTCCCCGCGAGCACGAGCTACACGTGCTCCGAGTGCGGCACCTTCAATGCACACGCCGTCCCGGGATCGTGGCGTCCGCCGCAATGGTTCTGGTACAACTGACCGGTTCTCCCGCGCTCCGCCACGGGCCCGCATCGACAGGGCCCGCTTGACCTTCACGCAGCGTCAATTCGTACTGTTGAATCCTTCCGCTGCACCGTGCGGTGGAAGGAGGAGGACGACGTGGAATACCCGATCGCCGCCGTGGCTCGGCTCGCCGGCACCACGAGCCGGACCCTGCGCCACTATGGTGACGTCGGCTTGCTGGTGCCGTCCCGCGTGGGCGCCAACGGATATCGGTTCTACGACGGCCCGGCACTCGTGAGGCTCCAGCGCATCCTGCTGCTGCGATCCCTCGGACTGCCGCTACCGGCCATCCGTGCGGTGCTCGACGACGGCGGTGCGGTTGCCCCGGTATCCGCCCTGCGGTCCCACCTCGACCACCTCCGCGGCGAGCAGCAACGGCTCGACCGCCGGATCAGTGCGGTCCTCGCGACGGTCGAGGCCCTGGAACGAGGAGAGGAACCCATGCCTGAGAAGATGTTCGACGGATTCGACCACACGCGCTATCGGGAGGAGGTCGAGGAGCGGTGGGGCAGCGATGCCTACGCCCAGGGCGATGCCTGGTGGCGCGGACGGACGGACGCGGAGAGGGAGGCATTCGGCCGGGAGGTCGCGGAGCTCAATGCGGGCTGGGCCGATGCCGCGGCCCGGGGTGTCGCACCGACCGGTGGCGAAGCCCAGGAGCTGGCCGCGCGCCACGTCGCCTGGCTCTCCTCCGTCCCGGGCGTGCCGCGCGACGACGAGGGGGCCCTCCTGCCCGAGTACGTCCGGGGACTCGGGGCGATGTACGTCCAGGACCCGCGGTTCGCGGTGAACTACGGCGGACCGGGCGGTGCGGAATTCGTCCGGGCCGCGCTCGAGGCCTGGCTCGCCCGCTCCTCCTGACCGTCGGCTGTGGACCTTCGAGGAAGGCTCGACGGCGACGGTCGACTGCCCGCCGATCGCCGTAGCATGATGACCACTATGAATACCTGGATCCCCCGCGGTGTGGCCCTTGCCGTGATCGGTCTCGGCGCGGCGGCCCTCATCACCTCCTGCAGCCCGGGATCAGGCGATGGTGGCCCGCCGTCCCCGGAGGGCGCCACGCCGTCGCAGGGTCAGGCTCTTGCCGAGCCTGTCACCGTCGTCTCGGGTCTTCAAGCGCCGTGGTCGGTCGTGGTCGTCGACGGGGTGACACTCATCAGTGAGCGGGACAGCGCCAGGATCCTCGAAGTCCTCGATGACGGTTCCACCCGTGTCGTCGGAACCGTCGAGGGCGTCGCCGGGGCAGGGGAGGGGGGCCTGCTCGGGTTGGCGGTCGACGACGAGCAGCGGCTCTACGTCTACTCCACGGCCACGGACGGCAACCGCATCCAGCGCTTCATCCTCACCGGGACTGCCGGCGGGCGTGCGCTGGGGGAGGCGGAGACGCTGCTCGACGGCATCCCGTCGGCGAACGTCCACGACGGCGGCCGCCTCGCCTTCGGCCCCGACGGGATGCTGTACGCGACGACCGGGGATGCGGGCCGCCGCGACGCCGCCCAGGACCGTGGCTCGCTTGCCGGGAAGATCCTTCGCATGACTCCCGACGGGGAGGTCCCTGACGACAATCCGTTCCCCGGCTCCCTCACCTACAGCTACGGGCATCGCAACCCCCAGGGCCTGACCTGGTCCGACGACGGCACGCTGTTCGCCACCGAGTTCGGGCAGAACACCTGGGACGAACTGAATATCATCACCCCCGGTGCCAACTACGGTTGGCCCGCCGTCGAAGGTGTGGCCGGCGAGGACGGCTTCACCGATCCCGTCCAGCAATGGGACCCCGGGGCGGCGAGCCCCAGCGGCATGACGTACCTGGATGGCACCCTCTACATCGCCAACCTCCGCGGCCAGGTGCTGCGGACCGTGCCGACGGCCGACCCCGGCCGGTCCGTGGACTACTTCACCCGCGATTACGGCAGGCTTCGAGACGTCACCACCGGACCCGACGGCGACCTCTGGATCCTCACCAGCAACACCGACGGACGAGGGGATCCCTCCGACCAGGACGATCGACTCCTACGCCTGCCCGTCCAGGCACCCTGACCGCCTCTCATCCTGGCCCGTGACCCGCATCGTGCCTGACAGGAGGCCGGTCCTACCAGGGGCCCGCCGACCTGTCCCGACCGGCGCGTTTCGCGCTGTAGAGGCGAAGGTCGGCCTCCTGCAGCAGGTCGGACGTCGTCGCCCCCGGTTCGCAACCGGCGAAGCCGATGCTCACCGTGAGGCGGAGGCCGCCGTCGATCTCGGGCCATCGGAGCTCCCGCATGGCGGACAGCACCCGCTCCGCCACCTGCTGCTGGTCGGCGTCCTGCTGCAGGACCAGCAGGAACTCCTCGCCTCCGATCCGGGCGACGTGCTGGACCCCGCCGCACGCCTGGAGGGCCGCGGCGACGGACACCAGCACGTCATCGCCCGCGGCGTGGCCGTAGCGGTCGTTGACCAGCTTGAAGTGGTCGAGGTCGAGGATGGCCAGGGACGCCGTCCACGGTCCGCCGGCCTGCCAGGTCCGGACGACGTCGGGCAGCGTGTCCTCGACCCACCGCCGGTTGCGGACCTTCGTCAGGGGGTCGACGGCGACGGCCGCCTCCGCCTGTTCGGCGCGTTCCAGTGCCTCTGTGACGTTCTGCTCGGCGAACAGGTGGTCCACCCGGGAGCGGCGGGCCTCGATCCACCGGGTCCGCGCCGCCTGGTGGAACTGTCGGTGGAGTTCGTAGGCGAGCCGGAAGTCGGCCGCGGACGCGGCGATGGCGGCGCGCTCCTCCAGGACGGTGGAGGCGACCTCCTCCAGCGCATGACGCACGGTGATCTGTTCCGCCCGGTCGAGGGCGCGCCGTGCGGCGGGGAGGTTGCCGACCCCGTGGTGGGCCTGCGCGAGCAGGAGCATCCGGGTGGCCCGTGTCTCCGGCTGCGACGTCGCGGCGTCGTCGTCCCCGGCCCGTTCCAGTACCTCGAGCGCATCCCAGGGACGATTGTCCGCCAGGTGACCGCGGGCGAGGACATCCGAGAGTTCGGCTTCGAGCTCCGGGGACGTGGCGATCACGGCTTCCAGCCGCCGCATCCAGAAGCGGGCCTCGTCCGGCATCGACTCGTCGAGTGCGGAGTGGAACGCGTTCGACGCGATCCGGGCCAGGAGCTCGGGGTCGGCCAGCTGGTCCGCGAGGGCGAGTGCCCGGCGGGACACGTCGAAGCCGTGCTGCAGGAGCCCCGCGACCAGGAGGCCGAGCGCCTGACGCGTCAGGAAATTCGCCCGGAGCCGGGGCAGCTCGGTGCCGTCCAGCAGTGTGACGGCGATCGTCGCCTGCTCCGCGCCGGAGCCGGAGTGGCCGGCGATGAGATCCATCATCGCGATCAGGGCGTGGCAGCGGCTCGCGAGCCGCGCGTCGCCCTGCTCGGTGGCCCATTCGAGGATCTCCTGGCCCCGTGTCCGCGCGCCGGGCGCGCCGTCCGTGCGGGCCAGCGCGTCGAGCCCGATCACCTCTGCCCAGAACGCGACGTCGAGCCGCCCGAGCGTCTCCGCGAACGCCCTGATCTCGGCGGCGTCCGCCACGGCACGGGGGAGATCGGCGCTGGTCTCCACGGCTTCGAGGGTGGCGATGAGGTCGCTCTCCTGCGCGAGGCGCAGGGAACCGCTCTTGATCACGGCGTCGTTCATGGTGTGGCTCCAGGGTGGTCGAGGCAGCGCTGTCCTGCTGACCGTGGAGCGTGAACGAGACCATGGTGTGGCGCTGATGTGCCGGATGAGACTGGTGTGTGCTCAGTCTGCCGTGCCGGGGGCGTCACCTCAAGGGTCCCGGCTCACGGATTTCGTCGCGTCGCGCAGCACCCCGGCGCCGCCGGCAGGTGCGCCGGCGGGAGCTGGGACGGCTTCCGGCTCCTTTGAAGCGGCAGATGCGGCGAGGAGCAGGAGTCACGTTCCCGTGGTGACGGCACCGGGTGCGCAGCAGGAACCACCATTTCCTCAGCTCAGCTCAGCTCAGCTCAGCTCGGGGGTGGTAGCTGTGCGGCTAGGCGAGACGGCGAGATCGGGACACCCCCGAGAGGGGTATGGCGGACGACTCATTCAAAGGCCTTGACCCTGTTGTCGGCACAGCCTGTTCACTGGTTTCAGCACACCAAACCACGCCATGGCAGAGCGCGATCGGTGCCGCCGTAGAAGCGTGAGGACGGTGGATCGATCCACGCTCCCCGTCATGCATTCTAAGGAGGACATGGTGGACAACCCGTATGAGGGCATGCAGGAGTGGGTTCAACAGCTACCCGAGATGGCGCAACCGTTGGGTGTGGCCGTCGCCGGGATGATTCCGTACATCGAGGGCGAGGGTGCCGCCGCTATCGGCATTCTCCTCGGGGTCAATCCGGTGGTGGCGGCGGTCTCGGCGATGATCGGCAACTTCCTGAGCGTGCTTGCCATCGTCACCATCAGCTCCCGTGTCCGGGAGAAGGTCGTCGCCTCTCGAGGAGGCTTGGGCGGGCCGGCGGGTTCTGCATCCGCCGCTCCGTCACCGCGGCGCGCGAAGGGACAGCGGCGCCTGCAGGGCTGGCTCTCCCGCTTCGGGGTGCCGGGGGCAAGCCTCCTCGCCCCCCTTGCTCTTCCCACGCAACTCACCGCTACGTTCCTCGCGGCGTCGGGCGTCAGGAAGGAGCGGGTCCTCTTCTGGCAGGCGATCGCGATCGTAGTGTGGACGGTCGCCATCTCGGCGCTCGCAACCGGGCTTGTAGGAATTCTGGGCTGGTGACGGTGACCCGAAGCCGGATTTCGGGCATCTGTCGTCATGGACTCGTTGATGGCACCGCCATCGATCGGGCTGGCCGGTACCGTCTCCGTTGCAGTTCTGCAGGGGGTCTCGCTGCATCTTGACTGTGTGGTGGGAACATGGAGTTTCCTTCTAAAGAACAGTCCGACACGTACCAGGTGCGTCACGACTGAACTGGGGACGATGAATGAAGAAGGACTGACGAGCATGGCCTGGAGCACCCAAGGAATCGCCGAGCTGGCCGGGACGACGGTGAACACCGTTCGTCACTATCATCGGGTCGGACTTCTCGAGCAGCCGGACAGGATGTCCAATGGCTACAAGCAGTACCAGGTCAGGCACCTCGTCCGTCTGCTGAAAATACGACGCCTACGGGATCTCGGGGTACCGCTCGATCAAATCGACGAAGTGGCCCTCGATGGCGATTCGTCGTCCGAGGCGCTGAAAGCGATCGACGCGGACCTCGCGGTGAGCATCGAGAGGTTGCAGCGTGCCAGGGCGGAGATCCAGGCAATCCTCCAGGGCACCTCCGTGACGGGAGTCCCGGCAGGGTTCGAGGACGTGGCACCTCGCCTGTCCAAGCAGGACCAGTCGTTGATGCTCATCTACTCCCAGCTGTACGATGACGACGCGATGCAGGATCTGCGGAAAATGGTCACAGAGGACTCGGAGTCGGTGAGCAGGGAGTTCGACGAATTGGCTGCTGACGCCGACGAAACGGTACGCGCCGCACTCGCAACACGTTATGCACCGACCATTGCCGATGCCATCAGGGACTACCCGTGGCTCACGGACCCGGGGAAGCATCTGTCGAAAAGCCTCGAGGTGACCCAGAGCACGGTCGTCGAATCGCTCACAGCGCTGTACAGCCCGGCACAACTGGACGTCCTTGCCCGGGCGAGCGTTATCGCCAGCGGCCTCCTCAAGATCGAACTGGCAACGAAGGACGAGCACGCGCCCTGACGCGGGTCACGGCGCTCAAGAGACCGCGGACTCGCGATAGGCGGGGTGACACCAAGAGTGGCATCGGACGCTTCGAACTGACGCGAATCTGCCGTGAATAAACGCCGAGGTGGCGTCGACAATCGCCCTGTTGCTGCGCCAATGCGCCAACGTGAGGCGGTAGAGCTGGAAGGCGCAAGAATTTGGCAATGGCACTTCTGACGGCAGCAGCAGGGCGCTTGTCTCAAGGCTGGAGTGATGCTGCCGACCCATCCAAGGACGGTCATACAAACCGCGATAGCTCACCTTTCGTCAGGTGCAGGGCCGCACCAAGACGAAGGTGACCGGCTACGGACGGGCACGGGTGGCGCCCGCGCCACTACCGGCTAAGTTCCGGCCCTCGTGCGACCACCCAACGGGCGCCGACCTTCACGACTACCTCGCCGCCGCATACACCCCCCACCGTTCGCGGACACCAGCGCGAACGAACTGCTTACAAGGAGATGTATTGGCTCGCCGATCGGGGCATCATCACCGGGTGGGTTAGGGCGAACGGGATCAGCACCTACGGAGCCCCGCAGCCGGTGGACCGGGACACGATGGCCGCGTTTTTCCACCTAGCCCCTCGAGCAAGGGGGAAGGGACGTTGCCCCGATCTGAAAGTGGGAACCAGCAATTCCCGGTCAGGAGATCAAGGTGCTCGCGGGGGTTTGCGTCGGCATCCGCTAGTGGGTTGTGCCGAACCGGCGGCCACGCACGTGCGTCGAGGCCAGTTCGTAGAACAGGTCGCGCTGGTTCGGCGCCCAGGGCTCATCGACTGCTTTTCCCCAGAGCGTTGTCAGGAGTTCCGGATCCTCTACCCGCGTCGCGGGGCCGTTGAGGAGGATGGTCCAGCCGTTCTGGGCGTCCCTGTCGACATGGTCGATCTGGAAGGCGGCGTGGTCCAGGTAACTGGTGGCGATGGTGCCATCGGCGGAGGTGCGGAAGTACACGTGTTCGTCCATCACGAAATAGGTGACGGGGAAAATGTCCAGAAGGCCACCGCGGAAGAAACCGATTCGGCCCGTCTGTTGTGTCGCTGCCAGAGCCCAGCATTCAGACGACGAAAGTTTCTCCGAGGTGCGCAGGGCCCCGGGAGATTCCCAGTAGGCGTCCCGGTTCGGTGCAGTGGTCATGGTGCCGTCCTTTGCCTTGAGTCGCGCAGACCTGGTTACGAGCGGCCCGATAAGGCGACCGATGTGGTGGTGCATGTGCACTCTGAACGGCCCGGGCGCGCTCAGCGGTCTCCTTATTTCCACGGTACAAAGAAATGATCGTCCTGATCAGGGTCGAAGGGCCCTGATCAGGACAGTTGTTTCCAGCGACGGTTAAGCCAGTGCCCCGCTCCGATATGGCCCGTGCACTGATCCACCTGGTAGGGGGTCCTTGTAATGCGGGGAAGGTGCGAGAAGTTCCCGTGGGTGCGCACCAATGAGGTCAACCACAAGGGAAAGTACGGATGATATCCCGGCACACCGGCACCGACACATCACCACCAGACACCGGAGATCCTGACCCCGCTCCCGGTGCATTCGCCCCGTCTACGACAGCAGCCGGGACGACCAGGGAGTCGACAGGTGGGTGGGGTAATGCAGGCACCGCAGCCAGGGCCGCTTCCATGTTCTCAATGGCGTTCATCGTTGCGGTGGTCGTCTCCTCATACAGGCACCCGGTCGGAGCAGAGCTGCGTGATGCCATAGTGCTGGCGTCCTGGAGCAAGATCATGCGGTTCCCGTGCTGACAGTCGTGCAGCCCCAGGGCCCGGTATCGCCGCATTCCGCAGATCAGCGGCCGATTCTGGTCGCCATTCGAGGTCCTTTGACTCTCAACCCGCCCCTTGAGTGGGCTGCCCGTCGAGCGCGCACTGCGGATCTTCCGCTGACCCTGGTCCATGCTGTCCCCACCGCCGATTCGGTGCCGCCGGGCACCTGCTACGCGGATGTGGTCGCTGCAGGCCGCCGAATGCTGCAGGACGAGGCCACGCGGTGGAGGACCCGATTCCCGACGTTGCGGGTGGGCACCCACCTTCACTGCGGTGATGTCGTCCATGCCCTCCTGGGATTGTCGGCCGACGCGTCCTTGCTTGTCATCGGCGAGGACCGGGTGAATACGCTCACCGGTGCATTCCAGGGCTGCGTGGCCCTTCAGGTGGTGCTTGGGTCGCTGGCACCGGTCCTGATCATTCCGATCGGTCATCGAGACGGGGGCGACAAGAACGGTACCGCCCACGGCCATGTAGTGGTTGGTATCGACGGTTCTGCTGAGTCCTGCGCGGCGCTGACTCGGGCCGCTGACGAAGCGCACCGATCGGGTGCGGCGCTACGCGTCATCGCGGCGGTGAAGCCTGGCCCGCAAGCCTCGGAGTCGCTGACCATCGGTCCTCCGCGGATCCTGCGGACGATTCGCGCCACCTACCCGTCCATGGGCGTGAGCTGGATCGTGGATGTGCTTCGATCCCCAGCCCGGGCCCTGGTGCGACACAGCCGGGATGCAGACCTTCTGGTCATCGGCTGTCATGGTCGCGGTGCCGGGACAGGGCCGGGCATTGGCTCGGTCACGCACACGCTGCTTTTGCGCCCGCCCTGCCCGACGCTTGTCATGACGCTCCCCGAACCCGAGTCCGGCCCCGTCGGGCCTGAGGCTGAGGTCGCTCTGGATGCAGTGCGCCGGCCACCGCTGGTGCTGGGGTAGAAGCAGGACGATTGATCATTCTCGCGGTCAACCGGATGATCAGCCCTTCCGGCATTGCGGCACTGTCCCGAGGTCAGGCAGTTACCGCACTGGCCACGTACGCGCTGCACTTCGGCTCGCGTCCTGGCTCCGCGTGTCGCGCAGTTCACCGTCTGGTTCAACGCCGTGAGGGAACCGCCCGCTCTTGGGGTCAGACGAAGCTCATGAAAAAGCTCCCAGACGATCTGCGGTCGAAGACGCGAGGTGATCACCGGGGAGGCTGGCACAACGGCGCCCAGCACTCGTGCACTCTGAGCGCCCTCGTCCATCCGGGCCTGAACACAGATCCGGGCGACAATCGGGAAGTAAGTAGGTTGTCCTTTTTTTGAGGGGGCTAGGTCCCGATACATGCCACTATGAAAGTGACGCTAGGGCTGAAAGGCCCTATGAACCGGTTCACGTCGCGTGTCGTCTGTGATCCAGCCGTCGTCAGCCCCAGGTTCCCATCGACGAGCAGTGGATCTTCGGGACGAGGCACAATCTACTATTCCCGGAGGCATCTAGTGGTAGCCCTGTCCAGGCACTTACCTGCAGCCATGGAGCTGAAGAATCCGGTGACCGGAGCGTCCGCGGGAATCAGCAACCTGCTTGGCGCTTTCGC
The DNA here is from genome assembly GCF_000816565.1 of Arthrobacter sp. L77. Lineage (NCBI taxonomy): Bacteria > Bacillati > Actinomycetota > Actinomycetes > Micrococcales > Micrococcaceae > Arthrobacter > Arthrobacter sp. L77. The sequence goes on along the minus strand of NZ_JWSU01000004.1, from coordinate 507,360 downwards.
TGCCATGGCGGATAACACAGACCTCAACACGGTCCTTGAACGTGTCATTTCCGCGTCCTGCCAATTGGTTGATGCACGCTTCGGGGCCCTGGGCGTGATCGGGCCGGATCAGACCCTCGGCAACTTCATTACGGTGGGGCTCGACGATGACCAGATTTCCCGGATCCCGTCGTTGCCTCAGGGGCACGGCGTGCTGGGCCTGCTGATCGCCCAGCCCCACCCGGTGCGTCTCCATGATCTTCGCGAGCATGATGTCGCCGTCGGATTCCCTGCCCATCACCCGCAGATGAAATCGTTCCTCGGTGTTCCTATCCGTATCCACGGCACTGTATTCGGGAATCTGTATCTGACCGAGAAGAACGGGGGAGGGGATTTCACCGACACCGATGAGGAACTGCTCGTCGCTCTGGCGGCCGCTGCCAGCGTCGCCATCGTGAACTCACGTTTGTACGACGAATCGACGCGTCGGACGCGGTGGCTCGAAGGAGGCTTGAGTGCCGTGCGTGAGCTCCTCGAGCAAACCGATCATGTCCGCAGCCCCTTGGAATCGGTCGCACATCACGCCTTGCACGCGTCCCAAAGCGATTTGACCGTCGTTCTTCGCGACTTCGGCCATCAGCGGGGCCTCCTCTGCGAGGCCGCCAGTGGCGTGAACGCCGCTTGCGTGACGGGACGCTCAGGGGCGCATTGGGCGCTGCTGGATGATTTGCCCGCCCTCTCACCACCGCTGTTGTTGACACCGGCAGACATCGATCGGCTGCTGCCGGAAGCCCCCGTGGCTACCGTGTCGACCGCACTGCTGATACGACTCGCGGGGACCGGGGAGCGGCAGTTCCTGCTCATCGGACGCCAGACAGGATCGCCACCGTTTTCCACTGTGGACAGGGAAATGGTGCGCTCCTTCACATCCCACGTCTCCCTGGCTCTGGAACTACTGCGTGTTCACCGGCAGCGCGAACAGGAAGCTGTCTTCGGCGACCGGGACCGGATCGCACGCGATCTTCACGACCTCGTCATCCAGCGTCTCTTCGCGGCGGGCCTGAGCATTCAGAGTCTGCGCAAATTCGTGTCGGACCCTGAACCACTTGAACGCATCTCAACCGTCACCGGCGAACTGGACTCAACGATCCGAGAGCTGCGCGACACCATCTACTCACTGCGTTCCGTTCCGCAGGGCGCCTCGACGTTCACCTCCAGCATCTTCGCTCTCGTGGCGGCCGCCTTCGACGGATACGACCTTCAACCGGTACTGCAACTCTCGGGACCTATTGACGCCGCCATCGACCCTGAGTGCGCCGACCACGTACGGGCCGTCCTCTCGGAGGGGCTCTCCAACGCGCTCCGCCACGCCCACGCGCACTCCATCACCGTGACGCTGCAGGCCCTTCCGGACCGCCTGGAACTGAGAATCAGCGACGACGGGTCCGGGTTCGAAGAAACGCCGTCCCGCAGCGGACTGGCAAACATGCGTCGCCGAGCCGATCTCTGCAGTGGCACCCTGTCGATCTCGAGTGCGCCCAGCAAGGGCACCAATGTGGTGCTCACCGTGCCCCTGCGCACCTAACGGGGCGAGGCGTCGACCGCCGTGGAGATGTAGACGGCAGCCTGGACCCGACGGTGAAAGCCCAGCTTCGCCAGGATCGAGGACACATAGTTCTTGATGGTCTTCTCGGACAGGAACAGGTCGCCACCGATCTCCCGGTTCGTCAGCCCCCTCCCGATCAGGGTAAGGACCTTCCTCTCCTGTGCCGTCAGGCCCGCAAGGCGTGGATCCTCCTCCGGCGCGTCGTGCAGCCCGGCGATGATGCGCTCCTTCATGCCGGGCTCGAACAGGGACTCACCCGCAGCGGCCCGGCGGGTCTTCCCGACCAGATCGGAGCCGAGAATCTCCTTCAGGATGTATCCCGAGGCCCCGGCCAGTACCGCCCCGCGCACCGCCTGGTCGTCGTCGTAACTGGTCAGGATGACGCAGGACAGGGAGGGGTCGATGGAGCGCACATTCCGGCATACCTCGATCCCGGTGCCGTCCGGCAGCCTCGCATCCAGGATCGAGATGTCGGGGGATAGCGCCGGGATCCGGCGTGTGGCTTCCTCGGCGGAGCCGGTTTCTCCGACAATCACGCATCCCTCGGTCTCCAGCAGTTCCCGTAATCCCCGCCGTACCAGTTCGTGGTCATCGAGAAGGAATACCGTCACGTCCTTCACTCGCTGATCCTGCTTGCCCGCATCCGGCACCTTCGCACGTCATCCAACTATCTGTTCGTCAATCCTTCATGACACCAGCTATCAGCATGACCCCTACCGGTCAGACCTGACAGTGCCGTATGTCCCCTTGCAAGGAGGGGCCGTGTGGCCCTACCCAGTTGACCCAAAATCGGTGAGGGTCGAATAAGACCCCCTCTCAGACAAGGATCCACCATGCATACAATCCCTTCACCGCGCCCGCGGGCCGTCGTTGTCGGGGTCGATGGTTCTCCATCGTCCGTCGCCGCGCTGCAACTCGCCGCCCGGCTGATCCCTCTGGCCGGTGACGTCATCCACGCGGTCACCTCCTGGCAGTACCCGCCTCCCTTCGGGGCCTACGGGCCCGTCGACGTGAATCACGAGGAAATGGCAGGGGAGGTCCTGGATGAGGCACTGAACGCGGCATTCCCCGAAGGTATCCCCTTGGGGCTCGAGCGGCGACTCATACAGGGGCCTGCTGCGGAGGTCCTCCTTGAGGAAAGCGCACATGCCTCGATGATCGTCGTCGGTTCACGTGGTCATGGCGGGTTCGCCGGGCTGCTCCTTGGATCCGTCAGCACGGCCGTGGCAGAACGGGCAGAGTGCCCGGTCCTTGTCTCCCACGGTGCTCTTCGACCACAGGAAGGACAGGGCTTCGCCCTGCCATCCGTCGGCGCGTCAGCGTGAGCCCGGCCGATGCGCCGGTCCGGCCCGTCCTGGCCGGTTATGACGGCTCGGACGGCTCCCGCCGCGCCGTCCTCTGGGCGGCCCACCACGCGGCTGTCGCCGGACTGCCCCTGGTCGTCGTGCACTGCTGGGTCTGGCCGTTCTTCACCCAGGACCTCGGCCCGGTCGCCGACATCGAGGACAGCGGCCTCCAGGCGGCCGCCGAGCGCACGAGCGCCGAGGGCCTCGATCTCGCCCGGCAGGCCGAACCCGACCTCGAGGTCAGCGTGCGGCTCGTCACCGGGTTCCCCTCCGAGGTGCTCACCCGGCTCTCCGCCGAGGCATCCCTGCTCGTGACCGGCACGCGCGGGCTCGGCGGGTTCGCCGGCCTGCTCATCGGGTCGGTCAGCCTCCACCTCGCCGCGTCCTCCTCCTGCCCCATCGCGGTCATCCGCGATGACCGGCCCGGTGAGGGCGATGTCCTGGTCGCGGTCGACGGGTCGCCCGAGAGCGACCGCGCGGTCACCGAGGCGGCACTCCTCGCGAGGACCCTGCAGGCGCCGCTGCGCGTGCTCCATGTGCGGCCCTACACGCGGGACGCCCGGATGCGGCGGCCCGACCCGGAGCACGACCCGGTCATCCGGCGGGCCCTGGACCGCCTGCCCGCGGACACGGACCTCACCGTCATCGAGGACTCCTTCGCGGAACCGTCGGCGCCCGCGGTCATCATCCACCAGGCCCGCCGGGCCGTCTGCGTCGTCCTCGGCGCGAAGGGCACCAACACGCTCGGCGCCCGCCTCGGGTCCACGGTCCACGCCGTCCTCCACCACGCAGAAGGCAACGTCCTCGTCGTCCGGTAAGGCATGAAGCCCGAAGCACGATCGAAGATTCTCTCGGCCTCCTCTAAGGACAGACGTTGAACACAGCATCACTGACAGCTCTTATGCGCCACCAGCTGGATATAGCCCTGCATGCTCCCAGTGGACGCAGTGCCCACACCGTCTACGGTGGGCATGAGAAGACGTTGCGGCAAACCATGATCGCCTTGCAGGCCGGTAGCTGCCTGCACGAGCACGAGAACCCGGGAGAAGCGACAGTGCACGTCCTCCAGGGACGCGTGTCACTGACAGCCGGCGACGATACATGGCACGGTTCGGCCGGTGACCTGATCATCGTTCCGAACGCACGGCATGATCTGGAAGCCATCGAGGATTCTGTTGTCCTCCTCACCGTCGCCAAGCACCGGTAACGACGCAGCCACCACGACTTCCACGTTCACCGAACACTTCCGCCGGCTCAGCGCTGCGCCTTCCTGGACCACCATGTCAGGTCCCCCGGGCCTCGACGTATCATGCGCGCCTCTCGTGTTCGGTGCGTACCCGCATCCCTCACATGACATCAACCGTAAGGACCCCACCATGCTCTCTGATACATCCCGTCCCGTGATCGAGGCGACCCTGCCGGTCGTCGGCGACAACATCGGCGAAATCGCCAGGCGCTTCTACGCGCACATGTTCCAGGAAAGGCCCGAGCTCTTCGACGGTTTGTTCAACCGCGGGAATCAGGCAGACGGTCGTCAGCAGCAGGCCTTGGCCGGTTCCGTCGCAGCGTTCGCCGGCCTCCTGGTGAACAAACCGGGTGAACTTCCTGATCACCTCATGTCGCGGATCTCCCACAAGCATGTCTCCCTCGGCCTACAGGCCGACCAGTACCAGGTCGTCCATGATCACCTGATGTGGGCGATCGTCGATGTCCTCGGCGATGCCGTCACACCGGAGGTCGCCGCGGCATGGGACGAGGTGTACTGGCTGATGGCCAACATGCTCATGAATCAGGAGCGCACCATGTACGCGGCGGCTGGCCTGAGCCCGGAAACCGTCTGGGAAACCTGGCGGGTCACGGAGAAAATCCAGGAAACGAGTGACGTCGTGACGTTCGTCGTGGCAGCCACCGATGAACGGGTCGCGAGGCCGTCCCTGCCCGGCCAGTACGTGACATTGAAAGTGCTCATGCCCGACGGCGTGCACCAGCCCCGCCAATACAGCCTTACTCAGGCAGATGACGGGATGCATCGCCGGTTCTCCGTCAAACGCCTCCACGGCCTGCCCACCCCCGACGGGGAAGTCTCCAACCTCCTGCACTCGAGCACGAATGTCGGTGACGACGTCGTCCTCTCGGTGCCCTTCGGCGACGTGCTGCTCACACCCGGTACCCGGCCGGTCGTCTTCGCCACCGCCGGCATCGGCATCACGCCCATGGCGGGCATGATCTCCCACCTCGAACGCTCATGCTCCACCCGCCGCGTGACTCTTCTGCATGCTGACGATTCAGCCGACACTTTCGCCCTGCAGGGCCAGATCCGCGCCGACCTCCAGCAACTGCCCGGAGCAACACTGACCACCTGGTTCATGAACCCCTCGGGGGAACCCTTGAGGGAAATAAGCCAGGATCGATCCTCGACTACATCTCAGGAGCCGCTGACCGGCGAACAATTCACCGGATTCATGGATCTCAGCACGCTCGACCTTCCTGCCGACGCCGAGTACTACCTCTGCGGCCCGCTGCCCTTCATGCAGATGGTGCGCAGCGTACTGATTCTGCGAGGAATCCCCGCACAAGACATCCGATACGAAGTCTTCGGCCCCGACCTCTGGCTCGCCGAATTCGAACCAGCCGGCCCAGCTCTCGCGGCCCTGTAGCAGCCACTCGCCCCCGATGGGGGTATTCCCAGCGGTGCATCTCCTCCCGTGCACGAGAAGGTGCTTCACCTCTGACCGGTGCTTCTGCACCGAAGCCAGCAAGATAGCGGACACCACGGAGCCGGACGACAGGCTGCCCACCGCATCCCGAGCAAAATCACCCGCACCTGGCTCCCCGTCTCCTGGGCTCCTTTCCGCTCACAAAGATCTGAGATACGTCGAACAATCGATCGTCCCAAGCCAGCTCCTGCCCGGCAGGTCGGGACGTTGTGCCCTACCCGCCCACGCCATCACCGTATTCCATGGAATAGGACCCAAGCCCGCCATTCAGGCGCGGTCAAATCCGGGCCCAAGAATAGAAAGACTCACAATATGACCAGCATCAGTGTTCTGTGGCCCACCCTCGACTCCAACGTGCAGCAGTGGATCCTGCAGAACCCCGGCGCGACGGTCCTGCCCCGGACCTACGTCAACCGGATCGAGGCTGGCATGGGCGAGTGTCTCTCCCTGAGCGAGCATGGAGAGCACTGGTTGTCCCCGGAGGAAATGCACTTCCTGAAAATGAAGAGAGCCGAAACCTCGAGCACCGATACCCCGCTCCTGGCATCGCCCGTCCATACCTGAACCAGGCCGGTGTCGGCACCGAAAAGCGCTTCTCGCCGACTGACAAAGCTTCCCGAGTACGTCGGCAATCCCCACAGTCTTGAACTTGGCTGTGGTCTGCGACGTCTACACAAAGGCAGCTCTCCTACCAGTGGTTCCTCACCGAACTGCTGCTGACCCAGAGCGGCGACCGCGACCGGCGTTCCTACCGCCTCGCGTACGTCCGCCGACCACAGGCTGTGCTGTGCAGGAAGCGGTAGTTGCCTTCCGGCCCGAGTACACACTGTCAGGAGCGACCATCACTTCCTCCTGCGGAGGGTGTGATGCAGGTGATGAGGCGTTCTTGAGCATGGTGTGCGCATACTGGGATTACCCCGAACATTCCCTGACTTCATGTCCGGGGCTGATCGGGATACATGACCGGCCTTTGGCAGGATGTGGGACTCTCTTCGGGCTTTCAAGCAGCCGGCGGCCCCGGAGGGAAACCAAGACCGCCAGCAACTCCCGGAACCGCGGCTCCGAAACGTGCACTCCTGACGGCTGATGCGGTCTTCCGCTCAGATCTAGACCGTCGGTTCTGGACTACCTTTCAACTGCCTGGATGGCACCAGAACGCTTGCCCGCAGGATAGCCGACGTAGTCCTCCGGCGAGGACCATCTCTATGAAAGCGGGACCACGGGGTGCGCGAGACGGTACGTTGAAATGTGAAGAGCGATTTTTCGTTCAGTCTCTCGTCGACGCTCGCCCCGACGTTCTACCAGGGTCTTCATATCGACGTTCCTGACGTGACCGAGTCCATTCTGGCTTATCACTGCACGCCGCTCCCGGTCGACGCGAGCCGGTCGCCCAGATGCCGACGCTGACAGGACATCCCCTAGATCGTGCGGGCGTATGGCGCTCATGATGATTCCTTTGTTTTCGGGCAACGGGGATCGAGGTCTGTCTCCCCCGATCGTCCATCTATTGGCGGACCTTCTGCTAGAGGCCTTCGACCCCTGTGCCGTACAGCGAGTTCACACAATCTGATGCTCCAACCGACGCCGACGCCGACGCCGACGGCGGCTCGACCCAGTCCCAGCCTGGTTCATCGCTCCAAGACTGGACCACCCCTCATCGTGTTGGCCCAGGGATGTTGTTCGGCGGCATCCACCTTGATCTGTAGCGCAGCTCGGGACGTCATGTTGCGCTGGCGGCCGATTGTCGGCTTATCCGGCCATAGACTGCCGACGATGCGGGGTGCGTCGTCGATCCCGGTGGTCCAATCACCGCGCGGTATCGACGGTGACGCCCGGGGCGCGGTGCACGGTCGCGCCGGTGCTGCTCCTGCTGACTCCTGCTGACTCGGGCTGAACAGGGCGTAGCGGCGTCTCCTATGCTTGACGCAATCACCGAACCGCAGTCCCTCCCCGCGACGGCCCGCCGCAGGACCGGCGGGGATGACGGGAAGGACCGCCGTGACCAGGGACAGCAGCGCAGACGAGCAGGGCCCGGTGAACCGGGCAGCCGACGCCGTCGAGCAGGCCTCCGACGCACGCTCCGTGGACCTCCGGGTGCGGCCCGGCTTCGCCATCCTCCGCGCCGAGTCCGGGCGCACGTGACGCCGCGGGTGAGGCCGCCCGCGCAGGGTCCCGGCCCCGGTGCTCCCACCGACGCGAAGTACTGCAGGTCGTGCGGCCGCCGCATGGAGTGGCGGAAGAAGTGGGAGCGGACCTGGGACACGGTGCTCTACTGCAGCGACGCCTGCCGGGCCCGCAAGGTGAGGCCGATCGATGCGGCCCTCGAGGACTGGCTCCTGACGCGTCTGCGGAGCGTGCCGCGCGGACAGGGCATCGATCCGGCGGACGCCGCCCGGGCACTCGACGGGGAGGGCGGGAGTCTCCTGCACGAGCCCGCCCGGAACGCTGCGCGCCGCCTCGTGAACCGTGGCCTCGCCGAGATGGTGCAGCGCGGCGCCGTCGTCGACCCGTCGACGGCGAAAGGGCCAGTGGCCCTTCGCTCACGTCGCTGACGGAACCCGCGCGGTCGCGGCCGGGCGCTCAGCAGGCTCGTAGCGGACGGTCCGGGCCGATCGGCGGGCGGCCGCGCGGATACCGGCCAGGAGAGGGCCGGACGATCCGGGTCCGCCGTCCAGCAGGCCGGCGGCCCGCGCCTGGACGAGGACGTTGCCGAGCGCCGTCGCCTCGACCGGACCGGCGAGCACCGGCAGGCCCGTGCGGTCGGCGGTCAACTGGCAGAGCAGCGCGTTCTGCGATCCTCCGCCCACCACGTGGATGACGTCGATGCGGTGTCCTGACAGCCGGACGGCGTCCCGCAGCGTGCGGGCGTAGGCCGCGGCGAGGCTGTCCAGGATGCAGCGGACCACGGCCTCCCGCGTCGGCAGGCCACCCGGCGCCGCCCCGGCGGCCCGGCGGATGCGCGCCGGCATGGAGCCCGGCGCCAGGAAGTCGGTGCTGTCGGCGTCGATGATCGGCCCGTCGGGCGGCAGGTCCGCGGCCGCAGCCAGCAGCCCCGCGAGATCGGGTTCAGGCCCTTCGATGCTCCATTCCCGCAGGCACTCCTGCAGCAGCCAGAGGCCGCCGGTGTTGCGCAGGTAGCGGATGGTCCCGTCCACGCCGCGTTCGTTGGTGAAGTTCGCGGTGCGGCTCTCCGCGGTCAGGATGGGTGCGTCGAGCTCGACGCCGACGAGCGACCACGTGCCCGAGGAGATGTAGGCGAAGTGTGGGGTGTCCGCGGGAACTGCGGCGACGGCGGAGGCGGTGTCGTGCGATCCGACGGCGACGACGGCGGTGTCGGCCGGGAGGCCAGTCTCCGAGGCGATGGCCGGCAGCAGGCGGCCGATCAGCGTGCCGGGTTCGACGAGCGGCGGGAAGAGCTCCGGCGACAGGGCGAGCGGGGCGAAGAAATCCTCCGCCCAGGTGCCGGTGGCGGCGTCGAGCAGTCCCGTGGTGGAGGCGTTCGTCGCCTCGGTGCGGCGCTCGCCGGTCAGCCGGTACGCGAGCAGGTCGGGGATGAGCAGCGCCTGGACGCCCTGGAGCGACCGCTCGGCGGCGAGCTGGTACACCGTGTTGAACGGCAGGAACTGCAGCCCGGTGCGCGCGTACAGCTGCCCGGGCGGCACGGCGTCGTGCACGACGTCGATGCTCGCCGCGGTGCGTCCGTCACGGTAGCTGAAGGGCAGGTGCCGGAGCATGCCGGCGTCGTCGACGAGCCCGTAGTCCACGGCCCAGGTATCGATGCCGATGCTCATGACGGTGGCACCCGTCCGGGCCGTGGCCTCTCCCGCCCGGCGCAGTCCCACCAGCACCTCCGCAACCAGGGCGTCGACGTCCCACCGCAGGGCGCCGCCGAGGAACTGCGCACCGTTGGGGAAGCGGTGCACGGTGTCGAGCTCCGGACCGGCGTCCGTGAGCCGCCCGAGGATCACCCGACCGGAGGACGCCCCGATGTCGACGGCCACGAACACCGGTGTGGTGCCGGCAGCCATGTCAGCGCAGGAACGCGGCGGCCACGCCCGCGTCCACGGGGATGTGCAGGCCCGTCGTGTGTGAGAGCTCGGCGGAGGTCAGGACCGCGACGGCGTTGGCGACGTTCTCCGGGAGCACCTCGCGCTTGAGCAGGGTGCGCTGGGCGTAGTACTCGCCCAGCTTCTCCTCCTCCACGCCGTACACGGCGGCCCGCTTGGCGCCCCAGCCGCCGGCGAAGATCCCGGAGCCGCGGACCACGCCGTCGGGATTGATGCCGTTGACGCGCACCCCGTACCCCCCGAGTTCGGCGGCGAGGAGCCGCACCTGGTGCGCCTGGTCCGCCTTCGTTGCGCTGTAGGCGATGTTGTTGGGCCCGGCGAACACGGAGTTCTTGGAGGAGATGTAGATGATGTCCCCGCCCATGTCCTGCTCGATGAGCACCTTCGCGGCGGCCTGTGACATGAGGAAGGACCCCTTCGCCATGACGTTGTGCTGCAGGTCCCAGTCCTTCTCCGTGGTCTCGAGCAGGGGCTTGGAGATGGACAGGCCGGCGTTGTTGACCACGAGGTCCAGCCCGCCGAACGCCAGCACGGCGGCCTTCACGGCGCGGAGCACCTGGGCCGGATCGGTGACGTCGGCCTGCACGCCGATGGCGACGTCGGGCCCGCCGAGTGCGTCGGCGACGCCGTTCGCGCTGGCGATGTCGAGGTCCGCGATGACCACGCACGCTCCCTCCGCGGCGAGGCGCGTCGCGATGGCCTTGCCGATGCCCGACGCCGCCCCCGTCACCAGGGCGATGCGTCCCGCATGGGACTTCGGTTTCGGCATCCGCGCGAGCTTGGCCTCCTCGAGGGCCCAGTACTCGATGCGGAACTTCTCGCCCTCCTCGATCGGCGCGTAGGCCGAGATGGCCTCGGCGCCCCGCATGACATTGATGGCGTTGAGGTAGAACTCCCCGGCGACGCGGGCGGTCTGCTGGGTGGCGCCGTAGGAGAACATGCCGACGCCGGGCACCAGCACGATCGCCGGGTCCGCGCCGCGCATCGCGGGGGAGTCCGGCGTCGCGTGGCGGTCGTAGTAGGCGGCGTAGTCCGCCCGGTACGCGGTGTGCAGTTCACGCAGGCGCAGCAGGCAGCTCTCGACGTCGGCGTCGGCTGGGAGGTCGAGGATCAGCGGCTTGACCTTGGTGCGGAGGAAGTGGTCGGGGCAGCTGGTCCCGAGCGCCCCGAGGCGCGGGTGTTCGGTGGAGGCGAGGAAGTCGAGGACGCGGGGGTCGTCGGTGAAGTGGCCCACCTGCGCCCTGTCGGTGGAGGCGAGTCCGCGGATGGTCGGGGCGAGGGCCGCGGCCTTCGCCCGGCGCTCCTCCTCGGGCAGCGCGGCATACCCTTCGAGCGTGGGGCCGAAGGGCTGGGCCCGGCCGTGCTCGGCGATGTACCGCTCCGCCGCCTCGATGATCCACAGGGAGTTCGCCTCGGCCTCCGCGGACGTCTCGCCCCAGGCTGTGATGCCGTGGCCGCCGAGGATGGTGCCGATGGCTTCGGGGTTCGCCTCCTTGAGGGTGGCGATGTCGAGGCCGAGCTGGAAACCGGGCCGGCGCCAGGGCACCCAGACCACCTTGGGCCCGAAGATCGTCCGGGTCAGGGCCTCGCCGTCCGCCGCGGTCGCGACGGCGATCCCGGAGTCGGGGTGCAGGTGATCCACGTGGGCCGCGTCGACGAGGCCGTGCATCGCCGTGTCGATGGACGGTGCCGCCCCGCCCTTGCCGTGCAGGGTGTAGTCGAAGGCGGCGACCATCTCGTCCTCGCGCTCCACGCCCGGGTACACCGAGCGCAGGGCCTGCAGGCGGTCCAGGCGCAGGACGGCGAGCCCGGACTCCGTGAGCGTCCCGAGGTCCCCGCCGGACCCTTTCACCCAGAGCAGCTCGACGTCCTCGCCCGTGACCGGATCGACGCCCGTGCCCTTGGCGGACGTGTTGCCGCCGGCGTAGTTCGTGGTGCGCTTGTCGGCGCCGAGCCGGTTGGAGCGTGCGATGAGCTCGCTCACGGTCCGGTTGGTCGTGCTGTTGGTAGAGGTGGCCGTCGTCGGCTGCGTCGTCGTCACTGTCATGCTCCCCATCCGGCCTGGCGGCCGCCCTGCCGCTCGGTGTTGATCCGGTCCTGGTAGCCGCTCTCGCGGTATGCGTCCATGGGGTCCGCGGGGAGCCCCTTCGACTCCCGCCACTGGGCAAGGGCCGGGCGGACGTCGGTGTAGAAGGCGTCCATCATGAGGGCGTTCGCGCCGAGGACGTCACCGGCCTCCTGCGCCGCGGTGAGGGCGGGGCGGTCGATGAGCAGGGCGCGCGCCGTCATCTCCTGCACGTTCAGCACCGAGCGGATCTGACCCGGGATCTTCTCCTCGAGGTTGTGGCACTGGTCGAGCATGAGGGCGATCCCGCTGGACGGAGCCAGGCCGCCGCCGCGGATCACCTCCGCCATGATGCGGAACAGCTGGAACGGGTCCGCCGCCCCGACGATCAGGTCGTCGTCGGCGTAGAAACGCGAGTTGAAGTCGAAGGAGCCGAGCTTCCCGAGGCGGATCAGCTGCGCCACGATGAACTCGATGTTGGTCCCGGGCGCGTGGTGGCCCGTGTCGAGGCAGACGAGGGCCTTGTCGCCGAGCTGCTGGCAGTGGGCGTAGGAGGTGCCCCAGTCGGGGACGTCCGTGTGATAGAAGGCCGGCTCGAAGAACTTGTACTCGAGCACCAGCCGCTGGCCCTCGCCGAGGCGGTCGTACACCTTCCGGAGGGAGTCCTGCAGCCAGTCCTGCCGGGACCGCATGTCGGCCTGTCCCGGGTAGTTGGAGCCGTCAGCCAGCCAGATCTTCAGGTCCCGGGAGCCGGTGACGTTCATGACCTCGATGCACTCGTACATGTGGTCGATCGCCTTGTTCCGCACGGCGGCGTCGCTGTGCGTCAGGCTGCCGAACTTGTAGTCGTCGTCCTGGAACGTGTTGCTGTTGATGGTGCCGAGCCGCACGCCGTGCTCTCCGGCGTGGGCGGCGAGGCTCCCGTAGTCGTCCACCGTGTCCCAGGGGATGTGGAGGGCCACGCTCGGGGCGAGGCCGGTCAGCCGGTGGACCATGCCCGCGTCGGCGATCTTCTCGTGGACGGTGCGGGGCGTGCCGGGCGTCGCGAAGACCTTGAACCGGGTCCCGGAATTGCCGTAGGCCCAGGAGGGCACTTCGATGGCGAGCTGGTCCAGCTCTGCCGTGATGTCGTCGATGACAGTCATGTACTCTCTCCAGCATGCGGGCCGGGTGCTTCATTCCACCGGCGATGATTCTCGGGGTCTTTCGCCCGTCCGGACGGGGCCCGGACGGGGACATGGATGCGCCGTGCTTTTGAATCGTTTCATTAGCACGTTTCAAAGCTATCCTTGCTGGAGACCGAGTGTCAACCGTCCCGTCGGCGTCCCGCCGACGCGCGACGCGACCTCCGAGACAGCCGGAGTCCCCATGAGCAGCCGACCAGTCAGTATCAAGGACGTCGCGGACAGGGCCGGGGTGGCGGTCGGGACGGTCTCGAACGTGCTGAACCATCCCGCGCGCGTCTCCACGGCCACCCGCGAGCGCGTGCAGGCCGCGATCGACGGGCTCGGCTTCGTGCGGAACGACGCCGCCCGGCAGCTGAGGGCGGGCCAGAGCCGCACCATCGGCCTGGTCGTGCTCGACGTCGCCAACCCCTTCTTCTCCTCCCTCGCCCGGGCGGCCGAGGACTGCGCGGCCGAGAACGGGAGCACCGTGGTGCTCGGCGACAGCGGGCAGGACGCCGAGCGCGAAGCCCGGTACATCGACGTCTTCGAGCAGCAGCGGGTGCAGGGCATGCTCATCTCGCCCGTCGGGGACGTGGGGCCGCGCGTCGAGGCGCTCCGGCAGCGCGGCATGCCCGTGGTGCTGGTGGACCGCGTGGATCCGCAGCGGCGCTGCAGCTCGGTGTCCGTGGATGACGTCGCCGGTGGCTACATCGCCGTGCGGCACCTGCTCGAGGCGGGCCGGCGGCGGATCGCGTTCGTGGGGACCAGGGCCGACTACCGGCAGGTCGCGGATCGCCTGGCCGGTGCCCGCCAGGCGATCGCGGAGCACGACGGCGCCGTGCTCGAGGTCCTCGCCGCGGAGGCCATGACGGTGCTGGCGGGCCGGGACGTCGGGGAGGCGATCGCACAGCGCCGGCACGGGGAGCTGCCGGACGGCATCTTCTGCGCCAACGACCTCCTCGCGATCGGCGTCATGCAGGCGGTCCTGCTGATCCGGGGCCTCAGGATCCCCGAGGACCTCGCCCTGATCGGGTACGACGACATCGACTTCTCCGCCTCCACCGTCGTCCCGCTGACGAGCGTCCGCAAGCCGACCGAACTCATGGGGCGCACCGCCGTCGAACTGCTCCTCGAGGAGATCGAGGGGCCCACGGCCCGCCGTCGCCAGGTGATCTTCGACCCCGAACTCGTGGAGCGCCGCAGCACGCGGGCGCGGGTGGCCGCCGCCGGCTGACGGGCCGGCCCCGCCGTCAGCCGGGGTCACAGTCCGATCTCGGCCTGTTGACGGTCCCGGAGGTCGCGCCTACTATTCGAGGACATCGAATCTGAAACGATTCATTTCTTCCTGAGGAGTTGCAGTGACGCACCCTGATGGCCGTGGCAGTGAGGCCGCGGACCCGTCCGCACCGGGGCGGGCTCCCGTGCTGGCGCTCCGCGGCGCGCTGAAGACCTTCGGCCCGGTCGTCGCGCTCGCCGACGGCACCATCGACCTGGCGGCGGGCGAGATCCACGCGCTGGTCGGCGAGAACGGCGCGGGGAAGTCGACGCTCGTGAAGATCCTCGCGGGGGTGCACCACCCGGATGCCGGGGAGTTCCTCGTCGGGGGGCAGGACGTCAGCTTCCGCAACGTCGCCGACAGCAAGGCCGCGGGGATCTCCGTCATCTACCAGGAGCCCACGCTCTTCCCCGATCTCACGGTCGCGGAGAACATCTTCATCGGGCGCCAGCCCAGGGGCCGCTTCGGCCTCATCAGCCGCGTCGAGATGCGGCGCCGCGCCCGGGAGCTCTTCGACCAGCTCGGCGTCCCGATCGACCCCGACCGCGTGGCCGAGGGACTGTCCATCGCCGACCAGCAGATCATCGAGATCGCCAAGGCCATCTCCCTCGACGCCCGCATCCTCGTCATGGACGAGCCCACGGCGGCGCTCAGCGGCGTCGAGGTGGACCGCCTGTTCGCCGTCGCCCGCCGCCTGCGCGACGCCGGCAGCGGCATCCTGTTCATCTCCCACCGCTTCGACGAGGTCTTCGGCCTGTGCGACCGCATCACGGTCATGCGGGACGGCGCCTACATCGCGACCCACGAGACGCGGGCGACGTCCGTCGAGGCGATCGTCCGGGAGATGGTGGGACGCGACATCGACGCACTGTTCCCGAAGACGGAGACGGAGGCGGGCGACGTCGTCCTGACGGTCGAGGGGCTGACCCGGCCGGGCGTCTTCCACGACATCGACTTCGAGGTGCGGGCGGGCGAGATCGTCGCACTGTCCGGGCTGGTGGGGGCCGGGCGCACCGAGGTGGCCCGTGCCGTGTTCGGGATCGACCGCTACGAGTCGGGGACCGTCCGGATGTCCGGCACGCCGCTGCGCCGCAAGGACCCGCGTGCCGCGATCGACGCCGGGATCGGCTTCGTCCCGGAGGACCGCCGGAAACAGGGGCTCGTCATGGACCTGTCGGTCGAACGCAACACGGCACTGACACTCCGTCACTCCCTCGCGCGGTTCGGCATCATCAGGGCGAGCGCGGAGCGGGAGGCCGCCGAGACCTGGGGCAAGCGGCTGCAGGTGAAGGCGGGATCTCCCGAGCACGCCGTCTCCACCCTGTCCGGCGGCAACCAGCAGAAGGTCGTCCTCGCGAAGTGGCTCGCCACGGACCCGAAGCTCCTGATCATCGACGAGCCGACGCGCGGCATCGACGTCGGCACGAAGGCCGAGGTGCACCGCCTGATCTCGGAACTGGCGGGGCGGGGCATCGCGATCCTCATGATCTCCTCCGAACTGCCCGAGGTGCTGGGCATGGCCGACCGCGTGCTGGTCATGCGGGAGGGTCGGATCACCGGCCGCCTCGACCGCGCGGAGGCTACCGCCGAGACCGTCATGCATGCCGCCACAGCATCTCTGGAGTCCACGCGATGAGCCTCGACGGCACGGTAGGTGCGCCGGTACACCCGGCCCCCGGCCACGAGAGGACCTCGGTCCTCGCCTCGCTCCTGAAGCTCCGCGAACTCCCGGTGATCCTGGCCCTCGTGCTGCTCGTCGCCGTTACCGCGGCCCTGAACCCGCTGTTCCTCAGCGAGCAGGGCATCAAGGACCTGCTGCTGAACGCGACCATCCTGATGATCCTGGCCGTCGGTCAGACCCTCGTGATCATCACGCGGAACATCGACCTGTCCGTCGGATCCATCCTCGGGCTCGTCGCCTTCGGGACCGGCAGCATGTTCGCCGCCGCGCCCGATGTGCCGATCGTCGTGGTCTTCGTCCTCGGGATGCTCCTCGGCGCGGCACTCGGGGCATTCAACGGCCTCCTCATCACCATCGCGAAGGTCCCGGCCCTCGTCATCACCCTCGGCACGCTCTACATCTTCCGGGGCATCAACAACGCCTGGGCCGGCGGTACCCAGTACTTCGCCGGCGACCGGCCCCAGGCGTTCGGGGACCTGTCCGTGGACACCTTCCTCGGGTTCCCCCTGATCACGCTCATCGCGGTGGGCGTCGTCGCGGTCGTCGCGGTCTACATGTTCGGCACCCGGCAGGGACGCGATCTGTACGCCATCGGATCCGACCCCGACGCCGCCCGGCTGTTCGGCATCCCGGTGACGCGGCGCGTCCTGCTCGCCTTCGTGGTCAACGGGCTGCTGGCCGGACTGGCCGGCGTCCTGTACGCGAGCCGCTTCAACTCGGTGGGCGCGACGACGGGAGCGGGCCTCGAACTCGACGTCGTCGCCGCCGCGGTGGTGGGCGGCGTCGCGATCTTCGGTGGCAGCGGCACCGTGCTCGGCGCCGCGATCGGCGCGCTCCTGCTGACCACCATCACCAGCGCCCTGACGGCACTGCGCGTGGACAAGTTCTGGCAGCAGGCCATCGTCGGCGTCCTGATCCTCGCCGCCGTCGTCATCGACCGCATCGCCAGTGTCCGATCCGCCCGCAAGCTCAGGATCGCGGAGGCCCGCAATGTCTGACCGCCTCGACGCCCAGCCCGGTCCGCAGCACGCCACCCCGCCCGAAGGGCACCAGCCGGAGAACGGCACCCCAGCGAAAGGCAGGCGCATGTCCGCCCCAGGCACCAGGACCCCCGAGGAGAAGCGCCCCCGGCCGGCCCGCCCGGCGGGGCGGAAGGCGGACACCACGAAGGTGCTCGCCATCCCGAAGGGGCGCACGGGCGCCGCGAGGATCCTCCTCGGGCGCGACGCCGTCATGATCTACGTGCTCATCGTCGTCGTGCTCTACGCGAGCCTCACCATCCCGCGGTTCGCGTCGCCCGTCACCGTGGGGTTCCTGCTCCTCGACGTCATCCCGACCCTGCTCATCGCGCTGCCGATGACGCTGGTGATCATCTCGGGGGAGATCGACCTCTCGGTCGCGAGCATCGCCGGGCTGACCAGCGCACTCATGGGCGTCCTGTGGCAGGGCGGCATGCCGATCGCGCTCGTCCTCGTGCTGTGCCTGCTGGCGGGACTCGTCGCCGGCGCGTTCAACGGCGTGCTCATCGCCTATCTCGGGCTGCCGTCCCTGGCGGTCACCATCGGCACACTGGCGCTCTTCCGCGGCCTCGCGCTCGTGGTGATCGGCGACAACGCGGTGGCGAACTTCCCGCCCGGGCTCACCTCCTTCTTCACCTCGAAGATCGGCGGCACCGGCATCCCCACGGTCATGATCGGCGTGGTGGTCCTCGTCATCGCGTTCGCCGTCGTCCTGCACTTCACGCCCTTCGGCCGGGGCCTTTTCGCCCTCGGGTACAGCAGGGAGGCCGCGACGTTCGTGGGTATCGACGTCGCCCGGTCCAAGTTCCTGCTGTACCTGGCCACCGGCACGGTGTCCGCGCTCGCCGGCATCTACTGGACGCTCCGGTACTCCAGCGCCCGGAGCGACAACGCGAGCGGCCTGGAACTCGCGGTGATCGCGGCGGTGCTGCTCGGCGGGGTCTCGATCTTCGGCGGCAGGGGCTCCATCCCCGGGGTCCTGGCGGGGGTGCTGCTGATCGGCACCATCAACTACGCGCTCAAGCTGGACCGCGTCTCGGAGGTGGTCCTCATCATCGTCACGGGCTCCCTGCTCATCATCTCGGTGGTGGCGCCGAACATCGCGTCCGCCATCCGTGAGGCCCGCCACGCCAGGCGTGTCCGCACCGCACCACTTCCCTAGGCCGTCCCCCTGGGGTTGCACCCGGCGACTGGTTCCCAGCGCACATCGAAAGGAAGAAACAATGAGGTTCATCCATTCCGGATCCACCCGACGGCGGATGGCCGTCGCGGCCCTCGCGACGAGCGCCGCGCTCGTCCTCAGTGCCTGCGGCGGCGGCGACACCGGCTCCGACGGCGGCGGCGAGGGCGGCAGCGGGTCGGACGGCGAGCAGACCATCACCTTCATCCCCAAGCAGCTCAACAACCCCTACACCGACGTGGTGCTGGGCGGCGGTGAGGACGGCGCCTCGGAGGCCGGCTTCGCGTCCGCCGAGGTGGTCGGGCCGCTGGACGCCAGCGCGTCGAGCCAGGTGTCCTTCATCAACGCCGAGACGCAGCGCGGTACCAACGTGATCGTGATCGCCGCCAATGACCCCGACGCCGTCGGGCCCGCCCTCGAGGAGGCCCGCACGGCCGGCGCGAAGATCGTGGCGTTCGACTCCGACACCAACCCCGACTACCGCGACCTCTTCGTCAGCCAGGTGGACGCCAAGGAGGTGGCGCTGATCCAGCTCGAGCTCATCTCCGAGCAGATCGGCGGCGCGGGCGAGATCGCCATCCTCTCCGCCACCGCGAACGCCACGAACCAGAACGAGTGGATCAAGTTCATGGAGGAGGAGCTGGCGTCCAACCCCGACTACGCGGAGATCGAACTCGTGGCCAAGGTCTACGGCGACGACGACGACACGAAGTCCTTCCAGGAGGCGCAGGGGCTCCTGCAGGCCTACCCGGACCTGAAGGGCATCATCTCGCCCACCACGGTCGGCATCGCCGCGACCGCCCGGTACCTCTCCACCTCCGAGTACAAGGGCGAGGTCGCGCTGACCGGGCTCGGCCTGCCGAACGAGATGCGGCCGTTCGTGAAGGACGGCACCGTCACCGAGTTCGCGCTCTGGGATCCGGCGCAGCTCGGCTACGTCGCGGCCTTCGCGGGCAAGGCACTCGCCGACGGCGACATCACCGGGGAGGTCGGCGACACCTTCGAGGCCGGTGAACTCGGCGAGCGCGAGGTGGCCGACGGCGGGATCGTGCTCGTCGGCCCGCCCACGCAGTTCAACGCGGACAACATCGACGACTACGACTTCTAGCCGCCGAGCAGGGCGGGGCGTCCTCCTCGGATGCCCCGCCCTTCCCACGGGATTCCTACCCCCACCGAGGAGCACCCATGACCACCGATTCCGCGGCCGCCCCCGGCACGCCCCTGGCCCTCCCGGCCCGGCTCGAGCCGATCCGTCGCCGTCCCACGCGCCTCGGGCTCGTCTCCGGCGGCCTCGGGGCGTACTGGCCGCAGTTCCCCGACCTCCTGCCGCAGCTCCGGGAATCGGTGCGGTACGTCACCTCCCGCTTCGAGGCGCTCGACGCCGACGTGACCGACGTCGGCTTCGTGTCCGACGCGCGGGAAGCCGCGGCCGCCGCCGAGGAGCTCCGGCGCGCCGACTGCGACCTGATCGTCATCTTCCTCACCACGTACCTGACGTCCTCCATGGTGCTGCCGATCGCGCAGCGCTCGCAGACCCCGGTCCTCGTGATCGACCTGCAGCCCACGGAGGCCATGGACCACGCGAACTTCGACACCGGGAAGTGGCTCGCCTACTGCGGGCAGTGCCCCGTCCCCGAGGTCGCGAACGTCTTCCGGCGTGCCGGCATCCCCTTCCGCTCGGTGTCCGGGCACCTGAAGCAGGAGTCCGCGTGGCAGCGGATCGACCGGTGGGTCCACGCGGCGGGCGTGCGCGGCCGGCTCCGGCACGCGCGCCACGGCCTGATGGGCCACGTGTATCCGGGCATGCTGGACGTCTCCACGGATCTCACCACGGTCTCGACGACGTTCGGCTCCCATGTGGAGGTGGTCGAGTTCGACGACCTCCGCGAGTTCGTGGGCGAGGTGACGGCTGCCCAGGTCCGGGAGCGCGTGGACCTCGCGCGCAGCCTGTTCACCGTGGACGGATCCGTGGACGAGGACGACTTCGCGTGGGGTGCGAAGGTCTCGGTGGGCCTCGACCGCCTCGTCACCGAGTTCGACCTCGACTCGCTCGCCTACTACCACCGGGGTCTCGCGGGGGAGCAGCACGAACGCCTGGGGGCGGGCATGATCCTCGGCGCCTCCCTCCTCACGGCCCGCGGCGTGCCCATGGCGGGGGAGTACGAGCTGCGGACCTCGATCGCGATGCTCGCGTCGCAGGCCATGGGCGCCGGCGGATCCTTCACGGAGATCCAGGCGCTGAACTTCTTCGACGACGTGGTGGAGATGGGGCACGACGGCCCGGCGCACCTCGCGGTCAGCGCCGCCCAGCCGCTGCTGCGCGGGCTCGGCGTCTATCACGGCAAGCGGGGATGGGGCGTCTCGGTGGAGTTCGACGTCCGGCAGGGCCCGGTGACGACCTTCGGCATCGGGCAGGATCCGGACGGCTCCTACGCCTTCGTCACCTCCGAGGGCACCGTGGTCCCCGGCCCCCTGCTCGCGATCGGGAACACGACGTCGCGCGTGGACTTCGGGGCCGACCCCGGGCTCTGGGTGGACGAGTGGAGCCGGACCGGGGTCGGCCACCACTGGGCGCTGTGCGTGGGGCACCGCGCCGCCGACGTGCAGGCCGCGGCGTCACTGCTCGGCGTCGAGCACCGCCACGTCGCGCTCTGATCCCTGTCCGCACGACGACCTACACACCGACGAACCACACGACGACGAACGGAGACCCATGGAACGCGTCTGCTTCCAGCTGCAGGTCCGGCCCGAGCGCATCCCCGAGTACCGGCAGCGCCATGCGGCGATCTGGCCGGACATGGCCCGGGCGCTGAAGGACAGCGGGTGGGACAACTACTCCCTGTTCCTGCGCCCGGACGGCCTGCTGGTCGGGTACGTGGAGTGCGAGGACTTCGCCGCGTCGCAGGCCGCCATGGCGGCGACGGAGGTCAACGCCCGCTGGCAGGCGGAGATGGGCCCGTTCTTCGTGGCGCTCGAGGGACGCCCGGATGAGGGCTTCCTCCGGCTCGAGGAGGTCTTCCACCTGGAGGACCAGCTGTAGGCCCACGGGTGCCGGGCCAGGGCGCCCGCCGCTGTACGACCGACGCTCCCTGCCCGGCGTCCGTGGCGCTCGCCGTCGGTCTGGTCCCGGGTCAGGGGACAGACACGTGGTCGAAGGATCCGCGGTATGCGGTGGCGGGGTGGCGTGCAGGCAGCTGCGGTCCTTCGCCGAAGAGTTTCTCCCGCAGCGTGCCGGGCCGGTAGTCACTCTGGGCGAGTCCGCGGCGCCGCAGTTCGGGCAGGACGCCGTCGATGAAGTCCTGGTACGAGCCGGGAATGATCTGGTTGATGATGTTGATCCCGTCGATTCCGGCGTCCTGCCAGGACTCGAGCTGATCGACGATCTGCTCGGGCGTGCCCGCGATCTGCTGGTTGTAGGCGCGGTACCGGGCCACATCGGCGATGGTCGGGTTGCCTCCCGGTACCGAGGCGAACAGCGCTTCGAGGACCCCACGGGCGCCGTCCGTGCGGACGTCGCCGAGCGTGGTGTCGAGGGGGAGTCCACCGAGGTCCACGCCGATGCCCCCACCGATGTGCGCGACGATCATGTCGAGGTCCAGGTATTCGTCGTAGTCGGCCTGCTTGGCCTTCACCTCGGCGTCCGTGGAGCCGACGACGAAGGACAGGCCCGCGAAGAACTTGATGTCCTCGTCCCTCCGCCCCAGTCGACGGGCGAGGGCCCGGACGGACGCCGTCGTCTTCCGCGCATATCCGACGTCGGGCGCGAAGAGGAAGGCCGCTTCTGCGTTCGCGGCGGCGAAGTGCTGCCCGCGGCCGGATGAGCCGGCCTGGAACAGCAGCGGCGTGCGCTGGGGTGACGGCGCGACGAGGTGGGGCCCTTCGACGGAGTAGCGGGCCCCCTCGTGGTTGATCTTGTGCACCTTCGAGGCGTCGGCATGGCGTCCTGTGGTCTTGTCCTGCAGCAGTGCGCCGTCGTCCCAGGACCCTTCCCAGAGCTTGTAGCAGACCTCGAGGTACTCGTCGGCCCAGTCGTAGCGGCTGTCGTGTTCGACGAGCCCGTCGTTGCCGAAGTTCCGGAAGGAATTCTCGAGCACGCTGGTGACGATGTTCCAGGCGACACGGCCGTTGCTGAGGTGGTCGAGGGTGGAGAGCTGGCGGGCGAACTGGAACGGGTGGGCCTGGACGACGGAACTGGTCAGGGCGAGGCCGAGGTGTTCGGTGGTCGCCGCGAGCGCTGATTGCAGGACCAGGGGGTCGTTGGAGGGGACCTGGAGTCCGCGGTCGACGTGGGATGACCATCCTCCGCCGTGGTTGCCGTACAGCCCGACGACGTCGGCGAGGAAGAGTGCGTCGAACTTGGCGTCCTCGAGGGTGCGGGCGAGATCGGTCCAGAGTTTCAGGTCGTTGAAGCGGTGCTGCCGGGCGTCCGGGTGACGCCATTGACCGCCGAGGATGTGGCTGGTGGTGTTCATGGCGAAGGCGCTCAGGAGCAGCCGAGGGCGCTGGGTGAAGACGGACATCAGGGGGTACCTCCGGTGGTGGGTGGGTGCGGGATGGTGGCTTCGCCGATGCTGTTCAGGCCGGTGGGGATGGTGCCGTTGAGGTAGTGGTCCCCGACGGAGCGTGCCTTGAAGAGTGCGGGGTTGTGGGTGGCGACGGTCCGTGCGTTGCGCCAGTGGCGGTCGAGCGCCTTGCCGGTGCTGACCGATGATGCGCCGGTGACGTCGAACAGTTCACTGGTCGCCGCGAGCACGAGCGGCGGGACCGAGACGTGGGCCTGCTGGACGGCGAGTTCGGCGCGGAGGAACGCCTCCTCGGGTGAGAGCGCGAGATCCGGATCGACGGCGGCGTCGAGGTCGCGGGCCGCCGCAGCCACGATCGCCTCGGCGGCGAAGGACTTCGAGGCCAGGTGTCCTACGTGTTCCTGGATCTGCGGGTCGTCCCGGAAGAGACCGCCGGATCCGGTGTTGAAGGTGCGGGTGCGGGCGCGGACGAGGTCCCTCACGTCGCGGAGGGCTGCGCGTCCGATGCCCGCCAGGACAGCGAGGAGGAAGAGCTGGAAGAACGCCGGCTCGAGCGTGCCCGTCACCGTCCTCTGCAGGATGTCCCCGGCGTCCACCGGGACCCCGGCGAAGTGCGCCGTCCCGGTGCCGGTGAGGGGCTGTCCGAAACCGTCCCAGTCGTCCACGATGGTGACGCGCGCGTCGTCGGCCCTCACGAGTGCATACTGGCGTCCCTCGACGCCCTGCGTGCTCGCCATGACCACGACCCAGTCGGCGAAGATGCTGCCGGTGGTGTAGTACTTCTCGCCGGTGAGCAACCACCGGCCGTCCTCGTGCCGCAGGGTGGTCCGCGTGGTCCCGAGCGCGTTCCCTCCCCGCTCCGTGGCCGCGTTGCCGAAGATCTGCCCGTCCGCGATCCGCGGGAACCAGCGGTCCTGGAAGGCGGAGGGCTGCAGGGCGGCGGTCTCGACGAAGGAGAAGTGGGAGCGGAGCAGGTGGGCGACATTCGAGTCGGCCTCGGCCAGTTCGATCAGCAACCGGAACAGGTGCTCGTGGTTCACGGGGTCTCCCCCGTGACGGGTGGGCACGCGAAGCGTCGTGAAGCCGGCGTCCTTCAGCCACCCCACCTGTTCGAAGGGCAGGATGCGGTGCGCCTCCCGGTCGAGGGACCCCTCGGCGATGCGCTGGAAGACCGGTCGGAAACGCGCAGCGAGCTCCGCGTACCGTGCTTCCCCGGACATCCGAGGTGTTCCATCCCCGGGGAGGGTCGGGGCGTCGGTCGTGATCCGGGACGACGTGCTGGCGGGAGCGGTCATGGCATTGGTCCTTACTGGGTCGACAGGGCGGAGAGGTCGGAGCGGGGCGTCCGAGCGGCGCGCATGGCTTCGCTGCGGGATTCGGAGAGCGCGCGCAGGCGATGTCCGGGATTGGAGGCGAGCAGTGCCCTGGTGTACTCCGAGGCGGGGTTGCCGAAGACCTCTGCCGTGGGGCCGGTCTCCACGAGGTGTCCCCGCCGCATGACACCGACCGTGGTCGAGATCCGTTCGACGACGTGGAGGTCGTGCGAGATGAAGAGGTAGGTCAGCCCGAGGTCCTGTTGCAGGTCCGCCAGGAGCGTGAGGATCTGCGCCTGGGTCAGCACGTCGAGTGCGGAGAGCGCCTCGTCGAGCACCAGGGTCCGGGCACCCAGAGCCAGGGCGCGGGCGATCGCCACCCGTTGGCGCTGGCCGCCCGAGAGCTCGAGCGGGCGCTTGCCCGCGAGCCCGGGCGGGAGATCGACCTGCTCGAGGAGCTCGGCGACGCGTGTGGAGCGCTCGGTGCGGGTGCCGAGGCGGTAGTTGAGCAGTGGCTCGCCCACGATGTCCCTGACCGGCAGGCGGGGATCGAGGGCCGAGTCGGGGTTCTGGTAGACGAGTTGGAGGCTCTGCCACAGCTCCCGTTTCTCCTGGCGGGAGGCGGCGGTGACGTCGTCGCCGTGGATGAGGATGTGCCCGGACGTGGGATCGAGCAGGCGCAGGATCATGCGGGCGGTCGTCGATTTGCCCGACCCCGATTCGCCGACGAGGGAGAAGGTGGTGCCCTGCTCGATGCTGAAGGACACGCCGTCGACGGCCCGGTGCTGCCCGCGTTTCCCCCGGAAGTCCTTCGTCAGGCCCCGGACCTCGATGGCCGGCGCGTTCCGGGCCTCCGGCCTCGGATGCGTGCCGGCTTCCGCCGGGCGGCGGCGGGGGGATGCCTCATCGAGCAGGCGTGCCGTGTACTCCTCCTCGGGGGTGGCGAGGATGTCCGCCACGGGGCGGTCCTCGATGATGCGGCCCTTCTGCATGACGACGACGCGCGCGGCATGGTCCGTCGCCACCGCGAGGTCGTGGGTCACGAAGAGCACTGCGGTGCCGAACTCCCGCGCGAGGCGTTCGAAGACCTCGAGGATCCTCGCCTGCACGGTGACGTCCAGTGCTGACGTCGGCTCGTCCGCGATGAGCAGTTCGGGCCGGAGGCTGAACGCGATGGCGATGAGCACGCGCTGCTTGAGGCCGCCGGAGAGTTCATGCGGGTACTGCCCGAGCCGTTCCTCGGCGCGGTCGATGCCCACGAGGTCGAGCAGGCGGAGGACGTCGTCCCGCACCGATCCGCGTGAGCGCCGCGGGCCGGTCCGGTGCAGGCGGAAGACCTCGGCCAGCTGCGAACCGATGGTCCTGACCGGGTCGAGGGACGCTCCAGGATCCTGGGGGACCAGCCCGATCCGTCGGCCGCGGATCCTCTCGAGGTCCTTCTCCCTCGCGCCGGTCAGCTCGGTGTCGCCGAGGACGATGGTGCCGGCCGTCCGGTGCGCCGCCGCCGGGAGCAGCCCGATGATCGACTTCGCGAGCGTGGACTTGCCCGATCCAGATTCGCCGACCAGGGCGACGATCTCACCCCGACCGACGGTCAGGTCGACAGTGTCGACGGCAGGGGTGGCCGTGCCGTGGTGGCGGTACTCGACCCGCAGTCCCCGGACGTGGAGCAGCGGTTCGGCAGGGCTGTGGGGCATCCGGGTCCGGGGGGAGTCGGGGTGGGCGCGTGGTTCTGCGGTGTTCACGGTTCTCCTGGCTAGATTCGGAAGGTCTTGAGCAGCTGGCGGCCCAGTGCGGCCAGCAGGATGACGGTGACCACGATGACGACGCCCGGCAACGAGGTCAGCCACCAGGCGCTGCCCAGGTACTGCCGTCCTTCGGCGATCAGCAGTCCCCACTCCGGCGTGGGTGGTGGGGCACCGAAGCCGAGGAATCCCAGACCGGAGATGGCGAGGATGGCGGCCCCGAGGTCCACGGCGAGCAGCGCGAGGACGGGGCCGGCGGCGTTGGGCAGGATGTGGCGTACGACGACGGACCGGTAGGTCCCGCCGTTGAGGAAGGAGGCTTCCACGAAGTCGAGGTTCCGGACGCGCAGCACCTCGGAGCGTACGACGCGGGCGAAGGACGCGATGGACGCGATGCCGACGCCTATCCCGAGCGATACGGGTCCGGGTGCGAACGCGGTGACGATGACCAGGGAGATCAGGAACCCGGGAACGGCGAGCAGCACATCGACGAGGCGCATGGCCGTGGCGTCCGCCGCCCGTCCCGCCGTGGCGGCGACCAGCCCGATGATCGTCCCCACGACCAGTCCGATGAGGACGGCGAGGCCCGCGGTGAGGAGGGTCTGCCGTGTCCCGAACACCACCCTGGAGAAGACGTCCCGGCCCAGGTGGTCCGTCCCGAAGAGGTGGGCGGCGTTCGGTGCCTGGAAGTTGTCGCTGGGTACGCCGTCGAGGGGCGAGTACGCGGTGAACCAGTCCGGCACCAGGGCCCAGGCCAGGATCACGGTCAGCGGGAGCGCCGTCACCCACAGGGCCGGGTTGCGGGCGGGACCCCGGGGGCGCCTCGACGGGCCACGTGCGGGCGCCGGCTGCACCGGTGCTCCAGGACCGGCGACGGCTGCCGGTCCCGCATCGACAGCGGTCAGGGACAGGGGCGGATCATTGCGTGCCAAGGAGATACCTCGATCGGATGGTGGGCATCAGGCGGCCAGGGCCCGCGGGGCCCCTTGCCCGTTGCTCTTGAGGATGCGCGGGTCCAGCAGGGGATACAGCAGGTCGACGATCAGGTTGACGACGACGAAGACCGTCGCCGTCAGGAGCACCAGTCCCTGCACCAGTGGCACGTCCTGGGTCGTGACGGCCTGGAGGACCACCGAGCCAAGCCCCGAGCGTGCGAACACGGTCTCGGTGATGACGGACCCTGCGAACAGTGTTCCCACCGTGATCCCGGTGATCGTCAGGGCCGGTCCTGCCGCGTTCTTGAGCGCATGGCGGAAGAAGATCCAGGACCGTGAGGCGCCCTTCGCGCGGAGGACGTCGATGAAGGGCTGCTCGTAGACGTGGTTCATGCTCTTGAGCAGCACCTGCGCGACGGGAGCCGAGACGATGATCGCCAGGACCAGCACGGGCACTGCGAGGGACAGGAACGAGCCATCAGGGAACAGCGACATGACGCCCCAGCGGATCGAGAGCAGTTCCAGCAGCACCAGCCCGAGCCAGAACACGGGGATCGCCGAGAACAGGGGAGGCAGGTTCACCAGCACCCGACGGACGGCGTCCCGACGGGTGAGGGTCGCGGCGGCGACGAGGAGGACGGCGATCACCACGGCGATGACGAACGCCGAGCCCGCCAGGGCGACGGTCGATCCGGCGACCCCGCTGATCCGGTCACTGACCGACTGGCCGGACGCCAGCGAGTAGCCGAAGTCTCCGGAGAACAGCCCTGCCAGCTGGTGCAGGTACTGCACCATCAGCGGCTGGTCGTAGCCGTACTGACTCTTCATGGTGTCGATCGCCGCCTGGTCCACCGCTGAATCGACGGTCAGGAAGATCGTCACGGGGTCACTGGGCAGGAGCTGCACCGCGAGGAAGACGAGGGTGTAGGCGAGCCACACCACGAGGAGTGCCTGGCCGACCCGCTGGGCGAGGTAGCGTGCCACAGGTCCTATCCGCCCGTCTTCCACGCGCCCTGGAAGACGGGAGCCGTGCCGGAGGTGAACTCCACGTGCGTGTCGCTGTGGGCGCCGTACACCTGGACCTCGTCCCACAGCACCAGCGAGTAGGCCTTGTCGACGACCAAAGCCCGCTGTTCCTGGGCGAGCAGGTCATCACGCTCCGGGCCCGGGGCCGCCGCGCGTTCCGCCGCGAAGATGACGTTGAGGTCCTCGTCGCTGGTGTGCGTCATGGTGTTGTCGGCCGGTTCGAAGATCGGGCCGAGGCCGCCGTAGATGAACTGGCGGGTACCGAAGAACTCGACGTCGGGATCGGGCATGGCCGTGGCCAGGAACGTGTTGTCACCGGCCCGGTTGTCGAGTTTGACGCCGATCTCCCGCCACTGCTGTTCGATGAGTTCGAAGGCGGGTCTGATGACCACGGAGTTGTTCGAACTCGTGACGGTGACCTCGAGCTTCACCCCGTCCTTCTCCCGGATGCCGTCCGTGCCGACGTCCCATCCGGCTTCGTCGAGGAGCGCCCTGGCTTCGTCGGGCCGGTACTCGAGCTCCTCGGACAGGTCGACGAAGCCCGGGGCCTGATGATTCAGCACCGACCCGGCGAGTTCATAGCTGTCGGACAGGACGGTGTCCTTGATGCTCTGCCGGTCGATGCCGATCTGCAGCGCCCGACGGACGTTCTCGTCGGCGAGCTTGCCACTGCCGATCCGTACTGCGGCCATGTTCACGGTGAGGTCGACACCCTCGGCGGGGAGGACCTGGTTCCCGCTGGCCGTGAGGGCCTCCTCGTCGAGGGGCTGAAGGCCTCGTACCAGGTCGACCTGCCCCGACTGCACGGCGCCGGCGCGGTGGGCGACCTCCGGCAGGTACTTGACGACCACCCTGTCGAGGTAGGCGTCCCCCTGGTTCTCCGCGGTCTCCGGAGCCCAGGCATAGTCGGCTCGCTTGGCGAGCACCACCTCCTCGTCGGGCTTCTCGGACTCGAAGGTGAAGGGACCGGAGCCGGAGATCTGCGAGATGGCGGATTGTCCCGCCGCATCGAGTTCCAGGGTGGCCGGCGAGACGAGCCCCGAGGTGACCGACGACGTCGCCCGGAGGAAATTCGCGTTGGGGGAGGACAGCGTGACCTTCACCTGGTTCTCGCCGACGACCTCGGCCGAGCTGTAGCCGGCGAAATCGACATTCGGCTGGATCTGCGCGGACTCGATCCCGAGCCCCAGGGCGTCGAGGTTCAGCTTCACCGCCTCGGCGTCCAGGGGAGAACCGTCGCTGAAGGTGACTCCCGGCCGGATCGTGAAGGTGAACTCCGTTGCAGCGGCGTTGGCGGAGAACTCGGACGCGATCCAGGGAACGAGCTCGCCCTGCTCGGCGTCGAAGTAGGTGAGACGGTCCAGGACGCTGTTGAGGACGTTGGACTTCTCGTAGAAGCGTGCCGCCTGGGTCTGCCAGTTGTTGATGGGCGTGACCTCGGCGTAGACCAGGGTCCCTCCGTCGACCGGTCCACCGGTACCGGCATCCTGCGCTGCCTGAGGGGTCGACGGGGAACTGCACGCAGTGAGCGCCAGTGCGGTGAGGCCCATCATCGCGACGACACGCAGGGATCTGCGGGCTGGAGCGGGGCTGGAAGCGGGGCGGGAAGTCATGCCGGTCCTCTCGGTCGTGATCGAGGCTTCCCCATCCGCGCACGCTGCAGGCACACCCCTCAGCGAGGGTGGCACCAACGGGGGACAAGGCTATCTCCATCGGTCCTGGCAGTAGCACCGGCCCCGACGGGGTGGTTGCTGCGGCTTCAACGAGCCAGGTCTCTCAACCGCTCTGGATGGTGGTTCTGTCCTGGGGAGCGAACCCGGCGGACTATCGAATAGAACCCCAGAACGGCCGACCGATCAACACGGGCGAGTCTCAGGACGACACATTCGGGCGAGGACCCGGCGGCCGGAAGGGACCGGGCCATGGAACACGCTCGGTGGGCCCGGGCCGCGATGCGGGTCCTGCTGGACTAGACGGCGGCGAGGACGGCGAGGGTGACGAGGGCGTTGTTGGCGGCGTGGAGGAGTATCGGCGCCCAGAGGTTCCGGTGGAACCGTCGAAGGAGGGCCAGCGCGATGCCGAGGGTGAAGAGGTAGACGAACGTGAGAGGGACGAGGTGGACGGCCGCGAAGAGCGCGGCGGACAGGGTGATCGCGACTCCGGGCCGGAAGCGCCGGGTGAAACCGTCCAGGAAGGCGCCCCTGAACAGGACTTCCTCCCAGAGCGGTGTGAGGACGGCGATGATCAGGAAGCAGACGACGATCCACGGCCCGGGCAGGGCGGCGATCTCCGCGAGGGGGTCATCGGCCGTGCCGGCCGACGCCGTGTCCACCCCGAGGGAGGTCAGCGCGACGAGGACGAGGCCCTGCAGGCTGCCGCAGACGATGATGATGACCGGAATCTGCCAGAGCAGGTGGACCAGCCGGGCGGTGGGGCGTCGGAAGCCGAGATCCGCCGGGGTGAAGCGGTTCCTGCGGACGAGGTGGAGATAGAGGGCGAGCATCGCGGCCACCGTGACCGTGACGAGGAAGACCGGCAGAAGGGACGCGAGCGTGAAGTCGACGATGCCCGAGAGCCCGACGGCGACGATCGCACCGGCGGCGACGGCGATGTAGACGACCACGAACATCAAGGCCCAGGCCGCCTGGCCGAGAGTCGTGGGCGTCACCTGCCGTCCCGCGGGGTCTCGGTCGATGCTCGGACTGGCTGCCATAGGAGGATCCCCCGGTAACGATGTGACGGTGCGGTGATCCTTCACGCTATCCCCTGACGTGCTCGAAGCTCCTGCGGGAACCCGGGGTGATGCGGTCCGCTAGCCTGTCCTCATGCGCAGGACATCTGCACGACGGTCGGACACCGCTGGAGGGGAGCGCCTGCTGATCCTGTCCGCAGGGGTGGGGGCAGGGCACAACAGCGCCGCGGCGGCCGTGGAGCAGGCGTGCGCCGCGCGCGCCGACATCGCCGAAGTGCAGGTGCTCGACGTGCTGCAGGTGAGTAGCCCGCTGTACCGCGCGTTGCTGGGGAAGGGTTACTTCGTCCTGGTCGAGGGTCTGCCGTGGCTGGTGGAGTGGGGCTACGACATCAGCGACCCGCCGTTCCGGCGCCGGGGCCCGATCGACCCGTGGACACGGGCGAACGCCGTCCCGGTCATCGATGCGATCGAACGGTTCAGACCGACCGCGATCGTGTGCACGCACTTCCTGCCGGCCCAGCTGCTGGCGTCATTGCTCCTCCGCGGCGTGATCGATGCGAGGACCGCTGTCGTGACGACGGACTACGACTTCCAGGGCCTGTGGCTCACGGGCGCGTTCCACGCGCTCTTCGTGGCGAGGGAGGAGGGGAGGGTGGCGCTCACAGCGCTCGGCCTTCCCCCTGATCGCGTCGCCGCCACGGGTATCCCGATCGCCGGACAGCGCGACGGCGCGCCCGCGCGCGACGCCGACGCGCCTCCGATGCTGCTGATCTCGGCGGGCGCGACCGGCGGCGACTATGCGGTGTCGGTGGTACGGCAGACGATGCACATGCGCTCGGCATTCACGGCCACGATCGTGTGCGGACGCAACGATGCGCTGCGTCGGCGGATCGAGGACCTGGTGGCGCCCGCGGGTGACCGGTATCGCGTGCTCGGTTTCACGACGGAGATGCCGCAGCTGCTGCGTACCGCGGACCTGTTCGTGGGCAAGCCCGGCGGGCTGTCGGCGTCGGAGTGCATGGCTGCAGGGCTGCCCATGGTGCTGGTGAACCCCATCCCGGGGCAGGAGGTCCGCAACGGCGACTACCTGATGGAGCAGGGGGCGGCCGTCCGGTGCAATACCGCCGCGACGATCGGCTGGAGGATCGACGAGGTGCTGCGCGAGCCGGGTCGCCTGCAGCGGATGCAGGCGGCTGCGTGGAGCACCGGTCGCCCTGACGCCGCGGCGGACGTGCTGGCCGGCCTGCTGGACGGGCCGTCACGCCCGCTGGTCGTGACCCGCGCGGCGCAGAAGACGATTCTCGCCGCGAGCGAGCAGCGCGTCGTCGCCACCGATCTGACAGGACCGGCCTCGCTGGTCCGTCTGGTCGACTCGGCCGCCGGGAGCACGGTCGCGTTGCTGCAGGCCGGCGAGCTGGGGCACCTGCAGAAGCGGTACGCGACTGCAGACGGGGGTCTGGTGCTGCGCAGAGACCGAGCGCCCGTGGCGCTGCGGTGGGAGTCGCGGCGGTTGCTCCGTGCCATGCTGTCGGGCGACGACGCGCTGCCTGTCCGCGTCGAGGAGCTCTCGGCGTCATCTCCCGTCCTTCCCTGACGGCGGGCGGGCTGTGATGCCCGTCGATGTCAGGAAGGTGGCCCGTCCGCGCCGCCTTCCTCGCCCATCGGTCTTTCCAGCCCTCCGGGGCGTCGCAACCGGGGTGCGTCCGCCCAGCTGCCCGGGCTGTGCTGGCCGGCGAGCAGCGCCCAGTCACCCGCCCGGGGGGACCAGCGCCGCGTGGCCGGATCGCGCTGCAGGGTGGGCCCCGCATCCAGGGCGACCCGCACCGTTGTCTCCGCGCGGGGCTGCAGGGTCACCTTCCGGAAGCCCAGGAGCTGGGCCACCGGCCTCCGGGCGGACACGTCCGCGCCGTACACCTGGATGACGGTCGAGCCCTCGCGGTCGCCCGTATTCGTCACGAGCACGTGTGCTTCGCCGCCCGAGTCGTCGAACCTGTGATCGAGCAGCCGGTGCCCGATCGTCGTGTAGCCCAGGCCGAAGCCGAACGGGAACGCGGGTGCATGTCCCTCGCGGTCCAGCCGGCGTTGACCCCACGCGTCGTCGTAGACGGCGGACTTCGCGGTGCGGTCGAACGGTGGCAGATGCGCGGCGTCCGTCGGCAGCACGAACGGCAGCCGCCCGCCGGGCTCCGTCCTGCCGGTCAGCACGCTCGCCAGCGCGCGGCCGCCCTCCATGCCGCCGTACCAGGCGATGAGGAGCGCCGGCACACGATCCCGCCATCCCTCCGTGAGGATCGCGCTGCCGCCGATCAGCACGACGACGGTCCGGGGATTCGCAGCGACGACCGCGTGGATGAGGCGCACATCGGCCGGGCGCAGGTCCAGGGAGCTGCGGTCGCCGCCCCGGACGAAGCGTGACGCCACGTGTGCGACACCGATGAGCAGCCGACGGAGGAATCCCGAGCCGAAGGCCCGGCCGAGCACGCTCACGTCGACGCCCCCGGTGACGACGGACTCGCCCTCGTCGTGCTGGTCCAGGCCGACGACGACGATCGCGGTCTCCGCTGCGGCTGCCAGCGCGGCCGCTGCGCGCTCGTTCCTGCCGGAGGTGGTCGTGATCCGGACCCGGGGAAGTGCCTCACGCAACCCCTGCAGCGGAGAGACCGTGGACGGAGGCCGGACGCGGGAGGAGCCATGATCGCCGAGGTTCGCCCGTGTCGCGAGCCGTCCGATCACGGCCAGATGCCCGGTGGTGGGCGTCAGCGGCAGCAGCTGGACGGCGCCGACGGGTTCGTTCTTCAGCAGGACGATCGACTCCTCGGCGGCCTGGCGGGCAAGCGCCCGGTGCGCCGGGGACGCGACAAGGGCGGGGGACGGGCCCGCCGCCTCCCGGGTCACGGCGTGCAGCACGCACGTGCGCAGGATGCGGTGCGCGGACCGCAGCACGGTCGCACGGGCCAGGTCGCCGCGCCGCAGCGCGGCCGGCAGATCGCGGGCGCGCAGCAGTCGCAACGGCATCTCCACGTCCATCCCCGCCTCCAGGCTGAGGGCCGCATCGTGGACGCCGAACACCCAGTCGCTCGTCACGAACCCCGTGAAGCCCCACTCGTGCCGCAGCACCTCCGTGAGCAAGGGGCGATTGACGTCCATGTACTCGCCCCGGACCCGGTTGTAGGCACTCATCACGGAGTCCGCGCCGGCGTCCACGACGGCTTTGAAATGCGGTAGGTACACCTCGTGCAGGGCGTGGTCGTCGACCGACACGTCCACCTCGAAGCGCTCGTCCTCCATCGAGTTGAGCGCGAAGTGTTTCACGCATGCCATGGCGTGCACGCGTACGCCTCGCGTGAGGGCCGCCCCCATCCGGCTGGTGAGCACGGGATCCTCCCCGTAACACTCCTGCGCCCGGCCCCACGCGGGATGGCGGAGCAGATTCACGCAGACGGAAGCGGAGTAGTTCGCTCCCCGCGCGCGGGTCTCGAGACCGATCGCGTGACCGACCCGCTCCTCCAGCAGCGGATCCCAGGTCGCGGCTCGTGCCATCGTCACAGGGAAGGCCGTGGATGCGCCGATCACCACGCCGCGGCCGCCGTCGCTGAACCGGATGCCGGGGATGCCGAGCCGCGGGACAGCCCCGGCCACGAAGGGCCGCCGACCCAGCAGCGTCGGGATGAGCGGGAGCAGCAGGCCGGGGGAGTCGCCGTCGAGCAGTCCGAGGATCTCCCTCTCCGTCATCAGGCCGATCAGGTGATCCGCGGCCTCGTCGGCGTCGATCTCGCCCTCCCCGACGGCCCGGACCGCCTCCCCGTACGCGCTGCCCGACCGCGCCGTCACGTCCGTCGAGGCAGGCCCGTCCTCCCGCGCTGCCCGACGCCTTGCAGCCATCTTCATGCCCTTGATTCTGCACCCTCCACGGACGCGGGCGTGGACGCGCGGCATCGTGACGATCCACCACCGCAGTACTGTTCCAACAGTGCCACCCTCCACGCCGACGGCCACGGGACACCCGGGCAGAAACTCGAGACCTGGTCGGCGCTGCAGGGGGTGTCGCCCGCAGGTCCGGGGCTCAGTCGGGGAGATACGGCTCGTACTGGTCGAGCGTGCCATCGAGCACCGGTACATCGAGTGTGGCGGATTCCGAGGGCGTCGCCAGAGTGATCTGCGTGAGCGCACCGGGGGGCGCTTCGACGGTGCTGAGGATCTCTTCATTGGTGTCCAGCGGGTACTGGCCGTTGGCCGGCACCGTCACCGCCACCTGATCGTCCGAGTCGCTGATCATGACCTCGACGGCGGCGGAGGACTCGTTGTCGAGCGTCCCCAGGAGGCGGCCCGGCCTGCCTTCCTCGGCAGAGACTATGAGCATGCTGCGCAGTTCCACGACACCGACCTGCCCGTCCTCGCCGGTGGCAATGGCATCCATGCTTTCCTCGGGAGCGCTGCAGCCGGTCATCGCCACTGCGGCCATCACCGCCAGGGCGGCTGAACGTCGGGCCAGGGACTGACGACGACCGTACGTGGTGCGTTGCATGAGAGCTCCTTCGTAGGTATCCGGGCGGTCCCGGTCTGCAGTGGACGATCCGCTGGAGAGTGTCGCAGAAGGATGCGCGGATCCGTCGTGGACGGGGATCGGCGTCCCTTGCTCGGTCTCAGGAATCGCGGGCGCGCTGCGCTTCGGGCAATCGTAAGCAGGCTGTCTTTGCCTGACCAAGCACAGGGACGGTCGTTCGAAGAACCGTTGCGAAACCGCAACTACTCTGTTACCCGGGTCGACGATCCGGCACCGCCGCTCCTGCGGCCCGGCCGGACCGTCTCGGCTCAGAAGCCGAGCCCGAGAACTGCCGGCAGCGCTTCCTGCGAGCCCTCCCCGGCCGCTTCGGCGAACGAACCCATCACGGTCGGCAGTCCCTGGCGGTCCTGGGCCGGCATCCGGCCGATGATCTCCGCCAGCGCGGCCCTGCGATACGCCATGAGATCCGCCACGAACCGCGTGCCTGCATCGGTCAGGCGCAGCTGCAGGAAACGCCGGTC
The DNA here is from genome assembly GCF_000816565.1 of Arthrobacter sp. L77. Lineage (NCBI taxonomy): Bacteria > Bacillati > Actinomycetota > Actinomycetes > Micrococcales > Micrococcaceae > Arthrobacter > Arthrobacter sp. L77. Next base: position 471,999 of record NZ_JWSU01000004.1, on the reverse strand, counting down.
CGAAGGGTTCTCGCTGCGTTCGATCAGGCCCGAGGCGACGAGACGATCACAGGTCCGGGTCGCATTGGATGCATGCACTCCGAGGTCGTCGGCCACTGCACCCAGGGTCTGTGCTCCGCGGCTGGCGATGAGCACCACCACCCGCAGTTGGGCCGGCGAGACCACGTCCTCGATCTCCGCCAGAGACTTCGCCACCACGGCGATCAGGACCCGGGACGCGCGCATCATCGCGTCGATCTCACCGTCGGACACCCCATGTTCAGTCATGGCGACCAGTATCCGCCGCGCTTTTGCGTCAACGCAAAGAACACCACGTCCTGCGGCCATCGGCGACGGCGGCACCTGATCCTGTCCACGGCAGGATCAGGGGGTCAGCGCGGCGACGATGTCGGCCGCGGAGCCTTGCTGTGCACGGCGGTACCCGGTCCCGGCCCAGAGGTGGAGTGCCTGCACATCGTTGCGCGCGGCTGCGGCTGCGCGCAGGGGGGCGGTCAGGTGGTGGACGTGGGGGTAGGCATGGCTCGTGATCGGGTGGTCGTCGATGAAGCGGTTGCGCAGGCTCCGTGCCGGTCGTCCGGTGAATGCGCGCGTGACCGACGTTTCCGTGAAGCGTGGGTCCTTGAGCGCCGAGCGGTGCGCAGGGGATGTTCCCGCCTCGTCGGCCAGCAGCAGCGCCGTTCCTACGTGGACGGCGACCGCCCCGGCGCCGAGTATCTCGCCGGCGAGGGTGCGCGTACCGATGCCCCCGCCTGCTACCAGAGGCAGGTCGGTCATGGTCCTGATGGTGGCGAGAAGTGCAGGAAGCGGGTGTGTACCGGGTTCGGCGGCGGGGTCGAAGGTTGCGCGGTGGCCTCCGGCCCCGGGCCCCTGCACCACGAGGACCCGGGCGCCCTGGCCTGCGGCGGTGCGTGCTTCAGCAGCATCCGTGACGGTCACCGCGGTGAGGATCCCCAGCTCATCGAGTTCGTGCAGAACGGTGGCGGCCGGGCAGCCGAAGGTGAAGGACACCATGTCCGGTCTCTCCGCGCGCACGACGTCGAGCTTGGCCTCCCACGCATCGTCGTCCCAGCGGGCCCTCCCGAGCTCGACCCCGTGCCGGTCCGCCTCCACCTGGAGCTCCTGGCGGTATGCCTCGAGCTCCTCCTCGTCGGGGTCGGTGGCGGACACGACGAAGAGGTTGACCCCTACCGGGCCGTCGGTGAGGGCCCGGGTGGCACGGATCTGCCGGCTGATCTGATCCGGCGACCTGTACCCACCGGCGAGGAACCCCAGGCCACCGGCATTGGTGACCGCCGCTACCAGCTCAGGTGTCGAGGGCCCTCCGGCCATGGGCGCTCCGATGATCGGACGGCGCAGCGATGAAAGGTCAGAAGCAAGCACGAGGCCTCCTGTGTAGCCCACAAGCAGTCGGCTCGCTGTGCGAGTGGTCCAGAATGAGCAGCATGGATATGAGTAAAGAGTCCGTGCGGGAAGCCCTGCGTGTCCAGTTGTGGCCCGTTCCACTGGTCGCAGTCGTCCTCGCCCTGATCCTGGGGCAGACTCTTCCCTCTCTTGATCGGCACCTCGACGACAGCATGCCGCCGGTGGTTTCCGGGATCCTGTTCGGCGGGGGGCCCGAGGCGGCGCGGTCACTGCTGGAGACGATCGCCGGTTCGACCATCACCGTCACCGCGCTGACCTTCTCACTGACGGTCGTCACCCTGCAGCTCGCGAGCAGCCAGTTCTCCCCGCGGCTCCTGCGTACCTTCACGCGGGACCGCTTCGTCCACAACACACTCGCCCTGTTCCTTGCGACCTTCGTCTTCGCTCTCACGGTGCTGCGGAGCATCCGGGTGGAGACCAGGGCCGGGCCGGCGTTCGTCCCCGAGATCGCCGTGACCACCGCTTTCGCGCTGACGATCATCACCGTCATCGGCCTCGTCCTGTTCCTGGCCTACCTGGCACGGCAGATCCGCGTCGAGACCATGTTGCGTGATGTGCATCGCGAGACCGACGAGACCCTGGAGCGTGTCTTCCCCGAGCACGACTCACGACGGCCGAGCATTCCGTCCCCCGGCGGCCGACCGGACATCGTCCATGCATCGTCCTCGGGCTTCCTCACCCGCGTCGACACCAGGGCCCTCCTGTCGGCTGCAGCGCGGCTCGAAGCCTTCGTGTCCCTCGATGTGGCGCCCGGGGCGTCGCTCGTCGCCGGGGTGCCGGTCGCCCGCGTGTGGAGTGCACAGGCGGGTCCGCTCGACGGTGACCGGCTGGCTGGGCTGGCGGACGCGGTGTCCCGGTCCCTGAGAACCGACTTCGAGCGCACGGCCACGCAGGACCCGTCGTTCGGGCTGCAGCAACTCCTCGATGTCACCGACAAGGCCCTCTCACCCGGCGTCAACGACCCCACGACCGCGGTCCACGCGCTCAGCCACATCTCCGCGGTCCTCTGCTCCCTCACCGCCAGGACGACCGGACCCGTGACGCTGTACGACACCGATGATCGAGCCAGGCTGAACCTGACGCTTCCCTCCTTCGCGGAGCTTCTCGATCTCGTCATGGACCAACTCGTCACCTATGCCTTCACAGGCCCTCGGACAGCGGGTCGGAGCATCGCCATGCTCTCCGAGATCACGATCACCGCGTCCCGGGCCGGCACTCTGGCGACCCATGCGCCGGCCCTTCACGGCCACCGGGCACGAGCACGGAGGGCGGTCGAGACATCGACGCTCGACCCGGTGATCCGTGCCGATCTCCTCTCCCAGCTGAACGACATCGACCAGCAGCCTCAGCAGTCACGCGCCTGAAGGGAGGCGCTGCGATCGACGTCGACGGTGGATCCGGTGCGGACGGTGAGCTCCGTCAGGATTCAGGGGACGGGGCGGACGATGGCCCGGGGTCGGAAGGGACCGTCCGGGAGGCGCGGGCCACACGCAGCAGGGTGACGGCGAGCGTCCCGGCCACCGGGGTCCACACCAGGCGCTCGACCCGGGACCGGGAGGCGAGGTTCATCACCGTCCCGAGCATCATCAGCCCCGACGCCACCCTGAGGATCCGGCGCCGCGCCGTCGGTCCCGGGCCCCGACCGAGGGTGACTGCCACCAGCGCGGCGTAGGCCAGCGTCGATGCGGCGCTCGACGCCCGGTACCCCGCCGGCAGCACGCCCCGGTGCGCGCCCCCGTAGGCGGCCTTCCCCCAGGGAGCACCGGCGGCCAGTGCTGCCTGGAAGGCGGCGACGACGGCGAGGAGGAGGGCGGCGAGGGTCACCGGCCCCCGCGGGGCGACGGCGAGGAGGCGAGGGGTCATGCTCGGAGCGTAACGAATTCTCCGGCGCGGGAGAACCGTCGGGAGGATGCCGCTACTCCCTCTTGCTATCTACCGGTACCCAGTGTTACTTTGTACCGGTAGATAGCAAGAGGGAGTAGAAGGAGGGGGCCGATGGGCAAGCAGGCGACGGAGATGCTGAAGGGCACCCTCGAGGGAATCGTCCTCGCCCTCCTGGCCGGCAGGGCGGCGTACGGCTACGAGATCACGGCGTGGCTGAGGGAGCAGGGCTTCACGGACATCGCGGAGGGCACCATCTACGCACTCCTGATCCGCGCCGAGCAGCGCGGCCTCGTCGACGTCGAGAAGGTGCCCTCCGAGAAGGGGCCACCGCGCAAGGTCTACTCACTCAACGCGCAGGGACAGGACTACCTCAACGAGTTCTGGAGGACGTGGAGCTTCCTCTCGGAACGGCTCGAACAGCTCCGCGAAGGAGGACGGTGACCATGTGGATCGAGAAGATCGTCGGGGACCTCGGCGGCAAGAAGCGGTACAGGGCGTACAGGGAGCGCGTCCGCCGGCTGCCCGAGGGCTACCGTGAGGCGGCCCTCGCGCTGGAACACTACCTCCTGAACCTCGGACCCAGCGGCGACAGCACGAGCCTCATGGCGATGCTGGACGACCTCGCCGACCTGCTCGAGCAGGGCGTCGCCGCGGGCACGCCCCTCCGCGACGTCGTCGGCACGGACCCCGTGGCATTCGCCGAGGAGTTCATGCAGAACTACGGCGGAGGAAGCTGGATCCGGAAGGAACGGGACCGGCTCGCCAGGGCCATCGACCGCGCCGAGGCCGAGGAGCGGCGCTGACCACCCCGCCTCCCCCGCGGGCATCGGCTGTTGCGCCCGGGGCCGTCAGTAGCTGGTGCCCGGACCGTCGTCGGAGCTCGGGATGAACCCGGCGGCCAGGGCCTCGGACCCGCGGGCGAGCAGGGAGACGTCGGCGCCGACCAGGACGAACCCGGCTCCGCCGTCCAGGTACCGCCGGGCGACGGACGGGGTGAAGGCGTTGACTCCGGCCGGCTTCCCGGCCCGCGCCGAGGCAGCGAGGCAGTGCTCGACGGCGGCCACCACCTCGGGATGTTCCTGCCGACCGAGGAGGCCCATGGACGCGGCGAGATCCGACGGGCCGACGAAGATCGCGTCGACGCCGTCGACGGCGAGGATGGCCGCCACCGCCTCGACGGCGGCCGCCGATTCGATCTGCACGGTGACGCTGATCGTCGAGGACGCGTGCGCCAGGTAGCCGGGCACCCGGTTCCAGCGGGCCGCCCGCGCGAGCGCCGACCCGACGCCGCGCACGCCCTCGGGTGGGTAGCGGGTCGCGGCGACGGCGGCCTCGGCGTCCGCGACGGAATGCACCATGGGGACCAGCAGGTTCTGCACGCCCAGGTCCAGGTACTGCTTGATGAGCACGGCGTCGTTGACGGGCGGCCGGACGAGCGTCTGCACCGGGTACCCGTGGACGGCCTGCAGTTGCGCGAGGATCGACTCGAGCCCGTTCGGGCTGTGCTCGGCGTCCACGAGCAGCCAGTCCAGTCCGGAGTCGGCGCAGATCTCCGCGACGAGCGGGCTGCCCGAACACACCCACATGCCCACGAGCGGGCGGTCGGCGGCGGCCAGTGCGTCGCGGAAGGAATCCCCTAGTGGAAGCGGCATGTGACGGCTCCCAGCGGTCCGTAGTCGGCGTGGACCGTATCGCCCCTGTCCACCCAGAGTGGGCGGGTGAAGGACCCGGCGAGGATGATGTCCCCGGCGTGCAGCCCATCCCCGTGGGCGGCGATCTTGTTCGCGAGCCAGTGCACGCCCCTGGCCGGATGGTCGAGGACCCCCGCGGCCACGCCGGTCTCCTCGACCACCTGGTTCTTGTAGAGGATGGCGGACACCCAGCGGAGATCGACGGCGTCGGGCCTCACCGGCCTGCCGCCCACCACCATGGCGCCCATCGCCGCGTTGTCCGAGATGGTGTCGACGATGGTGCGCCCCTCCATCTCGATCCGCGAGTCGAGGATCTCGAGGGCGGGCACCACGTAGTCGGTGGCGTTCAGGACGTCGACGATGGTGCAGCCGGGCCCGGTGAGATCGGTCTTCAGCACGAACGCGAGTTCCACCTCGACCCGCGGACGCGTGTAGGCGTCCCACGACACCGAGCAACCGGTCTCGAACACCATGTCGTCGAAGATGGCACCGTAATCCGGTTCCGTGATGCCCGTGGCGGCCTGCATGGCCCGCGACGTGAGCCCGATCTTCCGCCCCACGAGCGTGCGGCCGGCGTCCTCGTTCCGCCGCCGCCACAGCCGCTGCACCGCGTAGGAGTCCTCGACGGTCATCCCCGGGTAGCGGGCGGTCAGCAGCGGGACCGGTGTCCGCGTCCGGGCGGCGTCGAGGAGCTCGTCGGCGATCTGGCTGATGGTCTGCGGATCAAGCATCGGGGTTCCTTCGGTGGCTCGTGGGCGCGGACGTCAGAGCTGGGTGCCGAGCTTGAAGCCCTCGACGCCGTCGTCGTCCCTGCGCGTGTAGGAGAAGCCGTCCGCACCGACGGTGACGGCCATCTCGCTGCGTTCGTCCCGCTCGACGACGGGCTGGGGGTTGCCGTCGAGGTCCAGGACGAGGGACGCCTCCGAGTACCAGGACGGCACCACGGGGTTGCCCCACCAGTCGCGGCGCTGGTTGTCGTGGACGTCCCAGGTGATGGTGGGATTGTCGGGATCGCCCGTGTAGTAGTCCTGGCAGTAGATCTCGACGCGGTGGCCGTCCGGGTCGAGGATGTAGAGGTAGAAGGCGTTGGAGACGCCGTGCCGCCCGGGTCCGCGCTCGATGCGGTCGCTGATGCGCAGGGCGCCCATCTTGTCGCAGATCTGGATGATGTTGTGCTTCTCGTGGGTCGCGAACGCCACGTGGTGCATGCGCGGGCCGTTGCCTCCGGTCAGCGCGGTGTCGTGCACGGTCTGCTTGCGGTGCATCCAGACGGCGTAGGTGACACCGTCGGAGTCCTGGATGTCCTCGGAGACGCGGAAGCCGAGGTCCTCCAGGTAGGCGCGGCCGCGCGGCACGTCGGGGGTGACCTGGTTGAAGTGGTCCAGGCGCACCAGCTCGCCGGCCGAATACAGGTCGTAGCGCTGGGTGAGGCGTTCCACGTGCTGGACGTCGTAGAAGAACTCGTACGGGAAGCCCAGCGGGTCCTCGACGCGCACCGAGTCGCCGACGCCCTTCGTGAACCCGTCCCGGCGGCGTTCGGTCCGGCAGCCCAGTTCGCGGTAGTAGGCCTCGGCGGCGTCCACCTCCGCGGGTGACTTCACCCGGTAGGCGAAGGCCGCGACGGCGGCGATCGGGCCCCGCCGCAGCACCAGGTTGTGGTGGATGAACTCCTCGAGCGAGCGGAGGTAGATCGCGTTCTCGTCCTCCTCCGTGACGTGCAGGCCGAGGACGTCGACGTAGAACTCGCGCGAGCGGGCGAGGTCGGTGACCACGATCTCCATGTAGGCGCAGCGGACGATGTCCGGGGCGGGGACCGAGGGGGTGGGAACGGGGGTGGTCATGGGATTCTCTCTTCGTCGAGCGAACGGAGGAAGGCTCAGCCTTCGGTGGCGGCGGCGTCCGTGACACTGCCGAACTTCGGGGTGTGGACGGTGCCGAGCGTGATGTGCACGGCCTGCTGGTCGGTGTAGAAGTCGATGGAACGGTAGCCGCCCTCGTGGCCCAGCCCGGAGGCCTTGACGCCGCCGAAGGGCGTGCGCAGGTCGCGGACGTTGTGGCTGTTGAGCCACACCATCCCGGCCTCCACGTCCTGCGCGAACGTGTGGGCGCGCGTGAGGTCCTTCGTCCACACGTAGGCCGCGAGCCCGTAGCGCGTGTTGTTGGCGAGCGCCAGGGCCTCGGCGTCGTCCTCGAACGGGGTGATGGCGACGACGGGCCCGAAGATCTCCTCCTGGAAGATCCGCGCGTCGGGGGAGACGTCGGCGAAGACCGTGGGCGCGATGTAGTTGCCTTCGGGCAGGTGCTCGGGGCGTCCGCCGCCGGCGAGGAGGCGGCCCTCCGTCTTGCCGATCTCCACGTAGGAGGCCACCTTGGCGTAGTGCTCCGGATGCACGAGCGCCCCGACCTCGGTCCGCGGATCGTGCGGGTCGCCGACGACGATGGTCTTCGCGCGGGCCGCGTACTTCTCGCAGAACTCCTCGTAGACGGCGCGCTCCACCAGGATGCGGGAGCCGGCGGTGCAGCGCTCCCCGTTGAGGGAGAACACGCCGAACAGGGCCGAATCGATGGCGGCGTCGAGGTCCGCGTCCGCGAAGACGATGCACGGGGACTTCCCGCCGAGCTCCATCGAGAGCCCCTTGAGGTGTGCCGCCGCGTTCCGGAAGATCGTCTGGCCCGTGGTCGTCTCCCCGGTGAAGGAGATCAGCGGCACGTCGGGGTGCTTGACGAGGGCGTCGCCGGCCTCCTCGCCGAGGCCGTTGACGAGGTTGAAGACGCCGTCGGGCAACCCGGCGTCCTTGAAGATCTGCGCCCAGAGGGACGCGGAGAGGGGCGTGAACTCGGCGGGTTTCAGGACCACGGTGTTGCCCGTGGCCAGGGCGGGCGCGAGCTTCCAGGACTCCAGCATGAACGGCGTGTTCCAGGGCGTGATCAGTCCGGCGACGCCGATCGGCTTCCGGTTCACGTAGTTGATCTGCGAGCCGGGGACCTTCATGGCGTCGTCGAACTGGGCCACGATCAGGTCCGCGAAGAAGCGGAAGTTCTCGGCCGCGCGGAGGGCCTGGCCCTTCGCCTGGGTGATGGGCAGGCCCGTGTCGAACGTCTCCAGCTCGGCGAGCCGGGCCTCCTGCGCCTCGACGGCGTCGGCGATCCGGTTCAGCACGCGGGCGCGCTCGCGGGGCTTCATCCGTGGCCACGGTCCGTCGGTGAAGGCCTTCCGCGCGGCGGCGACGGCGAGATCGATGTCCTCCTGCCGGCCCGCCGCCGCGGTGGCGTAGGTGGTGTTGGACACCGGGTCGAGCACATCGAACGTCCCGCCGCCCACGGAGTCGACGAACCGGCCGTCGATGTAGTGCTGGAGGGAGGACGGCAGTCCCTCGGGGATGTGCTGCGCGGTCGCTGCGGTCGGCTGTGCACCGGAGATCGTCATGGGTGGGTCCTAACCGTGGTCGTGTGCTGCTGCGGAGCCTGCTGGGGTGGCTGCTGGGGAGGCTGCTTGGGTGGCTGCTTCGGTGGCGCTGAAGTGCGTCAGGTAGGCGTCGAGGGTGGCGCTGCGGTGGAGGCGGGCGGCCCGTTCCACGGTGTCGGCGTCGGCCCCGTCCGCGAGGAGCGCGAGCAGGTGCGCGTGCTCCTCGACGGACTCGCGGGCGCGCTCGGGCACGAAGCGGAAGGTCGAGGAGCGCAGCGAGGCGAGCCGGTTCCAGCCGCGGTGCACCAGGTCCAGGATGTGCGGATTGGGGCAGCGCTCGAAGAGGATGGCGTGGAAGTCCTGATTGAGCCGGGTGAAGCGGAGGGGGTCGAAGTCCTGCAGGCTCGCGCGCATCTCCTCGTTGACCGCCCGGGCCCGCTCGAGGTCCGCGACGCCGATCAGCGGCGCGGACAGCGCCGTCGCCGCTCCCTCGACGAGGCTCAGGGTCTGCATGGTGTAGAGGTATTCTGTGGGGTCGATCCCCGCGACCGTGGCTCCGACGTTCCGCTCGAACGTCACCAGTCCCTCGGCCTCGAGCCGGCGGATGGCCTCCCGCACGGGCACCACGCTGACCCCCAGATCCTGGGCGATCGCGGCCAGGACCAGTCGATGGCCGGGCGGATAGGCGCCGTCCACGATCCGCTGCTTCACGGCACCGTAGGCCTGCTGCGACTTGCTGCCCGCCGCGGGGGCGTCGTCGGTGGTCGCGGCCGGCTCAGCCATCGGCGCGCCGCTCCTGCCACCGGGCGTAGCGCTCCCGCCAGGCGGCGTCCATCGGGTACAGGCCGTCCACGCCGTGCCCGTCGGCCACCATCTCCGCGATGAAGACCTCCTCCCGTTCCTGCGCGACGGCGTCCTCGGCCAGGTCGGCTGCGAGGGCGGGAGGGATGACGAGGATGCCGTCCGCGTCCGCCACGATGATGTCGCCGGGCTGGACGGTGGTCCCGCCGCAGGCGATCGTGACGTCGGTGTCCCACGGGATGTGGCGCCGACCCAGCACGGCGGGGTGCGGGTTGGCGTAGAAGGTGGGCATGTCCATGGCGGCCACCGCGGCGAAGTCGCGGACGCCGCCGTCGGTGATGATCGCCGCCGCCCCGCGCACCTGCGCGCGGAGGGCCAGGATGTCCCCGACCGTGCCGGTGCCCTTCTCGCCGCGGGCCTCCATCACGAGGATCTCGCCCTCGTCGACGGTGTCGACGGCGCGCTTCTGGGCGTTGTAGCCGGCGCCGTGGGTGACGAAGAGATCCTCGCGGTTCGGCACGTAGCGGAGGGTACGGGCGAGCCCGACGACGCGCCGGCCCGGCTGGGTGGAGGTCAGGCCGTCGATGCTGACGTTGTTCAGCCCGCGCTTGCGCAGCTGGGAGGAGAGGGTGGCGGTGGAGACACTCTCGAGCGTCGCCTTCAGTGCGGGTGTCAGGACGATCGCCGGCGCGGGCAGCCCGGCCGCCTCGCGGGAGCCGTAGGCCTCCTCGCGCTGGACGTCGTCGACCTTCGGACGGGCACCGAACGCGGCCAGCGGCGTCGTGCCCTCGGTGACCGTCGTGGCCAGCCGCCCCGTGGCCAGGCCGCCCGCGGTCACCTCGACCTCCAGCAGGTCACCCGGACCGGCGACCGACGCTCCGGCCGGCGTGCCGGTGAGGATGATGTCGCCGGCTTCGAGCGTGAGGAGCTGGGACAGGTCCGCGATGAGTCGCGCGAACGGGAAGAGGAGGTCGTCGGTGGTGTCGTCCTGGACGAGCGCGCCGTTGTGCCAGGTGCGGATCCGGAGGGCGGCGGGGTCGACGGCGTCGGCCGGCAGGAGTCCCGGGCCCACCGGGGTGAAGCCGTCCGCGCCCTTGGACCGGAGGTTCGAGCCCTTGTCCGCGTAGCGCAGGTCGTAGACGCCGAGGTCGTTCGAGGCCGTGACCCACCGGACATGGCTCCACGCGGTCCCGGGGGAGACCCGGCGGGCGGGGGCGCCGATGATGAGCGCGATCTCGCCCTCGAAGCCGAGCAGCTCGCAGCCCGCGGGGCGTTCGACGTCGGATCCGGACAGGGCGAGGGAGGATGCCGGCTTGAGGAAGTAGGACGGCTGCTCGGGCGTGCGGCCCCGCTGTGCGGCACGGCTGGGGTAGTTGACATGTACCGCGATGACCTTGCGGGCTGCGGCCAGGACGCCGTCGTCGAGCAGTTCCACCCGTTGCTCCTCATCGAGTACGAAATCGTATACGAAGAGTAGGCGGGGCTTTCCCGGTGCGTCAAGGGTGGTGCTTCGCCGCCGTCCCGGAAATTTCGCCTCGGGCATGGTGGTGGGACGCGGTCCGTGGTGGAATCTTGCATCCGAATGTTCCGCCCGGCCCGTGCACGGGGAACGAGGCATCAGCTCCGCTTCCGGCACCGGCTCCGACCCGGGAGACACCCATGGCTGACCGCAAGGCATCGACCCATCACTCGAAGAAGGCCGCCAGGAAACGCTGGAGCGACCTGACGGACGGGCAGAAGGCGAGGGTGCTGGTCCTCGGCGCCCTCCAGCTGTCCCTCGCAGCGTTCGCCTGGATGGACCTCGCCACACGGCCCAGGGACACCGTGAACGGCAGCAAGGGCATGTGGGCCCTCATCATCGCGATCAACTTCGTGGGCCCCGTGGCGTACTTCTGGAAGGGGATCAGGCGCTGACGCCACCGGTTGGAGCCCTCCTGCCCGGTGGCTGTGGTCGGGAGGCGATGGCGGTCAGAGGACAGCCGTGGTGTCGTTGCGCTGCCGATTCCCGACGGTGACCAGGACGGCGAGTTTCCGCAGGGGTGTTTCCAATGCTGTTTCGAGGTCCCCTGCGACGTCGGAGTGGATGCGGTGCAGCAGGTCCTGGACATCCGCGCGATCGTCGACCCTCACGTTGAGCGCGAGATCGCAGGCGCCGGCACTGCCGCGCAGGAGCGCGTCGGCTCCGGTCACGCCGGGAAGGCGCTGCACATGGCTCTCGACTGCCTCGGAGAACACCTTGGGCTCGCACAGGGTGTACCCGGCGGCCCCGTCCTCGGCGTGGAGGCGGAAGGTGCGGGCCTGATGGCGGCGGGGTATCTGTGCGAGCAGCCACAGCAGGGCCAGGATCCCCGTGAGCACGGCGACGATCGTCAGGACGATTGGCGCGATATCGGCCGCGACCACGTCCCCGAAGGACTCCGGAAGCGCGGGGTCGGCCGGCTGCGCGGCGCTGAAACCCGGATCCAGCGAGTCGGTGATGGTGGCGGCGGCCCCGGTGGCGAGCAGTATCCCGGCCGCTCCGAGGAGCAGGGCCAGCAACCCGATGATGGCCAGCCATGTGCGATTGAGCCGTCCGGCGGTGTCCCTCATGAGTTCCTACTTCCGTTTCTACTGCGACCGGCCATCGAGCGGCCGTGGGCTGACAGTGCTTAGTCGTTGGTGGTGCGGACCCGGACCGTGATGACCGGTTGAGGCGTGACCCCGAGCTCCTGCATCTTGGTTCCGAGGGACGCCTTCAGGCGATCGGCCAGATCACCTGCATCGTGCAGGGGCGTCCGGACCTCGACGTCCATCCGGGTGGCGGTGGTGGAGACGGAGCTTCGATCGACGCCGTCGGTGCGGTCGATGTGAGCTGCCGCGATCCGGCTCAGTCCGCGGTGGGTGACCACGGCTTCGGATGTCCCTGCCCGGCGGTTCTCCGGTTCGACGAGCCGGATGGTTCCCCGTTGGCCGGGGAGGATGCCGGCCAGCAGCAGGATCAGTCCGAGGGCGGACAGGATGATCGCGGCCGCCACGACCTGCGGCGAGTTCCACGCCAGCGGCGCGAGACCTTCCCGCGCCGCTCCCAGGAAGCCGGGCCATGAGCCGGTGGTGATGCGGGTGATGCCGATCCATGCTCCGGCCACCGAGACGGCGAGCAGGACCAGCGCTGTCAGGGTTGCCGGGAGGGACCGGCTCGAGCGGCGATGCAGGGATTGGGAGGTGCTTGGGTGGCTCATGCGAGCTCCCTTCGGCCCTGGCCCCGGGTGGGGTCGAGGAGGGTGTTGATGTCGATGTCGACCTGCCGGACGTCGAGCCCGCAGATCCTGGAGACGTCGTCGCGGACCGTTGCCCGCAGAAGCTCCGTGGTCTGCTTCAGCGGTGCCGGGTAGGTGATGCCGACCTCGAGGCGGAGGGACGCGATGAGCCCGTTGAGCTGGACGTCGGCCTTGGGCCGGGCCGTCTCCTTGTGGCGGGCACCGAGCCCGAGGAAGCCCCCCGTGGGTCCGCTCACGCCGGGGACGGTCGATGCGGCATTGCTCGCCACCTTCTCGATGGCCCGTTCCGCGATGACCAGCGTTCCCCTCGTCGAAGGATCAGAGGTGGCGGACCGGGTGGAAGGGGTGGGCGAGTCTGCCCGGGAGCGCCCCGGACGAAGTTCGGTTCCCGTGTGCCGGGCCGAGGCCTGGGAGGCGGTGGGGTCCACGTCGCTCACCGGCGGGTGGTGGATCGTCCGGTCAGTGCCCCGAGATCGAGCTTGCCGTCGATGATGCGGGCGACAACCAGGCCGACGGCGCCGAAGAACGCGACGAGGACGAATTCGTAGAATCCGCCGAACGCTGCCGCCCATCCCAGGACGAGGCCGGTCAGCAGGCCCATAGCTGTGGTGCTCATAATCGGGTGCCTTTCCATTGAGCGCCTTCTCGGGGCGCGATTACAGGTGGGGTATGACGGTCGAGGCGCTCGGGTGAGGCCTCATCGCCCCGTGTCCGGGGCCATCACCGGAAGCATGGCGCGGTGATGGCCCCGATGGCCCGGTGGGTCCTACTGCAGTTCCGCGCGGGCGGTGGCGTCGTGGGTGTCGGTGTCCTCGTCCTCGGGCAGGTGAACATCGGTGACGTTGATGTTGACTTCGATCACTTCCAGCCCGGTTGCCTCCTCGACGGAGGAGATCACGTTGCGGCGGATCATCTGGCTGACCTCGACGATCGATGCGCCGTGCTCCACGACGATCGACAGGTCGATCGCCGTCTGGCGTTCCCCCTTCTCGACGCTGACCCCGCCGCTGACGTTGGTCTGGGATCCGGGGATGCGCTCGGAGAGGCTGCTGAACGCCCTGCGCCCAGCACTGCCCATCGCGTAGACGCCGGGAACCTCGCGGGTGGCGATGCCGGCGATCTTCTGCACGACGGTCTCCGCGATGGTGGTGTGGCCCAGCCGGGTCTGCAGCGGTCCTACCGGCTGGGTCTTCTCGACCTCCTGGGACTGCTCCGCCTGGCGCTTCTGCTCCTCGCCCGTGGCGGGAATGACTGCTGCCCGGCGTGCTGCGGTGCTCTGGTCCTCTGTCATCTGAATCGATCTCCTGTGTGAGGGGTTCCTGCCGTACACACTTAAAGACGCCATCGATCCCGGATCGTCACGCCGACGGTGCACTTTTCTTGCATGACTTCTCCTCGCCTCGACAGGCGCCCGCAGAGGGCAGGGCGCACCGGCCGCGACATGCTCGCCTATGCTGAACGAAATGGGCCGGTTCCGTCGAGGCCGGCCGCGTCGAGTTGGAGAGGAAGCAGATCCCGTGGAATCCCGACACGACGATGATCAGCAGCCGCCCCGACACCCTTCCCTGCCGGACATCGAGGCACGCCCGGATGCTGACCTCGTCTCCCTGGTCGAGACGGCCCCGACGGGCCGGATGATCGGGCGGGGCCCCGGCACCCGCGAAGAACTGCTGCGGGGTCATGCACCCCCGCCGTCATCCGGGCCCGAACCGCGGCCGGGGCATCGGCCGGAACCCGTCCCTGACGGAGTGGGATCCGCGGTGTCGCTGGACGACCTCGATGAGCTCACCGTCGTCGCCCGGGCGCAGGACGGCGACCTCCACGCGTTCGAATGGCTGATTTCCGCCTATCAGGGCGGAGTCTTCCGGCTGGCATTCCGGATGCTGGGCGATCACGCGGAAGCCGAGGACATCGTGCAGGAGACCTTCATCGCCGCGTGGCGCAACCTGCCGAACCTCTCGGCCCCACAGGCCTTCATCCCGTGGCTGTACCGGACGGCGACGAACAAATGCTTCGACCAGCTCCGCAGCAGCCTTCGACGGCCCACCGACCCTGTCTCCTTCGACGACGGCGCCCCCGGGACGCCGGGCGCTGGAGGAGAGGGTGAGCTGTGGAACCAGCTGTCCATGCCGGCCGGGGGACCCGCCCAGGACCCGGCGGTGTACCACGAGACCGAGGCGCAGATGCAGGCCCTAGCCGATCTCCTGCAGACCGTCCCGGCCGGCCTCCGGGTGTGCTGGTTGCTGCGGGGAGTCCACAACTTCTCCTACGCTGAGATCGCCGCGATCGTGCAACAACCCGAGAGCACCGTTCGTGGACGTATTGCACGGGCCCGACGACTCCTCGCAGAAGGGATGCAACCATGGCGTTGAATGAGGACCAACCGCGGCTGGGGTGCGGACGGCTCATCGACGAGGTGTGGGCGTCCATCGACCAGCCGCCGAGCACGCATGAACAGACCTGCACCGACTGCCAGAGCGCGCGTGCAGCACTGCACCACCTCGTCGCGGTCACCGAATCGATGCGCGACCGTGATCGGGACAACCCCGCCCTGCAGCCGGGTAACCGCGTGAAGGAGGCGATCATGATGGTCGCCCGGGCCGAGGTCCGCCGGAGCCGGCGCACCCCGCTGGCCACCACGCCCCTGGGCACCATCGATATCAGCGAACAGGCCCTGAGCGCACTCATCCGCTTCGCCGCCTCGACCCTGCCCGGCGTCCGCGCGCGACGCTGCACCGTCACCGCGCCCCGGACCATCCAGGCACCCCAGGCAGGCCAGGCCCCGCAGGGAGGGGCGTCCGCGACCACGATGATCGACGTCGAGGACGTGCGGATCACCCTCACCGTGGCTCTTTCGTCGCAGGTGAGAATACCTGCCACCATGGAACTGCTCCGCGAACGGGTCGGGACCATCGTGCAGGCCCAGACCTCCATCACCATGCAGCAGATCGACATCCTCGTGGAGGACCTCTATGACCTCTGAGCATCCCTCCCAGGCGAGGGTCGTGGACCTGGACAGCATCGCCGACACGCTCGGCAGCACCATCGTCGCGCACCCCGGGGTGGTGCGCCTGGAGCCGACCGTGCGCAGCGTCATGACCCGGTGGAAGGTCGCTTCGGTCAATCAACTGCACAGGACCCTGCGGTCCGACACCGCGTCCCCGACCGTCGCCACCCGTGACGGCCTGGTCCTCTCGCTGACCGACGGCGTCCTCGACATCCACATCGACGTCGCGACCAACATCGCCAGGCCTGCCCTCGGGCTGGCGCGCGAGGTGCAGGACATCGCCGCACACCTGATCCAGTCCAGCGGCCTGACCGTGGGACGCGTCGACGTCACGATCCTGGCCATCGAAGGAACACCCGAGACCTGACGGTCCGCGGCGCCCGGCTGGTCCGGCGCCACCGTCGACCGAGGAGAGCCATGGCACCGGAGATCGACCCGCACGACCTGGCCCCCAGGCAGATCGAACTGATCAACGAGGGCCGCAAGCTCGAGGGCGTCCACCTGTCGATCTTCGGTTACTTCGGTGGTCCGGAGCTGCAGGGTGACTGCATCGGACGCATGCAGCTCGACGAGGACGGCCGGCTCCCTGCGTCCGACTACGAGTCTCCCGAGGAGCGGCTGGAGCAGCTGGTCCTCGCGCAGCTGCTCCGAGGGGCCCTGCGGCAGTCCATCCCGATCGTCCTGGGCGGGATCTTCGACGACATCTTCGCACTGCGCACCCTGGAGGCCGCCGGTGGCGACCTGCAGGAGTACATCGCCTCCGCCGGGGCGCGCGTCGTCGACATGTTGCCGCCGTCGTACCGGCGTCACTACACCTCCGCTCTCCTGCAGCGTCTCGCGGTCGTCGCTGCCGAGGTGGCCTCGGACTTCGAGCTCGGCTGGGAGGGGCCTCGCACGTTCGCGCACGGGCTCGCGGCCTACTGCTTCGCGAAGAAGGGGGTCCGGCACGCCGACGCGGAGTACGGTGCGGGCCTGGGAGCCGTGGACCTGGATCGCCTGATGATCGGGCTGCTCGGGGAGACCGCCGTGCTCGAGGAGGCCTACCGGCGGCCGCCGGACACCAGGGAGCCGGATGAACCTTCCTGGTTCGTGCCCTACGACCCGGCATGCCGGGTCAACCCCTATCTCCACCCGGAGGGGATGCCCAGCACGGAGCAGGTCGATCTGCTCGAACACCAGCTCGGCCGCGAGGTCCCCGAGAGGCACCCGGGCCCGGCCCGCCAGAAGGCCCTCGCGGAGGGTGTCCTGGTCGACATCAGCCCGTACGCGTCCCGCGAGTACTTCCTGTGTCCGGTCGCCGTCGAACACTCGGTCGTCGCAGCCCTCGGTCTGCACGGCCTGCCGCCGGAGTCCGAATGGGAGGACCTGCTGCTGCACCCGGCCTGGCACGGCGCCGCGGAGCACCCCGCCTGGACCAGCTTCGACTACATCGCCGTCGGCTTCGAAGGCCAGCAGCTGTACGTCGCGATGGTCGCCGGCACCGACGAGATGGACTCGCCGGTCCTCACCATCCAGTACCTCGGCGAGGTCATCGACGAGGCGTAGGCCTGGTGCCGACGGAGCCGAAGGTTTCATCAGCGGATCGATGCGAGGACGGTCAATGCCGTCAGTGTCCCGTTCTCCGTGGACATGGCCTGGGCGACCTCCCTGACGCGGGGACGGCACCGCTCCGCCTCGTCGAGTGCGGCGTGGAGGGCGGGGACGGTCAGCGCGCGTTGCGGGATCGGTGCCGGCGTCAGGCCCGCTTCACCCAGACGGGCTCCCCAGAACGGTTGATCCGCGATGAAAGGAACGATCACCGACGGCGTTGCGGCAGTCATCGCGGCGTGCACGGTGCCGATACCGCCGTGATGCACCGCCGCAGTCGCCTGTGGAAGCACCACTGCATGCGACACGGTCCGCACGACGAGGACGTCGTCGCCGAGGCGGTTCGGAGGTACGTCGATGCCGCCGAGACCGGTAGCGACGAGGCAGCGGCTACCGCGAGCCCGTGCCGCATCGACGATCGTGCGCCCGCGCGCTGCGGCGTCTCCCGCCGCCATCGAGCCGAAACCTGCGTAGATGAATGAACCGTCCGCAATGAACTGGGCGATCCCGGGAGCGAGGGTCGCCGGTCGATGTGCGCGAGTCCAGGGCCCGGTGAGATGCACCGATGCCGGCCAGTCGTGGGGGCGCTGAAGTATTGCCGGGCTGATGGGCATGAGGGTGGCTGCGGGGGCGGAGGACCTGCGCGTTCGTCCGCCGACCATCCTGCGTACCTCGTCGAGTTCAGAGCGGAACATGACCGATGCGGTGCCCACCGCCCGGTACGTCGATCGGTTCAGCGGGCCGATTCCCCGAGTGACCGTGCCTGCGGCAGGGAAGACCCTCGTCGGTGTGAGGGTCGGCACGATCTCGACCATGACGTGTGGCACCCCCAGGGCGTCCGCCACCAACGGAGCCGAGAGGACCTTCGGGTGATACACGATCAGATCGGGTTCGTACTCGAGCGCCGCTCGCGCGCTGCCGACAATGACGCCTCGCATCACCGGACGCACGACGGAGCGGTAGTTACGGAGCGCCGCCATGAGGGAGACGCCCTGTTCCTCGATCATCCGCGTGTAGTCGACTCCCATGCCCACCATGTCCAGGTCGCCCAGCTCGACGCCGGAGTTCTCCGGGGCAACCAGTCGCACCTCGTGCCCCGCTGCAAGCGCCCGGTCTGCCAGGGCGGCGAACGGCTCGACATCGCCGCGGGAGCCCGCCGTCGCCAACAGAAGCCTCATCGCCGTCCTCCGCGGGCGCCCATCGCAGCATCGAGCAACCCGTTGCCCGTGGCAGCGGCCTTCACGCAGGCATCAGCGGCGTTCTCGCGGATGGTCACGGCGGCACATCCGTTATCGGCGAGCTCTCTCAGTGCTGCGGCTCCTCTTCGGTCACTCGTCCCCACGTCACTCGGGGGCGAGGTGGGCGCTGAGCAATTGTTCGGTAGTCTGCGCGCTCGGTCGGATCGGCGTCAAGAGCCGGTCGCCACCCCTGGGCGCAGCAGGCGGATCGTCCCCGCGGCCCGGTGAGCAGCAGGCCGACCATGCGGGCTCCTGTCCCCGCGGGGATGCCTTATTGCACGCCGATGCCATGGGGTGAATGGATTCCCTGGGTCGCCGGTTCGCCGCAGACGTGACAGGTGACCTCGACGACGAGATCGTGCTCCCCGTCGTCCCTCCCATGGCGCCACGTCACGGGAGGACTGTCGGCGCGGCGATCGTCGCCCAACCGCATCAAGGCCAGCAGCAGAGGGAGCAGCTGCTCGCCGCTTCCTGTCAGTCGGTAGTCGAACCGAGGAGGTCGGTCGCTGTATTTCTCCCGCCTGATGTAGCCCTCGGATTCCAGTCGGCGCAGCCTCGACGTCAGGATGTCGCGGGACGCGCCCGTGTGCTCGGCGATGTCGTTGAACCGGGTCACACCGAACATCAGCTCCCGCACCGCGAGCAGGGTCCACCGGTCGCCCACGATGCTGAGCGCCTCGGCTATCGAGCAGTCACGGACACGGGAGATCGCCATGGAGAAATCCTAGCGACAGACAGTTGTGTTTTCCAACCCAGTGGGTGATCCTGAGTGAGTAGGAAATTCAAACTCTGTGTGGGGGTGTGACATGCAGTCCGAGGTAGTGGTTCATCCGGTGAGCAGTCGGGAGCGGCGGCGCCTGCTGCGACGCTGGGGGTCGGCGCTGGGGCTCTGGCTCGTCGCGGCGACGGTTCTGTCGGCCAGCGGGGTCCTCGCCGGCATGGTCGAGGTGGCTCCGACGATGGTGATTCCGGCGTTCGTCGCAGTAGGGATGCTGGTCCCCTTGCTGGCGGTCGCGCGCAGTCCGCAGATGCAGGCTCTCTTCCTGAGTGCGCCACTGCCGTATCTGACGGTCTTCAACGTCTGGCGGGTTCCGGCGGCACTGGTCTTCTTCGCCTACGGCGCTGCGGGGCTGCTGCCGGCGTCGTTCGCCATGATTGCGGGAATCGGTGACCTGATCGCCGGCGTCCTCGCGGTCGGTGTGGTCCTCCTCGCCCCTCGGTTGGGCGTACGTGCCGGACACCGTGCGTATCTGGCGTTCCATGTCTTCAGCTTCAGCGACTTCGTGACAGCGGTCGGCACGGGCATCACGCTCACTCTGCTGGGAGATCCCCTCATGGCGTCCCTGGCCGACTTCCCGCTCGCCCTCATCCCGCTGTTCGGGGTTCCCGTGACGGGGGTACTCAGCCTCATCGCCCTCTGGAGGCTGGCCCCGGCCGGGTTTCGTGGGCGATGACGGCAGCCTGTGTCCTGTCGCGGGCGTCGAGTTTCGCGAGGATGGAACCGACGTGTGTCTTCACGGTCTGAAAGCTCACGAAAAGGTCGCCGGCGATCTCGGCGTTGCTGCGGCCCTCCGCCAGCAGCGCGAGTACCTGCGTCTCGCGGGACGTCAGTTGCGCCAGTCTCCTGGCCCGCAGCTCGTGCCGGTCGTCCTTCTCGGGCACGAGCCGGGAGCGGACGGTGGCGGGCAGGACGAGGCTGTCCCCATGGGCGACCGTTCGAATGGCGCCTGCTATGTCAGCCGGTGACGAGCGCTTGAGGACGAAGCCGTGGGCTCCGGCCCGGAGGGCGCCGAGCAGGAAGTCGTCGTCGCTGAAGGTGGTGAGCACCAGGACGCGAGGAGGAGTGCCGGGGAGCGCGCGGATCCGCCGGGTGGCCTCGATGCCGTCGAGGACGGGCATGCGGATATCCATCAGCACCACGTCGATGCGATGGGACGTGGCGAGGCCGACGGCCTCCCGTCCATCGGCTGCCGAGGCGACGACGAGAAGGTCGGGTTCAGCATCCAGCAGTGCCGTGAGTCCTTCGCGGATCAGGGGCTCGTCGTCCGCGATGAGGAGGCGAAGGGGAGGGTCGGTCATGCCTTCACCGTGGCGTCAGTGGTCATCGACCAGATCCGGCAGCGACGCCGACAGGAGCCACCGCCCGTCGGTCTGCCGGCCCGCGGAGAACTTGCCGCCCGCCAGGCGCACCCGCTCTCCGAGACCTGCCAGACCCCGTGGCGTCCCGGCTCGCGGATCGGAGGACTGCCGCGACAGAGGGTTGCTGATGGTGACGAGGAGCCTGCCCGGCAACCGGTCGATCGCGATGCTGATCGGCTGGCCGGGTGCGTGTTTCAGCGCGTTCGTGCACCCTTCCTGCACGACCCGGTAGGCGATCGAGGACCCCGGATGCCCCACGGCCCCTCGAGGGACTGCAGCTGCCTCCACTGGCACGCCCGTTGCCCGGACGTCCTGCACCAGGTCCGGCAGATCACCCAGGGTCGGTCCTGTGGATGTCCGGACACCGGGGCCATTGCGCAGAGCGGCGAGCGTGGCGTCCAACTCACCCAGTGCGGCCCGCGTCGTCTCACCGATATGGACCAGTGCCCGATCAGCCGCGGCGGGGTCTCCGGCTGTGTTCAGGCGAGCGACCTCGGCCTGCACTGCCACGAGCGTCAGCGCGTGTCCCACCGTGTCATGCAGCTCCCGACTGAGCCACAGCTGCTTCTCACGACGCGCAGCCTCTTCCTGGAGCCCGGCAAGCCGATCAGCGGGGTCCGGTCCGAGCAGCATGGCGCCGACTCGCTGGTGGATCTGCGCGATCAGGGGCACTGCATGGACCACCGCGAGGAGGGCGAGGACGCCGAGGGGCAGGGTCCAGGCAGATGCCCAGCCGGCCTCCGACTGCCAGGACCCACCCCAGGAGAGATAGCCGTCGACGAAGGGAACGGCGATCAGGGCCATGGCGGCGACAGCACAGGACACAGCCCCCACCAGGAACGCGGTGCTGGCACATGCGCGGAACAGGAGCCACAGCAGTGACCTCCACGTCCTGCCGTCCTTCAGCAGGAGAACGACCCGTCGTTCGTGACCGGGCCCGATCGCCCTCCGCGGGGAAGCGATGTCCGCGTCGAGGAACGCGTTGATGAGCCGCCGCTCCACTTCAGCAAGACCGCGCGCCGCCAGCAGTACGACGACGATGAGGATGACGCCGACGCCGACGCCGGCAGTAGCACCCCCGAGGACGACCCCTCCGACCAGTGCACCCAGGGACAGGAGCGACAAGCCGGCCCCCACCACCAGGTAGAGGGCCGAACTCCACCACCCGCCGGTGACCAACGGCGTCAGGGCCGCGACGGACGCAGCCTGAACGGAGCGTGCTCCTCGAATCACGGTGGTCGCCACCTGACCAATTATCCCAGCGCCCGTGTCCCACGCATCCCTCCTGCGAGGGAGCCGGCTGATACCCGCGCGGGATGTGAGTGCGCAGCATCCGCCGGACGCTTGGAGCATGTCCGCCTGGCCGAGCGTGAAGTTCGCCAGCTTCTGGGCGGCGCTCATCACCTGCTCCTGGTACACGATGAGGCCGTACGTGCCGCCGAGGATCTCCTCGAGCGGACCCTCGAGCTCGGGGTGGATCGGCTCGATCTCCTGCAGGCCGTTCTTGCGCAGGGCGTAGTTCGTGNCAGCCCCCCCCTCAGGCACCTGCCACTCACGCCACGCGCGGCCGGTGGTACGTCCGCCGGCCGGTCCTGCTCTTCTGGATCCTCGCGACGCTCATCGATGTCCTGCTCGCCCTGGTCTTCCTGTCCTCCGGTGCCGACGCCGCGATCACCCGCGGCCTCGAACGGGGCGGGTTCGAATTCAACACCGATCTGGTGACCGCCGTCCGGCTCATGCTCGTCTACCCGGCGGCCGCGACCGGCGTCTTCCTGTCGCTGCTCCAGGTGGCCGCTCCGGATATCGCCCTCCTCACCGTGACGCGACGCCGGGATGCCCGGACCGAGTGGCATGCAGTGGTCCGGCGGTTCGTCTTCTGGTCCCAGGAGGTCGGGGCGCGTAGGGGGATCGTCGTGTGGCTGCAGATGATCGTCCTCTTCCTCGCCGCAAGCCTGGCAACAGGAGCGATCAACAGCCTGGTGTTTTCGTCGTCCGAGTGGCGGTGGTCGTTCCAGCCATCGATCGCGGCGTTCGTCCTCGCGCTGCTCATCGCACTCTTCCTGGACGCGGGAGCGCTGTTCGAGGAGAACGGGTGGCGAGGCTATGCCCTGCCGCTCCTGCTGCGCCGATACCCGCCCCTCGTCGCCAGCCTGATGCTCGGTCTGGCGTGGGCCGCATGGCACTACCCGGTGAAGTACAACGCTTTCCTGGACTACGGCCTTGTCGATGGCGCCCTGTACCTGACGGCCTTCACGCTGAAGATCGTGCTGACGACGATCATCATCACGTATTTCTGGCAGCGCGCCGGACGAGCGACGATCATCGCGGTCGCGATGCACGGCCTGTCCAACGATTCCCTGCGGGTGCAGGGCCGGCTCGTCGGCGACAGCTCCCGCATCTCCATCCTCAGCGAGCTGACGATCAGTGCACCCCTGCTCGTCATCACCGTGTTCCTGCTGTGGCGGACACGGGGTCGACTGGGCGTTCCGGCCACCCCTGCGAACCCGCCCCTCCCATCGAGGTGACGGCGCCCCCCGCGCGGCAGGTCACCCGGTGGTCACGGGTCCCGCTGGGGCGACTGTGGCCGCTCCGTTCTGACTGGCTGGCCGAGGTCATCGGCGAAGTCGGTCAGCTGCTGAGCGGCGCGGCGGAGGTATCGGTGGATCGCTGACTGCTCGGCGGGAGTGAAGTCGTCGGTGAGCGCGTCGAGGGAGTCGAAGAGCGGTCTCAGTTCCGTGAGGATCCGTTCGACTGCTTCCTCACTGGGGCGGAGGGATACTCGTCGTCGGTCCTTGCCTTCCCGCAGGCGCACCAGGTGCCCCGCCCGCTCGAGCCGGTCGACGAGCTCGGTCGCAGAGCCGGTACTGATTCCTAGTCTGTTCCCCAGCTCGACCGGTCCGAGGGGGGCTCCCTCCTGGCTCATCACGTGACCCATCGCGGAGTAATCGCCGAGGCGCAGGCCGATCCTGTTCGCCAGGGCCTGATCCACCTCGGCGGCCGCTCGATTGACCCCGCGCAACGCCCAGGAGAGCTCCTCCGCCGACATCCTCCCGCGCTCGATCTCCTCGACCCGTCTCGCCCGTTCCTTGTCGCTCATGCGCCAATACTAGTTGACAACTACCTCGGATACGGAGACACTCGGTAAAGGAGCTACCTGGAGGAGGGGCTGTGGACCAGAACTCATCAGACGCCGTATCGGAGCACCACCCCGTGCTGGCTCCGTCACGTCTCCGTGCCCTGCTCATCGTTCTCTGCGCCGGACTCGCCCTCGTCGTGGCCGGGAACTCGGCTCTGGCGATCGCGCTTCCGGACATCGCACTGGACCTGGGGGCCGATCAGTCCGAACTGACATGGATCATCGACGCGTACGCGCTGACATTCGCCGCGCTTCTGCTGACTGCGGGGATCGCGGCGGACCGCGTCGGCCGCCGCACCATCCTGGTGACGGGGCTTCTGATCTTCGGCCTCGCCTGCGTCGCGTCTGCCTTCTCCCCGGACCCGACCTGGTTCATCGCTCTTCGCGCGCTGTCCGGAGTCGGCGCGGCGGCCGTCTTTCCGGTCACCCTCTCCGCGCTGGTGGACGCCTACCCGGAGGAGCGAAGGACCTTTGCCATCGGGGTGTGGTCCGGGGTCAGCTCTGCCGGGGCGGTCGCGGGCACTATTGTCGCCGGAGCGCTCCTCGAGGCCTTCTGGTGGGGGAGCGTGCAACTCCTGTTCGGAGTCGTCGCCCTTGTGATCATCGTTCCCGTGATGGTTCTCGTCGCCCAGTCCCGGAATCGTTCGCTCTCCCTGGACCCCTTCGGAGCCGTATGGTCGGTCGTCGCGCTGGCCGGCCTCGTCTTCGGGGTGATCGAGGGCCCGCAGCGCGGCTGGTTCGATGCGATCACCGTGATCTCGCTTGCCGTGGGTGTCGTCGGTCTCGCAGCCTTCATCGTGCATCAACTGCGTTCGACAGCGCCCTCCCTGGATGTGCGGTTGTTCAGGAACCGAGGACTCGCGGCCGGATCCCTCATCGTCACCGTCCAGTTCTTCGCATCCCTCGGATTCTTCGTCCTGACGCCCCAGTATCTGCAGATCGTGCTCGAGTACACCCCGCTCGCTTCGGCTTTGGCCCTGCTGATCATCCCGGTGGGGGTCGGCACGGGTATCGGTCTCGCCGGCGCGCTCGCCGGCCGGTATGGACCGCGTATTCCCGGAGCGCTCGGGCTCCTCCTGATGGGGGTGGGTTTCGCCGTCTTCGCGACCGGCCTCGCCGGGGGGCTGGATGCCTCCCTCTGGGTCATGGGAGCAGGGGTCACCGTGTTCGGCGTCGGCTTCGGGATGGGCATCACGCCCGGCACCGAGCTCATCATCGAGGGACTGCCCGCCGAGCGCCGCTCCGTCGCCAGCGCCGTCAACGACATCACCCGGGAAGTGGGCGGCGTCCTCGGGATCGCCGTCCTGTCCAGCATCCTCGTCAGCTACTACCGCTCGGACATCGCCCCGGCCCTTTCAGGACTCCCTGACCAGGTGCGGGACGTCGCCGATTCCGGAGCCGGGGCCGCGATCGGCATCGCCGGCTCCCTCGGGCCCGACGGCGAGAATCTCGCCACGGCCGCCCGGGAAGCATTCGCCCGAGGACTCGGCGCATCCATGTGGGTCGGCGCCGTCGTCCTCGTAGTGGCCGCACTCATCACGGCAATCATCGCCCCCCGGAAGACGGTCGACACCACGAGCGCTACCGGCAGCACCGGCGGTACCGGCCCGCAGGACCAGGAAGTCCGCCCGGGCCTCATCGCAGACGGCCTGCCCGAGCGAACCCCCACGCATGGGAACCCGGCGCCATGACCATCGACACGAGAATCCTGGGCACGCCGCGAGGGCGGTTCGGTGTGCGGATCGACCCCGCCCCGAGGGGTTCGGCACGCTCCACGGGCAAGAAGGTGATCTGTCTTCATGGATTCCCCGATGACGCATCGAGCTTCGACACGCTCTCCATCGCGCTGGGCGACAACGGGCATGACGTCGCGTCCATGTTTCTCCGTGGATACCACCCCTCTGTTCTCGAAGGCCCCTATGACCTGCCCCTGCTCACCGAGGACCTCATCGCAGTCCTCGATGCCCTCGGCTGGACGGATCCGGTGTACCTGATCGGGCACGACTACGGCGCACAGATAGGTTTCGCGGCGATGGCGCGCCATCCGCACCGCTTCCGCGCCGCGGTCACACTCTCAGGCGCGCACCCGGCGTCGATCGCGAAGAACACCCGGCGCCACCCGAAGCAGCTATGGCTCAGCCGCTACATCATCTTCTTCCAGCTCGGCAGGTTCGCGGACCGCATGGTGGCAGCACGCTCCTTCGCGTACATCGACCGCCTCTGGCGCCGCTGGTCCCCGACGTCCGTGCTCGGCCACGATCACCGCACGCGGGTCAAGGCAACACTCGCCAGGAGCATGCCGGCCCCGGTCGCCATGTATCGGGGTGGAGGATTCGGGATCGGGAAGCGCCCGATCCCGGTGCCCACCCTGTTCATCGCGGGAAACGACGACGGCTGCATCCTGCCGGAGATGTCCGACGGGCAGGAATCCCTCTTCCCGACCAGCTACCGGCGCGACCTGTGGGAAGACACAGGCCACTTCCCGCACCTTGAACAACCCGGCAGGACCGCCACCGCGGTACGTGACTGGCTTGCGACGTATTGATCGGGGGCGATCGGGGCGGCGCAGGTCCAGTATTCCCACAAAGCAGCCCGACCGGTCGGTCGGGTTGCGTGGTACCGTGGATGCATGAGCAACAGGGAACACATCCTGCAGACCGTTCGACGACTGGCGATCGAGACCGGGTCGGTGCCGTCGATGGGTGTGATCGCTCAGCAGGCGGGGGTGTCCAAGGGCGGGCTGATGCATCACTTCACCTCACGTACTGCCCTGGTGGAGGGCATCGCGGCGCAGGCGATACAGGATCTGGACCACGCGCTGGCCGCAGCCGCTGAGCGAGGCATGGTGGTCGAGACCTGGCTGCGCCTGTCGTCCTCCCCTGAGGAGGCTGCTCTCTACAGGACCATATCGATCCTTCTCACCGATCAGACCTCGTCGACGGCGACGCTTCTGCAGTTGGCGGCTGAGGCCGCCCAGCGGTGGGAACGCCTCTTCGCCGTCGAAACAGGGGATCCGGTGGCAGCCTCGATCATCCGTCTCCTGGGTGACGGGATGCTGCTGAACAGCCTCGCCGACAACGACCACGGACCCGGCGTCGACTCCATCCTGCTATGGCTGAATCGCCGGTCCACCAGATGATCGGCGGTGGACTGCTCGTCGGGATCGTCGGCCTCGCTCTTGCGGATTCGCTGAACCCGGCGACCATCGTCGTCATCACCCTGATCCTGCTCACCGTCAGGCATCGGCCGGTCGGATCGGCCGTGACCTTCGTTCTGGGAGCGATGAGTACCGTCTTCGTGCTCGGTACGGCGATCTTCCTCGGCGCCAGCGCAGCCGCCGACGCCGTCGGAGAAGGACTCATCTGGCTCCGCCGCACGGTGTTCCTCATCGCAGCCATCACTCTCGCCGTTGCCGGGTTCCGCCGCTTCAAGGACCGGGAAAGGAAAGGGGTCGAGCTGCCTCGCTGGTTCGGGGTGTGGACGGCTTTCCCGCTCGGCATCCTCATCACCGGAGCCGACCTGCCCAACGCATTCCCCTACTTCATCGCCATCGAACGCATGGTCGCCGCGGACGTCGACGTCCCCGTCGGTTTGTCCGTCCTCGCCGGCTACGCACTCGTCTACTGCATCCCGTGCCTGGTCCTGCTCGCCTTCGGCCTGGCGCACGGCGACAAGGTCAGGACACGCCTACGGAGCGTCCTGGATCGGTTCTCGACGGGCATCATCGAACGCTCCGTCCCGGCAGCGCTCATCTTGTTCGCCCTCGCCGCCGCGGTTCTCACCCTCGCTCTCTGGCCCTGACGACGCGGCACCCGGGACTAGGACGACGAGAGCGAGCACGCGCTGCCACCCCGCTCCCCACTCACTGCAGAAGCGGTCGTGGGTCGGGACGGTCCTGTTCGACCACTCCTTCTCATCTTGGTCTCACGAAGCGGCGTGATACTTGACCCATGCGATCCGCGGCGCTCCAGATGTGGCTCCTGGGTGCGGTACTTGCCGCCCTCATGGTGACCGGCGTACTCACACTCATCAATATCGTCCGTGATCCTCCCGATCAGCAGCTCGGACCCGCGGTCGTCTTCACCGACCCGGCGTCCGTTCCGGATCCGCCGTCGCTCCCGCCGGCAGATCCCACCCCGGAGTCCTCGACCCCGGAGCCTCCCGTAGCTGATTCCCCGACGCCGTCCGCCCCTGCCTCCACGCCCGCCCCCGCTCCTGCCCCCGCGCCTGCACCCGCTCCCGCGCCGGCTCCCGCTCCCGCTCCCGCGCCCGCCCCTGCTCCTCGACCGGAAGTCGTGCCGGCTCCGCCGCCGATCATCGACGACGACGACGTGGACGACGATGATGACGTGGACGATGGGGACGACGATGACGACTGAGAAGACGCGGCCTCTCCCCGCAGTGCCTGCCCTCGGGCACAGGGTGCGCCGCCCGCCTCCGCCCCGGTCCACCCCGACGGAGCAGGCCAGGGGCAGGCTGGATCGGATCAGCCGCGACTTCAGCCGTGCGACGCGTCGCTGGTCGGTCCGTTCGCGCGTGCTGAGCGCACTTCTCGCCCTGTCCGCCCTGGGTCTCCTGTTCGCAGGGACCACCGCGTACGGACTGCAACGGGCAACGCTCAACGCCGACATCGACGATTCACTGGAACGTAGTTTCGGGGAGTTCGAGACCCTCCTGGCGACAGGCATCGATCCCGCCACGCGGTCGCCGTTCGTCACGGCCGAGACCCTCGTCTACCTCGTCATGCAGCGCACACTTCCTTCTCCGAACGAAGGCATGATGGGCGTCCGCGACAGTCGTGCGGTTCTCCTCGCCAACAATGCCGTGTCCCTGCGCCTCGAGGACGACCCCGAGCTGGTGGCCGCCGCTGCGGAACGCTCGCCGGCGGCCGACGTCGCGATCACGACGATCGAAACCACCAGAGCCACCTATCGCACCATCGTCGTGCCGGTCATGCTGAGCGAGGACACGGAGCCCACCGCCTTCGTCCTCGCCTACGACATCGATGCTGAACGAGCGGAACTGAACCGGACGTTCACCACTTTCGCCCTGATCAGCCTCGGTGCCCTGCTGCTCATCGGCGCGGTCGGCTGGTTGCTCATCGGCAACCTGCTGCATCCGGTGCGGCGCCTCCGGGACACCGCCCGGACCATCAATGACAGTGACCTCTCCCAACGGATCCTCGTCACAGGGAACGACGACCTGTCCGATCTGACGCGGACCTTCAACGCGATGCTCGACCGCCTCGAGAAGTCCTTCACGTCGCAGCGACAGCTGCTCGACGACGTCGGGCATGAGCTCCGCACCCCGATCACCATCATCCAGGGGCACCTCGAGCTGCAGGATCCCACCGATCGGCGGGATGTCGACGCCGTGCGGGCCGTGGCGCTCGACGAGCTGGAACGCATGCGTCTGCTCGTCGACGACCTGGTCACCCTGGCCGGGAGCGCCCGTCCCGATTTCGTGCGCCCGCAACCGACCGGCGTCGATCGCCTGACGGACGACATCCTCGACAAGGCGCGCGGACTGGGTCACCGACGATGGATCGTCGACGCACGGGCCGAGGGAGAGGTCCCGCTCGACGCCCGACGGGTCACGCAGGCGCTGCTTCAACTCGCAGCGAACGCCGTGAAGTTCTCCGCGGACGGTTCGACGATCGCCGTCGGCTCCAGGCTGGACGGCGACCGTCTCAGCATGTGGGTGCGTGATGAGGGCGTCGGCATCAGTGCCGCCGACCAGCAGCGGATCTTCGGCCGCTTCGAACGCGGCTCCGAAGGCAGGCGGGCAGAGGGTGCGGGACTCGGGTTGTCCATCGTCGAAGCGATCGCCCAGGCCCACGGAGGCGGCGTCAGTGTCCTGTCCGCGCCGGGCAGAGGTTCCACCTTCACCCTCGACTTTCCGGCGGCGACCCGCCGGAACCCGTCCGCTGCAGTAGCCCGCGAGCATTCTTCCCCCGCCACGAAAGAGGAACCGTGACCCAGATCTTGATCGTCGAGGACGAGGAGCGCATCAGCGCCTTCATCGCGAAGGGGCTCCGGGCGGCGGGCTACGTGCCGACCAGCGCGGTCAACGGACGGGACGGCTATCACCTGGCGCAGAGCGGGGACTTCGAGCTCGTCATCCTCGACCTCGGCCTGCCGGACCAGGACGGTTTCACCGTGCTCCGGAGACTCCGGGAGGCCCGCAACGACACCCCCGTCATCATTCTGTCCGCGCGCAACACCACCGACGCAACCGTGGCCGGGCTCGAGGGTGGCGCCGACGACTACATGACCAAGCCATTCCGTTTCGAAGAGCTGCTGGCGCGCGTCCGGCTGCGCCTGCGCCCGGATCCGTCCCGGACGGAGAGCTCCGTCCTCTCGCAGGACGGCCTCCAGTTGGACCTCCGCACCCGCCGTGCCCTGATCGACGGCCGGGAGGTGGATCTGTCCGCCCGGGAATTCGCCCTGACCGAGGCGTTCCTGCGCAATCCCGGCCAGGTGCTCAGCCGTGAGCAGCTGCTGTCCCGGGTCTGGGGGTACGACTTCGACCCCGGCTCCAACGTGGTCGACGTCTATGTGAGGTACCTGCGCAACAAGCTCGGACCGGAGCGGTTCGCGACCGTCCGCGGCATGGGGTACCGGCTGGTCGCCGATCGCTCCCAGCCCTAGCCGGACACTCCTGCCGCGTACCGACCTCGCCGGCCGGTATCAGGGGGCGTCGTGGAACCAGTCCTTCGTCAGCTGCCGCCAGCGCGGGCGGAAGGCGTAGATGCAGGCGAGTCGCAGTTTCGTCGACAGCGCGTAGGCGTGCAGTCGCTCGTCGGGTACCTGGAGTTCCTCCGCCACCGTGAGAATGGCACGTTCCCCCGCGGCGCGCCGTGAGGCGCTGAGGAGGCCCTGCGCCTCACGGAAGGACAGATGCACCAGGAGGTTCGCCAGATCGAGCGCCGGCTCGGCACGGGCGAGCGTGTCACAGTCGATCAGCCCGAGAGCCCCCCGGCCGGTGTCTCCGCCGGAGATGAGCACCTGCTTGTCATGGAGGTCGCGGTGGGACAGGACGGGTGTCTGCATCGTGCCGTGCAGAAGATGGCCGGCCGCGGTGTGGACTGCTGAACGCAGGGCCGTGTCCGGGACCGGTGAAGCCCCGAAATCGAGGCAGCGGTCCATCCAGGCGGTGAGGGTCCGGGCTTCGTCCTCCGGCCGGTAGGAGGGCAGACGAGCGGTGTCACCGCCCGGGGCTGCGGCGAAGACCGGCCAGCCGTCGGCCCAGACGGACCAGGCGTGGTCGACCGTCGCCGTGTCCTCGCCACCGGCATCCGCCCGTGGGAGGCCGAGGTCGTAGAGGCTGGTCCCCGGCACCGTGGACAGGCTGAGCGTCCCGCCGTCGACGGAGGTGACGCGGGGAGTGGCGATGCCCGCGCCGGCGATCAGCTCGGCGGCCGTGGCGTGAGCGGTGACCACCCGGGCGGCCTTCCGGGTCGGCAGCACCTTGAGGTACCCGCTGTCCGTCCTCACGACGGCCCTCCTGGTGAAGCGGTGCACCAGGAGCTCGCCGGTATCAGCGGCTGCGGGGAGGCCTGTCAGGGCGGGGTCCTTCCCGAAGGCCGTCACCGTCACCGTGCCGTCCGCATCGAGGCGTCCTGCCCGGAGCCGCCCCGTGGTCTCGTCGACGGCTTCGATGGTGAGCCGACCGTCGTCGTGCGGCCAGGCCCGACGGATAGTGAGCCGGGTTCCCTCGTCATCAAGGACGCTGTCGGGGACGAGCATCACGCGACCAGGGCGGCGAGCATCTCGAGCCGCTCCTCGGTGTCGTCGCGCCAGGAGGGTGAACAGGACCGGAACGGCTCATTGAGGCGATCCAGGAGATGCACCGCGGTCCAGGCGAGCACGGTCTCGTCGTCGACCCGCCCCCCGGCGTCCTGGTAGCCCTCGAGGAGGTGGTGGCGAAGACTGCGGCCGGACGCGCGTTCCTGCAGCAGGTCGACGGCCAGGAACGAGCCGAGGTCCATGCCGGGTGGCGCTGTGGTCACCCGGTCGAAATCGGCGAGCAGCACGTGGGAGGCGTCCACGAGCACCTGATCGGCGGAGAAGTCGCCATGGACGAGGACGGTGCGGTCGTCGTCGCTCAGGCGTCGCACGAGTGCGGCGTGGATCCGGTCCAGCCGCGCCTGGTCTCCCGGCGCCAGGTGCAGGTTCCGTTCGCGCAGGGTGCCCAGTGTGTGGAGCGGATCCTTTCCCGGCCCTGGGGCGAGGTGGGTGGGCTGTGCATGCAGGAGTGCGAGGGCGGCGCCGGCGGAGTGCGCGGAGCGGGCGGCGTCGTGGTCACGCCATCCGGCCGCGTGCTGGAGATCCCCCTGCCCGAACCACGGGTAGTAGCGCAGCGTGCCGGCGCTCGGCACATCAGGGGGGAGGATCCGCTGCAGGACCGGGACGCCGCGGGCCGCGAGATCGGCGAGGAACGCTGTTTCCGAGGGATCGGTGCGCCCCGCCTTGCAGACGACGGTGCCGCCGGCTGTCCCGATCCGGAAGACCACGCGGCGGTGCGGGTTGTAGTTGAGCACCGCGCCCGGCTCGAGGGTGGGGCCGTGGCGCCCGTCGAAGGCCCGGAGGGTGTCGTACAGCTTCATGTCCAGGCCGATGGGGCCGGCGACGAGTGTCTGCCGTCCGGGGAGGTCGATCACGTCGAGGTCGTATCCGTGTCGCGCCGCCCGCGCGAGCGTCCTGCCCAATTTGGGCGCGTGGTGCGGGGCGTAGGTCGCCAGCCATCGTGGGGCCGTATCCGCTGCGAGTGCCGGCGTGGTGCCGTCCGTCGGGTCCTGGCGTGGCGGGAGGGTCCGAAGGCGCGCGACGGCGGAGACGCCCCGCTTGTGACGGAGCCGGTCGGCGCGCACCGGTCGTGAGAACAGGGCGGACAGCTCGGCCGGATCGAAGAGTGTCGGCAGCACCGGCAGCGCCGGGTCGATGCAGGCGGCGCTCATGGCTGCCGCCTGCCGTTGGCCGAGAGGTCCCTAGCATCGTCGTCCGCTTCCGTGGCCCACGCGCCGTAGACGGGGTGCTCCCTGATGTCCGCGGGGGACCCTTCGAAGCGGACGGTCCCGTCCTCGAGCCAGATGATCCAGTCGTGCGTCAGGGCGACGGCGGGTTCGTGGGTGATGGTGATCGTGGTGCGATGCTGCGAGAGCAGGTCCAGCCCTTTCAGGACCTCCATGCGCGAGTCCTTGTCGAGGCCGGTGGTGACCTCGTCGAGAATCACGAGCGGTGCATCGCGCAGCAGCGCCCGCGCGATCGCTATCCGCTGGCGCTGGCCTCCGGAGAGCGTCCCGCCCCGCTCACCCACCGTCGTGTCGTAGCCGTCGGGGAAGTGCGCGACGAAACCGTGCACGTTGGCGAGCTTCGCCGCGTACTCCACCTCCTCGTCCGACGCGTCGATGCGGCCGTAGCGGATGTTCTCCCGGATGGTGCCCGTGAAGAGGACGGCGTCCTGCAGTACCAGGCTGACCCGGGAGCGGAGTGATTCGAGGGTAACGTGCCGGAGGTCCTTCCCGTCCAGGTGGACGCTGCCGGCCAGCGGGTCCATCATCCGTACCGCGAGGGAGGCGAGGGTCGACTTCCCCGAGCCCGACGGGCCGACGACGGCCGTGCGGCGGTGACCCATGAATGTCACGTCCACATCCTTCAGGACGGGCTTGCCGGGTGTGTACCCCGCCGTCACGCCCCGCAGCTCGAGGTCACCCCACACCTGGGACAGGGGCGTCGCGTGCGGGGTGTCCTCGATGTCGACCGGCTCGTCGAGCAGATCGGCGACCCGCTCGCCCGAAGCGGTCGCGCGGGCGATGCGGCCGGTGTACTTCGCGAGGTCCCGCAGGGGCTTCATCGCCGTCTTCAGGTACATGAGGAACAGCACGAGGTCGCCCGGTGTCATGGCGCCCTGCACCACACGCCAGCCGCCTCCCGTGAGGACGAGGGCGGTCGCGATGCCGACGATGACATCGGTGCGACGCTCGAGGGCCGCGGCCAGACGCCGGGCCAGCACGCCTTCGCGCAGCGTCTTCTCGTTGTTGGTCCCGAACTGGCGTGCCAGCGTCTGCTCGAGGCCATACGTCTGGACCACGCGGATGGCGCCCAGGCTCTCCTGCGCGGTGTTCGCCAGGGCGCCCTCGCCCTTCCGGGTGCGGCGCGCGGCGACGGTGATCTTCCCTGTGCTCAGCCTCGACAGCACGAGGAACGCCGCCGACGCGACGACGACGACGAGGGCGAGGAGGGGATCCAGCCAGAACATCACGCCTGCCATGGCCACGAGGGTGATGCAGTTCGCGATCAGGGGCAGGCCGGCACTGACGGCGACCTCCTGGAGCTTCCCCACATCACCGATGAGGCGCTGGACCATGTCGCCCGTGCGGGACGAGGCGTGATAGGAGAGCGACAGCGACTGGACGTGCGCGAAGACACGGGAGCGCAGGTCGGTGGCCACGCGGGAACCGGTGAGGGCGAAGGCGATGGTCGCAAGGAAGTTGAACAGGGCGCGGAACCCGATGATCGCCACCAGCGCGGCTCCGCACAGGATCAGCAAGCCGGGGGATGCCGCGGGTCCGCCACCGGAGAAATCGGCACCGAGGCTCCTGGTCACGGCGTCGATCACGAATTTCACGGGCCAGGGTTCCAGGACGCGGAACGCGACCTCCAGCAGGAGTGCCGTGACGCCACCGGCCATGAGCTTCCTGTGCCGGCCGAGGTGCGGCCGCACCATGCGCAGGGTCCTCCGCAGCGGTTGTGCCGGTGGCGTGGACGGTGGAGCACCGGGGGTGGTCGGCCTGCTCACAGCGTGGCCCCTTCCAGGATGGCATCGAGGACGGCGTCCCAGCTGTGGTCCTCCGCGAAGCGGCGGGCGGCCCGTGACATGGCGCGGCGTGCGAGGGGGGCCCCCGCCAGTTCGTCCAGGGCGGCTGCCAGCGCCGCGGGGTGTGAGGGGTCGACGAGGAGGCCCGTCACACCGTGGTCGATGATGTCCGGAACCTGCCCGACCGCCGATGCCACGACCGGTAACCCGGCGGCGCAGTACTCGTAGATCTTCAGCGGGGAGAAGTACTGTTCCTCCTCCCGCTCGGTCCGGGGGTAGGGGGCCACTGCGATCGCGCAGCCGGCAAGGGCCCGGGGTACCTCCGCGGGGGTCAGGGCCCCGGTGAAATCGGCGTCCACACCTCTCGCGCCGGCCAGTGCGCGCAGGTTCGCGGCTTCGGGGCCGTCCCCGACGATCCGCAGCTTCCAGGAACCGTCGGACAGCGCCATCGCCTCGATGAGGTCGCTGACCCCGTGCCATGGCTTGAGGGTGCCGACGAAGACGACGGTCGGGGTGCCGTCGGCTTCCGGGGTGGGCGCGATGCGCTGCACGTTCACCCCGTTCGGTGCGGTGACGATCCTGGACAGGGACCCGGAGGATGCGTGTCCGGCAACCCAGGCCGCGACGGGATCGGACACGCACGCGATGACCGTCGCCGCCGAGAGCTGGATGCCGAGAGCACGCAGCGCCGCCCCCTCGTCGTGCAGTGCGCGGTGGGTCCGCTGTTCATCGATGAGTGGTGCGTTCACCTCGAGGATGCCGGGAACGGACAGTGCGCCCGTGATCCGGGCGAGCGCGTCACTGAACAGGGAATACCGTTCGTAGACCGCCGTGACACCGTCCGCCACGGCCTGCGCAGCCAGTGCGGCGGCGGCGTCCCGCTGCGACCGTTCACGCTCCGGGCCGGTGCCGCGGGGAACGGGATGGGTGACCACCCGGACGCCGGCAAGATCGCCGGGAACGGAGTCACCGATCCTCGTGCAGTAGACGGTGACGTCGGCGCCGCGGGCACGCCAGCTCCGGATGATCTCCTGCACATGGACGGAGGCCCCCTTCGAGCCGAACACCGGGATGCCGGGGTCCACGCACACATAGCCGACATGCCTCATGATGCCCTCGAGCAGCTCAGGGCGCCCTGTTCGTTCTGCAGCTCGCGCAGGCGACGCGCCTGGTGCCGGGAGTCGAAGGCGGACTCGATCAGATGACGCGCCGCGCGCGTCATCCCGGTCAGGTCGGCGGATGCACAGTGGGCGAGGGCTGCGACGAGGTCGGCGGTGGATCCGGCCCGGGTCAGAAGGCCTGTGGCGACGCCGTCCCCCGAGGCGAAGACCTCCGGAATCCCGGTGACGTCGCTCGCGATGCACGGGACGCCGGTCGCCATGGCCTCGAGGAGCACGGTCGGCAAGCCGTCCATGTTGCCGTCGGCGGCCACGACGCACGGGGCCACGAAGACGTCCGCCCACCGCAGCAGGGCGAGGACTTCGTCCTGCGTCCGTGGGCCGAGCAGCGTGACGTCCTCCGCCAGCTCGAGCGCTCGCACGTGCGCGAGGAGGTCCTCGTGCTGCGGTCCGCCTCCCGCGATGCGGACGTCCAGGGCGAGGCCGTCGGCTTTCAGCCGGGCGACGGCGTCGAGCAGGTGGGGGAAACCCTTCTTCTCGACCAGTCGTCCCACGGCGCAGACACGCAGTACCGGCCCGCGTGGGGCCGGGTCCTCGTAGGGGAATCGGCTGAGTTCCAGACCGTTGTAGACGCGGTGCACGGAGGTGTCCGCGCCGGCCGCGATCCGGTCCAGGAAACGGTGGTTGAAGTCGCTGACCGTCACCACGTGATGAGCCCGGCGCATGAGATCCACCAGGACCGCCGCGTCCACCTCCTCATGGAAGATGTCCTTCGCGTGGGCCGTGAAGGAGAAGGGGATGTCCACGAGATCGGCGGCGATCGCCGTGACACGGGCGGCCATCGACCCGAAGTGCGCGTGCGCGTGGGTGATGCCCTGGCGGACGAACTCCGAGGCCAGCCCGACACCCTGGTGGGCTTCGATCGGGTCCATGGCCAGTAGTCCCGGCAGCATGCGGGCGAAGCGTTCCACGAACCCCGGGACGGTCACCAGGCCCTCCCCGAGCAGGCTCCATGCTTCGAGGATCTTGGAGGGCTTCGGTATGTACGTCACGCCGGCCCGGACGCGCGCGAGCTCCGGATGGAACCGGGGGTCGATCGGCGGACGCAACGAGAAGAGGCGGAGGTCCTCGCCCTGTGCTTCCCGGGCAAGGATCTCGGTCACGATGAAGGTCTCCGAGAACCGCGGATACATCTTCAGGACATAGGCGGTGCGGGAGGGGGCGGATCGCTCAGACAGCAGCACGTTCCCACCTCCGCGCCTGGGAGTCCGATCCGGCGGCGAGGAGCTCGGCAGCCAGTGAGGCGAGTGCGGTGACGCCGGTCAGATCGACCGTGGAACGGCCCACGCGGGTGCCTGCGGCGCGCGCGAACCAGGCGGCGATGAGTTCCGGGGAGAGGTCGTCGGGGTGGCACATCTCGACGACGCCATGCCGGGCCAGTGCCGAGGCCCGGATGAGTTGCTCCATCCGGGGCTCGGTCCGCGGGACGATGAGCGCTGGAGTGGACGTGCTCATGATCTCGCTGACGGAGTTGTACCCGCCCATCGACACGATCGCCGAGGCCCCCTCGATCTCGGACAGTGCGTCGCGCACTTTCACGACCACCGACGTGCCGGCTCTCGCGGCCCGCTCGACCAGGCGGCGGTGCTCCTTCGGCATCTGGGGCCCGGTGATGACGAGATGCCCGTAGCCCTCGGGGACCTCGGCGCCGGCCGCTGCGAGCACCAGCGCGAGGCCGTCCGATCCGCCGCCGGCCATGGTCAGCAGGTACGGCCGACCCACGGGGGTGGACCGGCCGCGGGACACCCGGCCCGCGGCGAGATAGCCCGTGTAGCGGACGAGGGGGGCGAGACT
The DNA here is from genome assembly GCF_000816565.1 of Arthrobacter sp. L77. Lineage (NCBI taxonomy): Bacteria > Bacillati > Actinomycetota > Actinomycetes > Micrococcales > Micrococcaceae > Arthrobacter > Arthrobacter sp. L77. The sequence goes on along the minus strand of NZ_JWSU01000004.1, from coordinate 434,641 downwards.
CCCCGGGATCTCCCCCGTCCTCAGGGGGTCGTGGATCGCAGGATCTCCGTAGACCCAGATCTGGTCGAAGACCGACCGGAGGGGGTCGGTTCCACCCATCCTGTCCCACTCCCGCTTCATGGCGTGGGGGCTGTCGAGCACCTCACGCAGCCCGAGGACCACCTTGCAGGACGGCCGTTCGCGCCGGAGGTTGGTCAGGGCCTGTCGCAGTTCCCCATCCACTCCGAACGCATGGCGGTCGACGACGACCAGGTCCGGTCGGAAGCGGCCGAGCACGGCGTCGACCATGTGCGTACGCAGCTGGACGAGGGCATCCTGTCCGATGGACAGGTGGCGTGGACGGTAGCCGTCGGTGCCCTTGCGGATCCCCGGCAGGACCACCCAGTCCCATCCCGCAGGGACATCGAAGCGTGTCGCGGAGGATTCCCCCGTGACGAGGAGGCCGGTCACCTTCCGGTGTGCGTGGCCGGGCAGGCCGGACGAGAGCGCGTGGGCGATGGCGAGGTTACGGCGTGTGTGCCCGAGCCCCTGGGAGTCGTGGGAGTAGAGGACGACCCTGAGCTCCTCGGGCTGCAAATCTGCCATCGTGGATTGCCGACTTTCTTGACCTGGTGGTGGCTTGGTGGAGGTATCAGTACGTCAGCTGCGCATGAGCCGCGCATGATGGGGGCATGAGGGACTTCTCATACTTCGCACGGCTCGCGCCGTCGTCCCGGCAAGGGCCTAGGGCCTGCCGATTCCCTTGTAGTTCCAGCCGGCGCGCCGCCACAGGGCGGGCTCCAGCACGTTGCGACCGTCCAGGATGTTCTTCGTGCCCACCGATGCCGCGGCCACGTCCGGGGTGAGGTCGCGGTACTCCTCCCATTCGGTGAGCAGCAGCAGGGCGTCGGCGCCATCCATGGCCCGCGTCAGGTCGTCCTCGTACATGAGCTCCGGGAAGCGGCGCCGTGCACCGTCGATCGCCTCGGGGTCGGTGACGGTGACCTCCGCGCCCTGCAACTGCAGCTGCGCGGCAATGCTCAGGGCCGGGGAGTCGCGGACATCGTCGCTGTCGGGTTTGAACGCCGCCCCCAGCACGGTGATGCGCTTGCCGAGGAGCGAGCCTCCCAGCAGGGTGCGGGTGAGCTCGACGGTGCGGATGCGACGCCGGACATTGATGTCGTCCACCTCGCGCAGGAAGGTGAGCGCCTGGTCGGCACCCAGCTCTCCGGCGCGTGCCATGAAGGCCCTGATGTCCTTCGGGAGGCAGCCACCGCCGAAGCCCACACCCGCATTGAGGAACTTCCGGCCGATCCGCTCGTCGAGACCGATCGCGTCGGCAAGGAGCGTGATGTCCGCGCCGGTGACCTCGCATACCTCGGCCATGGCGTTGATGAAGGAGATCTTGGTCGCGAGGAACGAGTTCGCCGCGGCTTTGACCAGCTCGGCGGTGGCGTAATCGGAGCACAGGCGCGGGGTCCCCGTCGACAGCGGCGTCGCATACACGGCGTCGAGCATGCGGGTGGCGCGGAGGCCGGCCTCGCCGGCCGGGAGGCCGTACACGAGACGATCGGGCGAGAGCGTGTCGTCGATGGCGAATCCTTCACGGAGGAACTCGGGATTCCATGCGAGGACGGCGTCCGGGTACTGCCGTGAGAGGTCGTCCGCCAGGCGGGCCGCGGTGCCCACGGGGACCGTGGACTTGCCGACGATGAGATTGCCCGGCTCGAGGGCATCGAGCAGCGACGCGAAGGCGCTGTCGACATGGCGCAGGTCCGCCCCGTATTCGCCCTTGCGCTGCGGCGTGCCGACGCACAGGAAATGCACGTCCGCACCCGAGGCATCGGCCATGCTGGAGCTGAATTTCAGCAGGCCGGTCGTCAGGGTCTCGTCGAGCAGTTCGGGCAGCCCCGGCTCGAAGAACGGGGCACGGCCTGCCTGCAGGTCGTCGATCCTGCGGGGGTCCACGTCGATACCCACGACGTCATGGCCGAGCTTGGCCATGCACGCCGCATGGACGGCCCCCAGATATCCACAACCGATGACGGAGATGCGCATGCTTGTCCTTTGATGTGCGCAGAGATCTGCGGGTGACGAAGGGGCGGCACCCGGGTACTGATCGGGTGCTGATCCTCTGGAAGTCCTCATTCAGTCACCCGGACGTTGGTTCCTCATGAGCCGCCGATGAGAAGGTTCTCATCCGTCACAGGGCGGAGGCCCGAGGACGGGCGGCAGGCTCCCTGCTTGATCCATCGCAATGCTTGTACTTTCTATCGATTAACGATAATTTGTTACCAACATTCAGGGGGAGGGGAAGACATGGGAAAACTGACGGTGGCCGCGTTGCGCGTTGTCCTGGCGATGATGTTCGCGGGGTCGATCTTCATCCAGACGGTGGTGCTGTTCCTGCTGACCCGAGACGTCACGACGGCGGATCCCGATGTCGCGATGATCCGCACCCCGATGGTGATCCTGACCGTCACCGCGATCCTGGCAGGCCAGGTCGCGGTGGTCTGCGTGTGGGGACTGCTGACGATGGTGCGGCGGGGAACCGTGTTCTCGACCGGTGCTTTCCGTCTGGTGCATCTCGTGATCGGTGCTTTCGCGGCCGCTTCACTGTTGACCTTCGGGCTCGGCGTCGCCCTCGCCCCCGGGGAGGCGGTGCCGCCCGGTGTCGTTCTGCTGATCGGCGGGGTCGCGGTCATGCTGGCGGCCGTCGCCCTGATCGTCCTGGTGCTGAAGGCCCTGCTGGAGCAGGCGGTGGCACGCGATGTCGAAGCGCGCACCCTGCGCACCGAGCTCGACGAGGTGATCTGATGCCGATCGTCGTCCGCATCGACCTGGAGCTCGCCCGCCGGAAGATGAGCGTCGGGGAGTTCGCCGATCGAATCGGTTTGACGCCGGCGAACGTCGCCGTCCTGAAGAACGGGCGCGCCAAGGCCGTCCGCTTCAGCACACTGGAAGCAATGTGCAAGGTCCTCGACTGCCAACCGGGAGACCTCCTGGAATGGGTCGATGACGTGGGCGAGCAGGGCCTCCCGCAGTCCTCACGTCCGATCATCGGCACGGACGAGCGCTCATGATCGGCGGCCTCCTACTCGGAGTTCCTCGATGAACCGCGCCTTTGGCCTGCACCGGGACGCCGTAGCGTGGGATGATGCTGCGATGAGCGGGCTCGACGTCAGGCGCTTGGTTTCCGGGGACACGGCTGCGGCACAGGTCATGTTCGAGATGATGGCGCGGGTCTTCGGGGAGGAGCGTGAGCCCCTCGGCGCGGACTACGTGCGTGACCTTCTCGGCCGACCGGGCTTCTGGGCTCTCGCGGCATCCGTCGGCCCGGAGATCGTCGCCGGCCTCACTGCTCACACCCTGCCGATGACGCGCTCACGGTCGTCGGAGCTGTTCATCTACGATCTCGCCGTGCGACCGGACCATCAGCGGCACGGCATTGGTCGCCGACTCGTCGTCGGACTGCGGGCCGCCGCCGCGGCGGAAGGCATCCACGAGATCTTCGTTCCGGCCGACGACGAGGATGCCCACGCCCTGAAGTTCTACCGAGCGCTGGGAGCCGCCGCCTCCCCGGTCACGATGTTCACCTTCAAAGGCTGAGGCGCCGGCGGCGCACGGTGAGGAAGATCCTTGCAGGCGCCGCACCGTTGCCTCGGCGCCGGAGCCGGGCCGCCCTTCGACCATCAGGAGCTTCCATGTCCGTCCTCCCGCCCCGCAGTGCGAACCGAGTGTGGGCCGTGGTCTCGGGAGATCGCTCCCGTCAGGTGCTCACCTGCGGGGCGGCTGCCGCCCAGGTGCTGCTCCCCACGTTCTACGGTCCGCGGTTCCGCCGTGAGGATGCACCGCCCAACGTGATCCAGCCGGCCCCCTACGCCTTCACCGTCTGGTTCCCCATCTTCGCTTCATCCATCGCCTACGCGGTCCACCAGGCCCGCGGTCCCGCCCGCACCCGGGATGTCTGGCGCAGGGCGGGCTGGCCCCTGGCCGGGGCGTTCGCAGCAACCGGCCTCTGGGCGCCGCTGGTGCGGTCGGGTAGGTTCTGGGGCGCGCAGGCGGCACTGGCCGCGATTGCCGTGCTCGCAGAGACGGGACGACGTCGAACTGCTCGAGCGGAGATGGGGGGCGAGCTGAGCGCCGCCGAGGTGGCTGCGGCCGCTCCCGCAGCAGGCATGCTCGCCGCCTGGGGGCAGGCGGCCTGCGGGGTGAACCTGGCGTCCATGCTCGTCGCCAAGGGCATCGTTCCCGCCGGGCCACGAGCCGCCACGATCGGCGTGGCACTCCTCGCGGGGCTCGGCACGCTCGGTGCCAGGGCGGTCGCGGGTCCGGACCGGGCAACCGCCTCGTCCCGGTTCTACGCCGGCACTCTCCTCTGGGCGTTCGCCGGCGTCATGGTCGGGCAGCGCCGACGGTCCCCGTCCGCCGCTGCTGCCGCGGCCTGCGCTGCGGTCACCATGCTGGTCGCCGGGATGCGTGAACGCTGACAGCGTGCCCGCCGGCTACAGCTGTCCGTCGAGCGATATGGACTAGCGCCTCATCAGCGCTGCGGTCAGCGGCAATCCCAGGCGGGTCGGCGCGAGTCGACCGAGGGCTGCTCCGACCCGATTGGCCGCACCCGAAACGACGACGGGAGGGGTGCGCCTGGCATCGAGGGCACGCAGGGCCGTCCGGACAACCTGTTCGGGGCTCTGGTAGCGACCCACCTTCGGATCCTCCGACCCGACCACGTCGAAGAACTCCGTCCTCGTGGCGCCAGGACACAGGGCGGTGACCCGCAGCCCGGTGTCGCGGGTCTCCCATGCCACCGCGGCGGTGAAGCTGCGCACATAGGCCTTCGTCGCCCCGTACACCGCCATCAACGGGACGGGCTGGAAACCTGCGGTGCTGGCAACGTTGACCAGGGCGCCCGAGCCCGCGCTCACGAGATCCGGCAGGTACAACCGGGTCAGGGCGGTCAGCGCGCCCACGTTCAGCCGAACCTCCTCGTCGGTACGGTCGGGGTCGGCCTCGGCGAGGACGCCGTGCGTCGCGAACCCGGCATTGTTCACGAGCGTGGACACCCGAACCCCTTCCGCCTCGGTGAAGGCCCTCACGCGAGCCCACGATGCGGGGTCACCCAGGTCGGCGCCGAAGGTCCGCGCCGTGATGCCGTGTCGGGCCTCCAGGTCCCGCGCCAGCGTCCCGAGCCGATCGACGCGTCGAGCGATCAGCACCAGATCGGCGCCGCGTGTGGCGAGGGCGCGGGCGAACTCGGCGCCCAGGCCGGAACTGGCGCCCGTGACCAGGGCGGTGGTACCTGCGAACTGAAGGGCCATGAGCTGACTCCTGGATCAGGGGGGGACGTTGTCACTGCCAACAGCGGGCAGTGAGGGAGCTATTCCGGGGGTCTCCGGTCGGGGTCTGCTGATCGGTCCTGCTCCAGGCGGTAGCTCCTGAGCGTCTCGGCGAGGGCTTGTTCGATCGGTGTGGCGGTGACGCCGAGGGTGCTGGTGATCGTGCTGCTGTCGACGATGAAGGGTTCCTCGAACTGGTACTGCATCTCGAGGAGTTCGCGCACGGTGGGGTTGACCAGCCCGAGGGTGCGGAGCAGCAACGGCGGGACGACGCGGAGCCCGGGCCGGTCCTGGCCGGCCTGCCGGTAGATGATCCGGACGAGCTGACGTGTGGTGCGGGTGTCGGGGTCGTTGGGCAGATGCCAGATCCTCCCAGGCGCGTCGGGGTGTTCCCCGAGCACGGCAAGGCCCTCGCCGATGTCCGGGAGGTACGTGTAGGTGTGCGGTTGGTCGGGGTTACCGAGGACCGTCGCGGTTCTCCCCTTCAGCGCGGCGGGGAAGACGCGGTCGCCGAGATTCGACTGGGCCCCGCCGCGGGGGCCGAAGTAGTCCGACGCCCGGCCGATGGTGATCTCGACGCGGCCGGCCCTGTGCGCTGCGAGCAGTTCCTCGGCCATGCCGGCGCGGAGTCGCCCTTTCCTGGTGTGGGCATTGTTCTCGCGGTCCTCGGTGAGCGGGCGTCCCGCGGGACGCCCGTACATGTAGACGTTCTCCAGGCTCACCAGGCGTGCGCCGGCCGTTTCGGCAGCAGTCAGTACGCCGGCCTGCAGTGCCGGGAACTGTTGACTCCACTGGGAGTACGGCGGGTTCAGTGCCTGGTAGACGACGGCGGCGCCACGGGCCGCGTCGACGGTGAAGGAGGTATCCCTCGCATCGCCGGCGAGGATCTCGACGTCAGCACCGACAGGGGCATGACCTGAGCGGTTGACGAGGCGCACGGTGCGGCCGCGGCGGCGGAGCGCGTCGAAGGTGGCGAGTCCGATCGCGCCGGTGCCGAAGATGACGTGCAGCCCGGCGTTCATGTGGTTGCCGCCGTCGTCGGGAGCGATGCGGGTGTGTCGGCGTTCGACCGGGAGGGAAGGATCCCGTAGAGGACGAGTCCGGAAAGTGCGGCGAAGACAAGGGCTCCGCTGGCACCGAAGACGATGAACTGTTCGTCCACCCTGATCAGCAGGAGGGTCGTGACGGTCCAGCCCAATGCCCACAGGAGAGGCGCGACGGCGCCCCAGACCCAGCGTCGAGGGACGCCGCGCGGCAATGCTGCAGCCTGGCAGGCGCCCACGATGAGGCCGTTGAGGGCTCCCATCAGCGCGAGATCGGCGAGGGAGGTGCGGTAGTCCACCGCGGCGGCGCCGAGGAACAGTCCTGCACTCATGCCCACGATGGTCGCGGGTATCCACCTGACGGCCTGCAGGCGGTGGTTGCTGGCCAGCGTCTGGCCGACGCCGATGACGAGCCCGGCGACAGCGCCACCGATCAGCGCCGAGGCCGTGTCGTCGACGCGGCCGACGACGACACCGCCGATGAGGCCGGCGACGGGGAAGGCGAGGAATCCGGCGACCCACACGAGCCAGTTGCGCAGGAACGGCGGGCGGGATGAGGGGGAGTGTGCCATGAGGATCAGTTCCTTGGTCCGGCCTGGGTAGGTCGACTGTTCGTCGGGGAGTGGAGGAAGGACGCGGAGTCCGGCCGGCCGGTGGAGCTCACGTTCTCAGGAGCAGGGCGGGCCAGCAGGACGACGCCGAGGGCGGCCACCCAAAGGCCCCAGGCGGTGCTGCCGAGGAGCCCGGCCAGGTCCCAGACAGGGAAGCCGGGCACGGCGGTCGAGAGGATGTCCCCCTGGTTGAGCAGGTAGGTCGCGCTCGCAGCGATGCCCACGGTGCCGAGCCAGCGTGGGAGGATCCCGCTGCGCAGGATGATCACGCTGAGCGTGACCGACCAGCCGATGACGAGCAGTTGGCCCAGATGTTCTCCCAGCAGTGCGCCCCCGAACTGGTGCTGCGCGGTCCAGGTCGCCTCCACCGCCGCCCGGGTCCGGGCATCGCCGGTGACATGGGAGTCGGCGAGTGGTGGGACCACGAACACCCAGCGGAGGAACCCGATGAGGGAGACCAGCACCGAGACCGCTCCTACCGAGGTAGCCACCTGCAGCGCGGGGTTCGACCGTAGCCCGAGCGCTGCGGGTAGGAGGAGGACGGGCAGGGCGAGGAGGCCGTAGGTCCACGCCGTCGTGAACCAGAGCCAGACCAGACCGGGTCCGCCGGCGGCGAAGGCCGGCAGGACGATGCCGGGCGGTTCCCGCAGGATGTCCGGCCAATCGAAGGTGATGGACAGGGCTGTCGCCGCAGCAGCGAAAGCGACGGCGCTGACCACGAAGAGGGCGCCGGTGAGGCGCCGGAGGCTGCTACTGCTGTGTGTGGTTGTCATGAGGGGGCCTGCTTCCCGAGACCTGATCTGTACGGTGTACAAATGGTGTACCGTGTACAGAAAAGTGTCAAGGGTAAGGAGTCGCGTACGTGACAGAGCAGCTCAAGGGCTTCCGTCGCGGCCCACGGAGGGCCTCGACCGAGGAGGAGATCGTGGAGGCCGCACTCGGCCTGCTGGACGAGGGTGGCGCGAATGCCGCCTCCATCCGAGGGATCGCCGCCCGGGTGGGCGTGGCTCCGAATGCGGTCTACACGTACTTCCCCGACAAGGCGGCCGTCGTCAAGGCGATCGTCGAGCATCTGCTCGGGCAGGTCGATCATGCGGTGTTCGCCGACCCCGATGTCCCCTGGCGTCGGCGCATCGAACTCCTCGCCGTCGAACTGCGGGAGCGCCTCACGGCCCATCCTGGCGCGGTCGGGTTGATGATCGGCGGTCCCATGGACGGTCCCCGCGCCCTCGCCCTGAACGAACGCCTGATGGAGGTCCTCTCCAGCGCAGGGTTCAGCCCCACGGACGCGGCGAAGGCCTCCTACCTGCTGATCGTCTATGTCTTCGGCTCCATGGCCCTGGACGTGGCGGACCTCGGCGACCTCCGCCAGGCGCCCCTCGAAGCCGAGCGCATCGCGACGCGGCATGCGGGGTTCTCCTCGATACCCGCCGAAACCTATCCGCTGTCTGCCGCCGCCGCGCCTGTCATGGCCCGCTACGTGTCGACCGAGCAGTATCTCTGGGGATTGCACCGGATACTCGACGGCATCAGCCACCCACCGACCCGCTGAACCGGGAACCCTGCGTGAAGGACCGCGACAATCACCGTGCTCCTCCGATGTCAACGGCTTTTTCCTTCGGTCGACCGGCGTACGGGTGTCCGTTCGGGGCTACTTTGAGGGAAGCACCGCGACCTGTCTCCTCGACTGGTGCAGAACCACTTCTCGCCTGATCCGAGATCATCGTCTTCTGGATCCTCAGCAGCGTGATCCCTTTTCCGGCCCTCTGCCTTGCTGGAAGGTTCTCGATGAAACGCTCCGATTCTCTACCCCGCCATGCCCTCACCCGGTCGAACATGTGGGGGCGGACCGCAACGGTAGGCGCCGCGATGGGTGTCATCACACTCACCGGCCTCACCCTGGTCAGCGGCCCGTGGGAAGCCTTCGCGGCGGAAGCGCCCATAGGCCTCGGCACGGCAGGTGCATACTCCGTGCTGGGCGGGCAGACCGTGACGAATGCCGGTCCCACCCGTCTGAATGCCGATCTGGGGGTGAGTCCCGGTAGTGCGATCACCGGCTTTCCCCCGGGTCTGACAACCGGTGCGACCAATGCCGCGAACGCCGCATCATTGCAGGCCCAATCCGATCTGACGATCGCCTACAACGACGCTGCAGGAAGGGCGCTGACAGAGAATGTCGAGGGCGATCTGGTGGGGCGCACGCTCCAAGCCGGGGTCTATGGATCGACAGGTCCGTTGGCACTCAGTGGGACTCTGACGCTGGACGCGGCAGGCGACCCTGACGCCGTGTTCATCTTCCAGGTCCCAAGCACTCTCATCACCGCCTCCGCGAGCCATGTGGCGCTCATCGGAGGCGCCCAGGCATGCAACGTCTACTGGCAGGTCGGCAGCTCCGCGACCCTGGGCACCGGCTCGTCCTTCAAGGGCACGATCCTCGCTCTGGCGTCCATATCGGTCACCACGGATGCCGTCGTCGAGGGCCGAGCGCTGGCCCGCGAGGGAGCGGTGACGCTGGACAACAACACCTTCCTCACCTCCGACTGCGCCCCGACGCCGGAGCCGTCGGTGACTGCTCCGGTTCCTTCGGGGGTGCCGGTTCCTGCGCCGGTTCCTGTTCCGTCGGTGTCTGCTCCGGTTCCTTCGGGGGTGCCGGTTCCTGCGCCGGTTCCTGTTCCGTCGGTGTCTGCTCCGGTTCCTTCGGGGGTGCCGGTTCCTGCGCCGGTTCCTGTTCCGTCGGTGTCTGCTCCGGTTCCCTCGGGGGTGCCGGTTCCCGTTCCGACCGAAACCTCGTCCGCGCCGCTGCTGGGCGGAAACTCCGATGTCGGCGGGACGGGTGCGGCTTCCGACAAGCAGCCAGGAGTGCCCGCGACCAATCGTGGGACGAACATCCAGACCGCGGCAACCACCTCCCGCGAAGGGCAGCAGGTCCTGCCGGCCGTTCTCTTCGCCGGAGCAGCGGCATGCCTCCTCCTCTGTGCGCACGCAGCCCGGGCCGTACCGCGCTCGACTCGCAGGCACTAGAACCAGTGGCACGGCTGTCACCCCGCCGGCGCCTCATGCGTGAGCGCCGGGCGGGGGACGCCCACCAGGAGGCTGCACCCGATGAACCGGTGCAGCGGTTGCTCCACAGGACAACGAGGAAGCGACGCATCGGCCTCGCTCTTCTCGCATCCGTCAGCCTCGCTCTTGCGGCAGCGGCGGCCGCCGTGCCGCTCGAAACGGTTCGAGCGCCATCGGGAGCCCCCTCACCGTCCAGTACGCTGACCGCGGCTGCCACACCCGCACCCCCTGCCGACCCACCCCTGAGCGGCGGGGGGCTGCCGGGGGCCCCGGACGCAGCGGACCAGGAAGCAGCGGACCAGGAAGCAGCGGACCCGGAAGCAGCGGACCCGGAACCAGCCGCCGTGCCCGCGATGTCCCAGCCCATCGGTCTGTCCTTCGCGGCCGCCGGCATGGACGTCGCAATCCTTCCGCTGACCGCCACCGACGCCGATCGGGCGTCGGAATCGCTCGCTCCACCCCTGACACTCGATGCCTATTGGCTGACCGCCTACGGATCCCCCGGCTCGGGATCCGTGAACACCACGTACATCGTGGGACACAGTTGGGAGGGGCGGGACGCGCCCTTCAACCGGCTCAGCAACACATCGCTCGTCGGATCCGAATTCACCCTGACGACGTTCACGGGCCGGCTCACCTATGTCGTCGATTCCGTCACCACCCACGACAAGGACACGTTGAAGGACAGTGATATCTGGGACATCGTGCCCGGCCGCGTGGTGCTGATCAGCTGCTACACGGAAGACCCGTGGGGCAAGAACATCGTGGTCACCGCGACGCCGAAGCCTTCCTGACATCAGTCGGCGTCGGGGCGCGCGTCCTGGCCGAGCCCGTGCACGATGAGCGACGAGCAAACGACCACTTGGCGTCGTTTAGCTATTGACTATAGCTAAACAGGGATACACACTAGCTGCATGACCTTCTCTCCTTCAGCTTCCACCCGGTACATCGCCCGCCCCGAGGGGCGCATCGCCTACGATCTTCAGGGCTCCGGCCCGCTCGTCGTCCTCGTGCCCGGTATGGGCGAGCTTCGCTCCTCCTACCGCTTCCTGGCGCCGACGCTCGTCGCGGCCGGCTACGCGGTCGCAAGCACCGACCTCCGGGGTCACGGTGACAGCGACACCACCTTCTCCTCCTACGGGGATGTCGAGACGGCCGGCGACATCCAGGCCCTGATCGCGCAGCTCGGGGGGAGGGCGGTCATCGTCGGCAACTCTCTGGCTGCCGGTTCCGCTGTCATCGTCGCGGCCGAGCACCCCGATCAGGTGGACGGACTGGTGCTGGTCGGCCCGTTCGTGCGCAACCCGCCGTCCAATGCCTTCACCCGGGCCATGTTCCGCACCATGATGGCCGCGCCCTGGGGCGCCGCCGTGTGGAAGGGCTACATGCCCACCCTCTATGCCGGCCGCAAGCCGGACGATTTCCAGGACTACCGCACGGCGGTCGTGGCAAGCCTCAAGCGCAGGCCCTACGGCAAGGCCTTCTCGCTGACCACCCGGCAGACCGACCATGACCCCGCCGAGGCGAAGCTCGGCTCGGTGGCCGCCCCGACGATGGTGATCATGGGGGAGGAAGACCCCGACTTCAAGGATCCCGCCGCGGAGGCCCGCTTCGTCGGTGATGCCCTTCGGGCGGAGGTCGTCATGGTCGCCGACGCCGGCCACTACCCCCAGTCCCAGCAGCCCGCAGTGACCTCCGACGCCGTCCTGCGGTTCCTCAGCACGGTGCAGCATGCCTAGGGCAGGCCTGTCCCGCGACCGGGTGGTGGAGGAGGCCGCGCTGATGGTCGACGAAGTCGGTCTGCACCGGCTGACCCTCGCCGCCCTGGCCGAACGGCTCGGTATCCGCCAGCCCTCCCTCTACAAGCACATCGACTCGATGGCGGGACTGCATCGCGACATCTCGGTCCGCGCGAAACGCGAATTCGGCGCGGTGCTCGCCCGCGCCGCCGTCGGCCGGTCCGGCGCCACCGCCATCCACTCCATGTCCCACGCCTACCGCGACTGGGCTCGCGAGCACCCCGCCCGCTACGAATCCTCCCAGCGCATGCCCTCGCCCGGCGACATCGAGGACGAGGCCGTCTCACTCGAGGGCATCCAGGTCATCGCCGACGTGCTCGTCGCCTACGACCTGGCCGGCGACGACGCCATCGACGCGATCCGCGCCCTCCGCTCCGCCCTGCACGGTTTCGTCTCGTTCGAGACCACGGGATCCTTTGCCATGAGCGCGAACGTCGACCGCAGCTTCGAGCGGCTCGTCCACGGCTTCACGGTCGCCCTCACGCAGTGGACCGATACTTCTTGACCTCGGAGCTGCTCTGGCGGACCCTTGAATAAGACACCCCGGACCCCGGTGGCACCATCACTTCCCTGCCACGAAGGATCCGCATCATGTCGTCCATCGTCGATTCACGACCCCCTACCTCCCATCTCGACGCGCCGTGGTCGGGGAGTGGTGCCGGAAACGAGCAGGCTGTTCAGCAGCACGATCAGGTCATTCAACGCCTGTTCGCGGCGGGGCTGCGCATCCAGGGCCTCCGCAAACACCTCGCGGATCGTGAAGCACTCGAACGCATCAGCCTCGTGAGCGCTGAACTCGACGCCGCGATCAGGGATCTGCGCCGCACCATCCACTCCCTGCAATCCGGCCCGCCGACCCCACCGACCTTCAGCGCCGGAGTGCTGGCCGTCGTAGCGGCCACGGCCCGGGATCATGCCCTTCAGCCCGAGCTGCATCTCACCGGGCCCCTCGACGCCGGTGTCCACCCCGTGGTGGCCGACCATGTGCGGGCAATCCTCGAGGAAGGCCTGTGCCGTGCACTCCGGGACGCCACCACGGCCTCCATCACCGTCACGCTGCGCGTCCTTCGGGGTCGCCTCGAGATGGGAATCAGCGACAACGGCTCCGGGTTCGCCGAACCACCGTCCTGCAGGGGCCTGACGGCGATGCGGCGCCACGCCGAACTCTGTGCGGGCACTCTGTCCGTCTCGAGTTCCCCCGGCGAGGGAACGCGCGTCCTGCTCATCGTGCCCGGCGCGGCCGCTGAGCGGGAGGGAACCGCGACGACGAGCGTCCGCACGGTCGGCGTGCGGACAGGTCTGTCGGTGGTCAGAGGGTAAGTGTGCGCCCCAGCACTGCTTCGGCTGTGTCGGTCAGGCTGGTCCGGTGGGATCGGGCATATGCACGCAGGCGTTCGAAGGCCTCGTTGGTGGTGACGTTCGAGACCTGGGAGATCACGCCCTTCGCCTGCTCGACGAGGATCCGGCTGTTCAGGGCCCGTTGCAACTGATCATTGACGATCGCCGATTCCCGGATGGAGCGTTCCTGCAGGATGCTGATCGTCGACACGTCGGCGAGCGCCTGCCCGATGGCGACGTCCTCCTCGCTCAGTTCGCCGGTGTCGGTGCGGAACAGGTTCATCGCTCCGATGGTCTTCCCGCGTACGCGGAGTGGAAAGGCGTGCACGGACTGGAAGCCCTGGGCCGCGGCGGCATGCTTGAACTTCGGCCACCGGTCCCCGGTTCCGGCGATGTCCCGGATGGTGACGGGAACACCCGTGACGAAGCATTCCACGCACGGGCCGGCCCCCGTCTCCTGCTGCAGGACTTCGATGAGGCGACTTTCCTCGCTGGTCGACGCCAGCACTTGCAGGACGCCGTCCGGGCCGGCGAGCATCAGCCCGGCAGCGGTCGCGTCGAGCAGTCCCACGCACTCATCGACGAGCGTGTGCAGAAGGTCCAGCACATCGTATTCATCGACCAGGGTGTCCGCGATCCTGACGAAGGCGGCACTGACCCGGCTTGCCCGGGTGGTGGATTCCATGAAGCCCACGGTAGGCCTCCTTAGGTTCATTTCATAGATTCAAAGGGGTGAGAAGTCCAGCCGTCGGTCGAGGACATCGCTGGATGTCTCCCGTACCGTCTGTCCGTTCGCGAAGGCGTGTCCACGCAGGAGCATCAGCGCTTCGGCCGCTGTCCCCCCGGTCTGGGCGAGCACCATACCCGTTGCCTGGTGTATCTCGCGGCGTGAGGGTGTCAGCCCTGCTTCGGGATCGTCTTCATCGTCGGGGGCGAGGATGTGGCGCAGCAGACTCCATGCGGCCGCGTCAGCCAGAGCTCGTGCTGTGGTCATCTCGGAGGGGTTCAATTCCCCCGGGGTGGTCCGGTAGAGCTCCACGACCCCCACATCCAGGGCCCCGATGATCAGGGGGAGGACGAACAGGGCTTGCACCTCGGTGCCGGACAGCGCCTTTCCGAAGACCGGCCATTTCTCGTGGGTCATCGAGCGCACATAGGGGAGGAGGACGGGTGTCCGGGAGCGGGCGGCTTCCCATCGGGGGCCTTCACCGAGGTCGAACTGGAGTTCGTCGAGTGTGGCGGCGAGTCCGTCGCTGGCTCCCAGCATGGTCTCCTGGGCGGACCCGCTGAATGCCGAAAGCGCGGCACCCGACACCGGGATCGCCTCGATGAACGACGTGCACAGAGTCGAACACCACTGGTCCAGCCCTGACGGTTTATCCACGGTCATGTGCATCACCCGATCGGGGGTGGTGGAAGGTAACGCGAGCCCAGCATCTTCCTCACCCTTTCCGCAGACAGTGCGAATAGACGACGGGAAGATCATGCGGGTCCGTCAGCGGCCCCGGTGAATCTTGTGGTGTAACTCTAGCCGTCCATGGCCACCAGGATCAGGCCTTTCAGCACTCGATTTGTACTCACGACGGCCTCGGTAGGAGAGTGGCGCCGGGTCGTGCACCCTCGGCAGCACCGGGCCGGGCGGCCCCGGTGCGTACTTCAGAGAACGAGCGTGCGGTCGATGACCTGCTGGCTGGTGTCGTTGAGCGTCTGGTGGGTGGAGCGGGCATGGCTGCGCAGGCGATTGAACGCCTCGTCCATGGTGACGGTGGAGATCTGGGCGATGACGCCCTTGGCCTGCTCGATCATGATCCTGCTGTTCAGGGCCCTCTGCAATTGATCGTTGACGATCTGGCTCTCCCGGATCGTCCGCTCCTGCAGGAGGCTGATCGTGGCCACGGACGCCAGCGCCTGGGCGATCACCGCATCCTCCTGCTCCAGCTCACCGACTGCCGAGCCGAAGAGGCCCATGGCGCCGATGACCCGTTCGTGGATGCGCAGGGGAACCACATGGACGGACGCGAAACCTTGCCGGAGGGCAGCGCGTCGGAAGGCCGGCCACTTGTCGAGAGCGGCGATATCGGCGATCGTGACGACGGATCCGGAGTGGTAGCACTCGATGCAGGGGCCTTCTCCGGCCTGGAGCTGGAGGATCTCGACGAGCTCCGACTCCTCGCTGGTCGACGCCACGACCTGCAGGTCCCCGTTGGGGCTGGCAAGCAGGATGCCTACCTGGTCGACCTGCAGCAGATCGACGCATTCCTCCGCGAGAGTGTGGAGCAGGTCGAGGACGTCGTAGTCGGCGACCAGGGTATCGGCGAGCCTGACGAACGCGGTACTCACCTTTTCGGGTCGTGATCGGGTCACCATTGTCCTGTCCTCCGGCACTGCATCGTATCGTCGCCCTGGTGGCGGGGATGTAGAAGTACTTCCATTAGTGTTCCTCACCGCTTGCATTGTCCTTCACGGCATCCGGCTTCGCCGTGAAGGTGAGACGTCGGCTGATGACCGCCTGTGCCGCCTCTTCGAGGGTCTGCTCGTGGGCGAAGGCATGGGCCCGCAGCAGCATGAGAGCTTCAGCAGCCGACACACTCGCCTGCACGAGGATCATGCCCGTGGCCTGGTGGATCTCCCGACGCGCGAGCGGTTCGGACTCCGTCGTCGCCCCTGTGCTGCGGCGACTGTCGTCCAGGATGGAGTGCATCAGGGCCCAGGACGTCTTACCGGTCAGGGCCAGCGCGTGCAGGAGTTTCGATCGACTGAGCGGCCCAGGAAGGGTGTGATAGAGCTCGACGACACCGATGTTGACGGCACCGACGATCAAGGGCAGGGCGAAGACCGCGGCCGCCCCCGCATCGGCAAGGGCGGTACCGAGACCCGGCCATTCCAGGTGAGCGGCGCGTGTATCCGGGACGATGACGGGCGCGCGGGTCCGCACTGCGTCCCATCGTGGCCCCTCCCCCACCGAGAACTGCGCCTCGTCCAGCGCGATCGCGCAGTCATCGGTCGCACCCATGCGGGTCTCGTTCGCGGTCCCGACGAAAATGGAGATGGCAGCACCGGTCACCGGTAGGTCCGTCAGGAACACCGCACACAGATCGTCGTTGCTGTGGAGATTCAACACGCGAACCCGACCGGGGGGTTCGGGACGGAAGGTGCGGTCGTCATGGCAGGTCTCGGATCGTCGGCTTGGGCCCTACGGCCGCAGGCACACTCATCGTTCTGAAGGCCCCTCAACAATCCGCCGATGATCACTGAATTTCACGAAGAACTGATCCCACCATAGCCCGACCTTCCCGTTCAAGGGACTTGCATGCCCAGTATCCCAGTGCAGGGCCCGTGCGGTCACGACAAGCGCCGTCGGAGGACCACGTGGTTGAGCATTGTCGCCGGAGGTGCTTGTCAGTTCGTGAAATGGGTGCGGGGTGTGGTGCCGGTGGCTTGGACGATCAGGTCGCGGGCGACCTCGCTGAGCTTCTGGCGCCGGGTGTTGGAGGCCCGCTGGAGCATCTCGAAGGCTTCGTCCTGGGTGCACCGGCTCTGGGCGAGGATGATCCCGACGGCGATGTCGATACTGGTCCGTGACTCCATTGCCGCATACATGTCGGCGGCGGCGTCCTGGTAGCGGGCTACACGCATCGCCATCTCGAGGGCCTTGCCGGCCTGGGCGGCGAACACGGCGGCGACCCTCCGCCTCTCGGAGGTGAAATATCCGGTCGGGCGGGCGTAGAAGTTCAGCGTCGCGGTTCCCTCGGGTCCGAGTTGCAGCGGAACGCTGAGCATCGATGCGAACCCGGACACGGTGGAGGAGGCGAAATAGTGCGGCCACCGCCGGTCACGCCGTCCGTCGTCGACGACCACCGTCTCCTGCGTGGTCATCGCCGCCAGCGATGGTCCCTCTCCCACATCGTGCTGGAGTTCGCTGAGGGCCGCGGCCCTCGACGAACTGCTCCTGACACTCACGTGCCGGTTCCCCCGCCGTGACATCAGCCCGCACAGCACCGACGCATCGCCGGCGAAGAGCTGCTCACCCAGCACCGACAGCTGGTCGAGGAAGTCCGTGATACTCCGGTCCTCGAGCAGGAGGGACTGCGGATCTGCCGCGTCCGAACGCTCGCCGTTCTGCATGATAGGTAACCTACGCCACAATGTGTGAAGTATTTCGACCACGGCGAGGATTTCGTCCTGAAGGGGTGATCTCGCCCGTCGCAGCAAACCTGGTCCCGCGCGACAGGACCGCTCCCCAGCGCCATTGAGTCCCGTAACCACCCGGGCTACCATCGCCCTACGAAAGAAGAACGGCGTGTTCGATTATCGAACGCGAGCAACGGCACATCCACAATGAAGTGAGGCCAGCCCGTGCAATTCCACCACCACGGCTACGTGTCCGGTGACCCCCGCGTCCAGCCGGCCGCCGGCGTCGGGGTCGACCGTCCGCAGGAGCTCCCCGACGAGGTCGACGTCCTCATCGTCGGCACCGGACCCGCCGGCATGATCGCCGCCGCACAGCTCTCCCAGTTCCCGGGCATCACCACGCGGATCGTCGAGCGCCGACCGGGGAGGCTGGTGATCGGGCAGGCCGACGGCATCCAGGCCCGCAGCGTCGAGACGTTCCAGGCCTTCGGGTTCGCCCACCGGATCATCGACGAGGCGTACCGGATCGTCGAGATGGCCTTCTGGAAGCCCGATCCCGCGGACTCCTCGCGCATCATCAGCACGGCCCGCCCCGAGGACGACCCGACCGGCATCAGCGAGTTCCCGCACCTGATCGTCAACCAGGCCCGCGTCCTCGACTACTTCGCCGAGTTCATGAAGAACGCGCCCACCCGCATGGAGCCCGACTACGGCTACGCCTTCGCGGGACTGGAGGTCGACGACGAGCAGGAGTACCCGGTGCGGGTCACCCTCGCGCACACCGCCGGGGAGCACGAGGGCGCCGAACGCACGGTGCGGGCCAGATACGTGGTGGGGGCCGACGGCGCGCGCAGCCCCGTGCGCCAGGCGATCGGCTGCACCCTGGCCGGGGACCAGGCCAACCACGCGTGGGGCGTGATGGACGCCCTCGCCGTCACCGACTTCCCCGACATCCGCCGCAAGTGCGCCATCCAGTCCGGGGCCGGCGGCAGCATCCTGCTGATCCCGCGCGAGGGCGGGCATCTCTTCCGCATGTACGTGGACCTCGGAGAGGTGGACCCGGCGGACAACGGAGCGGTCAGGTCCACGACGCTCGAGCAGATCATCGCCAAGGCCAACACGATCCTCAGCCCCTACACCCTCGACGTGCGGAACGTCGCCTGGCACAGCGTCTACGAGGTGGGCCACCGCCTCACCGACAGGTTCGACGACGTCCTGCCCGAGGACGTGGGCACCCGTACCCCGCGCGTCTTCATCACCGGCGACGCCTGCCACACGCACAGCGCCAAGGCCGGCCAGGGCATGAACGTGTCCATGCAGGACGGCTTCAACCTCGGCTGGAAACTCGGCCACGTCCTCGAGGGGCGCAGCCCGGAGGCCCTGCTGGCCACGTACTCGGCGGAACGGCAGGTCGTCGCGAAGGACCTCATCGCGTTCGACAAGGAATGGTCGGCCCTCATGGCGCGGAAGCCGGAGGAGTTCGCCGACCCGTCCGAACTCGAGGACTTCTACGTGCGGACGATGGAGTTCCCGGCGGGCTTCATGACGCAGTACGCGCCGTCGATGCTCATCGCCGAGGGTGCGCACCAGGACCTCGCCACCGGGTTCCCCATCGGCAAGCGCTTCAAGTCCGCGCCCGTGGTCCGGGTGTGCGACGGTGTCCCGATGCACCTCGGCCACCACGCGACGGCGGACGGCCGGTGGCGCCTCTACGTGTTCGCCGACGCCGCGGAGCCCGGCGCGGCCTCCGGCGTGGCGGGGTTCGCCGACTGGATCGGCGCGCACCCCGACTCGCCGCTCGCCGCCATGCCCCCGGACGCCGACCGGGACGCCTGGTTCGACGTGAAGGTGATCTACCAGCAGGACCACAGGCAGGTGGACATCGGGCGGGTCCCGGCGGAGTTCACACCGTCGGTGGGGCCGTTCGGGCTCACCGACTACGAGAAGGTGTACGCCGCGGATCCGACCGCGGACATCTTCGACCTGCGCGGACTGGACCGTGCGGGCGTCGTCGTCGTCGTCCGGCCCGACCAGTACGTGGCGCACGTGCTCCCGCTCGCCGACACCGCGGGCCTCGCCGCGTTCTTCGCCCCGCTCCTGGCGTCCCGGGCGGACCGTGCCGACACGCCCGGAGCCGGACGGGACGTCGCCTGACATGCGGACGGCACACGCGGGCCCGGCCACGACCGCCGCCACGGGAGCTGCGCCGTCGGCCCCCGCCTCCCAGACCCTGTCCCGGGGCATCCGCGCCCTGGAGATCCTCGCGGAGACCCCGGACGGGCTGACGACGGCGGAGGTCGCGGGCGCGCTGGGGGTGCACCGATCCATCGCCTACCGGATCCTGCGCACCCTCGAGGAGCACTCGCTCGTGGTCCGGGACGCCGGAGGCCGGTTCCAGCCCGGCCCGGGACTCGCCAACCTCGCCCGGGGCGTGGCACCGCGGCTGCAGACGGCCGCGCTGCCCGAGCTCACCGCGGTGGCGTCCGAGCTGCAGATGACCGCGTTCATCGCCGTCTGGGACCGGCACCACTGCGTCACCCTCGTGGCCGTCGAACCCCCGCAGGGCGAGGGCACCCTCGTCCAGCGGCCGGGCTCGCGCCACCCGTTCGACGCCGGGGCACCCGGCATCGCCATCCAGTCCGCCCTCACCGAGGCCCACTGGCAGCGCCTGGCGCCGGGCTCGCCCTACCGGGAGGCATCCAGGATCGCGGCGGCCACCGGATACGCCACGAGCCAGGACGAGGTGATCCCCGGCGTCAGCTCCGTCGCCGCCCCCGTTCAGGTCCGCGGCCGCCTCCCGGCCGCCCTCGCCGTCGTCTACCTCCGCAGCGACCAGCCGGTCGAGGCCATCGGTGCCCGCGTCGCCGCGGCGGCCCGCGCCGTCGGATCCGTCCTGTGAGACGGCCCCACCACCCCACACCCCTCCGTGCGAAGGATCAGCCATGACCACCACCCCCCTCCGCGCGTCCGCCGCGGATCCCGCCACCCTCGACGTCGAGGAGACGTGGTCCCGCGACCACCTGGAATCCGTCCAGCTGGACCGCCTGCAGGCCACGCTCGCCCACGCCTATGCGCGGGTGCCCCTGTACCGGCGGAAGTTCGACGACGCCGGCGTCCACCCCGAGGACCTGCGCGACCTCGCCGACCTCGCGAAGTTCCCCTTCACCACCAAGGAGGACCTGCGCAGCACCTACCCGTTCGGCATGTTCGCCGTCCCGCAGTCACAGGTGGCCCGCATCCACGCGTCCTCCGGCACCACCGGCCAGCCCACCGTCGTCGGCTACACGGCCGGGGACCTCGACCGGTGGGCGTCCCTCGTGGCGCGCTCGCTGCGTGCCTCCGGTGTGAAGGCCGGCTGGAAGGTCCACAACGCCTACGGGTACGGGCTGTTCACCGGCGGCCTCGGTGCGCACGCGGGCGCGGAGCGGCTGGGCTGCACCGTCATCCCCATCTCGGGCGGACAGACCGAACGGCAGGTGCAGCTCATCCGGGACTTCGAACCCGACGCCATCCTCGCCACGCCCACCTACCTGCTGACCATCCTCGACGCCATGGCCGCCGCCGGGATCGACCCGGCCTCGACGTCCCTGAAGACCGGCGTGCTCGGGGCCGAGCCGTGGACGGAGGGCATGCGGCAGGAACTCGAGGGGCGCGCGGGCTTCGACGCGTGCGACATCTACGGCCTCTCCGAGGTCATGGGCCCCGGCGTCGCGGGCGAATGCGTGGAGTCCAAGGACGGCTCCCACATCTGGGAGGACCACTTCCGGCCGGAGATCATCGACCCGTTCACGGAGCAGGTGCAGGGCGACGGCCAGGCGGGCGAACTCGTCTTCACCTCCCTCACCAAGGAGGCGCTGCCGATCATCCGCTACCGCACCCACGACCTCACCCGCCTGCAGCCCGGCACCGCGCGGCCCGGCATGCGCCGCATGGAGCGCATCACCGGGCGCAGCGATGACATGGTGATCGTGCGCGGCGTGAACCTGTTCCCCACGCAGGTCGAGGAGCTCACGCTGCGCATCCCCGCCCTCAGCCCGCACTTCCAGCTCGAGCTGACACGCCCCGAGGGCCAGCGGATGGACCAGCTGACCATCAAGGTGGAACCGCGCGAGGGGGTCACGGCGGCCGATGCCGCCGCGGCCGCCGTCGAACTGCGGCACCAGGTCAAGACGCACATCGGTTCCACGTGCGCCGTCACCGTCGTGGAGCAGGGGTCCCTCGTGCGCTCCAGCGGGAAGCTCCGGCGGATCTACGACCTCCGGCCCCGCGGCTGACGGCGGGCCGTCCCGTCGCGGAGGGTCGCGTCCGGGCGTCCACTCCACCAGACTGTGCTGATGGACGGACTGTGCTGATGGAGTGGACGCGCGTCAGGGACTGGCTGATCGGTGCTCTCGGGATGCTCGTGGTCCTCGGGGTCGCCGTCGCGGTCCTCTGGTGGGCGGCGAGCGGTCCGGCCGGCGCGGACGGGGGCGCGGGTTCCGGACCCCCGCCCCAGGCGGAGCCCCCGGCGGCGCCACCGGCCGGACTGGGCGAGGACGAGGTGTGGCTCGCCGACCTCGAGTTGGGCGCCGGGACCGTGGTGGCGGCGAATTCGACCCTGCGGGACGTCCGGGCGGTGGGGCAGGGCGTGGTCACCGGACCGGGCGGGCTGGTGGCCGACCGGCTCACCGTGGACGCGACGGTCCCGTTCGACGCCGTCGCCGCCGAGCTCGGCGATGGCACCGTGGTCCGCCCGGCCGACGACGGACAGGTGAGCGTGGTGCGCACCGTCGAGGCCCTGGGCCGTGACCTGCCCGTCACGGCCACCGGCACCGTCGACGTCGAGGGCGGCAGGCTCGTCATGGAGCCGCGCTCGATCGACCTCGGCGGCCCGGGCTTCCTCTCCGACGGGATCGCCGCCGTGGTCCGCCGCTTCGTCACGATCGAGCACCGCATCGAGGGTCTGCCCGAGGGGCTCGTGCTGCGGGACGTCGCCGTCCAGGGCGACGGATTCCGTGCCTCCCTCACCGGCGAGGACGTCGCGCTCGCACCCTGAGGTAGCTTCCGACCGAGCGACCAAGGACCCTCCCCAGCGGCGGATCGGAGGCTGATACTGGGACCCGTGCCCCGAGGGAAGATCCTGGTTCCTGCTCGTCGGACCGGACCGGCGCGAACGCCGTGTCCGGACGCCGCCGTGGCGGCCGCCTGCCGCGGGTCCCGTCGATGACCACCGTCGTAGCGGGCCTCAGCACGGCGGACGCGGCCCGCCTGCTGGCCGAGAACGGGCCCAACCTCCTGCCGCAGGCGTACACCGTCCCGCGCTGGCGGGCGTTCGCCGCCCAGTTCACCCACTTCTTCGCGGTCATGCTGTGGGTGGCCGCCGCCCTGGCCTTCATCGCCGGCATGCCGCAACTCGGCGTCGCCGTGACCATCGTGGTCATCATCAACGGGGTCTTCTCGTACGTGCAGGAAGCCCGGGCCGAACGCGCGGCGTCACAGCTGCGGGCCATGCTCCCGGCGCAGGTCCTCGTGCGGCGCGACGGCGCGGCGGTGAGCATTCCCGCCGCCGAGATCGTGCACGGGGACGTGGTGCTCCTCTCCGCGGGCGACAGGATCCCGGGCGACGTCGACTTCACCGTGACGGAATCCTGCACCGTGGACGAATCGATGCTCTCGGGGGAGAGCGACCCCGTGCCCAAGAAACCCGGTGACGGGGGCTTCGGCGGGACCTTCCTGGTCAACGGGAACGCCGAGGCCGAGGTCATCGCCACCGGCGCGCAGACGAGGCTCGCGGCCATCGCGACCCTGACCGCCACCGCCCAGCCACCCCAGAGCCCCCTCAACGTCGAGCTGCGCCGGGTGGTCCGCATCATCTCGGTGGTCGCCCTGACCTTCGGGGGCGTGTTCTTCGCGGTCTCCCTGCTGTCCGGGACGTCCTGGCGGAACGCGTTCCTGTTCGCCATCGGTGTCTCCGTGGCCCTGATCCCCGAGGGCCTCCTGCCCACGGTCACGCTGTCCCTGGCCATGGGAGCCCAGCGCATGGCGGGACGGAACGCCCTGGTGCGGCACCTGCAGGCCGTGGAGACGCTCGGCTCCACGACGTTCATCTGCACCGACAAGACCGGCACCCTGACGCAGAACCGGATGAGCGCCGTCGACGTGTGGACGCCGCACGGCGTGGTGGTGCTGAGCGGTACCGGGTACGCCCCGAGCGCGAGCATCACGGGCAGCCAGGACGCCGTCGTGCAGGCCCGCCGGCTGGCGCGCGCCGCCCGGGCGGCGTCCCGTGGGCGGGCGGTGCTGCACGGGGACCAGTGGGTGGCCGAGGGGGACCCGATGGAGGCGGCCCTGGACGCGCTGGCCCGCCGGTTGGATCGCGCCGACGGGGAGAGTGCCGACGCGGATCATGCCGCCGGACAGGATGCCGGTGAGGTCCCCGTCGATGCCCGCTGGCCGTTCGATCCGGTCAGGAAGCGTGAATCCGTGGCCGTCGCGGGGCGCCTCCTGCTGAAGGGCGCCCCCGAATTCGTGCTGCCGCTGTGCGTGGCGCCGGCCGATCTCTCGGCGTGCCAGGCCGCACTCGACGAGATGGCAGGGCGCGGACTGCGTGTCCTGGCGGTGGCCGAGCGGGCGCTGCCCGGGACACCGGGCCCGGACGGCATCTGGCCGGAGGAGCCGGCCGCGTTCGAGCGGGGGCTGACCCTGCTCGGCCTGGTGGGCCTGCACGACCCGCCGCGGGACTCGGTGGCGGAAGCGCTGCGCGCCGCGCGGACGGCCGGCATCAAGGTGGCCATGCTCACCGGGGACCATCCGACGACGGCGGCGGCGATCGCCGCGGAGATCGGGCTGCTCGGCCCCGACCGCACCGTGCTCGAGGGCAAGGACCTGCCGGAGGACGAGCACCTGCTCGGAGCACTCCTGGACCGGGACGGCGTGGTGGTCAGCAGGGTGTCCCCGGAGCAGAAGCTGAGGGTGGCCAAGGCCCTGCAGCTGCGCGGGCACGTCCTGGCGATGACCGGGGACGGCGTCAACGACGGCCCGGCCCTGCAGGAGGCGGACATTGGCGTGGCCATGGGCGCCAGCGGCACGGACGTGGCGCGGGAAGCGGCGGACCTCGTGCTGCTGGACGACGACTTCGCGACCATCATCGCCGCCGTCGAGCAGGGCCGTGCCACCTACGCGAACATCCGCCGGTTCCTCACCTACCACCTGACCGACAACGTCGCGGAACTCACCCCCTTCGTGGTGTGGGCGCTGTCCGGCGGGAGCTTCCCGCTGGCGCTCGGGGTGCTGCAGATCCTCTTCCTGGACATCGGGACGGACCTCCTCCCGGCCCTGGCCCTGGGCAGCGAGAAGGCCGACAAGCGCGTCATGCACCGCCCGCCGGAGCGTCGGCACCTGATGGACACCCGGCTGATGGTGCGCGTGTTCGCGGTCCTCGGCCCGGTGGAGGCCGTCTTCGAGATGGCGGCGTTCACCCTCACCCTCTGGCTGGCCGGGTGGCGCCCCGGGGCGGCGTTCCCCGCCGTCGGGGTCCTCGCGGCGGCATCCGGGGCGGCGTTCACCACGGTGGTCCTCGCCCAGCTCGCCAACGCCTTCGCCTGCCGGAGCGAGTCCGTTCCCCCGTGGCGCCTGGGCTGGCGGTCCAACCCGCTGATGCTCAAGGCCGTGGGCGTGGAACTGTTGGCCCTGATCGGCTTCCTGTTCATCGTGCCGGTGGCCGCCATGCTCGGCCATGCGCCTCCTACGGTGGCGGGGCTGCTCGTGGCGCTGCTCTCCATGCCGGCCCTGCTGGCGGTGGACTACTGGCACAAACGGCTCAGGCACCGGACGGCGGGGAACCCGTCCGCAGGCTGATCCGCACGGTGCTGCCGGGCTCCACCACCGTCAGGCGCCGTCCCACGCGGACGCGGACCGCAGCGGCGGTGCTCTCGGCGGCGATCACCGTCAGCGTGTCCTTCTCGAGGGTGATCCCCAGCGGCAACCCCCGGTACCGGATCCGGAAGGAGACCTGCCGCAGTTCCGCGGGGAGGCGCGGGGTGAACACGAGCGCATCGGCGTGCATCCGCAGGCCCGCGAAACTCCGCTGGACCACGTCCACGCTGCCGGCCATCGCCCCGAGGTGGATCCCCGTGCGTGTGGTGCCACCCTGGGTGTCGTCGAGGTCGGCGTCGAGGGCCTCGCGGAAGGTGGCCCACGCCCGTTCCGGGTGCGACGCCGCGAGCACCGAGGCGTGTGCCACCCGGCTGAGGGTGGACCCATGGGCCACCCGGGCGAGGTAGTACTCGACGGTCCGCGCCATCTGCTCCTTCGTCGGCGTGTACCCCATGCGTCGGAGCCGGCGCATCAGCTGGTCCTGGCCCAGCAGGTAGAACAGCATGAGGACGTCCGCCTGCTTGGAGAGCCTGTACCGGTTGGTGCTGTCCCCCTCGGCGCCGAGGAGGAGGTCCAGCCGCTCGATGGTGCCATAGGTCCGCCGGTAGCGGTCCCAGTCCAGTTCCTCGAGCCGCTCGTAGCCCGCGAACTGGCTGATGACGCCGTCGTGGAAGGGCACGTGGAGCAGGCGTGCCAGGCGGTTCCACTGGTCCAGCTCGCCGCCGGTGATGCGGAGCCGCCGGCGCAGGTCCCGGCGGTCCCGGCCGCGGACGGCGTCCATGATCCTCGCCGGGCGGGAGCACACCCAGGAGGCCATCACGTTGGTGTAGGCGTTGTCGTCGACGCCCTCCCCGGCGTGGTCCGGATAGCCGTCGTGGTACTCGTCCGGGCCCACCACGCCGCGCAGGTGGAACCTGCCGTCCCCGGCGTCGAACTCGGCCGCCGCGGCGAAGGACCGGGCCACCTCGACGATCAGGTCGGCGCCGTGGCCCATGATCCATTCCCGGTCCGCGGTGGCCTCGTAGTACTGCCAGGCGTTGTACGCCACGGCGAGGCTGCCATGGCGCTGCAGGTGGGAGTGATCCGGTGTCCACTGCCCGGAGAAGCGGTTGTAGAGCCACGGCGGGGTGTCCTCGGTGCCGTCGCTGCCGCTGCGCCAGGGGAACATGGCGCCGGCGAGCCCGGCCGCGCGCGCCCGGTCCCGGGCCGCGTCCAGCCGGCGCCACCGGTAGTCCAGCAGCGAGCGGGTCACCGAGGGCAGGCGGGACGTGATCAGGGGCAGCACGAAGAGGTCGTCCCAGAAGATGTGCCCCCGGTAGCCCTCGCCGTGGAGACCGCGTGCCGGGACGCCGGCGTCGAGCTCCGCGGTGTGCTCCGAGAGGGTCTGCAGCAGGTGGAACACGTGGAGGTTCAGGATGAACTGGGTCTGCCGGTCGGCGTGCAGGTCGAAGCCGAACAGCTCCACCAGCGGCCGCCACGCGTCCTCGTGGGCGGCGAGCGCCGGTGGGAGGCCGCCGCGCGCACGGGCCAGGACGGCGAGGGCCGCGGACAGGGGCGAGGACACCGCGCGGTCCCTCGAACTGACGACGGCGACCGTCTTGCAGACGGTCAGCGGCACCCCGTCCGCCAGGGTGATGGTGTGGTGCTGCAGCCAGCGGGAGTGGCCGGTCCCCGCGGGGATCGGGGTGCTGCCCGCCGCCGCGGGGGCGCCGTCCGGGCCGGTGAACGTGACCGCGGCGGCGACGGCGACCCGGAGAAGGCTCTGCCGGGTCAGCACCTCCACGATCTCGACGCCCGAGAGCACCCGGCGGTCCAGGACACGGAGGTGCCGCCCTCCCAGTGCGGCGTCCTCGGGGACGTTGCCGTTCACCACGTCCGCGTCGATGCCCGTGCGGACCTCCACGGCGCCGCCCCAGCCGCGGGCGGTCAGCGTGGTCTCCAGCAGCGCCAGGCCGGGCTGGGCCATGGAGACGATGCGCCGCTGGTGGACGTCGAGCCGCCGGCCGTGCGCATCCTCGAGGACCGCCCGCCGGAACAGGACGGCCCGCTTCAGGTCCAGCTCCCGGTGCTGCTCCACCATGGTCAGCCCGCCGTCGGACCACCACGGGCCGGGCGGCAGCCGCAGATCGAGGGGGAGCCAGTTGGGGAGGTTGACCAGGTGCTCGCCTTCCGCCTCCTGCCCGTGCACCAGCTCGGGGCACCGGTTGTAGATGCCCGCGAGGTACGTGCCGGGGTAGTGGGCGGCGTCGGCCGGTGCTTCCGGGGCGGCGCCGCGGGTGGCCATGCGGCCGTTGCCCAGGGTGGTCAGCGCTTCACGATGGCCCTCGTGCCAGGGGTCGAACCCGTCGTAGATCAGGTGCCAGCGGTGCGTCAGGACCAGGCCCATGTCCAGCTGGCGGGCGTCGTCGAGCACCATGTGGGCGCCGGCGCGTTCGAGCGCCGTCCGCTGCTCGGCGCGGTCGATCCCCACGATCAGCCCGAACCCGCCGGCGTGGGCGGCGGCCACCCCGCTCGTGGCGTCCTCGATGACCACGGTGCGGGCGGGGCGCACCGTCAGCCGGCGTGCTGCTTCGAGGAAGGTGGCCGGGTCGGGCTTGCCGGGCAGGCCCAGGTCCGCGGCCACGGTCCCGTCGACGACGACGTCGAACGCCCCCTCCAAGCCGGTGGCGGCGAGCACCGAGGCGGCGTTGCGGCTCGCCGTCACCAGGGCGCACGGGACCCGGCTCTCCTGCAGCCGGCGGATCAGCTCCACCGTGTCGGGGAAGGCCCTCACCCCGTGCCGGCGCAGTTCGTCGAGGAACAGGGCGTTCTTGGCCGCCCCGAGGCCCTGCTCGGTCCAGGCCTCCGGCGGGTCCGACGGCGTGCCGGGCGGCAGGCGGATCCCGCGGGAGCGCAGGAACACGGCGACGCCCTGCTCCCGGGGTCGGCCGTCCACGCAGGCGTAGTAGTCGCTGTCGTCGAAGGGGCGTAGGTCCGCGCCGGCGGGCACGCGCGGATCCGCGAGCACGGCGTCGAACAGCTGCTTCCACGCGGCCCGGTGCACCGAGGCCGTGTCCGTGACCACGCCGTCCAGGTCGAGGATCACGGCGTCGAACGGGGATGCGGTGGCCGCGACCGTGGGGGAGCCGGTCCCGCGCCGCCCCGGCCGGATGGTCTGGCGCACCCCCGCGCCGCGTTCAGGCCCCATGGCCCCCACCGGAACCGCCGGTCAGGTGCAGGACCGCGGCGCCGTCGACGCGGTCCGCTGCCAGGTCGGCCAGGGCGCGGTCCGCGGCGGTGAACGGATACCGCTGGATGGTGGGGCGCAGCGGGATGCGGGCGGCCAGCGCCAGGAGTTCATGGCCGTCGGCGCGGGTGTTCGCGGTGACACTGCAGAGCCGGCGTTCCTGGAAGAGCTCGTCCGCATAGTGGAGCACCGGGATGTCGCTGAGGTAGATGCCCGCGATGGCCAGGGTGCCGCCGCGGTCCAGGGCCCGCAGGGCGGCGGGCACCAGGCCGCCGGCGGGCGCGAAGAGGATGGCGGCGTCCAGCGGCTGCGGCGGTTCCGCGGCGGCGTCCCCCACGAAGGCGGCGCCCAGCTCCGAGGCCAGGCGCCGCGCGCTCGCCGAGCGCGTCATGACGGACACCTCCACGCCCTCGAACATCGCCACCTGCGCGGCGAGGTGGGCGGACGCCCCGAAGCCATAGATGCCGAGCCGGCCGCCGGGCCGCACCCCGGACCGGCGCAGCGCCCGGTACCCGATGATCCCGGCGCAGAGCAGCGGCGCCGCCTCCTCGTCGGCGAACCCCGGCGGCACGGCGTACGCGAAGGCCTCGGGCACGGTGACGAGCTCGGCGTAGCCGCCGTCGTCGTCCCAGCCGGTGAACCGCGGTGACAGGCACAGGTTCTCGTCGCCGCGGAGGCAGAAACGGCAGGCTCCGCACGTGGAACGGAGCCACGCGATGCCCACCCTGTCGCCCACGCGGAACAGCCGGCACCCGGGGCCGGACCCCACCACCTCGCCGACGATCTCGTGTCCCGGCACGGTGCGCGGATGCTTCGCCGGCAGATCGCCCTCGACCAGGTGCAGGTCCGTCCGGCACACCCCGCACGCCCGGACGTCCACCAGCAGCTCGCCGGGGCCGGGCACCGGGTCCGGCCGGGTGCCGAACACCAGGGCCGACGTCGTCCCCGCGCCCGCCCCGGACGGGGCGTCGCGGGCGGCGTCGTCGATCCACCAGGCGCGCATGGCTCACCCTCGATCCGGGGCGGGACGGACGCAGCCCGTCCGATGCCGCGCCGCATCGCGGGTCTGTGCATCGTCCTCGAGCGCCATGGGACCCCCTGGTAGAGGCCTCATCGTACGCTTCGCATGCCCCGATCCGGTTCTCCGGACGGTGGCTCGCCCGGGCCGGGTGGTGGCCGGCGGCGGGCCATCCGTGACGCCTGCGGACCGTGGTGCGAGAATGACCGCATGCCGCACCAGGGAACACCCGTCGGGCGGGTCCACGCGCTGTACCGCTATCCGGTGAAGTCGACGTCGGGCCAGGCGCTGGGAACCGCCGCCGTCACCCCGTCAGGGCTGGACCACGACCGCCGCTGGGCGGTCTACACGCGCGACGGCGGAATCGCCAGCGGCAAGCGGACGCGCCGCTTCCGGCCCGTCCCCGGGCTGCTGGACTGGACCTCGGAGCTGGACGGGCACGACGGCGTCCCCCTCCTCCGCAGCCCCGCGGGTGTCCGGTATCGGGTGGACGACCCCGCCGCCTCCGAGGCGCTGACCGCGGGGTTCGGCCAGGCCCTCGTGCTGAAGCAGGGAACCACGCTCCAGCACCACGACGAGTCGCCGCTCCACCTGCTGACGACGTCGTCCCTCGCCGCGCTCGCGGAGCTGCTGGGCGGGGTGGTCGAGGAACGCCGCTTCCGTCCGAACCTCGTCCTGGACACGGGGTCCGCTCCGCTGTTCCTCGAACGCGACTGGGCGGGAGGGGAGCTGGCGATCGGGGCTGACGTGATCATCACCGTCGACGCCGGCATGCCCCGCTGCACGATGATCGACCAGCCCCAGGCCGGGGTGGGCGCCGGTCCCAGGGCGCTGAAGGCACTGTCGCTTCACAACGGGTTGGAGTTCGGGGTGCAGGCACGCGTCGACCGCATCGGAGCGATCAGCGTGGGAGACCTGGTGACCCTGCAAGATACCGCGTCCTGATACATCACGGAGGAGAGAGCTGATGCGCAACGTGACCTACTCGATGGGAGTCTCCCTGGACGGCTACATCGTCGGTCCGGATGGTGGTTTCGACTTCACGACGCCGGACGAGGAGGTCTTCCGGTCCGCCATCGACGAGGTCCGTGCGGTCGGCGTCCACCTCCTGGGGCGCCGGCTCTACGAGACGATGCTGTACTGGGAGACCGCCGACCAGGACGCCTCCGCCGACGAGCCGGACCTCGAGTGGACCGCGCTGTGGAAGCGGCTGCCGAAGGTGGTGTTCTCCCACTCGCTGTCGGCGGTCCAGGGGAGCAACACCCGGCTGGCGTCCGGCAGCCTGGCGGACGAGATCGAACGGCTGCGCGCCGATCCGAGGGAGGGGGACATCGCGATCGGAGGGGCCACCCTGGCCGAGGAGGCGGCGGCGCTGAATCTCATCGACGAGTACCAGGTGCGGGTCCACCCGGTGCTGGTGGGCGGCGGGCGCCCGTTCTTCCCGCCCCACCATCGCCGCACGGATCTCGAGCTCGTGGGCAGCCGGGTCTTCCGTTCGGGCGTGGTGATCTCCCGCTACCGCGTGAAGCGCTGACCTCAGCGGGCGCCCACCCGGGTGGCGACGGCGACGATCTCCTGCATATAGGGAGCCACGACCTGCCGGGAGATCCTGCAGTCCAGCAGGAGGACGCCGTCGTCGTCGGAGGCGAGCCAGCCCTCCACCGCGGCGAGGTCGCCCAGTGCGGCGATGGTCGCGGACCGCGCCCCGAGGGCTGCGGCGACGGCGGCGAAGTCCACCTCGTCGATCAGCATCGGCCCCGGGTCTATGCCGCGAACGGCATACTGGTGGATCTCGGCGCCGTAGGCGGCATCGTTGAAGACCACGATGACGGCGCGGCGTGCAGTCCGGATGACCGTGTCGAGATCGGCGAGGGCCATGAGCGCTCCGCCGTCGCCCGTGCACAGGACCACGGTGGAGTCCGGCAGAGCGCGGGCCGCACCGACGGCGCTGGGGAAGCCGAGGCCGATGGTCTGGTACGCGGTGCCCACCATGATCAGGCGGTTCGGCGCAGGCACGTGGAGGTAGCCGGGCGCCCAGCCGATGAAGTGGCCGCCGTCCTGCACGATCGTCCGGTCCGCGGGCAGCATCCGGTCCAGCGCGCGGACCGGACGATCGTGCAGGACGGCGGCCACTTCATCGGCTGGGCGCCCGGCTACCTCCACGTGCCTGCGCCGAACCGCCTGNCCATGATCAGGCGGTTCGGCGCAGGCACGTGGAGGTAGCCGGGCGCCCAGCCGATGAAGTGGCCGCCGTCCTGCACGATCGTCCGGTCCGCGGGCAGCATCCGGTCCAGCGCGCGGCACAGGCTCCGCGGGTCCAGGCGGCCGTCGGGGGCGGTCGGCTCGCCGTCGTCCCGGGCGTCATGGGCGCGCAGGGCGACCCCGGCTGCACGCGTGCTCCACCGCTGCTCGCCCTCGCGGCGGTCGACGGCGGCGAGCAGCGCCTCCGCCGCGAGGCGCGCGTCGGCGTGCACGAAGTCGGTGACCGCGGCCGAGGTGGGGCCGCTGGCGAGATCCACCTGAATGACCCGGGCATCCGGGGCGAAGGAGTGGCCGAAGCGCAGCGTGAACTGGTTGAGCCGCGCGCCGAGGACGAGGACGACATCGGCCTGCCCGATCAGACCGGCCGTGCGTTCGGAGGCCCATCCACCCGCGATGCCGAGGGCGGCGGCGTCGTCCCCGAAGAGACCCGCGCCGAGACCCGAGGTGGCGGTGAGTGCGCCGAGACGGTCGGTGAGGCGTGCCGCGGCGTCGCCGGCCCCGCTCACCCACGCGCCGCGGCCGGCCAGGACCAGGGGCCGTTCGGCGGACGAGAGCAGCGCCGCGACGCTGTCGACGTCGGCCGTCTCCGGTGCCGGACGGGGGAGGGGGGACGGTGCGGCCGGGGCTTCCTCCTCGGCGGCCTCGGCGGCCGCGAGGTCGTACGGGATGGCCACCACCACGGCCTCGCGGTGACGGAGCGCGTGCTCGACCGCCGCCGTCGTCACTGCCAGCGGACGCGCGGCGGACACCGTGAACGTCGTGGCACCGAGGCCCTTGGCCATGAGGGACTGGTCGACGTCCCACGCGCGCAGGCCGGCGGTGGGCGCATCGCCGACCACGAGCAGCAGGGGGGTGTCCGCCTGCACGGCCTCGGCCAGCGGGGTCAGGGCGTTCGTGAACCCGGCGCCGTACGTGGTGGTGGCGACGGCGAGGCGGCCACCGGCCCGGTGGTAGGCGTCGGCGGCGGCGACGGCCCCGGCCTCGTGCCGCACCGCGGTGAAGTGGAGGGAGGGTGCGGCCATGACGGCGTCGAGGAAGTGTGCGTTCCCGTTGCCCATGACGCCGAACACCTCGGTGGTGGCGGGCAGGAGGGCGGAGACGATACGGGCGGAGACGGTGGCCATTCTCGGATCCTTGCAGGCGAGGTCCCCGGCGCGCTGGTGCAGGCACACGGTCACCCGGGGACCTGGTGGGTGAGTTCCGTATGTGCCTCGGGCCATGCCCTTATTGCCTCTTTTTCAGGCACGGCGCCCATGGCGCCCGACGCTTGCCACTATAGCGGGCACGGCGCGGGGATCCCGGTGTCGTCCCTGCCCGTTCTGCCCACCGGCCCTGCCTGCTCGGTGGGCCTCCCCGACGATGCCCACCGACCCGGTGCGGTCGGTGGGCATGTCCGCGGGTGCGGCGGGCCGGGCCCGACGACGTCGGCCGGTCAGGCGCGGCGGCCGGCCCCCGCGCCGGCGTCGTCCTTCTCCGCCTCCAGGGGCGCCCCCTTGGTCTCCTTGGCCAGGGTGACACCGATGAAGGAGATGACGCAGAGACCCATGATGTAGAGACCGATGGAGCCCGACCATCCCGTGCTGTCCAGCAGCGCCTGGGCGATGAGGGGTGCGAACGCGCCACCGAGGATGGCCCCGAGGGCGTAGCCGATGCCGATGCCCGAGTAGCGGACGTTCGCCGGGAACATCTCGGCGTACATCGCGGACATGGGCCCGTAGGAGAGCCCGAGTCCGATGGTCAGCACGAAGATCGCGATGCCGTACGCCCAGATGTTGCGGGTGTCGATCATCATGAACATCGGGATCATCCAGACGAAGATCAGCCCGTACCCGATCTGGAAGGTCCGCACCCGTCCGATGCGGTCCGAGAGGATGCCGCCGTAGAGGGTGAAGATGAGCCAGCCGAAGGATGCCAGGAGCGTCGCGAGGAGTACGGGCGCCGCCGGCATGCCGAGAGCGCGCTGCGCGTAGGAGGAGAGGAACGCGATCACGAGGTAGCCGGCCGCGTTGTTGCCGATGAAGATGACGGCGGCGAGGATCACGGGCCGTTTGTGCGTCCGCATCAGGTCCCGCAGCGGGGTCGCGGTGTCCCTCTTGCGCTCGATCATGCGCTTGAACACGGGACTCTCGGCGACGGCGGCGCGGATGAAGTAGCCGACGACGATCAGGACGACGGAGAGCAGGAACGGGATGCGCCAGCCCCAGGCGAGGAAGTCCTCGGGGGACAGGGAACTGCGGAGCAGGAACAGCACGAGGGTGGCGAGGATCATCCCGACGGGTACGCCGATCTGCGGGTAGGCGCCCCAGAAGCCGCGCTTGTTCACCGGTGCGTGTTCCACGGCCATGAGCGCGGCGCCGCCCCACTCCCCGCCGGCCGAGAAGCCCTGGAGGATGCGCAGGAGCATGAGGAGAATGGGAGCCCAGACGCCGATCTGCGCGTAGGTGGGCAGCAGGCCGATCAGCGCGGTGGCGGAGCCCATCATGACGAGCGTGAAGACGAGCATCGCCTTCCGGCCGATGCGGTCGCCGAGGCGTCCGGCGATGACGGCGCCGAGCGGGCGGAAGAAGAAGCTGATGCCGATCGTGGCCCAGGCGACGAGCTGCGCGAGGCCGGGGCTCTCGCCCTCGAGGGGGCCGAAGTAGAGGGACGCGAACACGAGCCCCGCGGCCTGGGCGAAGATGAAGAAGTCGTACCACTCGATCGTGGTGCCGACCATGGTCCCCGCGAGGACCTTGCGGTCGGCCGCACTCATGCCGCCCCCGGACCGGGCGTCCGGACGCTCTGACGCTAGTGCCATGAAAAACTCCCTTGTTTTTGCAGTGCGTGTGCCGTGTGTCTGGTGAGGACGCCGTCGTCGCCACCGCCGGGCACAAAATCGTATACGAATGCTAGGCCGCGCATCGGTAGGGGTCAAGGGTCTGTCCCTATGCAGGAAAGCCCGGCGGTGGCGACCACGGACCGAAGAAGAAGAGTCCTTGCACCAGGACCGCGGAGCGAGCAGGGTTGGCGGGATGCACTCGATGGTTCAGAAGTAGTTGGTCATGAGACGATTCCGCCTCGAACACTGGCTCAAGACGAGCCTGTGGGTGGTGCCGGTGCTGTTCATCCTCGGGGGCATCGCTCTGTCACTGATCACCACGTCGATCGATGACGGAGGCATGATCCCCGAGAGTGTCACCGGTGACACCACGGCGGCGATGCAGATCCTCTATCTCATCGCCTTCGCGATGCTGACCCTGACCGGGCTGGTGCTCTCGCTGCTGGTGCTGGTCGTTCAGCTCGCGATGGGCAGCTTCTCACCGCGCATCGTCCGGCAGATCCTGCAGGACCGCCCCAGCCAGGTGGCCCTCGGCCTGTTCGCCGGTACGTTCAGCCACGCCCTGCTGTCGATGCGGGCGATCAAGACGACTCCCGACGGCGGGACCGTCCCCGGCCTTGCCGTCCTCATCGCCATCGTGCTGGTCCTCACGTGCATCGCGACACTCGTCTGGTACCTGAACCACATCGGTCAGTCCCTGCGCGCCGCCGCGCTGGTCGGCTGGGTGGCCCGCGACACGATGAGGACCCTCGACCGCGTCTACCCGGGATCGGGGACGACGGCGGACCCTGATCCCGGGTTCGTCTCGTCGCCGAACGGCGGGGTCATCTTCACCATCGCCCACGACCGCCTGACCCTCCTGGCCACCAAAGCGGACTGTCAGTTCGAACTGCTGTGGGCGGTGGGGGACTTCGTGCCGACCGGTGCCTCGCTCGTGCGCGTCATCGGGGATCCGTCCAGCGTGTCCCACCGCGCCGTGAGCAGGGCCATCGTCACCGGCCCCGAACGGACCATGAACCAGGACGTGGCCTACGGCATGAGGATGCTGGTGGACATCGCCGAGCACTCGCTGTCATCGGGACCCCTCGATGATCCCACCACCGCCGTGCAGTCCATCGACCGCATTCACGACATCCTGCGCCAGATCGCCCAGCGACCGCTGCACGACGGCCGGTACGAGGACAGGGACGGGACGCTGAGGCTCACCGTGCCGACCATGCACTGGGACGGTTACGTGCGTATCGCGTTCGACGAGATCCGGCAGGCCGGGGCGGGCTCACCCCAGGTCATCAGGCGCCTGCGGGCAGCACTGGAGGACCTGCTGACCGTCGCCCTGCCCGAGCGGCGGGCGGCGCTCGAGCGGCAGCTGACCCTGCTGACCCAGGCCGCCGCCGCTGCGGCGGTCAGCGACGCGGACCGGAGGGCGATGCTGGTAGCTGACCCGTCCGGAATCGGATCGGCGGACGAACTCACCATGTCGCACCCCACGCGTGACGCGCAGGGGTCCGCTGCGCGGTGAGCGAGAGCCTCCACGGGAGGTTCCCGCGCGCAGCGCCGGCCCGTCCGCACGGTTTTGGTCGTAGTGTTCACGCCATGCCGTGACGTTCGTTGGATAACACGGAGCGATCCTCAGTAGTGTTTGAGCATGGCCACCTTCCTCAGAAACAGCCGCGCCGCCGCGCTTCCCGCCAAGCTCTCACGATCCTGGCTGCTGGCCTCCGCGGCGTCCGAGGACACCTTCATCCCCGCCCTCACCTCCGAGGCCGATTCCGTGGTGTTCGACATGGAGGACGCCGTCCCCGCGCCCGGCAAGGCCGAAGCCCGTGAGCGCGTGGTCGAGGCCCTGTCCACCGGCATGACGGCGTGGGTGCGGGTCAACGGCATCGAGACGGAGTACTGGGCCGACGACCTGGCCGCCCTGTCCAAGGCGCCAGGCCTGCGTGGCGTCATGCTGGCGATGACGGAGAAGCCCGAACAGGTCACCCACACGGCCATGCGCCTGCAGGCGGGTACGCCCGTTCTTGCGCTCATCGAATCGGCGCTCGGCATCGAGAACGCGACGGCGATCGCCAGCGCTCCCGGCACGTTCCGGCTCGCGTTCGGCGTCGGCGATTTCCGGCGCGACACAGGAGCCTCCGACGACCCGATGGCGCTCGCCTATGCGCGGTCGAAGCTCGTGGTCGCCTCCCGCGTGGGGCAACTGCCCGGGCCGATCGACGGTCCCACCGTCGGTGCGCTCGGGGACGAGCTGCTCGAGGCCTGCAAGGTCACGGCCTCCATGGGGATGACGGGCAAGCTGTGCCTGCTGACCGATGCGACCGACACCATCAACCGCGGGCTGTCGCCCAGCGAGTCCGAGATCAGCTGGGCTGCCGAGCTCCTCCGCGAGCACGCCGCCGGAGCCGTGGTGGGCGACGGCTCCTACCTGCCGCGTCTGGCGCGAGCGCAGAAGATCTCCTCCCTCGCGGACTCCTACGGCCTCTGGAACGCCTAGCTCCAGGTCACGCCGGTCCGTGAGCGACGACGCCGTGCGTCCTCGCATGTCCGCTGCAGCGCGGCACCTCGGGCGCGCCTTCGTCCCTCTCGCCTTTACCCGGCACGCCCATCTCCATCGTCGCGATGTGCGATGAGCTGGGTGATCCGGGCAGGGTCCTGGTCACTCCACAAACCAGAGGTTCGCGAAGTTCACCACGGTGAAGATGGAGACAAGGAGACCAAGCACCAGTGCCGTGTAGTGCACGACGCCCCGGTGAACGTATCGGCGCCGCGTAAGGATGACGGTCAGGAGGTAGGCGAGCGTGAAGACCGTCGTCCCGAAGAGCAGCAGGACGAGGACGGCCACGTACGCCATCCCATCCGCCGTCCCGGACAGGAGATGCACCCGGCCCGAATCGTGCAGCCAGCCCAGACCGAGTACGGCGAGTAAGGCCAGGATCATCAGGAACAACACCCACATGAGCGCCGCGACGGGCCCTGGTGGTGACTTCCTCGTGGCGGTCGCAGGCCGAGCACTCCCATGGTCGGCGGGTTGTACTGGCGGGGTCGGATTGTTCATGTGCGGCTTTCTGTTGAAGGAGGGTTCCTTCTCGGTGTGCACGGCATCCCAAAAGATGCCCGATCTGATCCCCTGGATCCGCGGGACGAGATCGTGGCGTCATTGTCCATCTCCGTCGTGCGGCCACATCCGAGGGTGATCACTGCGGGGGTGGGGAGTAGGTGGCGTCCATGGTGCCCACGATCGCGGGGTAGAAGTCATCGAACACCACGGGTCCATCCTCATCGCTCAGGGGGCGCAGGGATGTGCCCTCATCGATCTCGCTGGTGGTCGAGGCGCATCCCGTGAGGCTCAGGAACATCGCAAGCAGCGCAGCTGAAGGAGTAAGCGATCGATTGCGCGGCCGTGATGGTAGTGCGCGCGTCATCGGGTTGCTCATGTGCGTCCTCGAACTGGCCGCGGAGAGATGCCACCTCACGAACGAAGGAGTCCTGTCGCACCGACCACCTGATACATCAGGATGAGGAGACCGAGCACCAGCGTCGTGTAGTGCACGAAGCCCCGGTGGGCATACCGGCGACGCGTGACGATGACGGTCAGGAGGTAGACGAGCGTGAAGATCACCGTACCGAGGAGCAGCAAGGCGAAGATGATGAAGCCTGTCATCCCCTCCGCTTCCGCTGACAGGACGTTCGCCCACCCCGAATCCTCAATCGTGAACAGGCCATATTGTGCGAGCGGGGCGAGTACAGCCAGGAAGGACACCCACTTGAGTGCCGTGATGGATGGTGGCGGTGACTTCTTGGTGGCAGTCACCGGCCGACCCGCCTCTTGGTCGGCGGGGTGAACTGGCGGGGTGAGATCGTTCATGCGCTGCTTCCTGTCAGGGAGGACCGTTCTCGGTGCGGACGTTATCGCAGGAGGCGCCCACCCTGATCTCCTGAAACCGTAAGCCGAGACCGTGGCGCACCTGTCCGTCTCCGTCCTGCCGATTGAATTCACCGGGCCGATCATCGACGGTCACTGCGGGGGTGGGGAGTAGTCGGGGTCGTAGTCCTCGTTGAAGGCATGCAAACACGGAGACTTGGCTTCTACGTCTTCGCCTCCGGCGCCAGCGGTGTACTGGATGAAGGTGCCCTCGGAAGTGGTGGTGGCAATGGCCTTCATGTTTCCGCCGGCGCCACCCGACGATTTCGGTTCCCAGCCCTGCGATTCCCAGTACGCGGCGACCCTGGCCAGAGGCTCGTCATAGTCCGTGTACCCCTGATCCGAACCGTACGTCGACACGAACAAGCCGATGCGTCTGGCGTCCAGTTCCCTGTGGATGGACACGGAGCATCGAGATCCCGGCATGAAGTCCTGGAGGGTGTCGCCGCCGTCGGGGAATGGTCCACCGGCTTCCGTGGTGAATCCGGTCTTCCCGGTTGCATCGATGGTGCCGATGATCGCGGCGTAGAAATCATCGAAGACCACGGTTTTGTCCTCCTCGCTCACGGGCTGTAGTGATTTGCTCTCGTCGGTGCCGTTGCTGGCGTCAGTCATGGCGCATCCTGTGAGGCTCAGGCAACACGCAAGTAGTGCTGCGAATGGTGTAAGCGATCGATTGCGAGGCCGTGAAGGTAGTTCTCGGGTCATCGGTCTGTTCCGTTGCTCAATTGGTTCCACTCTTCATCGGAATAGTCGTACGCTTCTCTGATTTGTGCCGGGGTGACAGGGTGCTCGCGCGGAACCGAATACGAATCACCTCTGTAAGTCGTCTTCCAGTCCACTATGGTCGGTGCCAGATGCCCCATCGACTCGCCGTGGCCGGTGCTCGTCAGGGCAGCGTAGTACAGGCTTGACGTGCCGCTCGACAGATACCCCTGGACCCTGGAGTCGTCATCCCCGTACAGGTCGTGCGCATCGGTATCCCCGTAGTACCTGCCGAACGTGTCGTAACCCCCGCCGGCGGAGAACTCGGTGGAACCATCGATGTCATCAGGAATTTCCCGCCCGCTGCCGAAAACGCCCATTCCGGCGATTTTGTCGCTGCTGGCCTGGGTATAGAAAATATTCGGATTACCGGCGGCGTCGGTTTCGACCGCGAGATCGGATTCTTCATTCGCCTGATCGACGGACCCGTCCGTAACTCCCGCAGACGCCAGCAGGCTCACGGTGTCGGCTTTGGTCTCCATGACCCGCAGTGCCTCACCGGTAGTGGTGGTGCCATAGGAGTGAGCGACCAGGTTCAGGGTCGCGCCAGGGTTCCGGGTGACGTTCACGCCGTCTGCCATAGCGGCCAACTTCACCCCACCCGCCCGGGCCAGGTCATTGCTCAACACGGAATCGGTGTCCCAGAGAAGAATCCCGGTATCCTCGACCGACGGCGGGGTCCCGTATCCCATCCACGCGATCACTGCATGCTGATCCGTCTTGCCACCCGACTGCCCGTAGACACGGCCCTGCTGCCGGTGCAAGTTTTCCGCGCCGTCGGTCAGATTGCCCATGCTGCTGGCGACGTCATTGTTCATGCCGGGGATGACGACGGTTACCGCGGCAGCGGTGTCGATGTTCCCGATTGCAACGGCTGCGAGGACGTCGTCACGTGGGTTCGTGTCGGTGTCGTGCTTGTCCCGCTGGCGGTAGCCGGAAAGGTCAAGGCTCACGATGTGACGTTCCGCTGATCCGGCACCCGGGCGGCGTGCTGCGTCATCCAGGCTTTTCAGCGCAGTCTTGACGTGCTCCGGTGTGGTCGGAGCCGCCAGGGCGTTGGCAAGGAGGATGCGGTTCGCTTCGTCGCGTGCGCCGTACGTGACGCCCTCCGTGTTGCCGATCATGCCGGGCGCGAACTGGATCAGCGCCGCTTGCTGATCCAGGCTGAGAGCGGCCCACCAGTTCTTAGCCGCCGCCGTGTTGGCGATCGTGTCAGCGGAGACCGGGACGGGGTAGCTCACGAGAGCGGGGTGCATCAAGAAGAAGGTCGATAGCTGGGCTGGAGTCATCAGGGACAGGTTGTCGAGAAGCTCCTTGTACTCCGCGGTGCCGTACTGGGCGCTGTGGAACGACGCTTCGAGGACGCTGAGGTCCACGTCGGAATTGGTGATGGCCTGCGCCGCCGCCGAGGCCGAGGAATACATCGTGACATCCAGCGCATCGAGATCCCTGAAGATGGTAGTGGTATTCATCGCTGCCGCCTTGTCCCTGTACTCCACCCGGAGTTGGTCGACGAATTGTTGCTGCTCAGCGATGACTTCGGCGGCGGCGGCGGCGGCGTCCCTGTGGCCGTCGACCCACAGCATCCCGTCGAGCTCCAGCCCGATCATCGGGTCCCAGGAGGAATCGCGGGCAGCCTCCTCCTCCAGCGCGGTGATGCTCGCCCGAGCGGATTCGAGGTCCTCCTGGGCCGTCCGCGCGCGACTCAGCGCTGCTTCGGACTGCACCTGGAGTCCGTCCAGGGTGTTGCGCCACGAGTGGAAGGTCTCAGCGGCAGTATCGAACTGCTCCGCGAGCCGAGAGGCGAAGATCTGGGTGCCGGCGAGCATCGCCCGCAGATTCTCGATACGGTTCCCGGATCCTTCGACCGGCAGATGGCTGCCCAACTTGTGCGCCTGGTCGTTCAACTCGTCGCGCCGCGAGAGCAGGAAGCGCACCAACTGACGCCATGCCGCTGGGTTTCCCGGCGCAGGGTCGCCCCCGGTCAACGGGAACCAGTCGGTGGGCCGCATCAGTTCGCCCCGTCCGCGTGCTTGAAGCCGTCATAGGCGGCCTGCGCCCCGGCCCGACCGTGACCGCACGAATCGGCGCCTGCCCGCAGCAGTGCCATCGCCGCGGCTGCTGCCGCGGGTGCGGCGTCCGCCGCCACCGGATCCTCACTGTCCACGCTGGGTACAGCCTGCCCGGCGGCGTCCGACAGCACCCTCTCCACCTCCGTGAACGCGTCGATCACCGTCTGCAGTACTCCGTAATCGATCTCGACATCAGCCACGCGAATCCCCCATCATCTTCCTGACCGCTACCTTTTCCGAGCCGACTGCACCACGACGAGGCCAACGCAGAGTCCGATCAGGACGACGGCCCCGAACAGGACGAAGGGCCACACAGGCCGATCCTCGCTCGCCGCCACCGCCGACGGACCGTCCTCACCGGCCAGGGCCGTATCCTCGGACGCCTCGCCACTCGCGGACGTCTCCCCGCTTTCCGCCTCCACGCCGCTCTTGAGCGCCTTGCCGCCCAACTCCCGGAGGACTGACGATTTCAGCTCCTCGTTCTTCCCCGACTCCAGCAGCGGATCGTCGGCCCGGACCGCCGTTGTCTGCAGCCACGCGGGGTTCTGCTGCAGTGGCAGCTGCCGCGCAGCCGGCGCGCTGGGTCGCTCCCTCGGGACCGCGCGCTCAGGCGCCTGTTCCGCAGGGACCCGCTCGAGCGACACTGGTGGGGCGACCGGCGCAGCAGGTGTGACCGGTTCGGGCCCGTCGGGTGTCGCATCCGGGTCTCCAGGCGGATTTGTGGGGCTGCCGGAGCCCACGGCGGGCAGCACGGCGAACGGCGCGCGGGCCAGGACCCGACCGCGGACGGACTCCGGCAGACCGTCACCGGTGGGGGCGAGGGCCTCGATGTAGTAGACGCCGACGGGCGTGTCGGGCTGCACGGTCAGAGACGCGGCCGAGAACACGCCGTCCTTCACCTCCGCTGTCCCGGTGGCGACGGCCCCCGATGCACTGCCATAACCCACCAGTCGCACCTCGAGCGGATATCCCTTGAAGTGGGGCGCGAACGCAGCGCCGGAGACCTCGACGGTTGCTCCGGCGCCCGCCGTGGACGTCAGCGTCTCCGGGCGGAGGGAGGCCCGCTCGGCACCGAGGAGGGTGAGGCGATCGGTGACGACGACGTCCGTCGTCGTGTCCTGCGCGGCGACCAGCAGGCTCTCGGGGGCCGCGTAGGGGCTCGTGCCGACGAAGGCGGTGAACTCACCCTTCTCATCCGTTTCAACTGCCAGTGAACGCGTGGTGTCGTCGATGGCTTGTTCGTCGATCGAGCTCGAGAAGAACACGTCCTCGCGCTGTTCCGCCGTCCCCTCCGCGGTGGGCCCGTACACCAGGACCCGCGTCGTGGGTGCGAATCCCGATCCGGTCAGCTGCACCATCTTCCCGGCCTCCACCGCCGGAGACGCGAGTTCGATGCCGGGCGAGTAGGTCTCCGAGCCGATGACGAAGACCAAGTCCGAATCCGCCTCGACGGCGTTGCCGTCCCTGTCGAGCA
This sequence comes from Arthrobacter sp. L77, assembly GCF_000816565.1. Classification (NCBI taxonomy): domain Bacteria; kingdom Bacillati; phylum Actinomycetota; class Actinomycetes; order Micrococcales; family Micrococcaceae; genus Arthrobacter; species Arthrobacter sp. L77. The sequence goes on along the minus strand of NZ_JWSU01000004.1, from coordinate 391,930 downwards.
CAGGCTCGCCGTCCTGGTCGAGGAGGCGCACGCGGACCACGTACGTTCCCCAGTCCCAGTCGGCAGGGATGTCGCACGTCACCGCGACGTGTCCTTCGGTCTTCGCCGCGGTGGCATCGCACGGCGAGGGATCCGGACCGCCGTCGGCCGGTGCCGTCCGCACCACGTCCGCAGCGATCGAGAAGCCCTCAGGGACTGTCTTCGCCGTGGCATGGACTGCTCGCCCAGGGCGGACGGACCGCTCGCGGGTCTCGACGTCCAGCGGCGGCAGTTCGACGGGCTCTGCAGTCTCCGTCGGCTCCGCGGAGGGCTGCGAAGGGGTGGCGGTAGTCGTCGGGAGTGGGTCCGGCGGCTGCGTCCCGAGCACTGGACCTGGAAGGCCCTGGAGGGGGCCGTCCCCGTCCTGCTCCCCGCCGCTCGGGGGAGCAGTCGCTGCGTCGGTGGCAGTGTCAGTGGCCATGTCGGTCGCCGTCGCCGTCGGGCCGGGGTCCGGACCGGGAGCGGTGGTCGCCCACGCTGCCGGTCCCACGGCGCCGAGCGCTGCCGCGAGGACCAGGGCACCGGCCATGAGGGCCGTGCGGCGGTAGGGGGAGTTGCTCACCGGGTGTAATCTCCTTCGATCTCTAGCGATCGTCCTGACGTGCCGAGTACTTCTCGACCGTCGCCCTGCTGGTCTTCACTACTGCGCCGGATTCGTCCACGATCAGCGGCACCACCCCGGAAATGGCCCACGCGTTCGAGTCCGTCGCGTACGTGTTGCCCTGCGGCCCCTGCCCGAGGACGCCGGCGCCCACCACCGTGGTGGCGTCGACGCCCTGCGCCGCAAGATCGACGACGGCGCGGCCCGAGCCCACCTCGAAGGCGAAGCCCGCGTACGAGGCCCAGGTGCCATCCCCTCCCCACAACCACGACGGCGCGCTGTCGGTGCGCTCGAACGTCGTGGTGATGAAGGACTTGAGCGTCCCGGTGTCCGCCGCGTACGTGGCGACCGTCACCGGGGTGGAGGGGCTGGAGCTGTCGGGGAACGGCGACCACACCGCGGCGATGGTGTTGTGACCCACCGCGACCGTGCGGCCGAAGGAGACATTGCCCGTCGGCGCCTGCAGGGGATAGGAGGTCACCTCGCTGCCGTCCGCTCCGGTGACCGTGACCTCCCCGCCGGCGTTCGTGCTCACCAGCGTCTCCCCGGTCAGTGCGCCGGGCACGAATCCCTGTGGCACGGTCATGGCGGCGAAGCCCGACGGCCCGAACCGCCAGGCGGCGTAGTTGCCGTCGTCGTCGGGTGCCGAGACGAACAGCAGTTCGGCGCCGGCGGCATAGGGCGTGGCCCCCGCGGGGATCTCCGCGGAGAACGCCTCGCTGCCGCGCTCGGGGGACCAGCCGTAGGCCGTGTCGCCCACGGACCAGAACAGGCTCGGGGCGCCGTCGTACTGGGTCTCCGCCGCGACATCCACGCTGGAGGTCAGCGGCAGCGTGGCCGCCACGGTGCCGGTGAGGGCGTCGAACGCCGTCAGGGTGCGGTTGTCCAGGGTGTAGATGTGTGCCCGGGTGGCCACGGTAGTGGCCGACGCCGGGACCGGGATGGTCCAGTCCGCCGTCGTGGCGTAGTCCGGGAAGCCGGTACCCGAGTAGCCGGCCACCGGGAGTGCGTCCCCGAGGGTGGCCGCCAGGACCTCCCGCTCGTCGGTGGGCCTGGGCGGAGCCGGCTGCAGCAGGTGGCCGGTGGCGACGAGCGCACCGAGCAGGCCCACGATGGAGGTCGTGGTGATGAGCGCCCGTGCTGCGAGCGCCCAGCGCAGCCTTGTGGTCTCCGACCTGCGGCGCTCTGCGGTTGAGTCGGGAGTGGTCCTCGGCGCGGCGTCTGCCGCGGGGTGTGGCACGGCGTCGGGCCCCGCGGTGTCCCGATGGGCGGGGGACCAGGCCGGTGCGGGCAGGGGGGAGACGGACACCGTGGCGGCCTCGTCGTCGGCGATCCACTCCTCGGGGTACAGCGGGAATGTCTCCTCGGCAGGCCTCAGGGGGTCCGGGCCGTGCCGGACATCGATGACGCGGGAGCCGTCCAGCCGGTGCGGCCAGACCGTCCAGTCCTCGACGCCGCCGCCGCGGCCGGCAGTGCGGCGGACGGCGGCGATGATGGGGGCGATGCCCAGCCCGAGGACGCCCAGCAGGTAGGAGAACCCGCGGGACAGGGCATCGGAGTAGTCCGTGGTGGTGAGGTCCTCCGCCCGCAGCACCCGGATGCCGGCCAGGCGCTTGCCGAGGGTCTGGCCGGTGCCCGCGTTCTGCGCGGCGTAGACGAACAGCACCAGCACCGCCACGAGCAGGATCGCCGCCAGCGTCATCCAGCCGAACAGGGGACGCGGGGAGAAGGAGTGCGCGACCGTCCACCAGGCCGCCGCGGCCGCGGGCACGACGACGAGCGCCGCGTCGATCCCGTAGGCCAGGGATCTGCGTGCGGTGGAGGCCGCCTCGGCCGGGCGGTCGGTCAGGGGAGCAGGCTGCTCCGTCTGCGCTGACACAGAAAGCTGGTGCGGCAATGGTGCCGCACCAGCCTCGAGTGTGCGGGAAGCGTCAGACGGCGCCGTCAGCAGTCTTGAAGCGGTCAATGGAGTTTCTCAGATCCGACTGGAAGGCGTGGAGAGCAGGAATGAGGTTGCGGGCCTGGTGATCGAAGTCCTGGTAACTCGTCCCGAACTTGCCGCTCGCCACTTCGGTCGAGAAACCGCCCGAGGGCGAGGTGAGATTGGTGATCCGGCTCAGAAGTGTTGCCAATGATGATTCGAAGTCACTGGCGGCGGCCTGGAGGGCGGACGCCTCGTTTTCCATAGCGGCGTAATCGATCTGAATGGCCATGAATCCATGCTCCTATGGTGTTGGATTGATCGAGGCCCCGTTCTGGAATTGAGACCCGCGGTCGAGACTATACGATGAGCATACATTTTCATTAAAACGGGGGCTACGCGAGGTTATGCGGCAATTCATCACGGTGGTCTCCAGTGCCACGGACGCCACGGACGTCCTCGTGGACGCGGACCCGGCTCTTCCCGCCCGCGACGTCCTCGCGGCGATCAGGACCTCGCTCTCCGATCCCTCGACCGCGGATTCCCCCCTGACGCCGCTGGATTCGAGCGATGTTCCCTGGGGTGCGACCGGCGTGGGCGACGGCACCGTCCTCCGGGTCGCGGACCTGCCGTCCGACGCCTCCGCAACGCGGTCTCCGGAGGGGAGTCCTCCCGGCTCGGGCAATGCCGTGCTGGTCAAGCAGGTGTCCGGACCGGGCGCCGGCACCATCTACCGGCTGGCGGACGGCAAGGCCGCCGTCGGCTCCGACCCGCGCAACGCCCTGCACGTGGATGACCCGTCGGTCCCCCTGATCGCCGCGCTGATCGATGTGGGTGCGGGGGGTTCCGTCGTCGTGCAGCACACGAGCGCCTCCGCCCTGGTGACCCTCGACGGACGGCAGTTGACGGCGCGCACTGCCTGGACCGCGGGAAGCACGCTGCGCGTCAAGGACCGCGCCTTCGAAGTGGAATCCTCGGAACAGACGCGCGCGTCGTTGAAACCCTCGGACATTCCCGGCGCCATCGATTTCAACCGGCCTCCCCGCCTCTTCCCACCGGACCGTCCGAGGGAATTCCGCCTGCCGACCCCGCCGGAGGCGGGAAGCAAGAATTCATTGCCGATGCTGGCCATGGTGGCGCCCTTGATTCTGGCGGTAGCACTGGCGGTGGTGTTCCAGCGGCCGTATTTCCTCATCTTCGGTCTGATGTCGCCCGTGATGATGCTGGGTAATCACTTCAATTCGCGCCGCAACGGCAAAGTGACCTATCGCGAGCGGAAAGCGAAGTACCGGGCCACGAAGGCGACCATCGAGAGGGACGCACAGGACGCCGTCATCGCCTTCGCCCGGGAACGGCGCCTCCTCAGCCCCGACCCCGCGACGGCAGGCCTGATGGCGACGCTGCCGTCGCCGCGGCTCTGGGAACGGCGCCGGTCCGATCCCATGCACCTCTCCGTCCGGGTGGGAGTCGCCGAGGTCCCCTCGGACGTCACGATCGACAACCCGGAGGAGGTGGATCACCGGCGCCGGCAGAACATCACGGCATCCGACGTCCCCGTGACGGTCTCCTTCGCCCAATACGGCGTGGTGGGCATCTGCGGCCCCGACGACGCGGTGCACCGCAGCAGCGCGTGGATGGTGGCTCAGCTGGCAGTGACGCAGAGCCCCCGCGACGTGTCGATCGTGGTGCTCACCGACGCCGCCCGGGAGAAGGAGTGGGCCTGGACCCGGTGGCTGCCCCACGTCGCGGGAACCGAGGCCGTCGCGATGATCGGCAATGACACCCGGAGCATCGGACAGCGGCTCAACGAGCTCACCCGGCTGATCGAGCAGCGGCTGGAGGAGAACCGGGACAAGAAGAGGGACCCTGCATCCTTCCCCGCCGTCGTGGTCGTCCTGGACGGCGTCCGCCGCCTCCGGCAGTGGCCCGGGGCCTCCCGCGTGCTCGCTGACGGTCCCGGTGTGGGCGTCTACTCGTTGTGCATCGACTCCGAGGAGCGGCTGCTGCCCGAGGAGTCACGCGCCATCGTGGTGGCCGGCACCGACTCGTGGGTGCTGGGCCGCGACCGTGAGGCGAGCACCACGGACATGATCCCCGACCTGCCCGGGTGGAACTGGTTCGAGTGGGTGGCCCGCGCGCTGACGCCCATCCGTGATGCCAGTGACGAAGGGGACTCCTCCCTCCCCGCGGTCTCGAGGTTCCTGGACGTGGTGGGGATGCAGGACCCGGACCCCCAGGGCGTACTGCTCGGCTGGAACAGCTCCCGACGGTCCACCTCCGTGGTGCTCGGGGAGTCCTTCGACGGCCCCCTGACCATCGACCTCCGCCGGGACGGACCGCACGCGCTCATCGCCGGCACCACCGGCGCGGGCAAGTCGGAACTGCTCCAGACCTTCATCGCCTCCCTCGCGCTGGTGAACCGTCCGGACGAGATGTCCTTCGTCCTGATCGACTACAAGGGCAACGCGGCCTTCAGGGACTTCGCCGACCTGCCGCACACGGCCGGGATCGTGACCGATCTCGACGGGCACCTGGTGGAGCGGGCCATGGAATCGCTGGCGGCGGAACTGCGTCGCCGTGAACGGTTGCTCGGCACGGTCGGCGCGAAGGACATCGAGGACTTCACCGCCGCACGCGAGCGCGGTGAGACGGACGCCCTGATGCCGCGCCTGGTCCTGGTGATCGACGAATTCGCCGCGTTGAAGGCCGAACTGCCGGACTTCGTCTCCGGGATCGTCGGCATCGCCCAGCGGGGACGCTCCCTCGGCATCCACCTCGTCATGGCCACGCAGCGCCCGGCCGGCGCCATCACCGCCGACATCCTGGCCAACACCAACCTGCGCATCGCCCTGCGCATGGCTGATGACGCGGAGAGCCGCGACGTCATCGGCACCTCCGATGCGGCGGACATCGCCACCTCGACGCCGGGACGCGCCTTCGTCCGGTCCGGTGCGAGCCCACTGCTGCCCTTCCAGTCCGCGAGGATCGGCGGACCCCGGCCGTCCGCCGCCGCCAGCCACCTCGAGCCGCCCCTGGTGACGACGGTGCCGTGGGAGGGGATCGGCCGACCGGTGGGCGTCCGGAAGAAGGCGGGCGACGACGCCGGCTCGCCGGTCACCGACCTGCGCGTCCTGGTCGCGGCGATGCGGGAGGCGACCGAGCTCGGCCGGATCGAGCGGCAGCCCAGCCCCTGGCTTCCGGCGCTGCCCGGTACCGTCGTCCTGCCCGACCTTCCCGACCCCAGCGGGAACCTGTCCGAGGTGCCCTTCGGACTGCAGGACCTCCCGTCCCTCCAGGACCAGCAGGCCTTCACCATCGACTTCGAGGACTTCTCACACCTGTTCGTCGTGGGCTCACCCCGCAGCGGCCGCACCCAGACGCTGCGGACACTCGCCGGGTCGATCGCCCAGCGGACCTCACCCAATGACGTCCATCTCTACGGGGTGGACTTCGGCAACGGCGGCCTCGGCGTGCTCGCCGAGCTGCCGCACACCGGCGCCGTGGTCACGCGGACGCAGACCGGCCTGCTCGAGCGCTTCATCAGCAGGATGGGGCGGGAGGTCACCGAGCGGCGTTCGGTCCTGGCGGCGTCGGGCTTCGCATCCGTCGCCGAGCAGCGCAAGCACGCCCCGGCGGCCGAGCGCATCCCCCACATCGTGATCCTCTTCGACCAGTGGGAAGGCTTCGCTCACGGCATCGGGGACGCGGGACAGAGCACCTCGGGGCAGGCCGTGCTCGAGCTCCTCCGTGAGGGAGCCTCGGCCGGCGTCCACCTCGTCATCACGGGCGACCGCACGCTCCTGTCCTCGCGGACCGGTTCGCTGGTGGACAACAAGCTCATGCTCCGCCTCGCCGACCGCTCCGACTACGCGATCGCAGGGCTGAACCCGCGCGAGATGCCGGAGCGCATCCCGGACGGCCGGGCCTTCGCCACCGGGAGCGGCAGGGAGGTGCAGGTAGCACTCCTGGCCGCGGATCCCGGGAGCCAGGCCCAGGCGACAGCACTCGCAGGCATCGCGGAACGTGCACGGCAACGCCATGACGCCGAGCCGCAGTGGCATGCGCCGATCCGGTTCCAGGACCTACCCGGACGGCTCACCCTCCCCGAACTGGCGCAGTACGGCGTGAGCTCGGGCTCCCGCACGCCGATCCTCGGCGTCGGCGGCGAGGATGTGCGCCCCGTCCAGCTGGACCTTGATGCCATCCCCACGTTCGTCGTCGGCGGCCCGCCGCGTTCGGGGAAGTCGACGGCGCTCGCGGCCCTCGCGGCAGGGCTCCTCGAGGCGGGGGCCGCCGTGGCGGTGCTGACGCCGCTGCGGTCACCGCTCCGTGCGCTGGCAGGTCATCCCCACCTGGTGCAGTCGCTGGCCGCGGAAGAGATCACCGCGGATGCCGTGACGGCGCTGCTGCGGCACGAGGACCTGGTGCTGATCGTCGACGATGCCTCCGCCATCGCGGATTTCAAGGTCACTGACGCACTCAAGGGCGCGGGTTCCGCGCTGAACACCGGCAGGCTCCGCATCATCGCGGCGGACGGCACCGACGAGCTGGACCGCGTAGGTGCCCTCAGCTGGATGCACGAACTGGTCAAGCGGCGTCACGGAGCGGTCCTCCAACCTGCCGGCATCTACGACGGTCGGTGCATCGGGCTCCCCCTGACGCAGCAGATCCTCGCCCAGCCCCGGCCGGTGGGCCGTGCCCTGGTCAATCACGGTGACGGGCGGATCGTCGCGGTGCAGGTGCCGCTGGTATGACGCCTCCCGCCGATCGGGGGCGCCCCCGATCGGCGGCAGACGACGTCCGGGAAAAGTTTTTCGTGCTCCGTGCATCCATATCGCCCCGCACGCGGGTAGTACCGGATGTCAGCGAAAAAGCCCCGTGACCGGGGCCACACCAAGGAGTAGCCATGCAACGAAGCCTGTACGCCATTGGAGCCGTAGCAGCCCTGGGAGCAGCGTCCATCGCCGCCCCGGCAACCGCCGCCGAGGCGCCGGCCGATGCGTCCCTGTCCGTCCTCCACGGCGTCCCGGACCTCACCGTGGACGTCTATGTCAACGGCGCCCTCACGCTGGACGACTTCACGCCGGGCACGCTGGCCGGTCCGCTCGCCCTGCCGGCGGGGAACTACCAGCTGGCCATCACGGCGTCCGACGCCGCCGACGCCAGCGCGCCGGTGATCGGCCCCGTCGACGTGACGCTCGAGGCCGGCGGGAACTACACCGCGACGGCGAATCTCGACGCCGCGGGGCAGCCGACGGCGAACTTCTACACCAATGACGTCTCGACCATCGAGGCCGGCAAGACACGGCTGACGGTCCGCCACGTCGCGGCCGCACCTGCCGTCGACGTCCTGGCCGGAGGTGCGCCGATCGTCCAGAACCTGAGCAATCCGGCTGAGGCCTCGCTGACCACGGATCCCGGCACGGTGTCGGCGACCGTCGCGGCCACGGGTACCACCGACCCGGTGATCGGCCCTGCCGATCTGAACCTCCCCGAGGGCACCTCGACGATCGTCTACGCCTGGGGCAGCCTCGAGGCCGGGAACCTCGCCCTCGCCACGCAGTCGATCGAGGGGCTCCACTCCTCGCCCGGCGCCGTCCCCGGAGGCCAGTCCGGCCTCGCCGCGCAGGACGACAACGGAGCGGCCGTCGGAATCGGCGCGTTCCTCCTGGTCCTGCTGGGCGGAGCGGCAGCCGTCGCCCGCCGTCGGACCGCGCGGGTCTGATGCCAGCAGTGCCGGGCGGGAAGGTGCTCCACCCCTCCCCGCCCGGCACGCCACCCTTCGCAGGAGAGTCCCAGACAGTGCATTCCAGACGAACTGCCCTGGCCGCGGCGGCCTTCGCCTCCATCCTCCTCGTGGGATGTGCGCAGGCCGACGATCCGCTGGCGGACCCGGCACCGGCCATCACGGCGCCCGTCCCCACCCGGCCGGCACCGACGGACGACGGGGACGCGCCCGATGCCGTGCCGACGCCGGACGCCGCCGCGCCCCCGACGGTGACGGCCGATGTGCCCCTCCAGAAGGCGGACGGGGCACTCCAGCCACGGGACCCGGCCCCGGTCTCGCTCGTCGTCGCCGGCACCGACATCTCCGTGGAGGTCGTGGACGTCGGTATCGAGGAGAACGACGCCATGGAGATCCCCGACAGCTTCTACGAAGCGGGGTGGTACCGGTACGGCCCGGCGCCAGGCGCGGAGGCCGGTAATGCGGTGATCGCCGCGCACGTGGACAGCCTCACGGAGGTGATGCCCTTCGCCCAGCTGAAGGACGTGGCGATCGGGACCACCGTCACGGTGGGTCTGGAGGACGGCCGGTCCCTGACCTACGCGGTCTCGGATGTGCGCAACGTCCCGAAGGCCACGCTGAACGGGTCGGAGATCTTCAAGCGCGACGGCGACCACGAGCTCAAGATCATCACCTGCGGGGGTGAATGGCTGGCCGAGGAAGGAGACTATGAGGATAATGTAGTGCTCACAGCCTTACCGCTCTGAGTCCGACGGGTAAGAGCCAAGGATCGCAGGACGCCGCACCGGTGCGGCAACGGCCCCGGCTTGAGGAGTGACACGTGGCATCTCCGGGCCCTGACTGGACGAAGCAGCTCGACCTGGATTTCTCTGCAGGGGACGAGCGCGCGATGACTGCTGCGTACGAGACGTTCTCACCCCTGGTCTACACGATCGCCCTGCGGTCGGTGAGGGACCGTGCGGCCGCCGCCGACATCACCCAGGATGTCTTCGTCAGGGCGTGGCGCTCCCGGGACCGCTTCGATCCCGAGTCGGGCGTGGTGCCGGCCTGGATCATGGGGATCTGCCGGAACGTCATCCTCGACTCGCTGTCGGCCCGGAGCCGGCAGGAGCATCTGGTGGTCCGGGCCGGCGTCGCCCCGGAATACGGTGCCACCCTCGATCACGGTGTGGACACCATCACCGACCGCGTGGTCCTGGGATCGGAGCTCGAACGGCTCGGGGAGCCCCAGGGGTCCATCCTCAGGCTGGCCTTCTACGAAGACCTCACACATCAACAGATCTCGGCGCGGATGAATCTTCCCCTGGGAACCGTCAAGAGCCACATCCGAAGGAGTCTCGTGCACCTACGCAATCGATTGGGGGAGTGGAATGCAGCATCTTGACCCCGACGCGGCCGGTCTCGCCGCGCTGGGTGAACCACTCGAGTCCTGGTCGCAGGAGCACCTGGGACAGTGCGGTACCTGTTCCGCCGAGGTGGACGGGCTGCGGAGCGTCGTCGCCACCGCGAAGGCCGACGGGTCGGTAGTGGTCCTGGAGCGGCCGGACCCAGCGGTCTGGGAGGCGATCAAGGGCGAACTCGGCCTGCCCGCGGACCTGCAGGCGGACAGCGCGGAAGCCCGCGCCGAGCCGTCGGCCAACGTGCGGAGCCTGTCCGCGGTCAGGGACCGGCCGGGACGCGGCCGGCGCCAGATCTCCACCCGATGGCTGGCGGTCGCCGCCGGCGTCGGCATCCTCGTGGGTGGAGGAGCGCTCTGGGGGTGGGAGACCCTGCGCTCGGGCGGCAGCAGTGTGGTGCTGGCCCAGGCCGAGTTGGACCCCCTGCCCGGCTTCTCGGGCTCGGGAGAGGCAACGATCTCCCGCGCCGACAACGGTACCCGGAGCCTCGACGTCGACCTCACGGGGGCGACGCCGGAGGGGTTCCGGCAGGTGTGGCTGATCGCCCCCGACCTGCAGGAGATGTACAGCGTCGGTCTGATGGAGGCGGACCACGGCAGTTTCGCGGTCCCTGCCGATATCGATCTGGCGCGGTATCCCATCGTGGATGTCTCCGACGAGCCCTTCGACGGGGATCCCACCCATTCCAGCGTCAGCATGGTCCGGGGCACCATCGGGGCCGTCGGCGGCTGAGGTCCGCAGCCTCGGTCAGTGCGCCATGGTGCGCTGTCCCGCACCGTCGATGCGCGAGGTGCCGCCGCAGTTCGTGCACGCCTGCAGGCGTGTCTTCTTCACGGTGAGGAGCGGGATGAAGAACACGGAGATCTTCGTCCTGCGCTGGATCACCTGCTGCGGTGCGAACCTCCCGCAGTAGCGGCAGGAAGCGGAATGGGTGGACTGGAGGTGCTCACGTGTGGTGAGGCCGAAGAGGAAGAACATCCCTTCACGGTAAGGGCGTGCGGAGGAAGAAGAAAGCTCCCTTAGTATCCCCTCGTCCGGCGCCCCGCGTGGTACTCAGCGGCGGCCGGTGACGGACCTGCCCGTATCAGGGGGCGGGGTGCGCCCCGCGGTAGTGCCCGGGCCAGTCCCCGACGGGAATGCGCGGGATCGTCCGGATGGTCCCCGCCGTCCCCCACTCGTTCTTCCCCAGCCTCGAGAGCGGCCGGAGTGCGGCGATGGAGGGGAGCTCGCCGTCGAGCACGTCCTCGGAGACCACCGCGTGCAGCACCTCGCCGAAGACGAGGGTGCAGTCGCCCATGTCCTGGATCAGGTGGAGGCGGCACTCGAGGGCCACGGGTGACTCCCGGACGCGCGGGGGCCGCACCGTGGTGCTCGGCTCCCGGGTGAGGCCGGCGGCATCGAACTCGCTGACCTCCGGCGGGAAGGCAGTGCCGGTGGCATTGACGGCCTCGAACAGGTCCTCCGGGGTGAAGCTCACCACGAACTCGCCCGTGGCCTCGATGTTGCGCACGGAGTCCTTGCGCCCCACGGACGTGAACTGGACGATCGGCGGGTTGACGGAGGCGATCGTGAAGAAGGAGTGCGGCGCGAGGTTGTCCACGCCGTCCGGCGATGTGGACGAGACCCAGGCGATGGGGCGCGGCACGACGACGGAGGTCAGGAACCTGTAGAACGCGCGGCTGTTCGCGGGGTCCGGGACGACGTCCTTGCGCATCCGGGCCTAGCCCTGCGCCGAGAGGAGGTCGCGGAGGCTGAGCGGGCGCTGTCCGGTGAGGTGTTCGACGTCGGGGGACACCTCGGCCATCTCGCCGCGGGCGATGGCCGTGTACGTGCTCACCCAGGCCTCGACCTGCCAGCGGGGGGCGCCGTGGTGGGCGCGGGAGGCCATCGCGTCGTCGTACGTCTGGTCCTCGAACCGCACGGTCGCGGGGGTGAGCTCCGTCAGGAGCGCGGCAGCCCCGGCCAGGGTGAAGGCCTCCGGGCCGGTCAGCCGGTACGCCTTCCCCTCATGGTCCGCGGGCGCTCGCAGCACTGCGGCGGCGGACCGTGCGACGTCGGACTGCGCGACGGCGGAGAGTCGGCCGTCCCCGGCCGGACCGCGGATGACGCCGTCCTCCGCGAGGGCGGGCACGACGTCGAGGTAGAGGTTGTCGCGGAGGAACGTCCAGGCCATGCCCGAGCGTCGCAGGTACTCCTCCGTGGCCCAGTGGTCGCGGCCGAGCAGGAACGTGGCGTCGGGGGCGGCGCCGAGGAACGAGGTGTAGACGACGTGCCGCACGCCTGCCGCCTTCGCCGCGTCGATGAAGGTGCGGTGGGTCGCCACGCGGTCGGCCTCCTCCGCGGCGGAGACCATGAACAGGACATCGACGCCCGCGAGCGCCGCGACGGACGCGTCGGCGTCGTCGTAGGTGCACTGCCGGATGACGGCGTCGGGGAGGCGGTCCGCCCGGTCCGGTGATCTGACCGGGAGGATGAGCGGCACCCCCTCGGCGGCGAGGTCCCGGGCGACACGTCCGCCCACGGTGCCGGTCGAGCCTGTGACTGCGATGCGCTGTTCCATGCCCGGAACAGCCGCCGCGGGGCCGGAAATATTTCCTCCCGCTTCACCGTCCGTTCGCCGCCCGATGGTCCGCGGGTCGCCGGGCGTGATTAGGCTCCTTCGAATGGCTGGACGGTTCGTGGCGATCGGGGATTCCTTCACCGAGGGGGTCGGTGACTGGAACACCTCCTTCCCCAACGGGGTGCGGGGCTGGGCGGACCGCGTGGCCAAGCAGCTGGGGCGCCAGGATCCCGCCTGGGAGTACGCGAACCTGGCGATCCGCAGCAAGCGGCTGCATCATGTGCGGGACGAACAGGTGGACCGCGCGCTGGCCCTCCAGCCGACCCTCGTGAGCCTCTACGCCGGCGGCAACGACATCCTCGAGCTGCGCACCGACATGGTGGCCCTCATGCGGGAGTACGAGTCCGTGGTGGCGCGCATCGCCGCGTCGGGTGCCCGCCCGCTCCTGTTCACCGGGTTCGACATCCCCCTGAGCCCCGTCTTCGAGCCGATGAAGCGCCGCAACTGGCTCTACAACGACCACGTGCGGCGGATCGCGCGCACGTACGACGCCGTCCTGGTGGACTACTGGTGCTTCGACGAGTACTCGGATCCGGGACTGTGGGACGCCGACCGCCTGCACATGTCGCCCGCCGGGCACCGGAACCTCGCGGCGCACGTGCTGCGGGTCCTCGGCGTGGACCATTCCCTCACCCCGCGCCTGCCCGAGCGGGAGGGGTATGCGGGGCTGGTGGCGGGGCTGCGCCGAGAGTCGGCCTGGCTCGGGGAGTGGGTGGTGCCCATGTTCGGGCGGCGCCTGCGGAAGGTCACGCTCGGCGACGACCTGCAGCCGCGGTGGCCGGAGCCCGTCCGCCCGGCCGACGGCCTGAAGCGCCTGGCGCGCGCCCGGCGGACGGCCGTGGGCTAGGGAGGGTGCCCCGCCGTCCCGAGGCGATGCAAGGTGGCCGACCGGTGGCGACTAGACTCGGCGCCTATGGATCACATGCGCAGGCTCCGCACCCCGATCGTCTGGCTGCTCGTCGCCGCCCTGGTCCTCAGCATCGGTGCGGGTTTCTTCTCCGTCATCTTCCAGCGATGACTCCTCGGCCGGGAGCCCTGCCCGGCCGGCATCCCCTGTAGCCCTCGAGGCCGCTTTCCGCCAGCGCGGACCGGCCCTGGCGTCCGACTTGTCGGCGGCGTCCCCGCGCCCCTAAGGTCGTAAGTAGGCTTAGCTTCACCGGCTGGCCGACCTTCGCTCCCGCGTCCGTCGCGGCGCAGGACACGCACCAACCCAGGGAGAACACATATGACCTCCGAGAACACCGCAGGATCGACCGACCAGTACACCTTCCAGAACCCCGTCACGCGGTTCGAGAGCATCACCCCTCCCGCCGAGCACACGGCGGAGCCGGGACTCGAGTCCAGCATGGACATCAAGGCCGACCGTGGCGAGACCTCCTACCGCGGGACGGGCCGGCTCACGGGTCGCAAGGCCCTCATCACCGGGGCGGACTCCGGGATCGGCGCCGCCGTGGCCATCGCGTTCGCCCGCGAAGGAGCCGACGTCGCCCTGTCCTACCTTCCCGAGGAGGAGGGCGACGCGCAGGTCGTCAAAGCCCTCATCGAGGCTGAGGGTCGCACGGCCGTGTGCATCCCCGGTGACCTGAAGGACCCCGCGTACTGCATCTCCCTCGTGCAGCAGGCCGTGGACGGCCTCGGCGGACTGGACACCCTCGTCAACAACGCCGGCAAGCAGGTGGCCGTCGAGTCCCTCGAGGACCTGAGCGACGAGCAGCTGGACCACACGTACAAGACGAACATCTACTCGTTCTTCCGCGTGACCAAGGAGGCGCTCAAGCACCTCAAGCCCGGCTCGGCGATCATCAACTCCACCTCGATCCAGGCCTACGAGCCCTCGCCCACCCTCGTGGACTACGCGAGCACCAAGGCCGCGATCAACAACTTCACCAAGGGGCTCGCGCAGCAGCTCGCGCCCAAGGGCATCCGGGTCAACGCCGTGGCTCCCGGGCCCATCTGGACGCCGCTGCAGCCCTCGGGCGGACAGCCGAAGGAGGCGCTGCCCGAGTTCGGCAAGGACACCCCGCTGGGCCGTGCGGGCCAGCCGGTCGAACTCGCGCCGGCGTACGTCTTCCTGGCGTCCTCCGAGTCGAGCTACGTGCTCGGCGAGACCCTGAACGTCAACGGCGGCATGCCTTCGCCGTAGCCCCTGACGGCAGATGACAGCAGCCCCGGACTCCTGCGAGTCCGGGGCTGCTGTCATCCGCGGTGTGGGGCGTCGTGCCGGGCGGCTAGCGGGCCTCGTCCAGGGCGTCGAAGTCCGCGCGGTCGATCCGACGGTGGTACCGCATGCCGGCGAGCCCGCCGAGGATGGCCCCGGCGAGTGTGATGACGGCCACCACGAGCAGGGTGAGGAGCTCGGGTCCGGAGAAGTCCTGCAGGGCGGGGAGCCCGAGGTTCTGGATCCGCTCGGTGACGGTCGGCTGGTTGCCGACGATGAGCCCGATGATGGCCAGTACGAGGGTGACGACCACCGCCCAGAGCCAGACGGCGACACCCTGCTTGGCGCCGCTGAAGCGTGCCATGCGTCCCGCGACGTAGCCGCCGGTGTAGTAGGCGATGAGCAGCATGATGCCGAGGACGACGGCGGTCGTGATGGCCGCGGTCTGAGCCTCGCCCGGGCCGCCCGTGAGGTCCTCCGTGGAGAGGTTGCCGTCGACGCCGAACAGCGCGGCCAGACCGCCTACGAGGGCGGAGAGCAGCACGAACATGCCCGTGGCGGTGAGCCAGCCGAAGAACGCGGAGCCGAACTTCATGCCCCCGAAGTGTTCCTTCTCGCGCTGGTGCAGCAGCTTGCGGTCGGACGGGCTGGGGACCCCCGATGCGACCATGGCGCCGCGCGGGAGCGGACGGTCGCTGCCGGAATCGGTGGTGCCGCGCTCGTCGCGCTTGCCGGTGGACGTCACGGGGACCACCTGCGTGTGGGGCTGCGTCCTCGTGTGCTCCGCGGGGCGCGGCTCGTCCCGCGAGGCGGAGATCGGCGCGGCCTGCCGGCGGGTGGGTGTGCCGTCCTCGGTGTCGGCCGAGCTGCCGGAATACATGCCCGGGACGTAGTCGCCGCCCGAGTCGTCGTCGTCGGAGTCGTAACCGCTCCCGGCGTCGTTCCCCCTGCCCCGTGTGGCCGACGGTCCCGCGGCCGACGCGCCGGAGGCGTTCTCCCCGGCTCCCGTGCGGTGGGTGTCCATCAGCTCGGTGGGGTTGTCCTGGGCGTGCTCGGGCGCGTCGGCGCCGCGCCGCTCGCCGTCCGTGTTCCCTGTTGCCGGTGTGCTCATCGGTCCTCCTGGTCTCAGGGCCCGCAGGCTCGCTAAGGTGGCTTAGTATTCCCTAGAAGTATCCCATGACGGCGGGTGGAAAGACCGCGGGCGCCGCGCCGCACGGCGGGATGCAAGACTGGGTCCATGGATCTTCAGCTGCTCATGACCGTGGTGTGCGGGGCCCTGATCGCCGTCGGCATCGCGGGTGTCGTGGTGCCGGTGCTGCCGGGCAGCATCCTGATCATCGTGTCGATGCTCGTCTGGGCGCTCACGGTGGGCAGCGCCACGGGCTGGACGGTCTTCACGATCGGGGCCGTCCTCGCGGGTGCAGGCCTCGCCGCCGGACTCGTCCTCACCGGCAGGACGCTCCGGCAGCGCCGGATCCCGGGCCGGTCCGTCACCATCGGCGTGCTCACGGGGATCGCCGGCATGTTCGTCATCCCCGTCGTCGGCCTGTTCGTCGGGTTCGCCCTCGGACTGTTCCTGAGCGAGTTCGCCCGGCAGCGGAACGCGCGGGAGGCGGTGACCTCCAGCCTCCACGCCCTGAAGGCGACGGGCTTCGGGATCCTCGCCGAGCTGGCGCTCGCCTGCCTGGCCGGGGCCACCTGGGTCGTCGGGGTCTGGATCCATTTCGCCGGTCAGTAAGCGTCAGGAGTCTCCCGAGAGGGTCAGCGCCGCGACGATCAGCGCGAGATGGCTCAGCCCCTGCGGCAGGTTGCCCATGAACGCGCCGTCGGACGGTTCGATCATCTCGGCCATGATGCCGACGTCGTTGGCCAGGGGCACGAGCTCCTCCATCAGGTCCACGGCCTCGTCACGGCGCCCGACGGCGACGAGCGCCGACACCATCCAGTAGGCGCACGCCACGAATGTCGCCTCTTCCTCCTGCATCCCGCTGTACCGGTAGAGCAGGGGCCCGGCACCGAGTTCCGCGCGGAGGGCATCGAGGGTGGAGGACATGCGCGGTCCGGTGTCGAAGCCGCTCATCGCGTGCAGGAGGATCGAGGCGTCGAGTTCGGTGGATCCCGGGTACCAGATGTAGCTCTGGCGCTCCTCGGACCAGCCGTGCTCATGCACCCAGTCGCGGATGCGGTCACGCTCCGCGGCCCACCGCCCGACCGGCCCCTGGAGCTGGCCGCGCTCGGCGAGCAGGACGGCGCACCGCAGCGCGTTCCAGCACCCGAGCTTGGAGGTCACGTAGTGCCGTTCCTCCGGCAGCTCCCACATGCCGGCGTCGCGTCGCTGCCAGATGTCGCAGGTGAGGTCCGCGAGGTCCGCGAGCTGCCGCATCGTCGCCGGATCGAGGGCGTGGCCGGCCTGGACGTACTGCCACACGATGTCGAAGATGTCCCCGAACACACCGAGTTGCAGCTGGCCCGCGGCAGGGTTGCCGTCCACGACGGGGCCGATGTGGCGCCAGCCGGTCAGGTCCGGGCGATCGGTGCCCTCGGGGATGTCACCGTTGAGCCGGGTGAAGACCTCCAGCTCGGTACCCTGTGCCCGCAGGTTCTTCAGCATCCACGACACGGCGGCGTGGACCTCCTCACGGACCCCCGCCCGCGTGAGGGCGTGCAGCGTGTAAGCGGTGTCCCGCACCCACGCATAGCGGTAGTCCCAGTTCTTGCCGCCTCCCGCGCTCTCGGGAAGGGAGGTCGTCGCCGCGGCGGCGATGGATCCGGATGGACTGTGGAGCAGCAGCTTCAGGGTGAGGGCGCTGCGCAACACCGCGTGCCGGTACTCGCCGTCGTAGGCGAAGGCGTCCGACCACGACTGCCAGTTCGCGATGGTGCGGTCCACGCCGTCGTCGATGGTCTGCGGCTCCGGGAGTGGGAGCGGCTCGCCGTGCGTGGAGACGACGGCGACCAGGTGCCTCGAGCCCGGCGAGGTGGTGAAGGCGCCGGCGACGGATCGCCCTTCGGAATGCCGGAGGCCGTGGTCGATGCCGAGGATGCCGAGCGCGACGCCGTCGATGCGCAGGATCGGGTGCCCGGCGCCTGTGTCCACCCACGGCGACGCGGCGCCGAAACAGGTGCCGGGTGCGACGGACCATGCCATCTCCACGGAGCCCGTCAGGCCGTCCACGCGCCGGGCGAGCTCGCCCCACGGAAGCCGGCCGGCAACCCCCGTGTTGAGTGAATCGGTGACCCGCACCGTGCCCGCGGCCGTGGTGTAGGTGGTCTCCAGGACGTTGGAGCCGTCCGCGTAGCGGCGCTCCACCGAGAAGTCCTCCGTGGGGGCGAGGGCGAGGAAGCCCTCCTCGGCATCCATCATCCGGGCGAAGGCCGGGGCCGAGTCGAGGTCCGGGGTGGGGTACCAGTCGATGGAACCGTCGAGCGCCACCAGTGCGACGGTCCGGCCGTCGCCGATTGCTGCATAGGAGCGGAGATCTACGAAGCCTGCCTCATCCCGGAGTGCGATACCGGTGCCTTCCTGTTCCGTGGTGTCCGGCCGCTGCTACCTGCCGTTGTAGCGCGTCTTGCTGGCGCGTGACGGCTGGCCCCCACGTCGGTTCATCAGGCGCGATGCGATGACGGGTACGAGGGCCCAGAGGATTCTCTTCAGCAGCATGGTGTGTCCTTATGGTCAGGGCCGGCCGTGAGGGTCACGTCCGGTCGATTTCATCATCCTACTGATGATTTACTGCGCGGTCCGGATCTCCGTGACGAATGCCGCCAGCGCGCGCAGCTGGGCGTCGCGTGCTACCGGGTTGAGGTACATCATGTGGCCGGCCTCGTGATAGTGGTGCGTGAAGCGGGCCCGGGCGGCATCGTCGAGGTCCATGTGCGCCCAGACGTACTCGGCCGCGAAGTGGGGCGTGGCGCCGTCGTGGTAGCCGTAGTCCACGTGTACGCGCAGCGCCGGATTGTGCACGAGGAGCCGTTCGAGGACGCCCGAGACGTCGACGGGGGCGCCCTCGAACGTCCGGTAGCTCCAGGGCTGGACGCGGGCGGTGAGGATCTCGTAGGGGAGGTCGTTCTCGTAGCCGAGTTCCGCCCGGACGTAGTGGTTCATGGCTGCCGAATACGGTCCGGTGATCGCCCGCATGCTCGGGTCGTCGAAGGAGTCCGAGGCCTGCCGGTTCTCGGGGCGGGCCGCGAACCGGCCGTCGATGCGACCGACCGCGAGGCCCTCCCCGCGCAGGAGCTCGGCGGCGAACTCGTGGTACGCCCAGCGGAGGTTCGTGCGGCGGATGAAGGCCTCGTCGAGCGTCGTGATGGCATGCAGTCGCGTGACGACGTCGTCGTACTCCGCCGGGCTCAAGCGGCTGCCCTGCGTCAGCGCGTAGCCGAAGTCGCGGGCCGCGAACTCCTCGGCCTCGCGGAGCACGTCGGGGAGCTCCCGGTCGCCGTGCCGCCCGTGGTAGTGCGCGATGGCTGCATAGGTGGGCAGGTGGAGTGCGTAGGGCAGGTCGCTGCCCGGGAAGAAGCGCAGGGTGGACATGTTGAGCACGGTCGAGATCAGGCCGAGTCCGTTGACCGCCATGCCGTAGGCGTCGAACAGGCGCCCGGCCACCGCGACGGCGCGCAGCGTGCCGTACGACTCGCCCACGAGGTACTTGGGGGAGAGCCAGCGGTTGTTGCGCGTGGTCCAGAGGCGGATGACCTCGGCCACGAGGTCGCGGTCCTGCACGAAGGCGTGGAACTCGTCGGCCGCCTCGCCGTCGACGACGCGGGAGTAGCCGGTGTTCACGGGGTCGATCATGACGAGGTCGCTCGACTCGAGCAGGCTGCCCGGGTTGTCGACGAGTCCGAAGGGGGCGGGCGTCATGGCGCCGACGTCCCCCGAGTCCACCAGGCGCGGACCCAGCAGTCCCAGGTGGAGCCATACGGAGGCGGACCCGGGGCCGCCGTTGAAGGCGAAGGTGACGGGCCGGTCCGGCTCCGCGTCCTGCTTGGTGTACGCCACGATGAAGATCTCGGCCTTCGGCTTGAAGCCGTCCGCCTTGCCGTCCTTCGTCTCCTCGCGCCGCAGGACGAGGCGCCCCGTCGTCGTCGTGTACTTCAGGCCCGAGGCGGAGGTGTGCTCCCGGACGGCGAAATCGTCCGTCACCTCCCTGGCCCGGGTGTCCGGTTCCTGCGTGGGGGTACCCGGGGTGTCCTTCGTCTCATCGGCCATGCCAGAAGACTACCGGTAGTTCCCTGAGGCAACAGCTCAGGATTCGGCGGGTGTCGTCGCCCGGGAGCTCGTCGCCGGCCGCGAGTCGGTCGGGGGTGCCTGCGTCGCGCTCGCTGCCCCGGCGTCGCGGGACCACTGGTTGTTCGGCTGCGGCCTGGCGAAGAACAGCGCGGCGAGGAAGCCGATGATGACGACGGCGGCCGGGAGGTAGAGGGACTGGCCCATCGAGAGGGCGTAACCCGCCTTCGCCTCGTCGGGCAGCGACCCCCCGGGCGTGGCGCTCACGCCGCCACCATCGAGGTTCGCCATGAGGCGTGACTGCATCATCGCTGCGATCGCGGCACTGCCGAGCACGGCGCCCATCTGGCGGGTCGTGTTGTAGACGCCGGACCCCGCTCCCGCCAGCGATGGGGCGAGGTTCCTGGTGGCGGTGAGGGACACCGGCGCCCAGATCCCCGCGCTGGAGAGGCCGAGCAGGGAGATCGGCAGCAGGAGCTGCCAGATCGGGACGTCCGGCGTGAGGATGGATCCCATCCAGAAGAGGGACGCCGACATGCCGGCGAAACCCGCGATCGCCATGTACTTGGGGTTGCCCCGCTGGACGAACTTGCCGACGAAGGGGGCGAGGGCGCCGGAGATGATGGCCATGGGGGTCAGGAGCAGCGCCGCCTGTGTGGGCGAGAGGCCGCGGACCGTCTGCGCGTACAGCATGAGGGGAAGTGTCATGGTGGTGATGGCGAAGCCCATCGCGCTGATGGAGGTGTTGGCAAGGGAGAAGTTGCGGTCCCGGAACAGCCGCAGCGGCACGAGGGGCTCGCCACGGTTGATCTTCTGCCAGACCACGAAGGCGACGAGCAGAACGATGCCCGTGATGATCAGCGACCAGACGGAGAGGGGGCCGGCGATGGTGCCCCAGTCGTAGGTCTCGCCCTCCTGGATGCCGAAGACGAGGCAGAACAGGCCGGCTGCGCTGAGGAACACACCCAGCATGTCGAAGCGGTGGGAGGTGGTGGGCAGGGTCGGGACGAGGCGGGAGGCGAGGATGAAGCCGATGACGCCGATCGGGACGTTGATGAAGAAGATCCATTCCCACCCGGCGGAGTCCACGATGATGCCGCCGAGCACGGGACCCACGAGGGTCGCGATCCCGGCGACCGAACCCCACAGGCCCATGGCGGCACCGCGCCGCTCGGGCGGGAAGATCCGGGTGATGACGGACATGGTCTGCGGCGTCATGAGCGCGGCGCCCAGTCCCTGCAGCACACGGGCGAGGATGAGCGCCTCCACCGTGCCGGAGAGCCCGCACCAGGCGCTCGAAAGCGTGAAGACCACCAGACCCACCAGATAGATGCGCTTGGGTCCGAAGCGGTCGCCCAGCCGGCCCGTCACGAGCAGCGGGACGGCATAGGCCAGCAGATAGGCACTGGTCACCCAGATGACGCTGTCGATCCCGGCGTTCAGCCCCTCCATGATGGCCGGGGTTGCCACCGAGACGATCGTCGAATCCACGAGGATCATGAAGAAGCCGATGACGAGCGACCAGAGGGCCGGCCACGCCCTGACGCCGTCGTGCTGCAGGGAGTCGGCGGTGGCCGGTGTGGGGGTGCTGGACATGGGGAGAAGACTACGCCCGACCGCTGACATCCGTGCCGTGGTCGGGATGCGCCCACGCTTTGGGCGTAGCGGGAACTTCTGGGTACAGTGTTGGTGTCCGGAAGTAGTATCCGGGGCTTTAGCTCAGTTGGTAGAGCGTTTCGTTCGCAATGAAAAGGTCAGGGGTTCGATTCCCCTAAGCTCCACTCGAGATCGTCGCATGTGCACGGCCTCGCATCATGATGTGCCACCCGTCGTCGCCGCGGGGCGAAGCAGCAATTTCCTCGCGATCCGCGGCGGCACGTCCTCCGTCGGAGGAGTGGCCGACCCCACGACGAGGCAGTGCCCCGGCGAGTAGGTCCCCCCTGTAGTGGGGTAGCGGTAGGTGGCCGGCTGCCATTGACAGCTCGAAAAATGCGGGCGTACCTTGTAGCGGTGCACGGCCGGACCGGCGGACACGGAGATGGCCGTTCTGCCGGTGGACCCGTCGCCTTCACGGCATCCAACCCTTGTCCGGGCAGGACGCATCACGGCTGCACTCCTGCCACACCGAGGAGTCCGAGATGAGACCCCAGAACAAGCTGTGCCTTTCCCTTCTCGCCACGCTGTCCCTGGTCGCTGGAACGGCCCCTTCCGCTACGGCCGCCGAGGAGGGATCCCCCGCTCCCTGGCCCCCGGCGGACACCGATGGTGAGTACCTTCCCGTCCCCGACGAGTACTACGAGCCCATCGCGTTCCCGGCGTGCGGGACCAGTGTCACCATGACCTCCGGAGACGTCCAGGACGTCCACTACAAGTCCAGGGTCAAGCGCGACGGGTCCACGGTGGTCAAATTCCGGGGCAGCGGCACCGTGGATCTGACGGCGGACCCTGGCGGGGACCTCCCGGACGGGGGCTTCATCGACGAGCTGGACGTCTCCGGACCGGGCAGCCAGCGGATCTCGGCGGACAAGTCGGTCGTCGTGGAAGTGCTGGAAGGGCCCTCGATCGTCTACCCGGTGAGTGCGACCGACTCGGCGGCGCTGGACAGAGGAGGGTTCCCGGAGCTCTTCTCCTTCGACGACGGAAAGCTGAAGATCGAGACCAGCCTCTCCGAGGACGAGAACGCCGCGGAACCCGATTCCGTGGAGATCGTGAGGGACACCACCCGGGGTGTGGTCGATCTGTGCCAGGTACTCGAGGATTCGACGGACCATTCCTAGCCGGCTGACGAGGACCGTCCGTCCAGCCACGTCCGCTCCGGCGGGACGATGATCGCTCCACGGTCCCGCACGGACGAAGCGGGGCCCCTGTCACCAGGGGCCCCGCTTCTGTCGTCGTGGAGGCCCGGGGACCCGGGCCGGGAATCAGGGGATCAGGACTGGTACTGGCCGGTCTTGAAGGAGTCGACGGCGTCGCGGCCCTGCTGGGGAGCCTGGCCGAGGGGGTGGCGGGCGGCTTCGGGGCCGAGGTAGCGCGCCGATCCGTAGGACAGGACGAAGTACATGATCACGGCGAAGAAGAAGATCAGGACCGCCGTGCCGACGCCCTTGCCGAAGACCTTGGCGACGTTGATGGCGAGGAGTACGGCGAGGACGATCTGCGCGACGGGGATGAACGCCAGGATGACCAGCCACGGGGACAGCCCCGAGATGCGCAGCAGGACGATGATGTTGTAGAGCGGCACGAAGGCGGCCCATGCGGGCTGGCCGGCCTTCTTGAACATCCCCATGAGGGCGAGGCCGGTGATCACGATGGCGATCACGAAGCCGAGGAGGCCGCCGATCGCGGCACCCGCGGCAGCGGCGGGGTCGGTCGTGGTGGTGGTCATCGCCGGGAGCATGCCTGAGGCAAGGGCGGAGGTCAGTGTCATGAATCGAACAGTGCAGCGCGCTTAATGAAAAGGGGACGAGGCGAGGGTCACCGTCGCGCCGCGTCGGCTACTCGGCGTCGGGCGCCTTGCGTGTCCAGGGCTTCGCCGCGAGGATGCGGGCGAGCGGTCCGAGCCAGGACATCACGACCAGCAGCGTGAAGGTACTGCTCAGGGAGGAGCCGATGCTCGTGGAGGGGAAGAGCTGGTGGACTCCCACCAGGACCGCGGCCACGAGGAGCACCTTCTTGATCGCACTGAGCACATGCCACGGGACCGGCCGTGGCCAGGGCGTGAAATCGGCCGTGTCCGTGGTCCCGGACTGCGCGTCCCAACTCATCAGACCCTCCCTGCAACATGGTGTGGGACTCCATTATCCACGCGGGAGGTGCCTCAGCCGAGGACCGCCCAGCCGCGTGCCGGCACGAGCGCCGAGTCCGTGCCGTCGTCGACCGCCGCCTGCCCGGCGAGGACGGACGAGGCCCCCGCGATCCCGACCCGCCGGGCCTCGTGCGAGAGGTTCAGCAGCACCACGAGCGCGTCGGGGCCCAGCGCGGTGCGGTAGGCGAGCACCTCGTTGGACAGGTGGAGCATGGTGGTCGTCGCCCGGTGCAGCCATGCATGCCGACGGCGCAGTCCGATGAGTTCCTGGTGCAGGGCGAAGACGGGATGGCCGATCGGGGAGAGATCGTCCGGTGAGGGCGGGAAGAGCGGGCGGACGTCGTCGTCGCCCCCGGCGCGGTCCGCCTTGATGCCGCGGTAGCCCTGCTCATCCCCGTAGTACACGGACGGCGTGCCGCCGACCGTGAAGAGGACGACGGCGGCGTGCTCCACGAGGGCGGGGTCCTCGAGCTTGCTCGCGATGCGCGTGACGTCGTGGTTCCCGATGAAGGTCAGCGGAGCGAAGGCGTCGAGGAGCGCGTCGTGCCGCTCGAGGGCGGCGGCGAGTTCGTAGAAGTTCGCATCGTTGAGCGAGCTCCAGATGGCCTTCCACAGCTCGTACTGCGTGGTGGAATCGATGCCTCCGGTCCGGACCGCCGCCGCATAGTCCCCGTGGATGTATTCACCCACGAAGTACGCATCGGGATACGCCGCCCGGACGCGCCGCGTGACCCCGGCCCAGAACTGCGACGGCGCGGCGTAGGCGGCGTCGAGCCGCCAGCCGTCCGCCCCGCGCCCCAGCCAGTACTCCATGACCTCGACGACGAAGTCCGCGACGGCGGGCTCCTCGTGGTTCAGGGCCACCAGGTGGTGATGGCCCTCGAAGTCGCGGTACCCGGGCTCGACGCCGGGACCGGCGCCGTCGGGCCAGTCGAGGGAGAACCAGGCAGCGGTCGGGGCATCCGGCCCCTGTGCGAGGACCTGCTGGAACGGCGCGAAGGAGCGGCCCGTGTGGTTGAAGACGCCGTCGAGGATGATGCGCAGTCCGCGCCCGGCTGCTTCCGCGACGAGGGTGTCGAAGTCCTCGAGCGTGCCCAGTCGCGGGTCGATCGTGAAGTAGTCGGTGGTGTCGTAGCCGTGCGTCTCGGAGGTGAAGACGGGGCCGAGTGCCAGTCCTGATGTGCCCAGCTCCACGGCGTAGTCGAGCCAGGGGATCAGATCGAGCAGGCGATGCGCCGCGGCCGGCTCCTGGGTGGCGGATTTCTCCGCGCCCGTGAAGCCGAGAGGATAGACCTGCCACCAGATCGCGTGCTGGACCCACTCGGGTTCGTTCATGGCACAGGCCCTTCCGTCTGCTCACGCCCGCCCTGGTCGGGCAGCGCCCCGGCTGCAGCCGGGGCGCTGACCAGCCTACGTCGACGAGCTGCCGGCCGCCCGCGGCGAGATCCTGGACAAGGCGCGGATCCAGGTGCGCGGACTCCCCGCAGTGCCGGTGTCCATGTCGGGGTCTACCCCTCGGCCGCTGCGAGGACGCGTCCCGCCAGCTGTTCCAGAACTGCCGAGGACGCGCTGGGTGAACCCGTCACCTGGCTCGTGACGGTGACCAGCAGGTCGCCTCGAGCAGCCGTCACGGTGGTGTTGTTCTGCTGCTGGCCGTCGGGCAGCACGATGGAGTTCCTGATCCCGAAGGACGTGGAACCCTCCATGCCGGTCCCCGCGGATTCCATGGTGCCCCGCACGATGACTCCCTGCATCTCGATCTGGTACGTCGAGCAGGTCGAGACGAGGGCGAGCTCCTTCTCGGCGTTCTCCGCGAGCCGGTCCTCGACTCCGTCCGCGACCGCGATACTCGCCGACACGGCGGACAGGCCGTCGGCCGCCGGCGCCACGCCGATGGCCGTTTCCGCGTCCCCGGCCAGCTTCGCGAAGTCCTGGGGGACGACGTCGCACTCGGACGGCGTGATCGTCACGCCGTCCATCAACAGGGTGGCCTGGCCCAGGGCTGCCGACACCTGATCCGGGGGCACGATGGTGAGGGGCGAGCCATCCGGCGTCGTGATGGTCGCCAGGATCTCCGCGAGGTCCTCGCTGGAGTAGGTACCCGGATCCACCTCTGCCGGTGAGGAGCTGGCGGCAGGAGCCGTCTCCACGGAGCCGGCCGTCGGTGCGGGTTCGCCGGACGGTGTGCCTCCGCCGCCGCAGGCGGTCAGGGCCAGCAGGATGCTGCCGGCGAGGACGGGGCGGAACAGGACACGCGACATGAAGGACCCCCAGGTGTGGCGGGGCACTCGTGGCCCTGCTGGGGTGACGATACCAACCCGGTGTCACCAGGACCGGCGCGCCCCGCCCGGTCATGCGCCGCCGCTCGTCGGGGCCCTTCGCTTCGCCCTGCCCGGGGACAGGCGTCGCCCGGTGTCGCGATAGACCTGTGCGCAGAAGAGGACGAGCAGGAGGGCGTGCGCCACGTCGCCGCCGTAGTACATCAGCTGCGCCGCCTGCTCGGTGTCGGGCG
The DNA here is from genome assembly GCF_000816565.1 of Arthrobacter sp. L77. NCBI lineage: Bacteria > Bacillati > Actinomycetota > Actinomycetes > Micrococcales > Micrococcaceae > Arthrobacter > Arthrobacter sp. L77. The sequence goes on along the minus strand of NZ_JWSU01000004.1, from coordinate 365,904 downwards.
GCAGCCCATCCCGGCCGGCCACGGCGTACAGGTGCTTGGCGACCATCCCGTGCACGGCGATCGACACGACGATCGCTCCGGCCCTGACCCAGGCGGGGGCACGCTGTGGATGAGGATCTATTCCGATGACGGCATAGGCGAAGAGGGCGCCGGACGCTACGAAGTGGACGTGGAGGAGTGGTCCGAGGGCGGCATGGTGCTGCACCGCGAGCGCAGCGCCGTCCCAGTACAGGAGGGCCATGGGCGCCGTGGCGAGGACCATTGCGGTGACGGGATGGACGAGCAGTCGGAGTGGCGCGGCACGGACGATCCTGCTGTACCCGCGCCCCACCCTGGCCGGCACTGCACGCAGGAAGGCCGTGGCGGGAGCGCCGAGGACGAGCAGCAGCGGGACGACCATGCCGAGGACCAGGTGGACGGCCATGTGCCCGGTGAAGCTCGTGGCGGCTGCGCGTGCGAGGGGGCCGGCGGTCACTGCGAGTCCGAGCGCCGTCCCGGACAGCCAGGCGATCGAGTGCCGGAGCGGACGGGCGTCGCGCCCGCGCAGCACCGCGGCACGCCCGGCCGCGAGGTACAGCACCGCGAGACCGAGCCAGACGACGCCGGCGGCGGCATCGAGCGCGAAGACGGCCGGGTCGGTGGCGCCGGACGTCGGCGAGCCGGGGTGGTGCGGAGCGTCAGGCACGATCCGCGGCGCCGGCACGCCCGGCACGCCCGGCACGCCCGGCCGTCCGGAGCACCAGGAGGCCCGCGACCACGAACACCACGGCGGCACCGTTCCACAGCAGGTCGTACGGAAGGAGGTCCACGCCGTAGCGGATCTGGTGCAGATCCAGGACCTTGTGGTGCACCAGGCCGTCGTACAGCTGGAAGGCGCCGATTCCCACGAGGATTCCGCCCACCCATCGGCGGGTGTCGAGCGCGCCGCGGCGTCGGAGGTCGGCGAACAGGAAGAGCGAGGCCACGGTCGCGAACCAGCTGAAGGCGTGGAACAGGCCGTCGGACACGAGGCCGGCGGCGGGCGTCGACCGGTCGTAGAAGTGGTGCCAGTGGAGCAACTGGTGGAACACGGCTTCGTCGATGAACGCGATGATCCCGCAGCCGAACAGGACCCCCACCAGCACGTTCCGGCGCCCGAACTGATGCGGGCCCGTCCGTGGAGCGGGTGCGGGAGGTCGCGTGGAGGAGGCGATGATGGTCCCCGTCGTCGATGGGTTGGGCCGGTCTCCAGCGTGCCAGTGGACCCGGGAAGAGTCCACCGCTTCCCGGACGGGCCGCCTCGGGCGCCGGGTGGTATGACGGGCGCCACGCCGAGCGCTGGAACCCGGGCCGGCGTCGGTTCCTGCTACTACAATCGATTGCTGCACGAGCCCCATCGGGCACCGGCCCCCCACGAAGAACGGTATCGGCATGGCAACGGACTACGACGCACCGCGCAACAACGACGAGGACAAGGAAGCGGAATCCCTGGAGGCGCTGCAGGCGAACCGCGGCAGTACCGCCCAGTCGTCGTCGGTCGACGTCGAGGACGGGGACACCGCGGAGGGCATCGACCTGCCGGGCGCCGACCTCTCCGGCGAGGAGCTCCTCATCCAGGTGATCCCGCCGCAGGAGGACGAGTTCACGTGTGCGTCCTGCTTCCTGGTCCGGCACCGCAGCCAGGTGGCCCTCGAGAAGAACGGCCGTCAGTACTGCACCGACTGCGCGGACTAGTCACCGCTGGAGCGGGCCGGTGGTGCTCCCTCGCCAGGGGGCCGACCCGGTCTCCGGCCGGCCGTCCTCAGGAGGCCTTCTCGCCGTACCACCAGTGCGCGTCCTCGCGCGGTGCCTGCCGGGCGGCGGGCAGTGGTACGACGACGGCGGTCCGGCGGGGGTGTGTGAGGATCATCCGGATCACGGCGAGCAGCGCGGCGGGGATGGATACGAGGATGACGATGGCGAGCGCGTACACCGCCAGCGCCGCGTGGACCGGGGAGTGGTGGAGCCCGTCCAGGAGTGCCCCGCTGCCGAGCCACAGCCACAGCCAGAAGAGGCCGATCACGAACAGCAGGGAGCGGGCGCGCCGGTAGTGCAGCGGATGGTGCACCCGACTACGCGCCATATTGGTCTCCCACGACTGATCCCTGGGCTCCGCCCGAAGCAGGTCCACTGCAGAAAAGACTAGACCGGCATCCGGGCTCTTCAGGCAATCGTTATCGAATCGGGATGTAACTGGATCCGGAGGCCCGGGACGGTCCTCGGCAACGGTACCTACAGGGTCATCGCGGCGTCCGGCAGATCCGCGTCGGCAGGGGCCTCGCCGAGCAACCGGACGTGGTCGGGGTTGAGGTCCCCGATCCGGTCCACGCCCAGCAGTTGCATGGTGCGCGCGGTCTGCGTGCCGAGGATCTCGATGGTGCGGTCCACGCCCTTCCGGCCTCCGGCCATGAGCCCGTACAGGTAGGCCCGGCCGATCAGGGTGAAGTCGGCGCCGAGTGCCACGGCGGCGACGACGTCCCCGCCGCTCATGATGCCCGTGTCGAGGATGATCGCCGTCTTGCCCTTCAGTTCGGCGGCGACGCGCGGCAGCAGGTGCAGCGGGACGGGAGCGCGGTCCAGCTGGCGTCCACCGTGGTTGGACAGGATGATGCCGTCGGCGCCGTGGTCCACCGCCTTCTTGGCGTCGTCGAGCGTCTGGATGCCCTTCACCACGAGATTGCCCTTCCACACGCTGCGCAGCCAGTCGAGGTCCTCGAACGTGAGGGTGGGGTCGAACATCGAGTTGATGAGGTCCGCCACCGTGCCGGAGTAGCGGGAGAGGGAGGCGAAGGACAGCGGCTCGTGGGTGAGGAAGTTGAACCACCAGGCCGGCCGGTACGAAGCGTCCACGACGGTCTTCAGGGTCAGCGCTGGCGGGATCGTCATCCCGTTCCGGACGTCCCGGAGCCGGGCTCCGGCGACGGCGGTGTCCACCGTGACCATGAGGGTGTCGTTGCGCGCGGCGGCGGCGCGGGCGATGAGCTCCATGGAACGGTCGCGATCCGTCCACAGATACAGCTGGAACCAGTTGCGCCCGTCCGGCGCCGCCTGCGCCACGTCCTCGATGGACGCCGTGCCCATGGTCGAGAGCGTGTAGGGGATTCCCGCTGCCGCGGCGGCCTGGGAGCCGGCGTACTCGCCCTCGGACTGCATCATGCGGGTGAAGCCTGTCGGAGCGATGCCGAACGGCAGCGCGGCGTCCCGCCCGAGGATCGGGGTGACCGTACTGACCGTCTCCACGTCCCGCAGGATGCCCGGCCGGAACTCGACGTCGAGGAACGCCTGCCGTGCACGCCCCAGGGAGATCTCGGCCTCCGCCGCACCGTCCGTGTAGTCGAAGGGCGCGGTGGGCGTGCGCCGCTTGGCGAGGTCGCGGAGATCCCAGATGGTGTTGGCCCGCTGGAGGCGCGCGGCGCCACCGAACTCCGGCTTCTTGAACTGCATGAGCGGTGCGAGGTCCGCGACCCTGGGGATGCGGCGCCTCAGGGCGGGAGGGACGGATGCCTTCGAGGGTGTCTGCATGGTCTGCCTTTGCTCGTCGTCGGGCCGACGCCCACCGGCGGTCGTCGAGCGCCGGGTGAGGTCAGGCCACAGATCCTACGGCCTGTGGTCCGACCACACAAGCTATGCTGGCCGCATGCGCAATCACCAGGCGGTCTCTGCATGGCTCGAGCAGGAACTCGCGGCGGGTCGGCTGGCCATCGGCTCACGCCTGCCGGGGGAGCGCGCGATGGCGGAGCGGCTCGGCATCTCCCGCGCGTCCGTGCGCGAGGGGACCCGTGTGCTCGAGGCGCTCGGCGTCGTCCGCGCCGGTGTGGGCTCCGGCCCGCAGGCGGGGACGGTCATCACCGGCAACCCGGCGCTGGCCCTGGACTCCGCGCTGCGGCTCCACGTCGCGAGCACGCACCTGCCCGTCACGGATGTCGTCGAGACACGACTGCTGCTCGAGACGTGGGCGGCGGCCCATGCCTCCCCGGACTCGCCCGCCCTGGCGCGCGCAGCCCTCCTCCTCGACGAGATGGACCAGCACGACGACGGCCCGGACGGTTTCCTCGAGCGCGATGCCCTCTTCCACGTGGCGCTCGCCGAGGCGGCCGGCAATGTGCTGATCGGGGCCATGATGGGATCGCTCCGCGGATCGATCGCCGCGTACACGCAGCGGCTCACGGCCGGACTCCCGGACTGGAGCGCCACCTCGGACCGCCTCCGGAGCGAGCATCGCGCCATCCTGGAGGCGGTGCTGGCCGGCCGGGGCGTGGCGGCGGCGGACCTGATCCGCGACCATATCGAGGGCTTCTACCGGGAGGCCGGCGTACCGCACGGTGCAAGCGATTCCTTCCAGCGCGAGACGCTTTCCATCAGGATGCCGGACACCTAGACTGCAGGGAACTGGTCGAGCAGCGGGCCATGGACCTTCACAGTGGAGCAGGCCATGGAACATCTTCCTCACAACCTCGAACATCCCACCGCGTGGTTGCACGGGGTGCCACCCGTCCGGGAGAGCCGGCGCACCCTCCTCCCCGGCCTCCTCGGGGCGGATGCCGACGTCCCTGACGATCTCCGGAGCATGTCGACCCGCCACCTCCGGATCCTCTGCAACCGCACCTACCAGGTCCTCGACCTGGACCGTCCGTCCCTCGAGAGCCGGGAGCGCTACCACGCCGTCGTCGAGGAGCTCGAACGGCGGGAAGCCCGCGCGGAGCAGCCGGATGCCGAGGACGCGCCCGCGGGGCTTCGCGACACTGCCGTGATCCTCCCGCTCGTGCCGGGCGCCCGGCGCCGTCGGCTCCGCCGGCCCGGGACGGCCCGCGCCGCAGGACGGGATGGCCGATGACGTCCGTCGAGGTCCTCTCCGAAGCCTTGGGTCGGCTGCCGGACCTCGTCCGCGGCGCCGTGCGCGGCCTCGATGCCCACCAGCTGTCCGTCCGCCCGGGTGGATCCGCGAACTCGATCGCCTGGCTGGTCTGGCACCTCACCCGCGTGGAGGACAGCCACCTCGCCGAGGCGTTCGGCCACGACCAGGTGTGGCGGGCCGGTGGCTTCGCCGACCTCTGGGACCTCCCGCTGGACCGCGAGGACACCGGCTACGGGCACTCGGGGGACCAGGTCGACGCCGTGCGCGTGGCGTCCGCCCAGCAGCTGCTGGATTATTTCGACGCGGTCCACCGGCTCTCCCGGAGCCTCGTGGCGGACCTCGGGGAACAGGACCTGCACCGGGTGGTCGATGAGCGGTGGGATCCGCCGGTCACCCTGCTCGTCCGGCTCGTGAGCGTGCTCGACGACGCCGTGCAGCACGCCGGCCAGGCCGCCTACGCCCGCGGGATCATCCTCGCCGACCGGCCCTGATCGAGGCCCGTCTGCCGCAGCGTGATGTTGAGCCGCCCTTCGAAGCCGATGCCGGCCGGCGCGGTCCCGGGAAGGGTCCGCAGGACACCGTGATAGGCGAAGCGCGAGGGTCCGCCGAAGACGAACAGATCGCCGGAGGCGAGCTGCACGTCCTGCCAGGGGCGGTTCCGGCTTTCCGTGTTGCCGAAGCGGAACACGCACGCCGCACCGAGGCTCAGCGAGACGACCGGAGCGTTCATCCGCTCCTCGCGGTCCTGGTGCATGCCCATCCGGGCCGCGTCGTCGTAGTAGTTCACGAGGGCGGCGTCGGGCTCGTAGGAGGAGCCCTCGTGCTCCCCGTAGGCGGCCGTCACGGCGTCACGCCCCAGCGAGCGCAGCACGTCCGGAAAGGGCGCGACGGCGGCGCCTCCGACGTCGTCGGCCGTGCGGCTGTACCGGTACGGCAGCCAGTGCCAGCCGAGGCTCACGCTCTTCACGGACATCACCCCGCCGGTCGGCATGGTCACCGCGCGCATCGGGACGGGACCGCTCGCCCAGGTGCGGCAGAGGTCCACCAGGCGGCGCTGCCGGTCGGGGTCCAGCCAGTCGGGGATGTGCACGGCGCCGGGTGCGAGCTCCCGTCGCGGGCGGGGAATCAGGGCGTCGAACGGATCGGTCACCCCACCATTGTGCTCCGGCCTCGTCCCGCCGATGCGCGGCGTTCCTCCCGTGCATCTACCCCGTCATGGAGGCCCCGGACGCCGCCGGAACGCCCGCCGGGCTTCTCTCCCCCGCCTCGATGGGGGCGTCGACCACGTTCGCGCCGACCGGCGCGGGGCAGGTCCCGTAGAGCGTGAAGGCGCTCGGGTAGTTGATCGCCCGGTTGAAGTCGAGGACCACTCCGCCGTCCGGGCGGGGCCGGCGCGTGGTCACCTTGCGCCATGCCGCGGTGGTGATGCCGTTCGTCGTGTCGTGGAAGGTGATCGAGAGCGCCCCTGACGCGTCCTGGGCGGCGTGGAGCCGGAACGGGCGGCGGGTGCCGGGAAGGGAGAAGACCACGTCGCCTGCCGTCTCGTGCATGCCCGGCACCTTCGGGTGGGCGGTGGGGGTCGGTTCGTGCAGGGGCTCCCCGTACGGTTCGAACCGTCCCTCCACCACGAGATCGGGCCGGTAGTCGAAGGTGGGTACGCCGGTGAAGCGGGTCAGCGTGGGCGAGGAGGCATCCCTGGTCCGGAGGGCGTAGCGGCCGGCGCGCCGCGCCAGTTCGACGACGACGCGGCGTCCGTCCGCCCCGCCGTGCGCCACCCACATCAGCGATCCCTCGTCGTCGAGGGTCGCCTCGACGGTCCCCTCCACGATCCTGCCGCCGGTCGGATCGGTCAGGTCGGTCAGGCCGTCCGACGCCCCTGCGGTCAGCCGCGCGGCGTCGCCCGTGGAGGACCAGAGCCCGGGCACGACGTCGACCCGCGCCGGCTCCCTGCCGAGCCACTGGAAGGAGGTCAGGGTCAGCCAGCCGTGCTCCTCGGCCAGTGCCGCATCACGGGAGGCCCGGAAGCGGAGCCAGCGTTCCTCAGGGGTCGGGACATGGGTCACGGGTGCTCCTTGCTCGGCGGGTCGGTCGTGGGCTGTAACCCGTGGGGGGCGCCGGGGATTCCCCGGCACCGTATCTCCCGGCACCGTATCTCCGGGGCGCTTTCTCTGAGAGGATGGGGCATCCGCGCGGCACGGTCGAATCCGGAGGACCAGGGATGAGTTCAGGAAAAGCAGTCCGCAACGGCGCCGTGGTCGACAGCGCCCCCGCCCTCGAAGCGCCGGCCATCCCGGTCCCCAGCCCCCACACGGCGGGCGATGCCCCCATGCTCCTGCCGCACCCGGACCAGCCGACGTGGCGCGAGGACTACCCGTACAAGAAGAAGATGACGGAGCGGGAGTACCAGACGGCCAAGCGGGCCCTCCAGATCGAACTGCTCAAGATGCAGGGATGGGTCAGGGCGAACGAGGCCAAGGTCGCGCTGGTGTTCGAGGGGCGTGACGCCGCCGGCAAGGGCGGGACCATCAAGCGCTTCATGGAGAACCTGAACCCGCGCGGCGCGCGGATCGTGGCCCTGGACAAGCCGAGCGACAAGGAGAAGACGCAGTGGTACTTCCAGCGCTACGTCTCCACGCTCCCCTCGGGCGGCGAGATCGTGCTGTTCGACCGGTCCTGGTACAACCGGGCCGGGGTGGAGCGCGTCATGGGGTTCTGCTCGCCCACGGAGTACCTCGAGTTCATGCGGCAGGCCCCCGAATTCGAACGCATGCTCGTCCGCAGCGACACGCATCTCACCAAGTTCTGGTTCTCGGTGTCGCAGGCGGAACAGCGGCGCCGCTTCGCCAAGCGACACACGGACCCGGTGCGGCGCTGGAAGCTCAGCCCCATGGACCTGCAGTCCCTCGACAAGTGGGACGAGTACACGGCGGCCAAGGAGGCGATGTTCTTCTACACGAACACGGCCGATGCCCCGTGGACGGTCATCAAGAGCAATGACAAGAAGCGGGCCCGGATCGAGGCGATGCGCTACATCCTGTACGTCCTCGACTACGACGAGAAGGACCACGACATCGTGGGGACGCCCGATCCGCTGATCGTCGGGACGGGGCCGCACTCGCGCGTGTTCGAGGCGGGCGAGCAGGCCACCCACCTGTTCCCCACGCTCTGAGGGGCCGCCGACCCGAGTGGCCGTCGGCCGCTGGAACCGCTGGTCAGCCGCCGAAACTGGCCGTGGCGCCGAATCCCACGATGATGAGGACGACGAACAGGATGCCGGCCAGGATCGCGAGCGCGTAGAGGGCCGTGACGATCCAGCCGAGGACCTTCCCCGCGGTGGCGGGCACGCCGAGGCGTTCGGCCTTCCGGGCCTGCCAGATGGCGAGCGGCCCGAGGATGATGCCCGCCACGAAGAACCCCACGAGGCCGAGGATCAGGGAGAGCTGGGCCGCCTTCTCGCCCTCCATCGTCTGGTACGAGGACTGGTAGAGGCCCGACGGATAGCTGCCGGTCGGCTGGTAGGGGCTGCCCGGCGGGTAGCCGCCGGGATTCCCGTAGGCACCGCCGTCGTACGGGTTCCTGTGGCCGGGGGAGGGGAGTTCGCTGGGATAGGGATCCTGGGACATCGTGGTTCTCCTGATCGGCTCGGCGGTCCCCCGGCGACGCTACCCCGGGGAGACCATCATCTCGTGTCCGGGACGCCCGCGCACCTCACACGGACGCGGAATCCTCCGCCTCCGTGCGCTGCTGCGCCCCGAGGCGGGAATGCCGGTTGCCGTAGGCGAAGTAGATGGCGAAGCCGAGTACCAGCCACCCCGCGAAGAACAGCCACGTGATGGTGGCGAGGTTGAACATCAGGTAGAGGCAGAGGAGGGCGGAGGCGATCGGGATGACCTTGCCGAACGGGACGCGGAAGGCCGGCGTGAGGTCCGGCCGCTTGTGGCGCAGGACGATGATCCCGAGGCTCACCGTGATGAAGGCGGACAGCGTGCCGATGTTGATCATCTCGGCGAGGACCTCCACCTGCGTGAACCCGGCGAGCAGGGCGACGACCACACCGCAGAGCACCTGCGTCCGCGCCGGCGTCCCATGCTTGTCCGAGGTGCGGCTGAGCGCGCGCGGCATCAGCCCGTCGCGGCTGAGCGCGAAGATCACGCGCGCCAGGCCCATCAGCAGCACCATGATCACGGTGGTCAGCCCGATCAGGCTGCCCACAGAGATGACGCCCGCGGCCCAGTCCGCGCCGACCAGCTGGAAGGCGGTGGCGAGCGAGGGGGCGCCGGAGGCCCCGAGCTCGGTGTAGGGGACCATGCCGGTCACGACCAGGGTCACCAGGATGTAGAGCACGCTGACGACGGCGAGGCCCGCGAAGATGCCGCGGGGGAGGGTGCGGCTCGGGTTCTTCACCTCCTCGGCGGAGGTGGCGACGACGTCGAACCCGATGAATGCGAAGAATACCAGCGCCGCGCCCGAGATGATGCCGGTGAAACCGAAGGCGGCCGGTGTGGCCCCGCTGAGGAAGGAGAGGAAGGGCTGGTCGGCCCAGCCGGTGCCGCCGTCCGTCGCCGGCTCGGAGGCGGGGATGAACGGCGTGTAGTTCTCGGGGTTCACGTAGAAGAAGCCCACGACGATCACGAACAGCACGATGCCGATCTTGATGATCGTGAAGACGCTGTTGACCCGCGCGGACAGCTTGGTGCCCCAGATCAGGACGGCGGTGAAGACCGCGACGATCAGCAGCGGCCCCCAGGCGAGGTCGAGGCCCAGCAGGCTGACCTCCGCGGGGACGTCGAGGTCGAGCGCGCTGAACAGATCGGAGAGGTAGACGCCCCAGAACTTCGCGATGACCGCGGCGGCCATGAGCAGCTCGAGGATCAGGTTCCAGCCGATGATCCAGGCGATCAGCTCACCCATCGTGGCGTAGGTGAAGACGTAGGCGCTTCCCGCGACGGGCAGTGCCGTCGCGAACTCGGCGTAGCACATGATCGCGAGGGCGCACGTGATCGCGGCGAGGACGAAGGAGATGGTCACCGCGGGGCCCGCGTTGAAGGCGGCGGCCTGCGCGCCCACCGAGAAGATGCCGGCGCCCACGGCGACGGCGACGCCCATCACCATGAGGTCCCACGTGGTGAGGGACCGTTTGAGGCCGTGCCCCTTTTCATCGGAGTCCTTGATCGACTGCTCGATGGACTTGGTCCGGAAGAGGTCCATGGGGGGCTGGTCCTTCGGTGGTGGGGGAGGTGGGTCTCGGGCCGCGGGGAGGCCGCGCACCTGTCGAGGATAGGAGCTGGCGGGGCCCGCCGCACGTTCGTGACGCGGGCCCCGTCCCACCCGGTGAAGGCTAGGCCTGCTGCTTCATGAGCGCGTGGCGCGGGCTGTCCGGGTTCATGAGCGAGTGCTTCCGGCCGTAGAAGAAGTAGATGGCGAGGCCGATCAGGAGCCACACGCCGAAGCGCAGCCACGTCTCCCAGTGCAGCTGCAGCATCAGGAACAGCGATGCGAGGACGCCGAACGCGGGGACGATCGGCATCAGCGGCAGCTTGAACGTCCGGGGCACCTCGGGACGTGTGCGCCGCAGGACGATCACCGCGATGCAGACGACGACGAACGCCGCGAGGATGCCGATGTTGGTGAGGTCGGCGACGGCTCGGATGGGGAACACCCCGGCGAGGAACGCCGAGGCGATCCCGGCGATCCAGGTGACGCGCTGCGGCGTGCCGTTGCGGTCCGTCGTCGAGAACCAGGCCGGCAGGAGCCCGTCGCGGCTCATCGAGAACCAGACCCGGGTGACGCCGAGGAGGAAGGTCAGCATGACGGTGAGGATGGAGATGACGGCGAAGGCCGAGATGATCGTCGCGACGACGGGGAGCCCCACGGACTGGAAGGCCGAGGCGAAGCCTGCGGTGGGGCTGATGTCCTTGTAGTTCTGCATCCCGGTGAGGACGAGGGTCGCCAGGACGTACAGGATCATCGCGATGAGGAGGGACAGGAGGATGGCCTTCGGCATGTGCTTCTTGCCGTCCTTGGCCTCCTCGGCGGCGGTGCTCATGGCGTCGTACCCGAACACGGCGAAGAACACGGTGGCGGCACCGGCGAAGACGGCGCCGAAACCGGACGGGACGAACGGTGAGTAGTTCTCGGCGTTCACGTAGAAGAAGCCGAGGCCCACGATGCCGAGGATCAGCAGGATCTTCAGGCCGACCGCGATGAGTTCGAACCGGCCGAAGGTCTTGGTGCCGCGGCTGAGGATGAAGGTGACGAGCAGGCAGACCACGATGGCCGGCACGTTGATCACGCCGCCCTCGATCGTGTCCGGCGTGCCCTGCATCCACGTGGGCACGGTGACGCCGATGCCGGACATGAACTCGGTGAAGTACCCCGAGATGCCGATGGCCACGACGGCCACGATCGCGATGTACTCGAGGAGCAGGTCCCAGCCGATGAACCAGCCGATGATCTCACCGAGGGCCACGTAGCCGTAGGTGTAGGCGGAGCCGGCGCGGGGGATCATCCCGGCGAACTCGGCGTAGGACAGCGCGGCGGCCGCACTGGCCAGGCCCGCGATGAGGAAGGAGATGAGGACGGCCGGGCCCACCGGCTCGCCGTCCGGGCCGCCGTTCGCGACGAGCCCCGCGAGCGTGAAGATCCCGACGCCGATGATGCCGCCGACGCCGATGGCGGTCAGCTGCCAGAGGCCGAGGCTCTTGAACAGGGTCGAGCGGCCCGTCTCGTCCTCGACGTTGTCGATCGGTTTGCGCCGCAACACCGATCGTGAGCCTTGCAGGGCTGATTTGTCCGACATCATCGTCCGTTCCTGGGTGGGGGATGCCTGTATGGCACCCCCCAGTATGAAGCGGGCCGTCGGTAAGGGGTAATCATTATTCTTGACGGAAATCCGTCGGTTCTGCTTATCCTTCCGCGGCCGGCCGCCGGCGGACGCCGTCCAGGACGAGGCCGAGGTATCGCTCGAACCCCGCATCCCGGCCGGTCGCGGCCGCCGTGCCTGCCTCCGGAGGCAGTGAGCCCAGCATGCGGATGAGCACCAGCACGTCGTCGCCGGTGAGGTCCTCCCGCGCGCCGGCGTGCCTCAGCCGTGCGGCGAACTCCTCGGCGGCCGGAGCGATCCGATGCCGCAGCATCGCGAGCCCCGCGGACACGAAGCCGTGGTCGTGCAGGAGCTCGCGCAGTCCGCGGTCCTCGAGCTGCATGCGGGCCGCCGAACCGATGAACAGGCGCGCTGCCGCCCAGGTGTCCTCGAGCGCGAGGGCCTCGGAGACCGCCGCGTCGACGTCCGTCACGCGCTGTTCGAGGATGGCCTCGATGAGGGTGCGGCGATCGGGGAACCGTCGGTACACGGTCCCCACGCCCACCCCGGCCTCGCGGGCGATGTCCTCGAAGCTGCACTCCGCGCCGTGGACGGCGAACATGCGCCGGGCGGCGGCGAGGACCACCTCGCGGTTGTGCCGGGCGTCCCGCCGGAGCGGCCGCAGGGCGGGCATCGGGCCGGCGTTGGGCTGCTCAGGCGGGGACGCCACGGGTGGCTGTCCGGTGCAGGCGGAACGTCAGGTAGAGCCGGTGCGCGGTGATGACGACGGCGAGCCAGGCGACCCCGAGCGTCCAGGCGACCAGCACGTCCGTGAGCCAGTGGTGGCCGAGGTAGACCCGGCTGAGGCCCATGGTCACGGCGAAGGCGACGGCGAGGGTGACGGTCAGCGCGCGGGTGCGCTTGCGCTCCTGCCGCAGGACGAGGAGGTACGCCACGATGCCGGCGACGACGACGGCGTTGAGGGAATGCCCGCTGGGGAACGACGGCGAGGACTCGTAGGGCGGGACGGCCAGGTCGATGGGCGGACGCAGGCGGCCGATCGCATCCTTGCCGGCGACCGTCATGAGGAGGGAGCCGAACGCCGCGGCCGGCAGCAGGATCACGGGGGTCCAGGAGCGGCGGTGGACCGCGAGCAGCACCATGATCGACACGGCGAGGATGGGCATGCCGATCGGCCCGCCGATGTTCGTGTAGCCGGTGATGAAGGCGTCGAACCAGCCCTCGCGCATCGACACGGCGAGGTCCAGGGCCGGCTGGTCCAGGGCTGCGACGCCGTCGGCCTCCACCACCGACTCGTACACTTCGGCCGACGCCGCGGTGAGGGCAGCGGCGACCCCGCCGCCGACCGCGATGAGGAGCAGCAGGGCCGCATGCGGACCGGCCCAGCGGGCGAGCGGGCGGACGCACCGGACGAGGAACCGGCCCACCGGCGACGTCCACCGGGTGAGGTCTCGGGGTCCGACGTAGTGGTCCTGGTGCGCTGGCATCCACCGACTCTATGCCCCGGCCCGGGGAACGGCATCCCGGGGGGAGGCCCGGGGCGCCGGGTTGAGCAGCAGTCGGGCGGATGCCGCAGGGCACGAGGGCTAGGCTGGCCGCATGAGCGATCCAGGCATGATCCGCGACATCGTCCGCGGCGTTCCGGTGTTCCCCGACGAGATGCCGCCCTTCGACCCTGCGGCAGCTCCCGATTCCCCGATCCCGCTGTTCGTCGAATGGCTGCAGCGGGCGGTGGAGGACGGCGTCGCCGCTCCCCACGCGCTCAACCTCGCGACGGTGGGGGATGACGGCCTGCCGGATGCGCGCATCGTGATCCTGAAGGACCTGACGCCCGAGGGATGGCAGGTGGCCTCCAGCAGCGACAGTCCGAAGGGCCGCCAGCTGGCGGGGACTCCCTCCGCCGCGCTGACCTTCTTCTGGCCGGAGGCCGGCCGCCAGGTCAGGATCCGGGGGGCGGTCTCCACCGGAACCACGGAGGAGAACGACGCCGATTTCCAGCGCCGCCACCCGGTGGCCCGTGCCCTGGTGCTGGCTGGCAGCCAGAGCACGGTGGTGCGCAGCCGGGACGACGTCGACACCGCGGTGGCGGAGCAGGTGCGCCGCATCGAGGCGGCGGACCGCCTCGCCTCGACCACCTGGACGGTCTTCACCGTGGCGCCCGACGTCGTCGAGTTCTGGCAGGCCGACCAGGAGCGGCGCCACACCCGCCTGCTGTACAGCCGTTTCGGTGAAGGCTGGCGCCGGGAGATGCTCTGGCCCTAGGGCGGACCCGGCCGCTGTACCACCCGGGCCGCGCGCCGGCTCAGTGCCCGAACTCGTCCGAGTCGACGACGTCGGCCCGGCCGGCGTCGAGAACGTAGAGGGCGGCCAGCTCCGCCCCGGAGAGCTCGAAGTCGAAGATGTCCAGGTTCCGGGCCAGCCGCTCGGGGTTCGAGGACTTCGGGATGGCGACCATGCCCTGCTGTACGTGCCAGCGCAGCACCACCTGCGCGGGGGTCCGGCCGTGCGCCTCGGCGATCGCGACGACGGCGGGCTCGTCGAGCAGCCCGCTGCCCTGGCCCAGCGGGCTCCAGGCCTGGGTCACGATGCCGTGGTCGTTGTGGAACGCGCGTTCCACGATGCGCGGCCGCTGCGGGTCGAGCTGGATCTGGTTCACGTCGGGGATCATCCCGGCGTCGATGACCTGCTGCAGATGCGCCGGCTTGTAGTTCGAGGTGCCCACCGCGCGGACGAGGCCCTCCTCCAGCAGCGCGACGATGCCCTCGACCGCTTCCACCTGGCGCCCCTGGCCGGGATTGGGCCAGTGGACCAGCAGCAGGTCGACGTAGTCGAGGCCCAGCAGGCCGGCGCTGGTCTCGAAGGCGCGCCGGACGCCGTCCCGGCTGTGGTGTTCACGGTTGAACTTCGTGGCGACGAAGAGCTCCTCCCGCGGGACTCCGGAGCGGCGGATGCCCTCCCCGACGCCCCGCTCGTTCCGGTAGTTCTCCGCCGTATCGATCAGCCGGTAGCCGGTCCTGAGGGCGAGGTCCACGGTGTCCGCGGCCTCGGCGTCGTTCAGCGGCCACGTGCCGAGGCCGAGGAGGGGGAGGTGTGCGCCGCTGCGGAGCAGGACGGTGGGGGCGGGTGCCATGGTGGTGCTCCTGGTCGGGAGGTGAGGGGGTCGGCACCAGCCTGTCCCGCGGCGATCCTCCCGTCAAACACCCCCGCCGGGTTCCTTCGTGGTTGGGATATCCTGTCGGTTCGCCGGGGCGGAGCGCCGGGACGAGGTGTGCCCTGCTCCGTCGTGTCCCGGCCGCCTGCGCTGCGATCGCGCTCACCGTCACGCCCGTCGGGTAGGCCCTGTCCCGTGGCGGCCTGCGTGACCGGTGGACGGCGTCCCGCGCGCGGGCTGCGGGGAGTGCAGCGGCTCAGGGGCGCGGCTGTACGACGCGCGTGACGGGCGGCCCCGTACGCCGCTCGCGAGCAGGTCGTCGATGAGTTCGTTCACGGCCTGGGCGATGCAGTCACGTTCCTCGCGGGGCAGCGGGGTGAGGCCGTGGAGATAGGCATCCATCTCGAACTCGTCGAAGAAGCCACCCGAATTGAGGTAGTGGAGGTACACCTCGTGGAGGGTCAGGGAGGATTCCGTCATGGCCGCACAGGCTGTCTGGGGCTGCAACGCGGGCTCCTCGGGTCCAGGATCATCCGGACGCGGACTGCCGGTCCTCCTGTCACGATAGTCCGCTCGGCGTCCGGGTGGGCTCCTTTGGCTCCTCAAGTTTCACTCAAGCCCGCATCGGATCGTGCAGCGGCGGGAACGGTATGTGAAGAATGTCCGATTTCGGATCGGTCCGGGACACGGTATAGTTGTCGTAGAGCCTAGCAGCGGGCCTTTGAACCACCATCGTGGAGCTGACCATGCGATCTTCTTCGTTCGCCGATTACCGTACCCAGACAGCGCAGGCCGCTGCCCCCCAGCAGTTCGGGATGGCCGTGGTCCCTGAAGCCACCCGGAATCCGGCAGCCCGGCCGGATGACGCGGGCTTCCCCACCGACCTCTCCATCGTGTCGAACCGGCAGCTGAGGGTCCTCTGCAACCAGACGTACCGGATGCTCGACCGCGACTTCCCCGCGATGGAAGCCGTTCACCACTACGAGCTGCTGGTCGAGGAGATCGAGCGCCGCGAGGTGCAGGCCGAGACACGCAGCGAACCCACCAAGGCGCGCGGGGGCTTCCGCGACAATTCCCTGTTCTCGCGCTTCGAGCTCTTCAGCGACGGCACCATGGTGGGCCACGTCAAGTACGAGATGAAGGGTTCGCACGCCGTGCTGATCCAGGCCGTCGTCGATCCGCAGTTCGACCCCGTGGACGTCGAACCCGCGCTGATCCGTCGGGTACTCCTCAATGCCCACCAGCGGCGCATCGCCGTCGTGCCCTACTGCCCGCGGGTGCGCGAGTTCCTCCGGGAATTCCCCCAGTACCGCGCGCTCCTGCCCGTGGACCAGCGCAAGCGGCTCGAAGCGGCCCTGCTCGTCTCCGCGGACGCCTGAGTCCGCGCCCGGATCGACGGCCGGGTCGGCCGTCGGGAAGCGGGTGCGCGCCTCGATGAGGTAGCGCAGGTACGGGCCGGCCTTGCCCACGGCGGTGGTCGTCGTGTCCGTGGACGCTGGCGCCAGTAGCGCAGCCCGCCGGGCGGCGGACTGCGACACGGGTGCTCAGGCGCGGACGAGCATCTTGCCGGTGTTGGCGCCGTTCATCATGTCCAGGAAGGCTTCGACGGCGTTCTGGATGCCGTCCACCACGGTCTCGTCGAACACGATGCTGCCATCGGCGAGCCAGCCGGTCATGCGCTCGGCGAATTCGGCCTGCAGGTCCTGGTGCTGGCCCACGATGAAGCCCTCCAGCGTGAGGGACCGCGTGACCAGGTTCGCCATGTTGTCGGGGCCGGGGGTTCGCTCGGTGTTGTTGTACTGGGAGATCGCGCCGCACAGGGCCGCACGGCCTCCGGTGTTGAGGCGGTCGATCGCGGCCTCGAGGTGGTCCCCGCCCACGTTGTCGAAGTAGACGTCGATCCCGTCCGGCGTGAGGTCGCGGAGTTGCCGGCGCACGGGGGCGTCCTTGTAGTTGAACGCCTCGTCGTAGCCGTACTTCTCCTTGAGGAGGGCCACCTTCTCCGCTGAGCCGGCCGAGCCGATCACGCGCGAGGCGCCCAGCTTGCGGGCGATCTGGCCCGCGATGGAGCCGACCGCGCCGGCCGCGCCGGAGATGAAGACGACGTCGCCCTCCTTCAGTCCGGCCACCCGCTTGAGTCCCGCGTAGGCGGTGAGTCCGGTCATGCCCGCGGCACCGAGGAAGACGGACAGCGGCAGTTCCGTCTCGGGCAGGGGGGAGAAGTGGGTGGCCGGACCCTGCGCGACGTCGCGCCATCCGTAGCCGTGGAGGACCGCCGCGCCGACGGGCATCGCCTCGGACGTGGATTCCACCACCCGGCCCACCGCTCCGCCGGTCATGGTCTCGTTGAGTCCGAAGGGCGCGACGTACGACGTGGAGTCGTTCATCCGGCCGCGCATGTAGGGGTCCACGGACACGTACTCGTTACGGACGCGCACTTCGTCCTCTCCGAGTCCGGGCAGCTCCACTGCCACGGTGGCGAAGTCCTCCTGGGTCGGCGCGCCGACCGGACGGCGGACGAGCTGGATCTGGGTACTGGCGGTCATTGCTGCTCCTCATGCTCGGTTGCTTCCTGCTGGTGCCAACCCGGGATCCGGAGGATCTATTCCGTTTAGAGGGCCCGGGCCAGGCGTGCGCGGAGTTCCTCGACGGCATCCGACGGCGGGAGGGGCTGCGGCGCGCGGCCCCACAGCCACAGGAGCAGCGCCTGCGGCTCCGCCCGGACGGTCGGCTGCCCGTTCGCCGTCGCGTCACGCGTGACCTCGACCTGCCCCGGGGCTAGGCGGACGTCCCAGGAGTGCCCGCCCGCCTCGAGGCGTACCACCGCTCCGGACGCCGCGTGGTCCGGCTGGCTGCGGACGAGCATCACGGTCAGCACCTCGTCGATGCCGTCCACGGTGAGATCCGGGTCCATCGGGGTGGGGTCGCCCCCTGCCGTGTCCTCGAGGTCCACCCGGTGGATCGCGGTCTCGTGGGTGAGCCTCCGGATCCAGAATCCGACGGTCTGGTCCCAGGGGACGAACGTCTCCACCGGATCCTCCGGGCGGTGCCGGTCGAACTGGTCGGTGAGGCTGGTGAAGGAATGGGCGAGCAGTGCCTGCGGCGGGAAGCTGCCGATGCTCACGGGAGGCCACCCGTGGCTCGGGCGCTCGCCCGTCCGGATGGTCTCCGCCTTGTGGAGGAACACGATCGCGGTGTGGCGGGCGAGGTCCTCGCCCGTCCAGCCCGGGCACGCGGGCACGGGCAGGTCGAGGGTGGAGGGGACGAGGTCGGCGAGGATCCGGTACTCCCGGTCCAGCAACTCCCGGTACCGGCTGAACGGAAGGGCGTGCGGGGAGGCCTGGTCCATCCACCGAGTGTAGGCGGGTGCGTCCGACCCCGCTTATGTTACTGGCGAGTAATATCTTGTCCATGCACCTGATCCTCCGCACGATGCTGCAGCTCTTCCGATCCGGCAGGCGATCGCGCCTCGGTATCTGGGGATCCAGCAGTGTCACCCTCCGGGTCCTCCTCACGGACATCGACATCGCGATGCACATGAACAACGGGATGTACTTCTCGGTCTTCGACCTCGGCCGCTTCGACCTGATGGTGCGCAGCGGGGTGTGGCGGCTGATGCGCCGCCGCGGGTGGAGCCCGGTGGCCGCCGGGGAGACCATCAGCTTCCGCAAATCGCTCCAGCTCGGCCAGCGCTACACCGTGGAGACGCGCATCATCGGCCTGGACGAGCGCGCCATCTATTTCGAGCAGCGCGCCGTGGCCGACGGCGAGATCTACGCGCGGGCGTTCATCGCGACGCGACTCGTCTCGTCCTCCGGGCCGGTCGGCAACGAGGAGATCATCGCCGCGTTCGGGGCGCCGCCGGCTGATCTGGTGCTGCCCGAGTGGATCCACGAATGGCGCCTCAACAACGCACTGCCCAGCACCCGGAAACCCGCACCCCACTCCTGGTAGGACCGGCGGGTGACCCGGCGAGGGGGCGGCGGAAGAACCTACCGGTCGGCGGCGTCTCGTGCCTGTCCGCGGACCAGTCGCTGCACGCCGTACAGGACGAGGCCGAGGGCGAGCAGGATGCCGGTGCGGACCCAGATCTCGGCCGTCTGCTGGGTGAGCAGCAGGATGCAGGACGCGATGGCGAGGTAGGGGAAGACCGCCGGGATGCGGAAGTGCTTGTGCTCCACCGTGTCCTTGCGCAGGACGAGCACGGCGATGTTGGTGCTGAGGAAGACGAAGAGCAGCAGCAGGACGACGGTCTGGGAGAGGGACTCGAGCCCGCCGGTCAGCGTCAGTGCCATGGCGACCAGCGTCGTGGCGACGATGGCCACCCAGGGGGTGCGGCGGCGGGGCAGCAGGCGGTCGAAGACCGACGGGAAGAGGCCCTGCTCGGCCATTCCGAAGGTGATCCTGCTCGACATGATCATGGTGAGCAGGGCGCCGTTGGCAACGGCGATCAGGGCCACGAGGCTGAAGAGCCAGCCCGGGATGCCCGCGCCGGTGGCCGCCACGACGTCGAGCAGCGGCGAGCTCGAGCCCGCGAGCTGGTCGGGGGCGAGGGTGGCGGAGGAGGCCAGCCCGATCAGGAGATAGACGACGCCGGCCGTGAGGAGCGCGCCGAAGAGGGCCCGCGGGTAGACGCGGCTGACGTCGCGGACTTCCTCGGCGACGTTCGCGGAGACCTCGAAGCCCACGAAGGAGTAGTAGGCGATGAGCGACGCCGCCAGGACTGCCGACGCCGGGCCCACGCCGGGAGGGAACTCGTTGACACGCGAGAGGTCACCGTTGCCGGCGGCCAGGAAGATCCCGACGACGACGATCACGAGGACGAGGCCCGAGACCTCGATGACGGTCATGACCACGTTGCTGCGCACCGACTCCTTGATGCCGCGCATGTTCAGCAGGCCCAGGAGCACGAGGAAGACGAGCGCGGCGGGCGTCGCCGGCACGTCGATGAAGGTGGTGAGGTAGCCGCCGGCGAAGGCCTGGGCGAGCCCGGCGGCGCTGGTCACCCCGGCGGCGAGCATGCAGAAGCCGACGAGGAACGAGATGAACGGCTTCCTGAAGGCACGTTCGGCGAACACGGCGGCCCCACCGGCCTTCGGGTACTTGGTGACCAGTTCGGCGTAGGATCCGGCCGTCAGGAGGGCCAGCGCCAGTGCGACCATGAGCGGCATCCAGATGGCGCCGCCCACCTCCCCCGAGATGACACCGACCAGGGCGTAGACGCCGGCCCCGAGGACGTCGCCGAGGATGAAGAGGTACAGGAGCGGGCCGGTGATCCCGCGCTTCAGTCTGGTGTCGGGGCTCTGCTCGGTGATGGTCATGAGCGCCAGTGTAACGAAACTACTAAGTCGGCTGGGTATTTTCCGGATCACAGAACCGCTCGACGCGCCACCACTACCGCCGATCGCGGGTTGTACTCCGGCCTGCTGTGATGCACCGCATAATTGCTTTCGACAACAATGGCCGGGGGAGGCCACTCAAGCTGACAGAGAGGCCATCGATGAGTTGGCTCGACCGCGACCACACCATCGCCAAACCGGGATTCAACCGCTGGTTGATCCCGCCCGCCGCGCTGGCCGTCCACCTGTGCATCGGCCAGGCGTACGCGACCAGCGTCTACAAGACCGCACTGACGGCGCACTTCGACGCCACGCTGACGCAGATCGGCATCATCTTCTCGATCGCGATCGTGATGCTCGGCCTGTCCGCCGCCCTCCTCGGCACCTGGGTGGATCGCAACGGTCCGCGCAAGGCCATGTTCACCTCTGCCGTGCTCTGGACCTCCGGTTTCCTGGTGGGAGCGCTCGGCATCTTCACGAACCAGTTGTGGCTCGTCTACCTCGGGTACGGCTTCATCGGCGGCATCGGGCTGGGGATCGGCTACATCTCTCCCGTGTCCACGCTGATCAAGTGGTTCCCCGACCGCCCCGGCCTTGCCACGGGCATGGCGATCATGGGCTTCGGCGGCGGCGCGCTCATCGCGAGCCCCCTGTCCACGCAGCTGCTCCGCATGTACGACCCGAATTCGGGCGCCGAGGGCTGGGTGGCCAGCGGCGACGCCGTCGGGAAGCTGTTCCTGACCCTCGCGGTCATCTACTTCGTCTACATGATGTTCGGCGCCTTCACCATCAAGGTGCCGGCCGAGGGCTGGAAGCCGGACGGCTTCGATCCCTCCCAGCTGAAGTCCAAGCCCCTCATCACCACCGACAACGTCTCCGCCGCGAACGCGATCAGGACGCCCCAGTTCTGGCTCGTGTGGGTGGTCCTGTTCTGCAACGTCACGGCGGGCATCGGCATCCTGGAGCAGGCCTCCCCGATGATCCAGGACTTCTTCCGCGGCGCGGACGGTACGACGGCGGTCTCCGTCGCCGTCGCCGGCGGCTTCGTGGGCCTGCTGTCCATCGGCAACATGGGCGGCCGGTTCGGCTGGTCGACCATGTCGGACCTCATCGGCCGCAAGCGCATCTACATGATCTACCTCGGCGTGGGCGCGGTCCTGTACCTGATCCTCGCCCTGGCCGGCTCCTCCACGACCCTGCTGTTCGTGGCGCTCGCCTTCGTGATCATCTCCTTCTACGGCGGCGGCTTCGCCACGGCACCGGCCTACCTGCGCGACCTGTTCGGCACCTACCAGGTCGGCGCCATCCACGGCCGACTGCTCACCGCATGGTCCGCTGCCGGGATCGCCGGACCGCTGATCGTGAACGCCTTCCTCGACGCGCAGGGCACCCCGGGCGAGCTCACCGCGGGCGCCTACCAGCCTGCCCTGCTCACCATGGTGGTACTGCTGATCATCGGCTTCATCGCCAACCTGCTCGTCAAGCCCGTGAACGCCCGCTTCCACGAACCCGTCCGGAACGCGCCGAGAGAATTTGCGAAGGAGGCCTGACATGGCCGGAGCACGAATCACCGCAGTCTGGGCACTCGTCGGAGTGCCCCTCGCCTACGGTGTCTTCCAGACCCTCACCCGCGCCGCGGCCCTCTTCGGGGGCTGAGCAGGAAGCCCCGCGCGGGGTGAGCCGTCGATCGACGAGGCCCGAGTTGCTGATGATCCACCAGCCGACTCGGGCCTCGTCCTGGTTGACCCCATCGACCAGCCCCACAGCCCCGGTGAATGGGTGGCAGTAGCCCGTCCCTGCCGCTGAGTAACCTGCTGACCACCGCTGCGTAGCGGGCCCCGACCATTGCGTAGGTACCCCTCTGGCGCCGCACCGTCGCGCGTCCTTAGATGGCAGGCAGGGCATTCGATGACATAGGGCAGGACATTGTGGTCACGTTGGATCTGGCAGAAGAAGCAAGCACTTCAGGTGGCCCCTTGACCGTGTGCAGCGACATGGTACGGCTGAGTATCTCCGTCCTGGGACCGCTGACGGTTCTTCGGGGGGACACCGAGCTCAGCGCCGGTGATCTCGGCGGGCCCAAGCCCCGGCAGGTGCTGGAGATCCTCCTCCTCAACTTCGGTTCGGCCGTGTCGAAGACCCGGATCATGGATCTGTTGTGGAACGACAAGCACCCTGCGGTCGCACTGCCCACGCTGGAGAGCTACGTCAGCGTCCTGCGCCGCAGTCTCCAGCCGGGTGCCGGTCGAACGGGCCCGCTACGCACGGTCCCCGGCGGGTACGTGGTCGATCGGGCGCTGGTCGATCTCGATCTGGACCGGTTTGGAGTCCTCACGCGGCAGGCCGAGGCAGCCACGCCGCATGCTGCGCTCACGCTGCTGAGCGAAGCACTCGACCTTGCTGCGGCCCCGCTGTTCGGTGACGAGGTGTTGCCGGCCTGGGCCGAGGAGGAGCGGACCCTCCATGCCGAGCGGGTCCGCCGCGTCCGGGTCCTGGCGGCAGAATCGGCACTTCTCGTGGGCGAGGTGGGCCGGGCCATCAGCTGGGGCGACCTGGCGGTCCGTGAGGACCCCCTGGACGAGCGGGCGTGGACAGCCCTGATCCTGGGACTCGAAGGCAAGGGCGAGAGCACCGCCGCACTGAGGGCCTACGAGCGCTGCCGTCGGGTCATGGACGAGGAGCTCGGGTGTGCTCCGGGTGCGCTGCTCAAGGAGGCCCACGCCCGGTTGCTGGCGACGACCGCTCCGTTCGACGAGGCTGGTTCCCACCGCCCACTGGCCCCGGCCTCGGGGGAACGGTTCTTCCCTTCGCTCGGAGCGGCACCCGGCAGGGAGCGACTGAGCATCCTGATCGTCGACGACCACACCACGTTCTCGGACCTGCTGGCCGGTGCGCTGGACCGGGAACCCGATTTCAGGAGCGTCGGCGCGGCGACGACCGTGGGTGAAGCTGTCGACAGGTTCCGTGAGCTACGGCCCGACGTCGTGGTCATGGATCTGTATCTCTCCGACGGATCAGGGCTGAACGCTGCGGAGCGGATCTTCTCGGAGGACCCCCAGGCGCGGATCGTCATGTTGACGGGCAACCCGTCCCAGGAAGCGCTCCGTGAAGCAGCACGCATGGGGATCTGTGGGTTCCTCCCGAAGGACGGAGCGCTGGGGATCATGCTGGACACGCTGAGGCACGCCCGCCCGGGAAACATGATCGTGCACCCTTCGCTGGTGGCGAGGCTCGGCAACTCCGCCAAGGCCTCACCGGAGCCCGCGTAGAGCCGACCGGGCGCCGCCGCCGTGCACGGGCCCCGACCAGGCGAGGTCACCGACGTCCCCCCGGGCGTCCTGCCTGTTCATGAAGTCGCAGAACAGCGCGAGGTCCGCTTCGCCGTCCTGCAGTTCCTCGCCGTCGGCCTCCTTGCGCTCGTGCTGGTTGCGACCCCTGTCGCTTTCTGGGTGCGGGCCGAAGCAGAGCGGCACGCCCTGGCCAATGCCCGGGACATCACGCAACGACTGGCCGACAACGTGGTCGGGCCACTGATCACCGAGGAACTCCTCGCCGGTGACCCGGCGGCATTGCAGGTGCTCGACCAGAGACTGGCTCCCTGGTTGAACAGCGGCAACGTGTCGAGGATCAAGGTGTGGGACGAGAACGGCCGGGTGGTCTACTCGGATGCGGAATCGCTCATCGGCCAGGAATTCGAGCACGAGGAATGGGCCCGCCTGCTCCTCGAGGGAGGCCCGGGAACAGCGAGCCTGGAGTACCAGACGTCGGACGAGAACGCGTTCGAGGTCGGCTCCGGCGAACTCGTGGAGGTCTACGTGCGGTCCACCTCCCGGTCCGGTGCCCCGATGGTCTTCGAGACCTATTCCGCCGGGGAAGCGGTGCGCCGTGAGCAGCATTCCGTCCTGATGGGCATGATCCCGCCGATGGTGCTGTCGCTGGCCGTCCTGCAACTGGCGCAGCTCGTGCCGGCCGTTCGTCTGGCACGCAGGATCCAGGTGCATCAGGCCACCCGGAACGCCCTCCTGCGCTGCGCCATAGAGGCATCGGACAACGAGCGACGGCAGATCGCCGGCGAACTCCATGACGAAGTCATCCAGGATCTGTCCGGACTGGCCTATGCCCTGGAATCGGAGGAACGCCGCGGCACCGCCGAACTCCGTCCGGTGTTCTCCAATGCTCGGACGATGCTGCAGCATGATGTCCGGAAACTGCGTGCCATGACCAGCGAGCTCTACCCGCCCGATCTCGAGGAACTCGGGCTGAAAGCCTCCCTTCTGCGACTGCAGTCACTCCTGGTGGAGCGCGGGATCGCCTTCGTCGTGGAGATCCCGGACACTCTCGTCCTGGACCGGGACCAGGGCGCCCTGGTCTACCGGGTGGCCCGTGAGTCCCTGGTCAACGCCACCAAGCACTCCGCGGCGCGATCGGTGGAGATGCGGATCCGACAGTCCGGCCGGCAGACCCGGATCTCGGTGTCGGATGACGGGATCGGTTTCGATGCGAAGGAGCATCGGGCGGAGGACCACTTCGGCCTGAGGATCCTGGCCGACACCATCCGGTCGGCCGGGGGATCCCTCCACATCAGCTCCTCGCCGGGGCACGGGACGTCGGTCGTCGCGACGTTCGGGGAGTCCGCCCCCGTGATGCGCTGGTCCGGCAAGAAGCCCGCGGCTGCTCCGGTGCGGGAGGTCGATGAGGTGGAAGCCACGTGAACCTCCAGGAAACAGATCACCCGGGGCCCGGCTGCTTCCTGTGGAAGCTGCCGGACCCCGGGTGTCAGGTGCAGTGTGCTACTTGTTGGTGACCGTGGTCGGCCCAGCGGTACCTCCCACCGTGGATTCGATCCAGACCCTGCCGGGGTTCGTGGTCCCTGCAGCGACATTGCGCAACCGGAGGGTGTAGACGCCGCCGGTCTCCGGCGCGGCTGCAGCGGTGACGGGTGCTGTTCCCAGGATCCGTCCGGTCGGGCCGCCCACGCGGACCGTGATCGTTCCGCCGACCACGGTGCCGGTGCCGCCGATCCGCAGGTCACCGGACTTCCACTGGGCCTGGCCGATGGTGACCCGGTCCGGTACCGGTACCACCTTGACCTCGTCCGTCCTCGTGCTTCCGCCCGAGGTGACCGTCAGCCGGAAGGTGAGGGGATTGTTGGTCATCGGTGTCCTGTAGACCGGGAGGGTGAACGTCGGCTTCAGGGTGGTGCCCCCGGTCAGGGTGACCCTGTCGGGGTCTGCGGGTCCGGTGAGGACCTGCTCCCACTGGAAGGTGGCGTCCGTGGTGGTGGAGCCGGCGCCGTCCAGGGTGACGGCGGTCGGCGTCGACCGGCGTGCGACGGTCTGGTCCTCGCCTGCGACGGCGACCAGCGCACCCTGCACGGTGACAGGGGCACTCCTGGCCGATTCGGGTCCGGCACCGTTCCTGTTGATCGCCCGGACGGTGAACTGGTAGGCGGTGTCGCCGGTGAGACCGTCGTAGACCAGCGTCGTGACGTCGCCCGGTACGGTCCTCGGGGCGCCGGCCGCCTCACCCTCGGTCGTGTAGGCCTGGACCGTGTAGCTGTCGATGGTGAGTCCTGGTGCTCCGGGGTCGGGCGCCGTCCACGACACCTCCGCCGTTCCCTGCCCGGCGGTGGGCGGGGCGGTGAAGGCCGGGGCGGCGGGTACCGGGTCGTCGGTGATGGTGAAGGTCACTTCACCGTTGTCGGAGACGTTGCCGGACGGATCGACGGCGGCGAAGGTGATGGTACCGGTCTGCGCGACGGTGATCGGTCCGGTGTAGAGCATCGACTGGGTGGTGCTCGTATCGCCGGCGACGGGATCGGTCCCATCGACGGTGTAGTAGATGTCGCTGCCCAGTTCGTCGGCCGTCAGGGTCACCTGCTGCGCGGTGGGGAACGTCCCGCCGTTGGGGGAGGCCTGGACGGTCGGGGCCACGGTGTCGGTCCGGGTGATCGCATGGACAGCCGGGAACGTCTCGCCGATGTCACTGACGGACACCACGTAGACGTCGTACTCCTCTTCCGCTGCAAGACCCCGGAGGGTGGTGCTGGTGGCTCTCGGGCTGCTGATGCGGACCCCGGTCTCGACCTGCTCGCTGCCTGTGACTGTTCGGGCCACGGCAGTGACGCGGTAGCCGGTGATGGCGGGCGTGCCCGGGATGGCCTGGGCCGGTGTCCAGTTCACCCTGAGGTCCCCATCGACCCTGGCGGCGGCGATACTCGTGGGACCGGCCGGACCCGACTGCAGGGGCCCGTTCGGGCAGCCGCCCATGCCGGGACCTCCGAGTTCCCCGAACTCGGAGATGGTCAGGCCCTGCCGATTGCCGTCGGCGTCCTGCTCCTGCCAGGCCATGGACCGGGCGCCACCGGCATCGGCCACGAGTTCGGCTGCAACGGCGTCGTCCAGGATGTAGGTCGCCGTGAACGTGTCGGGGCCGTCGATGCCGAACTGGAGCTGCGACCGGTAGCCGTCCTCCTGTGCCAGGTCGCCCGGGACCGCGCGGACGTCGCGGCGCCCCACCCCGGTGTCCTTGAGGGCGGGCTCGACGATGCGCTGTTCCATCTGGTCCCTGTCCACCCCTGGACCGACATGACCTTTCACGGTCACGGTGTTGCCGGACAGGGTCGAAGCAGCCGTGACGTAGGTGTCCTGGACAACGGTGGCACCGGCCTCGCTGCCGCCGAAACTGATGGCGACGGTGTCGCCCGGCAGGATATCGGGCGTCACCTTCAGGCCGGTGCCGGCACCCCAGCACACGCCCCCGGGATGGTTGATCTCGAAGGCGACGTCGCCGGCGGAGACGACGCTCTGTGCGGAACCGACGACCCCGACCCCGGGGCGGCGCACCTCCACGGTGGCCGTCTGGCCGATGCGGTCCTGGTACCCCTCGATCGTCACGAAGTCCCGATCGGGGAAGACCACCAGATTGTCGGGGAACGACGGCACGGCCGCGTGGGCCGCCGGGACGGCCAGGAGGGACGTGGCGCCAAGGACGGCCGAGACGGTGGCGACCATCGCCGTCCGCCCGTGCCTCCGGCTGCGGGACTTCAGCTGCCCCGGTTCATGCACTGCAGTATTCATGACAACCTCACTGATCCTCGGGTGAGTGTGTGCGAGGTTCGCGCACGCCCACACGCTAGGAGGACCACCTTGGGGAAATGCTGGCCCTCGTCCACGGTTCCGTGCGTCGGGGCCTCCCGGGGAGGCGGCACCCGTGCCGTCGAGGAGCACGCTCGCGCGTGCCGGTCCTGGTTCCTAGGGATTCCCTAGGAGACGGCGTGACACTGACCGGCATGGCGTCCCCTGCAGCGCTCAGGCGCACACGATTGCTCGTCCCGATGCTTCTGCTCGCCCTCGTGGTGAGCATCGCGGTCGGCGCACTGACGGCCGCCCCCCGGACACCGCCGGTGCTCCTCGGTGCCTCGGCCGACGTCGACGGGGGACTCGCGCGCATCCAGGGGGTGATACCGGTCGAGGCCGACGAGTGGCTGCCGCCCGTGCCCTCCCCCGCGCTCGACGGGCCGCCGGGAGAGGGCCTGCACAGGGTCCGGATCATGCTGGAGCTGACGGCGATGGAGGAGGACGGGCTGGTCTTCGACCCCTCCCGCTACGCCGTGTCGGGCCTGGGTTCCGGCTCCTGGGACGCGGTCTGGTTCTCCCCTGCGCCTGCCACGGCGCGCCAGGGCGAGACCGTCGACGCCGTCCTCGTGTTCGACCTCCCGGACCGGGCCATCGATCTGACCCTCGAACTGCCGGGCGGGCCCGGGCTGGCGCTCGGACCCGGACACCACCGGGGCGGAAGCTAGAGCGCGGGCCCCGAGTCCGGGGCTCTCCAAGCCTTCTACAGGCATTCTCCAAGGGCTGGTCCGTCCGGTGCAGGGAATCCCCAACCTGGGTGCGGCACAGTCGCGGCATCGAGGTTAGGAGACAGCTCATGTCAGTGTCACGTCGTCGCGTACTGCTGCTGGGAGGGCTGGGCGCCCTTGGTGCAGGCGGTGCGATCCTGCCCACACGATCGGTGGACGCCAAGTCCGCGAGCCGGCTCAACGACCGGGAGATGCCGAGGCCCTTCCAGGTGCCCTTCGTCCAGGCCCCCGTCCTCCAGCCGTACGCCACGGGAATCGATCCTGCGGACGGGCTGCCCGTCAACTACTACAGGGTGACCCAGAAGGCCGCCACGGCCCGGATCCTGCCTCGGCTGACCACACCCGTCCTCGGCTACGACGGACTGTTCCCGGGCCCGACCATCAGCCTGGACCAGGGCACGAAGGCGGTCCTGCGGGTGCGCAACCAGCTGCCGGCACAACATGCGCTGGACGGACACGCGCTGTCCACGTCCACGCACCTCCACGGCTCGGCGTCGCTGCCCCAGTACGACGGCTATGCCAGCGACATCACGCACCCGGGCTTCTATAAGGACTACCGCTACCCCAACGTCCAGCCCGCCCGGAGCCTGTGGTACCACGACCACGGGGTGCACTTCACGGCCCTCAACGCGTACTCCGGCCTGGCGGCGCAGTACCACCTGCACGACCCCGTGGAGCGGCAGCTCCTCCCGCAGGGCCGGTACGACGTCGCGCTGACCATCAGTGATGCGATGTTCGCGGAGAACGGGTCCCTGGGGTATGACGACAACAGCCACTCCGGCCTCTGGGGCGACGTGATCCTGGTCAACGGCAGGCCGTGGCCCGTGATGAAGGTCCAGAAGCGTGTGTATCGCTTCCGGATCCTCAACAGCTCCATCTCCCGGTCACTGCGGCCGACACTCAGTACCGGGGCCCCCCTCGTCGTCGTGGCGACCGACGGCGGTCTGGTCCCGACGGCCCAGAGCGTGGCGAACTACCGCCATGCGGGAGCGGAGCGCTACGAGGTCCTCATCGATTTCCGGAAGTACGCCACCGGGCAGCGGATCGAACTGCGCAACCTCTCGAACAGGAACAACGTCGATTACGACTTCACCCACAAGATCATGGCGTTCGACGTCACCGACGAGCCGGTGGACACGACGGACCCCACCTGGAACCGGATCCCCACCACGCTGGTCGGCAGCGAACCCATGTCGCTGACGGCCGCGCAGGCCGTGAAGACGCGCCGGTTCCGGCTGAAGCGTAGCGATGTCACCAACTTGTGGACCATCAACGACGACAGTTGGCAGGACGTCATCGCCACCGGGTACAAGCGGGTGGTCGCCGATCCCGCCCTCGATTCGGTGGAGATCTGGGAGGTGGAGAACGGCTCGGGCGGCTGGTTCCACCCGCTCCACATCCACCTGGTCGACTTCCAGGTTCTCAGCCGGAACGGACGGGCGGCTTTCCCCTACGAGCGCGGCCCCAAGGACGTGGTCTATGTCGGGGAGGGGGAGACCGTGCGTCTCCTCATGAAATTCACCCCGCACCAGGGCCTCTACATGATGCACTGCCACAATCTGCCGCACGAGGACCACGACATGATGGCCCAGTTCCGGGTGGGCCTCAGGGAAACCGACTACGACCGCAACGATCCGATGACGGTGGCCCGGCCCGAATGGGACGACGAGACGGATTGAGGGTCGTCCGAGGACCGGGGCAGGGGTCGGGGCGTCCACGCACCGGGCGGCCACCCGACCATCGCGGACGTGGACCCGGCATCCTCGTGGCGACGATCGTGGTGCTGGCGGTCCTGTCCCTCAGGGCATGGGTGGTGGAGCCTTTCATCGTGCGGTCGGACAGCATGGAGCCGGCGATCGCCTCCGGCTCCATTGCCTTCGTCTACAAGCCCGCGGCCGCCGGCGCGATCGAGAACGGTGCCGTCGTCGCCTTCACGAACCCCGTCGACGGCCACACCGCCATCAAGCGGGTCGTGGCCGGCGAAGGGCAGAGCGTCGCCATCCGCGACGCGGAACTGTACGTCGACGACGTCCTCGTGGCAGAGGCGTTCGTCGATCACAGCCGCATCGACGCGACGTACTTCGGCCCCGTGACCGTCGCGGCCGGGAGCGTCTTCCTGCTGGGAGACAATCGCGCCGTCTCCATCGATTCCCGGGACTTCGGGGACATCCCCGTGACGTCGATCGAGGGCATCGTGATCACGGCGACGAAGTAGGCAGCACGCCCTGCGGGCCAGGGGGACCCGGCCCCGCGGGCCGGGTCCCGCAGGTCCCGCTGCGGGGCTACGGTGGGAGGAGACCATCGGGAGGGCACATGCACAACACCGGCACGCAGCACCTCGCGGCCTCCGACCGCGGGGAGCTCCCGCCGCTGGAGCAGGTGCGCGACGACGTCTGGTCCCTCGCGCAGCCCATGCCGGGCGGGCACCTCGCCTACTCCTTCACGTACCTGCTGCGCGGTGCGGACGGCGGCGTCCACGTCATCGACCCCGGGTGGGACTCCGACGCGAACTGGGACCGGCTGGCATCGGCGCTGGTGGCGGTCGCGCCGGACGGGGCCGTCACCGGGATCACCGGGACGCACCTGCACCCCGACCACGTGGGCATGGCCGCCCGCCTGCGGCGGGCGTCGGGCGCACCCCTGGCGATGCACGGTGCGGAGCGTGCCGCCCTCGAGCGCCATGACGCCCGCCTGCTCGATGCCGACGAGGTGACCGCGCGCCTCGAGGGGTGGGACGTCCCGCACGAGCGCCGGGACGAGCTCTCCCGCTTCGTGGACCGCTCGCCCCACGGGCTCGCGCCGGCCGTGGACCGGACCCTGTCCGACGGCGACGTCCTGCCCGTCCCCGGCTTCCGGACGGTCGTGATGGGGACGCCGGGGCACACGGCCGGCCACATCTGCCTGCGCGACGACGACCGCGGGCTCCTCTTCACGGGCGACCACGTGCTGCCCACCGTGTTCGCGGGGCTGGGACTCGGGGGCGCGACGCCGTCGAACCCGTTGGCCGACTACGTGGCGTCCATCGACCGGGTGCGCCGCTACGGACACTACGAGGCGCTTCCCGGGCACGGCCACCGGTTCTCCGGGCTGGGCGGGCGGGCGGACGAGAGCGCCGAGCATCAGCTGAAGCGCGCGCGGGAGGTGGCGGCGGTCCTCGCGGACGTGGAGGAGCCCACCGTCTGGGATCTCGCGTCGCGCCTGACCTGGACCGCGGGCTGGGAGGGGCTGCAGGGTTTCCAGTTGCTGTCCGCGCTGTCCCAGACGGAGATCCACCGGGACTTCGTCAGGACGCAGGCGTGGCCCGCGCGCTGAAATCTTCAGGAATGTTCGCCGGAACCCCTCCCCGCCCGGGCCGCTCGTCTATACGCTTCGGGAATGGAGACAGCAGCGGGGGCAGGTGACGTCGAATTCGACCGCGCCATCGAGGTGCTCGAGGAGCAGACGAGCGTGCTGTGGCGCCGGGAACGGACCACGTCCCATGCGCTCGCGAAGCACGTGCACCCCGACATGGAGCCGGCCGCCTACGGCATCCTGACGCTCCTGCAGCGGGAGGGGTCCCTCCGGGCGACGGACATCGCCCTCAGCATCGGGGTGGGCAAGCCGTCCGTGAGCCGGCAGCTCGCCGGGCTCGAGCGGCTGGGGCTCGTCAACCGCGAGCTCGACCCGCACGACGCCCGCTCCCAGCGCGTGGTCCTCACACCGCTCGGGCAGCAGCAGCTCGCGGCCGCGCAGAGCGGCCGACGCACGGCATTCACGGCCCTCATGCGCAGCTGGAGGCCGGAGGACGTGGAGGTGCTCGGCACGCTGATCGCCCGCCTCAACCGCACCTACACGAAGGACACCTGGTAACCCCGCACCCCGTCCTCCGCCCCGGGTCCCGGCACGCACGGCGGGGTGCGGCGCGGGGTCCCCGACCCCGTCAATCCCGGGCGGGCGGCGGGTGCGGATGCGCAGCCTGCTGATGGCCGCCTAGATTGGAGCCATGGCCGACACCACGCAGCACGACGACCCACGCCCGCGGACCACTTCTCCCCTCGCACAGCTTGCCGAGGCCCACCGGGTGGGGACCACCTTCAAGGGGTGGGACGGTGAACCGGCCGAGGTGGCCCCGGAGACGCTCGTGGCGGTCCTCACGGCGCTCGGGGTCGATGCCTCGTCCGACACGGCCATCGCGCAGGCCCTCGCGGACACCGCGACCGCCGCCTGGCGCTCGGTCCTGCCCCACGTCGTGGTCGTGCGCCGGCGTGACGCCGACCCCGTGCCCCTCCACGTGCCGGCCGGTGCGGAGGTGGAGTTCTGGGCCGTGGACGAGGACGGGGTCCGCCACCCGGGGGCCGTCGGCGAGCCGGGGGAGGCCCGCACCGTGGACGGCCGGGACCTCGAGCGGCGGGAGGGCACGCTGCCGCACGCCGTCCCGCTGGGCTGGCACACGCTCCACGCCCGCGTGGACGGGCAGGAGAGCACTTGCGCCTTCGTCGTCACGCCGGACCGGCTGAGCACCACGGCCGCGTTGGCGGACCACCGCGGCTGGGGCCTGATGGCCCAGCTGTACTCGGTCCGCTCCGCGGACTCCTGGGGCATCGGCGACCTCGCGGACCTCGGCCGGATCGCGCAGGCGGCCGCGCGGCACCGGGGCGATTTCGTGCTGGTGAACCCCCTGCACGCCGCCGAGCCCGTACCGCCGGTGGAACCCTCGCCCTACCTGCCGACCACCCGCCGGTACTTCCACCCCCTGTACCTGCGCGTCGAGGACATCCCCGAGTACGCGAGCCTCGACACCGCGGCGCGGACGCGCATCGATGACCTGGCCGCGGGTTTCTCCGCCGTGAACACGGCCACCGACCTGCTCGACCGTGACTCCTCGTACGCCGCGAAGCTGGAGGCCCTCGAGCTGGTCTTCGCCGTCGAACGCCCGGCGGGGCGCCAGCAGGACTTCGACGCCTACCGTGCCCACCAGGGCCGGGGGCTGGCCGATTTCGCGCTGTGGTCGGCGCTCGCCGAGGCGTATCCGCCGGACGCCCCGGAATGGCACGAGGTCGGACGCCCCGGCTCGCCCGGAGCCCGGCAGTTCACCGAGCGCCATGCGCCACGGATCGAGTTCCACGCGTGGCTGCAGTGGCTGCTCGACGAGCAGTTGCGGGACGCCCAGCGGGCGGCGACCGATGCAGGGATGTCCATCGGCGTGGTGCATGACCTCGCCGTCGGCGTCCACCCCAGCGGGGCGGATGCGTGGGCGCTCCAGGACGTCCTCGCCGCGGGCATCAGCGTCGGCGCGCCACCGGACATGTTCAACCAGCTCGGCCAGGACTGGAGCCAGCCGCCGTGGCACCCGGACCGCCTGGCGGCTTCCGGCTATGCGGCGTTCCGCGACATGCTCCGCAACATCCTGCGTCACGCCGGCGGCATCAGGGTGGACCACATCCTCGGCCTGTTCAGGCTGTGGTGGATCCCGCAGGGCGAGGCACCCGGCGCAGGAGCCTACGTGTACTACGACCACCGGGCGCTGATCGGCATCCTCGCCCTCGAGGCGGAACGGGCCGGCGCGATCGTGGTCGGGGAGGACCTCGGGGTCTTCGAACCCGGAGTGCAGGAGTACCTGGCCGAACGCGGCATCCTCGGCACCTCGATCCTGTGGTTCGAGCAGGACGAGGACGGACCCCTTCCCCCCGAGGCCTACCGCAAGGGCTGCCTGACCACGGTGACCGTGCACGACCTCCCGCCCAGCGCAGGGTACCTGGCGGGCGAGCACGTGGCGCTGCGCGAGAGGCTCGGCCTCCTCAGCCGGCCCGTCGAGGAGGAGCAGGCCGAGGACCGCGCCGTGCAGGAGAAGTTCCTCGACCTCCTCCGGGAGCGCCATCTCCTCGCGGACGGCCCTGCCGGCGTCCCGGAGACCGTCGAGGCCCTGCACGCGTTCATCGGGCAGACCCCGTCCATCCTGCTGGGCGTGGCGCTCGCCGACGCCGTCGGGGAGCGCCGCACGCAGAACCAGCCGGGCACCAGTGACGAGTACCCCAACTGGCGGATCCCTCTCGCCGACGCCGACGGCAGGGCCGTCCTCGTCGAGGACCTCGTTGCGAACGGGCGCTTCTCGTCCCTCGTGGCGTCGCTGGGCCTGACCTCCGATCCCGGGCCGACCGACCCCGCCGCGCGACCCGCCGGCTGAGCGCAAGGGAAAAGTGCGACCGCGGTGCGGCCGCGCGGCGTGGTCGGATGGTGGGATGGACAGACCGGTAGTGTATGACGCCGTCGTCGTCGGCGGCGGGATCGCGGGGCTGAGCGCAGCCCTCGTGCTCGGGCGGGCCCGGCGGCGCGTCCTCGTGATCGACGGCGGAACGCCCCGCAACGCGCCGGCGGACGCCGCCTTCGGCTTCCCGACCCGCGACGGCACCACCCCGGAGCACCTCGTGGCCCTGGGCCGGGCGGAACTCGAACCCTACGGGGTGCACTTCCTGGACGGCGTCGTCGACGGCGTCCTCGTCGACGGCTCGGAGGAGCGGACGGGCGCCTGGACCGTGACGACCACGGACGGCGCGACGGCGCAGGGACGGCACCTGATCCTCGCCTCGGGCCTCCGGGACGTCCTCCCGGAGGTCCCCGGCGCCCGGGAGGCGTGGGGCAGGGGGCTGCTGCAGTGTCCGTACTGCCACGGCTGGGAGGTCAGGGACCAGGCGCTCGGCGTGATCGGCTGCACCGACGCATCGCCCGCGCAGGCGCTCCTGCTGCGGCAGTGGTCGGCGGACGTGACCTACTTCCCGCACCTCCTCGGCCCCGTGCCGGAGGAGGATGCACGCCGCCTGCGAGCCAGGGGCGTCCGGGTGGTGGACGGGGCGGTCCGGGACCTCGTCCCGGACGAAGCGCACGACGACGGCGGCCCGCGGGCGCTCGTCGCCGTCCGCGTGGACGACGGGTCCGCCGACGGGGAACGGGTGCCGTGCATCGCGGTGTTCTGCGAACCGGGGGCGGACGCGGGTTCCCTGCTGGTCGCCTCGTTGGGCTGCGAACTGCGCGACGACGGCTGCGTCGCCACCGATCACCTCGGCCGGGCGTCACGGGAGCGGGTCTGGGCGGTCGGCAATGCCGCGGACCCCGCCGCCCACCTCGTCACCGCCGCCGGAGACGCCTACCGGACGGCAGTCGCCGTCAACGCCGTCCTCGTCACGGAGGACTGCGCGGCAGTGCCGGACACCGGGGGAGTGGCCGGCGAAAGCGTCTGACCGTTCCTGCAGGGGACACGGAAGAGGCGGGCCCCGGCGTCATGCGGGGCCCGCCTCGTGGAGAGCCGCTACTTCCCGAGATCCTTCCCGAGCTCAGGACGGGTCTCGCTGTCCTGTGCCTGGAACGGGGTGTCCTCGATGTCGCGGGGATTCCCGCCGCTCGGTCCCGTGGTCCCCGTGGTCCCGGCGCCACCCTTCGCCTTGCCGCCCTTACCGGACTCGCCCTTGCCGGACTCACCCTTCTTCAGGGCGCCCTTCAGGGAGTCCTGCACCTCGGGGGCCTTGCTCTTGATGGTGTCGGTGGTCGAGGCGACCGTGTCCTGCACCTTCGGGTTCTCCCACAGCTCCTGTGCCTTGGTCTTGAGCTGCTCGTAGCTCTCCCGGCCGGCCCGCGTCCCGAGGACGTAGCCGACCGCCATGCCTGCTGCGAAAACAAGCTTGTTCTTCATGGTGTTCTCCCTTCGATGGACTGCGTTCCTTCCGAATCTAGACCACCCGGTCGGCTGCGGCGAGAGGAGTTTGCCACGGGCAACATGCTGTATGGGGGCGCGGCGGGGCGGGTCGTGCCGGGGCCGAAGCGTCGGTGGCGGGCGCTAGGTTGGCCGCGGCAGCAACAGGACAGGGAGGCGTCATGCCCGAGGGGGACAGCGTGTTCCGGCTCGCCGCCCGTCTGCGGAGATCCCTCGACGGGCGCGCGCTCAGCCGTGGCGACCTGCGGGTCCCCGCGCACGCCACCACGCCGCTGGACGGTATGCGGATCACGGAGCACGTGACCCACGGCAAGCACCTGCTGACGCGGTTCGACGGCGGGCTGACCCTGCATACGCACCTGCTGATGCAGGGGTCATGGACGGTCACGGCCCCCGGCAGGGCTCTGCCGCGGAAACTCCTGCCGGACGTCCGGGTGATCCTCGCGGTGCAGGACGGCCCCACCGCGTACGGCCTGGACCTGCCCGTCGTCGACCTGCTGCCCACCCGGGCGGAGGGCGACGCCGTGGGTCACCTCGGTCCTGATCCGCTGCGGGACGACTGGTCGATGGACGAGGCGGTGCGCAGGCTGCGCCGCGACCCCGGGGAGCGCGTGGCGGCCGCCCTGCTCGATCAGCGGAACGTCGCCGGGTTCGGGAACCTGTGGGCCAACGAGCTCTGCTTCCTGCGGGGCGTCCACCCCGACACGGCGGTCGCCGACGTCGACGTCCCGGCGCTGGTGGCCCTCGGCGCCCGGTGCCTGCGGTTCTCGGCCACGCAACCCGGCGCGCACCAGGTCACCACGGGGAACACCCGCCGGGGGGAGAAGCACTGGGTGGCCGGCCGGGCGGGCAGGCCGTGCCTCCGGTGCGGTACCACCGTGCGCGTCAGGGCGGAGGTGCCGAACGATCCGGGCCGCCGTCGCACCTGGTGGTGTCCGCGCTGCCAGCCGCTGCCGTCGCCGGGCTGACGGCGACGGCCCATCCCATGCCGGGCGGCTGTCAGCGCCGCGCGGCGAGGGCGGCCGCGAAGGCGCCGGCGGAGTCGGCGCTGCTGTCGATGCGCCAGTCGGTCTCCTTGACGATGTGGAACCAGACGAGCGCGACGACGTCCTCCTGCGCGGAGACGTACCCGAACAGGTCGGAGATCCACCGGGGTTTGGACCCGCCCATCTCGGACGAGGCCGTCTCGGCGATCATGATCGGCGTGCCCGGCGCGAGGCGCCGGAGCTGCGCGATCCCGTCGCCGAACAGTGCCTCGGGGTCCTGCCAGGAGGTCCACGCCTGCGACGTACCCCAGTTGTAGCCGTCGAGTGCGACGACGTCGGCGTACTCTCCGCCCGGGTACAGCCGGTCCAGGGGCGTGGATCCCGAGTAGGGGACGCTGGGGTTCCAGACCCAGCTGATGTTGGTCGCGCCGGTGGAGGCGACGACGTCGTGCACGTGCTGGTAGGCCGCGATGTAGTCGCCCGCGGTGTTGCCGTTGACGCCGGCCGCCCACGGGTACCAGTCCCCGTTCATCTCGTGCGCGAACCGCAGGTACACCGGGTGCCCCCAGCGCCCCAGGGCCGTGCCCCACTCGCGGAGATAGGTGTCGAACTCACCGGCCGCGATGCGGTCGAGGGAGTAGGCAGGCTGCCCGGTGCCGCCGCCCCAGGTCCACGGCTCCCACGTCAGCAGCGTCTCGGCACCGCGGGCGCGCACGGCATCCAGCTCCGCGATGGGGGCGGGCTGGTTGAAGTCCTTGTAGGACAGCACCAGGGACGGCGCCTCTCCCGCCAGGGCGGCGACGTCGTCGAGCTCCGCGCCGGCCGCGGACCCGCCGTCGGTGCCGACACCGAAACGGAGGCCCTTCGGGGCGCCCGATGCGGGTGCCGGGTCGAGGACGGTGTAACGGGCGCTCGCGGTGGCGGCACCGGCGGTCGCCGTGATGTCCACCGGGCCGGTCCCCGCCGGCACGATCGACACCGCGAAGGAGCCCTTCGGCGTCGTGGTCAGGGGCGCGCTCACGGTCCCTGCCGTGACGATCCCCCTGGTCTTCCTGGGGAAGCCGGTACCCGTCACCGTGACGGCGGTGCCGGGTGTCCCGGAGACGGCACCGACCGTGATCGTGGCTGCGGCCTGGGCGGATACCGGCGCCACCCCGACCATCAGGACGGCCAGCGCCGCGACGACCACGACGAGGCGCGCGGCGGCGGTCCGGAGGGCAGAGGATCCGAGACGGGGAACGGGAGACATGATCGGCACCTCGCTGGTTGGGTGGTCCGGCCGACCGCGAGGGTCCCGTGGCCTTGCGTCCCCGGCTCGCGCCGGGTTTGCCCTTGTCGTGGAGCGGTCGCCCGGACATGGCGGCCCCTCGCGATGCTGCGGGGCCCAGTCCATCGTCCTCGCATACCTGCAGCGCCGGGGCCGGAATCCGCCGGGCAGTGGCAAAGGATTGCGGCAGATCTTCCGCAGGGCGCGTCCCGGGCGGCCCCCGGCCCCAGGGGAATGGATCTCCGGACACCGGGGCGACGCGCCCGTGGCCTTGGGAATTCGTGTGCTCTGCACCACAATTGGAACAGCGACAGGCTCGAGGCTCCCGTCGTGGATGGGCGGAGGGGGAAGAAATGAAGCAGAAGCAGAAGTTCACGGACACGATCGCGGCGCAGGTGGACGAGTTCACGCCGACGTTCGAGGCGCAGGTCGGTCCGGCGCTCGCGGAGGTCTTCGAGCTGGAGCAGGAGGAGCTCCGTCGTGCAGGGCTCCCGGACGGGATGGCCCGCGTAGGGGACAAGCTTCCCGATGTCCTCCTGTACGACGGCCACCGGCGCCCGGCGCCCCTGCGGGAGGTTCTCGGGTCCGCGGCCGCGATCATCGTCTTCTACCGCGGCGCCTGGTGCCCCTACTGCAACATCGCCCTGCAGACCTATCAGCGGGAACTGAGCCCCCTCGCGGAGAGCTTCGGGACGCGACTCATCGCCATCAGCCCGCAGGACCCGGAGATCGCGCAGAAGATGGCGCACGAGTCGGGACTGTATCTGCCGCTCTACTCGGACGCGGGGAACAACCTCGCCTCGCGGCTCGGGATCGTCACAGTGCCCAGCCCCGAGTCGACGCTGGCGCGCATCGCCCTCGGCATCGACGTCGCCGGGTCCAACGTGGACCGGACCCTGAGGATCCCGTTCCCCACGGTGATCGTGGCTGATGCGACGGGCACCATCCGCTTCATCGACGTGCACGCGGACTACACGGACCGCACGGAGACCGGCGACATCATCGATGCCCTCGTAGCGCTCTGAGCGGATACCGGAGCGGCCGCCGTCGGCCGGCTCAGGCTTCCTTCGCCTCGCTGTCGGCGCCGTCCTCGACGTCGGCGGATACCGGGGTGTCACGGACCAGCTGGCGGCGATCGAGCTCCTCGCGGAGCTCGTGGTGCTGCCCTTCGGTCTCGGCATCCACCCCACCGTCGCGGATGTACTGCACATCCCTCGCGCGGTGGTTCCTGCTGTTCAGGATGTCCAGGTCATCCCGATCGATCGATGTCAGATCCTCCGGGAAGAGCTTGTTCGGGTCCAACCTGCTGCTATCACTCACGAAGTGCCTCATTCACATGCCACAAACCCAGGAGCCCCGCTTCTAGAGGCGAGACCGACACTACCGCAATCGTCCCCTACTTCCGGGCTTCCGGCAGTGCGTCCTCCTGGACACTCAGGGGCACGATGAGCAGGACGCGCGTTCCGTGGCCGGGGGTGCTCGAGATCGACAGGGTGCCGTCGCAGAGGTCGGCCTGGCGACGCATCTCCGCCAGGCCGGGGCCCGAGGACGGTTCGACGAACCCGGAGCCGTCGTCGATGACTCCCATTTCGAGGCGATCCGGAAGGGCCTGCAGCGTGATCGTGATGGAGTGCGCTGCAGCGTGTCGGAGGGCATTGGACAGCCCCTCCCGGAGGACCCCGTTGACGTGTTCGGCCACCTCGGGGCCAACGGTGGCGTCAAGGGGGCCCGAGAGGTGCAGCACGGGCTGGAGGGAGTAGTTCTCGGCCCCTGCCGCTACGAGGGCGAAGACTCCGGAGCTGAAGGTCGAGGCGATCCGCGGGACCGAGCGGAGGGAGTAGATGGTGTCGCGCAGCTCCCTGATCGTGGCGTCCAGTTCGGCGGTCACCACGCTGATGCGGTCGAGCGCCCTGCGGTCCGAGAGGTGCTTGCGGAGGACCTGGATGCTCAGGCCCGTCGCGAACAGTCGTTGGATGACCAGGTCGTGGAGATCGCGGGCGATCCGGTCCCGGTCGCCGAACACCGCTTCCTGTTCCCGTTGCCGCTGGGCCCGCAGCAGTTCCAGGGCCAACGAGACGTGGGACGTGAACGTCCGCACCATCTCCCGGTCGACGTCGGTGAACGAGGACTCTGCGCGGCGCCCGAAGAGGAGGTACTGCCGCTCCCCGGACCCGGCGAGCCTTACACACAGGGCCGTCGTCGGAGCAGGAAGCGAGGATCCCGGCATCAGGCGGGCGATCTCCACCGGTGTCAGCACCAGCGGAGGCGACACCGCTGTCAGATCCTCCAGCAGCGCCGGATAGTTCCAGGATGCTCCGGCGAAGGAGGCGGCGTCCTGGCCGTCCGCCGCCGCGCAGAGGAGCCCTCGCTGGTCGCCGATCTCACGGAGAACCAGCGCGACGTCGCTGTGCGATGCCCGCAGGGCATGATGCGCGACCGATGCGTGATGGCTCCGCACCGGATCGGTCTGGTCGAGGATCTCGCGGACGGCGTCGAGGCCGCCCTCGAGCCACCGGGTCCGGCGGACCGAGTCGTCGAACAGGTGGGAGTTCGCGATCGCGATGGCGGCCG
Source organism: Arthrobacter sp. L77 (assembly GCF_000816565.1). Lineage (NCBI taxonomy): Bacteria > Bacillati > Actinomycetota > Actinomycetes > Micrococcales > Micrococcaceae > Arthrobacter > Arthrobacter sp. L77. The sequence continues at coordinate 325,346 of NZ_JWSU01000004.1, read as the reverse complement.
CGGCGGCGAGAGCGACGAGGAGTTCCTCATCGGTGCTGGTGAATCCTCCTCCCCCGCTCTTCTCGGTGAGGTACAGGTTCCCGAAGACCCGGTCCCGGATGCGGATGGGAACTCCGAGGAACGAGCTCATCTCAGGGTGGCGGGCAGGGAAGCCGGCCGCGCTCCGGCGCGGGGGTACATCCGGCAGGGGCAGGGGGCCGGCACCCGCCGGAGCCGGACCACCGCCGCCTCGGGGGAGCGACGAGGCTTTCCCGTCCTCGCCGCTCCCGAGCCCGACGGTGATGAAAGCGCTGAGCAGCCGATCCGGCCCGATCACTCCCAGCGCCCCGTACCGTGCGTCGACGAGCCTGCAGGCCGAGGACACGACCCTCTCCAGGACGGTGTTCAGGTCGATGTCCTCGGCCATCGCACCGAATGCTCCGACCAGGGCGCTGATCCCGGCTGACGCTCCGGAGCTCGTGGCCGCCTCATGGCCTGGCGTGTGCTTCATCGTCTCAGGATGCACGACTGAGCGGGTCTGCCGCGCCATATTTCCCGACGACGGTCGATGAGGTGGGCCGCGAGCCGGGTATGAACAGGAGTGCAGGGCGCGAGGCCCTGCACTCCTGCCGCCCCCAGTGCCGTTTGCTCGACCCGAGGACTCTTCCCAGTCAAGAGCCAATCCCGTATGGAAGCAACCATCGCTCGCACGGCGTGGTCCTCAGGAAACTGTGAACCGGACCTGTCGACGTCGGCGGTGAGCGGGTGCGTGATCCCGCCACGGAACTGGCGGAGTTGGCCCGGTCGCTGCAGCGGGAACCGGACTCGGACGCGATCCTGGGCGGGTTCGTGCGCGCGGTACATGGGACGCCACCGGATCACCGGCGAGCAGGCGTTCATCGTGCTGTCCATGGCCAGCCGGCGCACCCACCTGAAACTCTGGAGCGTCGCCGACCACCTCATCAGCAGCGGCGACCTCCCCGGCAGGAAGAACGCTCGATAGGGAGCGGGGTTCGCTCAGCCCCGCAGGGGTCGAGCCACCGGCGCACGCCACGCGTGGTCGCCGTCAGTGGTCGAAGTGGGTTGTCAGCGGTTCTGCCTGCCCCACTGATGTGAGGATGCCGGCTGCGAGGTCCGAGACCTTCACGTTGCGCGTGGAGGATGCCTGGCGGAGGATCGCGAAAGCCTCCTTCTGGCTGCACCTGTTCTGGGCCATGATGGCACCGACGGCGGTGTCGATCGTGGTGCGGGTCGTCATGGCGGCCTTGAGGTGTTGTGTGTCCTCGTTGAGCCTCGCGATCCGCACGGCAAGCCGCAGGGAGCGTGAGGCGTCGCGGGCGAAGCCTTCGGCCACCGTGATGCCCCTGGCGTCGAAGGCGTCCGGGGTGGTGGAGTAGAAGTCCAGGCCGGCGCTGGCGCCGTCGTCGAGCCGGACGGGGATGCCGAGGGCGGAGCGCAGGCCGTGCGAGGCGATGGCCTGACGGTATTCGGGGAAGCGTTCCTCGGTGAGGAAGTCCCGGACATGCACGGTCTCACCGGTGCGCGCGGCCCGGAGGCAGGGGCCGTCGTCGAACCCGTACTGCACTTCGTCGAGCTCGCGAGCCTTGTCGCTGCTGCTGGCGACCGTGATCATCGATCGTGGGCGCAGGAGCGTGACTCCGCAGAACACCTCACCGTAAGCACTGCTGAACGCTTCGGAGGCGATGGTCGCCAGTCCCGTGAGGAAATCCTGGACGTCATCGCTTTCGAGGACCATGTCCTGCAGGAGTGCGGTGACCGGATCGCGATCCATCTCGTGGGCAAGTTCCTTTTCGTCGGGCATGCGGCTGGCTCCTTGAACGAGGGGGTCTCAGGTCGCCGATCCGGCCGCAGCGATCTGAACCGTGCCGGGTCGTCGATCACGTCGGATCTGGCGGGCGACGACGTCGAACGCTTTCCTCCGAAGAACTATAGGACGTGGACCCGGGGGGTGTTCATTCAGTGCGCCTCCTGGAGGGAGGTCCTGAGGCGTTTGATGCCGTCCCGGATGCGGGTCTTGGCGGTCGGCCCGGGGATGCCCAGGTGTTCGGCGACCTCGAGGTAGGTCAGGCCGGCGTAGTAGGCGAGATGGATCGCCTCACGCTGCGCGGCGGACAGGGTGCTCAGGCAGGCCCGGACCGCTGCGGTCTCGGACCGCTGGATCACCGCGTCCGCGACCTGGTCGTAGTCGACGTCCCGGTTCCTGATTCCCCACGTGAGGTCCCTGGTGCGGTGGGATTCCTCGGACCGGACCTTGTCGACCGCGCGGCGGTGCGTGACGGTCATGATCCAGGACATCCCGGTGCCGAGATCGGGATCGAACCGCGCCGCGGCACCCTGCCAGAGGGCGAGGAAGACGTCCTGCGTCGTCTCGGCGCTCATCTCGGCATCGATGAGCACTTTCCGGGCGAGCCCGTGGACGCGGGCAGCGGTCTTCCCGTACAGGTCCTCGAATGCCTGTGCGTCGCCCTGCCCGACCCGAAGGAGCAGCGCATCCACCTCGCTGCCCGGTCGGCCCGGAGCCGCGACGGCAGGGCCGGAGGGGGACCGGGGGGAGAGGCGGCCGAGGGCCGGGATCTGAGCGTTCTGCATGTGCGTGAGACCTTCTGATGACCGTCGGCGTGATCCAGGCGGCGTCGCGGCACGGGGTGCACTAAGTCGCCTGATTGCTAAAGAACCTAGGGACAGCAAACCACAGGTGGATCCGCGTCGTCCGACACGAGTGGTGGGAGTGCGGAAATCTTGCGTGTAGTGAGGATTTGCGGTTGGTACCGGTCCGTAGCACCCGGACGGTGTGTCGCGCAGGCCCGGTCGGCTCAGCCCGCGGCGGTGCTCGGCCTGACCACGAGTTCGCCGTGCGGCATGGACCTCGTCTGGATGGTGCCGGTGTCGAGCAGGGCGAGCAGGAGCTCGGCGGCCACGCGACCCTGCAGGCCCGGGTTCCGGGACAGGGCCGTGACCCCGGGGGACGCGAGCCGGCAGTGCAGTGAGTCGTCCCAGCTGATGATCGCGACGTCGTCCGGGCAGTGCAGGCCGAGTTCGCGCAGGGCGAGCAGTCCGCCCATCGCCATGAGGTCGTTGCCGAACACCACCGCCGTCACCGGTGTCCGCGGTGCGCGGAGCAGGGTCACCACGGCGTCGTGACCGGCGCGGAGCGCGTAGTCCGCCTCGTGCTGGACGACCTCCATGTCGTGGCCCGCCGCGCGCTCCCGCACCCCGCGGATGCGCTCCTCCTCGTGGAGGAAGCGGTGCGGCCCGGACACGTGCGCAATCCGGCGGTGCCCGGCGTCGTGGAGGTGGTCGACGACGGTCGCGGCGTCGACGGCGTGGTCCGTCGTGGTCCCGGAGAAGGTGGGAGACGTCCCGGTCTCGGGGCCCCCGTGCAGCACGAACGGCAGCCCCAGGCGGTCCAGCAGGGCGGGTCGCGGGTCCTCGAGCAGGAGGTCGAACACGAGGACGCCGTCGACCTTCCGCTCCCCGGCCCAGCGCTCGTAGGTGGCCCGCTCCTGGGCGGGGTCGTTGCCGACCATGCGCAGCATCAGGGCCAGGTCGCCCTCGGCGAGGGCCGTCTCGATGCCGGTGAGCAACCCCATGTGATAGGGCTCCGTGCCGATGAGCAGGGGATCGGCGGACAGCACCATGCCCACGGCCCCCGCACGCGACCGGGACAGCGCGCGGGCCGAGGAGCTGGGGTACCAGTCGAGTTCCTCGGCGAGGTCCAGGACACGACGTCGGGTCAGTTCGCTGACCCCCGGCAGGCCGTTGAGTGCGTAGGAGACGGACGCCTTCGAGATGCCCAGCCTCTTCGCCAGCCCGGCGATGGTTTCCTTGGCCATGGCCTACACACTAACCCCATGCACTGCTTGACCGACCCTGGGATATCACCTAGGTTCGGTCTGACTGCTGAACCGGTTCAGTAGTGCCGACCTTCTCAGCGAGGAGAACCCCCCGTGACGTATTCGCTCCAGCTCTACACCCTGCGGACGGCCCTGGGGGAGGATCTGCCGGGCACCATCAGGCGTGTCGCCCACCTCGGCTACACCGCCGTCGAGCCCTACAACTTCGTCGCCACGGCGGACGAACTCGCGGCCGCCCTCGCGGAGAGCGGCCTCACGGCCCCGTCCGGCCACGCGCCCCTCCTCAGCGCGGACCAGGACGAGATCTTCGAGGCCGCACGGAAGCTCGGCATCGGCACCGTGATCGACCCCCACGTCGAGCGCTCCCACTGGACCTCGGACGGGGACATCAGGGCCACCGCGGAAGCACTCAACGCGGCAGCGAGGAAGGGCGCCGGATACGGCATCACCGTCGGCTACCACAACCACGAGTTCGAGCTCGAGGAGCGCATCGACGGCACCTCGGCCCTCGAGGTCCTCGCCGGCTACCTCGACCCCGAGGTCGTCCTCGAGGTGGACACCTACTGGGCGGCCGTCGGCGGCGAGGACCCCGCCGGGCTGCTCCGCCGCCTCGGCGATCGCGTGCGCTTCGTCCACATCAAGGACGGCCCGCTCACCAGGGACACCAGGGAGCAGGTCGCCGTCGGCTCCGGCAGCATGCGCGTCTGGGACGTGCTCGACGCCGCCCCCGGGCTCGAGGCCGTCGTCGTCGAACTCGATGACTTCGACGGCGACATCTTCGCCGCCGTCGCCGCCAGCCTGGCCTACCTGACGGAGGGAAGGAAGTGAGTGCAGCAGGGAAGCGCACCGGGCCCGTCGGCGTCGCCGTCATCGGCGCGGGGGTCATCAGCAAGGAATACCTGACGAACCTGACGGGCTTCCCGGACGTGACGGTGCACATCGTCGCCGACATGTTCGAGGAGGTCGCCGCCGCCCGGGCCGCGGAGTTCGGGGTACCGTCCTCCGGAGGCGTCCAGGACGCGCTGGACCACCCCGACGTCGAGATCGTCGTGAACCTGACCATCCCCGCCGCGCACGTCGAGGTGGCGACCGCCGCGGTGGACGCGGGCAAGCACGTGTGGAGCGAGAAGCCCTTCTCGCTGGACCGTGAGAGCGGGATCGGCCTGCTCAAGACCGCGGATGCCGCCGGGCTCCGCCTGGGCTGCGCTCCCGACACCTTCCTCGGCGCCGGCCTGCAGACGGCGCTGCGCCTCGTGGCGCGCGGCGACATCGGCGTGCCCCAGACCGCGCTGACCCTGATGCAGTCCCCGGGCCCCGAGTCCTGGCACCCGAACCCCGCCTTCCTCTTCCAGGCGGGAGCCGGACCGCTGTTCGACATGGGCCCCTACTACCTGACCGCCCTCGTCCAGACCTTCGGGGCCATCACGAAGGTAGGGAGCTTCGGGTCGACCTCCCGTGAGACCAGGACCATCGGATCCGGGCCGAAGGCCGGTGAGGTCTTCGACGTCACCGTCCCCTCGCACGTCAGCGCGATCGCCCGGTTCGCGAACGGCGGGTCCTCGCAGAGCATCTTCAGCTTCGACTCGCCGCTCCAGCGCGCGGGGTTCATCGAGGTCACGGGCACGGAGGCGACCCTCGCGTTCCCCGACCCGAACACCTTCACCGGCGACCTCCTGCTCACGCGCCGCGGGGCCGACGAACCGGAGGTGATCCCGGCCGTCGGTGCGACGTCCACCCGCGGCAGCGGCGTGCTCGAGATGGCACGGGCCCTGCGGGAGGAGCGTCCTCACCGGGCGCAGGGCCAGATGGCCTACCACGTCCTCGACGCGATGGTCTCGATCTCGGAGAGCATCGCCACGGGTGAGTTCGTCTCGCTGTCGAGCTCCGCGACCGCTGCCGAGCCGCTGCCCGAGGACTGGGACCCGTACGCCGCGACCCTGTCCTGAACCCACCCGCGGCCCCGGGCCGGCGCGCCCTGCGAACGGACAGGGGCATGCCGGAGGGCCGCTGCAGGGGCCCCGACGGCGCGTGCTCCACCGGCGTCGCGTACCCGGTGGGGCCCGGTGGCCGCGACGCCGGTCGGGTACTGGCGTAGGCTGGGAGGTGCGGACACGTTCGCGCCACCTCTGGCGCCGTCCGCGAGGAGGCGGAATTGGTACAGCGTATGTCAGACCCCACGTACAGGGCACAGCAGTGGGAACAGCGATACGATCCGCAGATCGAGGACGTGAACCGGCTGTGTGACACCCTGGCCGAGTCGAAGCCGGGGTCGACGGTGCCCTACATCGATCCCATCCACGACGTCGATGGCTGCAAGATCGTCAGCCTCTTCTCCAACCCCGGAGCATCCCTGCCCTCCGGGTTCGTCTCGTTCGAGAACGACGACCCGAGTTCCATCCGTATGGCGGGAATCTACGAGGCCGTCGGCCTGCGGCCCGACGCCTTCATGCCGTGGAACGCCCACCCGTGGTACCTGCCCGAGGGCAAGGAGCGGGCGCTCACCATGGACCAGATCGCCGACGGGGTGAAACCCCTGCTCACCTTCCTGCAGCAGGTCCCGCGGGCGTCGGCGCTCGTGGCGCACGGCGCCGACGCGCACAAGGCAGCGCGCCGGCTCATGAAGCTCGAGAACCGGGCCATCGCCAAGCGCGGATTCAAGATCTACGAGGTCCGCTCTCCCGGGGAGCGTGCGTTCAAGGGCACGCCCGTCAACCAGGAGCTCTGGCTGAAGGAGATCCAGGCGGCCTACACCGATGCGATGGGCCGCGCCGGCATCCGCGCCCGCCAGTCCATCTAGGCTTCTTCCAACTCACCGTTCCCTGGCAGGGGCGGGGAGACCTGCGCCGCGCGGGTCCGCCTCAGGCGCGGTCCGGGCATGCGTGGAGCGGGGTCTCGGCCGGGTGCTCCCTCGAACGCTCCAGGACCAGCCCGCGCAGCGTCGCCGCGATGTCTTCGATGGACTGCTGGACCCACACGAAGGCGTCGTCGTCCGTCAGCCGCGTCTCGGTGTCGGGAGCGCCCGCGCGGTGCGCGAGGGCGAGGCGCGCGACGGTCCCCTCCAGATGTTCCAGCAGCGCGTCCGTCTCGGCCGTGAGCTGATGGACGAGGGCGTCCCGGCCACCGGACGCCACGAGGAGCGCGCTCCGGTACGGCGTGGCTTCATCCATGGGCGTACTGGCAGGAGGGCACTGTGTGCTCATACGTTCGAGGCCTCGGTCTGTGTGATGACGGCACCCTGATATCGCTCAGGGGCGAGATAGGCATTGATAGGAACAGTCTGGCATTGCCCGGCCGTATCCTCAGGACCCCATGCCGTACGGATCCCGCATGTTACCGATGAGTACGCAGCGTGCGTCCGTCGCCGTCCGTCATGGCTCGCGCCTCGAGGTGAGGTAGGTCGACCCGTCCGGGTTGCGCACCACCGTCCACTGCTGCAACTCCTCCTGCCGCGCCTTCTGCGCATCGTCGTCGCGGTAGACGATCGGACCCGCGGTGCTGCCGCGCTGGGCAGGCCCGAAGAACATCCGGAGTTTCCCGGTGGCCTGCATGAAGCGGGTCGACAGCGGTTCCTTCTTGCTCATCGCGGGTTCCCTCCTGGTGCGGTGCGGGCGGAACCCGGGAGTTCCGTCCCCGTGGCCCGGATGATGGCGTGCATGGCGTCGTTCAGGGTCTCCACCTGCTCACGCGTCAACCCGAGCCGTTCCATCATGGTGGCGGGTACCTGGCGTGCCGCTGAGCGAAGATCGCGGCCCGCCGGCGTGAGGTCGACGGCGAGGGCCCGCTCGTTGCCGGGGACGCGCGTGCGGGAGAGCAGTCCCTGCGCCTCGAGCCGCTTGAGCATGGGCGAGAGGGTCGCGGATTCCATCGCCAGGGCCCGACCGACGTTCCGGACCGTGCGGGGACTCTCCTCCCACAGGGCGAGCATCACGAGATACTGCGGGTGGGTGAGGCCGAGCCGCTCGAGCACGGGCCGGTAGGCGCCGACCACGCTCCTCGAAGCCACCGACAGCGCGAAACACAGTTGCCGCTCGAGCAGGAGATCCTCGTCGAGGGTCGTAGCCATCGGTCCTCCGGATTCCTTGCAGGGATGAAGTGTGCGCGAATGGTTAGTGTACTACCGATCCGCCACGTGCCTGACCCGGTGTGGTCCTGCGGTTCGGTGCCCGGGGTGTGTCGTCGGGCTGCGCCGGGCTAGGTGATGTGCTCCGTCGCCATGAAGTCGTATCCGCGCCGCACCAGGTCCTCGAGGACGGCGAGGTCGACGGCCGCGAGGGAGGTGATGTACAGGCACCCGGCGCCCCGCCGGTGCTTGCCGAGGCGTGGCAGCAGATCCTCCGCCCCGGGTGCCGCGAGCAGACCGTAGAGTGCCTGCGCCGTGGTCCGCGGCGAGAACCCGACGGACAGGGCATCGCCCTCGTGCCCCGACGCATACCGGTAGTGGTACCGGCCGAAACCGATCATCGAGGGACCCCACATGACGGCGCGCTCGCCCGTGACCCGCCCCATGAGGTCGAGCAGGACCAGCGCATCGGCGCGCCGTGTCGGATGCGCGATCGCTTCGATGAAGGAGCGCGGGTCCTGATCCGTCGGCTGTGTCAGCAATTCGGCCACGATCCGGCCACCTTTCCCCGGGGGCGCGCCGTCGGCACCCGTGCAGCCACAGTAGACCGGGTGCCGGTGCGCCGGAAGTGTCGGTGGCGGCGGGTACGGTCGATGCACCACCGGACACCGCGAGGGGTTGCATGCTCCAGGCCAACAGGCTGCTCCAGATCAGCCGCATCTATGTCGAGCCGGCCGCGGCTGTCCTGCCCCGCGGCCAGGAGATCCTCGCACGGTGGCCGGATGCCGACGTCGTCGAGGTGGCGAGCCACTGGCGCATCCCGGAACTGAGCGGGGACGAGGCGAACGTCCGCCGATGGGTCCGCATCAAGACCGAGGCGCTGATCATCGGCGTCAAGAAGTCGCTCACCGCGAAACCCAACGGGAGGTCGGCGGACTTCATCGCGCCCTCGACGGCGAACGGCTGCGCCATGGCGTGCGCCTATTGCTACGTCCCGCGCCACAAGGGCTACAGCAACCCCATCACCGTGTTCGCCAACATCGATCAGATCAGCGGCTACCTCGAACGGCACGTGGCGCGGCAGGGCATGAAGCTGGAACCCAACCAGTGCGACGAGCACGCCTGGGTGTACGACATCGGGGAGAACAGCGACTGCTCGGTGGACGCGCTCGTCAGCGACAACGTGCGGGACCTCGTGGACCTGTACCGGGACCTGCCGACCGCCAAACTCTCCTTCGCCACCAAGTACGTGAACCGGGACCTGCTCGCGTGGGACCCCCGGGAACGCACCCGCATCCGCTTCTCCCTGATGCCCGAGAAGCTCGCCCGCACCGTGGACGTGCGCACCACGCCGGTCGCGGAGCGGATCGCCGCGATCAACGACTTCGTGGAGGCGGGCTACGAGGTCCATGTCAATTTCTCCCCGGTGATCATCACGCCCGGGTGGCAGGACGACTGGCGTGAACTCTTCGGCCAGCTCGACGCCGCCCTCTCGCCCGCGGCCAGGAGGCAGCTCGCGGCGGAGGTCGTCTTCCTCACGCACAACCAGCAGCTGCACGAGGTCAACCTCGGGTGGCACCCGCAGGCCGAGGAGATCCTCTGGCGGCCGGACCTCCAGGAGACCAAGCAGTCCCAGAACGGGTTCACGAACGTGCGCTACGTCGCCTACGACAAGCGGGGCTACCTCGACGAGTTCCTCCGCCTCGCCGCCGCGCAGCTGCCCTACTGCCGGATCCGCTATGCCTTCTAGCGCTCGCCGCACCGGGGCCGTCCGCCGCACCGAGGCGGGCCTCCGCGCCGGGCACCGCCCCTCCGACGGTAGATTGTCCCCGTGGTCTCAAACCTTGCGCGCCTCGTCATGGCGCTGGTGCTCCTGTGCCTGTGCGCCTGCAACATCAACCCCGCCGCCGTCCCGTGCGACCCCATCGACGGCCGGAACCTTGCACCGGCCGACGGCACGCTCATGGGCGTGAACCTGGAGTGGGGGAGGGAGACCCTCGCCGAGTACTCGGACAAGCTCGGCGACCGCCCGGCCGTCGCCGTGACCTTCGCCGACTTCCCCTTCGCTCCCGAGGACCCGGATCTCATCAGTGCTGCCGCCGAGCAGGTGCGACAGACGGGAGCCACCCTCCTGCTGACGCTGGAGCCGGTGCACGGGCTGGCGGCGGTGACCGACGACCGCGCGGAGGAACTCGCGGCCCTGCTCGCGGGCTTCAACACCAACGGGGTTCCGGTCGTGGTCAGGTTCGCCCATGAGATGAACGGTTCCTGGTACGCCTGGGGGCAGCAGCCCGACGAGTACATCGCGGCCTTCCGCCGCGTGGCCGACGCCGTCCACCGGGCCGCCCCGGGGTCCGCGATGATGTGGGCACCGAACTACGGCGGCGGCTACCCCTTCGCCGGGGGCGCCCAGGAGTCCCGGCCCGGAGCCGCCGGCTTCGCGGCGCTCGACACCACCGGGGACGGTGCGTTGACCGCGCTCGACGACCCCTATGCGCCCTACTACCCCGGCGACGACGCCGTCGACTGGGTGGGCATGTCCCTCTACCACTGGGGGAGCGCCTACCCCTGGGGTGAGAGCGAGATGCCGGAGGAGGGCAAGTTCGCCGCCCAGCTCACCGGTACCTACGACGGCGACAACGGCGACGAATCGATGCTCCCGGACTTCTACGCCGACTACGGCGTGGGCCACGGCAAGCCCGTCGCCATCCCGGAGACCGCGGCGCTCGTCGATGATGACATCGGCAACCTGCGGACCCTGAACATCAAGCGTGCCTGGTGGCAGCAGGTGTTCGACCCGAGCATCCGGGAGCGCTTCCCGCGGCTCGCGATGGTCAACTGGTTCGAGTGGAACAAGGTGGAACCCGAGGTGGGCTCGGCCGTGGACTGGACCGTCGTCGAGGATCCGGCGGTCCGCGCCGAGTTCACGGCCGCACTGCCCGACTGGTACCGGTTCGCCGGGGAACCCGAGGACTGTGGGGAGCCGCTGTCATGACCACCGATCATCACCGGGACCCGGACCGGTACCTCGCCCCGGAGCTGCCACGCCCCGTGATCATGGACCAGTACTGGGCGGACGCCGTCTTCCTGCACTGGCGGATCGACGCCGCGGCCGTGGCCGGCTTCATGCCGCCCGGCGTCGTGCCGGACGTGGTGGACGGCTCGTCCTGGGTGGGCCTGATCGGCTTCCGGATGGTCGGCGCCGGGCTGGGCCGCGGCCTGCCCGTCCCGTACTTCGGGTCCTTCACCGAGATCAACGTCCGGCTCTATTCGCGGGGCCCCGACGGCACCCGCGGCGTCGTGTTCGTGACGCTGGATGCCTCCCGCCTGGCCGTCGTCCTCGCCGCCCGCGCCGGCGGCATCCCGTACGTGTGGTCGAAGTGCGCGCCGGTCGCGCGCGGGGAGGGTGCACGCCGGGAGTACGGGTACGACGTCGTCCGGTACCGGCGGCAGGCCTCGTCCCGCTTCGCCGTGCGACCGGACCCGGCGACGACGGCGGAGGACGCACTGTCCCTGGAGCTCACGGCGCGCTTCGGGCTGCACAGCGTCCTCGCCGGACGCACCCTCTACATCCCCAACACCCACACGCCGTGGCCGCTCCACCCGGCCGTCCTGACGGAGTTCGACGACGGGCTGCTCGCCGCCGCGGGGCTCCAGGTGGACGGTCCGCCGGAGTCCGTGCTGTTCTCGCCGGGCGTGCAGACGCAGTTCGGGAAGCCCCGCGTGGTCCACGGGGGCTGATCGAACGGCTTTACGCGAGCGCGATGCCGGAGGGCCGGATGCTCAGCGTCTCGATCGTCGACTCGCGGGTCGCGTCCACGGCGAGGCGCACGGCCCGGGCCACCTGGTCCGGCTGGATCCACGCCTCGGGCCGGTAGTCCTTGCCCTCCCAGGCATGCAGTTCCTCCTGCATGTCCGTGGCCACCCGGCCGGGGTGGATGGAGCTGACGCGGACGCCGTGCCGGCGCTCCTCCTCGCGCAGGGCATCCGTGAGGGCGCGCAGCGCGAACTTGGTGCCGCTGTAGGCGGCGGAGCCCGCCCCGGAGCTGTAGCCGGAGCCGCTGTTGATGGCGATCACCTGGCCGCCGGCGGCGCGCAGGGCCGGCAGCAGTGCCCTCGTGAGGGAGGCCACGGCGAACACGTTGACCTCGAAGCTCTCACGCCACGCGTCGTCGGACAGGTCCGCCACCGAGCCCATCCGCAGGACGCCCGCGGAGTGGACGAGGACGTCGAGTCGCGGGATGCCGGCCACCGCGGCAGCCACCTGGCCGGAATCACGCAGTTCGGCGGCGAACGGTTCCGCCGAGGGGAACGACGACGACAGCTCCGCGAGGGCTGCGACGTCGCGCCCGCCGAGCAGCAGATGGTGCGTGGTGCCGAGCTCGTCGGCGATGGCACGGCCGATGCCGCGGGAGGCGCCCGTGATGAGGGCGACGGGGGAGGAGGACATGCCTTCACCCTAGCAACGCGCTGTTCGGCCCCTGGGCGTGCTTTGACAATGAAGTCCACGTCACACAAGATCACCTGACAACAAAAGTTCACTGGGGGACAACTTCGAGAGATGAGAGGGCACATGCCTGACCTGAACCCACCCCATGAGGTCCTCACGGAGGTCGAGGTCCTCGCGGCGGCCGACGTGCTCGTGGCCGCCTTCCGCGCGACCGACACCGAAGCCTATTTCCGGTGCTTCGCCCCGGACGCCACCTTCGTGTTCCACACGGAGCCCCGCCGGCTCGAGGACAGGGCCGCCTACGAGGAACTGTGGGCGGGATGGATCGCCGACGGCTGGCGCGTGACGGAGTGCATCAGCGGCGCCCCGCGCGTGCAGGTGTTCGGGACGACGGCCGTCTTCACCCATGACGTCCGCACGACCACCTCGGTCGGAGGCGCGAGCGAGACCACCAGCGAGCGGGAGACGATCGTGTTCCGCCGTGCCGGGTCCTCCATCGAGGCCGTCCACGAACACCTGGGCCCCGCCCCCCAGGACACCACGGAAGAGAGCGCCGCATGACGCAGGCCACCCGGACCTCGGCGTATCGGCGCCTGTCCGACCACCTCGACAAGAACTCCGACGGCTACGGTCCCCTCCGCGGCACGCTCGGGACCGCGCGCATGGGCATGATCTGGCTCGCCGCCAACCTGGTCGTCACCACCCTGCTCACCGGGACGCTCTTCGTCCCGGGTATCAGCTGGGGGCTCGCGGTCGGCATGATCGTCCTCGGGACCCTGATCGGCGGCTCGGTGCTGGTGCTGGTCGGGAACATGGGCACACGGACCGGCCTGGCCACGATGTCGCTCACCAAGGGCTCCTTCGGGCTCCGCGGATCCTTCCTCCCGGTCGCCGCGAACGTGATCATCCTGATGGGCTGGAGCTGGGTCCAGGCGATGCTCGCGGGGGTCACGGTCAACTTCCTCGTGGAGCAGGCCACCGGGTTCTCCAGCCCGGTCCTGTTCTCCGTCCTCTGCCAGCTGCTCGTGGTCTGCCTCGCGATCTTCGGGCACACGGGCATCGCCCGCGTGGAGCCATGGCTCGCCCTCGTGATCCTCGCCTTCATGGCCTACATCTTCACCACGGCATTCCTCGCCTACGGTCCCGCGGACTTCGCAGCGATCCCGCAGGACGCCGCCGCCGGATGGACGCCCATCGCGACCCTCGACGTCGTCATCGCGACCGCCATCTCCTGGACCGTGCTCTCCGCCGAGTTCAACCGCCTCGCCCGGACGCAGTCGGCCGGCATGATCGGTTCCGGCATGGGCTACGTCCTGTCCACGGTCCTCGCCATGACCCTCGGGGCCACGGCCATCGGCTACGTGGTGCTCGACGGCGGCGAGGCCGTTCCCTTCGATCCCACCGTGATCGTCGCGGTGTTCGGCGCACCGCTGGCCGTCGTGATCTTCCTGTCCGTCATGGCCACGAACACCATGGTGGTCTACGGGATGGTCGCCTCCGTGGTGAACATGGCGCCGTCGCGCCGCGTCACCTTCCTGCCGACGGCGATCGTCCTCGGCGTGATCTCGGTCCTCGGCTCCACGTGGCTGGCGCTCCTCGACCAGTTCACCGCCTTCCTGACGGTGATCGGCGCGCTGTTCATCCCGGTCTTCGCCGTCATGCTCGTCGACTACTACGTGGTGAAGTCGCGCCACTACGGCCGTGACATCCTGCGCGCCCGCGGCGGGGAGTACTGGTACCGCGGGGGAGTCAACATCGCCGCCGTGCTGGTGTGGCTGGTCGGGGCCGGCGCCTCCCTGGTGCTGACCTACCGTGTCCCGAGCCCGATCGGTGCCACGATCCCCACGTTCGTGCTCTCGGCCGTGCTGTACCTGGCCTGGGCCGCGGCCACCGGCCGGATCGACCGCACGCGGCGCCCCCACGTCCATCTCCTCGACCTGCCGGACGAAGGCCCCGCCCGTGCTGATCGTTGACCTGTCCCAGCCGGTCCATACCGGGATGCAGGTCTATCCCGGCGACCCGGAGGTCACGCTGACCACGGTGGCCACCGTGGTCGAGGACGGCTACCAGGTGGCGTCCCTGCACGCCGGCTCCCACACCGGGACCCACCTCGACGCGCCCCTCCATTCCATCCCCGGAGGGCGGGCGGTGGACGCCATCGACCTGTCACGGCTCGTGGGGCCCGCGAGGATCGTGCGGTGCACGGGCCGTGCGCCCCGGGAGACCATCGGGTGGTCCTCCGTGGCGGAGCAGCTCGAGGACCTCGACGGCGTCGCCATGGTGCTGTTCCGCACCGACTGGTCCGAGCACTTCGGTTCCCAGCGCTACCTCGAGCACCCGGTCCTCGCGGCCGAGGTGGCCCGGCGGCTGCTCGCCGCCGGGATCACGGTGGTCGGCGTCGACACCCTCAACCCGGACGCCACCCTCGACAACGGGGACGACCTGCCGTTCCACACCGTCTTCCTCGGGGCGGACGGGGTGATCGTCGAGAACCTGGCGAACCTGGCGCAGGTCACATGGGACCGACCCCTGGTATCGGTGCTCCCGCTGGCCCTGGCCGGGACGGACGGCGCGCCCATCCGCGCCGTCGCGATGCAGCCGGACGCCACCGACAGGGACGGCCGACCGGAGGTCCCTGGGCAGTACGGCTAGTCGGTCCGGGAGAGCATCGCGATCTCGTCGGAGGACAGCTCGAGCTCCGCGGCACGGGCCGAATCCTGGATGCTCTCGGGGCGGGACGCGCCCGGGATGGGAATGACCGTCGGCGCGAGGGCGAGTTCCCAGGCCAGGCACACCTGCTGGGGGCTGACGCCGTGCGCGTCGGCGATCTCCTGGAAGGGCGTGAACTGCTCGCCGAGTCCGCCGGCCTTCTTGATGCCGCCGAGCGGGCTCCACGGCAGGAAGGCGATGCCGTTCTCGCCGCAGTACACGAGCTCGTCCTCGCTGGAACGGAACGCCGGGGAGAACTGGTTCTGCACCGAGGCCAGGGCGCCGCCGAGGATCTCGTTCGCCTTCCGGATCTGGTGCACGGTGGCGTTGGAGATGCCCGCCAGGCGGATGACACCCTCGTCCAGCAGGTCCTTGAGGGCACCGACCGAGTCCTCGTAGGGGACCTCGGGGTCGGGCCGGTGGAACTGGTAGAGGCCGATGGCGTCCCCGCCGAGCCGCTTGAGCGAGGCCTTCGCGGCCTCCTTCAGGTACTCCGGGCGGCCGTTCAGCGTCCACGAGCCGTCGCCCGGCCGGAGGTGCCCGCCCTTGGTCGCGACGAGGACGCCGGAGCTGTCCGCGCCGTAGTGCGCCAGGGCCTTCGCGATCAGCAGCTCGTTGTGGCCCACCTCGTCCGCGTCGCGATGGTAGGCGTCCGCGGTGTCGACCAGGGTGACGCCGGCGTCGAGCGCCGCGTGGATGGTGCGGATGGAACGGTCCTCGTCGGGACGTCCCTCGATGGACATGGGCATGCCGCCCAGGCCGAGGGCGCTGACCGGGGTACCGCCGAGCGAGCGTTGCTGCATTGTCGTTCTCCTTTGGATAGACGTGCCGACCACATGGTAAGCACGCTTCGGAGGGCGCGGCGACCCGGGCCCGGGCCCTAGCCGAGCGTGAAGATCCGCCGTACCACCCGTCCCTCGGCGAGTGCGTCGAGGCTCTCGTTGAGGTCCTCCAGCGGCCGGGTGTCCGTGTGGAGGAGCTCGACCGGCAGGCGCCCCTCCCGCCACAGCCGCAGGTAGGCGGGGATGTCCCGCTCCGGGACGGCGTCCCCCATGTAGGAGCCGAGCAGGCGGCGTCCCAGCCCGGCGAACTGCAGGGCCTGCGTGGAGATCTCCTGGTCGGGGTGCGGCAGGCCCACGGACACGAGGGCGCCGCCCCGGGCGAGCAGCTGCAGGCCCGCCTCCATGACACGGGCGCTGCCCACCGCCTCGATCACGACGTCGGCCCCGCCGTCCGTGGCGCCCCGCACGAGGTCGGAGGCCTCCTCCGGGGCACCGGCGTGCTGCGCTCCGCAGCGCAGGCCGAGCTCCTGCTTGGAGGCGAGCGGGTCGATCGCGATGACGGTGGTACCGGGGATCTGGGCCGCGGCCATCACGGCCATGAGGCCCACCGCGCCGAGGCCGAAGACGACCACCGACTGCCCCTCCCGGACGGCGGCGGTGTTCAGGACGGCGCCGATCCCGGTCAGGGCCGCGCAGCCGAACATCGCGGCGACGTCGAAGGGGACGTCGTCGTCGATCACGACCACCGACTCGCGGGCCACGACGGCGTACTGCGAGAACGCCGAGACGCCGAGGTGGTGGTTGATGCGCGCGCCGCCGGCGTCGCGCAGCAGGGCGGGCCCGTGCAGCAGGTCGCCGCTGCCGTTGGACTCCGCGCCCCGGTAGCAGAGTGCCGGTCGGCCGGCCGAGCAGGCGCGGCACTCCCCGCAGGCGGGCACGAAGACGAGCACCACGTGGTCGCCGACCCGCACGTCGACGACGCCGTCACCGACGTCCTCCACGACGCCGGTCGCCTCGTGGCCGAGTGCCATCGGCAGGGGGCGGGGGCGGGAGCCGTTGATGACGGACAGGTCCGAGTGGCACAGGCTCGCCCGGGCGATCCGCACCAGCACCTCGCCCCGGCGCGGTGCTGGAACGGGAACCGATTCCAGGGACAGCGGGGCGCTCGTCGCATAGGGAACGGGCAGGTCGGCGGCGCGCAGCACCGCAGTGCACATCATCGGGCTCATGGGCATTCCTCGTCATAAAGGTAGGGACTGCGCCAGTCTAGGGGCGTGCCCGTACCGTTAGCGGGACAATCGAGGACCACACCAACGACGACGGGAGATGCGCAGCATGGAAGTACCGTTCTACGTCTGGGTCGGCACGATGATCGGCATCATCGGGCTGCTGCTGTTCGACTTCTTCTTCCACGTGCGCAAGGCGCACAGCCCCACGCTGCGCGAGTCTGCGATCTGGTCCTCGATCTACGTGGGGATCGCGCTGCTGTTCGGGATCGGCGTCCTGGTGTTCGGCGGGACGACCATGGGCACCGAGTACTTCGCCGGCTACGTCACGGAGAAGGCGCTCTCCGTGGACAACCTGTTCGTCTTCCTCATCATCATGGCCAGCTTCAAGGTGCCCCGCGCCGATCAGCAGAAGGTGCTGCTGTTCGGCATCGTGTTCGCGCTGATCGCCCGCACCGGATTCATCTTCCTGGGGGCCGCGCTGATCAACAGCTTCGCCTGGGTGTTCTACATCTTCGGTCTGATCCTCCTGCTGACCGCGGGCAACCTGCTGAAGCCGGACGCGCACGACGACGACGGCGACAGCCTCATCATCCGGCTCGCCAAGCGTCTCCTGCCGGCGTCCGAGCACTACGACGGCGACAAGCTGTTCACCATCGAGAACGGCAAGCGCGTCCTCACGCCGATGCTGCTGGTCATGATCGCGATCGGGGCCACGGACATCCTCTTCGCCCTCGACTCCATCCCCGCGATCTTCGGGCTGACCCAGAACACGTTCATCGTGTTCACGGCCACGGCCTTCTCGCTCATGGGCCTGCGGCAGCTGTACTTCCTGATCGACGAGCTGCTGGACCGCCTGATCTACCTCTCCTACGGCCTCGCCGTGATCCTCGGGTTCATCGGCGTGAAGCTCATCCTCCACGCGCTGCACGAGAACACCCTGCCGTTCATCAACGGCGGCGAGCACGTCGAGGTGGTCGAGATCAGTACCGGGCTCTCCCTGGGTGTGATCCTCGGGGTGCTCGTCGTGACCGTCCTGGCCTCGGTCCTGAGTCCCAAGGGGCGGGCGAAGAACGCCATCTCCGGGGCGAAGCGGCACGCCTCCGAGTACCTGGACCTCAATTACGAGACCGACATGGCGGAGCGCGAGAAGATCTTCGCGAGGCTGTGCGCCGAGGAGGAGGGCCTGAGGAAGCTGCCCGAGAAGTTCAAGCGCCTCATCCGGAACGAGACCGAGTTCATGGAGCTGATCCGCACGGCGCATGCCGAGCACGACGCCGCGCTCGAGCGGGAACCGCGCGGGTAGGAACCTACGCCCGCCCGCCCGCGACGGAGCGGTTCAGGACGCCGCCGTCGAGGATCTCGCCGAGCAGTTCCAGCGTGGCCCCGGGAGGCAGCGGGATGCCGGGGCTCATGGAGGGTGCGTGCACCGGGCCGTCGTCGCCCCGATCTGCCAGGGCGGGGACCGGGCATCCGGTCCCCGAGTAGGGGGCACGCTTGCCGCGGGACTCCTCGGCCGGCACGACGTCGTCGATCAGCTCGTTGACGGCCTGGGAGACGACGTCGGCATCCACGGCGTCGAGGCCGAGGACGCCGTGGAGGTAGGCGTCGAACTCGAAGTAGTCGATTCCGCCCCCCACGTTGCAGTAGTGCATCCACGTCTCGTAGACGGAGAGCCCGGCGAACTCCATGGCCATCAGCGTGTCGTCGTGCTGCATTCTGCTCAACCCCCGGTCGGTGGCCCCCCTGTGAGCCTTCTCCGATCCTGTCGGACGAACGTCAACTGAAACGGGTGGTCATACTCAGTTTTGGCGCAAGGGATGGCCTAGTGCGCGAGTTTCAGCCCGATGACGCCGCCGACGATCATCAGCAGGAACACGATCTTCAGGAGCGACGCCGGCTCCGAGCCGGTCGCCATCGCGTAGACGACGGTCAGCGACGCGCCGATGCCCACCCAGACCGCATACGCCGTGCCGATAGGCAGCGTCCGCATGGCATAGGCCAGACCGGCCATGCTCGCGACGATGGCGACGCCGAACACCACGGTCGGCGCGAGCCGGGTGAAGCCCTCCGATCGGCCGAGGGCTGTCGCCCAGACGGCTTCGAGGACTCCGGAGATTACGAGGACGATCCAGGCCATGACTCTCTCTGGGCCGTCTTGTCGCACACCGGGTACGGCACCCCTCGTCCGGGAAGCGGCAGGTGCGCGCTCCGGGGTCCATGCTGTCACGGATGCGCAGCCGGGGGAGGGTTCGTTCGCTTCGGGCGAGGGGCTTCCGGCGGAGGCAGGATGCTGCGTCAGCCGACGGTGACCCTGCCGTCCTCCACGTGCCAGCGCTCGTCGAGGCGTACGTTCTCCAGCAGCCGGCGGTCGTGCGTGACCAGCAGGAGCGCGCCCGTGTAGGACTCGAGGGCGTCCTCCAATTGCTCGATGGCCGGCAGGTCGAGGTGGTTGGTCGGTTCGTCGAGGACCAGGAGGTTCACGCCGCGGGCCTGCAGCAGGGCGAGCCCGGCACGGGTCCGCTCGCCGGGGGAGAGGGAGCCGACCGCGGCGCGCACCTGGTCCGCCTTCAGCCCGAACTTCGCGAGGAGGGTGCGGACCTCGCCCTGCGACATCTCCGGCACCAGGGACTCGAAGGCCGCGCCCAGGGGGAGGGCGTCGTCGAGCTGCCCGCGGGCCTGGTCGATCTCGCCGACGGCCACGCTGGAGCCGAGCGTTCCGGCGCCGTCATCGGGCTGCTGGTGACCGAGCAGGAGGCGCAGCAGCGTGGACTTCCCCGCGCCGTTGGGGCCGGTGATCCCGATGCGCTCACCCGCGTTCACCTGCACCGAGACGGGCCCGAGGGTGAAGGCGCCCTGCGTGACGGAGGCGCTGTTCAGGGTGGCGACGACGGAACTCGAGCGCGGCGCGGCACCGATGGTGAACTGCAGCTGCCACTCCTTGCGGGGTTCCTCCACCTCGTCCAGCCGGGCGATGCGCGATTCCATCTGGCGGACCTTCTGCGCCTGCTTCTCCGAGGACTCGGCGCTCGCCTTCCGGCGGATCTTGTCGTTGTCGGGATTCTTCTTCATGGCGTTGCGCACGCCCTGCGAACTCCACTCGCGCTGCGTGCGGGCACGGCCCACGAGGTCCTGCTTCTTGTCCGCGTACTCCTCGTAGGCCTCACGGGCGTGCCGGCGCGCCACGGCGCGCTCCTCCAGGAAGGCGTCGTACCCGCCGTCGTACACCGCCACCCTGTTCTGGGCGAGGTCCAGTTCGACGACGGTGGTGACGCAGCGGGCCAGGAACTCGCGGTCGTGCGAGACGAGGACCGCACCCCCACGCAGATTCTGGATGAAGGACTCCAGGCGGTCCAGCCCGGCGAGGTCCAGGTCGTTGGTGGGTTCGTCGAGGAGCACGATGTCGAAGCGGCTCAGCAGCAGGGCGGCCAGCGCGACCCGCGCGAGCTGCCCGCCGGACAGCGCGGTCGTGGGGGTGGCCGGGTCGAGGCCTCCCGCCACGTCGGCGAGGACGGCCGGCATGCGGTCCTCGAGGTCCACGGCCCCGGAGGACATCCAGTGGTCGAGCGCCAGGGCGTAGGCGTCGTCGGCGCCCTTCGCCCCACTCCCGAGCGCCGCGGCGGCGTCCTCCATGGCGAGGGTCGCCGCCGTCGTGCCGGTCCTCCGGCCGATGTAGGCAGCCACCGTCTCACCGGCGACGCGCTCGTGCTCCTGCGGGAGCCAGCCCACGAAGGCATCGGTCGGGGTGGTCCTGACGGTGCCGGCGAGAGGGGTGTCCGCTCCCGCGAGGAGGCGCAGGAGGGTGGTCTTGCCGGCACCGTTGGCCCCCACGACGCCGACGACGTCCCCGGGCGAGACGGTGAGGTCGAGTTTCGAGAAGAGGGTGCGGTGGGCGTGGCCCCCGGACAGGTCCTTCGCCACGAGGGTTGCAGTCATCCCTCCAGTCTAGGAGGGCCGGCCCTGCCTGCCCGTGCTGCGGGGGAGCGGCTCAGGCCGGGACGTGCCAGATGCTGTACTCGTCGAGGTGGAGCATGGCGCGGTGCCCGGCCAGGTCGTCGCGGATCCAGACGACGCCGGGGCCGGGCGCGGTGTCCTCCACGCACCCGCGGTAGTGCACTTCGTTCCTGCGGCGTGCCTCGACGATCGTCCCCGGGGTCAGCGCGCAGAGGTCGAGGACGCGGGCGGGGGTGCGGGTGGCGATGGCGGTCATCGGTGCTCCTTGGTGATCCAGGGGTCGGCCCGCTGGGACGGCGGGCTGCCTCCATGATTCGGGAGCGGTATTGCGGGCGTGTTTCCGGGACGTTTAGTTCCCGACCTCGGCGGGCCGGCCCGGCTCGCGGTCAGGAAGCGAGATCCGCGAGAGCCCTGTCGAGGCGGGCTCCGGCGTCGTCGGCCACCGCTCCGACCGCCGGGCTCGCGCTGAGCCGGACCATGGTCTGCGGGTCGATGGCCTCGATCGTGGTCTGCTGTTCGTCCCGGCCGCGCCGGACGACGACGTTGCAGGGCAGGAGTGCGCCCATCGAGGGTTCCGCCGCGAGGGCCCGGCTCGCCAGGGCGGGGTTGCAGGCGCCGAGGATGAGGTAGTCGCCGACGGCGTCGGCGGCTTCCACCCCGAGCTTCGTCTCGAAGGTGGCCCGCACGTCGATCTCGGTGAGGATCCCGAACCCCTGCTCCTTCAGCGCTTCCCTGGTGCGGCGTACTGCCTCGTCCCAGGGGAGGGGGACGGCGATGGAGTGGGTGTACGTCATGGGTGGCTCCTTCGGATCGGGCGGGAGATCGGATCAGGCGGGCGTTCGGATCAGGCGAGGGTGAGGAAGAGCTTCTCGAGCTCCTTCTTGTCGAGGCTGGTGTCCTCGCGGACGATGCATTGCTCGAGGCCGCTGGCGATCACGGCGAACCCCGCGCGGTCCAGGGCCTTCGAGACGGCTGCGAGCTGGGTGACGACGTCCTTGCAGTCCCGGCCTTCCTCGAGCATGCGGGTGACCGCGGCGAGCTGCCCCTGGGCACGCTTGAGGCGGTTGATGACGGGAGTCATTTCGGTCGGGTCGAGTTGCATGGTCTTCTCCAGAAGTCGGGGGTTACGTGGCCAGTCTATACCCCCAAGGGTATTTTGACTACCCCGGGGGGTATAAGGAATACTCCAGGGGGTATACCTTTTCGATGCGACCGAGAGGCTCCCATGAGCACCCCTTCCCCCGTGAACCCCGCCGTCCCCGCCGCGTCGGAGGCGACGTCCTCGTCGGCCCTGACGGAGTTGTCCCCCGAGGCACTGCGTGAGTGGGTGGGCGAGCACGAGGATCTCGTGGTGATCGACGTGCGGTCCGCGGCGGAGTTCGAGTCCCTGCACATCAAGGGTTCCTACAACGTGCCGTTGCCGCTCCTCTCGGAGCACACCGACGAGCTCGCTGCCCGCCTGGGCAGCCGGGTGGTGCTGGCGTGCCAGTCCGGTGTCCGTGCCGAGCAGGCACGCCAGAAGCTGGCGGCGTCGGGCATCGGCGCAGCCCACGTCCTGACGGGCGGGGTGCCCGGATACGCCGCCGTCGGTGGTGATGTGGTGCGGGGTGGCAGCCGCTGGGACCTCGAGCGTCAGGTCCGCATGGCCGCGGGCTCCCTCGTCCTCGTCGGCCTGGCCGGCGGACGCTTCGTCTCCCCGAGGATCCGGGCCCTGGCAGGGGTCATCGGTACCGGCCTGACCTTCTCGGCCGCGACGAACACCTGCGCGATGGGCAAGGCCCTTGCGGCGATGCCCTGGAACAGGGCCACCACCGAGCCCACCCGCGAAAGCGCCATCCTGCAGCTGCCCGTCCCCGCCACTGATGGAGCTGCGGCGGCATGATCCCGGCCCTGCTCCTGGGGCTCGTGGTCGGCATCGTCCTGGGTGTCGTGGGCGGCGGCGGGTCGATCATCGCCGTGCCGGCCCTGGTCTACGGGATGGGCATGAGCCCGGCCCAGGCCATCCCGACCTCGCTCCTGGTGGTGGGGCTCTCCTCCCTGGCCGCGCTGCTGCCCCGTATCCGCGAGGGCCTCAACTGGCCCGTGATCGCCCTGGTCGGAGCCGCCGGCATCCCTGCGGCCTGGGGTGGGGCGGCCGTGGGTCGGCTCGTGGACCCCGACCTCCTGATGCTGGCCTTCGCCGTGATCATGGTGCTCGCCGGCATCCGGATGCTCACCGCGACCCGCGAAAGCGAGGGCTCCTGCAGCACCGGGCCCACGCGGGCTTTCCGGACCTGTGCACCCAAAGCGGTCGCAGTGGGCCTGCTCGTGGGCTTCCTCACCGGCATGCTGGGTGTGGGCGGGGGCTTCCTCATCACCCCGGCCCTGACGATCTTCCTGGGCCTGCGCATGACACAGGCGGTCGGCACGTCCCTGGCGATCATCATCATCAACTCCGCCGCAGGGTTCAGTGCCCACGCCGCCGGCTACACGATCGACTGGCCGACCACGCTGACCTTCGCCGTGCCGGCCATCCTCGGCTCGATGGTCGCCGCCCGATTCGCCCGACGGCTGAAGGACAAGCACATCCGCATCTCCTTCGCGGCACTCATCTTCGCCGTCGCTGCGTGGGTCACCGCCAGCACCACCACCGCCTGACACCCTCGTCCTCAACGGCGCCGGCTTCACCGCCGACACCATGGCCGGCGGCATGACCGTTTGGACCCGCGCAGGCCTGCCGATCGACCAGGCCCGCCGCACCTGAGGCGTCTGCCTCCCCATGGACCGGGTGTGTGCTCGGACCCGTCCCGTCCCGGGACCGGTCACGCACCCCCTTCCGGTACCCCGCCCACCGGTACCGCCCCCCTTGCGGTATACCCCTGGGGGTATTACGCTGGAGGAGAGCGGGATACCCCAGGGGGTATCTGCATCCATTCGAACCGAAGGAGTACCCGATGCTGATCGAACGCATCTACGACCAGGACCTCGCCCAGGCCAGCTACCTGATCGGCTGCCAGGCCAACGGGACGGCGGTCGTGGTCGACGGCCGGCGCGACATCGCCGTCTACCAGGACCTCGCCGCGAGGAACAACATGAGGATCGTGGCCGTCACCGAGACCCACATCCACGCGGACTACCTCTCGGGCACCCGCGAACTGGCCGCGGCGACCGGAGCGGCGATCTACGTCTCCGGCGAGGGCGGGCCGGACTGGCAGTACGCCTTCGAGGGCACACGCCTGATGGACGGCGACACGATCACCATCGGCAACATCAGCCTCCGGGCCCTGCACACCCCCGGGCACACCCCCGAGCACCTGTCCTTCCTCGTCACCGACGGCGCGTTCAGCGACCAGCCCGGCTACCTGCTCTCGGGCGACTTCGTGTTCTCCGGCGACCTCGGCCGCCCGGACCTGCTGGACGAGGCCGCCGGGGGCGTCGATACCCGCTTCGAGGGAGCGAAGCAGCTGTTCCGGAGCCTGCAGGAGAAATTCCTGACCCTGCCCGACTACGTGCAGGTCCACCCCGCCCACGGCGCCGGCAGCGCCTGCGGCAAGGCCCTGGGCGCGATCCCGTCCTCCACCGTCGGCTACGAGCGGCTCTACTCCTGGTGGGGCCCCTACCTCGCCGCGAACGACGAGCAGGGCTTCATCGACGAACTCCTCGACGGCCAGCCCGACGCCCACGCCTACTTCGGGCGGATGAAGCGCGAGAACCGCGACGGCCCCGCGATCATGGGAGAACGCCCACCGCTGACCGAACTCGACACCGACCGGGTCGCCGCCGGCCTCGCCGCCGACACCCTGACCTTCATCGACACCCGCACCGCCGACCAGGTCCACACCGGAACCGTCCAGAGGTCCCTGAACATCCCCGCGAACGCCGCGATCGCCACCTACGGGGCATGGGTCGTGAACCCCGAAACCGACCCCAACCCCCTGGTCCTGCTCGCCTCCGACCAGGACCAGGCCCAACAGATCCGCGACCACCTGGTCCGCGTCGGCATCGACGACATCGCCGGATACGTCACCAGCCTCCACGGACTGCCCCTCACCACCCCGACACTGATCCGCCCGGAGGACCTCGCCGACGCCGACCCGGCAATGATCCTCGACGTCCGGAACCGCACCGAACACACCACCGGACACATCCCCGGAGCCCACCAGCTCAACGGCGGACGCCTCATGTGGCACCTCGAGGAACTCCCCACCACCGGCACCATCATCACCTACTGCCAGAGCGGACTCAGGAACTCCGTCGCCGCCAGCGCCCTCCGCCGCGCCGGCTACGACATCGCCGAACTCGACGGCAGCTACAACGCCTGGACCACCTGGCAGCAGGCACGGGAGACCGTGACCACCAACTGAGCAGGCAGAGACCGACGACACGCTGCGGCGGCGGCACGGTAGACCCGGCCGCCGCCACAGCTCTGCCCTCGACCGTGCCTCCTGAACGGATCACATCCTGACGTAGGCCCATCCTTCCCATTGTCGCGATGCCAGATGGGCGACGGCTGCCGACACATGGTCGATGCCGGGCAGCAGCTGGCTTGGCTCCATGTCTGCCGACCGCATACTGTTCTCACACGCGAGGATGCGCACCCCGTGATCCAGGACGTCCGCGATGGCTTCCGTTACCTCGGACCCGCCGGCGAGTATCGCAACGACAGGACCCTGGATGACCACCTCGATGATGCTTCCTGGAGGCAGAGCGGCCGAGGCGTTGGTGGCACTGCGGAGGGCGCCGCCCAACGAACCGGGCTCCGCCGGCCCCGCCGCGTGGATCAGCAAACCCTTCACGTCCGTGGCAGGGCGAACTCCGGGGGTGGAATGGGTAGCGGACACGGAAGCTCCTTCGCAGGCGACCCCGACAGCATCACACCGTCCTGACGTGGATCGGGGGCTGGGGTATGGACTGCATGCTACCGTGGCGAGCTAAATGTCTAGACATATCGAGAAGCGTGGCGCCTTCGGCCTCACGCCCGCTGCCCTACCCAGCGTGACAGCATGCTTTTCTGCCACCGAGCAACCAGGCGCTCAGGGTCGGTGAATCGCGGACGCCTGCGTCAACATCGACCCACGCGGACAACTGCTGCCCGGCTTCGATGTCATGTCCGATGCAAACACCGACAGCCGGAACAACCCTCGAGAACAACTCCCGATGAGCGCCACGGGGCTGCCCTGGATGGCTCATTGAGGGTTTCCCGCCATCGACGGCTGCTCAACCTGAACGCTCGGGGCCACAGCGCAGTCGAACAGGTACGCAGTTGCCGTCGCCCTGGGATATCGCTTCCGGATGAGCCCTGTCACACCCTGTCGCTCCGCGCCCTCCAAATGTTTATACATTTGTGATTTCTGTGTAGATTGAGTTCGTGCTGCCCATCAGGCGCAGCACCCTTGGCACGTTACCGAACCCTGCCGCTTGCCGAGGCCCGTACACCACGAAACTTCGGCAGGGGCGGGGGAACCAGGTTCGGATTCTCACTGAATCCTTGGGGTTAAGCCGCCGGCATCACCGTCCGGCGGCCGGGTGACTCCCACCCGCATCCGACAGCTCACCTCGCAGGTATTGGGAGAGGTCAAGCAATGTCAGACAAGAACACCCGCGGCCGCCACCGGGCCACCACCAGCACCCTGTCCACCCTTTCACGAGGCGTTTCCAGCCATGGCGGGAAGGTGGGCCGCCAGGTCGCCCTCGTCGCCCTGGGATCAGGACTCGTGCTGAGCATGGCCACGCCGGCCCAGGCGGGGGCCATCGCGAATGCCCCCCAGGGGGACAGCGCCTCGGGCGCCGCCTCCTCCCACGCAGGCACGTCCGGCCAGGCCGTCGCCTTCGGGCCGTCCACCCACACCGTGGTCGCCGGGGACACCCTGAACCAGATCGGAGCGCTGCATGGGATCGCGCTGGAGACGATTCTGTCGCTGAACGGACTTCAGATGGATTCCACCATCTACCCGGGAGATGTCATCGCCCTAACCGGGGCGACGAACACCCAGGGCGTGGAACTGATGACCGCTCCAGCACCGACCAGCCCTGCACCATCGGCCGATGTGCCGGACCAGCTGTCAACCATCAGGCTGGCGAGCGCCGACGTCGAACCGGAGGCATCCTCATCGACCAATGGGGCGATTCTCGAGGCGGCCCGGGCACAGATGGGGGCCATCCAGGACTGCACCGTCCTGGGGGAAGTCGCCCTGCGAGCAGCAGGGATCGAAGGGGTCGGCGATGAGTCCCCCGAGTCCCTGATGGCGTACGCGACGCCGGTATCGACACCGAAGCCCGGCGATTTCATCTACTACGCCGACGGCGGGATGGGCTTCTCCCACAACGCGGTCTACCTCGGTGACGGGCAGGCCATCCACAGTGGATGGAACGGCAACCAGACCGTCGTCGAGAGCGTCGATGTCGGATCCGGCCCCGTGTACTACCGCGTGAACGCCTGACCCCGTGACGTCCGCGGTGCCCGGTGGCTCACCTGCTCCCAGGCACCGCGGCTTCACCGCGCCACCACGTGAAGTGGGGGCCGCCGAATACAGCATGCTCACAGCTGGAGCCCAGACTTTACAGGCCGCCACAGGGCCCGTAGCGTCGAATTCGAGAAATGTATAGACATTTGATGTTCCGGTCATCCTGAGGAGTTCGCATGCCATCGCCTTCCACCAGTACCTCCCGTCGTCGACCCTGGACCTTGGTGATCGCCGCCCTCGGAATAGGGATCCTGATGCTGCTGGTGGGGATCTTCGCGTATCAGGGAGGAGCATCCCAGGGGGCCAGTGACACCGGATCATCCTCGCAGGGATCCACCGACTCCGAGGGCGCGCCGCTGGACATGTCCCGGCGGATCGCGGACGACCCCACGGCGCTCGGTGCGGTCGACGCCCCGGTCGTGCTGGTCGAGTACGCGGACTATCGTTGCCCCTTCTGCGCGGTCTTCTCCCGCGAGACCCTGCCACCCCTGGTGGAGAAGTATGTCGAGAGCGGTGACCTGCGCGTCGAATGGCGCGACCTGCCGGTCCTCGGCGGCCAGTCCTCCATGGCGGCTGTCGCCGGCCGCGCCGCCGGGAACCAGGACAAGTTCTGGGAGTTCAACGAAGCGGCTTTCGCCGTCGCTCCCGAACGTGGACATGCCGATCTTCCCCGGGAGCGTCTGGTGGAACTCGCCGAAGAATCCGGGGTACCGGACATGGCGCAGTTCGAAGCCGACCTCGACTCCAAGGAACTGCAGCAATCCGTTGCCGAGGACGCGCAGGAAGCCGCAGCCCTGGGCGCCACCGGAACACCCACCTTCCTCGTCAACGACACCGCACTGATCGGCGCACAACCCCTGGAGACCTTCGAAGAGGCCATCGAAGCCGCACTCAAGACGGCCGACGCCAAGTAATGGGCATCGGATACGCCGGGGCCTTCCTGGGAGGCATCCTCACCCTGTTGAGCCCCTGCTCGGCCCTTCTCCTGCCGGCCTTCTTCGCCTACGCATTCTCCACCAGGACCCGCCTCGTCGCTCGAACGGCCCTCTTCTACCTGGGCCTGCTCTCCACGCTCGTACCGCTGGGGATATTCGCCGGGACACTCGGGTCCCTCGTCACCCAGCACCGCGGCATCCTGGTCGCCTCGGGTGCCGGGCTGGTCATCGCCCTGGGCCTCGCCCAGATCGCCGGACTCCGGCTGCCGTCCCTGCTCCGCACCAACACCCGCACCGGGTCTTCACGGCTCTCGGTCTTCGCGCTCGGCGCTGTCTACGGTATCGCCGGGGTCTGCACGGGACCGATTCTTGGTTCCATCCTGACCGTCGCCGCAGTGGGCGGCAACGCCCTGTACGGCGGGATCCTCCTGGCGATCTACGCTCTCGGGATGGCACTGCCCCTGTTCGCGCTGTCCCTGCTGTGGGACAGGCTCGGCATCTCGGGCCGCCGCTGGCTGCGGCCACCGCCGGTGACCATCGGCCGATGGTCCAACTCCTGGGTCATGATCGTCTCCGGCGCTCTCTCCATCGGCATCGGAGTCCTGCTGCTGGTCACCGACGGCACCGCCGGACTCGGCGGGGTACTCACCGTCACCGACCAGTTCCAGCTCGAGTCCGCCGTGAGCGGGGCAGCTTCGGATATCCCGAACGCCGTGTTCGCACTGCTGGCCACGGTCGTCCTGGCAATCACGGCCGCCCTGTACGTCAGGAACCAGCGGAACGCCCGTCCCGCCGGGAACGATGCCGAGGCGACGTCGTCGGCCGCCACGAAGGAGAACCGATGAGCTCCCGCGTGTCTGTGACATCAGCTCTGCTCCAGTGGTCCGGCCGCCGCTGGCGGGCGGCAATCGCCGCCGCGATCCTCACCTATCTGGTGATCGCAGTACCGACCGACCTCATCGACACACCCCTTTTCAGCCGCGAGATCCCGCCTACGTGGTGGTCCTTCCCGGTTCTCGGGATCACCGCCGCCCTCACAGGACTGCTCGTTGCCACCTACGTCGCCCGCGCGCCCGCCCCGGCCGATGAAGGACACGAGCGGTTCGGGGTAGCCGGCACCGTCGTCTCCTTCTTCGCGGTCGGGTGCCCCGTCTGCAACAAACTGGTGCTCGTGGCCCTGGGCAGTTCCGGCGCTGTGCAATACTTCGAGCCCCTCCAGCCACTGCTGGCGATCGGTTCCATCGGCCTTCTCCTGTGGGCCTTCGTCACACGTGCCACCTCCGAAAACCAGTGCCCGGCCCCCCGGGCTCGGACGGCGACCGCTACCCCGTCCGACGGATAGCTGACAGCTGATAGGAAAGCGGACACCGAGGCGTGATCCCGGCCCCCTTGCCGGCGTCGTCCCGCCCCGCCCGTTCGTCCCGTTCGCGTCACCCCCCGTCGCCCGGAAGCGCCTTGCATCCGAACGCGGTCGAGATGGCGAACCGCTCCCCCAGCACGAAGCTGCGCCTGAACTCCAGCGTCCGGGCCCGGTGACATCCGGTCCGCTCGATGAGGAGGAGCGGAGTACCTTCCGCACATCCGAGCTGCTCGGCCTGCAGAGGGCTTGCTGCAACCGCAGTGAGTTGCTCGGTGCCGCCGTCGAGCACGATGCCGCAACGCCGGTCCAGCGCGCTGTACAGCGCGGTGTCGGTGAAATCGACCTCGAGCAACTCCCGCGTCATGTCGGCGGGCAGCCAGACCTCGTCCAGCCCGATCGGCTCCCCGTCCGCCAGACGCACCCTCGACAGGTGGAAGAGCTCCGCCTGCGCCGCCAGGGACAGTCGCGCGGCCATGGCCGGATCCCGGACGCTATGCTGCTCCAGCACCACGCTGCTGTGCTTCATGCCCGATTCACGGATCGAGGCCAGAAGACTGTAAATGGGCCCATAGGCAGTGCTGCTGCCCGCTACGACAATCGGCCTCTGCCCGGGATGCGCCGTGATGTGCCCCGCATCCCGCAACGGCTTCAACGCAGCCCGGATGGTCCCCCGGCTGACCCCGTACTGCTGCGCCAGCTCCAGTTCACCGGGAAATCCCGAATCGAACGCTCCATTCTGGACCGCCTTCAGCAGATCAGCGCTGACGGCCTTCCACAACGGACGCCCGCTCGTGATCAGGGCTTTACGCTCCAGGTCCGACGACGCCGTAGTGCGGACCGATCCGGTCACATCCGGTCTAGACACAGGGGACCCTCAACTGAAGTGCTGTCATAGTACGACGGTACTCCGGCCCGGCGCCCAGCGCCCCTCCACCGACTTGCACCCCCGGTCAGGAAGCAGCGGACCACGGCACCTCGTTCCGAGCACCCCATCGACGGGTCGAAGAGGTCGTGTACTCCCAATCGGTCCCGGATCGGACGACCCGGACGGCGAGCGGCGAAGCAGAGAAAGTGGGACGTATCAGGAGCCGGTGTCCGCCCTCCTGCCAGGTCGGGCCGGCTGACCGACCCGACCGGCACCCTGCCGGTTGGCGCGAAGCGGTCGGAAGCCGCGCAGGCGCAAACTGTTCGTCACGACGAACACGGAGGAGAAGGCCATGGCCGCGCCGGCGAGCATGGGGTTGAGCAGTCCGGCTGCGGCCAGTGGCAGGGCGGCGACGTTGTAGGCGAACGCCCAGAAGAGGTTGCCCTTGATCGTGCCAAGGGTTCGGCGGGAGAGCCGGATCGCGTCGGCTGCCGCGCGCAGGTCCCCGCGGACGAGGGTGAGATCGGAGGCTTCGATCGCAGCGTCGGTCCCGGTGCCCATCGCGAGTCCGAGGTCGGCCTGCGCCAGGGCCGCGGCGTCGTTGACGCCGTCGCCGACCATCGCGACGACCTTGCCTTCGCTCTGGAGTTGCTTGACGACGTCGACCTTGTCCTGCGGCATGACGTCGGCGATGACCTGGTCGATCCCGACCTGGGCGGCCACCGACCGTGCGACGGTCTCGTTGTCCCCGGTGAGCAGGATCGGGGTCAGGCCCAGCTTCTTGAACTGGCCGACGGCTTCGGCGCTGGTGTCCTTGATCGCGTCGGCGACGACGAGGATCCCGCGGGCCACTCCGTCCCAGCCGACGGCGACGGCGGTCAGGCCTTCGGCTTCTGCGGCGGCCAGGGCGTGCTCGAGGTCCGGGGTGAGGGGCTGTGACCACTGGGCCAGGAGGCGGGCTCGTCCTACGAGGACCGCGTGTCCGTCGACAATGCCCTGGACGCCGAGTCCCTCGAGATTGGCGAAGTCGCCGACCGGGGGCAGTTCACCGGCCTGTTCGGTTGCTGCCTTCGCGATGGCCCGGGCGATGGGGTGCTCGGAGGCGTCCTCGAGGGCTCCGGCCAGTCGCAGGACGTCGGCGCGGTCCTCGCCGTTTGCCGGGATGACATCGAGCAGGGTCATGCGTCCGGTGGTGACTGTTCCGGTCTTGTCCAGCACGATGGTGTCGACGGTGCGGGTGGACTCGAGGACCTCGGGGCCTTTGATGATGATGCCGAGCTGCGCTCCGCGTCCCGTCCCGACGAGCAGGGCGGTGGGGGTGGCGAGTCCCAGTGCGCAGGGGCAGGCGATGATCAGGACCGCCACGGCCGCGGTGAAGGCGAACCCTGCGCCGCTTCCGCTGCCCAGCCAGTAGCCGAGCGTGGAGACTGCCAGAAGGATGACGATGGGCACGAAGATCCCGGAGATGCGGTCGGCCAGGCGCTGGGCCTGGGCTTTGCCGTTCTGCGCATCCTCGACCAGGCGGGCCATCTGCGCCAGCTGGGTGTCCGCTCCCACCCGGGTGGCCCGGACGACGAGGCGCCCGCCGACGTTCACGGTCGCACCGGTGACCGTGTCGCCCGGGACGACCTCGACGGGCACGGACTCACCCGTCAGCATGGACGCGTCGATCGCCGAAGAGCCCTCGATGATCGTGCCGTCGGTGGCGATCTTCTCACCCGGACGGACGATGAAATCATCGCCAACGGTGAGGGCGTCGACGGGGATGCGCTCCTCTGAGCGGACCGTCGACCCGTTCGGTGCGCCGCGGAGGACCGAGACGTCCTTGGCGCCCATCTCCAGCAGGGCGCGAAGCGCAGCTCCGGCCCGGCGCTTGGACTTCGCCTCGAAGTAGCGCCCTGCCAGGATGAACGTCGTCACGCCGGCTGCCACTTCGAGATAGATGTTCGCGCCGCCATTCATCCGGGCGACCGAGAACTCGAAGGGGTGGGTCATCCCCGGAGTCCCAGCGGTTCCGAGGAACAACGCGTAGGTCGACCAGCTGAACGCGGCGATGGTGCCCATCGAGATGAGGGTGTCCATGGTCGCCGTGCCGTGCTTGAGGTTCGCCCAGGCTGCCCGGTGGAAGGGCAGGGCCACCCACACCAGAACCGGGGCGGCCAGCGCGAACGACAGCCACTGCCAGTACGTGAACTGCAGGGCCGGGACCATCGCCATCAGGATCACCGGGACGGACAGGACGGTACTGATCAGCAACCGGGTCCGCAGCGCCGCCACCTCGTCGGTCCCGCCCGCACCGATGCCCGCCTGCTCCGCGGAGGGTTTCTTCGGCTGGGGCAGGATGGCCGTGTAACCGGCCTTCTCGACCTCGGCCACCAGGTCCTCATGGGCGAGATGGGCCGGGAACGTGACTTTCGCCTTCTCGGTGGCGTAATTCACCGTCGCGCTCACACCCTCGAGCTTGTTCAGCCGCTTCTCGATACGGTTGGCGCACGAAGCACAGGTCATCCCCTGGATAACCAACTCGAGCCGGCCACTGTCGACCGGCGCCTTCGTGACGCTCTGCGGGAAGGTGCTCATACTTCTCTCCTCATTCCTTCGACGGGTACGGCTGCGCGGATTCGCGAGGGCTAGTGCCCTGCTGCACCGTGATCCGTCCGGTGATCCGTGATGCGAGCCGGCATGCTGGGCGCATCACCCGAAGGGGCGTCCACCGTGCGGGTGTCATTGATCGGCGGTGCGCTTCCAATAACGCTGCCGATGCCCAGGGCGGCGGTGAACGCCACCGTGAGCCCCACGCCATAGGCTGCAAGTTTCACTGGAGTGCGCATGATGTGTGCCTTTCGGACGAACGTCTCACTGGAGGCGACCGCCGCAGCGGCCGGTGGACCGGGGTCGGCAGCCCTCCCGCGATGCCGGGCCGGCAGGTCATGCTGGGGCGACCACTTCGGAGCCTGCCTCTTCAACCGCTTCGGTCACGGACCCGGCAGACGCGGCTCCTTCGCTGGTGACCGTGAGCCTGTCTGCAGCGACGTCGAACGACACGTCCATGACACCCGAGATCTTGACGACCTCGGAGCGGCCGAATTCTGCGCCGTGACCGCGGGACATCCCCTGGACGGTATATGTGCTGTTCGCCATGATGGCGTCCCTCCCGATGATGGAGGGCCGCCCCTGGGCGACGGCCTGCATCGAAGATACCCCTAGGGGGTATCTAGTTGCAAGTACCCCCTAGGGGTATACACGCGACCATCGCGGTGCCTCGCGGACGCGCCCGCACTGGACCTCGTTCAGGATCTGCTCCCTCACTGAGCTGCACACAGCGGTGGCAGCGCCTCTTCACCGACCGGGCAGCTCTCGATGGACAGGTGCGGTCGCTTTCGCCCCGCCCGAACGCGTGCTGTCGGGTTCCGCCTGCTGCGCACTCCAGGCCTGACCGTTCTCGGGTGCGGAGGAGCGTCCTTGCTCCCGCTCACCGCGGGCTTCCCTGTGGTCTGGTCCTTCAGGTCGGGCGTCGGGGCCGATCCGGTGCCTTCGGTCCCGGCGGTGAACGAACGGTGCTTTGCTACGGCGCGGTTGATGCCCGGTGCCAGGGTATCCATCTGCTGCGGATGCCCGTCACCGTGGGTGGCTTGCGCCATCCGGGCTTCGTGCTGTTGCGGTGCGGGCAGCACGTAGGGGCCTGCGTCTGCACGTCGACGTGCTGGGACCTCCTATCATGGAGGCCTACGCTGCCGGCTTGTTCGGTCGGTGCCCGATGATGGTCCAGGTCTGGAGTTCGCCCCGATGTCAGTATTCACGGCCTGGGGAGACGCGTATGTGCGGAACGTTCCTCGGAGGGGCAGGCTGGTCATCAGCGTATCCGTGCTCGTGGCACTCGTGGTGGGTGCGGTGAGCCTGTACTTCGGGGCGAGGTGGCAGTCGAATACGGCCGTCGTCGATCTTGGGGAATCGATTCAGGACTATGAGGGCCGGCCGGTCAATATCCTCCTGGCGGCTTCTGATGCCAGAGAGGGTGAACCGGAAGCCGCGACGCGCAGCGACTCGATGGTGCTGGTCCATATCAGCGAAGACCGCTCCCGTATCGACGCGGTGCAAATCCCCCGGGACACGGTCCTCGATGTGCCCGCCTGCGCGAGCCCGGACGGGAGGGCCTTCCCGTCCGGTCGGGTCATGATCAACGGGATGCTCGGGTACGGTCCCGCGTGCCTGACCCGGTCGGTCGAAGACCTGGCCGGGGTGTCCGTGGATCACTATGCGGAGCTGCGCTTCTCGGGCTTCATCGACATGATCGATGCTCTGGATGGTCTGCCCGTGGACCTCGATCAGGCCATGGTCGACCCGAAGGCCGACCTGGACCTACCGGCCGGCCAGCAGACCCTCAGCGGTGAGGAAGCCCTCGCGTTGGCCCGGACCCGCGACAGTTTCGATGGAAGCGACATCGCGCGGATGGCCCATCAACAGGACGTCATCGGCGCCGTCGTCGGACATGTGACGGCGTCCGGAACCCTGACGAGCCCGGAGCGGATGATCGGGTTCATCGATGCTGCGACGTCCTCTCTCCGCGTCGATTCGGGGCTGGGTTCGCTCGGAGCAAAGGTCGGCCTCGGGGTGGAACTGGCCAGAGTGCCGTCGGAGAACATCACCGTCGCTACGATGCCCTGGGAGGCGGACCCTCTGGACCCCAACCGCGTCGTCCCCTCTGCCGACGCGGCCGATCTCTTCGCCGCCCTTTCCACCGACCGACCCATGTCGCCGTAAGTCAAAGGCCCGCCCGGGCGCCAGCCACACCCCTGTTCCTTCTGACCTCGCGGTGTGCGAGGGGTCTCGGTACGGTGAACTGATGCGCTTACCGAGAATTTCCTTGAGCCATTTCCGCCAGGACGCGATCACGGTTGCTTACCGGACCGAGACCGGCGTCCGTGATCGGCTGGCCCGGCGGGCGGTCGAGAAGGGCTGGACGCCGGCGGTGATCCCCTACTCGGGGTACGCCAGCGCCCAGCACTCCCGCGTGCTGGGCCGGGTCGTCCTGGCCCCGGCGTCGGTCGATCCTGCCGCCCGGCGCGGGATCTCCGGGTGGCGGCGCCTGTTCACGCTCGAGAGCCCCGGGACCGAGGTGCAGATCGAGGTGCAGGGGACCCGAACCACGGTCACCACGAACGAGGCCGGCATCATCGACGCCCGGCTGCCGCTGGACACCCCGCTACCCCCGGGCACGACGGATGCCGTGCTGCAGGTGACGGGGCGTGCTCCGGTTACGGCGACGGTCCACAGTGCCGCCGCCCATCCGGGGCGCGGCGTGGTGTGCGACATCGACGACACGGTGTGGATCACGGGCATCGCCCATCCGGCCCGTGCGGCGTGGCGGACGCTGCGCGGCTCGAGCGCGACACGGACGTCGGTGCCCGGCATGGCCCACCTGCTCCGCACCGCCGTCGAGGGCCAGGACCATCCCGCCGTCGTGTACTTGAGCAACGGGCCCTGGAACTTCGTGGGACCGGTCACCCGATTCCTGGAACGGAACGATTTCCCGGCAGGAGCGGTGCTGATGACGGACTGGGGCATCACCCCGAACCGCTGGTTCCGCGACGGCAAGAAGCACAAGTCCTCCTCCCTCGCCACACTCATCGACGACCTGTCCCACATCACCTGGGTCCTTGTCGGAGACGACGGCGAACACGACCCGACCATCTACGCCGAACTGGCCGAAACCCACCCCGACCGGGTGGCGGCCATCGCCCTCCGCCAGGTCCGGCCCACCCCCTCGACCCGCACGACCGAGATCACCGCGGCAGCCGGGGCCGAGCCTGACGCAGACCTGATCAACGGGGTGCCGGTGCTGCGCGGCGCCGACGGGGACACGCTCCTGCCCTTGCTGCGGGACGCACTGGACCAGACCCCGACCCCCACCTCGTAACCCCGGAGCCTGTCCTCCCATCACCGAGACCTGGCACTCCGGCACACCGGGCGTCCTGCGTCGGCAGAGCTCCTGCGAGCCCGGCCGAACTGCCGCCATGGCGTCTGATGGCCTGCAGGTGAAATCACCGGCCCGGATCGGGGCGACGGTCGGTGCTGGAATCCGCATCTGCACCTGCACCTGCGGCATCCAGTGTTTCCTGACGAGAGTTGACGGCAGTCCGCTCCCCCGGGTCGGAGGTGTGCGCGGTGACCCCGTCGTACTCCGGGGGGCGTGTCCCGTCCTGCTGCGCGTCCTCCCCGAAGTCCTGCCCTGAATCCTGTCCGTGGTCCTGGAGGGGATTCTCTTCGGTCGGCCTGCCGGCGGGGGTGTTGCGGGGTCCGTGGCCTTGTTCGTCCATGAGGGTGTGTGTCTCGGCCTGGGTGATGGCGTCGTCGGTGATGTCTTCGTCGCGGTCGGCGTTCCATGCCTTGATGCCCGCCCAGGCCACGGCGGTGAGGGGGACGGAGAGGATCGCGCCGATGATTCCTGCCAGGACGGTCCCTGCGGTGAGGGCGACGAGGATCACGAGTGGGTGGACGCTGAGGGTGTGGCCCATGACGACCGGTTGCAGGAAGTTGCCTTCGAGCTGGTTGACGAGGATGACGACGCCGAGCACGATCAGTGCGGCGGCGGGTCCGTTGGTGACCAGGGCGACGAGGGTCGCCACGGCGCCTGCCAGGGTTGCCCCGACCAGGGGGATGAATGCCCCGATGAATACGATCGCGGCCAGCGGCAGGGCGAGGGGCACCCCGAGGACGACCAGGGCCAGTCCGATGAAGAACGCGTCGACGGCCGCGACGATCGCGGTCCCGCGGACGTACCCGCCGAGCACGGCGACGCTCTGATCTCCGACGTTGCGTGCTTTGACCAGTCGGGTGCCTTTGAAGGCCCTCAGGGTGAAGGCCCAGATCTTCTCGCCGTCCTTGAGGAAGAAGAAGAGGATGACGATCATCAGCAGCAGCCCGGTGAGGAAGTTCGTCGCAGCGCTCAGTCCGGCCAGGGCGGTGGTGCCGGCCGCACTGCTGGTGGCGAAGTCCACGACCGCGTCCCGGGCCGCCTGGATCTGCCCGTCGTCGACCGGCAGGGGCCCGTTCTCCACGAAATCGATCAGCTGATCGATGCCCTGAACGGCACTGCTGGTGAGGGTGTCGGTCTGGCCCATGACCGCGAACACGACTCCTGCGAGCAGACCGCCGATGAGCGCGAGGAGGATGGCGAAGGACGCCGCGGTCGCGAGGGAACTCGACCATCCCCTGCGTCGCAGCCAGGACACGAACGGTCCGATGGCCGAGGCGAGGATCAGGGCCAGCAGGAGCGGGATGATCACCAGGCGTATTTGGATCAGGGCATAGACGACCACGGTGAACAGGGCCAGCAGGAGCAGGACCTGGGTAGCTCGGTGCGCTGCACGCCCGAGCGGTCCGGCCCAGGGGTCCTGGTGATCGCTCTGGCGGCGAAGTGCTCGTGGTGAGGCGGAGGAGCTCATGAGGTGCGGCCTTTCATCAACGCTGCCGAGTGCGGGTACTGGAGACGATTCTGCCCGCCATCCGCCATCACCAGGCTGTCGGATTCGGGTGGGGACAAGGGAGCCCGAAGCCCGAGGATGCAGGTAGCGCGCTCGGGTCGGCAGCCGGGAGGGAAGCGTGCAGCATCCACGAGACGCGGGTCACCGTGCATAGACTGGAACGGCCGGTGCACGAAGCCGGTGGTACCACCAATGACGTCAACCGTAGGGAGAGCATCATGGGACTGGACGACAAGATCGGCAACACCGCGGACAAGCTCGGCGGTAAGGGCAAGGAAGCTGCCGGTGACGCCACGGGCGATGACAGCCTCAAGGCCGAGGGTAAGGGCGATCAGGCCAAGGGTGATCTGAAGCAGGCCGGCGAGAAGATCAAGGACGCCTTCAAGCACTGACATTCCTGCCGTCCTGCACCGCGCCAGGACATCCGGCAGTGAAGCAGAAGAGACGAAGGGGGGTGCGCCTCACCAGGGCGCACTCCCCTTTCCTGTGCCTTCTGCCACTGCCTACCACTGCCGGCCAATGACGCCCTGCGGTGCGAGGGCGGCGGTACTGTCCGGGGACCCCGTACGGGTTTCTTCCTAGCCGTGCACTCGTGAACGCACACGCTGAAGTACGAGCAGGGCTGCTGATACGACAAGGACGACGAGCCCCACGTACAGCAGGAACTTCAGAGCCTCGACGGCAATGCCGATGACGAGCAGGACGAGGGCGACAAGAGCGACGACGATCAACAGAGGTTTCATTGATCCAGTATGTCCAGACCTCGTGGTCTTTCCCGAATCCTGCTTCTGGTCCACGACCTCTCCGGGGCTCACCACCGTGGTGCTGCTCAGGAGACACCCGGTGCGCACTGGAGCGACCCTGCATCGCCGGCAATCCAGGACAGTCACCCGGCCGGCGTCCGTGTGCGCTTCGCCGTGCACGCCCTCCGCACCACCACCACGACCGAACATCAGCCGGGCTTCGGAGATGAGGCGCTACCACACCTGTGAGCCTCGTTCACCTTGCCCGCCCTCACCGTCTTCTCATCTTGCCCCAGTAGACTTGACGGCATTATGGATGACCCCCCGACGCATAGACCCGCGCCCCTCACCCGCCTGAACGCCGCACAGCCGGCCGATCGAGGATGGGGGGCGACACCGTGTACGAGTTAGTCATGATCGGCGTCGGCCTGATCCTCACCGTCGGCACAGGCATGTTCGTGGCCTCGGAGTTCGCGCTCGTGAACCTCGACCGCCGAGAGCTCGAAGCCCGCGACGCGCGCGGCGAGAA
Source organism: Arthrobacter sp. L77 (assembly GCF_000816565.1). NCBI lineage: Bacteria > Bacillati > Actinomycetota > Actinomycetes > Micrococcales > Micrococcaceae > Arthrobacter > Arthrobacter sp. L77. Next base: position 285,952 of record NZ_JWSU01000004.1, on the reverse strand, counting down.
GGGCTTGAAGCCCACCATCAAGGCCCTAAAGATCACCTCGACGCACCTGTCGAGTGCGCAGCTGGGGATCACCCTGACCACGCTGCTCACCGGTTACACGTTCGAGCCGGCTATCAGCTCCCTGCTCCGCGAACCACTGCTCGGCGCCGGCGTCCCCGAGGCCTTCGTGCCCGGGATCGGCGCCGTGGTGGGCATCTTCCTCGCCACCGTGTTCTCCATGGTCATCGGCGAGCTGGTCCCGAAGAACTTCGCCCTGGCCCTTCCCCGACAGACCGCGAAGTTCGTCGTCCCGTTCCAGACCCTGTTCACCACGGTCCTGAAACCCGTGATCCTCCTGTTCAACAACACGGCCAACAAGATCATCCGCTCCTTCGGCATCGAACCCAAGGAAGAGCTCTCCGGTGCCCGCAGCGCCGAGGAGCTCAGCTCCCTGGTCCGCCGGTCAGCCCTGGAGGGCTCCCTGGACCAGGACCACGCCGAGCTGCTGCACCGTACCCTGCTCTTCTCCGACCACACGGCCGACGACGTCATGACACCCCGCGTGCGGATGACCTCCGTGAAGACCACCGACACCGCGGCCGAGATCGTCGCCACGGCAGTGACCACCGGGTACTCCCGCTTCCCCGTGATCGGTGAGGACAACGACGACATCCGTGGCGTCATCCACCTCAAGCAGGCCTTCGCCGTCCCCCTGGATGCACGGAGCATCACCACGGCCGGGAAGCTGATGGTCGAACCCCTGCGCGTCCCCGAATCCATGAGCGTCGACACCCTGCTGGGTCTGCTGCGCGGGCAGGGACTGCAGGTCGCGATCGTCACCGACGAACACGGCGGCACCGCAGGCATCGTCACCCTCGAGGACCTCATCGAGGAAATCGTCGGGGAACTCGAGGACGAACACGACCGCGCCCACGTCGGCGTCGTCCGGACCGGCAAGTCCCTCACCTTCGACGCGTCGCTGCGCCCCGACGAACTCAGGGAACGCACCGGTATCGACGTGCCCGAGGGCGAGGACTACGACACCCTCGCCGGATACGTGACCGACGAACTCGACAGGATCCCCGAACTCGGCGACGAAGTGGCCCTCAGCGACGGCGTGCTGCGCGTCGAGCGGGTCCTCGGAGCCCACGTGGAGCGCATCCGCTTCACCCCCACGGATCCCTCCGACTACCCGCAGAGACCCGAGGACGCGCAGAGCCGCCACGACCGCACCATCGACGAGCTGACGAAGGAACTGACCCATGAGTGAGTACCTGCCCGGACTGATCTGGCTGGTCGTGCTCCTGGCCGTCAACGCGTTCTTCGTCGGCGCCGAATTCGCGGTCATCTCCGCGCGTCGCTCCCAGATCGAGCCGCGCGCCGAGGAAGGCAGCAAGGCCGCGAAGACCACCCTGTGGGCGATGGAACACGCCACCCTGATGCTGGCCACCAGCCAGCTCGGCATCACCGTCTGCTCGCTGGTCATCCTCAACGTCTCCGAGCCGGCGATCCATCACCTGCTCGAGTACCCGCTGGCCCTGACACCGATCCCGCCCGAAGCGATCGGCGTGATCGCATTCGTCATCGCCCTGCTGCTCGTCACGTTCCTGCACGTGGTCCTGGGCGAGATGGTCCCCAAGAACATCTCGTTCTCCGTGCCCACGAAGGCCGCACTGATCCTGGCGCCGCCCCTGGTGTTCGTGTCCAAGGTCGTCAGGCCGGTCATCTGGACGTTGAACGGGATCGCCAACGGCATCCTGCGCCTGTTCAGGGTCGAGCCGAAGGACGAGGCGACCAGCGCCTTCACCCTCGATGAGGTCGCGACCATCGTCGAGCAGTCCACCAGGGAAGGCCTTCTCGCGGACGGAAGTGGCACCCTGACCAACGCGTTCGAGTTCACGTCCAAGACCGTGGCCGACGTCGAGGTCCCCATCCAGGACATCGTGCACCTGCCGGAGACCGCCAGCCCGGCCATCATCCAGCAGACGGTCAGCGACCACGGGTACTCCCGATACATCCTCACCCGCGACGGGGAACCGACCGGATACCTGCATCTGAAGGACGTCACGGATCTCTCCACCCCGGAGTCGTTCGATGCGCCGGTGCCGGCCAAGAGGGTCCGCCGGCTCGCGTCCGCGTACCGCAGCAGCGACCTCGAGGACGCCCTGGCGACCATGCGCCGCACCGGCGCCCACATCGCCCGCGTCTTCGACGCCGAAGGAAACACCACCGGCATGCTCTTCCTCGAAGACATCCTCGAAGAACTCGTCGGAGAGGTCCAGGACGCCACCAGCGCGGCCTGACGACAACCCTGCCGGCGCAGGCGCTGTGGAAACAGCTGCCTGCGCCGGCAGGACCAGTCCCCCGACCGCTGACCCGGACACCGATGCCTCACCAGCGAGCCGGTTCCGACGGTTGCTGCACGGGGTTCTGGAAGTTCATGCAGCGAGCTCAGGTGGTGCTTCTCCGGGCTCACCCGCCGGGATCGGCACGCCTGGTGATGCTGCGCCAACCGCCGGCCCGGTTGTCCGCGATGACAGCCCGGAAGATCTCGCGGAGCGCATCCTCGTCCACCGGCCGGTCCTCGTACACGGCGATCGTCCGTCCGGTCGCATTGCCGTGGCCGCCCGTGATGATGCCGTGCGGATCGGGTGCCAGGCCGCCGTCGTAGAGGAAGACGTTGACGTGGTCCCTGGTGGCGAGGAGAGCGCACACGTTCCCGTGGAGCACGAAGTAGGGCTGGCGGGTGCGCTTGATCGTCTCCTCGACGTCAGGATCGGCCTCGTGCACCACACGACGGACGATGCGGCAGATCTCCTGCTGCCAGTCCGGCAACGCGGCGATGTAGTCGTCGATACGGGAGTCAGGGGCTCCGGCCATGGAGACAGTGTGACAGCGGGGGAAAGCGGCGGGAAGGGGCTCGAATCCCCATCAGGCGAACGCGGCCCGTTCCTCAGCGCCCATGTGGGCTACTGGGTGGCCGGCTGGATGCAGGGTCGGGGCGTCTGCTCGGCCGCCCTGCAGGAAGCATTGCGGCAGGCCCGGGACGAGTTGGGCCTGCACCGCATCCAGGCGTCCGTCCTGCCGCACAACACGGCATCGACGGCCGTCCTGCACCGGGCAGGCTTCACGCTCATCGGGACGGCGCCCTCCTACCTCCGCATCGCCGGGTCCTGGCAGGACCACCTGCTGTACCAGCGCATCCTGCACTGATCCGATGCCCAACCCTCCCGGGCCGCCGAGGACGCCCGGCCTCGGAGTGCCCGGGCGATGGGCACGGCGGAGGCTGCGGCCCTGATGACCGTCCCGGTGTCCCTCGTGTTCCTCGTTCTCCGGAGGCGGATCGTGAGCGCGTCGGCGGGTGCCGTGGAGGAATGGACGGACCAAAGCCTCTGCCGTCCCCGCGCGCCACGGCCGATCATGGGCCTGACGGTGGTGCGAGGTTTCAGCCGCCCGGGATCGAGGGCATCGCGGCCGCTCTCGTGGACACCGTCCCGGGGAGGAACCATGACGACGGCACCGGCGGGGACAGCACGACGGCGATGGGCTGCCGCTCTCCTCACCCTCGTCCTCCTGGCGATCGCCGTGGTGATCGCCGTGGTGATCGCGGGCCGCGCCGACAGCCCGCCGCCGTCGGCCGGGCCCGCGGTGACCTCACCGGAGCCGGCCACGACATCCCCTTCACCGGCGGCACCCGCGACGGTGCCTGCGGCAGAGTCACCGGAACCGGTCCAGCCGCCGGTCGTCGTGCCCCCGATACCCCAACCACAACCGGGCCCGGAACCGGAACCGGTCACCCCGCAGCCCTCCGCACCCTTCCCGCCGTCACTACGCGGTCAGGACCTCACGGTGCTGCCCGGCGCAGGGAACGTCGTGGCGCTCACCTTCGACGCCGGAGCCGATGCCGAGGGCCTGCCGAAGATCCTGTCGACCCTGTCCGCGAAGGGAGTGCCCGCCACCTTCTTCCTGACCGGGACCTGGGCCGCGTCGAATCCGGGAGGGGTGGGACAGATCGCCGCGGCAGGCCACCGCATCGCGAACCATTCCCTGACGCACCCCGGCTTCACCGGTCTTTCGGATCCACTCATCGCCGACCAGGTCCGCGGAGCCGAGCAGACCATCCAGGCCGCCGGCGCCGACCCCCGCCCGTTCTTCCGCTTCCCCTTCGGTGAACGGGATGCGCGGACCATCGCCGCCGTGAACGACCTCGGGTACGTCCCGGTGCGGTGGACCGTGGACACCCTGGGCTGGAAGGGCACCAGCGGTGGCATCAGCACGCAGACGGTCACCGACCGTGTGCTGGGCGGACTCCAGCCCGGCGAGATCGTCCTCATGCATGCCGGGTCCAACCCGGACGACGGCAGCACCCTGGACGCTGACGCACTGGCCCAGGTCATCGATCGGATCAGCAGCGCCGGCTATGGCTTCGTCACCCTCGACCAGCTCGTGGGCGGCTGAGGACCTCGGGCAGCGGAACCCTAGGAACGGCTCCTCGAGCGGGGCCAGTAGCCCTCCACCTGGCTGACCGGGCGGACGGACGCGGCATCCGGGTTCTCGCCGTACTCCTTCTTGGCCCGCCGCTGCCGCAGCAGGTCCCAGCACTGGTCCAGGCTCTCCTCGATGCGGCGCAGGCGTCCCTCGTTCTCGTGGCCCCGGACACTGCCGGCCGTATGCTCCCGGAGCCGGTGCTCCTCCTCCACGAGGGAGCGGATGGTGGACAGGATGTCCTGGTCGTCCATGCCGGGCCTCCTCACCGTTCCTGGGGGTACCGTACCCGCGAACGCCGGACTGGACCAGAGCTCCCGCGGCGGCGAGAGGGCGCGAAAGGACCGCGCCCGGGGCGGGTGGGCGATCCTCTCCGGCCTCCCGACCGGGAAGGGGCCGGCCCGGGTCACAGTGCCGAGATGGTCCAGCCGGTCCGGTGCGTCGCCCCGGGGTCGAGGACGATCAGGTCCTCGCCGGTGTTGAAGGCGTCCGGCGGGCAGGTCATGGGTTCGACGGCGAGGCCGAGGCGCGTGCTCTCCGGCTTCAGCGGCAGGTCGGCCGTGTGGATCTGGACCCAGGGGCAGCTGCCGTCCCACACCATGGCCGTCCCGGTGCCGTGGATCGGGTCGGTGACCCGCACCGTGGCCCGGCCGGCGCCGTCGCGCTCCAGATCGGTGAATGCGTGGTCGATCTGCACGTCGCCGAGCGCGTGGGCCGTCCGGAAGTCGAACGGCGTCCCGGCGACGGCCTCCTTCGCCACGGGCAGCAGCCGGTCCGGCGTGACCGTCAGGACCGTGGCGGCGGGGAGTTCGAGCACCCAGTCGTTCAGGGGCGACGGCCCGGCGACGAGGTACGGGTGCGGGCACACGCCGTAGGGGGCACGCAGCGAGCCGGCGTTCGTCGCCGTGATGGACGTCCGGAAGCCCTGCGCGTCGACGGCGAAGCGTACCTCGAGGGCCACCTCGAAGGGGTAGGCCGCGACCGGTTCGATGGTGCACGCGAGCGTGACGGAGGAACCGGTGTGCTCCACGAGCGTCCAGGGGACGTCGAAGACGAGCCCGTGGAGGGCCGTGCCGCGCTCGGGCTCGTTGACCGGCAGCTCATGGGTGACGCCGTCGAACGCGTAGCGACCGTCCTCGATGCGGTTGGGCCACGGTGCCACGAAGGCGCCGCGGAAATTCGGCATCGCCTCCTGCGCACCGAAGCCGACCACGAGCGGACGGCCGTCGTGGGTGAGTTCGCGGACTGCAGCGCCGAGCGCGAGGACGACGGCCGTGTATCCGCCACCCTCGATCCTGTATTCGCTGGGATCGGTGCGGTTCATGCGAGGGCTGCAGCCGTCCAGGACACGGGAGGAAGCGTGATGGTGACGGCGCCGCCGTCGAGCCTGGCGGAGGTGTTCGGTCTCATGGTCACGCGGTCGGGCTCCTCGAGGGTGTTCCTGGCATATACGTCCGTATCGTACAGCGACTCCGCGGTGACCCCGGTGATCCCGGGGAGCGCCGCCACGTCGATGGTCACCGTCGTCTCCTCTGTCTGCGACCGGTTGACGAGGAACACGGCGGTGGCGCCCGTCGCGTCGTCGTGCGTCGCCACGGCGTCCACGAGCGGGACGACGCCGTACTCGCCGGTCGTGTACGTGCCGGCGTCGAGCGTGAGCTCGAGGACAGAGCCCCGCGCGAGCCTCGAGGTGATGGAGAACGGGAAGAAGGTCGTCTGGCGCCACGCGGGGCCGCCGGGCTCGGTCATGATCGGGGCGATCACGTTGACGAGCTGCGCCAGCGACGCCGAGGTGACGCGGTCGGCGTGCTTCAGCAGCGAGATCATGAGGTTGCCGAACACGACGGCGTCCGCCACCGAGTAGCAGTCCTCCAGCAGGCGCGGGGCGACGGGCCAGTTGTCGAGTCCCTCGATCCTGTCGACGGCCTCGAAGCGGCTGATGTACCAGACGTTCCACTCGTCGAAGGAGATGTTGATGGTCTTCGTACTGCCGCGGACGGCCTTGACGTGGTCGGCGGTCGCGACGACGGACTCGATGAAGTGGTCCATGTCGACGGCGGACGCCAGGAAGGAGCCGAGATCGCCGCCCTTCTCCTCGTAGTAGGCGTGGCAGGAGATGTAGTCGACGTCGTCGTACGTGTGCGAGAGGACCACGCGCTCCCACTCGCCGAACGTGGGCATGTGCGCGCTGGAGGAGCCGCAGGCCACGAGTTCGATCGAGGGGTCGAGCTGCCGCATCGCCTTGGCGGTGCGGGACGCCAGCTTGCCGTAGTCCTCGGCGGAGCGGTGGCCGAGCTGCCACGGGCCGTCCATCTCGTTGCCGAGGCACCAGATCCTGATGGCGAACGGATCGGGCCGGCCGTTGGCCATGCGCTGGTCGGCGAGGGCGGTGCCCTTGGGCAGGTTCGAGTACTCGAGGAGTTCCAGGGCCTCGAGGGTGCCGCGGGTGCCGAGGTTCACGGCGAGCATGAGCTCGCTGTCGACCTTCCGCAGCCAGGATGCGAATTCGTGCAGGCCCACCTGGTTGGTCTCGGTGGAGTGCCAGGCCAGGTCCAGCCGGGTGGGGCGCTCCTCACGCGGCCCCACGCTGTCCTCCCACCGGAAACCCGAGACGAAGTTGCTCCCGGGGTAGCGGATGGTCGAGACGCCCATCTCGCGGACCAGATCGATGACGTCCTGGCGGAAGCCCTCGTCGTCGGCCGTGGCATGGCCGGGCTCGTGGATGCCGTCGTAGACGTGGCGGCCGAGGTGTTCGACGAAGCCGCCGAAGATGTTGCGGTTGATGGGCCCGACCGCGAAGTGGGGGTCCAGTGTGAGGCGTGCGCTCTGCATGGGGCTGCTTTCTGCTCGGGGTGGGTGGGGCCGGGGCTGGTCCTCACCGGGACAGCGCGGAGGATTCCCGCTCGATGACCTGGAACCGCGCCTCGAACTCGCGCGGCGGGACCTCGCCGCCGCGCCCCACGATGCGCTCCTGCAGTACCCGCACCGCGGTGTCCGCGATCTCGTCCCTGCCCGGGTCGATCGTGGACAGCGTCGGCAGCGAGTACCTGCCTTCGTCGAGATCGTCGAAACCGATCACGGCGACATCCTCGGGGATCCTCCGCCCCGCCTCCTGCAGCACGCGCATGGCGCCGAGCGCCAGGGTGTCGTTCATGCCGAAGACCGCATCGAACTCGACGCCGGACGCGAGCAGCTCGCGCATGGAGGTGGCCCCGTTGGCCCGGTGCCAGAGCGTCGTATAGGCGACGAGGTCGGGGTCGAACGGGATGCGTGCGGCGTCGAGAGCCTGCCGGTACCCGCGCAGGCGCAGGCCGGCCGATCCGATCACCTCGCCCTCGTGGCCGCCGACGACGGCGATACGGCGCCGGCCCCGCGAGATCAGGTGCTCGGTCGCGGCGCGGGCGGAGTCGACGTTGCTCATGGTCACGTGGTCGGTGGGCCCACCGAAGATCCGCTCGCCGAGCAGCACGAGGGGGAAGTCGACGTTCAGGTGCTCGGCGTCCTCGTTGGACATGCCGAGCGGGCTGAACAGCAGCCCGTCCGTCATCTGCAGCCGCGGACCGGACAGGATCTCGAGCTCGCGGGAGCGGTCGCCGCCGGTCTGCTCGACGAGCACCTTCAGCCCCTGCCGCTCCGCCGCCCTGATGATCGAGCCGGCCAGTTCCGCGAAGTAGCTCAGCGAGAGTTCGGGGACGGCGAGCCCGATCACCCCGGTGCGGCCCGAGCGCAGGCTCCGCGCGGAGAGGTTGGGGCTGTAGCCGAGCTCGGCAATGGCGTCCATGACGCGCTGCTTGGTGTCGGCACGGATGTGCTCGTAGTCGTTGATGACGTTGGAGACGGTCTTGATCGAGACGCCGGCTGCGAGCGCGACGTCCTTCAGTGTGGCCGCCATGCCGCCCCCTCGGGTCCTGTCGTGATGCCCTGCACGTCACGCGTGAGCAGATTCTACAACGTTGTAGGATGGGCGGGCACCCCTCCGATCGTGCCGCCGCAGCCTCCACGTCCGCCGCCGCGACACCGGCCAGACAAGGACCACCATGCTCGAGGAACACGTACGGGACAGGCTCAACTGGGCGGGCAACTACGAGTACCGCGCCCGGACGATCCTGCACCCCACCTCGCTCGCCGATCTCCAGCGGGCCGTCGCGAAGGCCACCCTGGTCCGCGCGCTCGGCTCACGGCACTCCTTCAACGACCTCGCGGACAGCGCGGGGACCCTCGTCTGCCTGGACGTGCTCGATCCCGGGGTGCAGATCGACGAGGAGGCACTCACCGTCACGGTGGCCGCGGGCGTGCGGTACGGGGTCCTCGCCGAGCACCTGCAGCGGCGCGGCTTCGCCCTGCACAATCTCGCCTCCCTCCCCCACATCTCGGTCGGAGGCGCGATCGCCACGGCCACCCACGGCTCCGGGGACGCGAACGGCAACCTGGCCACCGCCGTCGTCGGGCTCGAACTCGTGACCGCCTCCGGCGACGCCCTCACCCTCGCCGCGGGTGACGACGACTTCGACGGCGCCGTCGTGGGCCTCGGCGCCCTCGGCGTCGTGCACCGTGCGACCCTGCGCATCGAGCCCTCGTTCGACGTGCGCCAGGACGTGTTCACGGACGTCCCGTGGGACGCGGTGCTCGCGGACTACGACGCCGCCACCTCCGCGGCCTACAGCGTCAGCCTGTTCACGGACTGGTCGGGCGACACCATCGGCCAGGCGTGGCTGAAGAGCCGCATCGACGCCGCCCGCCCCGCCCCCGACGCGTTCTACGGCGGGACGCCGGCGGACCGCGCCCACCACCCGGTGCCGGGGGTGGCCGCGGACCACTGCACACAGCAGCTCGGCGTTCCGGGACCGTGGTCGGACCGGCTGGCCCACTTCCGCCTCGCGTTCACCCCCAGCAACGGGCAGGAGCTGCAGACCGAGTACCTCGTGGGCCGCGACCACGCGGTCGAGGCGATCCAGGCGGTGCGCGCCCTCGCGCCGAGGATCGCGCCGCTGCTGCTGGTCTCGGAGGTGCGCTCCATGGCGGCGGACGAGCTGTGGCTCAGCAGCAACTACCGTCGTGACGGGATCGGCCTCCACTTCACCTGGAAGCCGCTGCAGGCCGAGGTCGAAGCCCTGCTGCCGGAGCTCGAGGCGGCCCTGCTCCCCCTGGGTGCCCGCCCGCACTGGGGAAAGCTGTTCGCGGCCGACGCCGCCCGGCTGGCGCCGCTCTATCCCCGCTTCGAGGACTTCCGGAGCCTCGCCGGGCGCCTGGACCCCGAGGGGAAGTTCCGCAACGACTTCCTCGACCGCACGGTCTTCGGGGCCTAGGAGCACACCGGCCTCAGTGCCTGCGCGTCAGCCACTTCCAGTGCGCGAGGGTGCGCAGACGGACGAGCAGTGCCCGGGACTGCTCGGGGCCGTACGGCAGGATGGGGATGGCCTTGGTCATGTCCACCGAGGCCTCGTCCATGGCCACGCGGGTCACCCGGATGGCACTCCGCATGGTGTTCATCTGCGTGGTGACGTCCCCGACAGCCACGGGCTCGCCGTGGCCGGGCACGAACACGTCGTAGAGGTCCTCGAGGGCGGCCATCTTGCCGAGCGTCCTCACCCAGTCCACGGGGAACGAATTTTCGAAGACCGGATCGGACCCCTCCTCCACCAGGTCTCCCGTGAACAGGACGTTCCCGGCGCCCACGAGCAGGTCGTGGTCGGTGTGGCCGCTCCCGAGGTGGAACAGCGTCACGGACACGTCGCCGAGGTCGAGGTCGACCGGCGTGCCCTCCACCAGCCGGTTCGCAGCCAGGATCCGGGTGTGCTCGCCGTCGCCCGCTGCCATGGCCGGCTCGATGGCGGCGACCAGCGCCCGCTGGTCCTCGCCGTTCTCGGTTTGCACGGCGCTGCACCGGGACGTCGCCCAGAAGTCCTCGACGCCGTGAGCGGCGAAGTAGTCGTTGCCGAAGAAATGGTCGGCATGGGCGTGCGTGTTCACGACGACGAGCGGCAGGCCGGTGACGGCCCGCACGTGCGAGTACACCTCCGCCGCGCCGAGCGGTCCTGCCCCGGTATCGACGACGAGCGCCTGCTCGGACCCGACGACGAGCCCGACATTCGTCCGGAAGCCCGCGGTGCGCAGTACGTAGATGCCCGGTCCGAGCTCACGCCACGGGCTGCGGGTCTCGCTGGGGACGTGGGTGGTCATGGGGTCCTCTCTGACGACGGAGTTCCAGTCTAGGTCGGCGGACCACCGGACCCGGCGGTCCGGCGCGCACCCGAGGGTCGGCAGGCGTCCGGGCCGACGGCGGCGGTCCCGTCACACGGCGACGGCGGCGGTCGGGTCAGACGACGGCGATCCGGTCACACGACGGCGGCGGGCCGGCCAGGGGGACCGATCAGACGGCGACGGCGATCCGGTCACACGACGGCGGCCGTCCGATCAGGCGGCGACGGCCACAGGCTCCCGAGGGGCGCGCTCCGGCATGCGGAAGATCGGCAGCGTCACGTTGATCAACGGCCCGATGAGCAGGGCGAAGGCGACGGTACCGAGGCCGACGGACCCGCCGAGCAGCCACCCGAGCAGCAGGACGGTCCCCTCGATGGCCGTGCGGGCGAGCCAGATCGGCAGCCCGAAACGGGCGTGGAGGCCCGTCATGAGGCCGTCGCGCGGTCCGGGCCCGAGGCGGGCGCCGATGTAGAGGCCGCTCGCGACCGCGAGCAGTACCAGTCCGCCGGCGAACAGGAGTATCCGCGCCCACAGCTGGGTGGGCTCCCCGAGCAGCGCGAGGCCGATCTCAGCGCTGGGTCCCACGAGCAGGACGTTGAGGACGGTCCCGATGCCCGGGCGCTGCCGGAGCGGGATCCAGAGCAGCAGGACGATCAGGCCGATGATGTTGGTCATGAAGCCGAACGGGATGCCGGTCTGGAGCGATCCGCCCTGCCCCAGGACATCCCAGGGCGAGACCCCGAGCGTGGCCCGGATCATCATGGCGAGCGAGAAACCGTAGAGGAAGAGGCCGAGCAGGAGCTGCAGCCCGCGTCGGGCACCGAGGAACGTCATGGTCCCAGTAGAACCGGCAATTGGCCTTACATCAAGATGCCAATCGTGCCATGGTGGCTTCATGATGGTTCTTCCCGCACGCCGCCTCGCAGCCGAACTCGGTGCGTGGCGCACCACGGGCCCGGCCTACGGGGCCCTGGCCGACCGCATCCGGCTGCTCACCCTCGACGGCCGCATCCCGCTGGGGACCCGCCTGCCGGCCGAACGCGAGCTCGCCGCACAGCTCGGCGTCAGCAGGACCCTCGTGGCGGCCGCCTATGCACGGCTGCGCTCGGCCGGCTACGTGGAGAGCACGCGCGGCTCGGGCAGCGTCGTCGCCATGCCGGGCCGGGAGGTGCCGGCGTACGACGACGGCGGAGCCGGCGTGGTCCTCGACCTCAGCAAGGCGGCACTCCCGGCCGCCCCGCAGGTGGGTGAGGCCGCCGCGAGGGCCGCGCAGGAACTTCCCGCCTACCTGAACGGCAGCGGCTACGATCCGCTCGGCCTGCCCCGCCTGCGGCAGGCCCTTGCCGACCGGTATGCGGCGCGGGGCGTCCCCACCGCGCCCGGCCAGATCATGGTGACCCTCGGAGCGCAGCACGCCATCTCGCTCCTGGCGCGCGCACTGCTCGGCCGCAGCGACTCGGCGCTCGTCGAGGCACCGAGCTACCCGCATGCGTACGAGGCCCTGCGCGCGGCCGGACGGCGTCTCCTGCCGGTGGCCGTCGATGCCCGTGACGGCTGGGACGACGACGGCCTCGAGCAGGCGTTCCGGCGGGGGCGGCCCACGCTGGCCTACGTCATGCCGGACTTCCACAACCCCACCGGGGCGGTGATGCCCGCTGCGCAGCGCGACCGGCTGATGGCGGCGGCCGCACGACCGGACACGGTGGTCGTCGCGGACGAGACGATGGCGGAGCTGCGGATCGACGCCGATCCAACGCCTCCCCTTGCCGCCTTCGGACCCGCCGTACTGGTCGGATCCATGGGCAAGACCGTGTGGGGCGGGCTGCGGATCGGATGGATCCGTGCGGAGGAGGACCTCATCCACCGGCTCGTCCAGTCCCGGTATGCGCAGGACCTCGGGACGCCGATCCTCGAGCAGCTCATCGCCCTCGAGATGCTGGGCACGTACGACGAACTGCTGCTTCTCCGTTCGAGGCAGCTGGCCGAGGGCCGCAGCCACCTCGAGGGGCTCCTCCACGACGCCCTGCCCGCGTGGGACGTCCCCCACGTCCGGGGCGGACTCTGCACCTGGGTCAATCTGGGGGCGCCGGTCAGCTCGCAGCTGGCGCTCGCTGCCAGGGACCGGGGCCTGCTGCTCGGCGCGGGCCCGCGTTTCGGGATGGACGGGGTGTTCGAGCGGTTCCTCCGCGTCCCCTTCGGCTACCCGGCCGAGGACACCCGCCGCGCGGTGGGCATCCTCGCCGCGGCTTGGCGGTCGCTGGACACCCGGGTCCCCGTCAGGGACGACTTCGCGCCGGCCCTGGTGTAGGACCGCGCATCAGGGGCAGGACTGCCGGTCAGGACCCGCCCCGGGCTCCGAGGTGCTCCGCGAGGTAAGGTGCCGTCGCGCTCACGTCGGGCGCGAGGCCGGCGATGTGCGCGGGCGTCCCGGCGGCCACGATCCTGCCGCCGGCAGAACCTCCGCCCGGGCCGAGGTCGATCACCCAGTCGGCGGCCGCCACGACCGCCATCGTGTGTTCGACGACGACGACCGTGTTGCCGGCCTCGACCAGTTTCCGCAGCTGCGCGAGGAGCAGCACCACGTCCGCGGGATGCAGTCCGGTGGTCGGCTCGTCCAGCAGGTAGAGGGTGTGGCCGCGCCGGGCCCGCTGCAGTTCGGTGGCCAGCTTGATGCGCTGGGCCTCTCCCCCGGAGAGCTCGGTGGCCGGCTGCCCGAGCCGCAGGTACCCCAGGCCCACCTCCTGCAGCGTGGCGAGCGAGCGAGCGGCAGCAGGGATGTCCCCGAGGGCGGACGCGGCGTCGTCCACGGTCAGGCCGAGGACATCCGCGATGGTGCGCCCGTCCAGCGTGACCTCGAGGGTCTCCTCGTTGTAGCGGGACCCGGCGCAGGCCGGGCAGGGGCCGTAGCTCCCGGGCAGGAACAGGAGTTCCACCGCCACGAAGCCCTCGCCCTGGCACGTCTCGCAGCGTCCGCCCTGCACGTTGAAGGAGAACCGGCCGGCCCCGAACCCCCGTGACCTCGCGGCGGGCGTCGCGGCGAATGCCTTCCGCACGGCGTCGAACAGTCCCGTGTAGGTCGCGAGGTTGGAGCGCGGTGTCCGCCCGATCGGCTTCTGGTCCACGCTGACCAGGCGGTCGAAGGCCTCCAGTCCGCTGATGCCCGCCACGGTGGCGCCGGCGTCAGTCTCGGGGGCCGTCCCGTCGTCGACCGGTTCGATGTCGGCGGGGGTGTCGTCGCGGACGTGCGCGCCGACGGCTTCCGCGAGGACCTTGCTGACGAGCGTCGACTTCCCCGATCCGGACACACCCGTCACGGCGGTCAGCACGCCCACGGGGATGGCGGCGTCGAGTCCCTCGAGATTGTGGCGCCGGATGCCCTCGAGGCGCAGCCAGGCCGAGGGTTCGCGGGCTGCGCCGTCCACCGGCGCCGTCGGCGCGGCCCGGGCCAGGAACGGCGCAGTGAGCGAGGCCTGGACATCCGCGAGCCCGTCGGCCGGGCCGCTGTAGATGATGCCGCCCCCGCCTTCCCCGGCGAGCGGGCCGACGTCGACGATCCAGTCCGAGCGCCGCACGACGTCCATGTTGTGTTCGACGACGAACACCGAGTTCCCGGCGTCCGTGAGTGCTTCGAGGACGGCGAGGAGCGGCTCGACGTCGGCGGGGTGCAGCCCGGCGGACGGCTCGTCCAGCACGTAGACGACGCCGAACAGGCCGGAGCGGAGCTGCGTGGCGATGCGCAGCCGCTGCATCTCGCCCGGCGAGAGCGTGGGGGTGGCGCGGCTCAGGCTGAGGTAGCCCAGGCCGAGGTCCACGAGGACGTGGAGGCGCTGCACGAGGTCGCGGCTGATGGTGACCGACACCTCCGTCCCCTCCCCCGAGGTCCACGACCGGTGCGCGGCCACCGGGTGCTCCAGCGTGGCCGCCGGCCCGAGGTGCACGGCGAGGTCCGCCAGGGGCAGGGCGTTCGCCTCCGCGATCGACAGCCCGGCGAACGTCACGGCGAGTGCCTCCGGACGCAGGCCGCTCCCGCCGCACACGCCGCACGGGCCGGATTCCATGAAGGGCAGCACGCGGTCGCGCATCTGCTGGCTCTTGGAGTCGCGGAGGGTGTGCATGACGTAGCTCTTCGCACTCCAGAAGCGCCCCTTGTAGGGCTTGGCCACGCGGTCCCGCTGGGGGGTGACCTCGACGACGGGCTGCTCCTCGGTGAACAGCAGCCAGTCCCGCGCCTGCTTCGGCAGCGTCCGCCAGGGCACGTCGATGTCGTGACCGAGCTCGACGACGACATCACGGAGGTTCTTGCCCTGCCAGGCGCCCGGCCATGCGGCGATGGCGCCCTCGCGGATGGTCAGGTCCGGATCGGGGACGAGGGTCTCCTCGGTCACATCCCTCGCGATGCCCAGGCCATGGCACCGCGGGCACGCTCCCGCGGCGGTGTTGGGCGAGAAGGCATCGGATTCCAGGCGTTCGACGGCGTCCGCCGGGTAGGTGCCCGCACGGGAGTAGAGCATCCGGAGCGAATTGGAGAGGGTGGTGAGCGTCCCGACGGTCGAGCGCACGCTCGGCGTCCCACGCCGTTGCTGGAGCGCCACGGCGGGAGGGAGCCCGGTGATCGAACCGACGTGCGGCGAATGCCCCTGCTGGATGAGCCTCCGCGCGTAGGGGGCAACCGATTCCAGGTAGCGGCGCTGCGCCTCGGCGTAGATCGTCCCGAACGCCAGCGAGGACTTGCCCGACCCCGAGACCCCGGTGAAGGCCACCACGGCGTCACGCGGAACGTCGACGTCGACGCCCCGCAGGTTGTTCTCGCTGGCTCCCCGGACGCTGACGAAGCCGTCCCGGGCGATGGCGGGGTGGGCAGGGGCGTTGTTCGGCGACTCGATCACCACCCCAACCCTACGGTTCTCCGATGGGCGTGCGGGACCGGACCGCCCGGGCCGCCCGGACGGGGATCGTGCTACCAGCCCGGTGCCCTAATGCTTCCCGGGCCCCGCAGGCTCGTCCGGCTGCTCCCGCTCCTCCGGCTGTGTGGCCGCGGGCGGTTCCGTCTGGTGCTTCCGCACCGCGTAGTGGTGCCCGAGGGAGTCCGTATGGATCTCCATGGAGAGCAGGGTGCTGTCCGACTGCTCCTCGGCGGCGTCGTGGCGGTGCACGACCGGCGTGCCCCCGTCACTGCGCGCCGCCGGTCCGAGGAAGGTCCGCGCGGCGGTGTCGAGCCCGTTGAAGAAGGACCGGTGGGCGTGCGCTTCCGCGTGCGGCGGCTCCTGGACGGGCCCACCGGCGGCCGTCGACGCCACGGGGGACGGACTGGCCGACTGCTGGTCGTGCTTCCTGTGATTCCGGCGGATTTTCATCATGCACCTGATTCATCGTGGGAGCCTCAGTCTACTCCGCCGGGTCCTCGAGGAACCCGGCGGACCGCACGCCTACAGGTCGGCGAGCATCCCGCCCGGGTTCTCGATCGCGTCCGCCACGAACCGGAGGAAGCCCCCCGCCGTCCCGCCGTCGCACACGCGGTGGTCGAACGCGAGCGTCAGCTCGGTCACCTTGCGCACCGCCAGCCCGCCGTCCACGACCCACGGGCGGTCGATGATCCGGCCCATCCCGAGGATCGCCGATTCCGGGTAGTTGATGATGGCCGCACTGCCGTCCACGCCGAACACCCCGTAGTTGTTCAGGGTGAAGGTACCGGAGGACAGGTCCGACGGCGTGGCCCTGCCCTCGCGTGCCAGGGCGGCGAGGCGACGGATCTCGGCGTCGAGCCCGCGGGCGGACAGGGTGTCCGCCCGACGGACGCTCGGTACCACGAGGCCACGATCCGTCTGCGCTGCGATCCCGAGGTTCACGCCGTCGACCCGCACGATCTCCTGCGCACCGTCGGCGCCCGTCGCGATCCGGCTGTTCAGCTCCGGGTAGCGGGCCAGGCCTGCCACGACGAACCGCGCCACGAAGGCCAGCAGGCCGGGCACCGCGTCCGGCGTCCTGCGCTTCATCGCCTCGCGCAGTTCCACGAGGGCGGTGGCGTCGACGTCCACCCAGACCGTGGCCTCGGGGATCTCGCGCCGGCTGCGGGTCATCGCATCGGCGATCGTCCGCCGGACCCCCTTCAGCGGACTGCGTTCGAGGACCGCGAGGCCCGACCGGGAGTCGAGCGGGACGTCGGCGGCTCCAGGGGCGTCGCCCAGCGCGGGGCGGGCCACCGCGTCGAGGGTCGCCGTCGCTGCGCCCGCAGCGGCGTCCACGCCGGATCCGGGGGTGGCCCCGACGTCCCGCACCGTCGCCGCGGCGATCGCCTGCTCCACGTCGCGGCGGAGGATCAGCCCCTGCTCCCCCGACCCGCGGAGGTCCGTGAGCCGCACCCCGTTGTCCCGCGCGAGTTTCCGGACCAGGGGCGAGACACACGTCGGTGCCGTGCCGGCGGCGGACGCTGCGGTTCCGGTGTCGGGAGCGGAGGTCGTGCCGTCGGTCGCCCCGACCGGAGCAGCGGGCTCTGCGACGGCAGCGGCCGGCGACGGGGTCGTCCGAGCGGCGGGCAGGAGGGTGGCCGGAGCGGCCGGAGCGGCCGGCGCAGCGGATGCCGCCGGCGACGCAGCAGCTCCCGCCGTCGCGCCCTTGCGGGGCCGGGTGCGACCACCGGTGAGACCACCGGGAGTGCCGTAGCCGATCAGCACGTTCCCCGAGCCGCCGTCGACCGCCGGCGCATCGTCGTCCCGCGTGGCGGCGGCAGGGACGCCGGCCTCCTCGCGGAGCTCCGCCGCGGCGGCTTCGACGCCTGCGCCGGTGATCGTGCCGGTGGCGTCGGCTGCCGGCCCCGCAACCGCCGGCGTGGTGTCGGCGGATCCGGCGCCCGCAGGCCCGTCGCCCTCGGGCCGGACCGAGAGGAACGGCGCCCCGACGTCGAGCATCTCGCCGGGCCTGCCGTGCAGCACTGCGACGGTCCCCGCGAAGGGCGAGGGGACCTCGACCACCGACTTGGCGGTCTCGACCTCCGCGATCGGCTGGTCGACGGCCACGGTGTCGCCCTCGGCGACGAGCCAGGACACCAGCTCTGCCTCGGTCAGGCCCTCTCCGAGGTCGGGGAGGGTGAACACCTGGAACCCGGAATCGACGGCGGGTGCACTCATGTCAGTCCTCCCACTGCAGGTCGTCCACGGCGTCGAGGATGCGGTCGACGCTCGGCAGGTAGAAATGTTCGAGCTTCGGCGAGGGGTACGGGATGTCGAACCCGGTCACGCGGAGCACGGGGGCTGCGAGGGAATGGAAGCAGCGTTCCTGCACGCGGGCCACGATCTCGGACGCCACGGACACGAAGCCGGGAGCCTCCGCGACGACGACGGCGCGGCCGGTCCGACGGACGCTGGCGCACACGGTCTCGTCGTCGAACGGGACGATGGAGCGGAGGTCGATGACCTCGATGGACCGGCCCTCCTCGGCGGCCGCCGCGGCCGCGGCGAGCGCCGTCGGCACGGATGGTCCGTAGCTGATGAGGGTCGCGTCGGTCCCCGGGCGGGCCACGACGGCCTTGCCGATGCGCCGGGGTGCCTGTCCTGCCTCGAAGGTCCTGCGCAGCTCCGTGAGGTCCACCTCCTCCTTGGACCAGTACAGCTTCTTCGGTTCGAGGAACACCACGGGGTCCGGTGACGCGATGGCCTCGCGGAGCATGAAGTAGGCGTCGCGGACGGTGGCGGGGGCCAGGACCGTCAGGCCGGGGGTGTGCGCGTAGTAGGCCTCGGAGGAGTCGCAGTGGTGTTCCACGCCGCCGATGCCTCCGGCGTACGGGATCCGGATGACCAGGGGCAGGCGGACCTTGCCCTTCGTGCGGTTGGGCATCTTCGCGACATGGCTCACCACCTGCTCGAAGGCCGGATAGGCGAAGGCGTCGAACTGCATCTCGACGACGGGCTTCATGCCGTTCATCGCCATGCCGATGGCCATGCCCATGATGCCTGCTTCGGCGAGCGGCGTGTCGAAGCAGCGCTCCTCGCCGAAGCGGGCCGTCAGCCCGTCCGTGATCCGGAAGACGCCGCCGAGCGTCCCGACGTCCTCGCCGAACATGAGCACGGAGGCGTCGGCCGCC
Source organism: Arthrobacter sp. L77 (assembly GCF_000816565.1). Lineage (NCBI taxonomy): Bacteria > Bacillati > Actinomycetota > Actinomycetes > Micrococcales > Micrococcaceae > Arthrobacter > Arthrobacter sp. L77. Next base: position 267,210 of record NZ_JWSU01000004.1, on the reverse strand, counting down.
ATGGAGTCGGCGAGGGCGGCGTTGAGGGCCTTGGCGAAGGTGGACGTCACGCGTCCGCCCGGCGCGGTGTCGGGCCGGGCTGCCACGCCCCCGGTGGGTGCCTCCGTGGTCTGCGTCATCGTCGCTCCGCCTTCGTGTCCTCGGCAGGGGTTCCTGCGCCTGCGGCGTCGCGCGCCAGTTCCTCGCGCAGCTGCTCGGCCTGCTCGCGCAGCTGCGTCGTCTTCTCCGTGTACACGTACTCGAACAGCTCTGCCGGGTTCACCGTGACCTCCGTGTTGAGTCCTTTCCGGATGGCGGCGGCGATCGCGTCCGCCTCGTCGGCCAGGGCCTGCTCCAACTCGTCCGTCAGCAGGTCCAGTGCGCGCAGGTAGGTGCGCATGCGGGTGATCGGGTCCTTCGGCACCCAGCGTTCGACGTCGTCGGCGGAGCGGTAGCGCGTCGCGTCGTCCGCGTTGGTGTGCGCCTGCATCCGGTAGGTGTGCGCTTCGACGAGGGTGGGGCCGCCGCCGTCGCGCGCCCTGTCCACGGCCGCACCCAGCACCGCGAGGAGCGCGGCGAGGTCGTTGCCGTCCACGCGCTCGCCCGGCATGCCGTACCCGATGGCCTTGTGGGCGAGGGACGGCGCCACGCTCTGGTTCCTGAGCGGCACCGAGATGGCGAACTCGTTGTTCTGGACGAAGAACACGACGGGGACGTGGAACACGGCCGCGAAGTTCAGAGCCTCGTGGAAGTCCCCCTCGCTGGTCGCCCCGTCACCGCACATGGCGAGGACGACGGTCGGTTCGCCGCGCAGCTTGGCGGCGTGGGCGACGCCGACGGCGTGGAGGAGTTGCGTGGCCAGCGGCGTGGCCTGGGTGGCGACGCGGTGCTCGTGCGGGTCGTAGCCGCTGTGCCAGTCGCCGCGGAGCAGCGTGAGGACCTGGAGCGGGTCGACGCCGCGCGTGATGACCGCGACCGTGTCCCGGTAGGTCGGGAAGAGCCAGTCCTCGGCGCCGAGGACCACGGCGGCGGCGACCTGGCAGGCCTCCTGACCGTGGGATGAGGGGTAGACGGCCATCCGGCCCTGGCGGACGAGGGCATTGGCCTGGTCGTTGATGCGGCGACCGGCGATGAGACGGCCGTAGGCGTCGAGCAGCCGATCGCCGTCGGGGAGCAGGTAGCGCCCGTCGGTGTGATGGTGGCCGTCCGGGTCCACCAGCTGCACGGGCTCCGCCGACGGGAGCAGCACGCCGTCCGGCGTGGTGCCGCCGTCGTATGGTCCGCCGTCGGGTGCGCCGCCCAGCATGCTGTCGCGGCCTTCATTCGTTGCCGTACTCATTCCGCCTCCATCACCAGCCGCTGCAGCGGCCTCCCGTTTCCGGCGCGGAGCGGTAGCCCCGGCACTGGATGCTGTGTGAGACCAGTATGGGCACCGGGCAACTTTTGTATCCATGGAGTCGACGAAGTGTGGATATTCGATCGGAGAGGGCGGTATTCTTTGGACGAATCGGCAGTGTGACCTGCATTACGCGAAGGAGCGTGGACACGTGGTGGACGGAGTGCTCGACGACGTCGATCGGAAGATCCTCGCCGAACTCACGCGGGACGGGCGTCAGTCCGTGACCTCGGTGGCGGAACGCGTGCATATCTCGCGGGCGCACGCCTACTCCCGCATCGCGAAGCTGACCGAGGACGGCGTACTGACGCGGTTCACGGCGATCATCGACCCGGCCAAGGCCGGCCTCCGCTCCTCCGCCTACGTGACGCTCAAGGTGCGGCAGCACTCCTGGCGCGAGCTCCGCGACAGGCTGCGCAGCGTTCCGGAGATCCACCACATCGCGCTGGTCGGCGGGGACTTCGACGTCATCCTCCTGGTGCGGGCCGAGGACAACGTGGGGCTGCGGCGGGTGATCTTCGACCAGCTGCAGTCGATGCCGGGCGTCCTCGATACGCAGACGTTCCTGGTCTTCGAGGACCTCGACACGCGCTGAGACCCCGGGGAGCATGGTCATGGTCCGGTGATCGTGAACTGCACAAGGAGATCCCATGTCCCTCGTCCGCGTCCATAACTTCTCCGTCTCCCTCGACGGCTTCGGCACGGGTGAGGGCCAGCACCTCGACGCCCCGTTCGGTCACGCGGGCTCACGGCTCATGGAGTGGGCGATCGGGACGCGCACCTTCCGCGCGATGGGCCTTCACGGGGACGGGCCGGGGTCCTTCGGCGTCGACGATGCGTTCGCCGCCGCGTGGGGGCCCGGGATCGGCGTGGAGATCATGGGGCGGAACAAGTTCGGCCCCCACCGCGGCCCCTGGGAGGACGAGGAGTGGAAGGGCTGGTGGGGCGGGAACCCGGTCTTCCACACCCCCGTCGTCGTCCTGACGCACCATCCCCGGCCGATCCTCGCGATGGAGGGCGGGACGACCTTCCACTTCGTCGACGCCGACCCCGCGTCCGCGCTGGAGCAGGCCCGAGCCCTGGCCGGCGGCCTCGACGTCCGGATCGGCGGCGGCGCCATCACGGTGCGACAGTTCCTCGAGGCCGACCTCATCGACCACTTGCACGTCGTCGTCGTGCCGATCGTCCTGGGCCGGGGCGAACGCCTGTGGGACGGCCTCGAAGGGCTCGAGGAGCGCTTCGAGATCGAGGCGGCGCCCTCCCCGACGGGGGTCGTGCACCTGGTCCTCACGCGCCGCACCGCCCGGTAGGCCCGACGGCCGCGGCGTGGGGTCACGCGCCGAAGCGCGGTGCCCGTTTCTCCCGGAACGCCTCGAGGCCCTCGCGGTAGTCGTCCGAGGCCCCGAGCACCCCCTGGACGTCGTTCTCGCCGCTGATGGCCTGCCACAGGCCGAGCCGCTCGTCGCGGATCCGCGCGACGAGCTGCTTCGAGGCGACCAGTGCCTGCAGCGGACCCGCCGCCGCCCGCGCTGCCTTGGCCCGGGTGAAGTCGAGCAGCTCCCCGGCGGGCACGGCACGGCTGAAGAGTCCGCCGGCCACTGCCTCCGCCCCCGTCATCAGGTCACCCGTGTACATGAGGTCCAGGGCCCGGTGCGGACCGAGCCGCTCCGTGAACAGCCAGTGCCCCCCGGAGTCCAGCGCCAGCCCGAGGGCGGCGAACGGCGAGCCGATCTTCGCGGTCTCCGCGACGTACACGACGTCGGTCGCGAGCAGCAGGCCCAGCCCGACGCCGAGGCAGGCGCCCTGCGCCGCCGCGAAGGTCGGGGCCGGGAAGTCCGCCATCTTCCGCAGCAGCGGGGTGAGCGTGGCGTCGAGGAACGCGAAGGCGTCGTCGGCCCCGGGTTCGATCGGACCGAGGTTCCGGCCCGCGCAGAACGCACGCCCCTCCCCGCGCAGCACGAGCGCACGGACGGTGCCGTCGCGCACCCCGGCCGCTGCGGCGTCGTACGCGTCGGAGAGCGCGGAGAGCGCCTGCTCGTCGACGGCGTTGAGCCGGTGTGGCGCGTCCAGCACCACCTCGGCGATCCCGCCGTCGATGCTCAGGCGGATCATGCCGGCGGAAGGGTCACTGCTCGACGGCGTCGCGGTGGAGGGGGTGGTCATGGCTGCCTCTCAGGCGTCGTAGTCGACGGCGACGGCGTCGCTCGTGGGGTGGGCCTGGCACGTGAGGACGAATCCTGCGGCGATCTCGTCGGGTTCGAGCGCGTAGTTCTCGTCCATCGCTACCGTCCCCTGGACGAGCTTCGCGCGGCACGTCCCGCACACCCCGCCGGCACAGGCGAACGGCACGTCGGGCCGCACCCTGAGGGCGGCGTTGAGGATCGATTCGCGGGCGTGGGTGGGGCTCTGGACGGAGCCCTGCAGACCGTCCAGGTTGAAGGAGATGGTGTAGTTCTCCCCGTTGTCCGCCGGCGTCACGGGGTGTCCGTGGCTGCCCTCGGGCCGGGTGGGCTCGCCGGTCGTGAACAGTTCGAACCGCACCTTCTCCGTGGGTACGCCGCGTTCGGTGAGGAAGTCCCGGCACAGCTGGACGAGCTCGAACGGCCCGCAGAGGAACCACTCGTCCACGCGGGCCGGGTCGATGACCGTGCCGAGCAGTTTCTCCAGCTTGTCGGCGTCGATCCTGCCCGAGAGCAGCGGCGAGATGCGCTGCTCTCGGGACAGGACGTGGTGCAGCGCGAAGCGGGCGGGGTAGCGGTCCTTGAGGTCGGCGAGCTCCTCGAGGAACATGACGTCCATCGCGGCCCGGTTCGCATACACGAGGTCGAAGCGCACGTTCGGGCCGCCGGCGAGCATGGACCGGGCGATCGCGATCACCGGGGTGATGCCGGACCCCGCGGCGACGGCGACGAACGAGACCGACTGCTCTCCCGGCGTCGTGCGCGGGGTGAACTGCCCGAGCGGGCTCATGACCTCGAGGGTGTCCCCCGCCGTCAGGGACTCGTTGACCCAGGTGGAGAAGACGCCGCCGAGATCGCGTTTCACGGCGACGCGCAGCTCCCCGGGGCGCGGGTCGGCGCAGATCGAGTAGCTGCGGCGGACCTCTTTCGGCACGCCGTCGACGTCGAGGGTGGTGCGCAGCGCGACGTACTGCCCGGGCAGGTACCCGAACTGGTCCTGCAGGTTGGGAGGGACGTCGAGGGTGACCTCGACGGCGTCCTCCGTCAGCCGGCGGACGCTGCGGACGGTGAGCGTGTGGAAGGCGCTCCGCCGCTTGGTGGAGGGGGCGAGGACAACGGCCATCAATGCACCTTGAAGTAGTCGAAGGGTTCCCTGCAGTCGTTACATACGTAGAGCGCCTTGCAGGAGGTGGACCCGAAGCGGGTCAGTTCGCGGGTGTTCAGGGACGAGCACTGGGGGCACTTGACGCTGAGGCCGATGCGCACCGGGCCGGCGGCGGCCTTGCCCGTGGGCGGCGCGATGCCGTACTGCGCGAGCTTCGCCTTGCCGTCGTCGCTCAGCCAGTCCGTGGTCCAGGCGGGCGAGAGCACGAGCCGGACGGCGACGTCGTCGTAGCCTGCCGCGTGCAGTGCCGAGGTGACGTCGTCGCGGATGGCGTCCATCGCCGGGCAGCCCGAATAGGTGGGGGTGATCGCGACCTCGACCCGGCCCGACGGCGCCACGTGCGCCGCACGCAGCACCCCGAGGTCCTCGATGGTGAGCACCGGGATCTCGGGGTCGCAGACCGTCGCAGCGACGTCCCAGGCCGCCGCGTCGGGCGCCGCCGAGGGCCGCAGCTCCGTCCCGGTCACCATGACGGCCCCATCAGGACGTCCTCACCAGGACGCGCCCGGGAATTCGCGGGCGAGGACCTGCATCTCGGCGAGCATGTACCCGAGGTGCTCGCTGTGGCGCCCGAGGCGTCCGCCCCCCACGGCGCCCGGCACCGCCGGGACCTCGAGTTCGGCCTCAGTGAGGACCTCGCCGACGGCGCTGTCGAAGGACGCGCGGAGCTCGCTGGGGCGCACGCCGGCACCACCCACCTCGTCGATGAGCGGGTAGTCCGTGAACAGCTCCTCCACATAGGGCCAGGTGAGTCGGAGCCCGGCGATCATCCTGCGGCGCGACTCCTCGGTGCCGAGCGCGAGGCGCAGGACCCACTGGGTGGCGTGGTCCCGGTGGTAGTCCACCTCCTTGACGGCCTTCGCGGCGATCGCGGCGAGGGTCGGGTCGCTCGAATGCACGAGGCGGGAGTAGAGCTCCCACTGGTAGAGCGCGACGACGAACTGCCGGGCGATGGTGCGGGCGAAGTCCCCGTTCGGCTGCTCCACGAGGTGCACGGAGCGGAACTCGGGCTCGCGGCGGAAGTAGGCCAGGTCGTCCTCGGTCTTGTCCCAGGCACGGCCGGCGTAGGTCAGGAACGAGCGGGCGTGGCCGATCTGGTCCAACGCGATGTTCGCCAGCGCCACGTCCTCCTCGAGTTCGGGCGCCCGGGAGATCCACCAGCCGAGCCGCTGCGCGAGGATCAGGGCGTCGTCGCCGAGCCCCAGCGCGTACCGGGCCACGGCGTCGCCGGGCGTCGCGTCCCGGAGGGCGATGTCCTCGGGCCGCAGTGCGTTGCCCGGGGTGATGCGGGTGGCACTGGCGTTCGCCTCGCTCACAGGTGCTTCACCCCCTCGCTCTTCGTGTAGTAGGTGGGGTGGCGGTAGTCCTTGCCCTGGGGCGACTCGAAGAAAGCGTCCTTCGCGTCGGGATCGCTCGTGATGATCGACGACGCCGGGACCACCCACAGGCTCACGCCCTCGTTGCGGCGCGTGTACAGGTCACGTGCGTTCCGGACGGCCATCTCGGCGTCGGGTGCGTGCAGCGATCCCGCGTGCACGTGCGAGAGCCCGCGCGAGGACCGCACGAAGACCTCCCAGAGCGGCCAGGCCGCGCGTTCCTCATGGAGGCCCGACGACGGTGCCGTCGCGCCGTCGTCGCCCGTCGTCGCTCCGCCGGTCATCTAGGCCGCCTTCGTCGTCGTGTGCTTCGCGGCCTGCCGGGCGGCGTAGGCCGTGGCGGCCTCCCGGACCCAGGCACCGTCCTCGTGCGCTTCCCGCCGCCGTTCCATGCGCTGGGCGTTGCAGGGGCCGCGGCCGGCGAGGACTTCCTTGAACTCGTTCCAGTCGAGGGGGCCGTACTGCCACCGGCCGGTCTCCTCGTCGAAGCGGACATCCTTGTCCGGCAGGTCGAGTCCGAGGACCGTGATCTGCTCGACCATCATGCCGACGAAACGGGACCGCAGCTCGTCGTTGGAGAAGCGCTTGATCTTCCATTCCATGGACTTCTGCGAGTTGGGTGAGTCCTCGTCCGGCGGACCGAACATCATGAGCGACGGGGCGTACCAGCGGTTGACGGCGTCCTGGGCCATGGCGCGCTGCTCGGGGGTCCCGTTGGCCAGCTCGAGGAGGATCTCGAAGCCCTGCCGCTGGTGGAACGATTCCTCCTTGCAGATGCGGACCATCGCGCGCCCGTACGGGCCGTAGGAGGCGCGGCAGAGGGGCACCTGGTTGCAGATGGCTGCTCCGTCGACGAGCCAGCCGATCGCCCCGATGTCGGCCCAGGTGAGTACGGGGTAGTTGAAGATGCTCGAGTAGCGGGCCTTGCCGGCGATGAGGTCCTCGGTCATCTGCTCGCGCGGGGTGCCGAGCGTCTCCGCGGCGGAGTACAGGTACAGTCCGTGCCCGGCCTCGTCCTGGACCTTGGCCATGAGGACGGCCTTGCGCTTGAGGGACGGCGCGCGCGTGATCCAGTTGGCCTCCGGCTGCATGCCGATGATCTCGGAGTGCGCGTGCTGGGAGATCTGGCGGGTCAGGGACTTGCGGTAGTCCGCGGGCATCCAGTCGCGCGGTTCGATCCGGGAGTCCCGGGCGATGAGGTCGTCGAAGACCTTCTCGCCCGCGGCGTCGTGGTCCGCGCGGGTGTCGATCGCTGTAGCCGTCATGGTGCCTGCCTCGCTCGTCCGGACGTCCGGTTTATTTACCGACCGTTCGTTCAGTATAGGGAGGGGGCAGGAGGACGGTCAACGGTCGGACGGCCAGGGGCGGCCTGTGCGGCATCGGGCCACTTCGGGGGCGGCGGCGCGGGGCGGCTGGGGCGGCAGCAGGTTCGCGCCTCGGGGCGGCGACTGGATTCGCGCCTCGGAACAGTTGGTGCGGCGACGGGTTCGCGCCTCGGGGGCGGCGATGGCTGGAGGTGTCACTGGTCCACGGCTCGTGGACGGGGTGCGGCGGTCGAGCCCGGCGTCAGCCTGCCCGGGCCAGCGGCGCGTCCCGGCTGTCCTGGCTCCCCGCCAGGATCTCCCGCAGCGCCCGGGCGGGTCCGTTCTCCACGGCCCGGGAGGAGAGCTGGGCGTTCATCCAGGCGGCGAGCCGTTTCTCCCCGGCGCACGCGGGGGACGTGAGCGACGGCAGCCTGCCCTCGTCCTGGAGGAACTCGGAGATGCTGTCGACCTTGAGCCAGGCCGCCCCGGTGCGCTGATGCTCGACCGGCTCCTCGGAGAGCACCCCCGCGGCGCAGAGCTTGGCACGGTGTTCGGGTGTCAGGCGGCCGGCACGGGCGGCCTTGCGCTGCTCGTCGAGCCACATGGCCAGACGGTGCTCCCCCGGGGTGGACGCCCTGAAGTACGGATCGCGGCCCTCGCTGTCGCGGAAGGTGATGAGTGCCCGCAGGCGGAGATCCCAGGAGGTCGTTAGCACGGGGAGCGCCCTTTCGGAATGGAACGGGTGATAATGATAAGCCTACTACCTACTAGGCAGGCTAACTATCACCCGTTAAGAGTGATCTTCCGCCGTTCCCCTGCCGTTCGACCAGCGGGACAGTCATGCAAAAATGAGCGTATGACCGTCGATGGAACCCGCCCCGCCGCCGCCCGGCGCGGACGTCCCGGGTACGACCAGCAGTCGGTCCTGACCGTCGCGGTCGCGGCCTTCAACCGGCACGGCTACGAGGCGACGTCGATGGGCATGCTCGCCGAGGAACTCGGCCTCAGCAAGTCCGCGATCTACCATCACGTGCCGTCCAAGGGGGATCTCCTGCGGCTGGCCCTCGATCATGCGCTGGGCGGCCTGGAAGCGGTGCTGCAGGATCCGGGGGCGCATGCCGGTCCCGCGGATGCCCGGCTCGAGTTCGTGCTGCGGGGGACCATCGCCGTCCTGACCGAACGCCTCCCCTTCGTCACCCTGCTGCTGCGGCTTCGCGGCAACACGGAGATCGAACGGGAGGCGCTGGAGCGGCGCAGGGCCTTCGATCGCGAGGTTGCGGCACTCGTCGATGCCGCGCGGCACGAGGGCTCCATCCGGAAGGACATCGACCCGAGGACCACCACGCGCCTGATCTTCGGCACCATCAACTCCATCGTCGAGTGGTACAAACCGGGCGGACCCCTGACCGCCGAGAAACTCTCCGACGACGTCATCCACATGGTGTTCGACGGCCTGCACCGGCGCTGACCGGCGCTTGCCCTTGCCTGGACGTCGATTCTGCCCGCCGAAGTGCTGCGCTCGATGGGCATCCTCGGTCATGCCCATCGACTCGTCCGATCCGGTGGGCAGGACCGCGAATGTCCTGACCGCGTGAGCCGGTGTCGACGGGCAGGACCGCGAGCGCCTCGTCCACATACGCCGCTCTTATGTGCCGGCGGCTCGAAGATGCTGTCAGGGTCCCTCCATGAACCCCTGCGATGCATTGACGGCCTTCGGCGGTGTAGCCCGCAGCAAGCAGCTCCTGGGGGCGGGCGTCAGCACGCACCGGCTCAGGCTCGCCCTAGAGCGCCGTCGTACTGGGCCGCCTCCCGCTCGCCCGGCTGCGGGAGGCTGTGGGAGGACGGAGAGACGGGGCCCTTCGCCGGATCGTCGGTCTCGTCGATCCGTATTCCCAGTCCCTCATCGAGACGGTGGCCCGCTACCACCTCCGATCCGCAGGGTTCAGCACGCAGTCGCAGGTGTACGTCCGGGGCGTGGGCCGACTCGACCTGTATGTCGACGGTATTCTCGGCATCGAAGCTGACGGCCGGCAGTACCACAGCGACCGCCGCGCGTTCGAGGAGGACCGCCGCCGCTGGAACCTGCTCACCACTCGGGGAATCCCGATCCTTCGTGTGACCCATGACCTGCTGACCCGTCAACCGGATCAGTTCCTGACACTCGTGCGGGCCGCCGTCGCCGCACGCCGGCCCGGCGACTGAGGGGTCTCGGTGGGCATGAAGGTTGATGCCCACCGAGGCCCGCCGGTCGGTGGGCGGAGTCGGCGAAACCGTGGGATCAGCGGACCGTGGCGGGACCGAACCCGGGTGTCGCCCGCTACTTCCGCACGAGGGTCAGGACGTCGTAGGTCGCCACGATCTCGTCGTCCTGGTTGTGCAGGACGGCGTCCCAGGCGACCTCCCCGTACTCGTCCGTCTCGCGCGGGGTGATGCGCTTGGCCGTCAGGGTCACGCGGATGGAGTCCCCTGCAGCCACCGGCGTGATGAACCGGAGGTTCTCCAGGCCGTAGTTCGCGAGCACGGGCCCGGGAGCGGGGTCCACGAACAGGCCGGCGGCCCAGGACAGCAGCAGGTACCCGTGGGCCACGATCCCCGGGAAGAACGGGTTCGCGGCCGCCGCCTCCTGGTCGGTGTGCGCGTAGAAGGTGTCCCCCGTGGTCTCCGCGAAGGCCTCGATGTCCTCGAGCGCCACCCGGCGCAGCCCCGACCGCACGGCGTCGCCGATACGCAGCGTCGCCAGGTCCTTCCGGAACGGGTGGACGTCGTCGAACCGGCGGTCCGCGCCCGTGTGCCACTCCCCCGTGATGCTCGTGAGCATGTTCGGCGAGCCCTGCACGGCGGTGCGCTGCATGTGGTGCAGCACCGAGCGCATGCCGCCCAGCTCCTCGCCGCCGCCCGCGCGCCCGGGGCCGCCGTGCACGAGGTGCGGGACCGGCGAGCCGTGGCCCGTGGAACTGCGGGCGTCCTCGCGGTTGAGGATGAGGACGCGGCCGTGGTGCGCCGCGATCCCGAGCACGAGTTCCTGCGCCACCGCGGGGTCGTTGGTGCACACCGTGGCGACGAGGGAGCCCGCACCGAGGGCGGCGAGACGGACGGCGTGCGCGAGGTCGTCGTAGCCGATGACGGACGCGACCGGCCCGAACGCCTCCACGGAGTGCAGGGCGCCGGCCTCGACGTCCTTCCACGTGAGCAGCACCGGTTCCATGAACGCGCCGTCGGGCGCTTTCCCGGTCGTGTTGTCGGCGAGCACGACGTCGGGCGCGTCCAATGAGCCGAAGGCCAGGGAGGCTCCGCCGTCGAGCAGTTCGCGGACGGCACCCTGCACACCCTCGAGCTGCGCGAGGGACGCGAGCGCGCCCATGGTGACGCCGTCAGCCCTCGGGTCACCCAGCATCACCCGTGAACGGATCCGCTCCCCCGCGGCACGCACGACGTCGTCGACCAGGTCCTGCGGCACGATGGACCGGCGGATGCTCGTGCACTTCTGGCCGGCCTTGACCGTCATCTCGGTGACCAGGGACTTGATGAAGGCCTCGAACTCGGGGGTCCCCGGCACGGCGTCCGGACCGAGGATCGCGGCGTTGAGGGAGTCGGTCTCGCACGTGAAGCGGACGCCGCCGCGTTCGACGGACGGGTGGGACTTCAGGTGGTTCGCGGTGGACGCCGAGCCGGTGAAGGACACGAGGTCGCGGTAGTCCAGATGGTCGAGGATGTCGCGGGCCGGCCCGGAGACGAGCTGCAGGGACCCCTCGGGGAGGATCGCGGAGCCGACGATGAGTTTCACGACGGCGGCCGTCAGGAAGCCGGTGGGTGTGGCCGGCTTCACGATCGTGGGCACCCCGGCGAGGAACGCGGGGGCGAGCTTCTCGAGCATGCCCCATACGGGGAAGTTGAAGGCGTTGATCTGCACCGCGACACCCGGGATGCGCGTGTGGATGTGCGTGCCGAGGAAGGAGCCGTCCTTCGACAGCACCTCGGGCGGGCCGTCCACGATCACGTGCGAGTTCGGCAGCTCGCGGCGTCCCTTCGACCCGAACGTGAAGAGCACACCGATGCCGCCGTCGATGTCCACCATCGAGTCGACCCTCGTGGCACCGGTCTTCGCCGACAGCTCGTACAGCGGCTCGCGCTGCGCGTTGAGGTACTGCGCGAGCTCCTTGAGCTTCAGCGCGCGCTCGTGGAACGTGAACCGGCCCAGGGCCGCCTGGCCCGTGGTCCGCGCGAAGCGGACGGCGGCGGCGGTGTCGATGCCGGCCGTGCTGACGATGGCGAGGTCCTCACCGGTGCTGGCGTCGCGCACCACGATACCGTCGCCCTGCGCGGCGGTCAGGTCGGGCGTCCACCAGGCGTCCTCGAGGAAGCTGGGGACGACGTCGATCCGTACTCGTTCCGGGGCGGTTGTCATGGTCCGCTCGCCTTTCACTGGTGCTGCCGGGATGGGTTCTGGTCGGTGGGGGCCGACGGCGGGGCGTCGCCCCAGGTGAAGAAACCGCGGCCGCTCTTGCGACCGAGCTCACCGCGCGCCACCTTCTCGCGGAGGATCGCGGGCGGACCGAAGCGGGGCCCGAGGGTGGCCTCGAGGTACTCGGCGATGCCGAGGCGGACGTCCAGGCCCACGAGATCCGTGGTGCGCAGCGGGCCCACGGGGTGCCGGTAGCCGAGGACCATGGCGGCGTCGATGTCCTCCGCCGTGGCGACGCCCTCCTCGAGCATGCGCATCGCCTCCAGGGCGATGGCCACCCCGAGCCGCGAGCTCGCGAACCCCGGGGAGTCGCGGACGACGACGGGCGTCTTGCCGAGCGCCGCGACCCAGGACCGGGCGGCGTCCTCGAGCTCGGCGGAGGTCCCCGTGCCGAGGACCACCTCGATCAGGGCCGATGCCGGGACGGGGTTGAAGAAGTGGAGCCCGCAGAACCGGGCGGGTCGCTGCAGGGCGCCCGCGAGTGCGTCGACGGAGAGGGACGAGGTGTTCGTCGCGAGCCAGGCGCCGTCGTCGAGCACGTCCTCGACGGCCCGCAGCGCCTGCCGCTTCAGGGCGGGGTCCTCGGGGACGGCCTCCACCACGAGGCCGCACCCGCGGAAGTCGGCGTAGTCCGTGGACACGGCGATCCGGGCTTCGAGGTCCGCGAGCGGGGCCGCGGTCGTCCCGCGCTCGACACTGCCGGCGAGGGCCCGGGTGACGCGGCCGAGGCCTGCCTGCGCCGCGGCGTCGTCCCGTTCGACGACGACGACACTCGATCCGGCGAGGCAGAACGCGTGGGCGATACCCGCGCCCATGCGTCCGCCGCCGAGGACGCCGACGCGCGCCGGGATGCCGGTGGGGATGCTGGCAGGGATGCCGGTCGGGATGCTGGTGGGGTCGCCGCTCATGAGTCCTTCTTCCGGTCGAGGAACCGCTGCATGCGGTCGAACTTCGCGTCGGACTCGAAGAGGACGGCCTGCGCCAGCTGGTCGATCACCGGGTGCGCGTCCCGTGGCGCGTGGAAGACGCTCTTGGTGATGCGGACCGCGAGCGGGTCCTGCCGCGCGATGCGGTCGGCGAGCGCGTGGGCCGCCGGCAGGAGGTCCTCCGGCGCGTGGATCTCGGTGATGAGGCGCGCGGCCAGGGCCTCCTCTGCGGACAGGATGCGCCCGGCGAGCAAGATCTCGAGGGCGAGGGGCTCCCCCACGAGCTCCTTGAGCCGCCAGCTGGCGCCGGCGGCGGGCAGGATGCCGAGGCCCGTCTCCGGATTGCCGATCCTGAGGCGCGGTGTCCCGAGACGGAAGTCCGCCGCGAACGCGAGTTCCGCGCCCCCGCCGAGCGCGAACCCGTCGAGCGCCGCGATGACGGGCATGGGTAGTCCGGCGATGCGCGCGAAGAGCGTCGAGTTGATGCCGGCCAGGGCGTCGTCGCGCCGGCGCTCGCGGAGCTCGGCGATGTCGGCGCCCGAGGCGAAGACGCCGTCGGACCCGGTGAGGATGAGCGTGCGCGGTGACTGCTCGAGGTCCCGGCACACGGCGTGCAGCTCGTCGACCATGCGGCGGTCGATCGCGTTGCGGGCCTCCGGCCGGTCCAGGGCGACGACGAGGCGGCCGGGTGCGTCAGTGAGCGTCAGCGACGACGGCATCAGACGGCCTCGACGAGCAGGGCCGTGCCCTGGCCGACGCCGACGCACATGGTGGCGAGGCCGAGCCCCCGGGACGGGCCGGCGAGTTCGCGCTCGAGCCTGCCGAGCAGGGTGACGGCGATCCGGGCGCCCGAGGATCCGAGGGGGTGGCCGAGCGCGATCGCACCGCCGTCGCGGTTCACGATCCCCTCGTCGAGCCCGAGCCGGCGGATGCACGCGAGCGACTGCGTGGCGAACGCCTCGTTGAGTTCGACGGCGCCGAGCTGGGCGACGGTGAGCCCGGTGCGCCCGAGCACCTTCTGCGTGGCCGGGACCGGGCCGATGCCCATGATCTCCGGCGGGACGCCCGCGGACGCGCCGTCGAGGATGCGGGCGCGCGGCGTCAGTCCGTACCGCTCGATGGCCGCCTCGGAGGCGACGATGACGGCGGATGCGCCGTCGTTCAGTGAGCTGGAATTGCCGGCGGTGACGACGCCGTCCGGGCGGACCACGGGGCGGAGCCCGGCGAGGACCTCGAGCGTGGTGTCGGCCCGCGGCCCCTCGTCGGTGTCCACCGAGAACGAGGTCCTGCCGCGGTTCACCAGTACGGGGACGATCTCGTCCGCAAAGCGCCCGGCGTCGATGGCCGCGAGGGCCCGCTGGTGGGACCGGAGCGCGAAGGCGTCGGCGTCGTCGCGGCTGATGCGGTCAAGCGCCGCGAGTTCCTCCGCGGTCTCGGGCATCGAGTACGTGGCCTTGTCGCGGGCGGCGAGCAGCGGGTTGGTGAAGCGCCAGCCGATGGAGGTGTCCACCACGGCGCCGGGCTTCGCGAAGGCCTTGGCGGGCTTCTCCATGACCCACGGCGCGCGGCTCATGGACTCCACCCCGCCGGCGATGACGATGTCCGCGGCCCCGGCCTTGACCATGTGGGACGCCATGATGATGGCGGAGAGCCCGGAGGCGCAGAGCCGGTTGACGGTGATGCCGGGGACGCTGTCCGGGAAGCCCGCGAGGAGGGACGCGAGCCGTGCGACGTTGCGGTTCTCCTCCCCGGCGCCGTTGGCGTTGCCGAGGATCACCTCGTCCACGGTGGCGGGGTCGACGCCGGCGCGCTGCACCACGGCGGAGAGCACGAGCGCCGCGAGGTCGTCCGGGCGGACGCCCGAGAGGGCCCCGCCGTAGCGGCCCACGGGGGTGCGGACACCACCCACCAGGAAAGCCTCGGCCATGTTCGTCTCCCTCGTCGTCGTGGTGGGCCCGCTCCTGCCGAACGAATTACAGCACGAATTACCGAACGTTCGTTCTGTAAAGGCCTGCTCCAGAATTGCACGGCCGCCCAGCACGGTCAACCGGCCGCTGCAGCGGGGCCCCGGACCGGCAGTGGCAAGATGGAAGCCATGACCGCTGACGCCACCAGGACCGAGATCCCCCTCCCCTCGCCCGCCCGGAAGGTGCCCTCCGAGCGCACCCACCACGGGGACACGTTCATCGACCACTACGAATGGATGCGCGACAAGGAGAGCCCGGAGCTGATCGAGCACCTCGATCGCGAGAACGCCTACACCGAGGCCGTCACCCGCTCCCAGGCACCGCTGCGCGAGGCCATCTTCAGCGAGATCAGGGACCGGACGCAGGAGACGGACCTGTCCGTGCCCGCCCGGAAGAAGGGCTGGTGGTACTACTCCCGCACCGAGGAGGGCAAGCAGTACGGCATCCAGTGCCGGGTGGCCGCCCGGGACACCGGCGATCCCAGCCGCGACTGGACGCCGCCCGTGGTGGTCCCCGGGCAGCCCGTCCCCGGCGAGCAGATCATGCTCGACGGCAACGAGCTCGCCGAGGGCAAGCCGTTCTTCTCCCTGGGCGGCCTGTCCGTCACCGAGGACGGCACGCTGCTCGCCTACAGCGAGGACAATGCCGGCGACGAGCGCTTCACGCTGCGCATCAAGAACCTCCTGACGGGGGAACTGCTGCCGGACGCCGTGCCGAACGTCTTCTACGGCCTGGCCTTCTCCCCGGACGGCGCGCGGGTCTACTACACCGTCGTCGACGACTCCTGGCGCCCCTACCAGGTGCGGGCGCACACGCTGGGCACCCCGGTCGAGGAGGACGCCGTCGTCTTCCAGGAGGACGACGTGGCCCTGTGGACCGGATTCGAGGTCTCCGCGGACCGCACGCAGCTGCTCATCAGCATCGGCTGCTCCGAGTACAGCGAGTACCGCGTCCTGGACCTCGCCGCGCCGGAACGCGGCCTGACCACGCTGCTCTCCCGCGACGAGCGCATCCTGTACGACGTCGAGCCCCTCACCCTCGACGGCGCGTCGTACTACCTGCTCACCCACGACCGTGGCGCGAAGAACTCGATGGTGAGCCTCGTGGCCGCGGGCGAGTTCGCGAAGCCGCTGGCCGAGCAGTCCTGGACGACGGTCGTCCCGCACGACGACGCCGTCCGCGTCGAGGGCGCCACCGTCACCCGCACCCACCTCGTCCTGTCCGTCCGCAAGGACACCATCGAGCGCGTGCAGGTCCTGCCCCTGGCGGGCCTCGGGACATCCGGGCAGGGCGTGCCCGCGGAGCCCGACTTCGACGAGGAGCTGTTCACGAGCAACCTCGCCAATGCCGAGTTCGACTCCCCGATCATCCGGCTCTCCTACACGTCCTATCTGACCCCTCCGCGCGTCTACGACTACGTGCTCGAGGACGGTTCGCTGGAGCTGCGGAAGGAGACCGAGGTGCGCGGCGGCTACGACCCCGCCGACTACGTCGCCGAACGGCACTGGGCACCGGCCGCGGACGGGACGCTGATCCCGCTGTCCGTGATCCGCCGTGCGGACCTCGCCCAGGACGGCACCAATCCGGGCATGATCTACGCGTACGGCAGCTACGAGGTCAGCATGGACCCGGCGTTCTCGATCGCCCGGCTCTCCCTGCTGGACCGGGGCATCGTCTTCGTCGTCGCGCACATCCGCGGCGGCGGCGAGATGGGCCGCAGCTGGTACGAGCAGGGCAAGAAGCTGGCGAAGAAGAACACGTTCACGGACTTCGTGGACGCCACGACCTACCTCGGCACCTCGGGGTGGGTGGACGCCGACCGGATCGCGGCGATGGGCGGGTCCGCGGGAGGGCTGCTCATGGGAGCCGTCGCGAACCTGGCCCCGGAGAAGTACCGGGCGATCGTGGCGCAGGTGCCCTTCGTGGATGCCCTCACGACGATCCTCGACCCGCACCTGCCGCTCTCGGCGCTCGAGTGGGAGGAGTGGGGCAACCCGATCACGGACCCGGCGGTGTACCGGTACATGAAGGAGTACACGCCCTACGAGAGCGTGCGCCCCGTGGCCTACCCGCGCATCGCCGCGGTGACCAGCTTCAACGACACGCGGGTGCTCTACGTGGAGCCCGCGAAGTGGGTGGCCCAGCTGCGCGAGACCACCACGGGCACCGAGCCGATCGTCCTCAAGACCGAGATGGACGGCGGCCACGGCGGGGCGAGCGGCCGCTATTCGCGCTGGCGCGACATCGCCTGGGACTACGCGTTCGCGGCGGACGCGGTGGGTGCGACGGCGGTGCTGGCCCGTTCGACGAGTTCCGTCGAGTAGATGACGGGCTCCGGGTGCGAGCCCGGGGCCTCGATCTCCTCGAGGAGCATCGTCCCCGCCCTGACGGCCATCTCGACCATGGGCTGCGTGATCGTGGTGAGGGGCGTCGGCGCCGTCCCGGCGACCGCATGGTTGTCGTAGCCGATCACCGCGATGTCCCCGGGGACGGTCCTCCCCGTGGCCTGGACGGCCTCGATCACGCCGAGCGCCATGAGGTCCGATGCCGCGAAGACGCCGTCGATGTCCGGGTGGTCGGCGAGCAGCCTCCGGACCGCCGACGCGCCGCCGTCGGTGGTGAAGTCGCCGTGCACCACGGGCGATGCGGGCAGCCCCGCCGCGGCGAGCCCCTCGTTCCAGCCGCGCAGTCGGTCGACGGCTGCCGTCATGTCGGCCGGACCGGCGACGGTCGCGAGGCGGCGGCGGCCGAGTCCGATGAGGTGCCGGGCCGCCAGCCGGCCACCGCCCACGTTGTCGGAGTCCACATACGTGACGTCGTATCCCGTGTCCCATGGACGGCCGATGAAGATGGTGGGAAGGCCCGTTTCGGCGAGCGACCTCGCCCAGGAGTCGGCCTCGTGGTGCGAGACCACGATGGCACCGTCCACGTGTCCGCCGCGCAGGTAGCGCAGCGTGCGGGACGAGTCGTCGTCGGTCCGCGACATCAGCAGCACCAGCTGCACGTCGGTCTCCCGGAGGGCCTCCGTGATGCCGGTGATGACGACGGCGAAGAAGGGATCCATCATGACGCGGACGTCGGGCTCAGGGATGACCAGGGCGATCGAGGACGTCCGGCGCGTCACGAGGCTGCGGGCCGCCCGGTTGGGGATGTATCCGAGGGCGACGACGGCGCGGTCCACCGCCGCCTGGGCCTCGGGGCTGACGCGGTCCCCGCCGTTGATGGCGCGCGACGCAGTGGACCGCGACACCCCGGCCGCCAGCGCAAGATCCTCGAGCGTGGGACTCGGGCGGCTTGCGGTCCGGCGTATCGACCTGGGCGGGGACGTGTTCATCATCCCGACAATACGACACCCGCCGTCCCGGCGTCCTGCGTCGAACCGATGTCCGGCACGGTGTTCGAGGCGGCCAGGCGCGCGTACCAGAGGGCACTCGCCTTCGGGGTGCGCTGCAGCGTCTCGTAGTCCACCCGCACCAGGCCGAAGCGCTGGTGGTAGCCCCAGGCCCATTCGAAGTTGTCCATGAGCGACCACGCGAGGTAGCCACGGAGGTCCACGCCGTCGTCGATCGCGTCCTTCATGGCCCGGACGTGGGCGTCGAAGAAGCCGAGGCGGTCCTGGTCGTCCACGAAGCCGTCGGCGTCCGCGACGTCGTCGTAGGCGGCGCCGTTCTCCGTGACGTAGATCGGGATGCCGGCGGGCCCCGTGTACTCGTCCTGCAGCCGGTTGAGCAGGCGGCGGAGCCCCTCGGGCTGCACCTCCCAGTCCATGGCCGTCACGGGCAGACCCCGCGGGACGGAACGGACACCGTGCGCGGCGACGTAGGGCGAGGAGACCGGACGCTCGAGCGGGGCGTGGGCCTCCTGCGGCGCGGCTTCGGCCGCCGGCGTCATGGTCACGGCCTCGCCGTGGTAGTAGTTCACGCCCAGCACGTCGATGGGGGTGCCGATGATGTCCAGGTCGCCTGCGCGGATGTGGTCCGCCAGCCCCAGATGCTCGACGTCGCGGAGGACGTCCTCGGGGTAGGCGGCCCGCAGCACGGGGTCGAGGAAGATGCGGTTGAACTGCCCGTCGATCCGCCGGGCGGCGTCGCGGTCCGCCTCGCTGGCGGGATCGCGGGGATCCGGGACCGTGAGGTTCAGGGTGATGCCGAGCGTCGCCCCGGGGTCGCGGCGGCGCAGCTCCTGCGTCGCGAGTCCGTGCCCCAGCAGCAGGTGGTGCGCGGCGGCGAGCGCCGCCGTCGGCTCCTGCCGGCCGGGCGCGTGCACACCGGCGGCGTAGCCGAGGAACGCCGCGCACCAGGGCTCGTTGAGCGTGGTCCAGATGCGGACGCGGTCACCGAGGGCCTCGTGCATCACCGCCGCGTACTCGGCGAAGCGGTAGGCCGTGTCCCGGTTGGTCCAGCCGCCCTCGTCCTCGAGCGCCTGCGGGAGGTCCCAGTGGTACAGGGTGAGCCAGGGCTTGATCCCGGCGGCGATCAGCTGGTCCACGAGGCGGGAGTAGAAGCGGATGCCCTCGACGTTCGGCGTCACGCCGTCCGGCATGCAGCGCGACCACGACGTGGAGAAGCGGTACGCCTGCAGGTTCAGGCTCTTCATGAGCGCGACGTCGTCGGCCGAGCGGTGGTAGTGGTCGCAGGCGACGTCGCCGTTGTGGGCGTCCGCGACGGCGCCGGGGACGCGGGAGAACGTGTCCCAGATGGACGGCCCCCGTCCGCCCTCGCGCGCTGCGCCCTCGATCTGGTAGGCGGCGGTCGCCGCGCCCCAGAGGAAGCCCTCGGGGAAGGTGATCTCGGTACTGCTCATCCTTTGACTGCTCCTTGCATGATTCCTGAAACGAGTTGGCGTCCCGCGACTGCGAAGAGGAGCAGCAGGGGGATGGTGGAGAGCACGGCTCCGGCGAGCACGATCGAGTAGTCGACGAAGTGCGCGGCCTGGAGCAGCTGCAGTGCCACCGGGAGGGTGGGGTTGGACGGGTCCAGCACGATGAAGGGCCAGAAGAAATTGGTCCAGGTGGCGACGAACGTGAACAGGGCGAGCATAGCCGCCGCCGGGCGCGCCGCAGGCAGTCCCACGTACCAGAATGCCTGGATCATCGACGCCCCGTCGATGCGCACGGCCTCGATCAGCTCGTCCGGCAGCGCGTCCCGGAGGTACTGCGTCATCCAGAAGACACCGAACGCCGTGACGACGCCGGGCACGATGACCGCCCAGAGCGACCCGGTCCAGCCCAGCTTCGCCATGACGATGAACAGCGGCACCACGCCGAGCTGGGTGGGCACCGCCATGGTGGCGATCACGAACACCAGGAGGGCCTTGCTGCCCCGGAACCGGAGCTTGGCGAAGGCGAACCCGGCCAGCGTGGAGAACAGGACCACGGAGAACGCCGTGACGGTCGAGACGAGGACGCTGTTGCCGAGCGCCTTCCAGAACGGGATGGTGTCGAGCACACTGGCCGCATTCGCGAGGAAGTTGCCGCCCGGTACGAGGGGCACGCCCTTGCTGATGACCGAGCTGTCATGGGTCCCTACGAGGAAGGACCACCAGAGCGGGAACACCGAGCCGAGGATCACCGCCGCCAGGAAGCCGTAGGTCAGGAACCCCGGCCGGCGCGCGGTGCCGCCGGGGGCGCCGCGGCGCCGGGAGCCGAGGCCCCGCTGGGCGGCACGGGCGGCCCCCTTGCCCGCGGTCTGTTCGATCATGGGGATGGAGCTCATCGTCGGCCTCCCTGGGTGGCGATGCGGCGGGTGATGAGGAAGTTGGCCATCGCGATGACCACGATGATCAGGAACAGCAGCCAGGCGACCGCCGAGGCCCTGCCGAAGTTGCGCTGCCCCCAGCCGAGCTCCCAGATGTACATGGTGAGGGTCTGCCACTGCCGGTCCGCCCCACCGAGGCCCGCCTGGTCGAAGACCCTGGCCTCGTCGAAGATCTGGAGCCCCCCGATGGTCGCCGTGATCACCACGAAGATGATGGTCGGCCGCAGCATCGGGACGGTGACGGAGAAGAACTGGCGGAGCCGTCCCGCGCCGTCGATGGTCGCCGCCTCGTAGACGTCCCTGGGGACGGCCTGCATGGCGGCGAGGAAGATCAGCGCGTTGTAGCCGGTCCAGCGGAAGTTGACCATCGTGGCGATGGCCGCGTGGCTCGCGAGCGAGTCGGAGTGCCAGCGGACCGGGTCCAGCCCTATCCCCGTCAATATCTCGTTGACCAGGCCTGCCTGGTCGGCGAAGAGGTTGTTGAAGATCAACCCGACGGCCACGGGGGCCACCACGAACGGTACGAGGACGCCCATCCTCCAGAACGTCCTGGCCCGGAGGTTCGCATCGAGCACCGCCGCGATGGCGATGGCGAGGACGACCTGCGGGACGGATGAGAGGAGGAAGATGCTGAACGTATTGCCTACCGCGTTCCAGAAGAACGGCTGCGCGAGAACGAACGCGTAGTTCTCCAGTCCCGTGAAGTCGCCCTGGCCTCCGATGAGGTTCCAGGAGTGGAGCGAGACCCACGCCGTGTAGAGCAGGGGGAACAGTCCGGTGATGGCGAAGAGGAGGAAGAACGGCGAGATGTAGAGATACGGGGACAGCTTGACGTCCCACTTCGACACCTTCTGGGAGAAGGCCAGCCGCTTGACGCTCGTCCCGCGCGAGGCCCGCGGGTTCGTGTCGGGAGGTGGGGGTTGGACCCGGTCCGTGACGGCCATGGGCTACAGAGCGCCTACAGCGGTGACGAACTTCTCCCAGGAGGAGGCGGGGTCGTCGGTCTCGTCGACGTCGACACGGGTCAGGGCCTGCTGCATCGCATCGTTGATGGGGAAGTACTTGGCGCCCTTGAAGGGCCTGACGTCGATCGCGTTGGCGCGGTTGACGAGGATCTCACCGGTCGGGGCGTCGTTGAAGAACGCGTTGGTCTGGCCCAGCAGCGTCTCGCTCTCGAGCGCGTCGACCTGGCTGGGGAAGTTGCCCTTCGACTCGAAGGCCTTGATCTGCTGCTCCGGGGCGGTGAGCCACTCGGCGAGCTTCTTGGCCTCGGCCTGGTTGGCGCCCTGGGTGGGGATGGTCAGGTAGGACCCGCCCCAGTTGCCGGCGCCGCCGGGGAAGACATCGGCGATGTCCCATCCGTCGATGCCCTCGGCGTTGCCCTCGATGATGCCGAGCATCCAGCCCGGGCAGAGCTTCGTGGCGAACGCGTCGGACTGGAAACTGGCGGTCCAGTCGTCCTCCCACTGGGTGAGGTGGGCGGAGAGGCCGTCGGTGACGGAGGCCTGGAGGACCTGCTCGTAGATGTCCTTGACCTCGGGGTTCTCGGTCGCGATGACGGTGCCGTCGTCCTCCTCGTAGGCGTTCTCGACCTGGTTGATCATGCCCTGGTAGGTGGCTCCGGCGGAGTCGAACCAGGCCGTGCCGTCGCTGGCGGCGACGAACTTCTTGCCGGCGTCGAAGTAGTCCTGCCAGGAGCCGTCGAGCATGTCCGCGACGGACTCGCGGTCGCTGGGGAGCCCGGCCTTCTCGAACAGGTCGGCGCGGTAGCAGACGGCCTGGGGCCCTGCGTCGGTGCCGTAGCCGATGAGCTGCCCGTCCTCGGTGGTGGCGGCAGCGCTCTTCCAGTCGAGCCAGCGTCCCTCGACGGCGGGGTCGCTGAGGTCGGCGAACTGGTCGGAGTACTCGAGCAGCTCGGGCAGCCAGTCCATCTCGATGCCCTCGATGTCGGAGAGCCCGGATCCGGCGGCGAGCCGCGTGGTGAGGTTGTCGCGGGCCTCGTTCGAGGTGGCTGCCTTCTTGTGCTCGATGGTGACGTTCGGGTTGAGCTCCTCGTATTCGGTGAAGAGCTCCTCGTAGCCGAATTCGTTGAACGTGCCGACCGAGAGGGTGACCTCCTCGGTGCCGGTCTCCCCCTCCACTCCGGCGTTCTCCTCGCCGCCCGAACCACAGGCGGCGAGGGTGAGTGCGAGGCATGCGGCCGCGGCCGAGAGGGCGGTGATTCGTGCTCGGTTCTGCACGGGTGACTCCTTTGTCAATTCGGATCACACTGCGTCCGCAGCGGATTCTGGGTGGAACTTCCTGGTGGTCTCCGCGTCCGCTGGAGGACGCAGGCCGGAACGGTCGACTGGTGCGCCTTCTTCAGGAGGTCGAAGACGCCGACGGGACGCGGGAGCGCACGAATGAGCCTTCCGCGGGTGCAGGGTGTGGTACCGGCGAGGGGTGCGTTCCCACCTGTGACACACTCTGTGACGACCCCGGTGGGAGCGCTCTCACGCTGAGCCTCCATCCTGACTGTGACGTAGGACACTGTCAAGTGGGAGCGCTTCCACGGGCACCGGAACGACGCGGAGGTCAGCATCGCCGCAGGTCAGCGCAGGAAGTGCGAGGATCCCGTCATCGGATCGTTATGGAACGCACCTCCCGTGGGCCGGGCGCGCGGGCGCTACAGTGGCGGACGACCCCCGACCCCATCCGCAGGAGCAGCCCGCCGTGACGCATGAATCCCTTCCCCCCTGGACGATCACCCTCGGAGAGCTCGACGAGCGGATGGGAGTCGCCATCGAGGAACAGTCCGTCGAGCGGGTGGTGGCGACCATGCCCGTGGAGGGGAACCGCCAGTCCTTCGGGCTCCTCCACGGCGGAGCGTCCCTCGCCGTCGGAGAGGCCGTGGGATCGTGGGCCGCCGTGATCCATGCGTCAACCCTCGGGAAGACGGCGGTGGGCGTCGACGTGTCAGCGACGCACCACCGGAGCGTGAGGGAAGGCACCGTCACCGTCACGGCGACGCCCATCCACCTCGGCCGGACCCTCACCACGCACGAGGTCCTGATCACCGACGACGCGGGACGGCGCCTGTGCACGCTGCGCATCACGAACCTGCTGCTGGACCGGCCGATCCCCGGTACGGTGAGCCCATGAACCACACGAAGCACTCCACCGGGATCCGGCCCAGGCTGATCGCCCTTGCCGCAGCAGCCACGGCAGCCCTGATCGGGGGCACCGCAGGCCCCGTGGCAGCCGCACCGCCGGCACCGCTGTCCTATGTGGCGCTCGGGGATTCGTACGCCTCGGGTTTCGGCGCCGGGTCCTACGTGAACGCGTGCGGCCAGACGCCCCTGGGGCTGCCCGGGATCCTCGACACGAAGAAGCAGGTGGAGCTGGTGGCCGATGCCACCTGCGCCGGCGCGAAGGCGGCCACCGAGGCCGGGGGCGCCCTGGACCTGCCCGAACAGGTGGGACGCGTCGTCACCTCCGGCGCCCTCTCCCCGTCCACGGACCTCGTGACCATCTCCGCCGGCGGGAACGACGCAGGCTTCGGGCAGGTCGCCGGAGTGTGCGCCACCCGTCCCACGGCGGAGTGCGAGCAGTTCATCGCCGCCCAGAACGCCACGGCCCTGCCGATGCTGGGACGCACGCTCGACGCGCTGTACAGCACCATCGGCTCCGCGGCGCCCCATGCCACCGTGGTGGTCACCGGCTATCCGCACCTGTTCTCCCCCGAGGCGGGGACTCCCGTCCTGCTGCCCGTCGCCTCGCAGGCCGCGTTCAACGACGGCACGGACGCCGTGAACGCGGTGATCAGGAGCCGGGCCGAGGCGCACGGCTTCACGTTCGTCGACCTGGTGCGGAAGTTCGAGGGGCACGGGCTCGGATCCGCGGATCCCTGGATCACCTTCCGGCCCGGCGCGGTGGACAACCTGCACCCGACGGACGAGGGCTACCGGTCCGGCTACTTCCCCGCCGTGCGCAGCTCCGTGAACTTCTCCCGGCTGCAGCGCTAGAGGGGCCAGGCGGGGTGCGTCAGGCGCGTTCCCAGGGCAGTGAGCTCCTCCGCCGCCAGGCCGGCGTCGCGGAGATAGCGCGCGGCGTCGAGCGATGACAGCAGGTCCCCGAGCTGCCTCCGCGCGCCCGTGAGCCACGTCGCGAGCTCGTCGTCCGTCCTCGGCGTCTCGTGCGGCGTCTCCTGGCCGCGGTAGCGCTCGTTCATGGCGGTGACGGCCCGCTCGTAGTCGGCGATGATCGCCGAAGGCCCTATCCCCGCCGCGCTGAGCAGCACGGCCACCACGAGCCCGGTGCGGTCCCTCCCGGCGGCGCAGTGGACCACCACTCCCCCGGCAGGAGCGGTCACGAATGCCCGGGCCACGCGGGCGAACTTCTCAGGCCACCGCCGGAGGTTCTCCCCGTAGTGCTCCGGCGAGCTGAGATACGGTCCGCAGAGCGCCATGAACTCCCCGTCCGACTGGTCCTCCGTCGGGAGATTGTGGAACTCGAACCGCTCGACGGCGTGCGCGCCGACGAGCGGATCCGTTCCCCGGCGACCGCGCTCGAAGGGATGCCGGAGATCGACGACGGTCCGGACGCCCTGCTCCCAGGCCTGACGCCAGCCCGCCTCCGTGAGCCACTCGTTCCGGCCCATCCGGTAGAGCCGACCCGGCTGGACGGATCCCCCGACACCCCCGAGGTCCCGTGCATTCACAGCGCCATCCCAGCGGACGGCTCCCGCCGCCGGTCCGATAGCGGCGGTTCCCGTGGTGGCGGCGGTTCCCGTGGTGGCGGCGGTTCCCGTGATGTCGGCCGTGGTGTCGCTGCCGGAGAGCGGGGTAGCGTCCATGGCCGAAGCGTAGCAACCGCCGCAGGGGCCTCCCCACCGTCCGCGCGGCGTGCGGTCGGGCTCTTCCCCTCCCGTGCCGGGGGGCCTACCCTGCCGTCATGCCCTTCTCCATCCAGGTCTCGATCGACTGCAGCAATGCCCACGCCCAGGCGGACTGGTGGGCGGAGACGCTCGGCTGGGTCGTCGAACCCACCGACGAGGCGTTCATCGACCGGATGATCGCGCAGGGCCACGCGCGGGAATCGGACGTCGTCACGCACAACGGCTCGCGCGTCTGGAGGACCGGCGCCGGCATCTGCCGGGCGGACGACGTCGGCCGTCCGGGCCGCGAGCGCATCCTCTTCCAGCCGGTCCCGGAGCCGAAGACCACCAAGAACCGCGTGCATCTCGACGTCGACCTGGCCGGCGCCGACCGCGACACCCAGCGGGCGCGGCTCGAGGCGCGGGGCGCGCGCTACGTGGAGCAGCACTCCCAGGGCCCGTACGCCTGGTACGTCATGCTCGATCCCGAGGGCAACGAGTTCTGCATCGCCTGACCGGCGAGGGCCGCGGGCCCGGCCGGGCCCGCGCCGCTAGACTCGACGGGTGACTTCAGAGCTCCCCGCCAAGGTATCCGACATCTTCGACCCCACCCGCTGGCGGGTCGTGACGGGTTTCGAGGACTTCACGGACCTCACCTACCACCGCCAGGTGGAGCGCGACGCCGACGGCGGGATCGTCCGCGACCTGCCCACCGTGCGGATCGCCTTCGACCGCCCCGAGGTGCGCAATGCGTTCCGGCCCGGGACCGTCGACGAGCTGTACCGGGCCCTCAACCACGCCCGCATGACGCCGGACGTCGCCACCGTCCTGCTCACGGGCAACGGGCCCAGCCCGCGCGACGGCGGTCACTCCTTCTGCTCCGGCGGCGACCAGCGGATCCGAGGCCGGGACGGCTACCGGTACGCGGAGGGCGAGACGAAGGAGACGATCGACCCCGCGCGGGCCGGACGCCTCCACATCCTCGAGGTGCAGCGGCTGATCCGCACCATGCCGAAGGTGGTCATCGCCGTCGTCAACGGGTGGGCCGCCGGCGGCGGGCACAGCCTGCACGTCGTCGCGGACCTGACCATCGCGTCGGCGCAGCACGGCAGGTTCAAGCAGACGGACGCCACCGTGGGCAGCTTCGACGCCGGCTACGGCTCCGCCCTCCTGGCCCGCCAGATCGGCCAGAAGAAGGCGCGGGAGATCTTCTTCCTCGCCCGTGAATATTCCGCGCAGGACATGGTGGACATGGGCGCGGTCAACGAGGCCGTGGACCACGGGGAGCTGGAGGTGACCGCGCTCGCGTACGCGGCGGACATCGCCCGGCAGAGCCCGCAGGCCCTCCGGATGCTCAAGTTCGCCTTCAACCTGGCCGACGACGGCCTCGCCGGCCAGCAGGTCTTCGCAGGCGAGGCGACCCGCCTCGCGTACATGACGGACGAGGCGGTGGAGGGCAAGGAGGCGTTCCTCGAGAAACGCGCCCCCGACTGGTCCTCGTTCCCCTACTACTTCTAGGAGCGGCGTGGAACTCCTCCCCGTGCACACCCCCGAGGGCTTCGACGCCCTCGGGCTGCTCAAGCCCCTCGCCGCGGCCCTCGCCGGCGAGGGTCCCGCCGTCGCCCCCCACGTGAGGTCGGACCAGGTGTTCGGCCGGGAACTGCCCAATGACGAGATCGCAGCGGTCATCAGCACCTCGGGATCCACGGGGACCCCCAAGCAGACCATGCTCAGCGTCGACGCGCTCGCGGCCTCGGCCATGGGCACCGCGTTCGCCCTGAAGGCGGAGGGGCAGTGGCTCCTCACGCTGCCCGTGCACTACGTCGCGGGCTTCCAGGTCCTCGTGCGTTCCCTGTATGCCGGGACGCAGCCGTGGGTCATGGACACCTCCGCGGGATTCACGCCGCAGGCCTTCACCGATGCCGCGGCCGAACTCACCGACCGCGTCCGGCTCACCTCCCTGGTGCCCACGCAGCTCCACCGGCTGCTGGCCGACCCGTCGCCCGAGACGCTCCGCCTCCTGCGCCGCTTCGACGCCATCCTGCTCGGGGGAGCCCCGGCCGGGGCGTCCCTGCGGTCCCTCGCCCGCAGCCAGGACCTGACAATTGTCGAGACCTACGGCATGAGCGAGACCTGCGGCGGGTGCGTCTACGACGGCACACCGCTCGACGGCGTCGAGCTCCGCTCCGTGGACGGCCGGCTGCGCATCGGCGGCCCCGTTCTCGCCGCCGGCTACCTCGACGCGCCCGGGCTCACCGAGGAGAAGTTCGTCTTCAACTCCGGTCAGCGCTGGTTCGTGACCGACGACGCCGGGGAGGTGGCGACGGACGGTTCCGTGACCGTGCACGGCCGGCTCGACGACGTCATCATCACCGGGGCGCTCAAGGTCTCCGCGACGAGGGTCTCCGACGTCATCCAGGCGCTGCCCGGTGTCGAACAGGCCATGGTGCTCGGGATCCGCAGCGAGGAGTGGGGCACGGCGGTCGCCGCGGCAATCGTGGGCGACATCGACGCCGACGTCGTCCGGCAGGCGGTGCACGTGGAACTGGGGGCGCACGCCGTCCCCAAGGCCATCGTGACGCTCGACGCCCTTCCCCTGCTGCCGGGCGGCAAGCCCGACCGCCGGACCATCCACACGCTCCTCGAACGCGCCTAGCCGTTTCGGGGAGATCCCGCACCGACGCACCCGACCTGAAGGACTGACCCGTGGCGACTGCCGCCCAGTGGCTCGAAGGAGCCCGCCCCCGCACGCTGCCGATGGCGTTCGCCCCCGTGATCGTCGGCAGTGCTGCGGCCGTCGGGCTCGGATCCTTCAAGCCCGTCCACGCGCTGCTGGCGTTGGTCGTCTCGGTGCTCCTGCAGGTCGGCGTGAACTACGCCAACGACTACTCCGACGGCATCCGCGGGACGGACGACGTCCGGGTGGGACCGCTGCGCCTGACCGGCTCGGGGGCAGCGCAGCCCCGGCACGTGAAGCTCGCCGCCTTCGCCTGCTTCGGCCTCGCCATGCTGGCCGGGCTGGTCCTGATCCTGCTGTCGCAGGCCTCGTGGATCCTGCTGCTCGTCGGCGTGGGCTGCATCGCGGCCGCCTGGGGCTATACGGGCGGCAAGAACCCGTACGGGTACCGCGGGCTGGGCGACGTGTTCGTCTTCGTGTTCTTCGGGCTGGTCGCCACCCTCGGCACCACGTTCACGCAGGCCGGCCAGCTCAGCGCCGCGGCGTGGATCGGTGCGGTGAGCACGGGGCTCATCGCCATGGCCCTGCTGATGGCCAACAACGTCCGAGACATCCCCACCGACACCGCCGTGGGGAAGAAGACCCTGGCCGTGAGGCTCGGCGACACCGCCGCCCGGATCAGCTACGTGGTGATGCTCGCCGCCGCCGTCCTGCTGCCGCTGTTCCTGAGCGGCGAGTATCCATGGATGCTGCTCGTCCTGCTGCTCGTCCCGGCCTGCCTCGCGCCGAGCCGGCTGATGCTCACCGGCACCCGGCGCACGAGCCTGATCCCCGTCCTCAAGCAGACGGGGCTGATCAACCTGGCGTTCAGCATCCTGTTCGCGGCGGGCATCGTGATCACGCGGGCCCTCGGCTAGCAGTGCTCCCGGCGGCTACCGGCCGGTAGCCGCCGGGGTTCGGCGACCGGTCGCGTGCGTGTACGACCGGTGCGCAGCCGCTTGGTGCTCGCCCCTCACGGTACGGCGCTCCGTGCTTCCGGCGGCTGCGGCGACAGCGGGATGCGCTTCAGGCGGCGTCGCGGCGCGGCTTGCGGTCGGCGTTGACGGGCATGTTGGGGTCGAGGGCGTCCTCGGCGGCGGCGTCGTCGAGCTCGACGGCGGTCCGGACCGGAGGGGCGCCCGGCGCCATGCGGCGCTGCAGGGTGGCCGCGGCGGCATCCCGGAGATCCCGGGCGAACAGGTAGGTCACGCACCAGGCGAGGATGGCGGCCACGACCGCCGAGAGGAAGAGCCCGAGGCCCAGCAGCACGCACGCCACGTAGAAGACGACGATCAGGAGGAGTCGGAGGGCGGTGAATTTGAGGAAGGCCACGCTCCAAGTTTACTCGCCTACAATTGGCGCATGCCCCGCCTCCTGCTGTTCGCCGCGATCCTCGGAGTCGCCGTCATCATCTACGCGCTGATCGACTGCGTCATGAGCCGAAAACACGAAGTGCGGAGCATCTCGAAGACCGCGTGGTTCATCACCATCCTGATCCTCCCGCTCATCGGGGCGGGTATGTGGTTCCTCCTCGGCCGCCCACGCAGCGAGCGGCCCCCGGGCCCGCGCCGCCCGGCACCCCGCCAGCCGACGGCCCCCGACGACGATCCCGCCTTCCTGCAGAACCTCGAGACCCAGCGGTGGCAGCAGGCCCGCGAGCAGGAGAGGCGCCGCCGCGAGCAGGAGCAGAAGGAGCGCGAGGCCAAGGCCCGCGACGCCGGGAAGAACGAGCCGGCGCAGGACGACAAGCACGACGGCGACGGCAACGACGACGCCGGGTCCGGCCCCACGGGAGCCCACCAGCCCTGACGGCCATGCCGTGCGGAGGTGGCCATGACGTCACCCTCACCGCACTTGCTCCCACCGGACGAGGCCGTGGAGTGGGAATGTTCGAACCCTCCCACTCCGTGACGGCGCGGACCGGGACGAAGCGCCGCGGCACCCGACCAGCGTTCGGACACGGAAGAGCCCCGCAGCAGGAGCTGCGGGGCTCTCCTGTGTCCGGGGGGCCTCAGCCGATTCTCGGAGCTGGGGCGTCAGACCCCCGAGTAGCTGTGGAGGCCCGAGAAGTAGATGTTCACGATCGTGAAGTTGAAGACGATGCAGAGGTAGCCGACGATCGAGAGCCATGCGGCGCGGGTCCCTGTCCAGCCGCGTGTCGCGCGGGCGTGCAGGTAGCCCGCG
The DNA here is from genome assembly GCF_000816565.1 of Arthrobacter sp. L77. Lineage (NCBI taxonomy): Bacteria > Bacillati > Actinomycetota > Actinomycetes > Micrococcales > Micrococcaceae > Arthrobacter > Arthrobacter sp. L77. Next base: position 236,944 of record NZ_JWSU01000004.1, on the reverse strand, counting down.
TAGACGGTCCAGATCACGAAGGTCCAGACCTCCTTGGTGTCCCAGCCCCAGTACCGGCCCCAGGCCTGCTCGGCCCAGATGGCACCGGCCATGAGGGTGAAGGTCCAGCCCACGAACGCGATGGCGTTGAGGCGGTAGGCGAGGTTCTCGAGGCTCAGCGCGGAGGGCACCAGGCGCAGGAACTTCGCCGTGTCCGCCTTGCCCGCGACGAGCTTGGCCTCCCGCGAGGACTGGAGGAGCTGCAGCACCGACATCGCGAACGTGATGGTGAACAGCGCGGAGGAGGCCACGGCGATGGAGACGTGCACGATCAGCCAGTAGCTCTGCAGCGCGGGGATGAGCCGTGCGACGGGCGTGGGGAAGCCGACGGTGGCCGCGCACAGCATGACGACGACGAGCCCGACCACGAAGGACCCGACGAAGCGGAGGTCCTTGCGGGTGAGCGTGATCAGGAAGATCGCGGCGACGAGGAACGCACCCGTGGTGCAGAACTCGTACATGTTGCCCCATGGCACGCGGTTCGCGGCGATGCCGCGGGTGACGACGGCGGCACCGTGGATGACGGCGGCGAGCACCGTCAGCGCGACGGCGATGCGCGCGGCGCCACGCCGCGGACCGGAACCGTAGTCCATCGAGTCGTCGGCGGTGGCGGGAGCGGTCGGCGCGGCGGCCGACGTCGAGCCTCCGCGCGCACCGACGCCGGCGAGGGCGGGGGCGGCCTTCTCCTGGGCGAGCCGGGTCTCGAGCGAGCCGATGGTCGTGCTCGAGCGCACGAGGTCGAGCACGAAGAAGATCAGGGCCGCCACGTAGGCGATGGAGGCCAGCAGCATGAAGAGCTCACTGACCTGCCCGAGCTCTGCGTTGACTGGTTGTGGCATCAGTTGTCCTTTGAGTTGTGGTGCGACTGCCCCGTGCCTGCTGCCGACGACGCGGCCTCCGGCACCTTATTCTCTCCCGTGCCGCCCGGCACCGCCCAGCGGTCCGTGAGCAGCTTCTCGACGGCCTGGCCCTCCGCGGGCAGCCGGTGGTCCTCGCCGCGCGCGAGCAGCCCGTACTCGACCATGAGGCGGCCGTCGGGGTGCTGCCCGGTGCGGACCCAAAGCCGGCGGCGTCCGATGAACAGGGACGCCGTCAGGCCGAGCAGCGCGAGCGTCGAGAAGACGAGCGCGCCGACCTCCCCGGGGTCGTGGTGTATGTCGAGGGCCGCGTACCGCTTCAGCCCGTCGAACGTGATCGACCCCTTGCCCTCGGGCAGGTCGTAGGTCTGGCCCACGCCGAGTACGATCCCGCCGTCGTCGCTGGAGCGGCTGTTCAGTTCCGTCAGGTTCTCGGTGTCCAGGACGTACACGTTCTCCGGGGTGCCGTCGTCGAGCCCGAGGTCCCCGTAGTAGGAGTTGAGGTTGAGCTGCGGGTTGAAGGGGTCCGGGTCCCGGGAGAAGGACACACCCTGCTCGTCCACGAACGCCGTGGGGAGGAAGAAGCCCACGAACCCGAGCTGGTCCGGCTTGGCGTCCGGGGCCTTGATGACGATCAGCGACGTGTAGAGGCCGTCCGACGGTACCGAGACGACGGGCCCCTCCGAGGCGATGTTGCCCTCGCCGTCGCGGACCGTCACCACCGGCGCGTAGCCGTTGCCCACGAGGTACACGTTCGTCCCGCCGATCGTGATCGGTGCGTTGACCTTGAGGACCTGGGACTCCTCGGCCGCGCCGGGGCCGTCCTGCGTGGTCACCTCGGCGGTGAAGTCCAGCGGCTGGCCGTAATGGCTCTCCTGGTCGCGGTCGAAGCGGACGTCGAAGGAGTCCAGCCGGAGGGAGTACGGCTCGAGCCGGTCGTCGGAGAAGTTGGAGCCCGGGTTGAAGGAGTCGTAGCCGATCAGGGTGTTGACGAAGCTGTCGCCCTCGACCACGACCTTCTGGCCGTTGTAGCCGAACAGCCCTCCGACGGCCACCGAGACCAGGACCCCGATGAGGGAGGTGTGGAACACGAGGTTGCCGAGTTCCTTGGCGAGTCCGCGTTCGGCACCCACCGAGGGGCGGTCGGTGTCGGCGTCCCGCACGTCCACGCGGTAGCCGCGCTTCCGGAGGATGGCCGCGGCCTGCTCGGCGGCGATGGCGGGGGTGAGCCCCGCCCCGCGGGCCTGGTCCGACGGCACTTCGAGCGTGCCGTGGACGGGCAGGCGCGAGAGCCGCTTCGGCGTGCGCGGCGGGGTGGAGCGCACCGCCCTGAAGTGCGCGATCGCGCGGGGGATCACGCAGCCGATGAGGGAGACGAACAGCAGGAGGTAGATGGCGGAGAACCAGACCGACGAGTAGACGTCGAAGAGCTGGAACCAGTCGAGGACGGGCCCCGTGTCCGGGTTGTCCTGGATGTACTGCGTGACGATGGCGGGATTGGCCGGGCGCTGCGGGAACAGCGAGCCGGGAACGGCGGCGACGGCGAGCAGCAGGAGCAGGAAGAGTGCGGTGCGCATGCTCGTGAGCTGCGTCCAGGCCCACCGGAGGGTCCCGAGGAATCCGAGGGAGGGCAGGACGACGTCGGACCGGGCCGTCGAGGCGCCCGGCCTGTCCCTCGTGTCCTGTGTGACGTCCTGCTTCACTGTGGGCCTTCCATCAAGTCGATTCGATTCCGTGCCGTGCCGTGCGCGTCCGCCGATCAGATCGGGAGGACGACGTTGCCGATCAGGAGATCCTGCAACTGGGTGATCCAGAGGTTCCAGACGCCCGTGACCATGAGGACGCCCACGAGCACCAGGAGCCCTCCCCCGGAGCGCTGCAGCAGGAGCCGGTGCTTCCGGAAGAACGCGAGCGCACCCATGCCGCGCCGCACGCCGAGTGCGATCAGCAGGAAGGGCAGACCGAGCCCGAGGCAGTACACGAAGGTGAGCACGGCGCCCTTCAGCGCTGTGGCGTCGTTGCCGGAGATGGCGAGCAGCTGCACCGCGCCCAGGGTGGGCCCGATGCACGGCGCCCAGCCGAGCCCGAAGGTCACCCCCAGCAGCGGAGCGCCCAGGAGCCCCGCCGGGACCCGCGCATGGAGGCGGCTCTCCCGTTGGAACCAGGAGAACCCGCCCATGAAGATGATGCCGAGGAGGATCACGACGACGCCCAGCACCTGGAGGAGCCATCCCTGCGAGACCCGCAGGAAGGCTCCCAGTTGGCCGAAGAGCGTCCCGTAGGCCATGAAGACCACCGAGAAGCCGACCACGAACAGGCCGATCCCGGCGAGCATGCGGCCTTTCCTCTGCTTCTCCAGGTCGACGCCGGTCAGTCCCGTCACGTACCCGAGGTAGCCCGGGACCAGGGGCAGGACGCAGGGAGAGACGAAGGAGACGAGGCCCGCCAGGAGGGCGACGGGCAGCGCCAGGAGCATGGAGCCGTTCAGGACGGCGTCGGCGAAGGCGTTGCCCACGGCGAGAGGCATCGACGCGGCCAGCGGCCCCGTCATCGGCATGCCCGGCGCGGCGCGCTATTCGGCGAGGGCATCGGAGATCAGGGCCTTGAGCGTGCTGCGGTCCGCGAGTCCGAGGATCCGAGCCGAGACGCGCCCCTCGCGATCCAGCACGATCGTGGTGGGGACAGCCTGCGGCGGGACGTACTGCGTCATGTCCAGCAGCACCCCGCCGTCCTTGTCGGCGAAGCTCTGGTACGGGATGTCGAAGCTGCGCTCGAAGGCTTCCGCCGTGGCCTTCTCGTCGCGGATGTTCACGCCGTAGAACGCGGCGCCCTGCGGCGCGTAGTCGTCGTGCAGCGAGACGAGGTCGGGTGCCTCCTCGCGGCAGGGGGCACAGGCGGCATACCAGAAGTTGAGCACGGTGACCTGGCCCTCCCACTCGGCACTCGACACGGAGGTGCCGTCGAACAGGGTGCCGGACACCTCGACGGGCTCTCCCCTGTCGCTCGCCGCGTACTCGGTGACGGAGCCGTCACCCGCGATGTAGTTCTTGCCGTCCCCTGCCGCGGCCTGCTGCGCCAACGGATCCTCCGCCGCGCAGGACGTCAGCGCGAGCGAGACCGGCACGGCGAAGGCCAGCGCCGTACGCAGCGTGAGCAGGCGGCGGCGCGGTGCGGGACGGACGGGTGTGATCACGGCTTCTTCCGTTGATTTCTACGACGTGTAGTAATTCTATTACGCGCCGGGGACATTCGCCGCCTCGGGCAGCAGGTCGGCGCACGGCTCCGCGTAGCGGACGCGCCGGATGGTCTCGCCGTCGAAGTCGAGGGACGTGACGGACGTGAGCGTGCATTCACGCTGACGCGGGTCGTGCCAGAGCCGGCGGTGCTCGGCGGCGAGCCTCGTCACCCAGATCGGGAGCTGGTGGCTGACGAGGATGGCCTCCGCGGGGCGGCCCTCCCCCCTGTCGGCACCGAGCTCGAGGGCCAGCCGCCGCGCGTCGTGGACTCCCGCCATCATGCGTTCGACCTGCAGGCGGTAGGGCTCGCCCCAGGAGGGGCGGAGGGGATTGACGAGGAACGGCCAGTTGCGGGGCTGCCGGAGCCTGCTCTTGATCCCGGACATGCCCTCGAAGCGGTTCTCCGCCTCGATGATGCGCTCGTCGGTGGCGATCGCGAGCCCGAGGGTGTCCGCGAGCGGCTGCGCCGTCTCCTGTGCACGGTCGAGCGGCGAGGCCACGAGGTGCACGATGTCGGCGCCGTCGTCGCGCCGTGCCTGGAAGTACCGGGCCATCTGCGCGGCCATCTGACGGCCGAGATCGGAGAGATGGAACTCGGGGAGCCGTCCGTAGAGGACTCCCTCGGGGTTGTGGACCTCACCGTGGCGCACCAGGTGGACGGTTGATCGCTGCATCCTTCCAGTTTCACGCATGCTGCGTGCGACGGCCAATCGATACTTGCGCGGGGGTTTGTTGAACGTTTTACTGATGCATGGAATAAAACATGCATATGCATGCTTCTAGTCCCTGTAAGCATCCGCCAGCCACCCTTCTCAGGAGTTCCCCATGACTGTCCCCTCAGGCCTCACCTCCGGCACCTGGTCCTTCGACCCCTCCCACAGCGAGGTGGGCTTCAGCGTCCGCCACGCAGGCATCAGCAAGGTCCGCGGCTCGTTCAAGGACGTCGATGCCGCACTCGCCGTCGGCTCGTCGCTCGAGGACTCGAGCATCTCCGCGACCATCAGGACCGCATCCTTCACCTCCGGCGACGAGAACCGCGACGGCCACGTCAAGGGCGCCGACTTCTTCGACGTCGAGCAGTTCCCCGAGATGACCTTCGTCTCCACCTCCCACGAGGGCTCCGGCGAGACGTACCGGATCAACGGTGACCTCACCATCCGCGGCATCACCAAGCCCGTGACCCTCGACGCCGAGTTCAACGGCGTGGCCGTGGACCCCTTCGGCGCCACCCGCGCCGGCGTCTCGGCCTCCACGAGCATCTCGCGCAAGGACTTCGGCCTCACCTGGAACGCGGCCCTCGAAGCCGGCGGCGTCCTCGTCGGCGACAAGGTGACCATCACCATCGAGGCCGCCTTCGTGGCCCCCGCGGTCGCCACGGTCTGATCCGCCACCCGGGCCACCGCCCGCCCGCAGGCCCCCACGGCCGGCGTCGTCCTCCCGACGACGCCGGCCGTCGGCGTTTCGTCCCGCCTTCGGGGGGAGCCCACGAACTAGGCTGACGGTGACCACATCCACGGGGGCCGCGTCCATGGGGGGCACCACCGGCCGGATGACCACTACCTGATCAGCGAAGGACGCGACGATGAGCACACCACAGGACACCCCGAACGGGCAGGACAACGGGCCCGCCTGGAACGCCCCGGGAGCGGGCGGCACCGGCCGGAACCCCTCTTCCCAGCAGGCCCCGTCCCCGAACTACGCCTACCCGGCGTCGGGCGCGCCGGGTCTCGCCGAGAAGGGGCCCGCACCGAAGGAGGTCCAGCGGGCGTACTACCTCATCCTCGCTGCGGGCGTCCTCCACTTCCTGTCCTCCGTCGTCGGGGTGACGGAGATCCCCGAGGGCGCCGGATCATCGGTCCAGATGGTGTCCCAGCTGCTGTTCGCGGCCCTCGCGGCCGCGGTCTACGTGGTCCTGGCGATCTTCATCCGGCGGGGCCGCAACTGGGCCCGCATCACCGCGACGGTCCTCGCGGCCCTCAATGTGCTGGTGACCGTCGGCGGCCTGCTGCTCCTGCCGCTCGCCAATCAGGCCGTCGAGGCCTCAGGCCAGGAAGCGGTGCCGGTCTCCGGGCTGTCGATCACACTCAGTGTGATCGTCCTGCTCCTGGGCGTGGCAGGCGTCGTCCTGACCTACCTGAAGCCGGCACGGCCGTACTTCGCCCCGCAGAAGCTCGGGTACTGAGGCGCAGGCGCTCGTGACCCCGCCTACTGGGCGCGGGAGACCGGACCGAGGTCCGGCTCCTGCGCCCTTTGTGCGTGGTAGGCCAGGATCTGGAGCTCGGTGGACATGTCCACCTTGCGCAGCTGGACGTGCGGCGGCACCTGCAGCACCACGGGCGCGAAGCTGAGGATGCTGGAGATCCCGGCCGCGACGAGGCGGTCGCACAGCTCCTGGGCGACTGCTGCGGGAACCGCGAGCACCGCCATGTTGGTGCGGGTGCGCTCCAGCACCGCCTCGAGGTCGTCGACCGCGCTGACCCGGAGGTAGCCCACCTCGGACCCGACGACCAGCTGGTCGGCGTCGAAGAGCGCCACGATCTCGAACCCGCGCGAGCCGAACCCCGAGTAGCCGGCGAGGGCCCGTCCGAGGTTGCCCGCGCCGAGGATCGCGACACGCCAGTCGAGCGTGAGCCCGAGGGCCACCGAGATCTGCCGGTTGAGGTACTGCACGTCGTACCCGACGCCCCGGGTGCCGTAGGACCCGAGGTAGGAGAGGTCCTTGCGGAGTTTGGGCGAGTTCACTCCGGCGGCATCCGCGAGTTCCTCGGAGGACACCCGTTCGATGCCCTCGGCGAGCAGGGAATTCAGCGCCCGCAAGTAGATGGTGAGACGCGCGACCGATGCGGGAGGGATGTGGCGCGCCGCCTCGTCCACGGGGTGAAGGCCTGGCCTGTCCGGCGTTGTCACTGTCATCGGCTCCGTTGCTAGCACCGCCGCGCCCGGTCCGGGAGCTGCGGTTCCGGGGTCCCTCGGCGTCGGGGGCGGAAGTACCACCCACTGTATGCCGACGACGCGGGGCCTCCAAGCCGGGCGATGGGCATCGTGGGGGGACCGGAGGGGCGGCCGGTCGGGGCCCGTCAGGCGCCGGCCAGCAGCCGCCTCAGCCTCGCCTCGTCGATCGACCAGAAGTCCCGCTGGACGCCGTCGATGAACAGGACGGGCAGTTCCTCCGCGAAGCGTGCACCGAGCGCGGGGACCTCGGCGGCGCTCACCTCGCGCCAGCCCAGGCCGAGGTCGTCGGTCACCCGCCGCACGACGGCGCGGGCATCCTCGCAGAGATGACACCCGGGTCGAGTGAGGAGCACCACGCCGGTGCCGGGCATCTCCGCAGGGGTTTGCATCCCTCCACGGTACTGCGCCCGCGCGGTGCCGGCAGCAGAGGCCGTCGGGGGGCGGAACCGAAGAACTAGACTCGGAGCATGCCGGACGCCGCCCGGGTCACGCACCCCATCCTCCAGCCTTCGGCGACCGTCGCGGGCGAAGCAGCCTTCTTCGACGTGGACAACACGCTGATGCGCGGCGCCAGCCTGTTCCATGTGGGCCGCAAGATGTACCAGCGCAAGGCCTTCACGCTGCGCTTCGCCGCGGGCCTGGCGTGGAAGCAGCTCCGCTTCATCATGCGCGGCGAGACGATGACGGACGTGAACTCGGTGCGCGACGCCGCCCTCGCCTTCGCCATCGGGATCGCCCACGAGGACATCCTGGCCCTGGGCGAGGAGGTCTACGACGAGATGATCGCGTCGAAGATCTGGCCCGGCGCGCGCGCCCTGGCCGAACAGCACCTCACCTCGCACCGGCAGGTCTGGCTGGTGACCGGCACCCCCGTGGAGGTGGCCGGCGTGATCGCGAGCCGCCTCGGGCTCACCGGGGCCCTCGGCACCGTGGGGGAGGTCGCCGACGGCCTCTACACCGGCAGACTCGTCGGCGAGTTCCTCCACGGGCCGGCCAAGGCCGTCGCGGTGCTGGAACTGGCGCAGCGGGAGAACCTGGACCTCTCGCGGTGCTGGGGCTACAGCGACTCCTACAACGACATCCCGCTGCTGACCGCCGTCGGGCATCCGGTGGCCATCAACCCGGACGCCCGGCTCCGCCGCCATGCCCGGGCGAACAACTGGCCCGTCTACGACTTCCGCAGCGGACGGCGGGCCGCGACCCTGGGCCTGCGCGCGGCGACCGTCGTCGGATCCGTCTACGGGCTGTGGCGCGGGTACTCACGGTTCAGGAGCCACTGACCCCGGACGGGGCCGGGGGCCCGGCCGACGACGGAGAGTCCGCCAGACGACGACGGCCCGGCTTCCACGCCGAGAAGGCGGGAATCCGGGCCGGTCGGCACGCTCCGGCTCTGGGCCGGGCGCCTGCCTACTTCTTGTTGCGGCGCTGGTGACGGGTCTTGCGAAGCAGCTTGCGGTGCTTCTTCTTTGCCATACGCTTGCGGCGCTTCTTGATTACTGAACCCATAGAGTCCTCACAAACTGTTGTGTTGCCAGGGCGGACTGCGGCGAAGAGCCTCGGGCACGCCCTGGTGATGACGAAAGGCGCATGCCTGGTGGCAGTTGCCCGTTTGATGCAATAAGTCGAGCAGGCTCGAAACCCGCCCAAAACGCTCCTTAACAGGGTACATCCGTTTGCGGACCCCACGGACGACCGGCGATCAGGCGGTCTCGGACTGCCCGTCGACCTGCGCCTGGCGGAGGAAGTCCTCCACCGCGGACTCGGGGACACGGTAGGAGCGGCCGAACTGGACGGCCGGCAACTCTCCTGCGTGCACGAGCCTGTACACGGTCATCTTCGACACGCGCATGAGTCCCGCGACTTCCGCGACCGTCAGGAACTGCACATCCGAGACGTTGTTCCCGTCTGCCATCTCACCACTATTCCTTTGCATGGAGGCTTGCACTTCACCCTGGGATCGGCACCGGAGACCTATCCGGAGGGTGACCGTTCGGCGTGTCGCCTTGAAGCAAAAGGATAATCCGCCTAAGGATCCATTCTAGGGGCAGATGTGACTGGAGTGAAAGACGGCCGACCCGCCGGACTACGACGACGGATCGCGGCGCCGGCGCAGCTGGGACAGCAGGTCCGCGGCGCGTTCCGCCGCCCGACCCATGGTCCGGCCCATCGGCGGACGCGGTGCGTCCGGTCCGCCGGACGCCGGAGGCGCCACCAGGACCGCGGCGGCCAGCGCCGTCGTGTCCTCGGTGACGGGCGCAGCGGTCGTCTCCGGTTCGAGCACCGCGACGACGTCCGCCACCGTCATCACCTCGGAGGACTCCCCCTCCGGACGTTCACCCCCGGAGGTCGCGGCGGAGACCGGGCCCGCGCTCGGCTCGAACCCGGCGAGCCAGTCGCGCACCAGGCCGAGCGGCGCGGTGTCCAGCGAGTAGTAGCGCTTCTGCCCCTGCGCCCGCATGCTCACCAGGCCCGCCTCCCGCAGCACCTTCAGGTGCTTCGACACCGTCGGCTGGCTGACCTGCAGTTCGATCACGAGCTCCCCCACCGCCTTGTCGCCGTCGCGCAGCTTCTCGAGGATCTGCCTGCGCGTTCCTTCGGCGATGACGGCGAATACATCATCGATTCCCATTCGCCCACCCTAGCGACATATACGCCACGCGGCATCCTGACGTGACCGGCGGGTCCCGGTCAATCGAACCAGGGGTCCAGTCCGTGGAGCGGGAACAGGGCCTTCCGGGTCGCCATCACCGTCCGGTCGAGGTCGTCGTTGGGGTCGTAGCCGATCTCCCACGAGCGCCACCAGATGTCTGCGCCGTCGCCCATCAGGCGGGGCGCCTCGACGCCGTGCCGCTCCAGCACGTACTCCCGCCAGACGGCCGGGACGGGCGTCGCCGGGCCCACCGGTGCGCCGGCGGCCACCGCGACGAGCAACGACCACGACCGCGGCACCACGCTCGCCAGGGCGTAACCGCCTCCCCCGGTCGCGATCCACCGCCCCCCGCACAGGCGGTCCGCCAGTTCCCGGACGCCCAGCATCAGCGCGTGCTGGGCGTCGACACTGACCCGCAGGTTCGTGAGGGGGTCCTCGCGGTGGGAATCACAGCCGTGCTGGCTCACGATGACCTCGGGCGCGAAGGCCCCGGCGAGCTGCGGCACGACGGCGTGGAAGGCCCGTAGTACCGCGGCGTCGCCGGCGACGGTGGGCAGCGCGACATTCACCGCGTACCCCTCCGCCCCTGGTCCCCCGGTCTCGCTGGCGAAGCCTGTGCCCGGGAAGAGGCTCATACCCGTCTCGTGCAGCGAGATCGTCATGACGCGGGGGTCGTCCCAGAAGATGCTCTGGGTGCCGTCGCCGTGGTGCGCGTCGACGTCGATGTAGAGGACGCGCTGGACGCCGCGGTCGAGCAGTCGCTGGATGGAGGCCGCGGCGTCGTTGTAGATGCAGAAGCCGCTGGCCCTGGAGCGGGCCGCGTGGTGCATGCCGCCGCCGAAGTTGACGGCCCTGACCGCGGAGCCCCGGATGATCGCCTCGGCCGCGTCGAGCGACCCGCCGGCGAGCCGGGCACTGGCCTCGTGCATCCCCGCGAAGGCGGGCGTGTCCTCCGTGCCGAGGCCACGGGCGGCATCCGAGGTGTCCGGGTTGCTGCTGACCTGGCGGACCGCCCTGATGTAGTCCGGACTGTGGACCGCCGCCAGGTCCTCGTCCGAGGCCACGCCGGGAGCGGCGACCGTCACGCCGTCGAGGTCCAGCAGCCCGCAGTCGCGCGCGAGCCGGGCCGTCAGGTGCAGCCGCTCCGGGTTCATGGGATGCTGGCCGCCGAAGTTGTAGGCCAGCATCGACTCGTCCCAGGCGACCTGGAGGGGCACCGCCGACCTTGAGTGCGTAGACATTCCTGAAAGGCTACGCGATGCGGGATATTCCGACGACGCACACCGGTGAGATGCTTTACTACTGCAAGGGACAAATCAGGCTTGGTTGCGCGCCGGTGCGGCGGTCGGACCAGCGGACAGGGCAGAGCGGACGTCAATGGTAGGTCAACAGCCGCGATGGCTGACGGACGATCGCCGCGGGTACATCAGGCTGCTGGCCTCGATCCGCGACTTCGCCGACTCCTTCGCCAACAGCTCACCCGCGCGCCTGGCCCTCTTCATCTTCACCGCCGTGATCCTGGTGTTCACCGCACTGCTGAGCCTGCCGATGTCCGCCAGCAGCGGCACCGTGACCCCTCTGCACGATGCCTTCTTCACGGCGGTGTCCGCCGTGTGCGTCACGGGCCTCACCGTGGTGTCCACGGCCACCCACTGGTCCTTCTTCGGCCAGTTCGTGATCCTGCTAGGCATCTTCATCGGTGGGCTCGGCACGCTCACGCTGGCCTCGCTGCTCGCGCTGATCGTGAGCAAGCGGCTCGGGGTGCGCGGCAAGCTGCTGGCCCAGGAGGCACTCAACAACGCGAGTCGCCTCGGCGAGATCGGTACGCTGCTGCGGATCGTCATCACGACCTCGGTGGTCATCGAGATCGTCCTCGCCGTCGTCCTCGTCCCCCGCTTCATGCTGCTGGGCGAGCCCTGGTGGCAGGCTCTCTGGCACGGCATCTTCTACTCCATCTCCGCCTTCAACAACGCCGGATTCACCCCGCACAGCGACGGCCTGGTCCCCTACGAGACGGACCCCTGGATCCTGACCCCACTCATGGTCGGGGTGTTCCTCGGGAGCCTCGGCTTCCCGGTGATCATGGTCCTCGTACAGGTGCGCCACCGCTTCACCAAGTGGACGCTCCACGCCAAGCTCACGGTGTCCGTGTCGCTGATCCTGCTCGTGGCCGGGACGTTCGCCTGGGGCGCGCTGGAATGGGACAACCCCGACACCATCGGCACGCTGAGCGTCTCGGACCGGATGATCCATGCCCTCTTCGCCTCGGTCATGACCCGCTCGGGCGGGTTCAACCTCGTGGACCAGAACGACATGACGACGACGACGATGCTCCTGACGGACGCCCTCATGTTCGCCGGAGGAGGCTCCGCGTCCACGGCCGGCGGCATCAAGGTGACCACCATCGCGGTCATGTTCCTCGCCATCGTGGCCGAGGCCCGCGGCGACTCGGACGTCCGGGCGTGGGGGCGGACCATCCCCTCCGGCGTCATGCGCGTCGCGATCTCCGTGATCTTCATGGGTGCCACCCTCGTCCTGATCGGGAGCGGCCTGCTCCTCCGTATGACGGACGAGCCGCTCGACAAGGTGGTCTTCGAGGTCATCTCCGCCTTTGCGACCTGCGGACTCAGCACCAACCTGAGTGCCGAGCTTCCACCCGAAGGAAAATACGTCCTGTCCGCCCTGATGTTCGCCGGGCGCATGGGCACCATCACCCTCGCCTCGGCCCTCGCGCTGAGGCAACGCAGCACGCTGTACCGCTACCCCGACGAGAGGCCGATCATTGGCTGAAAGACCCGCCCACAACGCACCCGTCCTCGTGATCGGCCTCGGCCGGTTCGGCGCGGCCACCGCGGAACAGCTCGTCCGCCAGGGACGGGAGGTCCTCGCGATCGAACGGGACCCGCAGCTCGTGCAGAAGTTCTCGGGCATCCTCACCCACGTGGTCGAGGCCGACGCGACGAACCTCGACGCCCTCCGCCAGCTCGGCGCCCAGGAGTTCTCGGCCGCCGTGGTGGGGGTCGGCACCTCGATCGAATCCAGCGTGCTGATCACCGCCAACCTCGTGGACCTCGGCATCGACCACCTGTGGGTCAAGGCCATCACGCCCTCGCACGGCAAGATCCTCAAGCGCATCGGCGCGAACCACGTGATCTACCCGGAGGCGGATGCCGGCCAGCGCGCCGCGCACCTCGTCGGCGGCCGCATGCTGGACTTCATCGAGTTCGACGACGGCTTCGCGATCGTGAAGATGTACCCGCCGAAGGAGACCCAGGGCTTCACGCTCGCGGAGTCCTCGGTGCGGTCGAAGTACGGCGTCACCGTGGTCGGCGTGAAGTCGCCGGGCGAGGACTTCACCTACGCACGCCCCGACACCAAGGTGTCCAGCCGCGACATGCTCATCGTGTCCGGGCACGTGGACCTGCTGGAGCGTTTTGCCGGCCGCCCCTGACCGCACGGAGGAGACCGGGGCGCCGGTGCGGCGCAGGCGCGGCTCCGGCGGATCCCGCCGTCGGACACCCACCCCCGCCGCTCGTCCGGCGGTCGGTCGGTGGACCGCCGGGCTCGGCGGCGCCCTCGTGCTCGCCGTCGTCCTGCTCGCCGCCGGGATCCACGGCCTGGACCTGTCGGTGTACCGCGAGGGGGCCCTCGCCCTGACCGGCCGCGCAGGCGGGAAGGACCTGTACGACGACGCCCTGATCCAGACCGACACGCGCGGCCTGCCCTTCACCTACCCGCCCTTCGCCGCCCTCCTCTTCGTGCCCCTCGCGCTCGTCCCGGAGGCCCTCGCCCTCGGGATCGTGACCGCCCTGACGTGCGCGTGCCTCGTCGGCGTGGCGTTCGTCGTCGTCCGCTACCTGCGCGCGGCGGGAGTGGCGGGGGCGGGGACACGGGCCGGCTGGCGGGGGCCGGCCGCCGTGCTCGCCGCCATGCTGCTCATCGGCGTCAGCGGGCCGTGGCGTGAGGGCCTCGGATTCGGCCAGATCAACGCCCTGCTGATGGTGCTGATCCTCGCCGACCTGCTGCGCTCCACCAGGCTTCCCTCGGGCGTGCTCATCGGGATCGCCGCCGGGATCAAGCTGACGCCCCTCGCGTTCGGCCTGGTCTTCCTCGCACGCCGTGACTGGCGGTCCCTGGCATGGCTGGCGGCGTCCTTCACCGGAACGGTGGGCGTGGGCTGGGTCCTCGCGCCCCGCGAGTCGGCGATCTTCTGGCTGGACGCGCTCTTCGACGCCTCGCGGGTGGGCGTGACGGCCGATCTCTACAACGTGTCCCTGAACTCGATCGTGGCGCAGTCGGGCCTGGCCGAGGACCTGCAGCGGCCCGTGTGGGTCGTGGCGTCCCTGGCGGTCGTCGCGGTCGGCTACCTGGCGATCCGCCGGGCGGACGACGACGGCGATACCGTGCGGGCGATCGCCGCGAACGCGGTCGTCATGCTCGCGATCTCACCCATCTCGTGGTTCCACCACTGGGTGTGGATCGCCCTCGTGTTCCCGGCCGGCTGGGTCCTCGCCCGGCAGCAGGCGGGCGCCCCGCGCGCGGCGGGCCGGGCGCTGCTCGCGCTCCTGGTGCCCGTGATGATGTTCTCCTCGATCACCGTCACCCTCACGCTCACCGGCGCGGTCTCCGGCGAGGGGCCGCTGCCGCTCCGGCTCTTCACCGCCCTCGGCGTGGTCCTGCCCGTCGCACTGCTCGTCCTGTGGTCGCTCCGTCCCGTCAGTCGGCCGGACCCGTCAGTTCCCGGGTGATCTCCGCCGCGCGGGCCGTGGCGGCGCGGGCGCCGTCCGCGACGATGCCGGGAAGGCCCAGCTCCTCGAAGGCCTCGATGGCGCTCTGCGTGGTCCCGTTGGGGCTGGTGACGGCACGGCGGAGGGCGGCGGCGTCCGCTCCCTCCTCGGCGAGCATGAAGCCCGCGCCCGCGACGGTCTCCCGGGCGATCAGCGCGGCCAGGCCGGCGTCGAGGCCCAGACCGACGCCGGCGGCGGCCATCGCCTCCGCCAGGTAGAACGCGTACGCCGGCCCGGACCCGCTGACGGCGGAGAGGGCGTCCACCTGGTCCTCGGGGATCTCGACGACCGTCCCGGCGGACGCCAGGAGCTCCCGGGCCTGCGCCATCTGCCCGGGGCCGGCCGCGGTCCCGGCAGAGATCGAGAGCACGCCCCTGCCGAGCCGCGACGGGGTGTTGGGCATCGACCGGATGACGGGCTGCCCCTCGGGGAGGACCGCCTCGATCATCGCGATCGTCACGGCCGCGGCGACGCTGAGCACGAGGGCGGTCGGCTTCAGGGACGGTCCGATCCCGCGGGCGAGCGCGACGGTGCCGGCGGGCTTGACCCCGAGGATGACGACGTCGGCATCCCGGACGGCGGTGGTGTTCGCGGCGTCGTCGTCCGTGGTGGCGAGGGCCGTGACGCCGTGCCGCTGCCGGAGTTCCTCGGCGCGCCCGGTGCGTCGGACCGTGGCGGTGACCCGTCGGGGGTCGAGGCCGGCGGCGAGGAGACCGGCCAGGATGGACTCGTTCATGGATCCGCAGCCGAGGAAGGCGATGCGCGGGGCGCCCGGGGTAGTCATGATCCCATCCTGCCATGGGGGTCTCACAGGCTACTCCCAGCCTGTGTGGTGTTGCAGCACAAGGAGGAGCCCTAGTGTGGGAGCTACCTCATAAGGGTGCGAGTGATGCGGCCGGAACTTCCTGATCCGGCCCGGCGTCGGTGGCACCGGATGGATTCCCCCACCATCCGGACCGTCCACCGGCGCCATTCCTCGTTATTGCGCCGTCCGGTCCCCGACCCGACGGAGCGGGACGTCAGTGGCCCAGGTGCTCCCGGGCGAAACGCAGCGTCTCCGCGAGCCAGTCCTCGCGCTCCCCGGCGGCCCGGGCGCGACGCGTGCTGACCTCCACGGCGACCACGCCGTCCCATTCCGACGCCGCGAGGTGCCCCAGCGCCTCCGCGCACCGCTGCTGCCCCTGGCCGGGGAGCAGGTGTTCGTCCTTGCCGTTGGGCGTGCCGTCCGTCAGGTGTACGTGGGCGAGCCTGCTGCCGAGCGTCCTGATCTCCTCGTAGGAGTCCATGCCGGCGATCGCGGCGTGCGAGAAGTCCCAGGTGATGCGCTCGTACGGCTCGGGGATCGGGTTCCAGTGCGGCAGGTAGGCCTTCGCCTCGCGGCCCCGGACCTTCCACGGGTACATGTTCTCGACGGCGATGTCGACGCCGTACTCGGTCGCGATGCGCGCGATGCCCTCGGGGAACGCCTCGGCGTACCCGGTCTGCCAGCGGAACGGCGGATGGGTCACGACGGTCGCGGCGCCCACCTCGGCGGCCATGGCCGCGGACATCTCGATCTTCGTCCAGGCCTTGCCCCACACCTGCTGGGTGAGCAGCAGGGTCGGGGCGTGGATGGCGAGGATCGGGAGCTCGTAGCGTTCACTCAGCGCGGACAGCTGGTTCGGGTCCTGGCTGACCGAGTTGTTGGTGACCATCACCTCGACGCCGTCGTACCCGAGGTCCTGGGCCAGCGCGAAGGCGTCGTGGACCGCGAGCGGGTAGACCGACGCACTGGAGAGGGCGACGGGGATGGAGGGCAGGCTGCTGGCGCGGGACACGTCAGGCTCCCCGCCCGGCGGGGGTGCGCGCTGTCGCGTCGAGCTGGGTGTGGCCCACCCCGGCTCCCGGGAGGGGCTCGTCGGCGTCGAACATCTTGGTGTCGAAGCGCCGCAGCAGCAGCCCCTCGCGCAGCGCCCACGGGCAGATGCTGATCGACGGGACGCCGAACAGGTCGAGCGCGGACTCGGCGACGAGGGCGCCCGCGAGCACCTGGGGCGCGCGGAGCTCGGAGACGCCGTCCAGGTGGGTGCGGTCCTCCACGGTCATGGCGGCGAGTCGCTTCGTCCACAGGCTGAGGTCCTCGAGGCGCAGCTCACGGCGGACGAACGGCCCGGCGGCCGACGGTGCGGCCCCCGCGATCCGGGCCAGGGACCTGAAGGTCTTCGACGTGCCCGCGACCAGGTGCGGCGTGCCGAGGTGGGCGAAGGAGGGCACGGCCTCGCGGAGGGTCGCCCGGATGTACCGGCGGAGCTCCTTCACGCTCTTGGCCGACGGCGGATCCCCGTGCAGCCAGTCGCGCGTGAGCCTCCCCGCGCCGAGCGGGACGGAGAGGGCCACCTCGGGCAGCTCGTCCGTGCCCATCGCCATCTCGAACGAGCCGCCGCCGATGTCCAGGTTGAGGATGGACTCCGAGCCCCAGCCGTACCAGCGGCGCACGGCCTGGAAGGTCACCGCGGCCTCCTGGTCCCCGGACAGCTCCTGGAGGTCGACGCCGGTCTCCCGGCGTACGCGGTCGAGGACCTCGCGGCCGTTGGCGGCCTCCCGGATCGCGGAGGTGCAGAAGGCGAGGAAGTCCTCGGCGTCGTGTCCTGCGGCGAACGCGCGGGCCTCGCGGACGAAGCCGACCAGCTCGTCCTGCCCCCGCCGCGAGATGCTGCCGTCCTCCTCCAGGTAGGCCACGAGCTGCAGGGGCCTCTTGTGGCTCGCGAAGGGGACGGGCCTCCCCCCGGGGTGGGCATCCACGAGGAGCAGATGAACCGTGTTCGACCCTATGTCCAGTACGCCTAGCCGCATTGTTCCCGCGCTTCCAGCTCATCCCCCGCCAACGTGTGTGTACCTGCCGCGCCCTCCGGGCTACTTCCCTGCGGCGACCTTGCGCTTCGCGGGTGCCCGGCGGGTCGTCTTCTTGGGGGCCGGACCCTTGGCGCGCTTCTCGGCGAGCATGTCGATCGCCTGTTCGCGCGTCAGTTCCTCGATCGCCATCGAGCCCGGCACGGTGATGTTCGTGTCGCCGTCGGTGATGTAGGGACCGAAGCGGCCGTCCTTCACCACGATCGGCTTTTCGCTCACGGGATCGTCGCCGAATTCGGCCAGTGGCGGCGTGACGGCGCGGCCGCCACGCTGCTTGGGCTGCTTGTAGATCTCCAGCGCCTGCTCGAGGGTGATCGTGAAGATCTCCTCCTCCGAACCGATGGAGCGGGAGTCGCTGCCCTTCTTCAGGTACGGACCGAACCGGCCGTTCTGCACCGTGACCTCCTTGCCCTCCTCGTCCGTGCCGAGGACCCGCGGCAGGTTCATGAGCTTGAGGGCGTCCTCGAGCGTCACGGTGTCCACGGACATGGACTTGAAGAGGGAGCCGGTGCGGGGTTTGACCTTCGCGGGCTTCTTCGGCGGCTTGGGCTTGCCGTTCTTGTAGTACTCGACGGGCTGGCTGGCGAGTTCCTCCGCCGTCGGCTCGGTGATCAGCTCGATCACGTACGGTCCGTAGCGGCCGTCGCGTGCCACGATGGTCCGGCCGGTCTCCGGGTCCGTGCCGAGGACGCGCTCCTGTGACGTCGGGGCTTCCATGAGCTCGATGGCCTTCTCCGCCGTCAGCTCGTCCGGAGCGAGATCCTCGGGGACGTTGGCGCGCTGCGGCTCCGTGCCCTCGGGGGCGTCTTCCGGCAGGGGCTTCTCGAGGTACGGCCCGAACTTGCCCACCCGCAGCGTGATGCCCTCGGCGATCTCCACCGAGTTGATGCGCCGCGCGTCGATCTCGCCGAGATCGTTGACGATGGTGTGCAGCCCGGTGTCCTTGCGGTCGCCGTAGTAGAACCGGTTGAGCCACTCCACCCGGCCGGCCTCCCCGCGGGAGATGCGGTCGAGGTCCTCCTCGAGCTCGGCGGTGAAGTCGTAGTCGACGTAGTCGTTGAAGTGCTCCTCGAGCAGGCGGACCACCGAGAACGCGATCCAGCTCGGCACGAGGGCCTGCCCGCGGGTGCGGACGTAGCCGCGGTCCATGATGGTGGACATCGTCGCGGCGTACGTCGACGGGCGGCCGATGCCACGCTCGTCGAGGACCTTGACGAGCGAGGCCTCCGTGTAGCGCGGGGGCGGCGACGTCTCGTGGCCGAGGGCCTCGATCGCCGTCGCGCCCAGCGTGTCGCCCTTGGCGACGTTCGGCAGGCGCGTGCCCTGGGCGTCGTCGTCCGTGGTGTCCTCGTTGCGGCCCGCGTCGCGGCCCTCCTCGTAGGCGGCCATGAAGCCGCGGAAGGTGATGACGGTGCCGGAGGCCGCGAACTCCGCGTCCCGGCCGTCCGCGCTCTTCGCGCCGAGGCGCAGGGACGCCGTCGAACCCTTGGCGTCAGCCATCTGCGAGGCGACGGTGCGCTTCCAGATCAGTTCGTACAGGCGGAACTCGTCGCCGCGCAGGGACTGGGCCACCTGGGCGGGGGTCCTGAAGGAATCACCGGAGGGGCGGATGGCCTCGTGGGCCTCCTGCGCGTTCTTGGCCTTGCCCTTGTAGACGCGCGGGGACTCGGGGACGTACTCGGGACCGTACAGCTCGGAGGCCTGGCGGCGGGCGGCGTTGATGGCCTGGTCCGAGAGCGCCGACGAGTCGGTACGCATGTACGTGATGTAGCCGTTCTCGTACAGCCGCTGCGCCACCTGCATGGTGACCTTGGAGCTGAAGCGCAGCTTGCGGGCCGCCTCCTGCTGCAGGGTCGACGTCGTGAACGGTGCGGCGGGACGGCGCGTGTAGGGCTTGGTCTCGACGGAGCGCACCGCGAAGGCAGCGCTCTCGAGGCCGGTGACGAGCGAGCGTGCTGCCTCCTCGTCGAGCCGGACGACGGTGGCCGCCTTCAGCTCGCCGCGATCGGAGAAGTCCTTGCCGGAAGCGATCCGGCTGCCGTCGACGGCCACGAGCTTGGCCGGGAAGGTGCTGCCCTTGGACGCGTCCTCGGGCGTGAACGTGCCCGTCAGGTCCCAGTACGACGCCGTGCGGAACGCCATGCGCTCACGTTCCCGTTCCACGACGAGGCGGGTGGCCACGGACTGCACGCGGCCGGCGGACAGGCCGCGGGCCACCTTGCGCCACAGCACCGGGGAGATCTCGTAGCCGTACAGGCGGTCGAGGATGCGCCGGGTCTCCTGGGCGTCGACCATGGGGATGTCGACGTCGCGCAGCTCGCCCATGGCGCGCGTCACGGCCTCCTTGGTGATCTCGCCGAAGGTCAGCCGGTAGACGGGGACCTTCGGCTTCAGGACCTGCAGCAGATGCCAGGCGATGGCCTCGCCCTCGCGGTCGTTATCGGTGGCGAGGTAGAGCTCGTCGGCGTCCTTCAGGGCGGCCTTCAGCTCGGCGACGGTCTTCCGCTTCTCCGGGGAGACCACGTAGTAGGGCTCGAAGTCCTTGTCGAGGTCCACCGCGAACTTGCCCACCGAGGACTTCTTCAGCTCGGCAGGGAGGTCGGACGGCTGGGGGAGATCGCGGATGTGCCCCATGGACGCGGCGACCTGGAAACCCTCGCCGAGGTAGCCCGAGATGCTCTTGATCTTGCTGGGGGACTCAACGATGACGAGCTTCTTGCCGTGCTTCTTGTCCGTGGCCTTGGTCGGCACTTCTCTCCTATATATACGGGTGAATGCCGCGGCAGATCCTGGGTATCCGGTCCGGATCCCGCTGCCGGGGTCACCTCACAGTATGCGCCATGAGTACCTGCACAAGACTAATGGCAGGTTTCAGGGGGCCGGAAGGAGGAAGCCCTCCCGGACGAGCTGCTCGACATCGAGCAGCAGTTCCGAGGTGAACGCGGCGTCGGGCCGGTCCAGCAGCATGGCGAGGGCTCCCGCGATCTGCCCGGCCGTGAGATCGCCGTCGCAGGCGGACGCGAACCCGGCCAGTGCGGTGCTGAGCAGGCTGGTCCGCCGCAGGCCCGCACCCTGCCGCAGCAGGATGACGCCGGGGTGCTCGGCGCCGGGCCGCTGGTGGCGTTCCTCGGTGACGTCCTCGGCGACGAGCAGGAACTCGTCGGCGATGCCGATCCCGGACGCGGCCTGCTCGGTGTGGGCGGCGAGCCAGTCGCTGCGGCCGATCGCCGCGGCGAGGTGCGGTCCCACGGGCTGCTCGATGTCATGGGTGATCTCCTCGAGCGTCACCCGGACGAGGTCGCTCGGGTGCCGGGGCCGCCTCAGCCAGACGGACCCGAAGCCGATGCCCTCGACGTCCCGGCCGGCAAAGTCTGCGAGATAGGCGGCGAAGCTCGCCACGTAGCCCTCGCGGTCGCGGTTCTCGGCGGCGTCCCGCAGCCAGGTCTCCGCGTACTGCATCGGCGTCAGCTGCTCACGCTGGATGATCCAGGCGTCGACGCCGGGAGGCACGAACCCGCGGATGCGGCGATCCCACGGCGTCCCCTCGGAGATCTCCCAGTTGCCGAGCAGCTGCGCCGCCCCGCCCGGCGCGAGGATTCCCGGCAGCTCCCGCACGAGCGTGCTGACGATGGCGTCGCCCGCGAGGCCGCCGTCGCGGTAGGTGTATGCCTCGCCGGGTCCGCCCGTACGGGGCGTGATCACGAAGGGAGGATTGGAGACCACGAGGTCGAACTCCTCCCCGCGGACCGGTTCGAGGAGGCTGCCGAGCCGGAGGCTGACCCGCGTGCCGGGCCGCACGGGGTCGATGCCGAGCGCCGGCGCGTTCAGGAGGAGGTTGAAGCGGGCGAAGGCGAGGGCCCGGTCCGAGATGTCGGTCACCGTCACGTGCCCGGCGTGCGCCAGCAGGTGGAAGGCCTGGATGCCGCACCCCGTCCCCAGGTCCAGCGCCCGATCCACCGGCGTCCTCATGACGGTCTGGGCGAGGGTCAATGAGGCTCCGCCGATCCCGAGGACGTGGTCGTGCGGCAGGGGGCCGGGACGCTGCTCCGCCCCGAGGTCGCTCGCCACCCAGAGGTTCCCGCCGACGTCCGAGCCGTAGGGGCGGAGCTCGACGGCGGCACGCCAGCGGCGGGCGTCGGTGTCGGTGTCGGTGTCGGTGTCGGTGTCGGTGACATGCTCGGTGACATGCTCGGTGACAGCACGGGCCGCGGCGTGCTCCGCGGCCCCTCCCTCGGCGCCGCCTGCGGGGCTGTTTGCGGGGCCTTCCGCGGCGCTGATTGCGGGGCTGTCTCCGGCGCCGTCCGGCGTGCGCTCGATGAGCCTCAGCTGCTCGAGGCCCGCCACGCCGCTGCCGGGGAAGGCCTGCCCGAGCTCCTGCTCCGTCACGGTCTCGCCGAGCAGCCATAGCAGCACGGGAACGGCTCGTGCGGCATCTCCTGCGGTGGCCCCTGATCCGGATCCGCCGTCGGCGAAGCGACGGCATGCCAGCAGTGCCGGGACCAGCTGGTCCCGGCCGAGGGCCGCGTACGCCGACGCGCCGAGGAGCGCCTCGACGCCGTCGACCGTGTAGTCGAGGGCCGCCAGGTCAGCGGCCAGCGCCAGGAGCGCAGCGAGGTCGCGGCTCGACGGCGCCGACGCGACGTCGTCGTCGAACTCCGGCCAGGCCGGGGCCTCCGCCGGCATCACGCGGCACCCGCGGCGGTCGCCTCGGCCTCGTCCGACTCGCAGCCCTGCGGGCAGCGGAGGGTCGAGGGGTCGGCCGCGCAGGCGGTGCAGTACAGGGTGAGGTTGCGGCAGGACTGGTTGGAGCAGTTCTCGAACGTGTTGGTCGGCGCCTGGCAGCGCACGCACTTGCCGATCGTCACGGCGTCGTCGCTGAACTCGAGGTGCATCCGCTTGTCGAAGACGTACAGCGAGCCCTCCCACAGTCCGGCGTCCCGGTACTTCTCGCCGTAGCGGACGATCCCGCCGTCGAGCTGGTAGACCTCCCGGAAGCCACGGTTGACCATGAGGCTGGAGAGCACCTCGCAGCGGATGCCGCCCGTGCAGTAGGTGACCACGGGCTTGTCCTTCAGGTCGTCGTACTTGCCCGAATCGAGTTCGCGGACGAAGTCGTGCGTCGTCCGGACGTCGGGGACCACGGCGCCCTTGAAGCGGCCGATCTGCGCCTCGAGCGCGTTCCGCCCGTCGAAGAAGACCACCTCCTCCCCCGCCGCGTGCCTGGCGTCGACGAGCGCGTGCAGTTCCTCCGGGGCGAGGTGGATGCCGCCGCCCACGACGCCGTTCCCGTCGACCTTCAGCTCACCGGGGGCGCCGAAGGAGACGATCTCGTCGCGCACCTTGACGCTGAGCCGCGGGAAGTCCTCCGCACCGCCGTCGGACCACTTGATCTCGAGGCCCTTGAAGGCCGGGTATTCGCGCGTGGTCCTGACGTACTGCTTCACCGCGCCGATCTCGCCACCCACGGTGCCGTTGATCCCGTCCTTCGAGATGATGATCCTGCCGCGCAGCCCCCACTTCTCGCAGAGGGCCCGCTGCCACAGCCTGATGGCTTCGGGATCGGGCAGGGGCGCAAACACGTAATACAGGGCAATCCGGTTCATCGACACGGTTCACAGCCTACTTCGCGACTCATAACCGTCACCTCGCGGCCGCCTATATCATCGGCGGCGCCGGAGAACTATCGTCAGCACATGAACGCCCATGCAGACAGCGAACTTCTCCAGACCTGGATTACGGGATGGTCCAGATGTCGTGGCTACGAGCGTCGTGATGACGGACGCAGCACCTCCGTCCTGCTCACCGACCAGCAGAACCAGACGGAGCATTTCCTGTTCGAGCCGACGACCGAGCAGTTCCTCGAGCTGGCAGCCGACACGAAGCGGGACCCGACGCGTGTCCTGACGGTGGTCACCAACCGGATGCGGGAGCTGATCGACGCGGCCCACCCGCTCGGCATGCGGATCACGGACCGTCAGCAGGCCCTGATGAGCGTCGACATGAGCGGCCAGGACGTCGAGGATCCACGCCCTCCCGGTGACGACTACACGCTGGAGCGTGCCATCGACGGCGGATGCCGCCGCGTCCTGGTGCGGGCGTCCGGGGAACTCGCGGCCCGCGGGTCGGTGGCGGCCGTCGACGACTACGCGGTCTACGACCGCATCATCACGGAGGAGGCCTTCCGGCGGCGGGGCCTGGGCAGCTTCGTCATGCGCGCGCTCACGGCCGGGGTCCTGGAGGACGACGTCACCACGGGCCTGCTCATGGCCTCGGCCGACGGCCGGGCACTCTACGCGTTCCTCGGCTGGGAGCACCTCGCCGACGTGTTCGTCATCAGAGGATAAGGCGCGTTTCCGCGGTTCGGTCCGTGCACCGATGGGAGAATGGCCCGGTGGCTGCGCGCGATTCCCTCATCGACCTGCTCGGGGGTGGACCCGACCCCGAGCAGCTGCTGCATGTCCGTGAGATTCCCGCCCGCGCCGCGGAGAACGCGCCGTGGCCCGCCTGGGCGCACCCCGACGTCGTCGGAGCCTTCACCCGGCGCGGCGTGCACCAGCCGTGGCGTCATCAGGTGGAGGGTGCCACGTCCGCCCACGACGGCGCGCACACCATCATCGCGACGGGGACGGCCTCGGGGAAGTCCCTCTGCTATCAGCTGCCGGTGCTCGACGAGATCCACCGCAGCGAGCTGCTGGACCGCGCCACGCTGGCGCCCACCGGGTCGGTCGCCCTGTACCTGGCTCCCACGAAGGCACTGGCCGCCGACCAGCTGTCCGCCATCAACGCACTGGGCATCCCCACCGTCCGCGCCGAGACCTACGACGGCGACACGGAGTCGGGTGCCCGCCGCTGGATCCGCGACCACGCCAACCTGGTCCTCGCGAACCCCGACATGCTCCACTACGGCATCCTGCCCAACCACACCTGGTGGGCCAGGTTCTTCCGCCGGCTGAAGTACGTGATCATCGACGAGGCCCACAGCTACCGGGGTGTGTTCGGGTCCCACGTCGCGAATCTCCTGCGGCGCCTTCGGCGCATCTGCGCGAGCTACGGCGCGGATCCCGTGTTCATCGGTGCGTCCGCGACGTCGGCGGAGCCGGCCGCGTCCTTCGGGAAACTGATCGGCGCCCCGGTGCGCGCCGTCGACCGGGACAGCTCGCCGCACGGCTCCACGACGGTCGCGTTCTGGGAGCCGCAGCTCACCGGCAAGAAGGGCGAGAACGGGGCACCCACCCGGCGGACCGTGATCGCCGAGACCTCGGACCTCCTGGCCAACCTCGTCTCCTCCTCCGTGCGGACCATCGCGTTCATCAAGTCCCGGCGGGGCGCGGAGAGCATCGCGCAGACCTCGCGGCGGATGCTCGAGGACGTGCATCCGAGCCTGCCGCACCGCATCGCCGCCTACCGTTCCGGGTACCTGCCAGAGGAGCGGCGCGCCCTCGAGGCGTCGCTGCGCAGCGGTGAGCTGCTGGGTGTGGCGAGTACCTCGGCCCTGGAACTCGGGATCGACATCTCCGGCCTCGATGCCGTCCTCGTGGCGGGGTGGCCAGGCACCCGCGCGTCCCTGATGCAGCAGATCGGCAGGGCGGGCCGCTCCGGCCAGGACGCCATCGCGGCCTTCGTGGCGAGCGACGACCCCCTGGACACCTATCTCGTGCACCACCCGGAAGCGGTGTTCGACCTCGCCGTCGAAGCGACGGTCTTCGATCCGTCGAACCCGTACGTGCTCGGCCCGCACCTCTGCGCCGCCGCGGCCGAGCTGCCGCTGACCGAGAAGGACCTGGGCACGTTCGGTCCCACCTCGGAGGACCTGCTGGGCACTCTGTGCGAGCAGGGCTTCCTGAGGCGCCGCCCTGCCGGCTGGTTCTGGACCCACCCCCAGAGTGCGGCCGGGATGGTGAACCTGCGGGCCGACGGCGGTGGCCCGATCAACATCGTGGAGGAAGGATCCGGCGCCCTGCTCGGGACGATGGACTCGCCGCAGAGCCACTACCAGGCCCACCCCGGCGCCGTGTACGTACACCAGGGCCGGACGTACGTGGTCCAGGACCTCGACGAGCAGGACCACTGCGCCGTGGTGGCCCGCGCGTCCCCGGACTACTACACGCAGGCACGGGACGTCACGCAGATCGAGGTCATCGACCGGGACGTGAGCGCGCTGTGGGGCGGCGTCCTCGCGAGTTTCGGCGACGTGAAGGTGACGACCCAGGTGGTGTCCTTCCAGCGCAAGGCCTTCTCCTCGAACGAGATCCTCGGCGAGGAGCCACTGGAACTGGCAGCACGGGACCTCTTCACGAAGAGCGTGTGGTTCGAGATCAGCCCGGAACTGCTCGAGGCCGAGGGCATCCTCGCCGAGGAGCTCCCGGGGGCGCTCCACGCCGCCGAACACGCGGCGATCGGGCTGCTGCCACTCGTCGCCTCGAGTGACCGCTGGGACATCGGGGGCGTGTCGACGGCACTCCATGCCGACACCGGCCTGCCGACGATCTTCGTGTACGACGGACACCCCGGGGGCGCCGGGTTCGCCGAGCGGGGGTTCGAGGCCGCCCGTACCTGGCTGTCGGCGACCCGCGACGCCATCGAGGCGTGCGAGTGCGAGTCCGGCTGCCCCTCCTGCGTCCAGTCCCCGAAGTGCGGCAACCGGAACAACCCGTTGAGCAAGGGCGGTGCCGTGGCGGTGCTGTCCCTGATCCTGCAGCAGGCCGCCGGCAGCGTCGCTCCCGGCCCGACCCTCGCCGGCGTCGATGCCGGTGGCCATTTCGGTGTCGATCCCGGCGTGTCCGGCGTCGATCCCGGCGCGTCCGGCGTCGACCCCGACCCCGCCGGATCCCACGCGCCGTCGGAGCTGGACACCGGAGCGGGGGCCGGCGGGGTCTGACGATCCGGGCGGTGGTCGCGTCCGTCAGGCTGCGGTCGCTGGACCGCTCTCGCCTGGCGGCCCTCGTCCCACAGCCGTCACGGCGGTGGTCCGGCCCGTGCCGCACCGACGGCGTCCGGGAGCACCCCGGGCACACCCACGGATACCCGGATGACGGCGGTCCCCGCGCCGGTCCCGCCGATCTCGCCGATCTCGCAGGTCTCGATCACGGCACTGTGCTGTTCGGCCACCGTCGAGGCCGCCGCGCAGGGGTCCCCTGAGGACAGCCCCCGGGCGGCATCCGCGGCGGCGAGCGCCGCGAGGTCAGCCGCCGTCGCTGCCTTCGAGGCTGCCGACGCGGCCTGGAGCAGGAGTGCCGCCGACGCGACCAGCAGCAGCGCCAGGAGGGCGAGTGCCCCCATCAGGATGGTGCCGGCGCCACGCTCGGAGTGGGTATCCCCCGGCAGCACCGCGTCACCCTGCACGTCACCCATCGTGTTCCTTCCTCCCCGCTGCCGAAGCACGCAGCTCGAGGTCCATGAGTTCGACGAGGGGGCCCTCCACCCGCGCCCGCACCTCGATGGTCGTCCACTCCCCGGTCGACGCGATGTGCGCCGTGGCGTTGTCCCCGGCGAGGCGCTGCACGGTCTGTTGGACGCTCGCGCTGCTCTCGCCCCGCATCACCTCGCGGGCCCCGGCCCGTGCGGCCTCCTCCAGTCGCAGTTGCACGGTCCCGACGTGGGCTGTCGCGAGCAGGAGCGCCAGCAGGACGACCAGGGCGGGGAGCACGACGGCGACCTCGGCAGTCACGGATCCCCGCTGCGAACCCACCGCGCGTTCCCGTCGCATGGCCCCCACGTCGAAGGCCCCCGCGTCGAAGGCCCCGGCGAGCACCCCGGAACGCGGCACAGAGGGACACCTGCCCGTCCGTGACGGTGTCGAGGGCTTCCCTCCGTCGGGCGTCGCCCCGCCCTGGCCGGTCCGCATCAGCCGAAGTTCAACGCCGACGTGATGAGGGACATGAGGAGTCCCTTGATCTCGCCGCTGGACAGGACGGCGACGAGGAGGGCGGCGAATCCGACGGCCGCGAGGGTGGCGATGGCGTAAGCGGATGCTAACTAAAGTTACTAGCAAGTAAGAGATCAGCCACCAACCGCGCGGGGGCTTACTGACTGGTTGTCGTGCCCACAGCTTCGCCAGCGTCATACATGAAGGCCCCTCGGGCCTGATTGAACGTGCGCCGCAAAGACGCAAACTTCGCATCTAGCTCCTCTGTTAGCTCTCCCGGGTGGTCACTGAGGAATGTCAGCAGAGGGTAGTAAGCGTCGAAGACCGCGCGCGCTCCGTCTTTCACGTCGGGGGCCACTAGAACGATCCCACCGAGGCATTGGGTGACGTCCCGTTGGCGGTCCAGCCAAGAGGTTGAAGCTTCGGCAGGAAGCTCGCGGGACCGCGATGCATTCTCGTTCAGTATCTCCGTGTAACTCTCATCGATTGCATTGAGGAAAGCGACAACAGCCCGTAGCTTCTCTCCCCTAGCCCATACCCGGTGTTCGGCCTGCTGAGTCTGTAACCAGCGCTTCTCTTCAGCTTCGATGGCCGCCCTTCTATCCTCTCGGGTAGTTCTCTGGGCGAAGAAGGCAGTTATTCCAGCTCCTAGCAACCCAGCGAGCAGTACCGCCACGTTACTAATGATGAGGTGGAGTGTCTCTGTTTCCATGAGTCAACCGTAGCGAGGTTCGGTGACGAATGAGCCGGACAGGGGCGGCGCGTCATCTGAGAATGAGCTAACCTTCAATCGACGCAGAGTTTATGGTCCGTGGCCTATTCCAGCGTCAAGCCGCCCCAGTGGGGCAGCTGGAAAACGGCAGTGCCTTTCCAGAGAAAACAATCCATTTCTCTTTGAAAGGCATACCGCTATGACTCTTCTTGAAGCCGCAGCAACCGGCATTCTCCCCCAGGAATACAGCGATCTGGTCATCAAGGCCATCGCCGCCGAAGCACTGGCGTTCAATCCCGCGCTCGCAACACTGGTCACCACCAACCGCGCCACGTTCAACATCCCCGTCGTGGATGAAGACGCCGCAGCATCGTGGGTCGCGGAGGGAAGCGAGATCACCCCGGACGACCCCACGCTCAGCGAACTGCCCGTCACGCCTGCCAAGGCCGCCGGGCTCACGATCATCTCCCGCGAACTCGCTATGGACTCCAGCCCGGACGCTCAGCAGATCGTGGCCGACGGGCTGGCGCGGTCCATCGTGCGGCAGATCAACGCCGCATGGCTGGGCAACCTCGCAGGCCCCGCGCCCAAGGGTCTCGCTTCGCTGAATGCGTCGCAGGTAATCACTGCTGCTGGCGGTCTGCAGAACCTGGACCCGTTCGCGGTAGCCGTGGCCCAAGCCGAGAGCGCCGGTGGCACCATCACCGGATGGGTTCTCAGCCCTGCTGAGGCGCTCACGGTGGCAACCCTGAAGACGGGCAGTGGCAGCAACCAGACGCTGACCCAGACGCCACGGGAAATCCTTGGCCGCCCGGTCTTCGTGAACTCCAACGTCCCGCAGGGGACGGCGTGGGGTGTTGACGCCGCTACCGCCATCACGGTTCTCCGCGAGGACCTGGAACTGGCCATCAGCGCGGACGCGTACTTCACCAGCGACCGGATCGCCATCCGCTCGACTGCCCGCATCGGGTTCGGCTTCCCGAAGCCGCTCGTCATCAACCGAATCACGGTCACTGCGTAACCACGCCGACCAGCCCTGCCGCGCATTGATCCCGAACCAATGCGCGGCAGGGCTTCTCACTCTTCAAGGGGGTAGTCATGGCAGGCAGCCGCACCGGTACGACCACATGGTTGACGCGGTCCAAGATCGCTCTACGGCAGGCCCGAGCGCAAGGGCTAAGCCGGTGCCGCTTCTGCAATGTCGTGATGGACTACGACGTCAGTCGTCAGCCCAACAGCGCAGAGCCGGACCACATCATTCCGTTTGCTCGCGGGGGTAGGGACACGCTGGATAATCTCCAGGTCATCTGTCGTCGTTGCAATCAAAGCAAGGGCAACGGCTTCCTGCCGAAGTCCGCGCCCCGCCCGGCACCCGTGCCGCCCAAGCCGCTGAAGACCAGCCGCCGCTGGTAGGCGGACCGCCAGCGGCTCCGCAGTTGCCAGCCTGACCCACACGGGCGGCCAGCGCCTACGGAGCCACCTACGGACCACACACGGAGCCGATCTACCGGATTTCAGGCTAGGAACGATCTGGCGCTTTGGGCGGCGAGAACAACTTCACCGAAGCCAACTCACGATTTAACGCCGTGATCACGTCCTCCTGCCTTTGATACCTCCTCAGCAACTCCGACACCAACGCCTCCGTTGACGCCTGCGGCCACGTTTCGGACGAACCCTGACCTCTCATGTGAGCGTCAGTGAACGTCGACAACGGGACCCCATGCTCACCCAAAGACGCAGCAAACGCCTCTTGAAGCGCACCCGCCTTCCAACCCAGGATTTGCTCCAGCTCAGCACGAACCTTCGCAGTCGGCCATGCATCACCCGCAGCCCAATTCGAAACCGAACGCCGCGACGTCCCTAACTTCTCAGCAGCCATAGCCTGCGTAAGCCCCGCATCCTGTAGCCCCTGACTGATCAGCCGACCAAAATACTTCTTAGCTTCGCTCTTCGATGTCATGCCCTGATCGTGCCAAGTTTTCTCAGTTACAACTAGTTCGCCACGGCTTCCCCAAGACCGGCCCGACCCCCACGGGCGGGTGGCACTTGCGGGACTGAGTAAGGACCGCCCACGGAGCATGAAAAAGCCCCGCCGCCCTAGGGGGCGACGGGGCCAATTCGGCTGCGGCTTACTTCACGGTCGTGATATTGCGGGCGAAGCGGAATACCGACTGCTTCTTGCCGTCCTGCTCACGGGTCAGCTTCAGGGTGGTGTTGCCCTGCGCCGGGCCGACCACCGTCCACTCGCGGCCATCCGCCGTGGCCACCTTGTCGCCAGCCTTGAAGGAGCCCAGATCGGGCGAGCGGTCTGCGTTACGGGCCGCGTTCTTGCGGAGCTCACCAGTGGGTGCCGTCTTGGCAGGGCTGGCCTTCGGTGCTGCCTTGGTGGTGCCCGTCGCCTTGAGTGCTGCTGCCGTGGTGACGGCCTTGGGTGCTGCTGCCTTGATGGTGGTGGAAGCGGCTGGCTTGGTGCTGGTCATGGTGGTCATTTTCTGGTTCCTAACGGTACGGATGGGTGGTTGAGGGGCTCAAGCTACTCCCCGTTGTGGAAAATGAGCAACTAATTCTGTGGAAAGGAATTAGGGCAGAGGTATTGCCCTGTTCATAACCGCTTTAGAGCCGTTCAGAACCCAATCCAAATGGTTCATAACCCTATTCACAGGGCTGTTCATATCTAGGTTAGAAAGGGGGTGGGGGGTAGACCCTCCCCACCGCGTGCGCCCGCCCCCCTAGGCATAGCGGCATCTATTTATTCGAGACGAATTACTCCGCAACACAAGCGAATAGCCGTACCCCCGCGCGCTCGGGAAAACTCCGCTCGACCTATTCTGGGCATGGAAAAGCCCCGGGAGCACGGACTCCCGGGGCCTCGCCTGAGGGTGGTTAGCCCTGCCGCTTCCGTGCTTCGCTGGCCAGCGTCGCCCGTTCTTCCCGAAGCCCGGTGCCGGTCCCCTTGCCGGAATCGGTTACTGGTTCAGGGCCGAAATGGACGCCCAGCGCGACGTGAGTTTCCCGCACGGCGGCGGTCAGCTTGCCGGTGTCCAGCAGCCCCTTCTCGTCGAAGAAGTCGCCGGGCTTCCGGCCTGCCGTCCACAGCGCGTCGGCGTTCATCTTGGACCCGTGCGGCAGATTGCCCGCCACGATCTGCCGCTGTAGCCCGCCCACGGTTTCGACCAAGGCATCCCGCTCAGTTTCCGTCTCGCGGAGCTGACGGCGGTACTTGGCCGCCTCCTTGTTGCCGGTGCCCTTGCCGTCACCCGTGGCGTCCGGCTGGTCGGGCGTACCGTCCTGCTGGGGCGTCGTCGGGGTGTTTACCTCGGGGACGTCTTGCTGGGGCTCCTGCTGCTCATTGGTAGTCATGACTAGTTCTCCCTGTGCTTGATGGTGATTACTTTTTGCAGCGCGACGGCGCTGACGGATGGGTCCTTGGCGAGAACTTCGTAGAGGGTTGCTGCTCCGTGACCGTGGTCGGCCGGGAACCACTCGGAGTCGTCAAAGGTGCTGTTCACCCTGCGCCACACGACGCCCCAGGACTCGTCTCCCTGATGCCCGCCCATGACCCGCCGATTGAGCTCGGCCGAGAACAGCTTGATCAGCTCGTGGCAGGCGGCCAACTGCTGCCGCGTGGCCCGCAGTTGCCGCCGCAGGGTCCCTATCCGGTGCTCGCCCCGCTTGCGCTGTACCTGTGGCTCGGTCATCGGTTCTCCCGCCCTGCCTGATTGCTCTGCACGATCTGCAACTGACGCAGCTTGGCTTCAAACTGCTCGATGAGGTTGGGGAGTGCGGTCTGCACTTCGTAGACGGTCCTCAGCAGGTACTCGATGTCATCCCGCACGCCCGGTTCGGTGGCATAGGTCGGGTCGTCCAGGACTCGGTTCGCGATCTGGTTTGTGCGGTTCACCGTGCATCTACTCCTGCGATTACGCGATGGTGAATGCCATCGACTCGTTTGCGGACATGGGTTTCCTCGTCGCCGGTTGGCTCGGCTATCCCTGCCAAGGCCAGTTCGGCGGCGGTCGATGGCCTGAGGAAGCCGGGGACAAGAGCCGCCTCGTTACTGGATGCCTCTGCTGGCGTGCGGAAGGCAGGCATCCAGCGCCCGCCCGCCCTCAACCTCTCGTGGTCAGCGGCTTGGGTGGCGTCCTCCCGGTTGCCGATACTGCACGCAGGGTTCGCGCGGCGGTGGTCGTAGACCCAGTTCCGCACTCTGCGGGCTCCGCACTCAGGGCATGTTTCCGGTGTCATCGTTGTTTCTTCCCTTCTCTGATTTGGTCTCGTTGGCGACAAAGCCTGACTTCGGCTTCGGCCCGCAGCGCTCGTGCCTGCCAGTAGGTAAGGAGTTGTTCTGGTCTTGGCTTGCCGGGGCGGTAGTAGGGGACGCTGGTCAGGTTGGGTTCCGGCTGGGGCTTCCGGCGCGGGCCGTCCCAGACTTCGGGCGGGATGGTACTGAATGACATTTCATTTCTCTGTCCTCGGGTGTAGGAGTTGGAAAGGGCGTCTGGGGTACTGCGGTACTGGGGTACTGGTCGGGTGGAGGGGGAAGCCCGAAGCACCCGAAAAGGGGCGAGAACCCTCTATATAAGAGAGAAGTAGTCAATTTTCTTGAAGTGTTTTTCCCTCTCTCCCTCGGGGCCCGGGGGTACTGAAGTACCCCAGTACCCCCGGCACCCAGCCGGAGCGCCATCAGGCGGGCTGGGATGAGCCGGCGATCCATCGGCCCTCCCGCTTCTGGACCCACTCGGCATCCTCGGCGTGCCGCACCGTGGCATCTTTCAGGTCTGGGCTGCCTTTGATGTCGTGAAAGTTCTGCACGGCCTTTGACAAGCACCGGGTCGTGCATCCGTCATTCGGCGCGTGCTTCTGTTCGTTGGTGCCCTCCATATGCCGCCGAACTGTCCTCGCGATAGCCTCGGCGGCCTTGGTCACACGCTCGTTGCGGAACTCTGCTGCACCGGCCTGACGGATGCCGTCTTGCCGCCCTTGGTTGCGCCGCTGCATTTCTGTTTCCTGGGCAAGCTCGCTTCTGCACTCGTCCTGGACCCGCATGGACGCGGCCACGAGTTCCCCGGCAAGCTCCCACCACTGATGC
Organism: Arthrobacter sp. L77; assembly: GCF_000816565.1. Classification (NCBI taxonomy): domain Bacteria; kingdom Bacillati; phylum Actinomycetota; class Actinomycetes; order Micrococcales; family Micrococcaceae; genus Arthrobacter; species Arthrobacter sp. L77. The sequence continues at coordinate 203,868 of NZ_JWSU01000004.1, read as the reverse complement.
GTGATGAACGTGCCACCGTGCAGCAGCGCCAGTGCAGCACCGACCTTCAGCCGGGTGAGCATCCGATGGCCGTCATTGGGGTCGCCACCGCCTCTGACCTGCACTAGCCGCACCGCTCGTATCTCAGCTTTGACGTCATCGGGATAGTCGATGCAGTCCAGCCCGACGAGGTTCGGCATCTCCCAATCAAGCGGGCCGGGCCACGGTGCGGGCTCGTCGGGCATGTTGCGGTCGGTGGCTCGCACCCAGAGGAAGCGTTGCGGCGTACCGGCATCGCTCTCGTTCAGGAGTGTCCCGGATCGGGTTGGCTGCACGCCGACGACCATCACTAGCCGATAAGTCCCAGCAGCGACGCGGCGAATGTTCTCTGCTTTGGCGTTCTCCTGCCCCAGCCGCCCACCGGTCAGCGCGGTGCGGAGCATGGGCGCGATAGTCGCTCCACTTCGGTCCTGCGTGGCCCCGAGTTGGTCGATCTCATCAACCGTGATGATGCGGTGGGGGTACTCGACCAGTTCGTTTTCGCGGGTTGTCTTGTTGTAGTGAAGGAAGGTCTGCGCCAGCCCCTCACCGGACCCGACATTGCGCTCGATCTCCCCTTGCATCGCACCCTCTAGGCCGAACATCTGGCGCGAGACTTCATGGAGCGCCGACTTGCCCTCACCTGAACGCCCGACCACAGCCACTGCGAAGTTCAGCGAAGCGGCACTACCAACCACCGGGGGAAGGGTGGTGCCGGGCGGGACCTCCGCCAGTACTCGCACCAGCACATAGGCCAGTAGTGCGGAGGCCGACACGACCCGGCAGTACGCGGCCTGCTGTATTTGCTGGAGTATCGGCGTGGCTTGGAAGATGTCACTGTCCTCGCCCACAGGGGCCGCTTTTGCGTCGCGGGGTGTCGCCAGCCCGTCCCGCCAGCCGTTGCCGAAGGTGCGGTGAAACTCCCCCTCCTCCCCATTTTCGATGAAGTCGTTCTCTCTACATGCCCACAGCAACTTCTCCCGTGCGGAGTCCTCCGGCTCTTCCTGGGAGTTCTCTAGCCACAGGTGCGCCAGTTGCCCCAGCTTGAAGGCAGCCCGGTTGAGTCCGCTGTTGCGGTCACCCTCGTGGTGGAAGGCCAGCAAGTCTGCTTCATCGTTGACCGCTCGGAGGAAGTAAGCCTTTCCGTCCACCGGCTTGCCGTCGGTGGGCAACACCGGGTCAGCCTCGGGAACCTTGGCTGGCGGCCTGCCCGCTTCCACATAGGGAGCGGCGTCCATCCAGTCGCCCACAGGGGCACCGTGACGGTAAGCATCCTTGTGTCCTGCTTGCGCCGAGGGCTTCAGCATCAATCGCTCGGGCTCATCGGAGCTGGTATCGAACTCCCCGCCGTCCGGGGATACTCGGCGCATAATTTCACCCGCAGCCGCCCGGTAGTCCGCAGGGGACAGCGCAGCGACTAGCGGGATGATCACCCGGTAGCGGGGGGCCTCGGCTGTGCTGCTGTACGTCGTATGCCATGCGTAGGCACGCCCGGTCATGAACTCTTCCAACCGGTCCAGGAAATCAGCCTTGGGGCTGTCCACGTCCAGCGTGAGAGCCGAGCGGCTGAGTACGGACTTCTTGTTGCGCTTGCCGTCAGCCAGCGCCCCGAGTACGTAACTGCCGCAACCCTTCCGGTCAGCGGGTTCTTTCAGCCCGTCGCAGAACCCACCCCACGTGACGGTCTTGTTCGACCAAGTCGTGGAATCGGTTCCGGGCCGATTACCGATAGAGATAGCGAGCGGATTGTCGGCACCCGGAGTTACCCTTGACCTCGTGGCCGCTTGGTACCCGGTTACTTCTTGTTGGATGAGGGCCTCTGGAGCGATCTGGGGGCCTTCGTCGTGCTCAGCCATGTTGGCCATCACCGCCAGCTCGCAGCAGCGCGGCAATCTTCGCGGCCTGCTCATCGTTTAGTGGTGGAGCGGCGGCGACCATTCGGTCGATGTAGTCCTGGAGGGATGCCTGCTGCTTCACTTGGCATCACCGTTGAGCAGGCGGGCGAGCCCTTCGCGGTCTTCGTCCGAGATACCGGCAGCAAGGGCCTCAGTGATGGCCCGCTCCAGCTTGGCGGCGGTGAGGGCAAGCCGGGCGCGAGCAGCGCCCTCATGATCGTGCATCCGGGCGGCGCAGGCCAGACGGTTGCGGGCTTGAACGACAGGATTGTTTACAGTGGTAGCCACGGTTTCTCTCCATGAGGAAAGTTGGGTCCGTGGCTCCCCTGAGCGGCTTCCTAGAAAATGCAGGTCCGGGGCATGTCGGTTTTGGTAAAAGCGCCAAACGGTTTATCGGTTTATGTCCGGCGAGAGTGTTCTAGGCTCTCGCTAAGCTTCACGTGGCGAACGCTTTGGCTACAAGAACTCAAGCACTACCTGGACCACTTGTGCAAGTGCCGCCGCTCCGGGTTCGCACCAATCAGCCATTAGCGAGCTCTGTAGTAGTAAAGGGCCTTGTCAGGGCCTCATTGGGGGTTCCCAACGAGGCCGAAAACGATTTTCAGGGACTCAGGATCGAACTGCCCCCGGTACGCCCCGGTCGGCTGTAGCTCAATGCTGACCAGCGCCCGCAACACCTCCCGCTGGAGGTCAACAGCCGCCCCGAGGAATGCCGCGCCGGGGTTGTCGTCCAGCAGCATCCCGGTGACCGCGCGGGACCCACCGTTGGCGACGGCCATTGATTCCAAGGCGCTGATCCTGGAGACGATTTCCTGGGTGCCTTCAACCAGTTGGCTCTCCGTTATGGCCCCTTGGGCGTACAGCCGCACCAGCGAATGCTTCCGGTCCAGCAGGTCCGCTATGTCCGCGGATTGCACGGGCTGGCTGTCGTCCTCGATCTGTTGCAGCGCGGCCAGCAGCGCTGCCCTCACGTCCTCACGGTCTAGGTAGGCGGCGACGGCCTGCCTCACGTAGCTATCCAGCGGTCCCATCGCACGGTTGGCATGGCCGGGGATGTACCGCCCGCCCTCCTGATGGACCTTGCACCTGTACGAGCGCCGCGACTCGGCACCGAAGCCGGTCACGTACAGGCCGCAGTAGCACTTGGCGATACCGGACAGCAGGTACTTGAACTTGTTCTCCGACTGCTTGGGCCGGTCGCCACTGGTCAGGATTGCCTCGCACTTCCGGAACTTGTCCAGCGACACAATCGCTGGCCATCCGTCGGAGACGATCTCACCGTGGAACGTCATGAGCCCCGCATTGCGGTGTCGCAGCAGGGTTCGCCGTACTTCGGTCGTGTTGCGGCGCTTGCCACCGCCGTTGGTGGCACCAGCGTCGGCCCAGTCTCGTGTGACGCTGATCAGCGACCGTCCAGCAATGATCGAGTCTGTTCCCGTGCGGATAAGCTCGGCGGCGACGGGGTCCGGCTGTATCTCGCCGTCCACCTTGTGCCAGCCGAACGGCATCGGGCCGCCCAGCCACTTCCCGGCCTTCGCTGCTTGAGCCTTCTGCCGCTTGATGCGCTCAGCCTTGTGCTCGGATTCAAACTGAGCCCATGCGCCGCGAGTTTTCGCCGTTGCTCTGCCCGACGGGCTGGCAAGGTCAAGCTGGCCCGCTGTCACCTCGTAGGTCGCGACACTGCGCGGCTCACACAGGTCCATGAACTGCTCTAGTTCCTTGGTCTGCCGCAGCAGCCGGTCAATGTTCCAGCAGAGCACCACATCCACGCGGTTCTGGCGGATGGCGTCGAGCAGATTCTCGTAGTCGGGCCGCTTGCGCCCGCTGAATGCTGAAATGTCGTTATCGCTGTACTCCGCCACAACGTTCATGCCCAGCCGGTCAGCCATCGCCCGGCAGTCGTCAAGCTGACGCTGCACACCGAGCCCTTGGCCTTCAGTGTCGCGGCTGATGCGGGTGTATATCGCCGCCCGTTTTCTGTTATCTGACTCCATAAACCAACTTTACCAGTGCAAGTAACCTGAGTTAGTAACCGCCTACTCCGCGGTGGCCATGCCGGCCTCCTGGTCCAGGCTGCGGCCCCGGCCCTGCCTGATGACCCGATTATTGGCGCGCTGCCGCCGTGCGTCGGCCCGTCGCGTGGCCCTGTCCGCGAACTGGACGGGTCCACTGTCACCGGCCCCCTCCAGCTCGGCTGCGGGTCGGGCCTCCACGGACCGCGACCACCGGATGAAGGACACGGGGGTCGCCGGGCAGTCCTCACCACGTGGGGGCCGTCGGGGCATCGGAGGCATCGGGAGTATCGCGCTCAGCGGCTCCCGCTCACGCGGCCCGTTCCTCGGCGACTCACCCTGAGCTCCGTCCGCGACTGCGTTCGTGGTCGCGCTGCCTCGACCGTGGCTGGGGCTCCCGGGCTCCACCTGAGGAGCCTCGAAGGTCGACCCCTTCCCCTCCAAACGCTGCGTCTGAATCGACATGGCATGCCCTTTCGTCGGTGGGGCTTTCCCCACGTGCTGTGAGCGACGGATGTCGCTGCACCAACTCTGTCGATCCGGCGGTCGGCCGCGGGGCGGAGGAGTCGCTAAGTGGATAACCGGAGGGTCCCTTGATCGGGAACCGCCGTGATCGTGCAGAACGCACGAGACCTGGCCGGACAGGGACCGGCCATCACCGGACCGTCTCCGAAGCGACCGTCCGTGCCGGGAACGGTCGGCGCCGGGAGCGGACGGCCTGGGATGACGGGAACGACGACCGGCCGGGCTACAGGTCGGGGAGCAGGCCCAGGACGACGGGCACCACGCCCAGGCAGATGAACGCCGGCAGGGAACACAGGCCGAGCGGCAGGACGAGTTGGACGCCGAGCGCTGCGGCCCTCCTGTCCACCTCGCGGTTGTGTCGCCGTCGGAGCTGGGCGGCATGGGCATGCAGGAGTGCCGCGGACGGCGCTCCGGTGGCCGTGCCGAACCGCAGACCCTGCCGGACGTCCTCGATGATCGGCAGCGGGTCGGGCTGCCGGGTCCGCCGCCCGCGCGCCTCTCGCCGGCCGGACGCCTGTCGATCGGTCGCCCGCAGATCGGGTGGCGGGTGGCGGGTGGACGGGTCGTCGGTGGACAGGCGCCCATCCGCTGACCCCGCCTCCCACGCCGCATCCCAGGAGGCCCCGAGGAGGCGAGCCGCACGTACCCGGGTCAGCACCGAGCCGACGGACGGATCACAGGCTTCCCCGACGACCAGCAGGGAGCTCTCGACGGACGCTCCCGCGGACAGCACGGCAGCCAGCAGGTCGAGGATGAGGGGGCCGTCCCGAATACCGCCGCGCAGCACCCGATCCGTGGGCGCTACCGTGACCCGCTGCAGGCGACCCGACGGCGCCGTCAGGACCAGTGCTCCCGCGGCGAGGAGGAGGGACACGATCAGCCCTGCCATCATGCGGCGTCGACCCGCGCGACCAGGCGGCGGGACCAGAGGCGGGCCACGAGCATGAGCAGGACGCCGCCGGCCAGCGCCAGCCGTCCGGGGGAGGACCCGAACAGTACCTCCAGCGGATTCACGCCGAGGGCGAAGGCCAGCACCAGCCCCAGGGCGGGAAGCCAGGCCAGGAGCACGACCGTGGCACGTGGTCCGGCGAGCGCCGTCTCCCGCGCCGACAGGCCGTCGAGCTGGGCGTCGAGCTGTGCAGCGTACTGCTCGAGGATCCCGGTGAGGGGCGCACCGCTGCGCTCCGCGACGGTCAGGCACCCGGCGAGGTCGACCCACAGCCGGTCGACGCGGCTGCGGGCCATGCCTTGCCTCGTCGGGCCCGGGGTGTTGTCCAGCGCCTGGCGGAGAGCATCAGGGACGCTCAACCCGAGCTCGGCAGCCCGCCGGGCCGTCGCGATCACCGGCAACGCTGTCACCGCGAAGGCGGTGCGTCCGTCAGCGTGGACCCGTTCCATGTCCTCCCACAGGACCTGCGGAGGGCGGCCTGCGCGGAGAAGCCCGGCGAGCTGATGCACGAACAGCGGGAGCTCATGCAGGTCGACGGTCCGGCGTGCAGCGGACCGCCACGGGCCGTCGTCGGGGATCCTCCGGGACTGCTGCGCGGGTCCGGACGCCGGGATCCGTCCCGCCCCCACCCCGGGCGTCACGCCGCTTCGCCGGCCGGCCCGCGGGAGGGCGAGGGTGATGCCGGCAAGGGCCAGCAGGAGGGCCACCGCGATCCCGGTCACGACGCCCGCCGTCCACGCCCGGGGTCGGCCGCGTGCCCTGGCCCCGGCCCGTCGTCGTGGTCGAGGCGCTGTGCCCGACCGGCCTCGGAGCCCGGCCTCAACCCCGGCCCTGACCCTGCCCCTGACGCAACCCCAACCCCAAGCCCAACCCCGGATTCCCGGTCCTCCCGGCCATCCCTGCCATCCCGGTCCTCCCGGTTATCCCGGTTATCCCCGTCATCCCCGCCGTCCTGGCCGTCCTCGGGCCGGCGCACCCGGCGCGCGAAGCCCTCCCAGCCCGGAGCGCGCCGGCACCCCGCTCCGGCGTCCGTGAGGACGGGCACCACGGTGAGTTCCCCCGTGGCGGTCCGCTCCAGCCTGCCGATGCTCTCCACACGCCTGCCTTGCGCATCGCGCACCACGTGCACCACCACGTCGAGGGCACTCGCCGCCTGCAGCGCCACGGCCTCCGGGCCGAGCCCTGCGAGCGCCGCGAGTGCGTTGAGCCGCGCGGGCACCGCCTCGGCGGAGTTGGCGTGGACGGTCGCTCCGCCACCGTCGTGTCCCGTGTTCATCGCCGCGAGCAGTTCGCGGACCTCGGCGCCCCGGCACTCCCCCACCACGAGCCGGTCCGGCCGCATACGCAGCGCCTGCCGGACGAGCTCGGTGAGGTCCAGCACGCCCGCCCCCTCGAGGTTGCCGTGCCGTGCCTGCAGCCCGACCGTGTGCGGGTGCTCGGGGTTCAGCTCCGCGGCGTCCTCGACGAGGACCACGCGCTCGTGGGGTGCGGCCAGGCCGAGCAGGGTGGCCAGGAGCGTGGTCTTGCCCGTCCCCGTCGCCCCGCTGATGAGGAAGTTCAGGCGGCGCCGCATCATCAGCCGGAGTGCCTCTGCCATCATCGGCGCGACCGTCCCGCTGCCCACGAGGTCCCCGAGCGAGAACATCCGTACTCGCCGGATCCTGATGGACAGCAGGGTCCCGGCCGTCGAGATCGGCGGGAGGACGGCGTGCACCCGAAGGCCCCCCAGCCGGACGTCGACGGCGGGGCAGCCGTCGTCGAGGCGCCTTCCCCCCGCCGCCACCAGGCGGACGGCCAATGCCCGCACGTCCGCCTCGGAGACGAAGGCGCCCCCGATGCGGCGCAGGCCCGTCGAGCCGTCGATCCACACGTCGTCCGGCCCGTTGACGAGGATGTCCGTGATCGATTCCTCGGCGAGGAGGTGCTCGAGCGGGCCCAGTCCCCTCAATTCGGCACGGACGCGATCGAGCGCCGACAGGGTGCCCTCCGACCCGAGCAGCCTGCCACTCGCCCCGACGGCGTCCGCGAAGGCCGCTCCGGTCGCCGGGACGTCCCCGGCAAGAACGGCCCTGCGGACCGATTCCACCATCGAGGCGGCTCCCGGATCATCGCCGGCGACCGCCTCCGCCGCCGGGCCCGCCGTGGTCGGGTGGGTCGACGCCCTCCGATCGGCCGCACGCCGCTCGCGTCTGGTGGGCGCTGTCGAGGCCCCGCAGTCCTCCGGTCGATGCGGGGCCATCCCGTTCTCACCGCTCCTGGTCATCCCGCCTTCTCCAGACCGGCGACGACCGATTCGACGAGCTTCCGGGCCTTTCGGGGCAGCGGGAAGTCCAGGGCCCTGCCGCCGGCTTCCGCCGCCGAGGACCCCCGGACGAAGGGCAGGTACGGCAGCGGACCGGCGCGCCCGGCGAGGTCCGCGACCAGCCATGCATCCAGTCCGTCGAGCACCGGACCGCGCAGTACGACGGTGGTCGGCAGTGGGCTGTAGGCCTCCAGGATGCGGGTCACCGCGACGGCGCTCCGCGGCCTGGAGGGAACGAGGAGGACGAGCTGGTCGCACAACGGCACCAGGGACTGGATCCCGGCACTGCCGGCGCTGCCGAGGTCGACGACGCTCAGGTCGAACGCCCCGCGGGCGGCGTCCAGGACGGCTCCGGCGGATTCCATTCCATGACCGGGGTGCGGACCGGACCCCTCGGAGTGCGCGGCATGGGACAGCACGGCGAGGCGCCCGTCGGACGGCAGCGCCGCCACGAGCTGCTCCGCGTTGAGGGTCCCCCGGAGGTCGCGGAGGTCGCCCCAGCGCACGCCCGGGCGCTCCTCGATCCCGAGCGCCAGGTCGAGGCCTCCCCCCAGGGGGTGCCCGTCCACCAGCAGCGTGGAGGTCCCCCGACCGGCGGCATGGCGTGCACACCAGAACGCGAACGTGCTGACGCCCGCCCCGCCGGCGGCCCCGAGGAAGCCGACCACGGCTCCGGAGGCAGCGGGGTTGAGGCGCCGGCCGAGGTGCTCCGCGAGCCAGCCCGCACCCTGCGGCAGGATGACCACCCGGGAGGACGCCAGGTTCGCCGCGGCGGCCCACGCCCGCGTCTCGTCGTCGGCCGCACCGACGACGATGACGTCACGATGGCCCGGCAGCCCGCCCGCGGCCTGGTCAGCGCCGAGGAGCAGCACGGCAGGCTCGAGGGGAAGGGCCCGCGCGAGGTCGACCGCGAAGTGCGGGGCGACCCCCGCGGCGGCGCAGGCACGCGCCACCTGGTCCTGGACGAACTGGGAACCGCCGGCCAGGACCACGGGCCGTCGTCCCTCCGGGGTCCACGTCTGCTGGGTCATCCCTGAAGCATCCCCGGGAGGGAGGGGGGCGGCGAGTCCGATTCCCCGTATGTGGACAACGCTGCGGATTGCAGGAATGACACCGGCGCCACCGATGATATGGACATGTACATCGCCATGGGGCAGGGGCCGTCGACCCGCGGCGGCCGCGTCGCCGTCGCGCTCCAGCCCCTGGACGCCGTCGGCGGCCGCATCGGCGAGCCGCTGCTGGTGGACCGCGACCGGCTCCCCGCCGCCGTCGCGCAGGCCGGGGCACGACGGCCGGTCTGGGTCTGGGCGGGCACGAGGGTCTGGTACCCGGATCTGCTGGCGGCGGGGGTCGACGTCGACCGCTGCCGCGACATCGGCCTCACCCGCGCCCTCCTCGCGAACGCCCCGTCCTGCGCTCCCTCGCCGTATCTGGCGTCGATCCGGGCCGCGGCCCTCACGGCGGACGGCACCGAACCTCCCCGGACCCTGCTCCCACCCCCGCCTCCGCCGAACCAGCACTCATTGTTCGACGAGCCGCACGAGGCCACGGGACCCCTCCTCGACGACGTCGTCGAGGAGTTCACCCAGCAGCTCTCCACCATCGCCGGCGCCACGGACCCCGGGCGCCTGAACCTCCTCGTCGCCGCCGAATCCGCGGGCGCGCTGATCGCGTCCGAGATGGAGCACTGGGGGTTGCCCTGGCGCCGGGACGTGCACGAGGACCTCCTCGAACGGACCCTCGGACCGCGGCCCGCCGAGGGCGTCCGGCCGGCGAAGCTCGAGTACCTCGCCGGTGAGCTGCGCCGGACCCTGGGCAGTCCGGCACTCAACCCTGATTCCCCCCAGGAGGTCCTGAGGGCCCTGCACCGGGCGGGCGTCGAGGTGAAGACCACGCGGTCCTGGGAGCTCGAGCAGCAGCAGCACCCGGCCATCAGGCCGCTGCTCGCCTACAAGAAGCTGTCGCGGCTCCTCACCGCGAACGGCTGGAACTGGCTCGACGCGTGGATCCGGGACGGGCGCTTCCGACCGGAGTACGTGGTGGGCGGAAGCGTGTCCGGGCGGTGGGCCTCCCGCGGCGGCGGCGCCCTGCAGATCCCGCGGCAGGTCCGCGACGCCGTCCGCCCGGACGCGGGCCACGTCTTCGTCGTCGCGGACGCCGCCCAGCTCGAGCCCCGGGTCCTCGCCGCCCTCGGACAGGACTCGGCGCTCGCCGCGGCGGCCCGGGGCCGCGACCTCTACCAGGGCATCGCCGACCAGGGCTTCGGTGGTGACCGTTCGCAGGCGAAGCTCGCCATGCTCGGGGCCATGTACGGCGCGACGAGCGGCGAATCGGGGCGCCTGATGCCCCAGCTGACGCGCGCGTACCCGCGGGCCATCGGCGTCGTCGAGGCGGCCGCGCGGGCCGGCGAATCGGGCGACGGTGTGACGAGCCACCTCGGCCGGGGCTGCCCTCCCGCCTCGGAGGAGTGGCGTGCCCGGCAACGGACGACGACGGCGGAGGAACAGCGCCGCGCCGACGGCGCGGCGCGGGCCCGCGGACGCTTCACCCGGAACTTCGTGGTCCAGGCGACAGCGGCGGAGTGGGCGCTGTGCTGGCTCGCGGAGATCCGGAGGCGGCTCGCCGAGAGCGCCATCCCCGAGCCACGCGGCACGATCGCGTTCTTCCTGCACGACGAAGTGGTCCTGCACGTCCCGGAGGACCAGGGCGCCGAGGCGACGACGATCCTCGCCGACGCAGCGCGCGCCGCGACCCGGCTGATGTTCGGGGAGATCCCGATCGAGTTCTCGATCTCGACGGTCACCGTCACCTCCTACGCCGACGCCAAGTAGCGGCACCGGGCCGCCCGTCCGCGTCGTCCACCCGGCCCTTCAGCAGCCGGGCCAGCGGCCGAACCGCCGGCGCTACGAGCCCGATCGGTTCACAACGGTGCAGGGATCTCCAGCGACCGGTCCCACGGCCTCGTCCAGCCGAGCCCGTCGAAGATCGCGTCCAGGAGCATCGCCGTGAACCCCCAGATCACGGCGTCCGGCGTGAGGAAGGCGGGGGTCCTGCTGACGAATCCGTTCCGTCGCACCACGGCCGTCCTCCGACGGGACGGGTCGAGGAGCGTGCCCACGGCGCACCGGAAGACGAGCTCCGACTCCGCCGTGTCCACCGCATGGACCGGCGACTGCTCCGTCCACCACGCGAGGACGGGCGTGACCATGAAGTTGCTGACCGGAAGCCCGACTTCGGGCAGCATGCCCAGGATCTCGATGCCCCCGGAATCCACGCCGGTCTCCTCGCGCGCCTCGCGCAGCGCCGCCGCGCCCTCGTCCTGGTCCTCGGGGTCGATGGTCCCGCCGGGAAATGCCACCTGCCCGGGATGGTGGGCCAGGGAACTGGCGCGCATCACGAACAGGAGGTCGACGTCGTCGGGTGCGGGCCGCGGCGGGGAGGCGGGCGGCACATCGTTCCTCGCCCCGAACAGGATGAGCACGGCGGCACGGCGGCTCTTCGCGGGATCGAGTGTCGCGAACTGCCAGCCGTCCGTGCGCACGAGGGGTGTCGTCGTCACCTGCAGGGACCTCACCCAATGGGCGAGCTCGTCGCGCGCCGTCATGCCCGGGTCTCCGGGGGTCGCGCGGCGACCGCGTTCCGGCCCGTCCGGGCCCGGCGCCCGCCACGGCGTTCCCGCGCGGGCCGCGGGCGGGCGGTCCTAAGCACCCAGCCCGTGCCCGGCTTCGCGGAGCTCGGCACGGGTTCGTCCGGCGCGCATCGACTCGAGCAGGTCCTCCCGACCGGGCGCGAGTTCGTACTTCAGCAGCTTCGCCGCCTTCAGCGGGTCCGCCTCCCCGTCACCATAGGACGGGCACAGCGCGGCCACGGGACAGGCGCCGCATGCGGGCTTCTTGGCATGGCAGATCCGACGGCCGTGGAAGACCACGTGGTGCGAGAGCATGGTCCAGTCCCTGCGCTCGAACAGTGCTGCCACGTCCTGCTCGACCTTCACCGGATCATCCGACGCCGTCCACCGGAAGCGGCGGGCGAGCCGACCGAAGTGCGTGTCCACCGTGATACCGGGGATGCCGAAGGCGTTTCCCAGGACGACGTTGGCCGTCTTCCGACCGACCCCGGGAAGGGTCACCAGATCGGCCAGGGTGCCCGGCACCTGGCCGTCGAACTCGTCGACCAGCCGCCGGGACAGCGCGAGCAGGCTGGTGGCCTTCGCACGGTAGAACCCCGTGGGCCGGATGAGCTCCTGCAGTTCGCTCTCCTCGGCCTCGGCCAACGCCCGCGGGTCGGGGTAGCGCGCGAACAGCGCCGGTGTCGTGAGGTTCACGCGCACGTCCGTGGTCTGCGCGGACAGCACCGTCGCGATCAGCAGTTCGAACGCGTTCCCGAAATCGAGTTCGGCCACCGCGTACGGGTAGGTCTCACCCAGGATCCGGTTGATCTTCCGGGCCCGCCGCTTCAGGGCGACGGGTGACTCCTCGTCGACCTGCGCTTTCCTGCCTGCCACTCGCGTGTCTCCTTCCGATGCTGATGCCCGCCGGCTGCGCCGCGGCAGGGGGGTGTCAGTCCTGGGGGGCGCGTTCGATGTTGCGGAGGTCCCGGAGGATGCCGACCGAGCCCGTCCGTTTGTCCTGGACGAGGAAATCGGTGCCGCGGTCCTCGATGCCGACCTCCCAGTCGCCGGGCTGCAGCGTGAAGACCTCGCGGCCCGTCTGTTCGTCGAAGACCGGCCGGGGCGACCCGACGGCGAACCAGAACGCCTCGACGACGGGCTCCTCCTCCGCCGACCGCGTCGCGGTGATCGGCTCCTGGCGATGGGGCTCCTCGGCGGGCTGCGCGGTGTCGGTCAGGGTCGACCCGTCCCGGACGACCTCCTGGATCCGGGTCTCGCTCGAGGACGCCGTGTGGACCGCGGTGGAGGATTCCTCCTCATCGGTGCCGCCACGCGCCGCGTCGCGACCCTCGACGGCGTGGGCACCACCCACGGACGAGCCCGACGTGCGGGCCGAGCCCTCCGCTCCACGGGCGGACGCGTCGTCAGGGGTGTCGGACGCGGTGACCTTCCCGTCGGCCGCGCCGGACGCGGTGACCTTCCCGTCGGCCGCGCCGGACGCGGTGACCTTCCCGTCGGCCGCGCCGGACGCGGTGACCTTCCCGTCGGCCGCGCCGGACGCGTTGCCGACCACCTTGCCGGACGTGTCGTTGGCTGCCTTGCCGGACGTGTCGTCGGCTGCCGGGGCGGATGCTGCGGACGTCCTGGCGGTGCCGGGCTCCATCCCGGACTGGCCCGAGGCGGCGGCGCCAGCACCCACGGCGCCCGCCCCCCCGGCTCCGTACAGGCCGGCGCCGTTCTGCAGGACGGCCGCGGCGGCGGGGTTCACCCCGGACTTCTCCTTCCGGCCGAACCGGGGAGCCGATGAGGCAGTGTCCGACGCGGCAGTGCCCGTCGCAGCAGTATCGGTCCCCGGGGCATCGAGTGCGCCGGTGTCCGTCGTCGTGAGCGCCTGCTTCTCGCGGGCGGGCTTCGCGGGCTTGGCGGGGCGGGGCTGCGCCGCCGTGATGGAGCGCGCCACCGGGTGGGCCGGTACCTCGGGGCGGTCGGCGAAATCGTCCTTGAGGACGGGCAGGAACGGCGCGAGGACGGTCGCGGTCAGCATGCCGAGCGCGCCGATCAGGGCCACCAGGGGCCCGAGGTGGAACTGGGTCACCGTCTGCAGGAAGAAGTAGGTGGTGGCGAGCACCGCCGAGACCGAGGCGAACTGGTCGACCGACAGCGAGCCGACGCGCAGCCCCGAGCTTCCCAGGCGGCGTCCCGCGACGAGGGCTAGGGACACCACGGGCAGCAGGATGCCGATCCCGACGAAGAAGAGCGGTGCGGTGTTCCAGAAGTTCTCGGAGCGCACGATCCCGTCGATGAACGGCAGCAGGGTGCCGATGAAGACGAGCAGCACTCCGCCGCCGAACAGCACTTCCCGTAGCGTGAACGGTCCGACGAGGGCCCGGCTCCGGCCGACGGGCCGGGTCTCGGTGGAGGTCCCGTCCGATCCCGCCGCCTGGGCGGGCGAGGAGGACCGCTCCGCGCCGTCCGCCGTCCCGTGGTCCGTGCTGCGATGTTCCTCGGATGCTTCGGTCATGGTGTACTCCCGTTCATGGCGCTGGTGTCCGTCGGAGCACCAGCGGCCTCCGACGTCGATTGCCTCCCTCCACCCTAGCCACCGGCCCAGACCTTCTCCAGCAAGCACGGGCACCGGCACCGCGCCGCTCATCGCACAATCGCCGCAGTTCGGCTAGGCCGTGTGACCGCGGGCACACAGGGCCGGGGAGAACTCGGTAGGGTTCCCGTAGAGCACGTGGTGGTGCGCCGGAAGGGCGTACCCCGCTTCTTCTGTCCGTTACCGACCACGTCACAAAGGGGTAGATCATGACCGCCGAACGACAAGGCGACGCCTTCGAGAACCTGCTGAACGAGGAGCGCCGCTTCCCGCCGAGCGCCGAGTTCGCGGCACAGGCGATCGCACAGCCGTCGCTCTACGACGAGGCCCGTGAACAGGGCACCGAGTTCTGGGCCAGGCAGGCCCGCGAGCTGCTCACCTGGGACCGCGACTTCACCCAGACCCTCGACTGGTCGGACGCGCCGTTCGCCAAGTGGTTCGTCGGCGGCACCGTGAACGCCGCCTACAACGCGCTGGACCGGCACGTGGAGGCGGGCCTCGGCGACCGCGTGGCCATCTACTTCGAGGGCGAACCCGGGGACACGCGCACCATCACGTACGCGGAGCTCACCCGCGAGGTGAAGAAGGCCGCCAACGCCTTCGAATCCCTCGGCGTGCAGAAGGGCGACCGCGTGGCCGTGTACCTGCCCATGATCCCCGAGGCCGTCGTCACCATGCTCGCCTGCGCCCGGATCGGCGCCGTCCACTCCGTGGTTTTCGGCGGCTTCTCCGCCGAGGCGCTCCGCAGCCGCATCGACGACGCCGAGGCCAAGCTCGTGGTCACCGCCGACGGCACGTACCGCCGCGGCAAGCCGAGCGCCCTCAAGCCGGCCGTGGACGGCGCCCTCGAGGGGGAAGGCCACACCGTCTCCCACGTCGTCGTGGTCCGCCGCAACAACGAGCCCGTCACCTGGACCGAAGGGCGCGACCTCTGGTGGCACGACGTCGTCGACGGCGCCTCGGACGAGCACACGGCGGTGGCGCACGACGCCGAGCACCCCCTGTTCATCCTCTACACCTCGGGGACCACGGGGAAGCCGAAGGGCATCCTGCACACGACCGGTGGCTACCTCACCCAGACCGCGTTCACCCACCGCAACACGTTCGACCTGCATCCGGAGACCGACGTCTTCTGGTGCACCGCGGACATCGGGTGGGTCACCGGGCACAGCTACGTCACGTACGCGCCCCTCGTGAACGGCGCCACCCAGCTCATGTACGAGGGGACGCCGGACACCCCGCACCAGGGCCGCTGGTGGGAACTCATCGAGAAGTACAAGGTGAGCATCCTGTACACGGCGCCGACGGCCATCCGCACCTTCATGAAGTGGGGGCGTGACATCCCGAAGAAGTACGACCTCTCGTCGATCCGCGTGCTCGGCTCCGTCGGGGAGCCCATCAACCCGGAGGCCTGGATGTGGTACCGGGACGTGATCGGCGGAGGCAAGGCGCCGATCGTGGACACCTGGTGGCAGACCGAGACCGGGGCGCACATGATCGCCCCCATGCCGGGGGTGACCGCCACCAAACCAGGCTCGGCGCAGGTCGCCGTGCCCGGGATCGCGATCGACGTCGTCGACGAGATGGGCGAGTCCGTCCCGGACGGCGCCGGCGGCTACCTCGTCATCCGCGAGCCCTGGCCCGCGATGCTGCGCGGTATCTGGGGTGACCCCCAGCGCTTCAAGGACACCTACTGGTCGCGCTTCGACGACATGTACTTCGCCGGCGACGGCGCGAAGAAGGACGCCGACGGCGACATCTGGCTCCTCGGCCGGGTGGACGACGTCATGAACATCTCGGGCCACCGCCTCTCGACCACCGAGATCGAGTCGGCCCTGGTCAGCCACCCCTCGGTGGCGGAGGCCGCCGTCGTCGGGGCGAGCGACGAGACGACGGGCGAGGCGATCGTCGCCTTCGTGATCCTGCGCGGTTCGGCGAAGGACGACGACGACATCGTCACCACCCTGCGCAACCACGTGGCCAAGGAGATCGGCCCGATCGCGAAGCCGCGGAACATCCTGGTGGTCCCCGAACTGCCGAAGACCCGCAGCGGGAAGATCATGCGGCGCCTGCTCAAGGACGTCGCGGAGGGCCGGGAGGTCGGTGACGCCACCACGCTGTCCGATCCGACGATCATGCAGCAGATCGCCGTGTCGCTGCGGAAGTAGCAGCCCGGACCAGGACGAGGAAGGCCCCCGCACCTGCGGGGGCCTTCCTCGTCCCGGGACCGATCAGCCGATCGTGGCGTCGACCGTGACCTCGATGTTGCCGCGGGTGGCGTTCGAGTAGGGGCACACCTGGTGCGCCTGCTCCACGAGCCGGTCCGCGGTCTCCTGGTCCACCCCGCCGATCTCGGCGTGCAGGGCGACGGCGAGCTGGAACCCGCCGCCGTCGACCGGGTTGATGCTGACCTCCGCGGTGACCGCCGTCTCGCTGATCGTGGCCTTGCCACGGGCCGCGACGAGCTTGAGGGCGCTGTGGAAGCAGGCCGCGTAGCCGACGGCGAAGAGCTGCTCGGGGTTGGTCGCGCCGCCCGCGCCGCCCATCTCCGTGGGGACCGCGAGGTCCACCACGAGCTGCCCGTCGTCGGTCCGCGCCTTGCCGTTGCGGCCGTCACCGGTCGCCGTCGCCACTGCCGTGTAGAGAGCGCTCATGGTGTCGATTCCTTTCATCGTGGGGGCCGGATGCCCTTACCGAGTATGTAGACTAACTAGTAACTCTACATCCGCCTAATCGGCACGACGGCCGCAGAATGGAGCATGATGACCGTCCCTCCCGTCCGCGAGCGCATCCTCGCGTCGGCGACCCGCCTGTTCGACGCCACGAGTATCCGCTCGGTCAGCGCCGACCGGGTCATCGCCGACGCCGGGACCACGAAGGTGACCTTCTACCGCCACTTCCCGACCAAGGACCACCTCGTGGTCGCGTACCTCGAGGACCAGCTGCGCCGGCTGCAGGCTGCGGTCGACCGCGAGCGGGCCGAGGGCGCCGACGCCTGCGGGGTCCTGCTCCGGCTGGCCGCCGCGAACGGCGACGCGGCGTGCCGGCCGGGCTTCCGCGGGTGCACGTTCATCAACGCGGCCGCCGAGTACCCCGCGGAGGGCTCGCTGGTGCGGGACGCCGTCGGGCAGTACCGGACCTGGCTGCACGCCGTGGTGACCGATCTGCTGACCGAGCTCGCGGTGGAGGGACCCGACGTCGTCGCCGACCAGCTCATCATGCTGCGCGACGGCGCCATGGTGCACGGCTTCATGGGAGACCCGGCAGCCGTGACCGGGTCCCTCACCACGGCCGGACGGGCGATCATCGACGCCCGCCGCCGTACACCCCTGCCCGCCTGAGCCGGGCTCGGTCCGGGCTCGGTCCGGGCTCGGTCCGGGCTCGGTCCGGGCGACGACGGGTGTGACGTTCGTCCTGAAAGGTGGCTGAGGCCCTGCGGCGAGAGGATGATTCCATCGTGTCCACAACCCTGCAGCAGCCTCCCGTCACGAATCCACGCATGGCCCGCCGCGTCGCCGGCGCCTCGTTCGTGGGGACGGCCCTCGAGTCCTACGACTTCTACGTGTTCGGCACGGCGGCGGCGCTCGTCTTCAACACGGTCTTCTTCACCGCGCAGGACCCCCTGGCGGGCACCCTCTCGGCGTTCCTGGTCTTCGCGATGGGCTTCGTCGCCCGGCCGCTCGGGGCCATCCTCTTCGGCCACCTCGGTGATCGGATCGGCCGCAAGCGCACGCTGATCTGGACCATCACGCTGATGGGACTGGCGACCGGCGCGGTGGGCCTCCTGCCGGACTACACCACCATCGGCATCTGGGCGCCGATCATCCTGACCGTCCTCCGCCTCCTGCAGGGACTCTCGCTCGGCGGCGAGTGGGGCGGCTCCATCCTCATCGCCACCGAGCACGCCGAACCGCGCAAACGGGCGCTTTACGCCTCCATCCCCCAGCTCGGCTCACCCGTGGGCACCATGCTGATCTCCGCCATCTTCCTGGCCCTCGCCGTCGTGGCGCCGGAGGTCATGACCACCTGGGGCTGGCGCATCCCGTTCCTGCTCGCGTTCCCGTTCCTCGCCGTCGCGATCTACCTGCGGCTCGCGATCGACGAGACGCCCGTCTTCAGGGAGACGAGCCGGGAGCGCGCCCTCCCCCGCGCCCCCTTCCTCGAGGTCCTGAGGTCCCAGCCTGCCGCCATCGTGGTCGCCATCGCCTCCGCCGTGCTGGGGATCGGCTCCTACTTCCTGATGGTCACCTACACGCAGGCGTACGGCACCGGGACCCTCGGCCTGTCCCAGGCGACGGTCCTGAACGCGGCGCTCGTCGGTTCCGTCCTGCAGCTCGTGACCATCCCCGCGTTCGGCTACCTGGCGATGCGCATCGGGTCCGCCCGGGTCGTCGCCGGCGGAGCGCTCGGGACGGCGCTCATCGCCTTCCCGCTGTACTGGGTCATCAGCATCGCCACCGAACCGGTGTACATCGCGGCGATCATCCTCGGCGGCATCCTCCCGACCGCCAGCTGGGCGGCGCTCGGCGGACTCATGGCGGACATCTTCAAGCCCGCGACGGCGTTCACCGCGCTGTCCTTCGCCTACAGCATCGCCGCGATCGTCGCCGGCTTCGCGCCGTCGATCACGCAGCAGTTCGGTATCGCCACCGACGGCGCATGGTGGCACCCCGGCGTGGTCCTCGCCGCGATGAGCCTCGTCACGGCCGCCGGGGCGCTCGGCGCGGTGCGCCTGCGGTCGCGGCCCACGGATCCGGCCGACTCCGCCGCAGGTGCGGCATAGTTAGGGCATGACCCCGCGCACGCCCAGCATCCTCGTGATCAACGGACCCAACCTCAACCTGCTCGGCACACGCGAACCCGACGTCTACGGGACGGCGACGCTCGACGACGTCGTCCGCCTGGCGTCGGAGACCGCGCGGGACCGGGGCTGTGCCCTCAGCGCGCTGCAGTCCAACCACGAGGGCGAGATCATCGACGCCATCCACGCCGCGCGCGCGACGGCGGACGGCATCGTCATCAACGCCGGGGCCTACACCCACACCTCGATCGCCATCCGCGACGCGCTCGCGGGCGTCGGCCTGCCCGTGGTCGAGGTCCACATCAGCAACGTGCACCGCCGCGAGGCCTTCCGGCACCACTCGTACATCTCCGGCGTGGCCGACGCCGTGATCGTCGGCGCGGGCATCGACGGCTACCGGCTCGCCGTCGACCATCTCGCCTCGGCGCTCGCCGCGGCGGCGCCCGACGCCGCACCGGCACCAGAAAGTTAGCGCGGGCCCGTCCCGCCACGACGCCGATCACCCGACCCATAAGGCACCATGGTCCTATGACGGACATCACTCCCGCCGGAAGCACGGCCGCACTGCCCGAGGACCCCGACGCACCCCTGCTGGAGGTGAGGAACCTCGCGGTGAGCTTCCGCACCACGCACGGCGAGGTCCATGCGGTCGAGGACGCCAGCTTCACCCTCCGGCGCGGCAGTGCCCTCGCGATCGTCGGCGAGTCCGGCTCGGGGAAGTCGACGACGGCGATGGCCTGCATCGGCCTGCTGCCGGGCAACGGCAGGGTGACCTCCGGCAGCATCCTGTTCGAGGGCCAGGACCTCACGAGCCTGCCCGAGGCGAAGATGCGCTCGATCCGCGGCCGGGCGATCGGCCTCGTCCCGCAGGACCCGATGTCCAACCTGAATCCGGTGACGAAGATCGGCACACAGGTCGCCGAGACCCTCCTCGTCCACGGGATGGCCACGAAGAAGAACGTCAAGCAGCGCGTGATCGAGGTCCTCACCGCGGCAGGGCTCCCCGACGCCGGGGAACGCGCCAAACAGTACCCGCACGAGTTCTCGGGCGGCATGCGCCAGCGGGCGCTCATCGCGATCGGCCTCGCCTGCCAGCCGCGCCTGCTGATCGCCGACGAGCCGACGTCGGCCCTGGACGTGACGGTGCAGCGCACCATCCTGGACCAGATCGAGACCATGACGGAGCAGCTCGGCACGTCGGTGCTCCTCATCACGCACGACCTCGGCCTCGCCGCCGAGCGCGCCTCGCAGCTCGTGGTCATGCACCGCGGGCGGGTCGTGGAGGCCGGACCGGCCGACCAGCTGCTCAACGACCCGCAGCATCCCTACACGCAGTCGCTGGTGCGCGCAGCCCCCAGCGTCGCCGCCGTCCGCCTG
Organism: Arthrobacter sp. L77; assembly: GCF_000816565.1. Taxonomy (NCBI): domain Bacteria; kingdom Bacillati; phylum Actinomycetota; class Actinomycetes; order Micrococcales; family Micrococcaceae; genus Arthrobacter; species Arthrobacter sp. L77. The sequence continues at coordinate 183,780 of NZ_JWSU01000004.1, read as the reverse complement.
AGCCCGGGGGCCTTCACCGCGGACGCCGCGAGCCGGCTGAAGCTCGCCGAGACCGTCTTCGCGGAGCAGGGCACCGGGTCCGACGACGGACCCGCCGTGGCGAGTCCCCACACCTCCGGTCNCGTGCAGGATGGTGATACCGCCGGTCCTGTGCAGCGGGTTGTCGAGGGCCCGGAGGATCTTGCCGTCGAGATCCGCGACCTCACGAAGGTGTACAGGCGGCGTGGGAGCAAGGAGGACTTCTACGCGGCGAAGAACGTCACCCTCGACATCCCGCGCGGGCAGACCGTAGCGATCGTCGGCGAGTCCGGCTCGGGCAAGACCACGACGGCGCGCATGCTGCTGAAGCTCATCGAACCGACGTCGGGCACCATGACGTTCGACGGCCTGGACGTCGCGACCCTCGACAAGGCGCAGCTGAGCGACTTCCGGCAGCGCGTGCAGCCCATCTTCCAGGATCCCTACTCCTCGCTGAACCCGATGTTCACGATCGAGCGCATCGTCGAGGAACCCCTCAACGCGTACAAGCGGGGGTCCAAGAAGGAGCGCGCGGCCCGGGTCCGCGAACTGATGGACCAGGTCTCGCTGCCGCAGAACGCCCTGCGCCGGTACCCGGCGGAACTCTCGGGCGGGCAGCGGCAGCGCGTCGCGATCGCACGCGCCCTCGCGCTGAAGCCGGAACTGATCGTGTGCGACGAGCCGGTCTCGGCACTCGACGTGCTGGTGCAGGCGCAGATCCTGAAGCTCCTCGGCGACCTGCAGTCGGAGCTCGGCCTCAGCTACCTGTTCATCTCGCACGACCTCGCGGTGGTGCGCCTCATCTCGGACTACGTGTGCGTCATGAAGGACGGCGAACTGGTCGAGGCGGCCAGCTCGGAGGAGGTCTTCCAGAACCCCCGCCACCCGTACACGCGGAAGCTGCTCGCGTCCATCCCGGGCAACGAGCTCAACATCGGCGAGCTGGCCTCCTGACGTCCCTCACCAGCTGATCCGTTCGAAGGCGTCCCTGAGCCGGCGTCCCCGCTGCGGGTTCAGGGACTCCACCCAGGAGATCCGCCCGGCGAGGTGCGCGCGGAGGTCGGCCTGCCCGCGCCGCTGGGACTCCGGCCCGTGCACGCGGCAGTTGTGGAGGATCGCCTTGAGGGCGTCGTAGTCCGTCCGCGCCACGTTGGTGCGCACGTTGACGACGACGCCGGTCACGGTCTGCCGGACCGGGGCTCCACTGACCCGGGTCTTGAGCCGGTTCACGGCGTGGCCTTCGTCGACGACGATGCGCTCGACGCCGCGGACGAACGCGTCGGCGCGTCTGGCCAGGGTGGGCGGGCCGCTGAACGCGAGATCGTCGGCGTACCGCGTGTAGCTGCCTCCGGCGGCGGCGGCCCAGCCGGCCAGCCGCGAGTCGAGGCGCCGGACGGCGAGGTTGGCGACGGCCGGCGACGACGGCGACCCCTGCGGCAGATGCGCCGCCCGCAGTGCCTGTCGGAGGGCGAAGCGTTCGCCGGCACTGCCGCCGTCGGGCATCGACCGCAGCACCGCGTCCGGGACCGCGTGCGTGCACAGTCCCGTGAGGGCGTGGGCGGTCGCTTCCGGGAAGCCCGTCTGGCGGAAGACACCGAACACCCGGCCCGGCGGGACGCGCGCGAAGAAGGACACCAGGTCGAGGGCGATGACGACGTCGGTCCCCGTATGGACCGCCGCGCCCGTCCGCGCGCTGCGTCCCGGCACGAAGCCGTGCGCCGCATCGTGCAGCGGGATCGGGGCGAGGATGTGGTCCAGCACGCGGCGCTGCAGCGTCCGCAGGCGGATCCCGGGGATCTCCAGGAGCCGCGGCACGCGTCCCGACCGCACGCGCCACTCGTACCGGTAGTGGTGCAGCGCCCGCTGCGCGGCACGCCGATTCCAGTGCCGGGTGTCAGCGAACCAGTCGAGTTCCCCGGGCGTGAGCCGCAGCTCCCGCGCGAGCCAGGCGAGGTCCCTCGTCCCCTGCGTCCCGGCGGCGCCCTCCGCAGCGGTGGACCCGGCCGGGGCCTGCGCCTCCGGGACCGCAAGGAGATGATGAACCGGACGGAGGGGCGTGCCGCGGGCCGATGCCCTGGCGACCGCCTCCGTGAACGCGGGCTGGGCGGCGATCCAGCGGGCCAGCTCCCGGGGCGCGCCGTCGGGCGGCCTGGGGTGACCGGAGAGGACGCCGCGGACGAGAGGACTTAGCCAGCGCCGTCGCGCGCCCAGGAGGGCGGCACCCGCCGCGATCAGCTCCTGCCGCCGCCACCGGGGAGCGGCGAGGAAGGCATGGGCCAGCAGGAGCGAGAGACCCGGGACGCCCGGTGCCGGCTCCCGGGCCAGCGTGGCCGAGGCCGGCGTCGGCCGTGGAGACGGCGTTCCACGCGCGCCGCGATCGCGCGTCGCGGGACGCGTCGGGTCGTCGTCGCCCGTCGTCGGGTCGGTCCTGTCCATGGTTCCCCCTCTGAACCCGCGCGGGCCGCCGCGCGGTGGTGCGACGGACCCCGGCCGACCTGTCCCTCTGTTCGGGCGCTGAGCTGCGCGGAGCGCAGGCGGGCGCCTGAGGCGCCCTGTGCTGGTCGGTCTGCGTGCCCCGGGGTTGCCCCGGAGAGGAACGCGCACTGCGTACGCGTCCCGCCTCGGCCGGGGTCCGTCGCTGCCACCCTAGCAAGCGGTCCCGGCCCGTCCCTGGACCGGCCGCCGCCCGGCGCATAGATTGGCGGCACACGACGACGGGGGTCACCATGAGCGGGCACGGCACCATGAGCGGCACGACGACGGCGGGCGGCTGGCCCGCGCTCCGGGTCGAGGACTGGCAGGACACCCGGGCCACGCTGCACATGTGGTGCCAGGTCGTCGGCAAGATCCGGATGGCCCACGCTCCCCTCGTCAACCACTGGTGGCAGGTGCCGTTCTACGTGACGCCGCGCGGCTGGGGCACGTCGTCGATCCCCTACGGCAACGGCCTCTTCGACCTGGAGTTCGACGTCGTGAACCACCGCCTGCTGGTGCGCACCAGTGCGGGTGAGGACCGCAGCGTCCCCCTCGAGCCGCAGTCCGTGGCCCGGTTCCACGAACGGACCATGGCGGCGCTGGCCGGCGTGGGGATCGATGCCCCGATCCGGCCGGTCCCCACGGAGGTGGAACCGGCGGTGCCCTTCGCCGAGGACCACGACCACGCCTCCTACGATCCCGCCGCCGTGACGGCGTTCTGGCGCCAGCTCATCCAGGCCGAGCGGGTCCTCACGCGCTTCAGGGCCGTGTTCCTCGGCAAGGTGAGCCCCGTGCACTTCTTCTGGGGAGGCATGGACCTCGCCTGCACCCGGTTCTCCGGGCGCCCCGCGCCCACCCACCCCGGGGGCGCCCCGAACTGCGCGGACTGGGTCATGGAGGAGGGCTACTCCCACGAGCTCTCGAGTTGCGGGTTCTGGCCCGGCGGCGGCGAGGAGGGCGCGTTCTACTCGTACGCCTACCCCGAACCCGAGGGCTACCGGGACGCGCCCGTCGACGTCGGGGGCGCGTTCTACAGTGCCGAGTTCCGCCAGTTCCTGCTGCCCTACGAAGCCGTCCGGACGGCTGCCGACCCGGATGCGGTACTGCTCGCCTTCCTGCGGGCCACCTACGCCGCGGCAGCGACGACGGGCGGCTGGGACGCCGGCCTCCTGACGGACCCCCGGCGCCTGGACGTGCACGCCCGCTGAGCGGCCGGGACAGGGGACCCGGCCACCGGCCCGAGGGGCCGACGGCCGCTTCCGCAGGGGACCCGGCTACTTCCTGCGGGTCTTCGGGTCGAGCGCCTCGCGCAGCGACTCGCCCAGCAGGGTGAAGCCCAGCGCCGTGATGACGATGCATGCACCCGGGAGGAAGGCCAGCTGCGGTGCGACGCCGAGCTCCGCCTGCGCGTAGGTGAGCATGCGTCCCCATTCCGCGGTCTGCGGCAGACCGCCACCGAGGCCGAGGAAGGCCAGCGCGGCGGCGTCGATCACGGCGGTGGCGAGGCTGAGGGTGGCCTGCACGATCACGGGACCCATGCTGTTGGGCAGCAGGTGGCTCATGGTGATTGTCCGGCGGCTGAGGCCCAGGGTCTGCGCCGCCAGGATGTAGTCGGCGCCCCGCTGGGACAGCATCGTGGAGCGCAGGAGCCGCGCGAAGATGGGGATCTGCGAGACACCGATGGCGATCATGATCGCGTAGGTGCTCTGGCCCAGCATCGCGGCGATGCTGACGGCGAGGAGGAGGCTGGGGACGGACAGCAGGATGTCCACGAACCGCATGATCGCGCTGTCCACCCAGCCGCCGAGGCCCCCGGCCAGGACGCCGAGCAGCATGCCGCCCGCGAGACCGAGCGCCGTCGAGACGACGCCGATCAGCAGCGATGCCCGGGCCCCCCAGATGAGCTTGCTGAGGACGTCCCCGCCGAAGCGGTCCAGTCCCAGCGGGAATCCGTCGATCTCGCCCGGACCGGGAATGGTGGTGGGGGTGATCGACGTGCGTCCGGGGAGCTCGTCGCCGCCGTAGGGCGCGAGGATCGGCGCGAGGATCGCCACGAGCAGGAAGAGCCCGATGATGACGGCGCCCACGATCGCCTGCGGGTTCCTGCGCAGCCGGAGGTAGGCGTCCTTCCACAGGCCCGTGCCGCGCCCGGTGTCCATGGCGGGATCGTTCGGGGCCACGGAACCGCCGGCGGCGGGGGGCAGGATGGTACTCATTGCACACGCACCCTCGGGTCGATGACGGAGTAGGAGAGGTCGACGATCAGGTTGATCAGCGCGTAGAGGACGGCGATGAAGATGATGAAGCCCTGGAGGACCGGGTAGTCGAGCCCGAAGATGGCGTCCCGCAGGAACCTGCCGATCCCGTTGAAGGCGAAGACCGTCTCGGTCAGCACCGCGCCGGAGATGAGCAGGCCCAGCTGGAGGCCGATGGTCGTGACGACGGGGAGCATCGCGTTCCGCAGGATGAAGCTGCTGCGGATGGTGCTTTCCCTGAGCCCCTTGGCGCGGGCGGTGCGCACGTAGTCCGCGTTCTGCACCTCGAGGACCGAGGCGCGCGTGATGCGGACGATGATCGCGAGCGGGATGGTGCCGAGGGCGATCCCCGGCAGGATCAGGTGCAGGAAGGCGTCCCACGCGGCGTCGTACTCACCGGTCAGCAGCCCGTCGAGCACGTAGAACTGCGTGTAGTGCGTGGCATCCATCCGCGGGTCCTGCCTCCCGTCCGGGGGCAGGAGCGACCACTGGATCGCGAACAGGTACTTGAGGATGAACGCGAGGAAGAAGACCGGCACCGTGATGCCGATCAGGCTGAGGACCACCGAGCTGTGGTCGATGAACCGGCCGTTGTGCCGCGCCGCGAGGTACCCGAGCGGCACGCCGACGCCGATGGCGAAGATCAGGGCGATGATCGTCAGTTCGACGGTGGCCGGGAACCGGGTGGCGAACTCCTCGAGCACGGGCCGCCCGGTGTTGATGGAGATTCCGAAGTCGCCCTGGAGCAGCCTGCCGATGTAGGTCAGGTACTGGGTGATCAGCGGGCGGTCGAACCCGTACAGCTCGTTGACCCGGGCGATGGCCTCCGGGGTGGCCTTCTCCCCGAGGAGGGCCGTCGCCGGCCCGCCGGGGAGGCTGCGTACCCACAGGAACAGCAGGATGGACAGGCCGAAGAGGGTGGGGATGAGCAGGGCTAGCCGCTTACCGATGACGCGTAACACTGGGGATCCTTCCGGATGGACCGGGATGCCGGGCGGGGGTAGGACAGGGCGGGCCGGCCACCGGGATCAGTGGCCGGCCCGCGCTGCGTACTGCTGCTACTCGCTCAGCTCGATGTCCGTGAAGACCTCGTCGTTGACGGGGCTCGCCGGGTAGGAGGTGACGCGCGGCGCGAACGCCAGCGAGGGAGCCGGGTGGGCCAGCGGGATGGCCGGGTTGAACTCGGCGATCTGCTCGTTGATCTCCTTGTACAGCTCGGTCTGCTCCTCGCGGTCGCTGATGCCGCGGGCCTCGTCGAGGGCCGCGAACAGCTCGGGGTTGTCGAAGCCGAACTCCAGCTTCTCCTGGCCGAAGAAGACGCCGATGAAGTTGTCGGTGTCGTTGTAGTCGCCGGTCCAGCCGAGCAGGTGCAGGCCGTGGTCGGGGGTGCCCTGGACCTGGTTCAGGTAGTCCGGGGACCAGGCCGCCGGAGCGGGGGTGACCGTGATGCCGACCTCGCTGAGCTGGGCCTGCAGGTTGGTGAAGACCTGCTCCGGGGTGGGCATGTACGGACGCGAGACGTTCGTCGGGTAGTTGAACGTGACCTCGAAGCCGTCGGGGTACCCGGCCTCGGCCAGCAGTTCCTTGGCGCGGGCAGGGTCGAAGTCGTAGGTGGTGACGTCCTCGTTGTACCCGTCGACGACGTCGGGGATGAACTGTGTGGCGACCTTGGTGCCTTCCGGCAGGGTCTGCGCCACGAGGGCTTCCTTGTCGATCGCGTGGGCGATGGCCTCACGGACCTTCGGGTCCTCGAGCTCGGGGATGGCCTGGTTCATGCCCAGGTACAGGATGGTGAACGGGTCGCGCGCGGTGATGTTGTAGCCGGCGTCCTTCAGGGACTGCGTGTCGGCGGGAGCCACGAGGTCGTAGCCGTCGATGTCCCCGGCCTCGAGGGCCTGGCGGCGTGCCTGCGGATCGTCGATGATGCGGAAGATCGTCTTGGTGATCTGGCCCTTGTCGCCCCAGTAGTCGTCGTAGATCGAGAGCTCGAGCTGCTGGCCGACGTTCCACGAATCGAACTTGAAGGGGCCCGTGCCCACGGGATTGCCGAGCGCGTATTCGCTCAGCGACGGGGCTTCGGCGGTGCCGCCGATCTCGTCGGCCGCGAACTCCTCGAGCGCCGTCGGGCTCTGCATGGCGAAGGCCGGCAGCGAGAGTGCGGCGATGAACCCGGCGAACGGCGTGGCGAGGTTGATGGTGACTTCGTTGTCCCCGTTGGCCTCGCACGACTCGTAGACGGCGTTCTCGGGGCTGTCCGCGAAGCCGCGGAACAGCGATCCGTAGTAGTACGACGTCGTCTCGGCCTGCTGGATGCCGGTCCAGTTGTACCAGCGGTCGAAGTTGAAGCAGACGGCCTCCGCGTTGAACGGTGTGCCGTCGTGGAAGGTGACGCCTTCCTTGAGCTGGAAGACCGTGGACAGGCCGTCCTCGGCGGTCTCCCAGGACTCCGCGAGCAGCGGGGCGGGATCGGCGGTGCCGGGTTCGACGCCCACGAGGCCCTCGAAGATCTGCCGGCTGACGCGGAAGGACTCGCCGTCGCTCGCGAAGGCGGGGTCGAGCGACTTCGGGTCGGAGGACGCGGCGAAGACGAAGGTGGAGTCGATGGCGGAGTCGCCTTCGGCGCCGGTGTCCTCCTCGCGCTGGCTCTGGACGCAGCCGGTGAGGAGGAGTGCGGCGATGGAGATTCCCGCGGTGAGCGCAGCGCGTTTCCTCGCGAAACCTGCGCCGCGCACGGATGTGCCTCGGTTAGACATGTAGTACTCCCTGGTGACGAGTGATTCCTGGCGGAAGTGCCGGCATCCCGGAGGATCACGACGACGATCGCGCTGATAGGTGTGACGAGCCTAACTTCCGGATGGGGCGCAAACAGTATTTCGGGGGTCGCGGTGGTTACGATTTGGTATCGTCGGCGCGTCGGGCCGACCCCGCCGGCGGGCTGTGCCCGCGGACCAGGAGGACCCATGACGGAGACGGAAGCGACCACCGCCGAGCGTTACCGCCGCTTCGCCGAGGTGGAGGCGCGGGGCTACTCGCCGCTGTACGACGAGTGGTGCACAGGGATCAGCGGCGACGACGACGTCCTCGCCCGCCTCGACACCCTGCCGCCCCACCGCCGCCAGCCGGTCCTGTTCCTCGGCGCCGCACGCTTCGTCGGGGTGCCGCTGGGCGGCTACTCCGCCTTCCGTTCCTTCGTCCTCGCCGAGTGGGCGTCCATCCGTGCGGTCATGGAGAGCCGGACCACCCAGACCAACGAGGCCGGACGGTGCGCCGTCCTGCTCCCCCTCCTCGCCGCCATCAGCGCCGAGGAGGGCCGGCCGCTCGCCCTCATCGAGGTCGGCGCCTCCGCCGGGGCCTGCCTCTACCCCGATCGGTACGCGTATTCGTACACCCCGGGGCCGGTGCTCGCACCGAACACCGGCTCGCCGGTCCCTCCCCTCGAGTGCGCGGTATCGGGGGACGTGCCGCTGCCCGCGCGGCTGCCGGAGGTCGTCTGGCGGGCCGGGATCGACCTGAATCCGCTCGATGCCCGGAACGAGGACGACGTCCGGTGGCTCGAGGCGCTCGTCTGGCCGGAGCACGGCTTCCGCGCCGAGCGGCTCCGCGCCGCCCTCGGCGTGGTCCGCGCCGATCCGCCGCTGCTCGTCCGCGGTGACCTGAACGAGCACATCGGGCCGCTCGTCGAGCGCGCTCCGCGGGACGCCGTCGTCGTCGTGTTCCACAGCGCGGTGCTCGCCTACCTCGACCAGGCGGGCCGTGACCGCTTCGCCGGGACCATGCTGGGGCTGGCGGCGGACCGGACCCGCCCGGTCCACTGGCTGTCGCACGAAGGCCATCGCACACTCACCGGAGTACCCGGCGCCATGCAGCCGGCGCCCGGCGAGCAGGACGGACTGTTCGTGCTGCAGCACAACGGCCGGTCGGTGGCCCGGACCGGTCCGCACGGGCAGTCCATCGCCTGGCTCCAGCCGTCCGGGTCAGGTGCCTAGCCGCGCGTGCACTGACCTGCCGAGACGGTGTCGTCCAGCGTCCCGGCGCTCTCGGCGATGGGGCGCAGCTCCGCGAGGGAGAGCGCGTAGCCCACGGGCGCATCCGCCGTGGACTTCGCGAAGACGACGCCCGCCACACGACCCTGCAGGTCCAGCAGCGGACCGCCCGAGTTCCCCTGCTGGACGTTGGCGGCGAGGCTGTAGATCTGCAGGGGCCGGGGGTCCGCGCCGTAGATGTTGTTGACGAGCACGGGCGAGATGCCCTGCACGCTCGCCGGCTGGATCCGGTAGGGGCCGCCCGCGGGGTAGCCGGCGAACGCCGCCGTCGCCCCGCTCGCGAGCTCCTCCCCGAGGGTCAGCGCAGGGGCCTGGAGGCCGTCGACGGCGATCACGGCGACGTCCCGCACGGTGTCGAGCTGCACCACCCGGCCCGGCAGCGCGCCGCCGCCCGGCACCTCGACGACGGGGCGGTCGACGCCGGCGACGACGTGCGCGTTCGTGATGACCCGCCCGGGCGCGATGACGAAGCCCGAGCCGGTCTGGTTCTGCCCGCACTGGAAGGCCGTGCCGGTGATGCGGACCACGGAGGCCCCCGCGGCGGCGAGTTCGGGCGTGTCCACCGAGGCGTCGGGCACCTCGGCGGGAGTGGCAGGTCCCACGCTCTCGAGGATGGTGGGGATGCCGTCGTCGACCGCGATGGACCGCAGCTGGGCCATCCAGGTGCGGACGGGCCCGGGCGTGGCCGTGTCGATGGTCCGGATGACCTGTGAGGAGGCGAGCTGCTGGGATAGGAACGGGACCCCCAGGGTCCCGACGCTGAAGGCGAGCATCGACAGGACCAGGGCGGCGACGACGACGTTCACCACCCCGCCGAGGATGCGGTCGATGAGGCGCAGGGGCGGGAAGTCGGACCAGCGGCGGATGGACGCTCCGAGGGCGGAGCCGACGCCCTGTCCCACGATGATGAGGACGATGACCGTGCCGATGACCGCGATCAGGCGCCATGGATTGTCCGGCACCCACCCGCTGACCAGGGGGACGGCGAAGAAGGCGGCAACGGCTCCGGCGACGAAGCCGGCGATCCCGCCGAGGGTGACGAGGAATCCGTTGCGGAGCCCGGCGACCAGATAGCCGAGGAGGACCACCACCAGGATGATGTCGAGGAGGGTGAACTCCCCGAGGCTGACTTCCGGCACGTACATTCTCCCCTGGCTATGGCCGCGGGACGGCTGCGCAGGTCCCGGCACTGCGTGCGATTCTAGCTGCGAAGTTTGGGAGAAGGCGGGGAGTCCCACCCCTTCCGGCCCGCAATACGGACCGGAAGGGGTGTATCAGTCGTCACAACCGCTCAGGTACGGCAAGATGGACAGGGGAAGACAGCGGGGACCGCCGCGGAACGACGCACTATAGACGCATCAGGAGAATTAATGGACATCGAGGTACTGCGCCGGGCACCCCTCTTCGCATCACTGGGAGACGACGTCTTCGCCGCACTCACGGACGAGCTGATCGAAGTCGATCTGCCCCGCGGGTCGTCGGTCTTCCGCGAGGGCGATCAGGGCGATCAGCTGTACTTCATCGTCTCCGGCAAGATCAAGCTCGGGCGCACGGCACAGGACGGTCGTGAGAACCTCCTCGCGATCCTCGGCCCCGGAGAGCTGTTCGGTGAGATGGCGCTCTTCGATCCGAGCCCGCGCACCGCGACCGCGACCGCCGTGTCCGAGACGCGCCTGGCCGGACTGAAGAACGAGAACCTGCGGGCGCTGCTCGAGACGCGCCCCGAGGTCTCGGCCCAGCTGCTGCAGGCCCTGGCCCGCCGCCTCCGCCGCACCAACGAATCACTGGCCGACCTCGTGTTCTCCGACGTGCCGGGGCGCGTGGCCAAGGCCCTGCTCGACCTCGCGGACCGCTTCGGCCGGCCCGCCACGGACGGCATCCTCGTGGCCCACGAACTCACGCAGGAGGAACTGGCGCAGCTCGTGGGTGCTTCCCGCGAGACGGTCAACAAGGCCCTGGCCGAGTTCGTCCAGCGCGGCTGGCTCCGCCTGGAGGCCCGCGCCGTCGTCATCCTCGACATCCAGCGGCTGCGCCAGCGCAGCCGCTGAGCGTCGGCGTCTCCCTGGGCGCCTTTCCGCTCCCCTGAGTGCGCAGCCGTGGTGGGTGTCCGGCGCCAGGACCCACCACACGTGCGCCCTAAACCGGGCCCTTCTCGCGCGCCACTCCTCCCCCTCCCTGAGTGCGCAGCCGTGGCGGGTGTTGAACGTCAGGACCCACCACACGTGCGCACTAAACCGGGCCCCTCTCGCGCGCCGCTCCTCCCCCTCCCTGAGTGCGCAGCCGTGGCGGGTGTTGAACGTCAGGACCCACCACACGTGCGCACTCGAGGCGCTGCCGTGGGTGATGCCCGTGCGACGACGCCCGTCAGGGCCGCCAGCCGTGTCGCCTGAGTACGCGGCCGACCTTGGCGGCGACCCACCACTGGCCCTGCTTGAGATCCAGGCGGTTCACTTTGACCTGCACCCATCCCAGCTCGGCCGTCAGCGCGTCGCGGTAAATGTCCCGCATCTGCTGCTCCGGCGTCAGGTGATGGGCGCCGTCGTACTCGATGGCCACCCTGTACTGCTCGTTCGTGAGATCGGGCCAGAGTGCGGCGACGCCGTCCGGCCCCAGGATCGGGCAGTCGACCTCGAACGCCGGGAGGCCCGCGTCGTCGAGCATGAGGCGGAGGAGGGTTTCCGGCGGCGAGTCGACGCCGACGCGCAGGCGGGTGAGTGCACGTCGGGCAGGAGCGAGGCCCCGCACGCGTCCGTGGCCCTCGATGTAGGTGCGCAGCTCGTCGATCGGAACGAGCGGGTCGGTCCAGGCCCCGAACGATCGCCGATGCAGGCTCACCAGATAGTCTCCGGCGACGACGAGGTGGACGGGATCGACGATCGCCGCCAGGTCGAGCCAGGTCCGCGCCGGTGACGTCACCCTGAGGCCCTCGACCCCGACGATCTCGTCGTCGTCGATCGACAACCGCCGTCCCACCACTCCCCGGCGACGCGGGCTGGCCGCACCACGGGGCCGCGCAAGGTGCACGCGCTGGTCCTGCTCGAGTTCGAGAGGCAACGGAATGCCGTGCAGACGGGCCGCGGACGTATGGCTCAGGCAGCTGTCCCCTGTGACCAGCAGGTACGGCCGGCAGAAATCGGCATAGCCCTCACCGCCTGCGCGCGGGTGCCGGATGCCGCGGCTGGGCGTCATCAGGTCGGCGCAGCGGGTCCGGCTGCGCGGCACGTCCGACGCCGCGACGAGGGCGAAGGACACACCACTGATCGACGGCGGCAGAGCGGTGCGGCGGGTCATCGCCCCAGTCCACTACGGGCTCCCGCCCGTAGGTGATTGTCCACAGGCGAACGCGGTGAGTGCGCAGGTACGGTCGGTCCACGACGACGACACCCACCCCACGTGCCCAACGGGCCGAGGAGAGGCCCAGGGACGGAACCGTCAGCGCCCGCGCTGAACCGACCCGCCCTCGGTGAGCTTGGGGCACTCGACCTGCAGCATGAGGCGGCCGTCCTGGTCGGAGAGTTCCGGGTGGTACAGCTTCACCGGGCGCTTGTGGGAGAGGTAGGCGATGCAGCCGCGTGAGGAACCGATCTTCTCGAGGATGATCTCCACGGCCGGCACCGCGAGCTCACTGAGCGTGCAGCCCACGGTGTTCGGCTGGCTCACCTCGTCACCGAGCCGCGTGGTGTCGCGGTCGGCCACCTCCTGGGCGGCCCAGCGCCATTCGCCCCAGACGCCCTTGCTCTCGAGGATGCTCGGTTCCTGGTTCACGGGCTGCGCGGCCGCGAAGTAGTGGGTGTCGAACCGGCGGTGGGCGAAGTCAGGGGTGACCCAGTGCGAGAGCGGCTTGATGAGGTCGGTCCTGACGCCGAGGCCGCGGCGGGTGAGGATGTCCGTGAACCGGCATTCCCCCTCGTTGATGGCCTCGCGCGCCTTCATCCACTCCCTGGCCTGGGTGCCCTCGACCATCGACGACGCATCGGGTCCGGCCAGCAGCACGCCGGTCTCCTCGAAGAGCTCACGGATGGCACACAGCACGTGGCGCCGCGCCACCCGGTGGTCCTCGACGCCCAGTGTCTTCGCCCACATGGACGGCGTGGGGCCGTACCAGGGGATCTCGTCGTCGTCGGACTCCTCGACGCTGCCGCCCGGGAAGCCGATGACGCCCAGCGGGGACTGCCCACGCCGGTAGGACAGGTAGGTCTCGGTGCCGATCGCGCTGTCGCGCAACAGGACCACGGACGACGCCGAGCGGGCCTTGAGGGGGGTGCGCTCCCCGTGCTCGACCCAGCTCTCCGCTGCCGACCGCTGGTCCGGGTGGACGGGGAAGAACCTGGTGCTGAGACGGTCCACGGCCTAGACGAACTCCGCGATCATCTCGACCTCGACGGGCGAGTCGAGGGGGAGGACGGCCACTCCGACGGCGGAGCGGGCGTGCACGCCGGCGTCGCCGAGCACGGTACCGAGGAGGTCCGACGCGCCGTTGACCACGCCCGGCTGACCGGTGAACGAGGGGTCCGAGGCGACGAAGCCCACCACCTTCACGATCCGCGTGATGCGCTCGAGGTCGCCGATCTCGCTCTTGATCGCGGCCAGGGCGTTGACTGCGCAGATCGCCGCGAGGCTGGTGGCGGTCGCGGCGTCGACACCCGCACCGACCTTGCCCGAAGCTGGGAGTTTGCCGTCAATGAAGGGGAGCTGCCCCGAGGTGTAGACGTGGTTGCCGCTCACGACGGCGGGAACGTAGGAGGCCACCGGCGGGACGACGGCGGGCAGGGTGATCCCGAGGTCGGCGAGACGTGCCTCGACCCCCGAGATCACCGGATTCCCTGCAGACACTGCTAGCTCTTCTCCCTCTTGAGGTAGGCGACGAGCCCGTTGCCGTCGGGCCCGGGAACCACCTGGACGAGCTCCCATCCGTCGTCGCCCCACTGATCGAGGATCTGCTTCGTCGCGTGGATGATGAGCGGAATCGTGGAGTACTCCCATTTCGTCATGAAGAAAGCCTAGCGCGTGCTTGTAAACTGGAATAATGGCTGCGCGCAAATCACCCCTGTTCGACACGGCGACCACTCTCGGCAAGATCATCGCGTTCCTCGGAATCAGCTGCCTTGCCGGCGTGCTCGCCGCAGGTCTCCTCGTGCCCGTGGCTGCCGCGGCAGGAACGGGGGCCTCCGCGTCGATCGAGTTCTTCGAGGAACTGCCGGCCGAGCTCGAGCGCGAGGCGCTGGCGCAGCCGACCAGGATCGAGGCCGCGGACGGGGCGCTCATCGCGACGCTGTTCGAGGAGAACCGTCAGCCGATCACCCTCGACCAGGTGTCGCCGACCATGCAGGACGCCCTGATCTCGATCGAGGACTACCGCTACTACGATCACGGCGGCGTGGACCTCGAGGGCATCCTGGGCGCGATCGCCAGCAACGTCTCGAGCGGGACGAGCCGCGGAGCGTCCACCATCACGCAGCAGTTCGTCAACAATGTGCTGATCGACTCCGCCCGGCAGAACGGCGGGACGATCACCCTGAGCGGCGGCGGGAAGTCGGTGGGCGACAAGCTGCGCGAGATGAAGCTCGCCATCGCCGTCGAGAAGGAGCTCTCGAAGGAGGAGATCCTCGAGGGCTACCTCAACATCGTGCCGTTCAGCGGGAACACCTACGGCGTCCAGGCTGCGTCGAAGTACTTCTTCGATGTGGACGCGAAGGATCTCGACATCCCGCAGAGCGCGCTGCTGGCCGGACTGGTCAACGGCCCGAGCGCCTACAGTCCCACCGAGAACCCCGAGGGTGCGCTCCAGCGTCGCAACCTCGTCATCAGCTCCATGCTCACGCGCGGCAAGATCACGCAGGAGGAACACGACGCCGCCATCGCCACGGATCTCGGGCTGAACGTCACCCCGACCTTGAGCGGTTGCGTCGGCGCGGCCCAGGCGCCCTACTTCTGCGACTACGTCTCCCACCTCATCCTCAACGATCCCGCCTACGGCGAGACCGTCGAGGACCGCGAGAAGGTGCTGTACCGTTCCGGCCTGACGATCAGGACGACCCTCGACACGCGTGTGCAGGCCGCGGCGCAGACCGCGGTCAACGAGACGGCGAATCCGGACACCACCGACGGCTCGGTGGGGCATTCCATGACCAGCATCGAGCCAGGGACCGGCAACATCCTCTCCATGGCGCAGAACACCCGGTACATCCCGGGCGAGGCCGCCGGCGACTCCGTGCTGAACTTCAACGTGGACCAGTACCAGGGCGGGGACCCCGCGAAGAGCCTCGGCGGCGTGGGCGGCTTCCAGCCGGGCTCGACGTTCAAGCCCTTCACCGTGGCCGCCTGGGTGGATTCGGGCCGCTCCCTCAACACCGCGATCGACGGACGGAAGCGCACCTACCCCGAGGGCGACAGGTGGCCTGCGAGCTGCCTGCGCGGCGGTGCCTACACCGTGCTGACCGACGACGGCAGCGGCTACACGCCGCAGAACTACGGCGACACCAACTACGGGACCTTCACGGTCCTCCGGGGTCTGGCGCAGTCCTACAACACCATCACCATGGAGACCGCCCGCCAGCTGGACATGTGCAGGATCTTCGACATCGCGTACGACATGGGCGTGCACAACGGCAAGAGCGCCGGCGGAGAGCCGGAGCGGCTCGACGTCCTCGCGCCCGGCCTGATCGGCGGCGTCCAGGACGTCGCCCCGCTGTCCATGGTGACCGCGTTCGCAGGTTTCGCGGCCGAGGGCAACGTCTGCCAGCCCCGCGCCCTCACCGAGGTGACCGCCGCCGACGGCACGAGCTACCCCGTTGCCCCGGTCGACTGCACGCAGGCCGTGTCGAAGGAGACCGCACGGGGCGTGAACTACGCCACCCAGGAGGTCATCGAGAGCGGTTCGGGCCAGCTCCTCGAGTTCGGGGACATCCCGATGGCCGGCAAGACGGGCACCAACGACCAGCGGTCGCAGACCTGGTTCATGGGCTACAACTCGGGCATGGCGACCGCGAGCTGGATCGGCAACTGGAAGGAAGGCAACACCTCCCTCAGCGGCCTCCAGATCGGCGGGCGCACCTACCCGGAGATCGACGGCTCGCTCATCGCGGGCCCCTCCTGGGCACGCTTCATGCAGCAGATCCCCGACCTGCACGTGGGGAAGTCCTTCGTGGACCCCCCGTCCAGGATGATCAACGGCACGCAGCGCGGCACCACGCCGGGCACGAACAACCGCGGGACTGGCACGCGTGGCTCCACCGGTGGTACCACTGGAGGAACAACCGGCAACAACGGCACTGGAGGAAACGGCTAGCGTGACATCGACTCAGACATCCCGGAGCGGGGCACCGCTCGGCTGGGCGGCAGGCCTCACCCTGACCGCCGCGGCCGCGACCCTCGCCTACGCTTCGACCGTCGAGCGCACGCTGTACGAGGTGAGGGAGGAGACCCTTCCCATCCTCCCGCCGGGCGCCGCTCCCCTGCGGGTCCTGCACCTCTCGGACATCCACATGGTGCCGGGGCAGAAGTCCAAGGCGGACTGGCTGCTCCGCCTCGCGAGCCTGAAGCCGGACCTCGTGGTCAACACCGGCGACAACCTCAGCCACCGGAAGGCCGTGGGCCCCCTCCTCGACGCGCTCGAGCCGCTGTTGAAGGTTCCCGGGGTCTTCGTCCCGGGGTCCAACGACTACTACGCGCCGGCGCTCAAGAATCCGCTGCGCTACTTCGCGGGTCCCTCGATCACGCCCAGGGAGTCGGCACCGAAGGACCTGCCCTGGGCGGACATGTTCAGCGCGTTCGGGGCGGCCGGCTGGGTGGACCTCACGAACCGGTCCCAGTCGATCGGCTTCCGGGGCATGCGCATCGACTTCACGGGTGTCGACGATCCGCACCTCGACCGCGACCGGTACGTGCCGTACCCCTCCGGGAGCAGCACCTCCGCCCAGGCGCCGCACATCAGGGTGGCCGTCGCCCACGCGCCCTACCAGCGCGTCCTGGACTACTTCACGGCCGGAGGCGCGGACCTCATCCTCGCCGGACACACGCACGGCGGCCAGGTCTGCGTCCCGGGCTACGGCGCCCTCGTCAGCAACTGCGACCTGCCGACCTGGCGTGCACGGGGACTCACGCAGTGGGAGTCGGACGGGCGCTCCGTCCCGCTCAATGTCTCGGCGGGCATCGGGACCTCACGCTTCGCGCCGATCCGCTTCGCCTGCCGGCCCGAGGCCGTGCTCCTGACGCTCACTCCCGGGAACGGGAGCTAGCCGGCACCCGCCTGCTTCTTCGGGTGTCACGGCTGTGACCGGCGCTACAGCACCCGTGACCTAGGATCGTTGCTGAGGGACACCAACAACCATCGATCACCGAAGAGTTGGCATGAAGAACCAGAACACGCTGTGGGAATCGCTCGGCCGCCTGTACCCGCACGTCAAGCCCATCGTTCCCCGACTGATCCTCGGGCTGCTGTGCGCGCTCGGCGCAAGCCTCATGGCGCTCGCGATCCCCCAGGTGCTGCGCGTCCTCATCAACGACGCCCTGGCCGAGGGCGGGTCCGCCCGTACGGTCTGGATCGCGTCCGGCGTCGTCCTGCTCCTCGGTGTCCTCGAGGCCACCTTCGTGGCCCTGCGACGCCAGTTCGTCATCACGCCGGCGACGACGGTCGAGACGAACATGCGCACGTCCTTCTACCGCCACCTGCAGAACCTGACCGTCGAGTTCCACGACCGCTGGGGCAGCGGGCAGCTTCTCTCCCGCGCCATGAGCGACCTCAACCTGATGCGGCGATGGATGGCCTTCGGGCTCATCATGCTGGTGGTCACGTCGCTGACCGTGGTGATCGGCGTCGTCATCATGTTCTTCATGAGCTGGGTACTGGCGCTGATCTTCCTCGCCGCCGCCGTGCCGCTGATGGTCTACGGCTACCGCTTCCGGACCTCCTACAGCCGTGTGTCCCGCAAGAGCCAGGACCAGGCCGGCGACCTCGCGACGACGGTCGAGGAATCCGTCCACGGCATCCGCGTCCTCAAGGCGTTCGGCCGCAGCCAGGAGGCCCTCGAGGACTTCGAGGAGCAGGCCGAGGAGCTCCGCCGGACCGAGATCTACAAGGCGAAGGCCCTCGCGAACTTCTCCATGGTCGTCACGCTGCTGCCCGAGCTCGCCCTCGGCGCGTCCCTCGTGGTCGGGGTGATGCTGGCCGCGAACGGCGACGTCAGCATCGGCGCCCTCGTGGCCTTCTTCGCGACCGCGGCCGCGGTGGCCGGCCCCGTCGAGTTCATCGGCCCGCTGCTCGCCATGACCTTCACGGCGAAGACGGCCATCGACAGGCACTACGAGGTCATGGAGTCGGAGAACACCATCACCGACCCGGCCACGCCCGTGCACCTCGAGGCGCCCCGCGGCGACGTCGTGTTCGACGCCGTCCACTTCCGCTACCCCGATGCGCAGGAGGACACGGGCGACGTGATCGACGGCGTCGACCTGACCCTCCGCGCGGGCGAGACCATGGCCCTGGTCGGGGTGACGGGGTGCGGGAAGAGCACGCTCCTGCAGCTCGTCCCCCGCCTGCACGACGTCACGGCCGGCAGCATCACGATCGACGGCGTGGACCTCAGGCAGTTCACGCTCGGCGAGCTGCGGACCCTCGTGGCGGTCGCCTTCGAGGACACCACGCTGTTCTCGAACTCGGTCCGCGACAACGTCCTGATGGGCTCCGACGCCACGGGCGCCGAGGCCGAGCGGATCCTCGCCGAGGCGCTCGAGGTGGCGCAGGCCCGGTTCGCGTACGAGCTGCCCGAGGGTCTCGACACGCTCATCGGCGAGGAGGGCCTCAGCCTGTCCGGGGGCCAGCGCCAGCGCATCGCCCTGGCCCGGGCGATCGCCGCGCAGCCGACCGTCCTGGTCCTCGACGACCCGCTGTCCGCGCTCGACGTCGCCACGGAGGAGCGCGTCGAGGTGGGCCTCCGCGCCATGCTCCGCGCCACCACGACGCTCATCGTGGCCCACCGGCCGTCCACCGTCGCCCTGGCCGACCGGGTGGCCCTGATGCAGGACGGGCGGATCGCCGACGTCGGCACGCACTCCGAGCTGCTCGCCCGCAGCGACCACTACCGCTACGTCATCGCCAGCCTCGACGACGAGGAGATCGCCCAGCTCGGGCGCACCGGCGGATCCACGCACGACGACGAGGAGGCGCTGGCATGAGCCGCACCACGGCAGCACCCGGCGAGGCGCCGAAGGACAGGGACGGGCAGGGGACCACCTCCGCCGGTGTCCTCAACGAGGACGACGTCCTCCTCGACCGGGCGCAGAGCAAGTCCGTGCGGTCGCGGTCCTTCCGCCTCCTCGGTTCGCTGATCCGGCCCAACCGCCGGCAGTTCATCTGGACCGTCCTGCTGGTCGTGATCTCGCAGGCGGCCCGGGTGGCCGGACCGGCGATCATCGCGTTCGGCATCGACCGCGCGCTGCCCGCCCTCATGGCGGGGGATCCCCGCCTGCTGTGGTTCGCCGGCGGCACCTACCTCCTGGCGGCCGTGCTCGCCTCGGTCCTGACGGCCGGGTACGTGCGGGCGACGGCGCAGCTGAGCCAGGCCATGCTGCTGGACCTCCGGGTGCGGGTCTTCCGGCACACGCAGCGCCTCAGCCTGGAATTCCACGAGAAGTACACTTCGGGGCGCATCATCTCCCGGCAGACCTCGGATCTCGAGGCGCTCCGGGAGCTGCTCGATTCTGGCGTGAGCTCGCTGGCGTCCGGGGCCGTCTTCATGCTGTTCACAGCGGTGACGATCGTCGCCCTCGACTGGCGGACGGGTTTGCTGATCCTGGCCGCGGCGATCCCCATGTTCCTCCTCGCCCGCTGGTACCAGAAGCACTCGCAGATCGCCTATCGGGAGTCGCGCGTGGTGTCGGCGAAGCTGATCGTCCACTTCATCGAGACGATGACCGGCATCCGCGCCGTCAAGGCGTTCCGCCGCGAGACGGTCAACGCCGACCGCTACGACGAGCTGGCGGAGGACTACCGCCGGGTCACGGTCCGCTCCATCAACCTCAACGGTGTCTTCCAGCCCGGGCTCGTGCTGATCGGCAACGTGACCGTCGCCGTCGTCCTCGTCTTCGGCGGCTTCCGGGTCCTCGGCGGGACGCTGGAGGTCGGGGCGCTGCTGGCGCTGCTGCTCTACAGCAAGCGGTTCTTCCAGCCCGTGGACCAGATGGCCATGTTCTACAACTCCTTCCAGTCCGCCGCCGCGGCGCTGGAGAAGGTCTCCGGCCTGCTCGAGGAGGTCCCCACCGTGCGCCCGCCGAAGCACCCGGTGTCCCTCCCCCACCCCCGCGGCGCCGTCGAATTCCGCGCCGTCGAATTCCGCTACGGCACCGGACCCGTGGTGCTGCCGCACCTGGACCTGACCATCGACGCCGGGCAGACCGTGGCCCTCGTGGGCCAGACGGGTGCCGGCAAGTCCACGCTGGCCAAGCTCATCGCGCGCTTCTACGACGTGTCCGAGGGCAGCCTCACGCTCGACGACGTCGACCTCCGCGACCTCGCGCCGAAAGACCTGCGGCGCGCCGTCGTCATGGTGACGCAGGAGGCCTTCCTGTTCAGCGGGTCCGTGGCGGACAACATCGCCCTCGGCAGACCCGAGGCCGGCCGCGAGGAGATCGTCGCGGCCGCCCGTGCCGTGGGCGCCGAGGAGTTCATCCTGGAGTTGCCCGAGGGCTTCGACACCGACGTCAACAAGCGCGGAGGGCGCGTCTCGGCGGGGCAGCGGCAGCTCATCAGCTTCGCCCGCGCATTCCTCGCCGACCCGGCCGTCCTCATCCTCGACGAGGCGACCTCGTCCCTGGACATCCCGAGCGAGCGCCTGGTGCAGGAGGGCCTGCAGAAGCTGCTCGGGAACCGTACGGCGCTGATCATCGCGCACCGGCTCTCCACCGTGGCCATCGCCGACCGCGTGCTCGTGGTCCACGACGGCCGGGTGGTGGAGGACGGGACGCCCGCCGAGCTCATCGGCGGCACGGGGCGCTTCGCGACGCTGCACGCGGCGTGGAAGGACTCGCTGGTCTGACGCCGGCCCGCGGAGCAGGTGCCGGTTTTCCTCGCCGCTGATCCTCCGCTATCCTTGGACAGTTGCTGTTCGGGAGGTCCGCCTCCCGCGAGCGGCATCGGGGTGTGGCGCAGCTTGGTAGCGCGCGTCGTTCGGGACGACGAGGCCGCAGGTTCAAATCCTGTCACCCCGACCAGAGAAAAGGAGAGGCCCGCCGGCAGCAGCCGGCGGGCCTCTTCTGTGTCGGTCAGGACCAGTGCTCCCGGACGGCGGGCGGCGCCGAGGAACCCGCCGCGTCCCGCCGGGCCCGGGTCAGCTGCGCGAGGTCCTCCGGGGCATCGATCTCCAGCAGGGCGCACGGACCGACCGTCCGCTGCCACCTCCGCGCGAAGGCCTCCGCGTCCGCCCGCCGCCGTCCGAGGAGGGCCGGGACGGGTAGGAAGCGGTCCCGCCGCGTGAGCAGGCGCGC
This sequence comes from Arthrobacter sp. L77, assembly GCF_000816565.1. Taxonomy (NCBI): domain Bacteria; kingdom Bacillati; phylum Actinomycetota; class Actinomycetes; order Micrococcales; family Micrococcaceae; genus Arthrobacter; species Arthrobacter sp. L77. The sequence continues at coordinate 162,509 of NZ_JWSU01000004.1, read as the reverse complement.
GGCCCACAGGCCGAGCTGGAGGAGGGGCTGGTGGCGGACCCGTGCCGGGTCGCCGCGCTCGATCCGGAGGAGGAACCGCGGGCTGCGGACGGGGCCGAACAGTTCGGCGAGCGCCGTCGCGACGATGCGGCGCTCGGCGGGCGAGCCGCCGAGCACCTCGAGTTCGAACCGCGCGGTCAGGTCCTCGTTCCCCTCCGGTGCCACCCGGATGTCCCCTTCACCGAAGGCGGGGACGTGCCCGGCATCGTGCAGCGCATCGGCGACCGCCCGCACCACCCGGCGGTAGGCGGCGGTCGTGGTGAAGGCCTGCCGGGCCGCGAGGCCCACCTGCCGCACCAGCGGCCGGACGAGCCAACCCGCGAGGCCGAGCGCGAGGGCAGTGCCGGCGAGCCCCGCAGCGGGGTGGACCTGCCAGAGGGTCGCCAGCGGCCGGGCGACCTGCACCAGGACCGCACCCACGATGACGATGATCGCGGTGAGGATGAGCTGGAGCGTCCACCCGGTCCTGAAAGCCCGGGTGGACGCACGGCTCACGACGGCCGCCGCCCCCTCGCGGTCCGCGTAGGGCTCACCGATCCGCCACGACCGGTAGCTGTCCTCACGCGGGGGCAGCGCCGCCGCGGTGCTCTCGTTGAGGCCGGCTGCGGTCTGCCGCCGGTCCTTGCCCTCGAGGGCGCGCAGCCGGCCGGCCTGCTCCCCGGTGAGCGCGATCGGCAGTCCGCGGACCACCTGCGTGGAGTCCTCCCGCAGCAGTCCCCAGATGCGATCGTGCTTCCGCATCATCCGGCGGAGGTCGGGCGCGGATGCCAGGGCGATCCTCGCGGGGATCACGGCGGTGACCACCCAGTTGTGGGCCACTTTCCGCGGCCAGGCGGGGTCCAGCCGCAGGGTGCGTCCGCGCAGCTGCTGGGTGGACGACGACGTCGCGACAGCGGTGAGGTCGATCAGCGTGTTGGCGGCGGGGCAGTCCCACCCCTCTCCGAGCAGTCCGCGGGTGCCGACCACCACGCGCACCTCCCCCCGGGCGAGCAGGGCGGACACCGCGGCGACGACGGCCGCGGATCCCCGGCCCGCCGTGTCGAGGTCGAGCACGCCCGGGGAACCGTCCACGGGGGTCGGGGTGAGGTCGGCGTCGAGGGCCGCGGACAGCGCCGGGACGAGGACGGCGGCATCACGCGCGGCGATCCTGAGGTGCCGGGCGGTGACGAGTACCGGGCGCAGCGCCGCGAGTGTCGCGTCGCCGGCCACGGCGTCGAACACCCGCAGCGCACCCGCCGGGCGGCGGGCCGCGCCGCGCTTGTTCCCGTGGACCGCGAAATCGGCGATCACCACGGCGCGCACGAGGTGCCCGGTCGCCTGGCCGAGCTCGAGGCGGAGGATGTCGCCCACGGCGGCGTCCTTCGCCGCCGACGAGGCGAGCAGCGTGTCGATGGGGTCGCGGCCGCGCCGGACGCCGCGGTCCGTCAGGGTGTAGCCGAAGTCCGCCACCGTCCGCTTGATCCGCTGCCACTGGTCGGCGCGTGAGGGGTCGGGCAGCACCCGGTCCAGCGCGTAGCGGGCGAGCAGGCGGACGCTCTGCTCGGTGTCGGGTGGCGTGCGCAGGTCGGGGGGCAGCAGGCCGCGCAGCGGATGGTCCGGGGTGAGGTCGAGCAGCATCCGTGCGGCCGACTCGGCGAGGCCGAAGTCGCTCGCGAAGGCCCGCGCGAGGCGCTGCTCGGGGGGCTCGTCACCGCCGTCGGACGATGGCTGGAGGAGCGCTGTGAGGTGGGCGACGCCGTCGTCCCCGGCCAGCAGCTCCCGGATGAGGCCGGCCAGGCGGCGCTCGTGGTCGCGCAGGAACACGAGCTCGTCCTCGATCGGTTCCACGAACCAGACGTGGTCCCGGTAGGGCGCGAGGTTGCCCTCCTTGACCACGGCAGGGGTGGGCACCTCGTAGTCCACCTCGCCGAGCAGTCCGGCGTAGTTGTCGTAGGACCGCTTGTCCTCGACCGACGGCAGCGTGGCGGTCAGCCCGATCAGCAGGGGGGTCCGTCCGGCGTCGCGGATCCGCGAGGCGAGATACGCGACGACGAGCGCCCAGTGATCGAGCAGGTGGTGGCATTCGTCCAGGATGATGGTCTGCACGCCGTGCTCGACGAGGCGGTCCACGAGGGCGAGGGCGTTGGGGTGGAGCACGCGGGCCAGGAGGTCGGCGTCCTGCTGGGCGAACTGCCGCCGCAGCGTGCGGGACCGGCGTGTGACGCCGTCGCGGAACGCCGTCGGATTGGCCGCCCGGAGCGCCTCGATCCATGCGCCGGCCGCCGTCGCCGTGCGCCCGCCCGCCTCGAGTTCGCGGGCCCATTCGGCGACGGCCAGATCGGTGAGGGGGTTCCCTCCCTCGATCACGCTGAGCATCTGGTACGTCAGGACGGTCAGGTCGCCGAGCTCGTGCGGGTCCTCCGACACGGCGCCGGACGTACCCTCGAGTCCTTCCGCCGCCCGGGCCCATTGGGAGCGGATGGTCGCCGTGGGGGCCAGCGCGACCGCGCGGGCGCCGCGCCGCGCGGCGAGCAGCAGGCCGAGCAGGGTCTTGCCCGAGCCGGGCGGCGCCACGATGTGCAGGGGGTCCCCGGCGACGACCGGCACCCGCTCGAGCACGTCGGCCTGGTAGGTGCGCAACCGTCCGGTGAAGCGCCAGGCCGCCAGCGGCGTGGCCGGGACGGTGACGGTCTCCTCGAACTGCTGCATGGCTCTTCCTCCCCCGGGCGTCGTCGCCTGAGCGCGCCGACGCGCCGCACGCGGCGGGGCCGTGCGCGGCAGCCCCATCCTAGTGGGACCGGCAGGGGCGGCCGCTCCCGGCCGGTGGGCCCCGCGTGTCTCCGGCCGCGGTCAGCGCGCGGAGACCGTCACCACCTCGTAGCCGCCGGGATCGACGACGCCGAACTTCGCGTTGGCGAGTGCCAGCGTGTTGCCGAACAGTGCCACCGTCGTCGGCACCTCGAACAGCGGACTCGTGATGACGTCCTCGACCTCGCCGCGGGTCAGGTCCCTCGACAGGTCGATCCGGCTGATCTGGTTGCTGAAGTTCTGGACGGCGTACACGGTGTCCCCCTTGGCGAGGATGCCGTCCACGTTCGGCAGCGCGTCCGTCGCGATGTCCGCGCTGACGCCCGTCTCCGGATCCACGGTGTAGAGGGCCCGGTTCGCCGAGTGCGCGACGATCAGCGTCCTGCCGCGGTCCACCGACGTGATGCCGTTGAGGTTGAAGTCCCCCGTCAGCGCCTTCGCCGGGCCGGTCAGGGCGATCGTGTCGGGTTCCCCGAGCTCGCCGTCGTGGTCGACGGGGACGAAGTACAGCTCCGCGGCCTGTGAGTTGGTGAAGTAGGCGCCGTCCCGCGTGAGCGTGACGTCGTTGATGAACGCAGCGCCCGTGGCGAGCTGGACGTCGGCCACCTCCGCCCCGGTGTCGGTGTCGTAGACGTACGCCTGGCCCGTCGCGCCGCCCGCGACGAACAGGAGGTCGTTCCGCACGTCGGCCTTGAGGCCGACCGCGGCCCTGTCCTCGGGTGCGTCGATGAAGAGTTCCGCGGTCCCCTTGCGGAGGTCCCCGCGGAAGATGTCGCCGCGGCCGAGGTCTCCCGCATAGAACGTGGATCCCCTGCCCTTGGCGATGCCCTCGGCGGAGGATGCGCCGGGCAGCGGAATGGTGATGTCCTGCTGCCGATGGGAGGGCACCGACGTCGGGGGAGACGACGTCGGGGGTGCGGCCGCGGCGCCCGCCGCCGGTACCAGGAAGGCGGTCATGGCCAGGGCGGCGGCGCCGGCCGCGCGTCGGGTGGCGCTCGAACGGTGGGTGCTGTGCTGGGTGCTGTTCACGGTGCTCCTCGAGGGGTCGGCGCCGCTGGTCACCCTGAGGATCCGCACGGCGCTGGTCGAATGAAGCCGGGCCGACCGGCCGGACTGCAGGCCGGACCGAGACGACAACGATCCGCGCACGGGCATCGTCCCCGCGACCCGGCGTGGCGCCGGTCGGCTGCCGCCTCGGCGCCCGTCGTGCACGGCTGTCGCGGCCGGACGGCCGTGTCCCGTCGCGACGCGCCGCACAGGCGGCAGGCCGCTCCTGGGAGCCGGCACCGACGACGCGTCCGGACCGCCGGTGCCTCAGGCGAAGGTGCGGCCCGTCAGGCGCTCGTACGCCTCGATGTAGCGGGCGCGTGTGCGCTCGACGACGTCGGCGGGCAGCGCCGGCGGCTCCGACTGCCGGTCCCAGCCGGAGGCGTCGGATGTCAGCCAGTCCCGGACGAACTGCTTGTCGAACGAGGGCTGCGCCTGCCCGGGCGCGTAGAGGGCGGCGTCCCAGAAGCGTGAGGAGTCCGGCGTCAGCACCTCGTCGCCGAGGGTGATGCGGCCGGTGGCCGGGTCGAGGCCGAACTCCACCTTCGTGTCGGCGAGGATGATCCCGCGCTCCCGGGCGATCGACTCCGCCGCGGTGTAGATGTCGAGGGTGAGGGACCGCAGCTGGGCCGCGGCGTCATCGCCGACCGTCATGACGACGGCGTCGTAGGTGATGTTCTCGTCGTGCTCGCCCACCTCGGCCTTCGCCGACGGCGTGAAGAGTGCCGGCTCGAGCCGGGAGCCGTCCACCAGGCCCTCGGGCAGCGGCAGGGAGCAGACGGTGCGGGACTGCCGGTACTCCAGCAGCCCGCTCCCGGTGAGGTAGCCGCGGGCAATGCACTCGATCGGGTACATGACGAGCCGGCGGCAGATCATCGCCCGGCCCTCGACGGCGGCGGGCACGCCGCCGGCGGCGTCGGACGCGATCACATGGTTCGGGATGCCGCTGAGCCGCTCGAACCACCAGAGGCTGAGCTGCGTGAGCACGCGCCCCTTGTCGGGGATCTGGGTGGCCAGCACGTGGTCGTAGGCGCTGATGCGGTCGCTCGCGACCACGAGCACGACGTCGTCGCGCCCGTCCTCCGGCTCGTACAGGTCGCGGACCTTGCCGGAGTAGACATGCCGCCAGCCCGGCAGGTCGGGGTGCTCGGGCGCGAAGCTGCTCATGCGGTGGCCGCCGCGGGGCCCGTGACCGCGATCTCCGAGCGGGAGGCCTTCAGGGCGATGTCCGTGCGGGACTGCCCGCCCGCGAGGTCGATCCGGCCGAGGCTCTCGTAGGCGGTGGCCCGCGCGTCCGCGAGCGAGTCCCCGACCCCGACGACGGCCAGCACCCGGCCGCCGGAGCTCACCACCTTGCCGTCCCGCAGGGCGGTGCCGGCGTGGAGGACGTGCGCGCGCTCCACCTGCGCGGCCCTTTTCAGCCCGCGCACGCGCCGGCCCGTGACCGGGGCGTCGGGGTAGTTCTCGGAGGCGAGCACGACGGCGACGGCGGTCTCGGGCGACCAGTTGAGCGGGTCGATCTGGTCGAGGGCGCCCTTCGCGGCCGCGAGGAGCACCCCGCCCAGCGGTGTGGTCAGGCGCGCGAGGACGGCCTGCGTCTCGGGGTCCCCGAACCGTGCGTTGAACTCGATCACGCGCAGGCCGCGCGACGTGAGCGCCAGGCCCACGTAGAGGACGCCGGCGAAGGGCGTGCCGCGGTGCGCCATCTCGTCGATCACGGGCTGCGCCACGCGCGTGACGACCTCGTCCACGAGGCCGGCCGGCACCCACTCGAGCGGCGAGTAGGCGCCCATGCCGCCCGTGTTGGGACCCTGGTCGCCGTCGTGGATGCGCTTGAAGTCCTGGGCCGGTGCCAGCGGGACCACGGTGCGGCCGTCGGAGAGGACGAACAGGGAGACCTCGGGTCCGTCGAGGTACTCCTCGATGACCACGGTGCCTCCCGCCGCGAAGCACGCGGAGGCGTGGGCGCGGGCCTCGGCGAGGTCGTCGGTGACCACCACGCCCTTGCCGGCGGCGAGCCCGTCGTCCTTCACCACGTAGGGGGCGCCGAACGCGCAGAGCGCCTCGCCGGCTTCCTCGTCCGTGGCGGCGACGCGGGCCATCGCGGTCGGCACGCCGGCGGCGGCCATGACCTGCTTGGCGAAGGCCTTGGACGCCTCGAGCTGCGCGGCGGCCCGGGTGGGCCCGAAGACGGGGATCCCGGCGTCGAGCAGTGCGTCCGCGACGCCGGCGGCGAGCGGCGCCTCGGGTCCGATCACCACGAGGTCCGAGCCCAGCCGGCGGGCCAGCCCGACGACGACGGCGGGATCGTTCGCGTCGATGTCGTGGGTGGGGACGTCCTCGGCGATCCCGGCGTTGCCGGGGGCGGCCTGCACCTCCCGGACGAAGGGATCGGCCAGCAAGGCCCGGACGATGGCGTGTTCGCGGCCTCCGGGGCCCAGTACAAGAACCTTCACAGTTAGACAGCGTACTGGAGGGGCTCCCGGCCCGACACAGGATCGGCGCCTGTTACGGCGGCCCGCGCGACCCATACGGCCCACGGGCCTCTCCGAATACTTCCCATGAGCAACCTCTCGACGTCCCGCCGCGGCCTTCCCCTGCTCGCCGCGCTCGCCGGCATCATCGCCGCCGGCGTGGTGCTCGGCGTCGCCGAACTCGCCGGGGCCTTCTTCCGGGCCAGCGCCACCCCCGTCATCGCCATGGGATCCACCTTCATCGACTTCACCCCGCCGTGGATGAAGGACTTCGCGATCGCGACGTTCGGGACCGATGACAAGCTGGCGCTGCTCGTGGGCATGGGCATCACGATCGCACTGCTGGCGGCCGTCCTCGGCATCGTGGCGTTCCGGCGGTGGGCGCTCGGTGTCGCCGGGGTGCTGTTCATGGGGGCCGTCATCCTGGCCTGCGTCCTCACCCGCGCCGGAGCCTCCCTGCCCGACGCCCTCCCCACCGTCGTCGGCACGGCAGCGGGGCTGCTGGCGCTGCGCTGGCTGACCGCCCGCCTGCGCCATGCCGCCGTCGTCCCGTCCTCCGACGAGGCCGCGTCGGCGGACGCCGCCGGACGGACGGGCACCGCGATCACGGAGGCCGACGGGACCGACGGGGCCCGCACGGGGGCCGTGGCGACCGCTCCCCCGCGGTCCGGCGCCCCGGGCCCCGGTGCGACGTCGCGCCGCGGGTTCTTCGCCGCCGCGGGCGTCACCGCCGTCGTCGCTGCCGCGGCCGCCGGCGGGGGCCGGCTGCTGGCCGGGGCACGCAACAACGTCGCCGCCCTCCGGGACGGCCTGCAGTTCCCCGCGCCGGCCAGTCCCGCGCCGGCGCTGCCCGCGGGCGTCCAGTCGCCCGTGGCGGGCGTGACACCCTTCGTCACCCCGAACGGCGACTTCTACCGGATCGACACGGCGCTCAGCGTCCCGCAGCTCACCACCGACGACTGGGTACTCCGCGTGCACGGCATGGTGGAGGAGGAGTTCGAACTCTCGTTCCAGGACCTCCTCGACGCCGACCTCATCGAACGCCACATCACCCTCACCTGCGTCTCCAACCCCGTGGGCGGCTACCTGGCCGGGACCGCGAAGTGGCTCGGCTACCCGCTGCGCGACGTCCTCGCGCGGGCCAGGCCCCTGGCCGGCGCGGACATGGTCCTGTCCACGAGCTCGGACGGCTTCAGCGCCTCCACGCCCCTGCCCGTGCTGCAGGACGACCGCGACGCCATCCTCGCCGTCGCCATGAACGGCGAGCCGCTGCCCGTGGAGCACGGCTTCCCCGTCCGCATGGTGGTCCCCGGCCTGTACGGCTACGTCTCGGCGACCAAGTGGGTCGTGGACCTCGAGGTCACCCGCTTCGCCGACCGGACGGCGTACTGGACGGACCGCGGGTGGTCCGAGCTGGGCCCCATCAAGACGATGGCGCGCGTGGAGGTCCCGACGTCCTTCGCCCAGGTGGACGGCGGCGCCGTCATGCTCGGCGGCGTCGCCTGGTCCCAGCAGCGCGGCATCACCGCGGTCGAGGTCTCCGTGGACGGCGGTGACTGGGAACCCGTGGACCTCGCCGCCGAGGCCTCCGTGGACACCTGGCGCCAGTGGTCGCACGAGGTCTCGCTGGAGTCCGGGCTGCACACGGTCAGGGCGAGGGCCACCGACGCCGTCGACGGCCTCCAGACCGACGAGCGCGCGGACACCGTCCCGAACGGCGCGTCCGGCTGGCAGTCGGTGCAGTTCACGGTGAAGTGACCCCGGACCTGCGCCCACCGGATGACCGTCCTCTCCGGTGGGCGCAGTGGTGTCAACGGGGGATCCCCGCGGGCCGGCACAGCGGATGAGGAATACTGGGACCATGCCCTCCACTTTCACTACGGCTGACGCCGTGGACTTCGCCGTCCTCGAACGCAACGGTTTCATCGAGTCCCGCCACGTGGGGGCCGCCGTCGTTCTCGCCGCCGACGGCTCCGTGGTGACCGGACTCGGGGACATCACGAGCCCGATCTTCCCCCGGTCCACGCTCAAGCCGTTCCAGGCCCTGGCCAGCATGAAGGCGGGGGTCCCCCTGCGTGGACCCCAGGTGGCCCTCGCGGCGGCAAGCCACGTGGCCAGCAGGGAGCACATGGACGTGGTGCGGACCATGCTCGCCGCCGCCGGGGTCACCGAGGACCACCTGCAGTGCCCCGAGGACTGGCCGCAGGACGAGGAGGCCCGCAACGAGCTCGTCCGCAGCGGCAAGGGCAGGCAGCGCATCGCCTTCAACTGCTCCGGCAAGCACGCGGCCTTCCTGTGGGCGTGCACGGAGAACGGCTGGGACACCGACACCTACCTCGACCCCACCCACCCGCTGCAGCGCTCCGTGGCCTCCGTCATCGAGGAGTACACGGAGGAGTCGGTATCGGCCTGGGGTGTGGACGGGTGCGGTGCGCCCGTCGCCGCCGTCTCGCTGACGGGCCTCGCCCGCGGGATCGGGAAGATCGCGAAGGCGCCGTCGGACAAGCACGCGGACGCGCGCGCGGCGACGATCGCCACCGCGATGCTGGACTACCCCTGGGCGGTGCACGGCAACGGCATGGAGAACTCGGTGGTCATGGAGGACCTCGGTGTGCTCGCCAAGAGCGGGGCCGAGGGTGTCCTCGTCCTCGCCGCGCCGACCGGCGCGACCCTGGCCCTGAAGGTCCTCGACGGCAACGCCCGCGCGGCGACCCTCGTGGGCCTCACGCTCCTCGCCGCATCCGGCGCGATCGACGCCGAGAAGGTCGGGGCCACGCTCGAGAAGGTCGTCTCCCCGGTCCTCGGCGGGGGCCGCTCCGTGGGCAGCCTGCGCCTGGCCGCCCCGGTCCTGGCCCTGCTCGACTAGGAGCGGCAGCCCATGGCACGACGACGCATCACCGGTGAGGACGGCCGCCGCGCGCTGGCGCAGGTGGCGGACGGCTCGGCCGGCCGCCCCGAACTCGCCATGGCGGTGCGGTTCACCCTCGAGGAGCTCGCGGAGCTCGCGCCCGGCAACAGCGTCGAGGTGCGGGTCCCCCCGTTCGGCGTCACCCAGTGCGTCGAGGGGCCCCGCCACACCCGCGGCACGCCGCCGAACGTCGTCGAGACCGACGCCACCACCTGGCTCGCGCTCGTCACCGGGGCCACGGCCTGGCCGGACGCCGTCGCGGCGGGCAAGGTGGCGGCCTCCGGTCAGCGTGCCGACCTCAGCGCCTGGCTCCCCCTCGTCGGGCGCCCGTGAACGGTGACGCGCCCAGCGCCGACCTGACAGCGCCATCGGGCCCGTCACCCGTCGCNCCCGCCACGCTCCGGGGGCGGACCGCCGCGGCGGTCCGCCGACAGCCGCCCGGCGCCTGGCTGACCGGCCTCGCCGCCGCCCTCCTCTACACCGTCTTCTCCGTCACCCAGTGGAACCGGCTGGATGCACCGTCCTGGGATCTCGGGATCTTCACGCAGCTCGCGAAGGCCTACGCCGGCGTCGACGCGCCGATCGTCCCCATCAAGGGCGAGGACTTCAACCTCCTGGGTGACCACTTCCACCCGCTGCTCGTGCTGCTGGGACCCGCGTACGCGGTCGCGCCGTCGGGACTGACCCTCCTGATCGTGCAGAACCTGCTCTTCGGGCTGTCCGTGGCGGTCGTCGCCCGCACGGGCATGCGGCTCCTCGGGCCCGCCGCCGGGATCGCCGTGGGGATCGCCTACGCACTGTCCTGGGGACTGCAGTCCGCCGTCGCCGCGCAGTTCCACGAGATCGCGTTCGCCGTGCCGCTCCTGGCCCTCGGCCTCGAAGCCCTGCTGGCAGGGCGTGTGCTGCCCGCCGTCCTGTGGGGCGGCCTGCTCGTCTTCGTGAAGGAGGACCTCGGGCTCACCGTCATGGCCCTCGGGCTGGTGATCGCGTGGCGGCTCCGGTCGGTGGCCGGCCTGTGGCTCGCCGCCTGGGGGGCGCTGTGGCTGGTCCTCTCCGTGCGCGTGGTCCTGCCGGCGCTGAACGCCGCCGGCCAGTACGACTACTCGGACCGCATCGACGCCGGTGCGATGATCGCGGACCCCGCCGGCGCCGTCGTCGGCCTCCTCACTGGCACCGCGAAGCACGAGACGCTCCTGCTGCTCCTGCTCGCCGGCGGCGTCCTGTTCCTCCGCTCGTCGCTGAGCCTGGTGCTCCTGCCCACCCTGCTGTGGCGGTTCGCCTCCGGCCAGGAGGGGTACTGGGGTCCCGAGTGGCACTACAGCGCGGTCCTCATGCCCGTGCTCTTCCTCGGCCTGGTGGACGGCACGCACTCCCTCCGGAGCAACCGCCGCCGCTGGGTGCGGTCGGTGGCGCTGCTGGGGGTCCCCGCCGCCGTCGCCGCCTGCCTGGTCCTGCTACCGACCCAGAAGTTCGCCGTCCTCGCCGAGCCGGACACCTACCGGCAGTCCGCGCGCTGGGACGCCGCCCACCGCATGATGGGCCTCATCCCCGCGGGGGCCACGGTGGAGAGCGGCGTGGTCCTCATGGCGTACCTCGTGCCGGACACCCGCGTGTACTGGCTCGGCAACGCCAATCCCGCGCCCGACTACCTGATCGTCGACGCCGACGACTGGAGCTGGGGTGCAACCCGCCCGGCCGACGCCGAAGCCCACGCGGAGCAGCGTTTCCCGGGGACGGACTACACCCTCGCGTTCGACGAAGCGGGCTACCAGCTCGTCCGGCTGGAACGCTGACGCCCGGTAGCCTTAAACCATGACCTCCGAGCAGCCGCACACCTCCCCCGACCAGCCGGATCCGCGGGGCGACGATCGGGTGCCGGCGGACGGCCGGACCGCCCCCGGGGACCGCCCGACCGCCGGCCCTGACACACCGGTCCACGATGCCGATCCCGTCCAGCAGCCGTCGCCCGCGCCGGCCGCGCCGGCTGTCCGCGAGGTGACCGTCCGCCGGGCGCCGAAGTTCGTACCGTTCATGCTGGTCGGTGCGATCCTCGGTTTCCTCGCGGCCCTGGTGCTCGCCTATACCGGCCCGGAGGACCCGACCCTCACGCGTGAGTCCGTCCTCGGGTTCTTCACCGTGGCCTTCGCCCTGCCCGGGCTGCTCCTCGCCGCGCTGCTGGTGCTCGTCATCGACCGCCGCAGCGTCAGGCGTGCCGAGCGGGCACGGGCGGAGCGCACGGACGACGCCTGAGTCCCTCCACCGGCGGAGGCCGCTGCTTACACCCCGGGCCCGGGTGACGACAGTAGGGCGTGATGGGGGGAACCATCGAGCCGGAGAAGAGGACTGTGCCATGAAGGCATTCGCATGTGGAGATGTCGTACCGGGCTGCGAAGCCCGCTGGGTCTGCAGCACGGAGGACGAGGTCCTCGCCCGCGTGGGAGCGCACGCGGCGTCGGCGCACGGCCTGACCGAGATCTCGCCCGAGCTCGTCGGCGCGGTCCGCGGCAGCATCGTCGCCGTCTGATCCCGCTCCCGATGGAGGCGGTGGACCAGGCGGTGGACCAGGCGGTGGCCCCGCGGGAGAGTGCCGAGCTCGCGGCCGCCTGCCTCGGCGAGGGGATCACCTCCGCCTACCAGCCCATCATCGATACCGCCCGCGGCACGGTGGTGGGCTACGAGGCCCTGGTCCGCTTCCCGGGGTACGGCGAGGGGAATCCCGAGGTGTGGTTCGCCCGGGCGCGGCGCGAGGGGCGCGCGGCGGAGCTCGAGGCGGCAGCGCTCCGCAGCGCCTTCCTCCACCGGGGAACACTCCCGCAGAACTGCTTCCTCACCGTGAACGTCTCGCCCGCCCTGCTCCTCTCACCGCTGGTGCAGCAGGTGTGGGCCGAGCAGGGCGGCCTCGGCGGCGTCGTCGTGGAGCTGACGGAGCAGACGCCCATCGAGTCCTACCTGCAGCTGGAACCCCACCTGAACGCCCTGCGCGCAGCCGGCGCCATGATCGCCGTTGACGACGCCGGGTCCGGGTACGCGGGCCTGCAGCACCTGCTCGCGCTCCGGCCGTCCATCATCAAGATGGACCGGGAACTGGTGCGCGACATCGACGCCGACGAGGCCAAGCGGGCCCTCATGGAGATGATCGGGCTCTTCGCCGGCAGGGTCGACGCCTGGATCCTCGCCGAGGGCATCGAGCGGGTGGAGGAACTCGACACCCTCGCCGCCCTCGGGGTCCCCCTCGTGCAGGGGTACCTGCTGGGCCGGCCCGCTCCGCCCTGGCAGGACCTCGACCTCGACCTCGCGCTCCGCCTGTCCGCCCGGGTGCGCGACGCCGCCGCGTCGACGGTCCGCGGCGTCCTCGAACCGGCGGCGACCGCCCCCTCCCCCGGCGCGGCGGCAGCCCTGTTCACCCGGGACCCGGACCTCACCGACGTCGTACTCCTCGACGGGAGGCGACCGCAGGCGGTCCTCACCGAGGAGGCGGCGCGCCTGGGCATCGTCACCACCGGCCTGGTCGTCAACGTGGACACACCCGTCGACGAGGCCCTCGCCCGGTCCATCACCCGGGAGGCGGGCTCCCGCTTCGTTCCGCTCCTCGTGACGGACAACGCGGGACGATTCGTCGGCATCGCCCGGATGGAACGACTCATCGGAAAGCTCGCAGGCACGAAATAAGCGCCCCCGGAAGAAGGGCGGCACACCGTACCGTGAGAGAATGGCCGCATGCTGCGCGGCGACGGAACCCTCTCCCACGATCTTCTTCCCGGCGAAAAAGGACCCCAGGACGCCTGCGGCGTCTTCGGGGTCTGGGCGCCCGGCGAGGAGGTGGCCAAGCTCGCCTACTACGGCCTGTACGCGCTGCAGCACCGCGGCCAGGAGTCGGCGGGCATCGCCACGAGCGACGGCCGCCGGATCAACGTCTACAAGGACATGGGCCTCGTGTCCCAGGTCTTCGACGAGTCCACGCTCAACACCCTGACCGGGCACATCGCCGTCGGCCACTGCCGCTACTCCACCACCGGATCCTCGCACTGGGCCAACGCACAGCCCACCCTCGGCGCCACCGCGGCGGGCACCGTGGCCCTCGCCCACAACGGCAACCTCACCAACTCTGCCGAGCTCCACCAGATGGTCCTCGCGCGCCACGGCAAGCCCCGTGCCGGCGAGATGGCGCAGGGCAACACCACCGACACCGCCCTCGTCACCGCGCTCCTCGGCGGCGACGACGACCGCTCGCTCGAGCAGACGGCCCTGGCGCTGCTGCCGAGCATCCGCGGCGCGTTCTGCTTCGTCTTCATGGACGAGGGGACGCTCTACGCGGCCCGCGACACCTACGGCGTCCGCCCGCTCGTCCTCGGCCGGCTCGAGCGCGGCTGGGTGGTCGCCTCCGAGCAGGCGGCGCTCGCCACCGTCGGCGCGAGCTTCATCCGGGAGATCGAGCCCGGTGAGTTCATCGCGATCGACGAGGACGGCGTGCGCAGCAGCCGCTTCGGCTCCCCCACCCCCGCCGGCTGCGTCTTCGAGTACGTGTACCTGGCCCGGCCCGACGCCGCGATCGCCGGGCGCTCCGTGTACGAGGCCCGCGTGGAGATGGGCCGCCAGCTGGCCCGCGAGAACACGGCCGAAGCGGACATCGTGATCCCGGTCCCCGAGTCCGGGACGCCCGCCGCCGTCGGCTTCGCCGAGGAATCCGGCATCCCCTTCGCCCACGGCTTCGTGAAGAACGCGTATGTGGGCCGCACCTTCATCCAGCCCAGCCAGACGCTCCGCCAACTCGGCATCCGGCTCAAGCTCAACGCCCTCGAGTCCGTCATCCGCGGCAAGCGCATCATCGTGGTGGACGATTCGATCGTCCGCGGCAACACGCAGCGCGCCGTCGTCCGCATGCTGCGCGAGGCCGGTGCCGCCGAGGTCCACGTCAAGATCTCCTCGCCGCCGGTGCGGTGGCCCTGCTTCTACGGCATCGACTTCGCGTCCCGCGCGGAGCTCATCGCGAACGGCGCGGCGATCGACGAGATCAGCAAGTCCGTCGGCGCCGACAGCCTCGCCTACATCTCCGAGGACGGCATGATCGACGCCACGCAGCAGCCCCGCGAGCGCCTCTGCACGGCCTGCTTCACCGGGACGTACCCTATCGAACTGCCCGGCGACGACCGCCTGGGCAAGAACCTGCTCGAGCGCCTCGACCCGGCCGACCGCTCCGGCGCCGTGGGCTGCGACCCCGGGCCGGATGCCGAGTTCGAAGCCGTACTGACCGACGACGACAAGAAAGAGCGGGTATGAGCGCGCCCAACCCCATCACGTATGCCAGCGCAGGAGTGGACGTCGAGGCGGGTGACCGCGCCGTCGAGCTCATGAAGGACGCCGTCCGTGCCACGCACGGCGAGCAGGTCATCGGCGGGGTGGGTGGTTTCGCGGGGCTCTTCGACGTCTCCCGCCTCCTCACCTACACGCGGCCGCTGCTCGCGACGTCCACCGACGGCGTGGGCACCAAGGTCGCGATCGCCCAGGCCATGGACATCCACGACACGATCGGGTTCGACCTCGTGGGCATGGTCGTGGACGACATCGTGGTGGTCGGCGCGGAACCGCTGTTCATGACGGACTACATCGCCTGCGGGAAGGTGGTCCCGGAGCGCATCGCGGACATCGTGCGGGGCATCGCCGCCGGCTGCTCGGCGGCCGGCACCGCCCTGGTGGGCGGGGAGACCGCGGAGCACCCGGGGCTGCTCGGCGAGCACGAGTACGACGTCGCGGGAGCCGCGACCGGCGTGGTCGAGGCGGACCGCGTCCTCGGTCCCGAGCGGGTCCGGGCGGGCGACGTCGTGATCGGCATGGCCTCCTCCGGCCTGCACTCCAACGGCTACTCCCTCGTCCGCCGCGTCATCAACCAGGCCGGCTGGTCGCTGGACCGGCAGGTCTCCGAGCTCGGCCGGACGCTCGGCGAGGAGCTGCTCGAGCCCACGCGCGTGTACGCCTCGGACTGCCTCGCGCTGGCACGGAACGACGCCGCGCAGGTGCACGGTTTCAGCCACGTCACCGGTGGCGGGCTCGCGGCGAATCTGGCCCGGGTGCTGCCCCGCGGACTGGAAGCCACCGTGGACCGCTCCACCTGGGGCCTCCCCCCGATCTTCACGATCGTCGCGCAGCTCGGTTCCGTCCCGCTGCCGGACCTCGAGCGCACCCTCAACCTCGGCGTCGGCATGGTCGCGATCGTCGGGGCCGCGGGCGCCGACGCCGCCCTGGCGCAGCTGAATGCGGCGGGTGTCCCGTCCTGGGTCATGGGCAGCGTGCAGGTCGCGGGCGGCGGGAGCACCGACGGAGCGGACTACGTCCAGGGCGCCAAGGGCGTGGACGGCGGCTCCGTGCGGCTCCTGGGCGCCTACGCCTCCTGACCCCGGTCACTCCCGACGACGAAGCCCCTGCCCTCCGGAGAGGACAGGGGCTTCGTCGTGCTGCCGGGGAGTGCCGTGGGACCGTCAGGGCTTCCCGGGCTGCTTGCGGGTCACGACGACGTCGAACGAGCCGGTGCGGGTGTTGCCCGCCTCGTCCGTGGCGGTGCAGGTGACCGTCGTGACACCGATGACGAAGCGTGAGCCCGGTGCCGGATCGCAGTCCAGCGGGACCGCGCCGTCGAGGGTGTCGATAGCGGACGGCAGGGCGTACTTCACCTTCGCGCCGCTGGCACCGTTCGACACCGCCTGCTCGTCGGACCGGTCCGCGATCCGGGGCGGCAGGACGTCGGCCGGCCGCGCGGGCAGGCGTGACGGGTCGACGATGCCCCAGTAGGCCGGGGTGGCCTGCAGCTCGTCGTCGAACGGGAGGGGCTGCTCCCAGGGCCGGGGCATCGGCCAGGTCCGCAGCCAGGTGCGGGCGTTGCTGATGCCCCAGAAGGTCACCGAGTCCACGGACTCGTCGTGCTCCCGCAGCATCGCGAACAGGTCGCGGTAGTAGTAGCCCACCTCGGCCGCCGCGTCCGCGTCGTCCTCGAACGCCGGACTGTACGGATCCTGCGGGGCGCCACTGACATCGGCGCCCTGGTTCTCCGTGGAGGCGTTCACGTCGAGCTCGGTGATGGCCTGCAGCAGCTCCGGGTTCAGGCGCTCCACCGCCACGATGGAGTCCTCGAGCCACTCCACCGGCCGGGCGACGTCCACGTGGGCCTGGTGGCCCACCCCGTCGATCGGTACGGCGCGTGCCTCGAGCGCACCGATCAGCGAGAGATAGTCGGCGCGCTTCTCCGGCATCTCGGTGTTGTAATCGTTGATGAACAGGGCCGCGTCGGGGAAGTAGTGGTCGGCGAGGCGGAAGGCCTCGTCCACGAACCCCTCGCCGAGGACCTGGAACCACCGGCTGTCCCGCATGTCGTGCGGATTGGCGGTGTCACCGTCGGCGATGACCTCGTTGACGACGTCCCACGCCCAGACGGGGCTGTCCCCGTCGGGGTAGCGGGCGTCGATGTGGTCGGCGATGCCCTTGATATGGGCTTCCATGCGGGCCTTCAGCAGGGCCTGGTCGGCGGGGCTGTCGGTCAGGTCGCGCGTCCCGTCCCTGAAGAACCAGGCCGGGGTCTGCGAGTGCCAGGCCAGGACGTGCCCGTAGACCTCGACGTCGTTCGCATCGGCGAAGTCCAGCAGCTGGTCCAGCTGCGTGAAGGCGAACCGGCCCTCGACCGGCTGCACGCTCTCCGGTTTGCCCGCGTTCTCCGGGGTGACGGCGTTGTAGTGCTGACGGAGGAGGTCGGCGGCCGTCCCCACGGTCTCCCGTGCGTCGATGGCCACCCCGACGTGCTCGATCCCGTCGGCCCCGAGGACGTCCTTCAGCCCGGGGAGGTCCGTCTGGACGGGCTTCTCGACGATCGGCGCGAGGCTGAAGTCGTCGAGGAGGAAGTCGGTGCCCACCGGGCCCTCGACGTACACCTGGGCCCTGTCCGCCGCGGCCCCGAGCGTGTAGGTGCCCCTGAGCTGTGTCCAGCCGTCGGCCGAGACGGTCGCCGCGGCGCCGGCCACGCCCTCGTAGGCGCTTCCCGCACCGTTGTCGCGCTGCACGGAGACCTTGAGGGAGGCGGGAGCCTCCCCCGGGGCGAGCTTCGCCCACACGGAGACCTCCACGGCCGTGCCCACGGGCAGTCCTGCGGTCACGTCGAGGGCGGCGCCGTGCCAGGGCTGGGTGCGGTCGGTGACGAGCAGGCTGCCCGTCCCGGTGCGCGCGTCGGTGCCGGGAGTGACCTGGACGCCGTCGCCCCGAGCCGCCCAGCCGTCGGCGCCGGTCTCGAAGCCGCTCGTGATCGTCGTGGCGACGCCGGCACCGCCGCGCGGGAGGGTGAACGTCCAGCCCTCGGCGAGCTTCTCGTTCACGACCGTCGTCACGGCCCGGACCGTCGTGGTGCGGTCCCCGCCGCCGTCGTGTGCGAGCACCACGGCTCCGGGGGTGAACGCCCCGCGGAGGTTCGCCGTGAGGGTGGCCTCGCTGAGATCGTTGCCGTCCCAGTCGGCGATGACGTTCCCGAGGCCGAGCGGCTGCATGCCGAGTGCTGCGGCCACCTCGCCGGTGGCGCCCCAGCTGCCGTTGGGTGCCCTGAAGTACGGCACCTGCAGGGCGGGATCGCCCGCGGCGTCACGGATGATGCGCAGGTTCTCCGTGAGGTCGGCCTCGATCTGCGCGCGGCTCCACGACCCCATGTCCGCGAAGGACGTGCCGTGGTTGCACACCGTGTGCCCCTCGGCGACGATGCGCCGCAGCAGCGCGGCCCCGCCGTCGGCCCGCACGTTCTGGCCGATGACGCAGAAGGTCGCGGTGATGCCCTTGTCCTTCAGCAGGTCGAGGACCGCGGCGGTCTCGCCCGGGTTGGGGCCGTCGTCGAAGGTGAGGGCGACGGCGTTCCCGGCGCCGCGGGCTGCAGCGAGAGGGGTGGCCGTGGGGTTCGTGGCGCCGCCCGGGACGAAGGCGGGATCCGGGGTTGGCTGCCAGGCGCCGCCGTCGCCCGGCCCGGCGGTGCCGGTGATCACGACGTCGTCCACGAGGTAGTCGTACGGTGCACCGAGGTCTCCCGTTCCGAGGTAGGCACGCAGCGTGGCCGGATCCGCACCGGTGGGGGCGGTGAACGTCCCGCTCACCGTGGTCCACGCATCGGCGGTGACCGTGGTGTTCCCTACCCAGCTGTACGCGGGTTCGACGACGAAGCGCGCCGACGTCGTCATCCCGGCTGCGGCGAGCTTCACCTGCGCGGAGAAGGAGTAGGTGCCACCGGCCTGCAGGAGGTCGGCCGGCGTCTTCACGCCGTCGTAGTCGTTGGTCCTGCCCTTGACCAGCAGCGCCTTGTCGCCGTCGGCGTCGACCACCGACAGCGTGGCTCCGCCGTTCTGGACCAGCGGCCCGAAGGCGCCGTCCTCGAAGTCCTCGCTGAGGAGCACCGCGGGCTCCTCGGCGTTCGCCGCGGGCAGCGCCAGGGCGCCGGCTCCGGCCACCAGGCCGACGGCCGTGGCGCCCGCGATCAGACAGCGTCGTCTCATGGTTCTTCCTGTCCTGTGGTCCATCACGGATCAGCGGTTGCCGCGACCGGGGGACGCCTGTTCCAGGGTGTCCTGCAGCGCGTAGTAGGCCGGCTTGCGGGTGAAGTCGTTCCACATGACGGTCGCCTCGCCCTCACCGCTGAAGAACACGGGCACCCAGGAGTACTTGTCGGTGAAGCCCCAGATGGTGAAGGAATTGCACTCGTCGACACTCACGCACGCGTCCAGGGCGCGCTGGTAGTAGCTCGCCTGCGTCGCGAGCTGGGCGTCCGTCGGCGAGGTCCCCGCCGCGACGTCCATGCGTACGTCGATCTCGGTGATCGCCGTCTCGAGGCCCAGGTCGTCGAAGCGCTGCAGGTTGTCCTGCAGGTCGCCCGGGAATCCGTAGCGCGTGCTCAGATGGCCCTGGATGGCGAAGCCGTCCACCGGGACACCCTGGGCCTGCAGCCGCGGGATCAGTTCGAGGTAGGCGTTGCTCTTCGCGTTGATGCCCTCCACGCCGTAGTCGTTGAAGAACAGCTTGGCCTTGGGATCCGCCTCGTGCGCCCAGCGGAACGCATCGGCGATGATCTCCGGGCCGAGCTCGCGGATCCAGATGTTGTCCGTGGTGCGCAGGGTCCCGTTGTCGTTGAAGATCTCGTTGGCGACGTCCCACTGCTGGATCTTCCCCGCGTACCGGCCCACCACGGTCTGGATGTGGTCCTTGAGGATGGCGCGCAGCTCGTCCTTCGTGAAGTCGCCCTCCTCGAGCCAGGCGGGGTTCTGGCTGTGCCAGAACAGGGTGTGGCCGCGGACCACCTGCTTGTTCTCCTGGGCGAACTGCACGATCGCGTCCATCTCGGCGAACCGGTAGGTGCCCTGCTCCGGGTGGACGAACTCCCACTTCAGCTGGTTCTCGGGCGAGACCGAGCTGAACTCCGCCGCGAGGCGCTCCCGGTACTCCTGGTCGAAGGTGAAGGGATCCGGGTAGGGCTGCGTCTCGTGGTGGCCGCCGCCGGCGACGGCCGTGCCGATCCTGAGGTCCTGCGGAGCCACCCAGCGGAGGGTGTCCTTCTTCTCGATCCCGTGGGGGCGGGGCGGCTGGTGCTGCGCCGCGAGCGCGGGCGCCGCCGCGGGAAGGACCAGGGCGGACACGAGGACTGCCGCGGCGATGGATGAACGAACCTGCATGAGCTCTCCTTTGAGGTACGTGAGGAACGGAGCCGATCCGACGATCGGATGTTTCCGGAAGTTTCCGGAAATACCGTTGCTGTAGGTTAGGAACACCGCGCCGGGAAGGTCAAGGGTGCGGCGGTTTTCGACCCCGGAGATGCCCTGCTGCAGCGTCGGGGCTTCCCCAGGAGGACGTCATGCAGGACAATGCCCACCCCGCGGTGACGATCTCTGCCATCGCCTCCGCGGCGGGCGTGTCGGTCCCCACGGTGTCCCGCGTCCTCAACGGACGGTCCGACGTCGCCCCCGCGACGCGCGAGCGGGTCGAGGTCCTGCTGCGGGAGTACGGTTACCGGCGACGCGGCGCGGGGCGGCCGGCCGCGGCCGGCCTGGTGGACCTGGTGTTCAACGATCTCGACAGCCCCTGGGCGGTCGAGATCATCCGCGGCGTCGAGGAGTCGCTGAACACGGAGGGCCTGTCCGTGGTGGTCTCCGCGATCCACCGCCGCGGCGGCAGCGACTCGACCCGCAAGTGGCTCGACACCCTGGGGGCCCGCGCGAGCGACGGCGCCATCCTCGTCACGACGGACCTCGATTCCTTCCTGCATGCCGAACTGCAGCGCCTCAACCTGCCCCTCGTCGTCGTGGACCCGGCCGGTGTACCCGATCTCGAGGTACCGACCATCGGGGCGACCAACTGGACGGGCGCCGTCACCGCGACCGAGCACCTCCTCCAGCACAACCACCGCCGGATCGGGTTCGTCGCCGGCCGCCCCGGACTCTGGTGCAGCAGGGAACGCCTCGACGGCTACCGGGCGGGGCTCGACGCCGCCGGTATCGCCGTCGACCCGGAGCTCATCATCGGCGGGGACTTCGACTACGCCTCCGGATTCTCCGCCGGAACGGAGCTCCTCGCGCGGACCGACCGGCCCACCGCGATCTTCGCTGCGAGCGACCAGATGGCCCTCGGGGTGTACGAGGCGGCACGCCAGCAGGGACTGCGGATCCCGGACGACCTCAGCGTGATCGGCTTCGACGACCTCCCCGAGGCCGGCTGGGCCTCGCCTCCCCTCACCACCGTGCGCCAGCCCCTCTCCGAGATGGGGAGCCTCGCGGCCCGCACGCTCGTCCGCCTCATCCGCGGCGAGGCGGTCGAGAGCCCGCGGATCGAGCTCTCCACGCGGCTCGTCCAGCGGGCCAGCGTCCGCGCGCTGCACCCTTAGGGCGCTCGGCACAAGGAGGACACCATGCTTGACTCTGGGCTCAAACCTAATATGTTTGTAACGGCAACATATTAACCCCACACACTTCCTGGAGCACTCAATGACGATCGAGCCCACACGCGACGACAAATTCTCCTTCGGCCTCTGGACGGTGGGCTGGGAGGCCCAGGACCAGTTCGGTTCCGCGACCCGGGCCCCCCTCGACGTGGTCGAGGCCGTCAACCGCCTGAGCGACCTCGGCGCCTACGGCATCACCTTCCACGACAACGACCTGTTCCCGTTCGGCTGCTCCGCGGCGGACCGCCAGCGCGAGATCGACCGGCTCACCGGGGTCCTGAAGTCCACCGGCATGGTGGTTCCGATGGTCACCACCAACCTGTTCAGCCACCCGGTCTTCAAGGACGGCGGCTTCACCAGCAACGACCGCGGCGTCCGCCGCTTCGCCCTCCGCAAGGTCCTGGACAACATCGACCTCGCCGCCGAGCTCGGCGCCAAGACGTTCGTCATGTGGGGCGGCCGCGAAGGCAGCGAGTACGACGCCGCCAAGGACATCCGCGGAGCCCTCGAGCGCTACCGCGAGGCCGTGAACCTGCTCGGCGACTACGTCACCGACAAGGGCTACGACATCCGCTTCGCGATCGAGCCCAAGCCCAACGAACCGCGCGGCGACATCCTCCTGCCCACGCTCGGCCACGCGATGGCCTTCATCGAGACCCTCGAGCGCCCCGAACTGGTGGGCATCAACCCGGAGACCGGCCACGAGCAGATGGCGGGCCTGAACTTCACCCACGGCATCGCGCAGGCCCTCTACCAGGGCAAGCTGTTCCACATCGACCTCAACGGCCAGCGCAGCATCAAGTTCGACCAGGACCTCGTGTTCGGGCACGGCGACCTGCAGAACGCGTTCTCGCTCGTGGACCTGCTGGAGAACGGCGGCCCCACGGGCGGCCCGTCCTACGACGGACCGCGCCACTTCGACTACAAGCCCAGCCGCACCGAGGACATGGACGGCGTGTGGGACTCGGCGGCCGCGAACATGCAGACCTACCTGCTGCTCAAGGAGCGCGCCGCCGCGTTCCGCGCCGACCCCGAGGTCCAGGCCGCCCTCACGGCGTCCCGCGTCTCCGAGATCAACGAGCCCACGCTCAACGAGGGCGAGGGCTACGAGGCCCTCCGCGCCGACCGCGCCTCCTACGAGGACTTCGACGCCGACGCCTACTTCAACGGCAAGGGCTTCGGCTTCGTGAAGCTGCAGCAGCTCTTCATCGAGCACCTGCTCGGAGCCCGCTGACCCATGGCCCTCGTTGCCGGCGTCGACTCCTCGACGCAGAGCTGCAAGGTCGTCGTCGTCGACACCGTGACCGGCGCCGAGGTCCGCACCGGCCGCGCCCTCCATCCGGAGGGCACGGCGGTGGACCCGGAGGCCTGGTGGAGCGCACTGCGCGCTGCACTGGAGTCCGCGGACGGCCTCGGGGCCGACGTCGACGCGATCTCCGTCGCGGGCCAGCAGCACGGGATGGTGCTGCTCGGCCGTGACGGGAGGGTCCTCCGGGACGCCCTGCTGTGGAACGACACCCGGTCCGCGGACGCCGCCCGGGACCTGATCGGCGAACTGGGCCTCGGGGAGATCGTCGCCCGCACCGGATCCGCACCCGTGGCGTCCTTCACCGGCACCAAGGTGCGGTGGGTGCGCGACGCCGAGCCCGACGTCGTCCCGGCCATCGCCGCCGTGGCACTCCCCCACGACTGGCTGACCTGGCGGCTGCGCGGCTTCGGCCCGGAGGGCGAGTCGCCGCTCGGACCGGTGCTGGAGGAACTGGTGACCGACCGCTCGGATGCGAGCGGCACCGGCTACTGGAGCCCCGCGGCGGACGCGTACGACCTCGCAATGTTCGAGCACGTGCTCGGTCGCCCGGGCCGTGAGGCACGCCCGGACCGTGAGGCCGAGGGCGAGGAGGCGCGCCCGGATGCAGTGGTCCTCCCCCGCGTGCTGCAGGCGGATCAGGCCGCGGGCGTGGTCCACGGCTCCCTCACCGCATCGGGTGAGGGCCGCATCGTGGTCGGAGCGGGCGCGGGCGACAACGCGGGGGCAGCCCTCGGGCTCGGTGCGGAGGAGGGCGACGTCGTCGTGTCCCTCGGCACCAGCGGCACGGTCTTCGCCGTCGCCGCCGACGCCGTCGCGGATGGCAGCGGGACCGTCGCCGGATTCGCCGACGCCAGCGGGCTGTTCCTGCCGCTGGTGGCCACCCTCAACGCGGCGCGCGTCCTGTCCTCGGTGGCGGGGATCCTCGGCGTGGACCACGACGGCTTCGCGGAGCTGGCCAGGGCTGCCGAACCGGGCTCGGACGGCGTGGTCCTCGTCCCCTACTTCGAGGGAGAACGCACGCCCAACCTCCCGACGGCAAAGGCCAGCTTCCACAACCTCAGCATCATGTCCGCCACGCGGCAGAACCTGGCGCGGGCCGCCATCGAGGGCATGCTGTGCGGACTGGCCGACGCCCTGGACGCGGTGCGTGCCACGGGGGTGCAGCCGCGCCACCTCCTGCTGATCGGTGGTGCCGCCCAGAACGCGGCCGTGCAGGAGGTGGCGGCACAGGTGTTCGACCTCCCCGTCCGCGTCCCGGCCCCCGGCGAATACGTGGCACGGGGGGCAGCGGCCCAGGCCGCATGGGCCCTGACGGGCTCGCGGCCGTCCTGGACGCTCGACACCGTGGAGGACCGCGCCGTGGACCACCGGCCGGTCATCCGGGAGCAGTACCGGGCGGCGGTGGGGTCCCTCCGGCTCTGAGGTCCCCCGGAACGGCGAGAGGCGCCACCCGGTGGCGCCTCTCGTTGTCCATGGTGGGCGCCTGCTACACGCCGGCCCGGTGGTCGATGCCGACGCCGATCGCGGTCTCGAGGGCACTGAGGATGACGGTCAGGCCGATCGCGGTGAGCCGGCCGAAGAACGCCGACCCGACCGTGATACCGCCGAACTGGTCCTTCTCCGCGGCGACGACGTCATTGCGGCGGGTCGACGCGCGGCTCCGCTAGCCTGCGGTCTTCTTCGCGGGGAGCTCGCCGCTGGTGATGAGGTGATCGGCGACGTCCCTCAGCTTGGTGTTGCTGCGCTGGCTGGCCATCGACAGGACGAAGAACGCCTGGTCCCCGGTCACCTTGTGGCGCTCCATGAGGATGCCCTTGGCCTGGCCGATGGCATCCCTCGAATCGACGGCTGCATGGAGTTGCCGGCTCTTCTCGGCCTCGGCGAACGCCACGGCCGCATGGGAGGCGACCAGCAGGCCCACGTTCTCCGACTCGTCCGTGAACGCGTTGGCCTCGTACGAGTAGAGGTTCAGGGCGCCCAGGTCATCGCCTTCCACCCACAGCTGGATGGAGAGCATCCCCCGGGCGCCGGCCTCGGTGGCGCGCTGCGCGAAGAGCGGCCACCGCTCCTCGTGCGCCATGTCCGGGACCCGCACCGTCCGGTGCTCGTATGCGGCTTCCAGGCACGGGCCCTCCCCGGTCTCCATCTGCAGCGCATCGATCCGCGCCGGCAGGTCCCCGGATGAGCCTCGGGATCCGACGTTCTTCCGTCCGATGACGACGCTGACCGAACCCTCGTCGACCCCGGGGATCAGTTCGAGGGCCGCGTGGACGAACCCGGCGAGGACCGCGTCCGAGTCCGGTTCCTGCTGCAGCGACCGGGCGAGCTCGGCCAGTTCCGTGGCGAGATCACGCTCCCGGTCGTCGTCGCCGTGATGCGACGACGGCTTGCCCCGACGTCCGCTGGAATCCTCACCCGTCACGGGGGCCTCTCCGGTCGCCGGATCCTCACGGACGCGGCCTTCATTGTGCTCAGTCATAGCAATCATCGTGCCAGACGGAACGGACCGGACCCACCACCGATCATCACGGCCGGTCCGGTCCGCCCGCCACCTGGTCGTGGTAGAGCCGGTCCGCGGATCACCCGGTCCGACGCCGCTGGAGGAAGCCGGCGATGGCGGTTGCCACGGCGCCGGCGGCGCTGTGATGGGCGGCATGGGGTGCGCCGTCGATGGTGGCCGCTTCGCCCCGCCGCGCGGTGCGTGCGAGCCGGTCCGACCAGGCGGCGCCGGCGACGACGTCGCGTGAACCGCGCAGCACGAGCACGGGCTGTTCCACCCGGGGCAGCCGGTCCTCGAGCGGATAGCTCATCGCGAGTCCGAGCTGGGTGACGTACCACCGCGGGCCGCACCGCAGGACGTCCAGGAACTGGACCGTGCTCAGCAGCGGCTTCTCGAAGATGGAGTTCACGCCCAGCCTCAGGGCCTGCTGGCGGGCGGTGCGGCGTTCGGCGTCCACGGCGGCTCCGATCAGCACGAGATGGGAGACCAGGTCCGGGCGTTCGATGGCCAGTTCCGTCGCGCTCTGCGCCCCCATTGAATGCCCGACGACGACACAGGACGACGCGCCGGCCTCGTCGAGGAGTGTCCCGATGAGCTCCGCCGTGCCCTCGTTGGTCGTCGCGTGCGCCGGTCGCCCCGTCCATCCGTAGCCCGGCAGGTCGATGAGGTGCACCTCGCCGTCGGCGGAGAGGAGCGCGCCGAGCCGACGGAAGTACCGGTGGGACATGCCGATGCCGTGGATCAGCACGAAGACCGGCGGGGATGCCCCGCCGTCGGGCTCGGTGCGGCCGGCGGACGAGCCGTGGGCGTCGGGGTAGGAGCGGCACTGCCTGTCCTGCACCGTGACGCTCCGCATCTCGATGACCTCCCCGGACGGGTGCGGTCCCTGCGGGTAGGTATGCACCGTGCGGGTGAGATGGGTGGGCGTCCGCCCTTCCTGCCGGGGGGCATCGGCCTGCGCCGGCTCCCGGAACCGTTCCCCGTGGTCGGGGAGGGACGCGAGGATCGCGGCAGCGATGTCCACGGCACCTCCCCTGTGCGCGGCATGCGGCCGGCCCGGGAGTTCGACCAGGCGGCCGTGCCGTGCCGTACGGGTGAGTCTCTCGCACCAGTCATGGCCCGAGATGATGTCGAGGGTGCCGCGGACCACCAGAACCGGGCAGGTGACCAGGGGCAGCCTGTCGTCGAGCCGGTACCCGAGCATGACCGGCAGTTCCTTCAGGTACCAGCGGATCCCGCATCGCGCGTACGCGGATCCGACCATCAGGTTGTTGACCGGGGGTTCGACGAGCGTGTCCGCGGCGAGCATGAGGGCATGCCGGCCCACCGAACTGCGTGCGGAGTCGGTGACCGGCCCGATCAGCACGAGCCGGGAGACGAGATCGGGCCGGCCGATGGCGAGCTCGGTCACGAACTGGGCGCCCATCGAGTGGCCGATCACCACGCAGTCCTGCACGCCCTCCTCGTCCAGCACCCGGGCGATGACCGCCGCGTACGCCTCGACGTCGAGCTGATGGTCCGGGGTGGGCGTCCCGCCGAAGCCGGGAAGATCCAGGACGAGGGTGTCGCCGTGCCCGATGAGCGTGCGCTGCAGCCTCTCGAAGTAGCGGTGGGACATCCCGAGCCCGTGCACCAGCACGAAGAGCCGGCGCGGGGACCCCGGGTCCGGTGCCTGCCGGGCGCGATGCACGCGGCAGGTCAGGGCGCCGCGCACCGGCAGGGCTGCGACGTCCGCGGTGCCGGCAGCGGCGCCGTCATCGAGGGTGGGAGTGGGGTGCATGGGATTCACGGTGGTCCAGTGGGTCGGGATCGGTGGCTCAGGGGCGGCGGTAGCGATGGAGGGTGGGGCAGTCGAAGGGGTCGCGGGCGGCGAGGCCGACGCGGTTGAGGTAGGTGATGACGGCGGTGTAGGAGGCGGTGACGCCGACTTCGGTGTAGGGCACCCGGAGGCGTTCGCAGTGCTCCTTCACGATGACCGCGGCGCGGCGCAGGTGCGGGCGCGGCATGTCGGGGAAGAGGTGGTGTTCGATCTGGAAGTTCAGGCCGCCGAAGGCGTTGTTGATGAAGGAACCGCCGCGGATGTTGCGGGAGGTCATCACCTGTTTCTGGAAGAAGTCCAGGGTGCTGTCCTTCGGCACCACGGGCATGCCCTTGTGGTTGGGGGCGAAGCTGGCGCCCATGTAGAGGCCGAAGACAGCCAGTTGCACGCCCAGGAACGCGAACGCCATCCCGACGGGCAGGAACCAGAAGAGGACGCCCAGGTAGGCGCCGAACCGGACGCCGAGGAGCGCCAGTTCGGCCCACCGGCCAGGGATGGTGCGGCGGGCGAAGAGGGTGGCGATGGAGCGGGCGTGGAGGTTGATGCCCTCCAGGGTGAGCAGGGGGAAGAACAGGTAGCCCTGGCGGCGGGTGATCCAGGCCTGGAGGCCACGGGCCTTCGCGGCGTCCTCCTCGAGGAAGGAGATGGTGTCGACCTCGATGTCGGGGTCCTTGCCGCGGGTGTTGGGGTCGTTGTGGTGGCGCGTGTGCTTGTCCATCCACCAGGCGTAGCTGATGCCCACGACGCCGGCGGCGAGGATCCGCCCGGACCAGTCGTTGGCGCGACGGCTGGCGAAGATCTGGCGGTGGGAGGCTTCGTGGGCGAGGAACGCGACCTGCGTGAGCAGGATGCCGAGGACGGCGGCGACGAGCAGCTGGAACCAGGTGTCGCCCAGGAGCGCGAAGCCGGTCCAGGCCACCCCCATGGCCAGGGCCAGGACCGCGAACACGCTGATGTAGAAGCCGCGCCGCCGGGTCAGCAGGCCTTCCTTGCGGACCTGCTTCAGCAGCACCGAGTACGACGCCACCACGTCATTGGGCCGTGACAGACGAACGGAACGCGGGGCTGCTGCGGGCGTGGAGGGCGGGACGGCGAGATCGCTCATGGGTGTCCTTGGCGGTCGTGATGGGTGCTGGGTGGATCGGTGTCGGCGGTGGCGCCGACCGGTGGCCGTCAGGATCGAGCGGGCAGGGGCGCGGGATACAGGTCATCCCCGTGCCGGAGGACCTCCGACACGGGGATGACGATGCGGGCTATGCGCTGTAGTGCTCGCGGCTTCCGGACTTCGCCAGGCCACGGGCCACCATGTAACCGATGGTCAGGTACGTGATCAGCTGCATGGCGTCACGGCCGTCGAAGATGTCGTCGCCGCCGCCCTCGCCATTACCCACCATCACCGAGGTGACGATCGTGGCGAGGACCATCGCGATGTAGGCGAAGAACTCGGTGGTCTTGGTCGAGGCTTTCGTCTCGGTCGAGCGGCGCGTGTCGGCCGCGTGATCGCCAGTGTTGGTGTTGCTGGAGTGGGTGTTGTTGTGCGCGTTGGTGTTAGCCAAGAGATGCTCCTGAAATGTAAGGGGGCCGGTATACGGCGATGGACGCCCTGATCGGGCTCGTCCATGGGTTTGTGAGCTGGAGGATCCGCAGTGTTCTCTACGGCCGCTCTACCCCCACAACGCTACGGCCTGCGATCGGAAATAGCAAGACGGCTTACTAATATCCGGATCGTTCCACCGGCGCCCTCGACCAAAAGGTAAGCTGGCTTGCAATAAGTGTCCGCCCGGGGCTTTTCCGGTTCCCCGGTGGTGTTTTCAAGAGCACGGACATGACTCGTTTCCCGGTCGAAGCCCGAGCAGGCATTGAGATGACCTTACAGACCCAGCAGCACAGCGCCTGGCTCGCAGCACATCACGCGGAGCTGACCGCCGGCGACCTCTGGCTCCACTATTTCAGCATCGGCGGCTACCTCACGGAGTTCGAGCTGGACGCCTACCTGCACGGCATGTTCCCGATCCCGCAGGGTGAGGGCAATACCGTCGCGCTGGCCCTGAACGAGCTGATCGACGATCTCCCGCGACGGCCCCGGGCCCACTACGTGGTGGGTCCGTCCACGGACCAGCACCGGCCCGCAGCCCCCTCCGGCAGGAGCCCGGACGACGACTAGGCCCGCGCCCGCCGGAGCGGTCACGGGCCTCGGCCTCGGCCTCGGACGGCTCCCGTCAGAGCGCCGTGACCTGCACGTCGCAGTGCAGCCGGCGCGTGTGGTCCACGGTCCGCGTGCTCCCGGTCAGGGTGAGGGGCAGGGCCGCGCGGAGATCGCTGCTCGACGCCCCCAACCGCAGCTCGATCGCGCCAGGTTCGACGATCCGCCCGCCGTCCCGGCCCGTGAAGGACGTGACGTCGGCCGGTACCGTGAAGGCGATCCGCGCCGAGGTGCCCGCGGCGAGGGCCACCCGCGCGTAGCCGATCAGGCGCTGCACCGGGCGGACGACGGACGCCACCGGATCGTGCAGGTACAGCTGCACCACCTCGACGCCGTCGCGCCCCCCGGTGTTCGTGACCGTCACGTGGACGCCCGCCTCGCCGTCGGTCGCGGCGGTGTCCGCCGTGGTTCCTGCGTCCGACCAGGCGAACCCGGTGTAGCCGAGCCCGTGGCCGAAGGCGAAGGCCGCCGTCGGATCGATGTTCGACACCCCGCTCGCCTGCGCGAGCGGTGCGGCCAGATAGGTGGACGGCTGGGCGCCCGGCGATCCCGGGATACTGACCGGCAGGCGCCCGGCCGGGTTGATCCTCCCGCTGAGCACCCCGGCCACGGCGGCAGCGCCCTCCTCCCCCGGGAAGAAGCCCTGGACGATCGCGGCCGCGCCGCCCGCAGCCGCTCCGAGCGCGTACGGCCGCCCGGTCAGCAGGACGACGACGACGGGCTTCCCCGTCGCGAGCAGCCCGTCGAGGAGCTGCTGCTGGACGCCCAGGAGGTCCAGCGATTCGGCGTCGCACCCCTCGCCGCTCGTGCCGCGACCGAACAGCCCGGCACGGTCGCCGAGGACGGCCACGACGACGTCGGAGCCCTGCGCGACGGCGAGCGCCTCGTCGAAGCCCGTGGTCGCTGTCCCGTCGATGGTGCACCCGGCGGCGATCGTGATGTCGCTGTCCGGGAACTCGTCCTGGAGCGCCTCCGCGACCGTCGGGATGACGAGGCCCATCGCGACGTCGGGATGCTGCTCGCCGACGTGCGCCGGGAACGAGTAGCAGCCGAGGAAGGCGCGGTGCGTGTCCGCGTTGGGCCCGATGAGCCCGATGCGGGGTACCGCGGCGAGCGGGAGGATGCCCTCGTTGCGGACCAGGACGATCGACTGCTCGGCGAGCTCGCGGGCGATGGACCGGTTGCCCGGGGAGTCGAGGTCGACCACGGGCGTACCGCCGCCCGCGAGCGCCGACGGCACGGGCGACCAGTCCGCGTCGAGGAGGCCGAGGTCCAGTTTCTGCCGCAGCACGCGGCGGAGCGCACGGTCCACCAGGCCCTCGTCGAGCCGGCCGCCGTCGATCTCGGCGATCAGGTGCTCCCCGAAGGTGTGGATGGTGGGCAGTTCGACGTCGACCCCCGCGGTGAGGGCCGCCCCGGCGGCCTCGCCGAGGGTCGCGGCCACACGGTGGAGTTCCTTGAGGAACGCGATGCCGAAGTAGTCGGCCACCACGGTGCCGTCGAAGCCCCAGGTTTCGCGGAGCAGCGCGGTGAGGAGGGACGCGTCGGCCGCCGTCGGGACGCCGTCGATGTCCGTGTACGCGTGCATGACCGACCGCACGCCGGACTCGCGGATGGCCATCTCGAACGGCGGCAGGAGCACATCCGCCCGCTCACGGTCGCCGACGGACACGGGGGCGAGGTTGCGGCCCGCCTTCGACGCCGAGTAGCCGACGAAGTGCTTGAGCGTGGCGACGACGCCGGCCCGCTCGAGCCCCTGGACGTATGCGGTCGCGATGGTGCCGATGAGGTACGGGTCCTCGCCGATGGTCTCCTCGACCCGGCCCCAGCGGGCGTCGCGGACGACGTCGAGCACGGGGGCGAGTCCCTGGTGCACGCCGACCGAGCGGAGGTCGGCGCCGATCGCGGAGGACATGCGCCGCACCAGGTCAGGATTGAACGTGGCACCCCAGGCGAGGGGCACCGGGTACGCCGTCGCCTTCCAGGCGGCGAAGCCGGCGAGGCACTCCTCGTGCACGAGGGCGGGGATGCCGAAGCGGTTCGCCGCGATGATCGGCTCCTGCGTGCGCCGCAGGGACAGCGCACCGAGGCCGGGTTCCACCGGGGCGGTGCCGAAGGGTCGGGTCAGCTGTCCGAGGCCGTGGGGCATGAGCTCGTCGAGGTCCACGGCCTCGTTCATCTCGTGCTGGTGCGGGGCCACCTCGCCGCCCTCGGTGTTGGCGCCGACCCACACGCCCACCAGTAGGGCGACCTTCTCGCGGAGGGTCATCTCCCCGATCAGGGCCCCGACGCGGTCTGCGGGGGCGGCGGTGGTGTCCTGCCAGGGGGCGTCGTTCAGTGTTGTCTCGGTCATGATCACTTTCCGCCGGCGCCCATGAGGCCCTGGACAAGCGCGCGCCGCGCGAAGAGGTAGACGAGCAGGACGGGCACCATCGAGAGGGTCACCGCGGCGAGCAGCCCCGGGATGTTGATGCCGTACTGGGTCTGGAAGTTGAAGAGGCCGAGGGTCACCACGCGGGTGCTCTCGGACTGGGTCAGGATCAGGGGGAACAGGAAACCGTTCCACGCCTGGAGGGCGGAGAAGACCGCGATCGTGGAGATCCCGCCCTTGGACAGCGGGACCACCAGCCGGAAGAAGGCGCGCGCGGGGCTCGCGCCGTCCATCGCCATCGCCTCGTACAGCTCGCCCGTGATGTCGCGCATGGGGATGGCGAGGCCCAGCAGGAAGAACCGGAACACGAACGACGCCGCCCTGCTCTGGCTGCGCACGATCGCGTAGCTGAGCGGCGGGACGAGCAGCAGGACGATCGCGACGACGCCGACCGTCACCACCACGGTGTTGAGGAAGTACCGGCCGAAGCCGCTCGTGATCGCGTCCGCGTAGTTCTGCAGCGTGAAGCTCGTGGGGAAGGACAGCGGACCGTTGTCGCCGAACTCCTCCCGTGTCTGGAAGGTGCCCGAGAGCATCACGTACAGCGGGATCGCGACGATCAGCAGCCAGACGACGGAGCCGATGCCGGCGAGGTAATTGGGGCGGGTCTTCATCACAGGCCTTCCAGCGAGCTGTTCATCTTGTCGTAGCCGGACACCTTGACCACCACGAGGGAGATCAGGGTGGCGACGACGACGAGCACCAGGGCGATCGCGCTGCCGACGCCGAAGTCGAAGCTCTGGAACGCCTGCTGGTACATGTAGAAGGCGGTGATCGTGGTGTCCGTGCCGGGCCCGCCGTTGGTCAGGATGAGCACGGTCTCGAAGGTCGTCAGGCCACCGACCACCATGAGGATGATCGAGGTGATCGCCGTGTTGCGGAGCTGGGGCAGCGTGATGGAGAAGAACTGCCGCACCGTGCCCGCGCCGTCGATCGACGCCGCCTGGTAGAGGACGGTCGGGATGCCCTTGGCCGCGCCCTGGTAGATCAGGGTGTGGAAGGGCGTGAACTGCCACATGCCGACGAAGATCAGGACGCCGATCGCGCCGGCCTGCGTGCCGAGCAGGTTGCCGTCCCCGAAGAGCCAGGGCAGCTGGCCCGGGATGCCGAAGTTCGGATCGAGGAGGGCACGCCACAGGACGGAGATCGCCGCCGAGGAGAGCAGCAGCGGGATGAAGTAGATGGCGCTGAGGACGGCGCGGTTGCGCTGGTTGCCCGCGGCCCACACGCCGAGCAGGATGCTCAGCGGTGTCTGCGTGACGACACCGAGGACGGTGAACAGCAGGCTGAGCCAGAGGCTCTTCAGCATCACGGGATCGGCGATCAGCGTCTTCCAGTTCTCGAGCCCCACGAATTCGGGGTCGCCGAGGCCGCTCCACGAGGTGAAGGACAGGACGGCGACCGCTGCCAGCGGCACGAGGGCGAAGAGGGCGAAGAAGATGGTGGCGGGCAGGGCCCAGGCGAAGCCGGGGCGCCCCACGGAGGAGGCGCCCCGACGGGCCGGGCGGCTCGGTGTGGAGCCGCCCGGCGTCGCCTGCCTGCGCGTTGCAAGCGTTGTCATGGTGTGTCCTACAGACTCTGCATGGCCTTGATGAAGCCGTCTTCATCGATCTGGCCGCTGAAGAACTGCGCGATGGCGGTGTGGATGGTCACCGTGGCCTCGGGCGGGTAGGCCTGGTCCCAGGAGAGCTGGAAGTGCGGGGCATCCTTCACGAGGTCGAACTGGTACTTCGCGTACTCGGGGTTGGAGGCCTCGTCGAGGAACTCCTCCGTGTTGGTGGTGGTGGGCAGGTTGCCGATGGCGATCTGCTCCTGCACGAACTCGTCCGAGTACATGAGCTTCAGGAACTCGGCCACCTCGTCGGGGTAGCGGGTGTCCTTGTGGACCGAGTAGAAGTTGTTCGTGTTGCCGGCGAGGTTGGCGGGGTCTCCCTCTCCACCCTCGATCGCGGGGAACTCGCTGTAGCTGAGCACGTTCTCCGCGAACTCGGGGTTCGCGTCGAGGTGGGTCGCGTAGGCCCAGGAGCCCATGAGCTCGAAGCCTGCCCGGCCGCTGGAGAGCAGCGTGGGCGACCCGCCGTCGGTGAACTTCACGGAGTCGAAGTTGGTCCCGAAGGCGCCGGCGTCGACCAGTTCGCGCAGCTTGCCGAGCGCCTCGCGGCTCTCCTCGGAGTCCCAGACACTGGTGTCGCCGTCGAGCGCGGCCTGGAACAGGTCCTCGCCGGCGACGCGGTCGAACACGTACTGGAACCACATCTGCGTGGGCCACTGGTCCGCGCCGCCGAGCGCGATCGGGGTCACGCCCGCGGCCTTCAGCTTCTCGACGGCGTCCAGCAGTTCGTCCCAGGTGGCCGGGGGCGCGTCGATGCCGGCCTGCTCCAGGACCTCGGAGTTGTTGAAGAGCATCACGGGCTGGGTACCGCGCATCGGGATGCCGTAGCTCTTGTGGTCGATGACGGCCGTCTCGAAGACGGAGGGCAGGAAGGCCTCCTTCAGCTGCGGGTCCTCCTCGATGAAGTCGTCGAGAGGCATGAGCAGGTCGGCCTCCACGAAGTTCGCGATGCTTCCACCGCCCCAGTCGAAGAAGATGTCGGGGGCAGACTCGGTGTCGATGATGGTCTGCAGCTTGGTCTGGTAGTCCGCGCCGGGAATCGTGTCGAGCACGATGTTGACGTCGGAGGTCTCGTTGAACTTCGCCACCATGGCCTCTTCGACCCTGTTGCTGGCGTCGCCGTACACGGCCAGATGCAGTTCGTTCTCGGGTCGGCTTGACGCGTCACCGCCTCGGCCACCGCACCCCGCGAGGGTGAAGCCCAGCATCAGGACCGCGGTGCCGCGGGACTGCGGGACATCCAGGTTCGGTTGTTCATCGTTGAACGCCTCTCGAAAGTTTTGACAATATAGCCGAAAGTTATGTGATGCGTTGAGTGTATGTAGCGCTCATGCCGATGCGCATGACCTGCTGTGCAGCCGGTCACATTCTGCGCAGAGCGGCAGCCCGAACCGCGGAAGAGGGCGGGGGTATGCTGTGGGTCATGTCGATTCCGGCCAAAGAACCGCGTGTCACCCTCGCCCAGCTCGCAACGGCAGCCGGCATCTCGCTGTCCACGATCTCGAAGGTGCTCAACGGACGCGCCGACGTGTCCCCGACAACCCGGGCGAAAGTTGAGGAGCTCCTCGAGGACCACGGCTACCGGCGGCGCAAGGTCTCCGCGGCCAAGGCCGGCCTGGTCGAACTCGTGTTCCACGAGCTGGAGAGCGCCTGGGCGCTCGAGCTCATCCGCGGGGTGGAGAACGTGGCCCGCGAGCACGGCATGAGCGTGGTACTGACCGAGACGGGGACGCGGCACGCCCCCGGGCCCGACTGGATCGAGGGCGTGATGTCCCGGCGGCCCGCCGGCGTGGTCCTCGTGTTCTCCGACCTGCCGCAGGACTTCCGCCGCAAGCTCGACGCCCGCTCCATCCCGTTCGTCATCATCGACCCTGCGGGTGACCCCTCCCCCGACGTCCCGTCGGTGGGCTCCGCCAACTGGGCGGGCGGGATGATGGCCACGCGCCACCTCATCGACCTCGGACACACGAGGATCGCCGCGATCAGCGGGCCCGAGGACATGATGTGCTCCCTCGCGCGCATCGACGGCTACCGGTCCGCGATGGGCATGGCCTCCCTGCCGATCGACCAGGACCTCATCAGGTACGGGAACTTCCATGTCGACGGCGGACGCGACCACGCGTTCTCGCTGCTGCGTGGCCCCCACCCGCCCACGGCGATCTTCGCCGGCAGCGACCTGCAGGCGCTGGGCGTGCTCGACGCCGCCCGGCAGATCGGGCTCCGCGTCCCCGAGGAGCTGTCGATCGTGGGCTACGACGACCTGCAGCTGGCGCAGTGGTCCAGCCCCGCCCTGACCACGGTGCATCAGCCGCTCATCCAGATGGCCGAGGAGGCCACGCGGATGGTGCTGCGCCTGCGGGACGGCGAACGACCGAACAATCTCCGGCTCGACCTCGCCACGAGCCTGGTGGTGCGCCAGAGCACCGCGGCGCCGCCCGCGGCCCGCGCCCGGGCAGCCCGACCGGCACAGCAGCGCGCCTGACCGGCGGCACCCCGGCAGCGGCTGGATACGATAGGGCGAGGCAACGCGCAGGAGGCTCCTGCAGGACGAAGGAGAACCCGAGACTGTGCGGTCACTACCCGGCGGGGCGAACGGCACCGAGGGCCTGCGCGCGCAGAACCTCTCCCAGATCCTGACGATGGTCCACCGCCACGGCCCGCTCTCCCGGGCCGACGTCACCCGCCGCAGCGGCTTCAACCGCTCCACGGTGGGCGCCCTGGTCTCGGCGCTCACCGAGAAGAACCTCGTCCGCGAGTCGGACCCGGCCGTCGGCGGCCGGGTGGGCCGCCCGAGCCCCATCGTGCAGGCGAACCCGGCCGTCGCGGTGATCGCCGTCAACCCCGACATCGACGCCCTGACCGTCGGTGTCATCGGGCTCGGCGGTCATGTGCACGCGAGGGTCCGCCGGGAGACCCGGGGCATCCCCTCGCTCGATGACGCGGTCGGGCTCACCGAGGAGATCGTGGCCGGCCTCCGGCCCACCCTGGCCGGACTCGACCGCGTGCTCGGCGCGGGGATCGCGCTGCCCGGGCTCGTCAATGCCGGCACGGGTCGCGTGCTCGTCGCGCCGCACCTCGGCTGGCACGACGCCGACCTCACTGGCCCCTTCGGCAGCGCCCTCGGACTCCCGACCGTGGCCGCGAACGACGCCTCCCTCGGCTCGCTCGCGGAGAGCATCTTCGGCGCGGCGCTCGGCGTCGACGACGCGGTCTACCTCAACGGCAGCGCGAGCGGCATCGGCGGCGGCATCGTGAGCGGCGGCGCGCAGCTGGTCGGCAGCCGGGGGTACGGCGGCGAACTGGGCCACACGCTCGTCAGCCCGGGCGGCCGGGCATGCCACTGCGGGCGTGCGGGCTGCCTCGACGCCGAGGTCCGCCTCGAGCGGCTGCTCGAGGCGGCCGGCCTGGACGGCGGAGGCATCGAGGCCCTCGAACGGGTGCTGTCGGACGACCCGCCCGACGCCGTGCGGGTGGAGGCCGACCGGCAGCTGGGGCTGCTCGCCGTCGCGCTCACGGACTTCGTCAACGTCTTCGACCCGGAGCTGATCGTCCTCGGCGGATTCCTCGGGTCGCTCGTCGGCTTCCGGGGCGGTCAGCTCGCGGAAGCCGTCAATGCGGGCTCGCTGGCCGGCCGTGTGACGGTGCGGCGAGCGGCCCTGGGACCGGAACTCCTGCTCGTCGGCGCCGCGGAACTGGCCTTCCAGCCCCTCCTCGCCTCACCGGCCTGATGCCTGCCGCCCAGGGGCCGGGGCCCGGGCACGCAGAACGGCGCACCGTCCCCGAAGGGGCGATGCGCCGGGTGGTTCACGTCCCAGTCCACGGAGGACCGGCCGATCGCGGTCAGCCGGTGCGGCGCGAGCCGCCCTCCTCGCCGTCGTCGTCGAGCTCATCGGCGTACTTGTCCGCATACTCCGAATAGTCAGGCTCGACCGGCTCGAGAGGTTCGGTACGTCGGGTGGATGCACGACTACCCGGGCCTGTGAGCTCTCGCTGCAGTGCCGAATAATCCGTGGCCGGGCTGAAATACTTCATGTCCCTGGCCTGCTTGGTTGCTTTTGCCTTTTGACGGCCGCGCCCCATGGCGTGACCCCCTTTGTGCGTCGATCCGAGGTGGTCACTGGGGCGCGAGGCCCAAGGCTGCAGCGAGGCCCCGGATTATTTGGTCGTTTTGTCGTAAGTATAGGTTACATGTTTTCGAGGGGACCCGAGTGCGCGGCCGCCGAGACCCCGCCGCCCACCGGCGCACCGTCCGCGGCGCAGGTTTTTTCGCCGGGCCGTCTCCGAGCCTGCGATCTTGGATAGAGTCGACTCCACGTCGGAGCGCCGGCCATGGTGATGACCATCCGGCACCAGGAGTGCGAGGAGGCAGCAGCCCACCATGAGCAACGAGGAGCAGGCGCCGAGGGAGCCCGGGCACGGACCCGGACCGGACGGCACCGAGGAACCCGAGAGCACCGCCGTGCTCGATCCCGACACCGTGGTCCTCGAGGACCCGGATATCTCCGCCGACACGCTGGAGCCCGAGCTGACGGTATCCCCAGACACCCTCGACCTCGCGGAACCCGCCCTCGAACCGGCGCAGATCAGTCCGGAGGTCGCGGAGGCGGCCTCCCTCGACGATGCCGCCGCCGAAGCCCGCGCCGTGGCCGCCGAGGCCGCGAAGGCGGGGACCCTCGTGGGCGGGCCGCTGCCGCCCGGTGCCCCGTCCGTCGAGGCCGCTCCCGCCGGCTCGGCGCCCGCGGGAGGAGCCGCCGGTGATGCGGCGGACCGCGCGGAAGACACGACGGGAGGCAGAGCGGACGACAGGACGGAAGCAGCGGGAGTCACGGCGGAGGGGGCGATCGGCGGCCCCTACGCCTTCCCTCCGGAGGGCGGCGAAACCGGCTCGGGCGATCCCGGCCCCTACCCTGGCTTCGACCCCCGCCTCGACCCCGGCATCGGCCGGGGACGCATCCGCTCCTCGGCACCGGGGATCACCGGAGGATCCCCCGAGGAGCCGGTCGCGGACCCCCGGGACTCCGCGGCCCCCGCAGGCCGGGTCCCGGCGCCAAAGGGCGGCGGTCCGGTGCCGGAGAACAGCGGATCGACGGCCGAGCCGCAGCCGACACGGGACAGGACCCGGTCCGGGAGCAGCATCGTCCCGCTCCTGCTGCTCGTGGGCGGCGCCGTCGTGCTGCTCGGGCTCCTCGTCTGGCTGCTGCTCTCGCTGCTGGGCGGATCGGAGGACGAGGACCGCGTGGATCCGTCGTCGCTCGCGGCCGGCGAATGCCTGGCGGAGTTCACGGACATCACGGAGGAGGCCGTCCTGGTCGACTGCTCGGAGCCGCACAACGCGCAGCTCGTGGCGAGCGAGGACTACGCCGACGACGCCGCGTTCCCGGGACGCGACCAGTTGGGCCTGCGCGCCGAGGCGGCATGCGCGGCGGCGTCCTCCGGCATCGACCCGGACGTCGTCACCGAGGACCTCCGGGTCACGCTCCTGCGCGCCACGCCCACGGAGGGGACCTGGGCGGACGGGGACCGCCGCGTGGACTGCTTCGCGGTCGTCGAGGACGGCGGAGCCGTCAGCCAGAGCCTGCTGACGCCCTGAAGGGACCCCGGAGCACGCGGACGGAACGGGACGCGCCCGGCACCCCGGGCCCCGCGCCCCGGTCAGCGGACGGCGTGGACCAGCAGGCCCCCGGCCTCGGGTCCGGCTTCGCCGAGGGCGTCCACGTCCGGCGCGGGACGGTCGACGAGGACGGTGTCGCCGTCGACGATCTCGCCAGCGAGGATGCCCTTCGCCAGCCGGTCACCGATCTCGCGCTGCACGAGCCGGCGGAGCGGACGTGCGCCGTACGCGGGGTCGAACCCCGTGAGGGCAAGCCATTCGCCGGCCGCCGCCGTTACGTCGAGCTCGAGCCGGCGATCGTGCAGCCGGTCGCCGAGGGCCCTGACCTGGAGGTCGACGATCCTCGAGAGCTCCTCGAGGCTCAGGGGATCGAAGACCACGACGTCGTCGAGCCGGTTCAGGAACTCGGGCCGGAAGTTCGCGTTCACCGCGGACATCACGGCGGCACGCTTCGCGGCGTCGTCGAGGGACGGGTCCACGAGGAACTGGGAGCCGAGGTTGGACGTCAGCACGAGGATGACGTTCCGGAAGTCCACGGTCCGGCCCTGGCCGTCGGTCAGCCGCCCGTCGTCGAGCACCTGCAGCAGCAGGTCGAAGACCTCCGGGTGAGCCTTCTCCACCTCGTCCAGCAGCACCACGCTGTACGGGCGGCGCCGCACGGCCTCGGTGAGCTGGCCGCCCTCCTCGTAGCCCACGTAGCCCGGAGGGGCACCGACGAGGCGGGCCACCGAGTGCTTCTCCGAGTACTCGGACATGTCGATCCGGATCATCGCGCGTTCGTCATCGAACAGGAAGTCCGCGAGGGCCTTGGCGAGCTCCGTCTTGCCCACGCCCGTGGGCCCGAGGAACAGGAAGGACCCGGTGGGGCGGTTCGGGTCCGAGACTCCGGCCCGGGCGCGCCGGACGGCGTCGGACACCGCGGAGACCGCCCGCTGCTGGCCGATCAGCCGCGCGCCGATGACCTGCTCCATGGCGAGCAGCTTCTCGCTCTCGCCCTGCAGCATGCGCCCGGCCGGGATACCCGTCCAGGCGGAGATGACCTCGGCGATGTCGTTCGCCGTGACCTCCTCGGCGACCATGAGCTCGGGGGTGGTCGCCGTCTGCTCCTCGGCGGCCTGGGCCTCGCGCAGCTCGCGTTCCACGCCCGGGATCTCGCCGTACAGGATGCGCGACGCCGTCTCGAGGTCGCCTTCGCGCTGGGCGCGGTCGGCCTGTGAGCGCAGCCCGTCGAGGGAGGCCTTCAGGTCGCCCACGCGGTTCAGGCCCGCCTTCTCCGCCTCCCACCGTGCGTTCAGGGCGTCGAGCTCCTCCTGGCGGTCGGCCATCTCGGCCCGCAGGGCGTGCAGCCGTTCGAGGGACGCCTCGTCCTTCTCGCGGGACAGGGCCATCTCCTCCATGTGCATGCGCTCCAGGGAGCGGCGCAGCTCGTCGATCTCCACGGGGGCCGAGTCGATCTCCATGCGCAGATGCGACGCGGCCTCGTCCACGAGGTCGATCGCCTTGTCCGGGAGCTGCCGTCCGGGGATGTACCGGTGGGAGAGGGTGGCCGCGGCGACGAGCGCGGAGTCCGCGATGGAGACCTTGTGGTGTGCCTCGTAGCGCTGCTTCAGCCCGCGCAGGATGCCGATGGTGTCCGTCACGGACGGCTCGCCCACGTAGACCTGCTGGAACCGGCGCTCCAGCGCCGGGTCCTTCTCGACGTTCTCGCGGTACTCGTCCAGCGTCGTCGCGCCGATCAGCCGGAGTTCACCGCGCGCCAGCATGGGCTTGAGCATGTTGCCGGCGTCCATCGAGCCCTCGGACGCGCCGGCCCCCACCACGGTGTGGAGCTCGTCGATGAAGGTCACCACCTGGCCGTTGGAGCCCTTGATCTCCTCGAGCACGGCCTTCAGGCGCTCCTCGAACTCGCCGCGGTACTTGGCGCCGGCGATCATCGACCCGAGGTCCAGGCTGATGAGCCGCTTGCCGCGGAGCGACTCGGGGACGTCCCCGGCGACCATGCGCTGCGCCAGTCCCTCGACGACGGCGGTCTTGCCGACGCCGGGCTCGCCGATGAGCACGGGGTTGTTCTTGGTGCGGCGGCTGAGCACCTGCACCACGCGGCGGATCTCGGCGTCGCGGCCGATGACCGGGTCGAGCTTGCCGCTGCGGGCCACCTCGGTCAGGTCCACCCCGAACTTCTCCAGCGCCTGGAACGTGTTCTCGGGGTCCGGCGTCGTCACACGCTTCTCGCCCCGCACGCCGGGCAGCTCCGCGGCGAGCGCCTCGCGGGTGAGCCCCACGGACCGCAGGATGCCGCCCGCCGCTCCCCCGTCGGCCGCCAGGGCCAGCAGGAGGTGCTCGGTGGACACGAACTGGTCGCCGAGGGTCTCCGCTTCCTGCTGCGCGGCGCTGACGACCTGCAGGGCGCCGCGCGAGAACTGCGGCTGCGCCACGGACGAACCGGACGACGACGGCAGGGCCTTGATCGCGGCGCTCGCCTGGACGCTCACGGTGTCCGGATCGGCGCCCGCCGCCCGCAGCAGGGCGACGGCGATGCCGTCCCGCTGGTCCATCAGCGCCTTGAGGAAATGCGGCGCCTCGATCTGGGCGTTGCCCGCCGTGGACGCGTTCATTGCAGCAGCTGACAAGACCTCACGGCTCTTGGTGGTGAAGTTGGTATCCACGCGCGGTTCCTTTCCGGTGCGGTGACGATCCTGGTGACACCTTGAGTGTACTCGACTCAACTTTCGGCGTCGCCGGGGTATTCCGGCTCCGCGGGCGCCGTGCCGTCCGCTGCGGACGGCACCGTAGGGCACGGGGAAGCA
Organism: Arthrobacter sp. L77; assembly: GCF_000816565.1. Classification (NCBI taxonomy): domain Bacteria; kingdom Bacillati; phylum Actinomycetota; class Actinomycetes; order Micrococcales; family Micrococcaceae; genus Arthrobacter; species Arthrobacter sp. L77. The sequence continues at coordinate 121,024 of NZ_JWSU01000004.1, read as the reverse complement.
ACCGGGCCAGATGTGATCGACATCAACTTTTTCCCGGCCCCCGGTGTGATTCCCGTAGCGTTGACGGCCCACGGCGAATGTCGACGGTCGCCGCCTGCCCGCATCCGGGCCTGCCTCGCCCGTACCATTCCGCCCGCACGAACAGCGCCACGACGTGGCGCCGACGAGAGGGACGACATGAGTCAGACAGCCGACGCTCCGCCCGGGACGGACACGGGAGGCGGTGACGCCACGGCCGCCGATACCCCGAGGACCCGGGTCAACTGGACCGTCTTCATCGGATCGGCCGCCGGGATCCTCGCGATCACCGCCTGGGCGATCGCGGACGCGGCGGGCGCCGAGGCGGTCATCGGATCGCTGGTCACCTGGGTCTCCACCAACATGGGGTGGTACTACTTCCTGATCGTCACCCTCGTGGTGGTCTTCGTCCTGGTCCTCGCCCTGACCCGGGTGGGCAAGACCAAACTGGGCCCGGACCACTCGAAACCCCAGTTCAGCATGTTCACGTGGGCATCGATGCTCTTCGCCGCGGGTATCGGCATCGACCTCATGTTCTTCTCGGTGTCCGAGCCCGTGACGCAGTACCTGGCTCCCCCTCAGGGCGACGGCAGCACCGTCGAGGCCGCGCGGCACGCCATGGTCCTCACGCTCTTCCACTACGGCATCACCGGCTGGGCCCTGTACGCGCTCATGGGCCTCGCCCTCGGCTACTTCGCCTACCGGCACAACCTGCCCCTGAGCATCCGCAGCGCGCTGTACCCCATCTTCGGCAGGAAGGTCGACGGCCCGCTCGGCCACGGCGTGGACATCGCCGCCCTCCTGGGCACCATCTTCGGCATCGCCACCTCGCTCGGCATCGGGGTCGTGCAGCTGAACTACGGCCTGAGGCTCATGTTCGGCCTGCCCGAGAACGTCTCCGTCCAGATCGGTCTGATCGCCGTCGCCGTCGTCATGGCGACCGCCTCCGTCCTCTCCGGCGTCGAGAAGGGCATCCGGCGGCTCGCGGAGCTGAATGTCCTCCTCGCCCTGGCGCTGATGGTGTTCATCCTGCTCAGCGGGAAGACGAGCTTCCTGCTCGACGGCATCATCCAGAACACCGGGGACGTCCTCAGCCGCTTCCCGGCCATGACGCTGGACACCTTCGCCTACGACCGGCCCGGCGACTGGCTGCAGGGCTGGACGCTCTTCTTCTGGGCCTGGTGGATCGCCTGGGCGCCTTTCGTGGGGCTCTTCCTCGCCCGCATCTCCCGCGGCCGCACCATCCGGCAGTTCGTCCTGGGGACCCTGCTGGTCCCTTTCACCTTCATCCTGCTGTTCATCTCGATCTTCGGGAACAGCGCCCTCGACATCGTGATGAACGGCAATGCGGCGTTCGGGGAGACGGCCATGGCCCAGCCGGAGCGGGCGTTCTACGGCCTTCTCGAGCAGTACCCCGCAGCGCCCCTCGTCATCGGCGTCGCGACCTTCACGGGCCTGCTCTTCTACGTGACCTCCGCCGATTCGGGGGCACTGGTCATGGCGAACTTCACCAGCCACCTCAAGGACCCCGAGGCGGACGGCCCCAAGTGGCTGCGCGTCTTCTGGGCCCTCGTGACCGGCCTGCTGACGCTTGCGATGCTGACGGTGGGCGGCGTGACGACGCTGCAGAACGCGACGATCATCATGGGGCTGCCGCTGTCGATCCTGCTGCTGTTCATCATGCTCGGCCTGTATCGGGCCCTGCGGGTGGAGAACTCGCTCGCGGACAGCTACCGTGCGAGCCTGCCCGGCATCATCTCGGGGCGGAGCACGGGCGGTACCTCCTCGCGCACCTGGCGGCAGCGACTCAGCCGCGCCATGAGCTACCCGGGGCCGCGGCAGGCCAACCACTTCGTGGACACCGTCGCGCTTCCCGCGCTGCAGGAGGTGCACGACGAACTGCTCGCGCAGGGTGCCGACGTCGGCCTCGCGACCGGCATCGTCGAGCCCTGCGGGATCCGCCACGTGGATCTCCTGGTGGAGCTCGGCGACGAGCGTCCGTTCAAGTACCAGATCTACCCCGTCCAGTACGACGTGCCGTCCTATGCGCGCGGCGGTGCGTCGACGGAGGCCAAGTACTACCGCATGGAGGTCTTCTCCCTCGAGGGGAGCCACAGCTACGACCTCGCGGGCTACAGCACGGACCAGGTCATCACCGACGTCCTGGACCACTACGAGACCCACCTCGAGTTCCTGCACCTGAACCGGGCGGCGCCGGGCAACACGGCCTTCGCCGAGGACCAGTCGGCCAGGGACAACTGGGAATCCGATTTCGCACACCAGGAGGACACCAAATGACCGAGACACCGACCGGGACGACGCCGGCCACCCTGTTCATCGACGGCGCGTGGGTACCCGCATCCGACGGCGGCACCCGCACCATCAGCTGCCCGGCGGACGGCTCGTTCGTCGCCGAGGTGTCCGAGGGCACCCGTGAGGACACCGAGCGGGCCATCGCGGCCGCGCGCCGGGCGTTCGACGGCGGCGAGTGGGCGTCGGTGCCGGCCCCGCAGCGCGGCGACTTCCTCCTGAAGGTGGCCGCTGAACTGCGTGCCCGCAAGGACGAGTTCGCACGGGCCGAGACCCTGGACACCGGCAAGCGCCTCGTGGAGAGCGAGGTGGACATGAGCGACATCGCCGACTGCTTCGCGTACTTCGGCAAACTCGCCGGGCAGGACGCGGGCCGCATCGTCGACGCCGGCAACAACAGCGTGGTCAGCAGGATCGTCTACGAGCCCGTGGGGGTCTGCGGCCTCATCTCGCCGTGGAACTACCCGCTGCTGCAGGCGGCCTGGAAGATCGCCCCGGCGCTCGGCGCCGGGTGCTCGATCGTGCTGAAGCCCAGCGAGCTCACGCCCTCGACCGCCATCCTCATGATGGACGTCCTCGACACGCTCGGGCTCCCGAAGGGCGTCGCGAACCTCGTCCTCGGCCCCGGCGCCGTGGTCGGCGCGCCGCTCTCCGAGAGCCCCGACGTCGACATGGTGTCCTTCACGGGCGGCCTGGAGACGGGGCGCACCATCGCCGCGGCCGCGGCGGGCACCGTCAAGAAGGTGGCCCTCGAACTCGGCGGCAAGAACCCGAACATCGTCTTCGCCGATGCGGACTTCGACGCCGCCCTCGACAACGCCCTCAACGCCGCGTTCGTGCACTCGGGCCAGGTCTGCTCGGCGGGCGCCCGGCTCCTCGTCGAGGAGCCCATCGCCGATCGCTTCGTCGACGAACTCGTGCGCCGTGCGCAGCAGATCCGGCTCGGCGGCCCGTTCGACGAGGCCAGCGAGACCGGCCCCCTGATCTCCGCCGCCCACCGGGACAAGGTCACGGCCTACGTGCAGAAGGGCATCGAGGAGGGTGCCCGGCTGCGCTGTGGCGGGACCTGGGGCGAAGGCGAGCTCGAGACCGGCTTCTACTACACGCCGACCGTGCTCGACCAGGTCACGCGCGGCTCGTCCGTGCTCGTCGACGAGGCCTTCGGCCCCGTCGTGACCGTGGAGACGTTCAACGGCGAGGACGAGGCCGTGGAGCTCGGCAACGACACCCACTACGGGCTTGCCGGCGCGGTGTGGAGCCAGGACGCCGGCAAGGGCCAGCGCGTCGCGGCCCGCCTGCGCCACGGCACCATCTGGATCAACGACTTCCACCCCTACCTGCCGCAGGCGGAGTGGGGCGGCTTCAAGCACTCCGGCGTCGGTCGCGAGCTCGGCCCCACCGGCTTCGCGGAATACCAGGAGGCCAAGCACATCTACCACAACATCGACCCGGCGGTCACGGGCTGGTTCGACGCCCGGATCGAGGAGGAATCCGCATGAGTACCCCCGAAGAGCAGCTGCAGAAGACCGCGTTCGACTACATCGTCGTCGGCGGAGGATCCGCCGGCGCGGCCGTCGCTGCCCGCCTGAGCGAGGACCCCGACGTCGAGGTGGCCCTCGTCGAGGCCGGACCGGACGACCGCGGCAAGGAGGTCATCCTCCGCCTCGACCGGTGGATGGAACTGCTGGAATCCGGGTACGACTGGGACTACCCCATCGAACCCCAGGAGCACGGCAACTCCTTCATGCGCCATTCACGCGCCAGGGTCATGGGCGGTTGCTCGAGCCACAACTCGTGCATCGCGTTCTGGGCGCCGCGCGAGGACATCGACGAGTGGGAGCAGCGCTTCGGCGCCACCGGCTGGAACGCGGAGACGGCCTACGCGCTGTACAAGCGGCTCGAGCAGAACGAGGACGCCGGGCCCGACGCCCCCCACCACGGCGACAGCGGCCCCGTCCACCTGATGAACATCCCCCCGGAGGACCCCTCCGGGCAGGCGCTGCTGGACGCATGCGAGCAGGCCGGCATCCCGCGGACGAGGTTCAACACGGGTGGGACGGTCATCAACGGCGCCGGCCTCTTCCAGATCAATCGGCAGGCCGACGGCACCCGGGCGTCGTCATCCGTGTCCTACATCCACCCGATCACGGACCGGCCCAACTTCACGCTGCTCACCGACCTCCGGGCGCGGGAACTGCGCATCGACGCGGACAACACCTGCACCGGCGTCGACGTCGTGGACGGCGCCTTCGGGCGCACACACGCGCTGACCGCACGACGCGAGGTCATCGTGTCCACCGGTGCCATCGACACGCCGAAGCTGCTGATGCTGTCGGGCATCGGCCCTGCCGCCCACCTCGAGGAGCGCGGCGTGCGCGTGCGCGTCGACTCCCCCGGCGTGGGCGAGCACCTGCAGGACCACCCCGAGGGCGTGATCCAGTGGGAGGCGAAGAAGCCCATGCCGCAGACCTCCACCCAGTGGTGGGAGATCGGGATCTTCACCACCACCGAGGACGGGCTCGACCGCCCGGACCTCATGTTCCACTACGGATCGGTGCCGTTCGACATGCATACGCTGCGGCACGGCTACCCGACCACGGAGAACGGCTTCTGCCTCACGCCGAACGTCACGCACGCCCGCTCGCGCGGGACGGTGCGGCTCCGCAGCCGGGACTTCCGGGACAAGCCCATGGTGGATCCGCGGTACTTCACCGACCCGCACGACATGCGCGTCATGATCGCCGGCATCCGGAAGGCCCGAGAGATCGTGGCGCAGCCGGCCATGGCCGAATGGGCCGGGCAGGAACTGTACCCCGGGGCCGAGGTTCAGACCGACGAGCAGCTCCGGGACTACGTCCGCGCGACGCACAACACCGTCTACCACCCGGCCGGGACGGTGCGCATGGGAGCGGTCGACGATCCCCTGTCCCCGCTGGATCCCGAGCTGCGGGTGAAGGGGATCCGGAACCTGCGGGTCGCCGATGCCTCGGTCATGCCCGAGCTCACCACCGTGAACCCGAACATCACCACCATGATGATCGGCGAGCGCTGCGCGGACCTCGTGAAGCGGGCGCGCGTGCTTCCGGGCGCCGTCCGGACGACCACGACCGCCTAGCGTCACCGGGCAGGACCCGCCCCGGGAACGCCCCCGCCCGCCACGCCGGTGCGGGGGCGTTCCTGTGTTCTCGGACATAATGGGCCGCATGGGGAAACTGCAGCGTGCCACGTCCGTCCTGACCACCGTCGCCCTCGCCCTCACCCTCGCGGCCTGCACGGATGACCGCCCCACGGCGGAGGACGCCTCCGGCACGCTGGCCGCGGGGCTCGCCCGGCTCGACGTCGGACAGTCCGCCTTCACCGCCGCGGAGCCCGCCGAGGTGACCGCCCGGCTCGCCGCCATCACGGAGGGCTTCGCCCCGGAACCGCCGCAGGTCACGGTGGCGGGCGTCGAGGAGACCGGCGAGGACACGGCGACGGCGACGCTGGACTACGCCTGGGACCTCGACGCGACCGACCAGGACTGGACCTACAGCACGACGGCGGACCTCACGCGCGTCGAGGACACCTGGCAGGCGGCCTGGGACCCCGGCGTCTTCGTCCCCGACCTCCTGCCGGAGGAGAAGCTCACCCTGACGCGCGTCCCCGGGGACCGCGGCGACATCACGGGAGCGGGCGGCGCGGTCATCGTCACGCAGCGCCCCGTGGTCCGCGTGGGGATCGACAAGACCCTGGTCCCCGAGGCGCAGCAGGCCGCCTCCGCCCGCGCCCTCGCGACGCTGCTCGACCTCGACCCCGCCGGCTACGAGGAGCAGGTCGCCACGGCCGGCGCCGAAGCCTTCGTCGTGGCCCTCGTCCTGCGTGACGACGCCACCCGGACCGTGACCGACGCGCAGATCGACGCCGTCCCGGGGGCACTCCGGCAGGCGGACACGCTCGAGCTCGCCCCCACCCGCACCTTCGCCCGGGAACTCCTCGGCGGCGTCGGGGAGGCCACCGCGGAGCTCGTGGAGCAGTCCGACGGCGCCATCCGTGCGGGGGACGTCACGGGCCTGGGCGGGCTGCAGCTGCAGCACAATGCCCAACTCGCCGGCACCCCGGGGCTGTCCGTCGACGCCGTGGCGGCGGGCGACGCGCCGGCGGCCCCCCGGACCCTCTTCACCACCGCGCCCGTGGACGGCGAGGACCTCGCCACCACCCTCGACCCCCGGCTGCAGGGCCTCGGCGAGGAGGTGCTCGCGGACGAGCCGTCGGCGTCGTCGATCGTGGCCATCCGCCCCAGCACGGGTGAGATCCTCGCGGCCGCCAACGGGCCGGGCAGCGAGGGCCTGCAGACGGCGCTGCTCGGCCAGTACCCGCCGGGTTCCACGTTCAAGATCGCCACGAGCCTCGCCCTGCTCCGCAAGGGCTTCACGCCGGAGACGCCGACCGAATGCAGCGAGGAGGTCGTGGTGGACGGCCGGACGTTCAAGAACGCCAGCACCTACCCCGCGCAGTCCGTCGGCACCGTCCCCCTCCTCGAGACCTTCGCGCAGTCCTGCAACACCGGGTTCATCTCCGCACGGGACAGGATCAGCCAGGCCGATCTGGCGAGCGCCGCCACCGACCTCGGGATCGGCGTCGAGGCGGGCATCGGGACGCCCGCCTTCTTCGGCTCCGTGCCGGGCGAGGCCGAGGGGACCGCCCACGCCGCCGCCATGATCGGCCAGGGCGAGGTCCTCGTCTCACCCCTCGCGCTCGCGACCATGACCGCGACCGTGGGCGCCGGCGCCCGTGTCACCCCGACGCTCCTCGCGCCCGGGGAGTCCGCCGAGGGCCCGACCGGCTCGCCGTCCGCCACCGCGGGGGCATCGACCGCGGCACCCTCCGGTGCCGCCTCCACCGACGCCCCTCCCACGGAGGCCGCGCCACCGAGCGCGTTCACGGCCGCGGAGTCGGCGACGCTGAAGACGCTCATGGGCGCCGTCGTCGCCCAGGGCGGCGCGCAGCTGCTGCAGGATGTTCCCGGCGCCCCCGTCCTGGCCAAGACCGGCACGGCGGAATTCGGCAGCGAGGATCCCCCGCGGACGCACGCCTGGGTCGTCGCCCTGCAGGGAGACCTCGCCGTCGCCGTCTTCGTCGAGGAGGGCGAGCTGGGCTCCACCTCCGGCGGGCCCCTCATGCAGGCGTTCCTCACCGGAGCGGCCTCCTAGAACCACGGGCCCGCCGCATGCGGGTCATCCACATCGACGACATGGGGGGTCGGATCAGCACAGTGCGCTCGACAGCTTGATCACGCTCCGGCGCGCACCCGCGCCGCCGGGGCCTCTTCGAAGACCATTGAAAGGGTCGCAAGTGGATCTCACGTTCATCCCGCTCATCATCGGCGCGGTGGTACTCCTCGTCCTCGTCGTCGCCGCCGTCGTGCTCGCCCGCATGGCGCTGCACATCGCCAGCCCGGACCAGGCACTCATCATCTCGTCCAAGGACAGCAAGGGGCAGCCCGATCCGGACAGCCAGCGCGTCGTCTTCGGCCGCATCTTCATCAACCCGTTCTCCCAGCGGGCCTACCCGCTGTCCCTGGCCTCCCGGCAGGTGTCCCTGCGCATCGAGGGCATCTCGAAGAACGGCATCAAGCTCCACCTGACCGGCGTCGCGCAGGTCAAGGTGGGCGGCGACGCCGACGCCGTCCGCAAGGCGGCCCAGCGCTTCCTCAACCAGCAGGACGCCATCGACCACTACACGCAGGAGACGCTGTCCGGTTCGCTGCGCTCCATCGTGGGCACCCTGACCGTCGAGTCGATCATCCGGGACCGCGCCACCTTCGCCAAGAGCGTGAAGGAGGAGGCGGAGCACTCCATGCACAACCAGGGGCTGGAGATCGACACCTTCCAGATCCAGTCCGTGGACGACGATTCCGGGTACCTGAAGAACCTCGGCCGGCCCGAGGCGGCCCTCGCCGAACGGAACGCGAAGATCGCCGAGGCACGCTCCATGCAGGAGTCGGAGCAGGCACGCGCCCTGTCCGACGAGCAGGTGGCCCTCGCGCAGCAGCAGCTGATCATCCGGCGCGCGGAACTCAAGGAGGAGGCCGACGCCCGCCAGGCGCGGGCCGACGCCTCGGGACCGCTCGCCCAGGCGGAACAGCAGGAGCAGGTCATCATGCGCGAGCAGCAGGTGGCGCAGCGGCGTTCGGAACTGCGCGAGCGCGAGCTCGACACCGAGGTGCGCAAGCCCGCGGACGCCGAGAAGTACCGCCTCATCCAGCAGGCGGACGCGAAGCTCGAGGAGCGCCGTCGTGCCTCCGAGGCGTCCGAGATCGAGGCCCGCGTGGACCTCGCGCGCCGCAAGCTCGTCGCCGAGGGTGACCGCGTGGCCGCAGAGGCCGACGCCGCCGCGAACACCGCGCGCGGTACCGCCGAGGCGTCCATCAGCGAGGCCAAGGGCCGCGCCGACGCCGCCGTCATCGCGTCCCGCGGTGACGCGGAGGCCGGGTCCGCGGAAGCGCGCGGCAAGGCGGAGGCTGCCGGGATCGCCGCGCAGGCGGAGGCCTACGAGAAGTTCAACCAGGCCGCCATCCTGTCGAAGGTCCTCGAGGTCCTGCCCGCGATGGCCCGCGAGATCGCCGCGCCGATGTCGGCGATCGACACCATGACCGTCGTCTCCACCGACGGCGCGAGCCAGCTCAGCAGGAACGTCTCGAGCGGAGTCCACCAGACCACGCAGATGGTCAAGGACACCACCGGGCTCGACATCATCGCGCTGCTGGGCGACCTGCTGAAGAACGCGGACAAGCCCGGGCAGAACGGGGCCGCGGTCCACAGCTCCACGTCGGACTGACCGCCGGATGCGGGCCGTCGCCGGTGATCCGGCGGTGGCCCGTCAGCGGTACGTCGGCAGGTAGGTCCCCTGCGACGGGACGATGACCTTGCCGAGCGGCGCCAGCGACACCGGGATCAGTTTGAGGTTCGCGATGCCCAGCGGGATGCCGATGATGCTCACGAACATCGGGATGGCCGTGACCACGTGGCCGATGGCGATCCAGATGCCCGCGACGAGCAGCCAGATCACGTTGCCGATCGTGGACCACGCACCCGTCTGCCCGCCCCGGTTCACGACGGTCTGGCCGAACGGCCACAGCGCATACACGCCGATCCGGAACGAGGCGATGCCGAAGGGGATGGTCACGATCAGCAGGCAGCAGATGATGCCCGCGGCGAAATAGCCGAGGGCGAGCCAGATGCCGCCGAACAGGAGCCAGATGACGTTCAGGAGTGCGTTCATCCGGCCATTCTTCACCACCCCGTGCATGCCCGCACCACCCGGGACGCGTGAGGCCCCCTACCCGGACGGGTAGGGGGCCTCATCGGCGCGTGGATGCTAGCGCGGGCGGCGGTCGTTCGACGCCGGGGCGCTGGCCCTGCGGGAGCCGCCGGAACGGCGGGCGCCCTCGGAACGTGCTCCGTCGGAGCGTGCGGCCGACGGCGCGTGGCTGCGCTGCCCACCGGCTGCGGGAGCCCCCGCAGCCGTGCGGGGGACGGCGTCGCCGACGCGCTGGCCCGACGCCGGACGGCGGCTGCGCGACGTCGTCTCCGAGGCCGTGCGGGGCTCCTCGGAACGGCGGCGGGAGCCGCCGGACTTCGCCGCGGCACCGGTGTCGGAACCGAAGCGGGGTGCCTGAGGCTGGTCCTTGCGGCGCTCGGCGCGGTTGCCCTGGGCGCCCTGCGGATCGGCGGAGACGCGTCCCCGGCCGCCACGGCCACCGCGGCCGCCGGCGGTCGGTGCTGCAGCACCGCGGCGTGCGCGCTTGCGCTCGGCGTTCGCCCCGGTGGACGTGCCCTGACCGCGGGCGGCGTCGCGGGAGACGAGGAGCGCCGCACGGGTGCGGGGGTCGATCTTCTCGGCCAGGTCGCCGGTCAGCGACTGGACCAGGGGCGAGGTCGCCTTCACGTTCTCGAACGCGACGTCGACGCCCGCGGCCTTCATGAGCTTCTGCACCTCGGACTTCTGCTCGGGCAGCGTGATCGTGACCACGGTGCCCGACGAGCCGGCGCGGGCCGTGCGGCCCGAACGGTGCAGGTACGCCTTGTGCTCCGTGGGCGGATCCACATGGACCACCAGTTCGACGTCGTCGACGTGCACGCCGCGCGCGGCGACGTCGGTGGCGACGAGGACTCGGACGTCACCCGAGGAGAACTCCGCGAGGTTGCGGTCGCGGGCGTTCTGCGACAGGTTGCCGTGCAGGTCGACGGCGGGGATCCCGGCGTCGGTGAGGGTCTTGGCGAGCTTCCGCGCGTGGTGCTTGGTGCGCATGAAGAGCAGGCGGCGGCCGGAGCCGGACGCGAGCTGGACGATCAGCTGCTTCTTCTGCGTCTGGTCGCCGATCAGCAGCACGTGGTGCTCCATGGTGGTGACCGCGGCCTGGGGGTCGTCGACCGAGTGGGTGACAGGGTTGGTCATGTAGCGGTTGACCACCTTGTCCACGCCGTTGTCGAGCGTCGCCGAGAACAGCAGGCGCTGGCCGTCGGCCGGGGTGGTGTCGAGCAGCTTCTTCACGACGGGGAGGAAGCCGAGGTCCGCCATGTGGTCGGCCTCGTCGAGGATGGTGATCTCCACGGACTCGAGCGTGATCAGCTTCTGCCGCATCAGGTCCTCGAGGCGCCCGGGGCAGGCGATGACGATGTCGACGCCGGCGCGGAGTGCCTTCTCCTGGCGCTGCTGGGAGACGCCGCCGTAGATGACGGTGGTGTTCAGGCCCAGTTCCTTGGCCAGCGGCTCGACCGTGGCGTTGATCTGCGTGGCGAGCTCACGCGTGGGGGCGAGGACCAGGGCCAGCGGGCGCCCGGGCTTGCGGCGGTAGGCCGCCTCCTGCTCGGCGAGGCGAGCGACCATGGGGAGGGCGAAGGCGAGGGTCTTGCCCGAGCCGGTGCGGCCGCGGCCGAGGACGTCGCGCCCGGCCAGGGAGTCGGGCAGCGACTTGACCTGGATGGGGAATGGTTCGGCGATTCCCTGCGCGGCGAGGTTCTCGACCAGCGCTTTGGGCACACCGAGGGCAGCAAAAGTAGTCATGTGAGGTACACGAACTTTCTTCTCATGTTCCCCGGCACCGGTCGGCGCAGGGGTTCGCCGAAGAAGAGTCAGACAGTGTCCACCGCGCTCACGATCGTGCGAGCTGGATGCGGGACAAAAGAATGCGTTCTATCGACGCAGGCTGCGCGCTGTTCTGGCTGACGCCAGTCTGGATGACATGGTCGGCCGTGCGCAGGCAAGTTCCCCCAGTTTATCAGCCGGAGCACCGGAACCCCGCATCGCGGACCCTGCCGGAGCGCCGCGGGGACCCGCTGCCGGTAGCCTTGGGGGTGATGGATCCTCACGTACAGACCCCCGACCAGCCGCACCGCACCCAGCCCGTGTCCTTCGTCCGGCGGGGCTCGCGCCTCCAGGGCCGGCGGCGCGAGGCCTGGGACGAACTGGCCGAGGCCTTCCTCCTGGACGTCCCGCGTGTCCACAACGCCGACACCTCCGTGGCACCCGGCTTCGTGCTCGACGTCGGGGCCGCCTTCGGCCGGTCGGCGCCGCTCGTCGTCGAGGTGGGGTCCGGGCTGGGCGAAGCCATCACCCACGCCGCGGAACTCGACCCGGACCGCGACTACCTCGCCCTCGAGGTGTACCGTCCCGGGCTCGCCCAGACCATGCTGCGCATCAGCCAGAAGGACCTGACGAACGTGCGGACCGCGCAGGTCAACGCGGCGGAGGCCTTCGAGGGGATGATCCCGGCGTCGTCCGTCGCCGAGCTCTGGACCTTCTTCCCCGACCCCTGGCACAAGGCCCGCCACCACAAGCGCCGGCTCGTGAAGGAGGACTACGTCGAGCTCGCCGCCCGCATCATCGCCCCGGGCGGGCTGTTCCGCCTCGCGACCGACTGGTCGAGCTACGCGGTGCAGATGCGCGCCGTCCTCGACGCGCACCCGCTCTTCGAGAACCTGCACGACGGCGAACGCAGCGGCGCGGACAGTCCGCTCACCCAGGTCTGGGAGAGCGGTGTGGAGTCGGTGGTCGGCGGTGCGCCCGTGCGGGAGGGCCGCGACCCGGTGAGCACCGGGAACACCGGCGTCAACGAGGGGACGGACACACTCGGCGGCTGGGCCCCCCGCTTCGAGGGCCGCACCCTCACCAGCTTCGAGAACAAGGCGATCGAGGCCGGGCGCATGGTGTTCGACCTCACCTACCGCCGCCGCTGAGCGCCCGCGGATACCGGGGGACGCAGGAGTGAGGGGGATCTTCAGCCGCCGCAGGGGTTCCGGCCGCAGGGCCGGGGCGGACCCGATCGAGGCCTTCTGGCGCTGGTGGGCGGACGACGGCGAGGAGCTCCTGACCGAGGCCACGCGGGCCGGGGACTTCGACGCCTATGTGGACGTCATGACCCGGCGCGTGCGGGCGATCGCGCGCGGCCTCGAGTGGGAGACCCGCACGGGTACCGACGCCGAGCACACGCTGTGCGTCTCGAGCGGCGGTGACGCGTCGCTGCGTCCCGTGGCCGAACGCTGGTACCGGGCGTCCCCGCCACCCGGCCCCCGGTGGGACTTCGTGCCTGCCCGCAGCGCCAAGCCGGACATGCTGGAATCGAGCATCACCTACCGCGGCCGGACCTTCGACCTCCGCCGGACCCGCGTGCATGCCGCGGTGACCCGCGCGGGCGACGGCTTCATCGTCTCGGTGTACAACCCCGGCTTCACCGGGCAGTGGGACGACGAGTACGGATTGTGCGTCCTGCTGCTCGAATGGCTGCTCGGCGAGGACGACGTCGAACGCTGGGTCCGCCGCGTCGACTGCATCGCCCGTGACGTCGTGGACAGCATCCCCGCCGCGGAACTGCCGGCCCGGGTGGCGGACCTCGCCAGCACCCTCCCCGCACCGGACTGGCTCCTCATGCAGGGGACGCTCGGGGCGGGCGATCCGATCCTCGTACGGGTCCTGCGCCCGCTGCGCTGGATCGACCATCCGCGCTTCGACCTCCACACGGCCCTGCGGGTCCCGTTCGACGCCGACGAGCAGGGCCTCCCCCGGCCTGCGGCGCTCGACGACCTCGCCGCCCTCGAGGACTCGCTCGTGAAGGCCCTCGGGATCCGGGGCATGCTGGTGGCGGCCGAGACGTCCCGGGGCGTGCGGACCCTCCACTTCTACTCCGACTCGGAGGACCAGAACGGCAGGGACGTCCTCGACGCCGCGGCCCGCGACCAGCGCGCCGTCACCGCGAGGCACACGCTCGATCCCGGCTGGAAGAAGGTCCGGGACTTCGCCTGACGCCGGCCCGCGACGCTTCTCCCCACCGTGCGGCCCTCCCTGGTGGGCATGTCCGTTCCTGCCCCCTGTGTGACCCCGCCCGGTGGGCAGGAGTGACTGGCGGTGAGGGTGGGGTCAGAACGACGACGACGGCAGGTCCCGCTCACCGTCGCGGATCGCGGTGACGATGCGCCCGGCGACGGCCACCGGGTCCTTCCCCCGGGGCAGCTTCGGGGCCTCGCCCGCGATCGGCCGGGTGGCGAGGCCGGTCTCGGTGTGCGGCGGACGGACATCCAGGACGCGGACGCCCTGGCGGCGCAGCTCCAGCGTCAGCGCCTTCCCGTACGCGCTGAGGCCGGCCTTCGTGGCCGAGTACGCGGCCATACCCGCCGTCGGGCTCTCCGCGACGACGGCGCTGATCTGCACCACGAAGGAGTCCTTGCCGAGCCTCGGCCCCACCTCCCGCATGAGCCGCATGTAGCCGAGCAGGTTCACGAGCACGAGTTCGTCGAGGGTGTCGTCGTCGACCTCCATGGCCGGGCCGAAGGCGACGACGCCGGCGGCGAACACCACTCCGTCGAGTTCCCGGCCGTAGACCGCCGCCGCGATGTCGGCGGGCCCGGACGGCCTGCTGAGATCCGCGGCGACGGTCCCGACGACGGCGTCCCCGAGCTCCTCGGCGAGACCCGCGAGCTTCGTCCCGGAGCGGCCGGAGAGCATCAGCCGGGCACCCTGCGCCGCGAGCTGCCGGGACAGTTCCGCCCCGAGGACTCCGGTGGCACCGACGACGAGGATGTGGGAACCGCTCAGCTCAGTCATGGCCAGAGTCTAGCGGCCCGTCGCTCCCGGGCCGGGGCGGGGTGCCGCGGGCAGGCCGCGGAGGAGTCGACGGCGGGCTGCGGGGTCAGTGCGGCGCGGGCGGGTAGCGCCGCGCGTCCCTCCGCTTGAGGTCCTCGAGTTCCTGCTGCGTCGCGGCCTCGGCCTCGAGCTCCTCGAAGGCCTGCTGGAGGCGCGGGGAGGACGGGTCGGTCCAGGAGAGCTCCTCGCGCGCCTGCGCCTGGGCCTCGAAGCGCCGCACCTCGAGTTCGGCGTTGCGGCGCGCGGCGTCGATAGCAGCCCCCTCTCGCGAGGAGGAGGCGAGGGCGTCGTGCACGCCGATGGCGGCCTGCGCGGCAGCACGCCGGGCCAGCATGGCGTCGTACTCCATGGCGTTCTGCTGCACGCGCTGTTCGAGTCGCCGGACGTCCTGCTGCAACCGACGGGACTGCTCCTCCGCCTCGCGGAGCTGCCGGGTGAGCGTGTCGAGGCGTCGGCGTGCCGTCATCGACTCCCGGATCGCGGCGCGGGCGGCGTCGTCGTCCCCGCGCCGGACGGCGGCCGCAGCGGCCGCTTCGACCCGGTTGAGGTAGGCGGCGGCGTCATTGGCGGCGAGGCCCACGCGGTGGTGGTGCGCTGCGACGTCCGCGGCCCCGCGGCGCGCCTGGTCCAGCAGCGAGTGCTGCGACACCTGGGCGTTCTGCGCCTGGACCCGGGGGTCCTGCTTCGCTTCGGCCGCAGCGTTCCGGTTGGCCTGCACGATGCGCGTGATGCGGCGTTTGATCGACATTGCTCGGACCCCCGGCTGGTTGTGGTGTGGCTACCTGATCAAACCTCTCACCACGTCTGCCGGTTCCCGTAGGTGTCCCGCCATGCCCCCATGGCCGAGATCTCGGTGCGCAGGCGCGTGGTGGCACGCTCCAGCTGGAGGGTGTCGATGGACCGCGACGTCTGCAGGAGGCTCCGGCGCAGATCGGCGGAGAGTTCGTCGAGGGCCTGCGCCTGGGCGGAGAGGTCCGTGGTCCACTCCTGCTTGAGCGCACGGTTCGGTTCCCGGTCCGCGGCCCGCAGCAGGTTCTCCAGGGAAGCGGCCGCCTGGTCGATCTCGGCGGCGGCCCGCGGCAGGTCGCCGACCGGACGGCCCTGGGCCTTCGCCTCCGACAGGGCGAGGTGCGTGGCGCGCGAGGACCGTGCGAGGTTGCCGATCAGCCGTGCGGGTTCCCGGGTCAGCGCGTCCGGTGAGTAGGCGCGGGCGGCCAGCATGCTGCGCTCCCTGGTCCGCTCGATGATGCGCGAGTTCCTGACCTTCCGCACCACCACCCAGCCGGCCACGCCGGTACCGGCGCCGAGGGCGAGGAGCACCCCGAGACCGATCGCGAAGGCTTCGATGAGCTCCTCAAGCATGGTGGTGTCCCGAGATGTGGTTCATCCATCCAGTCTGCCCGCCTCCCCTGACAAATTCCACCCGTCGAAGGGCCTGTCATCCCCGGCACGTGGGGGTGGGGACGCCGGGAAGACGCCACACCCCGAGTCCCGGGCCGCGGCCGGAGACCACGAGCGCATGCGCCGTCTCCTCCGCCGAGGCCCCTCGCGGGCCCACGTCGATCGGCCGGGCCGCGGCCCACGGGCCGGGCAGCAGGTCGAGCGGCACCCGGACGTCGTCGTGATCCGCCCGGGCCGCCGCGACCACGAGGCATTCCTCCTCGTGCTCCCGCACGAACACGACGACGTCGGGCGTCGCTGCCAGCCAGCGCACCGCGCCGTCCCGCAGGGCCGGGGAGTCGCGTCGGAGCGCCGCCAGGTCCGCGATCAGGGCGCGCACGTCGGCGGGCCGGCGGTCCGGGGCATCCCACGGCATGGGCGTCCGGGCGTCCTCGCCGTTGGTGCCCCGCAGCCCGAACTCGTCGCCGGCGAAGAGCGTGGGCAGGCCGGGCAGCAGGAAGGCGAGCGCGAGCCCCACGGCGGCCCCGCCGTCGATCATCACCGTGGCGGCGCGCGCGGTGTCGTGGGTGTTCAGTGCCGTCATGTTCTGCGAGCGGACCCGCCAGGAGAATCCGGAGGACAGCGCCGTGTGCGTGGCGACGAGGTCGCCGCCGTCGATCCTGGGCACGCCGGGCGCGGGCGTGCCGAAGAAGTTGATGCCCGCCGTCGCCCGGTCCTCGCGGACCAGCCACTGCCAGAGCGGGCGGGTGAAGTTCGAGTAGGTCATGCCGCCGTCCCAGGTCCCCCCGGAGAGGTCCTCGGTGGCGTCGCCCGTGGATTCGGCGAGCAGCATCAGCCCGGGCCGGACGGCGTCCATGGTGCCGCGGACGAGTGCTGCCACCTCCCGGTTGAGGTCCACGTGCCCGTGCCGGCCGGTCATGTTGGCGACGTCGATGCGCCAGCCGTCGAGGTTGAAGGGCGGGAGCAGCCACCGGGCCACCACCGACTCCGGGCCCTCGACGAAGCGCCGCCGCAGTTCCGCCGAGGACCAGTCGAGTTTCGGCAGGCTGGGGACACCGAACCAGCTGGCGTACTCCGTGCCGTCCTCGCTGAAGTAGTAGAAGCCTGCCTCCTCGCTGGTCGGGTCGGCGGAGGCCTTCCGGAACCAGTCGTGGGCGTCGCCGGTGTGGTTGACGGTGAGGTCCCCGAGGACGGCGATGCCGCGGGCGTGGGCGGCCTCGACGAGCCGGACGAGGGCGGCGTCGCCACCGAGGAGCGGGTCCACCTCGTCGAACGTCGAGGCGTCGTACCGGTGGTTGGACCGCGCGGGGAAGAAGGGCGTCAGGTACAGGACCGTCGCGCCCAGCGCCTGGATGTGGTCGAGGCGGCCGGCGATGCCGTCGAGGTCTCCCCCGTACACCTGCCGCGGAGTGAGCTCGCCGCGCGGCTGGACCGGCTCGTCCCAGGAACAGCCGACCGCCCAGTCCGGGAGGGCGTCGAGGGGTGCCGCGGCGGACGATCTCGCGTACCGGTCGGGGAACACCTGGTAGATGACGGCGTCGCGGGCCCACGGCGCGGGCGCCGGCCGGCAGTCGATCCGGAAGTCGTCGCGGTCGACGGTATCCCGGCGGGACGTGCCGACGGCGTTGAGCCACGCGAGCGAGGGCCCGTCGGTGCCCGGCAGCTCGAACAGGAACCGGTACCGGAGCGTGGGGTTGACGGCGGTGACGCGCGCCTCCCACCACGCCCAGCCGCCGTCGTCGCCCTCCCCGGCGAGGAGCCGCGCCTCGTCGTAGTGCCCCTCGCCGTCCCGGATCGACCGGACGAACACCCGCCCGGGCGCTCCCCACCGGGCGGGGATCCGCACGCGCACCGCCAGCGTGTCGCCCACGCCCGGCGGCTGCCCGGGCACGTACAGGGGCGAGCCGTCGTGGTGGGGGGCGAGGAACGGATCCTGCACGGGTCAGCCCTTGACGGAGCCGGAGACGAGGCCGGTGGTGATGTACTTCTGCAGGAAGAGGAACAGGGCCATGACCGGCACGGCCGCGAGCACCGCGCCTGCCGCGAAGACGCCCCAGTTCTCGGAGCGCTGCTGCGCCACGTAGGAGTACAGGCCCACGGCGAGGGTCTGCGAGTCGGGATCCGTGAGCACCACGCTGGCGATCACGAACTCGCTGCTGAGGCCGATGAACGCGAGGAGCCCCACGACGGCGAGGATGGGCGTGACGAGCGGCAGGATGATCGTGAAGAACACCTGCACGTGACTGGCGCCGTCGATGCGCGCGGCCTCGTCGAGGGACTTCGGGACCGTGTTGAAGAACCCGTACATGAGGTACGTGTTCACGCCCAGCGCTCCGCCCAGGTAGACCATGATCAGGCCGAGCTGGCTGCCGAGCCCCAGCCACGGGACGACGTCGGTGATGGCGTTCAGGAGGAGGAAGATGGCGACGACGGCGAGCAGCTGGGGGAACATCTGCAGGATCAGCAGCGAGAGCAGGCTCACGCGGCGGCCCTTGAAGCGCATGCGGCTGAACGCGTAGGCGGCGAGGGCGCCGAGGAACACGGTGGCCGCGGAGGTCACCACGCCGATGATCATGGTGTTCATGAACCACCGCCCGAAGGGCCTGCTCGGGTTGGAGAACAGGGCCTCGAAGTTGCCGGTGTCGAACCGGCTGAACAGGACGTTGGAGCCGGCCATCGTGCCGTTGGAGTTCAGGGCCGCGGAGAGCACGTAGAGCAGCGGGAACACGGCGAAGAGCGTGGTCACGACGCCGACGACGTGGCGCCAGCCCTTGTGCCTGAACCACTGGCCGAACGTGCGCCTGCGCTGCTCGGGGACACGACCGGACCCGCCTGCGCGCGTCTCGGCGGGGGCGGCTGCCTGGGGATCGGTGAACGTGGTCATCAGTTGATGTCCTCCAGTGCCTTGGTCTGCCGGAAGCTGATGGCGGAGATCACGGCGACGATGATGAAGATGATGATGGACAGGGCACTGGCGAGGCCGTAGTCGCGGCCCACACCGGTGCCGAACGCGATCTCGTAGACCATGGTGATGAGGATGTCGGTGTGGCCGATGTTCGCCGTCGTGCCGTCGAAGCGGGGGCCGCCGTCGGTCAGCATGTAGATGACGTTGAAGTTGTTGAAGTTGAACGCGAAGCTCGCGATGAGCAGCGGCGCGACCGAGACCAGCAGCAGGGGCAGCTTGATGGCGGTGAACGTGCGCCACGCGGTCGCGCCGTCCATGCGGGCGGCCTCGGTGACCTCCTCGGGCAGGGACTGCAGGGCCCCGGTGCACACCAGGAACATGTACGGGAAGCCGAGCCAGAGGTTCACCACGAGGACGCTGACCTTCGCGAGCAGCGGGTCCGTCAGCCACGGGATGTCCGCGCCGCCGAAGAAGGTGTTGTTGACGAAGCCGAACTCGGGGTTCAGCAGGCCGGACCACACGAGCCCGGCGAGGAAGGCCGGGAAGGCGTAGGGCAGGATCATCAGGATGCGGTAGATCCGCTTGCCGCGGAGGTCCGGGAGGTTGAAGGCGTTCGCGAGGAACAGTCCGAGCGCGAACGTGGACAGGACGGAGACGATCGCGAAGGTGAAGGTCCACAGGACCACCTGCACCAGCGGGCCGCGGATGTTCGGGTCCGTGAACGCCTTCACGAAGTTGTCGAAGCCGACGTCGATCTTCCAGCCGGTGCTCAGCTGCTCGCCGTCGGCGGACCGGAAGGAGCCCTCGCCCATGTCGGAGTAGGTGGTCCCGGTCTCGAGGTCGGTGAAGGTGCTCGTGGTCTCGTCGTAGCTCAGCGACGGGCGGTACACGTAGGCGTTCGAGCCGTCGCTGGTCTTGAGGCTGCCGTCCTCCGGGTCGTCGGAGAACGGGACGGTGATCGCGAGGATGTCCGCCTGGTTCGCGAGGACCTCGCCGAACTGCAGCGTGCGGTAGCCCTCGAGCTCCACGCCCTTGCCGGTGCCGTCGGTGACGGCGTCGTCGGCCTCCTCGAGCGGTACGCCGGTGGTGCCCACGGACACCCCGCCGTCGGGGCCGGTGGCGAGGAGGTGGAAGTCGCCGTCGGCCTCGAGGACGGAGACGCGGTAGGCGGGCGAGTCCGGGACCCGCTGCTGCGCGGAGAGCTGGATGGCGTTCACGGCGTCGGCCTTGGTGCTGTTGTGGCCGTCGCCGTAGTTGGTGAAGGCCACGTAGCCGCTGTAGATCATGACGAACACCTGGAAGACCACCAGGAAGAAGATCCCGGGGGCCAGGTACTTCGCCGGCAGGCCGCCCCTGCGCAGGTAGATCCAGTTGATGAGGACCGTCACGGCCGCGCCGACGAGGAGGATCACCCACTTCTCCTGCAGGAAGAGCGTGATGAGGACGTAGACCGCGAAGGCGTCCACGAGGCCGAGCAGCACGATCTTCGCGAGCAGGCCGAGGGTGGAATCGGAGCGGGCGGCGGTCTTCTGGGGAGGACGCGTTGCGGCCGGGCCGGGAGGGGCCGAAGTGAGCATGGCGGAGGCTTTCGGTGATCGGCGGGGACGGCCGCTGCTGTGGTGCCGCCACCTCGAAGGGGTGGCGATGAGAAGGGTGGCGCCCGTCGCCGGGGCGACGGGCGCCAGTGGTACTGCGGTGCTGCGGGTGCTGCGGGTGCTGCGGGGACTACTGTTCGGCGATCTTCGCCTCGATGTTGCTCACCATGGTGGTCCAGGCTGCGGCGGGATCGCCGCTGCCCTTGATCAGCGCGAGCTCGGTTCCTCCCCAGTCGGCCCAGACGGCCTGCATCTCGGGCAGGGCGGGCATCGGGACGCCGTTGGCGCCGATCTCGCCGAACGCCGCGACGATGGGATCGGACGCCGCCTTGTCGAAGCTGGCCTTGAGGGCCGGCGGGCGGCCTCCGACGTCGTACATCGCATCCTGGGCGGCTTCGGTGCTCAGGTAGTTCACGGCGAACTCGTTCGCGGCGAGGGCGTTGGCGCTCTTCGAGGAGATGAAGAAGCCGTTGACGCCGATGAAGGGCTGGGCGTCCTGGTCGCCGACCGTGGGGAGCTTGTCGACGGCGAGGTTCAGGCCTGCGGCCTGGGCATCGGGGACGTTCCAGGGACCGGTCAGGAAGTAGGGCGACTCGCCCGCGTTGAACTTCTCCTTGGCGATGTCACCCGTGATGTTCGAGTTGATGACCTTCGATCCGGTATCGCCCCATTCCACGAGCTTCTTGGCAAATTCCACGCCGTTCGGCTCGCCGAGCAGCAGTTCGTCGGCGTTGTAGCTGCCGTCCTCGTTCTGCCCGAACACCGGCACGCCCATCGAGGTCTGCAGCGGGTACAGGTGGTAGGGGTCGCCCTGCTTGGGGTCCATGCCCACCAGGAACGGGTAGGTCGCATCTCCGGCGGCGACGGCGGCCTCGCCGTTGGCGATGACCTCGTCGAACGTCGCGGCGGCCTCGGGGACGAGGTCCGTGTTGCGCAGCAGGGCGATGTTCTCCAGTGCGTAGGGCACGCCGTAGACGTTGCCGTCGTAGGTCATGGCCTGGACGGCGGACTCCTGGAACTCGGAGGCCTTGTCGCCGAGCTCCACGGGGGCGACGACGCCGTTCTGCACGAACGTGCCCAGCCAGTCGTGGGGGCCCACGATCAGGTCGGGTCCCTTGCCGGTGGGCACCTGGGTGATGAAGTCGTCGCGGACGGCGGCGAAGTCCTTGACCGCGAGCTTGACCTCGATGCCGGTGTCCTCCTTGAAGGACCTGGTGATCTCCTCGAGGGCGGGGGCGCGCTCGGCGTCGACCCACATGGTGAGGGTGGTGGCGCCGCCCTCGGCGAGATTCGGGGCGGCGGAGCTGGAGCCGGCCGAGGGGGACTCGGCGGCTCCCCCGCCGCAGGCCGTGAGGGCCAGGACGGCCACCGACATGACGCCGGTGATCAGAGCGTGCCGACGGGTCGGCTGGTTGGATCGCACCTTCATTGGTGAACCTTTCATGAGCGGCTTCTGTCGATCGCCCGGACGAAGCACGGAGCCTCGCAGGCCGGGGGATGTGCGTGTCGCAGCCGCTCCCTACTCGGAGGCGACGGTGACCCGAGTCACAACTGTAAACGCTTGCATCACGTTTACCCAACGCGTCACATCCGACGCGCCGGTACCCGAGGAAAGACGCAAGATCAAGGCACTTCCTCCTGAAAGCGCTTCCATAATCCGGCCGCCGGCGGTCTAGGATGATTCGCATGTCTGAGATCGCCCCCCTCCTGCACGGCGAGGACCTGTCCTCCCCCGATGCCTTCCATGCACCGCTCCACACCCCGTCCGAAGACGACCAGTGGTGGCGCTCGTCCGTCATCTACCAGGTGTACCCGCGGTCGTTCCGCGACTCGAACGGTGACGGGATGGGCGACCTCCCGGGCATCACGGCCGAACTGGGGCACCTCGCCGAGCTCAGCATCGACGCGCTCTGGCTCTCGCCGTTCTTCACCTCGCCCCAGCGCGACGGGGGCTACGATGTCGCTGACTACTGCGACGTGGACCCGCTGTTCGGCACGCTCGCCGACTTCGACGCGCTCGTGGCCCGTGCGGACAGCCTGGACATCCGCGTGATCGTCGACCTCGTACCCAATCACTGCTCCAGCGAGCACGTGCTCTTCCAGGCAGCGCTCGCGGCCCCCGCGGGCTCCGCGGAACGCGCGATGTTCATCTTCCGGGACGGCCGCGGCGCCGACGGCAGCGAGCCGCCCAACAACTGGCAGTCGCACTTCGGCGGGCCGGCCTGGACCCGCGTCGTCGACGCCGACGGCACGCCCGGCCAGTGGTACCTCCACCTGTTCGACTCCTCGCAGCCCGACTTCAACTGGGACAACCCCGCGGTGCGGGCCGAGTTCGAGAGGGTCCTGCGCTTCTGGCTCGACCGCGGCGTCGGCGGCTTCCGCGTGGACGTGGCCCACGCCCTCATCAAGGCCGAGGGGCTGCCGGACTGGGGCGGACGCGCCGACGGCGGATCCTCCGAGGGCTTCCCCGGCTGGGAGGCGCCCATGTTCGGCCAGGAGGAGATCCACGACATCTACCGGCAGTGGCGCGCCATCCTCGCCGAGTACGACGGCGAGCGCATCCTGTGCGCGGAGGCCTCGATCGATCCCCTCCCGCGGCTCACGAACTGGGTCCGCTCCGACCAGATGCACCAGGCGTTCAACTTCGCCTACCTCCACCACCCGTGGAACGCGCACGGACTCCGGCACGTCATCTCCTCCTCCCTCACCGCGTTCGACGCCGTGGACGCCCCCACCACCTGGGTGCTGAGCAACCACGACGTCGTCCGGCACGCCAGCCGCTTCGGCCTGACGGACGGCCCGCCGCGGGGCGGCGACGGCATCGGCCGTTCGGACGCGCAGCCCGACACCGCGACCGGCCTCGCCCGCGCCCGTGCCGCGTCGCTCGCCATGTTCGCGCTGCCCGGCGGGATCTACCTCTACCAGGGCGAGGAGCTCGGCCTGCCCGACCACACCGCCATGCCCGACGACGCGCGGCAGGACCCGACCTTCGTCCGCACGGCCGGCGAGAGGATCGGCCGCGACGGATGCCGCGTCCCCCTGCCCTGGCAGGCCGAGGCGCCCGCGTTCGGATTCGGGGACGCCGAGGCGCCCGCGGACCCGTGGCTGCCGCAGCCCGAGGGCTGGGCGGACTACGCCCGCGACGTGCAGTCCGCCGACCCCGAGTCCACCCTCTCGCTGTACCGGACGGCCCTGCAGCTCCGCCGGGACCTGCGCCTCGGCGCCGGATCCCTCAGCTGGTCCCGGAACTTCGAGTGTTCCGACGTCGTCGCGTTCCGCAACGGCGAGGTGCTGGTGGTACTCAACATGGGTGAGTTCACCGCCCCCCTGCCGGAGGGCACCGTCATCGCGGCCAGCACGCCGGGCTCGGTCACGGAGGGCATGCTCGCCCCGAACGCCTGCGTCTGGCTGATGGCCGCCGGGTAGGAGATCGGCGGAGGATCGGCAATGATCGGACGGGGACACCCGGGTAGGGTGTCCCCGTCACTGCTGCCACGTGGAAGGGGGACCATGGCCGGCATCAAGGACGTCGCCCAGCTGGCCGGCGTGTCCACCGCGACCGTCTCCCGGGCGCTCAGCGGCAACGGCCGGGTCTCCGAACGGGCGCGCGCCCGTGTCCTGCAGGCAGCGAGGGAGCTGGACTTCGTCGTCAGCTCCACGGCGTCCTCCCTGGCGTCCGGGCGGCACCGCAACATCGGCGTCGTCGTGCCGTCCGTGGCCCGCTGGTACTACTCCCAGATCGTGGACAGCCTCGCGGCGTCGCTCCTCACCGCCGGCTACGACCTCACGCTCTACAACCTGAACGAGGACGCCGGGCTCCGCGACCGCGTCCTGTCCGAGTTCCTGCTGCGCCAGCGCTGCGACGGCGTCATCCCGGTCTCCCTCGAACTGAGCCGGGAGGAACTGGGACAGCTCCTCGCCGTCGGCAAGCCCGTCGTGGGGATCGGCGGTCCGCTGCCCGGCGCCGAGACCTACAGCGTCAACGACCGCGAGATCGCGGAGCTCGCCACCGAGCACCTCATCACCCTGGGGCACCGGCGCATCGCCCACATCGGCGGGTCGGACGCCTTCGAGAACGATTTCCGGATCGCCGGCACGCGCCGCCACGGCTACGAATCGGCGATGGCCGCGGCGGGCCTGGAGATCCTCGACTCGTGGCGGGTGGACGCCGACTTCACCATCCAGGGCGCGCACAGCCAGGCGAAGCAGCTCCTCGGCTACCCGCGGGACACCCCGACGGCCGTGTTCTGCGCCTCGGACGAGATGGCCATCGGCGCCATCCTGGCCGCCCGCGAGCTGGGCCTGCGCGTCCCCGAGGACGTCTCCGTGATCGGCATCGACGGGCACGAGCTCGGTGAGGCGCTCGGCCTGACCACCGTGGCCCAGTTCCCGCAGCAGCAGGGCCAGCGCGCCGTCGAGCGCCTGCTGCAGATCCTGCAGGATCCCGGCGCCTACCATCCCGAGCACCACTCCGCCCGGACCGCGCTGATCATCCGGTCGAGCACCGCCGCGCCGTCCGCCTGACCCTGACCTGTACCGTCCCCGGGGACGTCCGGCCTCGGAGGTGCGTGTCGGGCCGCGACACGCCGCGCACCCTGACCGGGTCGGCGCCGAAGTCCCCGGCTCCGGCCCGGGACGCACGAGGGCCCGGCACCCCGGGAGGGATGCCGGGCCCCGGGAACGGACTACCGCGCCTCGAACACCGCCACCGTGCGGGCCGGGACCGTGAAGGTCCCGTCCTGCGTGGCCGCGGACCGGCCGACGACGTCGTCGCTCCCCTCCGCCTGGACGGCGTGCAGCGCGAAGCCCCTGCCGGCGGCGGCCGGGACGCGCTGGGAGGTGGGCTCGTCGGAGGCGTTGAAGACCACCACGATGCCCTTCCGCCCGGGATCGACGTCGGGGCCCACGGTGTCGTCCAGGTGCATCACGATCACGCCGGGCGTCTGGTCGGGGCCGCTGCCCGGGAAGGACAGCTTCTGCTGGACGAGCCCGGCCGTGCCGAGGCTGAACAGCGGGCTGCCCTGCCGGATCCGCAGCAACTCCTGCGCCTGCCCGCTCGCGGCCTCGATGTCCGCGGGTGAGGGCTTGAGCGCCGGGTCGGCCAGCAGCGGCTGCATGAATGCGTACTTCGCCTCGTTGTCCGCCCGCGGCGGCAGGCCCCGGCCGAAGCCGTTGTCCGTGCCGGTGTGGTCGAGGATGTTGAACCAGTCGCCGGAATCGTAGCTGTTGCGGTCCAGGGACTTGCTGCGCAGCGCCTCGCCGCCCGCGTGCCAGAAGGAGACGCCCTGGCCCAGTGCAGTGGTGGAGAGCGCCAGGGTCTGCATCCTGACGCGGTCGGGCATCGGCGTGTCGGCCGGCAGCTTGAACGCGAGCGCGTCGAAGAGCGTCTCGTTGTCGTGTGCCTCGACGTAGGTGATGCTCTCCTGGGGGTCCGCCGCGTACCCGGTCGGCGATCCGTTGTAGTCCACGTCGGCGCCCGTGACCTGCTCGCCGTGGCGGTCGGTGAACGTGTAGTCCTTCAGGTTGCCGGTCAGTCCCACCCGGATCTGGTCCTGCGACAGGAGCAGCTCGGCGCGCTGTTCGGCCTCGGTGCCGTTGCCGGCGACGCCGTTCGGGTCGGTCAGCAGTCCGGAGGCGAAGCCCTGGATCCGCGGATCCTCGTCGAAGGGCCCACCGCCGCGCACCGCGTCGCGGAGGCGGTCGTTGAACGTGCCGATGCCGGTGCCGGCCATGGTGGCCTGCGTGGCCTGGACGAACCGGGCGTTGTCCGCGACCTCCCCGAAGTTCCAGCCCTCGCCGTACAGGTAGATGGACCTGCCGTCCACGCCGTCGCGCTTGAGCGTCAGCTTGTCGAGGGCCGCGCGGACGTCGAGGATGTTCTGCTTCGAGTGGTGCCCCATGAGGTCGAACCGGAAGCCGTCGAGCTTGTAGGTGCGTGCGAGCGTCACGATCGAGTCGACCATCAGCTTGCCCATCATGGTGTGCTCGGTCGCGGTGTTCGGGCAGCACGTCGAGGTCTCGACGGCACCCGACTCGGGGTTCAGGCGGTGGTAGTAGCCGGGGACGATCCGGTCGAGGTTGTTGTCCGAGGCCTGACCGGCGCCCGCGGTGTGGTTGTACACGACGTCCTGGATGACGCGCAGTCCGGACTCGTTGAGCGAGGCGACCATGCCGCGGAACTCGCGGATGCGCGTGGCGTCCTCGGGGTTCGTCGAGTAGGAGCCCTCCGGCGTCGTGTAGTGCAGGGGGTCGTAGCCCCAGTTGAAGCCGTCCCGGGAGGCGACGTCGGTGACGCACTGCTGCTGTCCGGTGCTGTCGGGGGCGAACGCCTCGAGGTCGCAGGCGGGGTCGGCCTGCTGCGCACGGTCCTCCTCGATGGTGCCGATGTCGTTCACGGGCAGGAGGTGGATGGCGTTGAGCCCGTTGTCCGCCAGCTCCGAGAGCCGCTGCATGCCGGCGCTGTCCGGCCTGCTGAACGCGGCGTAGGTGCCGCGTTCGGCCTCGGGCACGGTGGTGTCGGTGATCGAGAAGTCGCGCACGTGGAGTTCGTAGACGGACAGCTCCTCGGGGCGATCGAGGGCCGGTTTCGGCAGGCGAGCCCACGACGACGGCATGAGCGAGGGATCCGTGAGGTCCACGAACAGGGACCGCTCCGAGTTCGTGGACAGCCCGACGCTGTAGGGGTCGGTCACGAGGTTGTGTTCCACGGCGCCGGTCTCGGGGACGAAGACCTCGACGTCGTAGAGGTAGTACGCGCCGTTCCAGTCCTTCTCGCCGTCGACGCTCCAGACGCCGTCCTTGCCCGCGCGCAGGGGACGGGTGGCGATCGGGTCCCCACCCGAGCCGTCGCGGAAGACCTGCACCGAGACACTGCGGGCCGTCGGGGCCCAGAGATCCAGGTGGGGCTTCCTGCCCTTCCAGCTGAGGCCGAGCTGCTCGCGGGCGGCCCCTGCATAGAGGTCGTCGAGCACGCCGGGCACCTGGACGCCCGTGGTGGCCAGGACCTTCCCGTCCGGCCCGACGGCGGCGAGGAGCAGCTGACCCTTGAGCAGGTCCCCGGCCTTCCGGGCGTCCTTCCTGCCGAGCGTCACCGTCGCGAGGTCGGCCAGATGGGGGTACCGTGCGGCGAGACGCGCGGGCAGGACGTCCTTGCCTCGCTCGAGGTCGATGTAGCTGCCGCCCGTGACGCTCCCGTCGCCGGCGACGAGTCCGCCCTCCGGGGCGGAGTAGAGGCGGAAACGGGCATCGGCCGGCACCTCGACACCCCAGGCGAGGGTGTCCGCGGTGAGCCAGTGCGCCGCCGTCGACCCGGTGGGCGCCTGGGGCGCGTCGCTCGAGACGGCGTGGGTGCGGTGGTTGTAGGTGAAGGTCACGGGGCCGCCCGGGGCCTGCAGCGCCAGGTTCGCGCCACCGGCGGCGCCGTCGGCGCCGTAGTTCTCACCCCAGGACCCATTCAGCGCCACCTTGTACTCGTAGGATCCGGCGGGGACGTCGAAGGTCGCCGACCAGGTGTCCGGCGCCCCGTCCACGGGGACGAGCCTCGTGGCGGCGCACTCCGGCTGCCAGTCGTCGGGGCAGCCGAGTTCTGCCTGGAGGGAACCCACGAGGGCCACCGTTCCCGGCGGGGTCGTGTGGTCGGCGAGCGCGGGCGCCGGCATGAGGGTCGCCAGGAGCGGCGCGGTCAGGACGACGGCGGCCAGCCGGGACCGGCGCCGAAGGGCCGGCCTCCCGCTGGTCCGGGGCGTGTCCGTGGTGTTCGGGGTCATGGTGGTCCTTCCCCGACCCTGCGTCGCTGCAGGCCGGACTGAGGAGGGGTGAATACCCTGATCCTAGGGACGCGGCGCGGCGAGCAGAAGGGCTTTGCAAAAGTTTCACGCAATCTTTCGGGTCGGACGAAGGCCTGCGCTAGATTGGGGCCATGACTCCCGGCAAGCGTACCGAGCGGCCGCGCCTGGACGACGTCGCCCGCACCGCCGGCGTCAGCGTACCCACCGTGTCGCGTGTCCTGAACGGCAAGGGCGGTGCCTCCCAGGAGACCCGGCAGGCCGTCCTCGCGGCGATGGACAGCCTGGGCTACGAGCGGCCCTCCCGCACGGCCGGGCGCTCCAAGGGGCAGATCGGCGTCGTCGTGCCGGACCTCGTGAATCCGATCTTCCCGGCGTTCGCCGGCGCCATCGCGGCCCTGCTGGCACCCAACGACTACATCCCCGCCCTGTGCACCCTGCCGGGCGGGGGCATCACCGAGGACGAGTACGTCGCCCTCCTGCTGGACCAGGGCGTCAGCGGGATCATCTTCGTCTGCGCCGCGCACTCCGACGGCCGGGCGAGCCTGGAACGCTACCGCCGCCTGCGCGGGCGGGTCCCGTTCGTCCTCGTCAACGGGGCCAGGCCCGAGGTCGACGCGCCGTCCGTCTCCAACGACGACGCCACGGCCATCCGCACGGCCGTCCGGCACGTCGTGGCGCAGGGCCATCAGCGTGTCGGCTTCGCGACCGGCCCCGACCGCTTCATCCCGAGCCGCCGCAAGCTGGAGGGCTTCCGCTCAGGGCTGGTCCAGTTCCTCGGCGAGGACGACGCCGGGCCGCACATCGCGACGAGCATGTTCACCATCGAGGGCGGGCAGAGCGCGGCGAACGAGCTCCTCGACTCGGGACACACGGCGATCATCTGCGCCTCGGACGTCATGGCCCTCGGCGCCGTCCGCGCCGCGCAGACCCGGGGCCTCAGGGTACCGGAGGACATCTCGGTGGTCGGCTTCGACGACTCCCCGCTCATGGCCTTCACCGATCCGCCGCTGACGACCCTGCGGCAGAACGTGGCGGCGATGGCCGAGGCGGCCGTCCACGCCCTGGTCACGGAGCTGGACGGGGATCGGGTCACCCGGAACGAGATCCTGTTCCAGTCGGACCTGGTGGTCCGCGGCTCCACCGGGGCGGGACCCGCGGTGCGGACGGGCCCCGGGGTGTCCTGAGGCCGGCCGCGCCTGGCCCGGGAACCTAGCCGCGCGACTGGTTGACGGTCCGCGCCGACTCGGGGCGCCACACCATGAGGGCCTGGGTGCGGGCGCGGGGACGCTGCCCGCGGACGAGGGTGACGACGTCCCCCGCGAGACCCGCGGCGAACACCCGGCTCGACTCGGCCTGGACACGGCGGGCCGCCAGTTCGGAGGACAGCTCCGCGACGCGCGACTGCAGGGCCGCGACCTGGTTCTCGAGGTCGAGGATCCGCCGGATGCCCTCCAGCGATACGCCTTCCTGCGACAGCCGCTGGACCTCGCGCAGGGTGCTGACGTCCTTCTGGGAGTAGCGCCGCGCCCGGCCCGGCGCACGGCTCGGCGTCACGAGCCCCAGCCTGTCGTACTGGCGGAGCGTCTGCGGGTGCATGTCGGCGAGCTCGGCGGCCACCGAGATGACATAGATGGGCAGGGTGTGGTCCATGACGGACCTCCTTCCGATGCCGATGTTCCCGGGTGCTGCTCGGATGTGCCGTGCGGACGTGCTGTTACAGGCGCGCCTTCGCGACCAGGCCTGCCCGCGGATCCGCGTCCTTCGTGGCGGCGCGGAACGTCTCCACGGCGGCTTCCGCCTCCTTCGAGAGGTTCTGCGGAACGACGATGTCGACGATGACCAGCAGGTCGCCGGTCGTCTTCGACGTCTTCACCCCCCGGCCCTTGAGCCGGAGCGTCCTGCCCGACGGCGTGCCGGCGGGTACCCGCATGGTGACCATCTCGCCGGTGAGCGTCGGCACCTTGATCTCGGCACCGAGCGCCGCCTCGGGGAAGCTGACGGGCACGTGGACGCGGATGTTGTCGCCGTCGCGCTTGAAGAGCGGATGCTCCTTCACGCTCACGCTGACCATGAGGTCGCCGGGGCCGGCCTGGCCCGGCTGCCCCTTGCCCTTGACCCGGACCTTCTGGCCGTCGCGGATGCCGGCCGGGATGCGGACGTCGATCTGCTCCCCGGAGGGTTCGCGCAGCCCGATGGTCGTACCGTTGATGGCACCGCCGAAGGAGATGGACGTGCTCGCCGTGCGGTCCGCGCCCTTCTGCGGGCGGGTGGACTGGAACCCGCCGGGGAATCCGCCGCCGCCGCCCATGCCCCCGCCACCGAACAGGTCGGCGAATTCGGGGGGCAGGTTGCCGTTCGAGAACCCGGTGCGCTGGCGGGTGCCCGCGCCCTGGCCGAAGAGGTTGCCGAAGACGTCCTCGAAGCCGGCGTTGCCGCCGGCGCCTCCGCCCGCTCCACCTGCGGAGAAGCGCGCGCCGCCGCCCATCGCGCGGATGGCGTCGTACTGCTGGCGCTCCTCGGCGTCGGACAGGACGGAGTAGGCCTCCGAGACGTCCTTGAAGGTGCGCTCCGACGCCGCGGCCCCCTGGTTCTGGTCGGGGTGGTGCTTGCGCGCGAGCTTCCGGTACGCCTTCTTGATCTCGTCACCGGACGCATCCTTGGAGACACCCAGGATCTTGTAGAAATCCTTGTCGACCCAATCCTGACTAGCCAATTGGCGTCTCCTTCCGTTGTTCATCCGAATAAAGAGGTGAGTAAGCGGCGCAAGCCGGGGCAGCCCTCGAGGAAGGCGGCTCCAATATCTCCCAGCGAGCTCTGCGAGCAGGGAGATTTCGTTGCCGCCGTTCGAGGGCTGCTCCGGCGTTCACGGTGCTGATTACTCGGGCACTGCCACGATCACCTGGGCGGCACGGAGGACGCGCTCCCCCTTGCGGTAGCCCGCGCGGAGGATCTGGCTGACGCTGTCCGCCTGGACGTCCGCGCTCGGCTGCTGCATGAGCGCCTCGTGGACGTTCGGGTCGAACGCGACACCCACCTCGTCGATCCGCGTCAGCTCGTACGTCTTCAGGACGTTCTCGAGCTTTCCCGCGATCGCCGCGAACGGGCCCTCCGCGAGATCGCCGTGCTGGCGTGCGGCGTCGATGTCGTCGAGGACGGGCATCAGCGAGTTGAGGACACCGATGACCGCCTGGTCGCGGGCGACGTCCCGGTCACGCTCGACGCGGCGCCGGTAGTTGACGTACTCCGCCTGCAGGCGGAGCAGGTCGTTGCGGAGCTCCGCGACGACGTCCACTGCCGGGTCGTGACCCTCGGCACCTGCCTCGTTCAGGATCGCCTCGGCCTGGGCCAGGGCATCCCCTTCGGAAGCGTCGGCCGCGGGCGTGGCCTGCGCTCCGGCCGCGGATTCCTCCGCGGCCGGCTCACCGGCGTCCTGCTGCTGCCCACGGACTTCGCCCGTCTCCGGGTCGATCTCCCGGTTGTCGGAGGAGTTCACCGGCTCCGACTGGTGCTCTTCTTCATTTCCGTGGTGCGGCATGACTACTTCTTCTCGTTGGTGTCTTCGTCAACCACTTCGGCGTCGACGATGTCCTCGTCGGTGCCTGCGGAGGCTGGCTGGTCGTCGGCGGGCGCTGCGCCTGCCTGGCCGGCGTCCTGCTGGGCCGAGGCGTAGATCGCTTCGCCGAGCTTGGACTGCGAGGCCTGCAGCTTCTCGAACGCCGCCTTGACCTCGTCGTCGTTGTCCTGCGTCTCGAGGGCCTTCTTGAGGGCGTCGACGTCGGCCTGGACCTCGGTCCTGACCTCCTCCGGCAGCTTGTCCGCGTTGTCGGCGATGAGCTTGTCCACGGAGTAGGCGAGCTGCTCGGCGCCGTTGCGGACGTCGGCCGCCTCGCGGCGCTTCTTGTCCTCGGCGGCGTGCTCCTCGGCCTCGCGCACCATGCGGTCGATGTCCTCCTTGGAGAGCGAGGAACCACCGGTGATGGTCATCGACTGCTCGGTCCCGGTGCCCTTGTCCTTGGCGGACACGTGCACGATGCCGTTGGCGTCGATGTCGAAGGTGACCTCGACCTGCGGGACGCCGCGCGGGGCCGGCGCGATGCCGGTCAGCTCGAACGTGCCCAGCGGCTTGTTGTCGCGGGTGAACTCACGCTCGCCCTGGAACACCTGGATCGCCACCGACGGCTGGTTGTCGTCCGCCGTGGTGAAGGTCTCGCTGCGCTTGGTGGGGATGGCCGTGTTGCGCTCGATGAGCTTGGTCATCATGCCGCCCTTGGTCTCGATGCCCAGGGACAGCGGGGTGACGTCGATGAGGAGGACGTCCTTGCGCTCACCCTTCAGGACGCCGGCCTGCAGTGCGGCACCGACGGCCACGACCTCGTCCGGGTTGACGCCCTTGTTGGGCTCCTTGCCACCGGCGAGCTCCTTGACGAGCTCTCCGACAGCGGGCATGCGGGTGGAGCCGCCGACGAGGACGATGTGGTCGATGTCGGCCACCTTGATGCCGGCTTCGGTGATGACGTCGTGGAACGGCTTCTTCGTGCGGTCCAGGAGGTCCTTGGTGAGGTCCTGGAACTTGGCGCGGGAGAGGTGCTCGTCGAGGTGGACGGGTCCGTCCGGCGTCACCGAGAGGTACTGCAGGGAGATGTTGGTGGACGTCGCCGAGGACAGCTCCTTCTTGGCCTGCTCGGCGGCTTCCTTCAGCCTCTGCAGGGCGATCTTGTCCTTGGAGAGGTCGGCGCCCTTGGCCTTGGCCTGCGAGAGCAGGTAGTCCACGACGCGCTGGTCCCAGTCGTCGCCGCCGAGGCGGTTGTCGCCGGCGGTCGAGCGGACCTGGATGGTGGAGAAGGCGTCCTCGTCCTTGCCGACTTCGAGCAGGGAGACGTCGAACGTTCCGCCGCCGAGGTCGAACACGAGGATCAGCTCGTCTTCCTTGCCCTTGTCGAGGCCGTAGGCGAGGGCCGCGGCGGTGGGCTCGTTGACGATGCGCAGCACCTTCAGGCCTGCGACCTCGCCGGCCTCCTTGGTGGCCTGGCGCTCAGCGTCGTTGAAGTACGCCGGCACGGTGATCACGGCGTCGGTGACCTTCTCGCCGAGGTAGCTCTCGGCGTCGGTCTTGAGCTTCTGGAGGATACGCGCCGAGATCTCCTGCGGCGTGTACTTCTTGTCGTCGACGGCGATGTTCCAGTCGGTGCCCATGTGGCGCTTGACCGACGCGATGGTGCGGTCGATGTTGTTGACGGCCTGGCGCTTGGCGATCTCGCCGACCAGGACCTCGCCGGACTTGGAGAATGCGACGATCGACGGCGTGGTGCGGGCGCCCTCGGCGTTCGCGATGACGGTGGGCTCGCCGCCTTCGAGAACCGAGACGACCGAGTTGGTGGTTCCGAGGTCAATACCTACTGCACGTGACATGCAAATTCCTTTCGACTGCCCGGGGTTTGCGAGGCGCTCATCCGCCGGGCGCGTAGATTGAGCGTTCTGCACTCAACTATACGGGCGGACCGGGTCAGGTCAAAACGGAGTTGAGTCCCACCGACTCAACTCCGGCTTCCTAGGCCGCCGGCACGGCGGTGATGAGCCCTTCCCGGAAGGCGTCGACGAAGAGCGCGTGGTCCTCGCGCACCGTCGCGGCGTAGGCCTCCCCGAACCCGACGATGTCCTCGAGGAAGTCCTCGCGCGAGCGGTCCACGGCCGCCAGGATGGCGGTCTCCGTGCGGAACGGCACGAGGTCGTGGTCGCTGTCCTCGTCGGTCGAGCAGTGGATCTTCGCCGTCGCCTGTCCGAGCGCCTCGAGCACCGGCACCATCTGCTCGGGTTCCGTGAGGTCCTCCCACGAGAGGTCCCGCTTGTAGGGAGAGAGCTCCGACACCACGAAGGAGACCCCGCGGATGGTCGTGTAACCGAGGAACGGATCGGTGTGGGTCTGCAGGGACCGCTGGCTGATGACGGCGCGGTGCCCGTCGTCCACGAAGTAGCCGCGGACCCGCTCGTCGTCGACGATCCGGCTGGGCGCGGCGATGTTCGACTGCTTCATCGTGAGGAGGATGTCGTTCTCCTGGGCCTCGTCGAAGCCCTCGATCAGCACGTTGTAGGTCGGGAGGCCGGCGCTGCCGATCCCGAACCCCTTCTTGCCCACGATGCCCTTCACCCGGTAGAACACCCGCCGCCGGGACCGGTCGCTGTCCGGGATGGTGGAGAGGTAGCGATCGAAGGCGTCCGCGACCTCCCGGCGCTCGTCGTCGCCGAGCACCCGGATCGAGCCGTCGTCGCGGAACTGGCGTTCGTAGTCCTCGATGAGCGTGAGCGCGTCGAGCAGCCGCGTCCTGCGGGCCGCCCTGGCCTGCTGCAGCACCCGGTAGACGGGGCCGTCCGTGTTGTCGAGCCCGAAGGCGAAGGTGGACTGCTCGTCGTCCACGTAGTCCGCGACCCGGCCGAGGTAGGCCTCCAGATAGATGCGCGAGAGGTCGCGCACCGACTGCGAGGGCAGCGCCTTCTGCCAGCACAGCAGCGTCAGCGACGCGACGAAGCGGCGGAGGTCCCACGAGAAGTGGCCCACGTACGCCTCGTCGAAGTCGTTGACGTCGAAGGTGAGCCGGCCCTCGTTGCTCATGTAGGTGCCGAAGTTCTCCGCGTGCAGGTCGCCGTGGATCCACACGCGGCCGGTGCGCTCGTCCGCCCAGGCGTCGTCGAGCCGTGCCATATCGGTGTAGAACAGGGCCGCGCTGCCCCGGTAGAAGGCATACGGGTCCGCGGCCATCTTCCGGAACCGCGCCCGGAAGGCGAGGGGGTCCACGCCCATGAGGTCCTGGTGGGCCTCCACGAGGGTGCTGACGATGTGCTGCTGACGGGACTCGGTGGCTGCCATCACGCCACCGTACGCGCGTTCCCTGTGGACCGCCGGAGGATCAGTGGTGCGCGGGAACCGGTTGCAGGGCGGGCGCACCCGCCCGCCGCGCCTTCAGGAACCCGTCCACCACGTCCCAGGCGACGAGCAGGACCAGCACTCCGGTGACGATGGAGGCGATGGTCCAGCCGCCGCCGGTCGGGGCGGCCGGATCCCAGCCGACGGCCTCGGTGAAGTCCGGGTTGAGCAGCCGCCCTTCGGACCACAGGAGGATCACGGGGACCGCGAAGGCGAGATCGAGCGCGAGATTCACGACGGCGGCCGCCCAGGACCAGTCCCGCAGGTACAGCCAGAGGGCGAACGCGGCCTCCGCGATGATCAGCCCGAGGAACCACGGAAGCCAGAAGGACCACAGCGCGGGATCGAGGAACGGGACGGGCTGTCCGCCGGGGTCCCGGACGACGGAGGACACCTGCTGCCAGAGGACGGCCACCGCCAGGGCGGCGAGGAAGACGAGGGAGGCGATGAAGTCCGGCAGCCGGCTGCGGCGGGAGTGGTCGGGCACTGCAGGGAGGCAGTCGGGCGACCACTCCGTCCCGGTGTCGGTGGTGCCCGAACGCTCGAGGACGGCGAACACCAGCGTGGTCCAGAAGCCCACGTGCACCGTGACGCCCAGCGCGGTCGCCGCCGCACTGCCGATGGCGGCACCGAGGTCACCCTGGCTCAGGAACTGCACGAGGAAGACCACCGTGGTGCTGATCGGCACCACGATGGACAGCAGGGTCTTCAGGAGCCGCAGCCAGTCGAGGTAGTACCGGGGCCCGATCAGCAGCAGCGGGCGTTGCACGTAGTCGGCTGCGAGGCGTTCCGGGTCGCCCAGTTCCGCAAGAGCCGAGCGTTCGGCCGCACCGGGCTCCTCCCCCGCGGTGCGGTGTGCGTCGACGGCGTCGCCGATCATCACCCGGATCTCGGGTTCGATCTCGGCGCGCTGGGCGTCGGGTACGGTGCGGACGGCCGCCCAGACGTACCGGTCGGTCAGCGTGGTCATGGCAGTTCCCCTTCGGCGAGGCGGTGCAGCGATGCGGTCAGCCGATCCCAGTCGGCCGTGAGGGTGGCGGCGAGGTCGTCGCCGGCCGGGCTCGTCCGGTAGAACTTCCGCGGACGGGATTCGGCGGTGTTCCACTCGCTGGTCAGCAGGCCCTGCTTCTCGAGGCGCCGAAGGAGCGGGTAGAGCGTGTTCGCATCGACCTGGAGGTCCAGGGCGTCGAGCGAGCCGAGGAGTGCATACCCGTAGTCGGGGGTGCGCAGCCGGGTGAGACATGCCAGGACGACCGTCCCGCGGCGCAGTTCCTGCAGGTGCCCGGCCACCAGGCCCTCATCGATGTCCATGCCGACACCATAGTGTGCGACACACAGTGCAGGAAGAGGCGGCGGGTCGCTGGTCCGACGATCACCCGGCGCGGGTGAGACCCGCAGGTGCCATACTGTCGGCCATGGATCTCGACCGATGGTGGAACAGGGTCACGCCGCAGACCCGGGAGTGGCTGATCGCCCACAACGGCGAGGCGCTCACGCCCGAGGTGGTCGCCGACATCGGCAGCGCCGGCGGCCTGGTGGCCTCGGAGTCGTGGTGGATGGGCGGGCGTGGCCCCGACGGCATCTTCCTCTCGGACGCGGCGACGGACTGGATCGAGGAGCGCGCCAACCAGGAGTAGTCCCGGGCCGCGCCGCGGCGCGCCCACCGCGGCGCGCGCTACCGCAGGATCAGGAGCACGGCCAGCAGGAGCATGACGGCGGCGATCAGCGCATCCAGGATGCGCCAGGCCCACGGGCGGGCGAAGACGGGGGCGAGGAAGCGCGCACCGACGCCGAGCGCCGAGAACCACAGGATGCTGCCGAGGGCAGCACCGGCACCGAACCACCAGCGGCCCGGCGTGCCGTGCGTGTTCGCGAGTGACCCCAGCAGCAGCACGGTGTCCAGGTACACGTGTGGATTAAGCCAGGTCAGGGCGAGGCAGGTCCCGAGCGCGGCACGCCAGGACATCGTGGCGGGTCCGCCGTCGACGTCGAGACGCTCCCCCCGGAGCGCCCGCCGTGCCGCGAGGACCGCGTACCCGGCGAGGAAGGCCGCCCCGGCCCACCGCACCACCTCAAGGAGCACGGGGGCCCGCTCGATCGCAGCTCCCAACCCGCCGACGCCGAGCACGATCAGGACGAGGTCCGAGACGGCACACACCGTCACGACCAGCGCCACGTGGGACCGCCGCAGGCCCTGGCGCAGCACGAAGGCGTTCTGCGAGCCGATGGCGACGATCAGGGTCAGACCGGCGACGAGGCCGGTGGCGGCTGTGGAGATCACGCATCCCAAACTAGGCGCGGCGTCGATGGTTAGACAAACTAATTTTACTTCAGCGTGATAAGAATTGCTTATGAAGTCCGTCGATCAGGCACAGGCCGAGGCTCTTGCGGCGATCATCGACACGGGGAGTTTCGAAGCAGCGGCCTCCGCGCTGTCCGTCTCGCCCTCGGCGATCAGCCAGCGGATCCGGGCGCTCGAGGTGGCCGTGGGGCGCCCCGTCGTCACCCGTACACGCCCCCTGCGCCCCACCGACGCGGGAGAGGCGATCATCCGCTTCGCCCGCCGGCTCGAACTGCTGTCGGCGGACCTCGCCACCGAGCTCGACTCCGCCCGGGAGGGCCCCCGTCGACGGATCACGATCGTGGTCAATGGCGACTCGCTGCACACGTGGGTCCTCCCGGCCCTCGCCCAGGTCGCCGACACCCTGCAACTGGAGATCCTGCGGGAGGACGAGGACTACTCCCTCGAGCTGCTGCGCAACGGCACCGCCTCGGCGGCCATCACCTCCGTGGCCTCTCCCGTGCAGGGGTGCTCCTCGCGGCCGCTCGGCGTCATGCGCTACGTGCCGGTCTGTTCCCGGGGCTTCCGGGACACCTGGTTCGCCGACGGGGCGACGCCCGAACGGCTCTCCCTTGCACCCGTGGTCCTCTTCGACCGGAAGGACGACCTCCAGGACCAGTACCTGCGTTCGCGCACCCGCCGCGCCGTCGACCCGCCGCGCCACTACCTGCCCGCGGCGCAGGAGTTCGCCGACGCGGTCCGTCTCGGCATGGGCTGGGGCCTCGTATCCGAAGCGGAGTGGCGGTCCGACCCGCGGGACCTGGTCCGCTTCGACCCGCGAGGCCAGGTGGACGTGCCGCTGTACTGGCAGCAATGGCGCCACGGTTCCACGGCCCTGGCCGCCGTCGGCGACGCGGTACTGCGGTCCGCGGCGCTCCTTCTCCGCCCACCCGTGCGGAGGCGCTGACCACGGGGTGACGCCCTGCACCGGGCGCCGTGACGCCACGGCTCGACGGCGCTCCCGCTCGTTCACCAAGGCGTCGGCGGGGGTTGCTACTATCGTCGAGCGAGCAGCCGCTCGTCGACAAAGGCAAACCCGGTGCGAGCCGGGGACGCAAAGCCACGGGACCCTCGAGGTCAGCCGGGCCGCCGAAGAGAACAGGTCCATGGACTATGCCCCGGACACGCGAAGTCCCAACCGTTCCCATACCTGCCTGCCGGTACCTGCCGGCCGCCCCGCAGGGCCGTCCCCGGACAACGCGCGATGACTAGCTCCGCACCCGGCGATCGCCGGGGCGCCGTGGTCATCGAGGACGATCTCGACATCCGGAACCTGGTGTGTGCCGTCCTCGAGCAGGGCGGCTTCGTGGTCAGCAGTGCGACCACCGGGCGCGAGGGCGTCGACGTGATCCGGCAGCAGCATCCCATGGTGGTGACCCTGGACATCGGGCTCCCCGATATCGACGGGTACGAGGTCCTGCGGCGGATCCGCAACACCACCGACTGCTACGTGATCGTGCTCAGCGGCCACAGCGACGAGATGGACATCCTCACCGCGCTCCAGGCAGGGGCCGACGACTACGTCGTGAAGCCGTTCAGGCCCCGCGAACTGCGGGCCCGCATCGACGCGATGCTCCGCCGGCCCCGCATCGGCCAGAACGCCCAGCACCCGCCGGCCCGGCCTGCCGCGCCCGTCCCGCCCGACGA
Organism: Arthrobacter sp. L77; assembly: GCF_000816565.1. Lineage (NCBI taxonomy): Bacteria > Bacillati > Actinomycetota > Actinomycetes > Micrococcales > Micrococcaceae > Arthrobacter > Arthrobacter sp. L77. The sequence goes on along the minus strand of NZ_JWSU01000004.1, from coordinate 81,984 downwards.
CGAGCCGGTGAAGTCCGCCAACGTCCTGCGGAACGGCGGCATCACGGTGGACGGCGACGCGCGCATCGCCAGCTGCGCCGGCGTGGAACTGCCGCTTACCAAGACCGAATTCAACCTGCTGTACGAGCTGATGCAGGGCAACGGGGCCGTCCGGACCAAGGAGGAGCTGGTCCGCGTGTCCCGGGGCGGGGACTACCGGGGGTACAACTTCGTCAGCCGCACGGACGAGCGGGCCATCGAGGTGCACATCGCGAATCTCCGCCAGAAGCTGGCGCGCGTGGACGGCGGCCCGGAGCTCATCACGACGGTGCGGGGCGTGGGGTTCCGCGTCGTACCCCGGGGCACGGACTAGAGCGGGACCGTCGACGGCTCAGGGCTCTCCGGGTAGCCTGCCCGCAGTTCCCGGAGCGTGTCCGCAGCGCACGCGCGCAGCGGGGCGACCGCGCGCCGGGCGCCGTCGAGGTCGTCGGCGGTGATCAGGCGATGGACTGCACGCGCCGCCTGGCTGAGGCGCACCGCGCCCACCATCACGGCCGACGTCGTCACGCTGAGGACGGCGTCCTCGGCGCCCGTGGCGTCGCCGGCCCCGATCCCCCGCTCCAGCCGCTCGAGCTTGCCCTCGAGCGTCGCGGAGAAGTCCCGCGCGAACCGGTGGACGACGGCGGGGTCGGAGAAGTCGCGCACCATGTCCGCGAGGACCGTGGGATCGAGGAGGGGCTCCGCTGCCCGCGGGGCGTCGGGGGACGGGGCGGCATCATGTGGGAGAGGTGCCGCGCCGTCCACCGGGAACGGGCCCTGATAATGGTCAGGGCCTGACGGAGTCGAAGGTAGGGGCACCGTCCAAGCCTAGCGACGGCGGGTGGGCGGCGCGCACCTGCACGGAGTTCTTGCGCAAAGCTTGCGCCGGAGCATGCCGTTCGCCGACATGACTGCTGCGCTTCACCATCCCGCCACCCGGCGCCCGTCGGCGCCATGGGCCCCCGGGCCTCCTGGCCCGCCCCCGCTCAGGCCTTCCACTCCGGCCGGTAGCCGCCGTGGCCCGCCCACGGCCCGGCGAGCAGCTTCAGCACGCTCGAGCCGTGGGGCTCACCGAGATCGGACAGCGCGAACTGCAGGAGCCGTCGCTTGGCCTCGCATTCGGACAGGACCCGCGCGGGCTCGTACCAGCCGCGCGCACCCCACACTTCTTCGGGGAGGGTGCCCGTGCGGGCTGCTTTCTCGTCCTCGGTGATGCGGGCGTCGAGGAAGGCGGCGATCTCATTCATACCTGAAACCCTATCGAGCAGGAGCAGCGGCGCCGTCCACCCCACGCGCAGGGCGGCCCGCCGTCGAACGCCGTCCACCGGGGAGGCAGGTGCCGCCGGTTGCGTCCGCTGACGCCGGGCGCTGCGCGCCTCCCACGACGATCTCCTCCAGCTGATCGAGGACGGCGGGCAGCGACCCGTCGGCATCCACGCGCCGGAAGCCGCCGAATTCGGGGAGCCCGAGGTAGCCGTCGCGATAGGCCCGGAGGTCGTCGACGCGTTCGGTGTCCGTCCCCCGCTCCACGATCCGGCGGACGGCCTCCTCCGGGCTGACGTCGAGGAACACGACGACGTCCGCCGCCGGCAGCACCCGCGTCAGCGCGGTGAGGAATGCCCCGCGCGGCAGTCCCCGGGTGGAACGCAGCGCCTGCTGGCAGTGCAGATGCCGGTCCAGGATGACGACCCCGTCGAACCGGCGGGCCCGCAGGTGGTTGGCCGCGACGTTGACCACCCGCACCGCCGATTCCAGGAGATCGAGGATCCGCGGCGGGACGGCGAGTCCGAGCCGCGCGGTCCACGCCGTCATGGTGCGCCGCCCCGAAGGGTTGGCGAGGACCATCGTGGGCATCGTCGTTCCGAGGAGCCCGCCGAGCGCGGACGCCGCCGTCGTCTTGCCCGCGCCGTCGATGCCCACCAGGGCGACGACGAGGCGACGCACCGGAGGGCGGGAGGGCCTGTCGTCGGGTTCCACGCGGGAAGTCATCCCTCCGTTATACGGGCACATGCTAGGAGTGCTCCCTGCCCGCGATGTGCAGGGGCTGTGAAACGGGCAGGTCCATGCGGAACCTGCCGCGGACGGAGGGCCACGGTCGGACGGCGCGGTCCGGCATCCGCACCCCTCGTCGCGCACGTGGGGCGGGTCCCGCCGTCGGACACCGACCGGAGCCGCGCTCCCGGCCCGCGCACGCCCGGGCCCATGGGACCCGGGCGCGCCCTGCGGCTACCGCGGGGACGGCACCGTGCCGAGCTTGGACGGCCACCAGATCTTCGGGCCGATGTCGTACGCCAGGGCCGGGATCAGCAGCGAGCGCACCAGGATGGTGTCCAGCAGCACGCCGAAGGCCACGATGAACGCGATCTGCGCCAGGAACAGGATGGGGATCACGCCCAGCGCGGCGAACGTCGCCGCCAGGACCACGCCGGCCGAGGTGATGACGCCGCCCGTCACGCCGAGGCCGCGCAGGATGCCGGGCCGGGTGCCGATCCGGAGGGACTCCTCCCGGACCCGGGTCATGAGGAAGATGTTGTAGTCCACGCCCAGCGCCACGAGGAACACGAAGCCGAACAGCGGCACCGATGCGTCCGCCCCCTCGAACCCGAAGACGGTGTTGAACACCACCGCCGAGACACCGAGGGCCGTGGCGTAGGAGAGCGCCACGCTGGCGACGAGGAGCACCGGCGCGAGCACGGAGCGGAGCAGGATGATCAGCACCACGAGGATGACCGCCAGGACGATCGGGATGATCTTGACGAGGTCGGCGAGCGCGGTGTCGTTCGTGTCGATCGCCACCGCCGTGACACCGCCGACCAGCGCGTCTCCTCCACCGACGTCGTCGAGCGCCGTCCGCAGCTCGCGCACCACGTCCTCGGCCTGCTCGGAGTCGGCCTGGTACTCGAGCGTGCCGCTGATCAGGACCTGCCCGTCCTCGACGACGGCCGCGCCGCTCGGGTCCTCGGTCAGGGCGGCGTCGGAGATGCCCTCCTGCGCCGAGACGACCTCCAGCACGGCCTCCTGGTCCGCCTCGGGGGCGACGACGTACACGGGGCTCCCGGAGCCGGCGTCGAAGTGGCGGCCGAGGGCCTCCTGGCCGTCGACCGCGTTGGACGGCGTCAGGATCAGGGCGGACTGCGGGACGCCGTTGGCCTGCAGCTGGGTCAGCCCGAGGGCGCCCGCGACCAGGATCAGCAGCGACGCGATCCACAGCACGCGCGGGCGGCGGCCCACGAGCAGGGCCACGCGCCTCCAGAGGCCCTTCAGCCGTTCGAGGCCGGTCTCCGGCCCGGCACCGGTCGGTGCGGCGTGCCTGCCGTGGTGCGGGGCGACGACGGCGGCCGCCGCGGGGTTGTAGCGCGGGAGCAGGGGCCAGAAGGCGGCCCTGCCGAACAGGAGGAGGAGCGCGGGGAGGAGAGTGAGCGCCGCGGCGAGCGAGAAGGCGATGCCGATGGCGGCGATCGGCCCGAGGCTCCGGTTCGAGTTGAGGTCCGAGAAGAGCAGGCAGAGCAGGCCGAGGATCACGGTGGCGCCGGAGGCGAGGATCGGCTCGAAGGACCCGCGGTAGGCCACGCGCATGGCCTCCCACTTCGTCTCGTGCTCCCCGAGCGCCTCCCGGAACCGGGCGACGAGCAGCAGCGCGTAGTCCGTGGCCGCGCCGATCACGAGGATCGAGAGGATGCCCTGGCTCTGGCCGCTGAGCTGGATCACGTCGAGCTTCGCGAGGCCGAAGATCAGCAGGATCGACGTCGCCAGCGCGAACACCGAGGTCAGCAGGACCAGGAACGGCAGCACGATGGACCGGTAGACCACGAGGAGGATCACGAACACCGCGCCGAGCGCGACGGCGAGCAGGATGCCGTCGATCCCGCCGAAGGCGTCGACGAGGTCGTTGGTGAACCCGGCCGGGCCGGTGACGTAGCCGGTGACGCCGTCGGGCAGGTCGTCGTCCAGGATGGTGCGCAGCTCGCCGACCACCTCGGCGAGTTCCGCGTCGGAGGAGACGAAGGCGATGTACTGGACGGCGAACCCGTCCTCCGACGGGATGGGACCGGCGACCGCCGGCGCCCCCTCGGCCGGGGGCTCGAGCCCCTCGACCCCGCCGAGCGTCTCGCCGAGCTCGGCGTAGGCGCCGAGGTCCTGCGGTTCGATCACGGTGTCCGACTCGGCGACGATCACCGCGGGGATGGCATCCGAATCACTGAACCTCTGCTGCAGTTCCCCGGCCTCCGTCGACTCCGCGCTCGCGGGCAGGAAGGACGCCTGGTCGTTGCTCGAGACCTCCTCGAGCCGCCCGAAGGTGGGTCCGCCCACCGCCGCGCCGACCAGCCAGATCAGCACCACCACGACGGGCAGCAGCACCCTCAGCCATCTGTTCTTCATCGCACTCCACGCCTTCCTCGAAATTCTCTCTGCAACAGAGTATATCTATGGTGGAGATAGTGGAAGCGGCCTAAGCTGGATGGGACAGGAGGCGAGGATCCATGGCCACGAGGGACGAACTCATGGCGCTCATGCGGCAGTTCACCATCGAGACCGAGCGCTATGTGGAAGCCGCCAGTGAGCGCGACAGCCTGTACCGCACCGATCTCCACGCCCTGAGCATCATGATGGGCGCTGCCCAGGCCGGCCTCACCGTCACCCCCGGCCTGCTGCGCGAGGAGCTCAATCTGAGCTCGCCGGCCACCACGGCCCTGGTGGACCGCCTCGATTCCGCCGGCCATGTCACACGGCGGCGCAGCGAGGTTGACCGGCGGCAGGTGCACCTCCAGATGACCGAGAAGGCCCGGAGCACCGGTGCGATGCTGTTCGCGCCGCTCGCCCGCCACCTCAACGGCGTCCTCGACCAGTACACGGAGGAGCAGCTGATGCTGCTGCGCGACATGATGCAGCGGATCACCGACGCCACGGTCGCGGCGAAGGACGACGCGCGGGACGGCGCCGGGTCGGCTCGGGGCCGGTCGGCCGGTTAGCCTTCCAGTCATGAACGACGAGATCTACTCCCATGGACACCACCCGAGCGTGACGGCCGCGCACGCGATGCGCACGGTCGCGTCGTCGGCCGCCTACCTGGAGCCCTTCCTCGAGAGCGGCATGGACCTGCTGGACATCGGGTGCGGGCCCGGCAGCATCACCGCCGGCTTCGCGGATCTCGTGGCGCCCGGCTCCGTGACCGGCATCGACCGGTCGGCCGACGTCGTCGTGCAGGCGTCCGCCACCCACGCGGACGTGGCCAACGTGGAGTTCCGCGAGGGCAACGTGTACGACCTCGACGTCCCCGACGAGTCGTTCGACGTCGTGCATGCCCACCAGGTGCTGCAGCACCTCGCCGATCCGGTGGCCGCGCTCCGGGAGATGCGGCGCGTCGTGCGGCCGGGCGGCATCGTGGCCGCCCGCGAAGCCGACTTCGGCGCGATGACCTGGTACCCGGCGGTCGGCGAGCTCGACGAGTGGCGGGAGCTCTACGGGGAGCTGGCGCGCGGCAACGGCGGCGAGCCGGACGCCGGACGGCGCCTGCCGGGGTGGGCGGCCTCGGCCGGGTTCGCGGACGTCGAGGTGTCGTCGTCGACCTGGGTGTACGCCGCCGATGGGGACAGGCGTGCCCATGCGGAGTCGTGGGCCGAGCGCGTGCTGCATTCGGCCTTCGCGGAGCAGACCGTCGAGCGGGGCCTCGCCGACGCGCAGACCCTGCAGCGCCTGGCCGAGGGGTGGCGCAGGTGGGGGCGCGCGGAGGACGGCGTGTTCCTCCTGCCGAGCGTCGAGATTCTCGCCCGCGCCTGAGCCGACCGCCGATAGGCTGGCGGGATGTACCGCATCGTCACCGTCTGCACGGGCAACATCTGCCGCTCACCCATGGCGGAGCTCATGCTCGCGCACGCCTTCACGCAGGCGGGACTGCAGCAGTACGTCGCCGTCGATTCCGCGGGGACCACCGACTGGGAGGCCGGCAAGCCCATCGACGAGCGGGCGGCGGCGAAGCTGGCGGAACTCGGCATCGAGAGCCACCTGCACCGTGCCCGACGCTTCGAGGCCGTCTGGTACCGCGAGCGGGACCTCATCCTCGCCCTGGACCTGGACCACTACCGCGAGTTGCGCCGTGACGCGCCGGACGGCGACGCCCGGGACAGGATCCACCTCCTGCGCGAGTTCGATCCGTCGACGACGGACGCCGACCTCGAGGATCTCGGGATCTACGACCCCTGGTACGGCGACGCCAGCGACTTCGAAGCCACCTGGCGGATGGTCCACGGCGCGGTGGAGGGCGTCGTCCGGTTCGTGCGCCACGAACTCGACGCCTGACGTTTCCGCGGCCCGACCGGCGATGCTTACCATGAACGGGTGAATCCCTCCCTCTGGCTGGCGCTGCTCGGCGCCGGGACCCTGATCAGCTTCGTGCCCGGGGCGGGCGCGGTGAACACCATGAGCAACGCGCTGACGGTCGGTTTCCGCCGTTCCATCTGGGGGATCCTCGGCCAGCAGGCGGCCCTCCTCGTGCACATCGGCGTCGCCGCGGCGGGCGTGGGGCTGCTCGTGACCAACTCGCCGCTGGCATTCAACCTCATCCGGTACACCGGCGCCGCGTACCTGGTCTACCTGGGCGTGCGGAAGTTCCTGCAGAAGCCCGAGCACGGCGAGGTCCGGGCCCGGCAGGTCACCGAGGGCGCGCTCTCGATGGTCCGCCGCGGCCTCTGGGTGAACCTGCTCAACCCGAAGGCCATCGTGTTCTTCCTCGCCCTGATCCCCCAGTTCATCCGCCCGGACCGCCCGCTGCTCGGCCAGTACGCCGTCCTGGCCGCGACCGTCGTCGTGATCGACGTGCTCGTCATGTGGTTCTTCTACGCCGGTGCCGCCCGCTCGTTCCGGCGCTTCACGCAGGACGACCGCGGGCAGGTCCTCCTCAACCGCACCTTCGGCTCGCTCTTCGTGGGCGTCGGCGCCCTCCTCGCCGTGGCCTGACCCGTGCCCTCCGACGCGCCCCTGCTCATCGCCGTCGACGGGCGGTCCGGGGCGGGCAAGACCACCCTCGCCGTCGAGCTCGCCGCCCTCCTCCGGGAGCACCACAGCGTCAGCCTCTTCCACCTCGAGGACATCTATCCGGGCTGGGACGGGCTCGACGACGGCATCGGCCGCTACGTGGAGCGCGTCCTGCTCCCCCTGCGGGCCGGGCGTCCGGCGCACTGGAACGCCTGGGACTGGGACCGCGGACAGGACGGCGCCGCACGGACCACGGCGGCGGCCGAGATCGTGCTCCTCGAGGGCGTCGGGGCGGCGGCTGCCGCGGCGCGGCCCCACCTCGACGCGGTGATCTGGATCGAGGCCGACGCCGGGATCCGGCACCGGACCGCGATCGAGCGCGACGGCGAGGCGTACGCGCCCTTCTGGCAGCGCTGGGCGGACCAGGAGGACGCCTGGCTGGCGGGTGACGACCCCGGCGCCGCCGCCGACGTCGTCGTGCAGGGCCACAGCGGGCCCCCGTCACCGCAGGCCGTCCGCCTGGCACTCACGGGGCTGCCGGCGTGCGCGGTCATGCTCGCGCCGGAGCGCGCGGGCCGGCGCGGGCTCCGGCTGGACTGCGAGCGCATCGCCGCGACACCGGACACCGCGGCGCTGTTCTCCACCCTGTACGGGGCGTCCCCCGCCGCGGTCTGGCTGGACAGTTCCGACGCCGGGACCACGGCGCCCCGGCCCGAGGGGCGCAACCGCTTCAGCATCCTGGCGGACGCGTCCGGCGCCTTCGGGCAGCAGGCCCTGCACCGGGACGGCACCACGGAGATCACGGCGGGCCCGGTCACCACGCGCGTCCGCGAGCCCTTCTTCCGCTGGCTCGACGACGTCTGGGGCCGCCGGGCGGTCCGCGCCCCGGAGGATTTCGCCTGCGGGTTCGGCCTGGGGTGGCTGGGCTACCTCGGCTACGAGCTCAAGCGGGAGACGGGCGGCGCGTCCGTGCCGACGCCGGCCGACGCCCTCCCCGACGCGGCCCTGATCTTCGCCGGCCGCGCCGTCGTCGTGGACCACGCCGAGCAGTCCGTCGTCCTGCTCACGCTCACCGACGGGCGGCGCGATCCGGACCGTGAGGCCTGGCNGTCGCGGCCCCGGGCCCCGTCCCGCCGTCCGCCCCGCCCCCGGCGCCCCGGTTCGCGGCCCGGGATTCCCGCGAGGAGTACATGGCGAAGACCCGGCGCGCGCAGGCCGAGATCGCCGACGGCACCACGTACGAGGTCTGCCTGACGACGTCGCTCTCGGCCCGCGTGGAGCGCCTCGATCCGCTGGCGACGTATCTCCGCCTGCGCGCCGCGAGTCCGGCACCCTTCGCGCACTACCTCCGCTTCCCCGGCTTCGCCGTGGCCAGCACCTCGCCCGAACGGTTCCTGAAGCTCACGCAGGACGGCTTCATGCGGGCGGAACCGATCAAGGGCACGCGCGGGCGGTCGGCGGACCCGGCGGAGGACGCCGCCCTGCTCCAGGACCTCCGGAGCTCCGCGAAGGACCGCGCGGAGAACATCATGATCGTGGACCTGCTCCGCAACGACCTCTCGCACCACGCGGTGCCGGGCTCGGTCACCGTCAGCCGGTTGTGCGACATCGAGTCCTACGCCACCGTGCACCAGATGGTGAGCAGCATCGACGCCCGCCTGCGGCCGGGCAGCGCGCGCGCAGGGGTGATCGGGTCCGCCTTCCCGGCCGGTTCGATGACGGGCGCGCCGAAGATCAGCACCATGGCCATCCTCGACCGCCTGGAGCGGAGTCCGCGTGGTCCCTACTCGGGCGCCGCCGGGTACTTCAGCCTGACCGGCGCCGCGGATCTCGCCGTCGTCATCCGCACCCTCGTGCTGGCGGACGACGGCGACGCCACGCACCTCACGCTGGGCGTCGGCGGGGCGATCACCGCCGACTCGGACCCGGCCGAGGAGTGGGCCGAGGTGCGGACGAAGACGCGCGGGGTGCTGTCCGCCCTGGGGTCCTCCTTTCCTGCCGACCGCCCTGCCGACGTCCCGCCGGCTTCCCTGCCGACGGCGCGTGACCCGGTAGCCTAGCCGGGCGTCCGCCCTCGGACGCGCTCATCGGAGGGGGAGCCAGTGCCGGGCAGGACAGTCGTCGTCATCGTTCCGGGTCTCGCGACGTGCGTCGCGTACGCCGTCGTCGGGACCCTGCAGATCCTCGTCTGGAATCCGCTGGCCGCCGTCCCGGGACTCGGTCTTCCCGAGATCTACCGGCAGATGCGGGAAGCACGGGAGCCCATGGCCGTGAACCTCGTGGTGATCTGGGGGGTCACAGGCGTCGCGCTGGGCCTGATGGTGGGTCTTCTCGGCACCCTGCGGCGGTGGAGTGCGCCCCGGATCGCGGCCCTGTACCTCTGCGTCATCACTCTCGGGGCGCCGTCGCACGTCGTCGCCTCGTTCAACCCGGGCATGAGCCTCGCCGACGCCTTCGCGATCGGCGGCGGTGACTACACGATCTGGGGGGCGGTGCTCTACGGCGTCAGTGCGGCCGCCCTCCTCGCCCTGATCGTCCTCCTGCGCGGCGCACGGCGGGTGGCGCTAGGGTCGGAGCATGACGGCCCTCCACCCCACGACCCTGCGCGGGCGGCGCGTCATCCTCGAACCCCTCGCCCCCGACCACCACGACGGGCTCGTCGCCGCCGCCCGTGACGGGGACCTGTGGACCCTCTGGTACACGTCGGTGCCCGCGCCGGAGGGGATGCGCCGGGAGATCGACCGCCGGCTGGCCCTCCAGGAGAGCGGGTCGATGCTCCCGTTCACCGCGCGGCTCGTCGATCCCCGGACCGGCGGGCCCGGGCCGGTCATCGGGATGACCACCTACATGAACATCGACCAGGCCACTCCGCGGGTGGAGATCGGGTCCACGTGGAACGCCGCCTCCGCGCAGCGCACCGGCACCAACACGGAGTCGAAGTACCTGCTGCTGCGGCATGCCTTCGAGGACTTCGGCTGCCCGGCGGTCGAGTTCCGGACGCACTGGATCAACCACCAGTCGCGGGCTGCGATCGAGCGACTCGGGGCGAAGCAGGACGGCGTGCTCCGCAGCCACAGCCGTACGCGGGACGGCGAACTGCGCGACACCGTGGTCTACTCCGTCCTGGCGCACGAGTGGCCGATGGTGCGCGACAACCTCCTGTACCGGATGGCACGGCACGCCTGAGTGCCGGTGCGGCGGTCCCGCCGGGCGATCCTGCCGCACCCTCTTCCCCGGCGGATGTCAACCGGATCCTGCGGGTACCGCGACTCCTGCGGGAGGTGGACGATGAACGGGTCAGACCGCGGCAGCCCACGGCAGGCCGCGGACCGGTTCGACTGAAAGAGCACTCTATGGCGGACACTGGTGGAATGGCTGACAAGGCCAAGGACTATGCACAGGACAATCCCGAGAAGGTCGACCAGGCCGAGGACAAGGCCAAGGACACCCTCGACGGCAAGGACAACGGTCAGAAGTAACTGACCCCTACCGGAGGCCGGGCCGCGATCGTACGGCCCGGCCTTTCCCCTGCCGACGCCTCCCCGCACGGCCGGCGCACCGGATCGCGACGCAATAGTGTCCGGGATCCCTTGACCCGCCATTTGTTACCGTTCACAATTGCCGCAGGGCTCCCCGCCCCTGCAGCAACGACGGTGCAGATACGCCTTGCTGTGGTTCCGATTCCCAGGAGGCAGCAGTGTTGAGAAAATCATTCGTGGCGGTCATCGCCGCCACCACCCTCGCCCTCACGTCCTGCGGCGGTCAGTCCGATGCCGGCGGAGAGGGTGGTTCCGATGACGCGATCACCATGGGCTTCGCCCAGGTCGGCGCCGAGAGCGGCTGGCGTACCGCCAACACCACGTCGATCCAGGAAGCCGCGGAAACGGCAGGTGTCGACCTGAAGTTCTCGGACGCACAGCAGAAGCAGGAGAACCAGATCAAGGCGATCCGGTCCTACATCCAGCAGCAGGTGGACGTCATCGCCTTCTCCCCGGTGGTGGAATCGGGATGGGACACCGTGCTGAAGGAAGCCAAGGACGCGGGCATCCCCGTCATCCTCACCGACCGGGCCGTGGACTCCACCGACACCACGCTCTACAAGACCTTCCTCGGCTCGGATTTCGTGGAGGAGGGCAAGAAGGCCGGGGAATGGCTCGTCGAGGACTCGGCCTCGACCGAGGGCCCGGTGAACATCGTGGAACTGCAGGGCACCACGGGTGCGGCTCCGGCCATCGACCGGAAGGAAGGGTTCGAGGCGGCCATCGCAGCCGATCCCGACCTCGAGATCGTCCAGTCGCAGACCGGCGACTTCACCCGGAGCGGCGGCAAGCAGGTGATGGAGGCGTTCCTGAAGAACACCCCCGACATCGATGTGGTCTACGCCCACAACGACGACATGGGACTCGGCGCCATCGAGGCCATCGAGGCCGCGGGGAAGGTGCCCGGCAAGGACATCAAGATCATCACCGTGGACGCCGTGAAGGACGGCATGACCGCTCTCGCCGACGGGAAGATCAACTTCATCGTCGAGTGCAACCCGCTCCTCGGCGATCAGCTCATGGACCTGGCGGCCAAGGTGGTCGCCGGCGAGGAGGTTCCGGCCCGGGTGGTGACCGAGGAGACCACCTTCACGCCCGAGCAGGCCAAGGAAGTCCTCGCGAGCCGCGAGTACTAGGAACCGGACCCGGCCGCCTCGCGAGGCGGCCGGGTCACCAGGAGTGAGGGACGCGGCGGGCCGGGCCCGCCGCATCCGGGACACAGGAGGCAGGACATGGACGGGACCGTCCCCGTGGTGGACATGCAGGGTATCTCCATCGCCTTCCCGGGCGTGAAAGCGCTCGACGGCGTCGACTTCCGGCTGTTCCCGGGGGAGGTCCACGCCCTCCTGGGCGAGAACGGCGCCGGGAAATCCACCCTCATCAAGGCCCTGACGGGGGTCTACGCCGTGGACGACGGCACGATCACGGTCATGGGGGCCCGGAAGAGCTTCGGCACGCCGGCCGAGGCGCAGGCCGCCGGGATCAGCACGGTCTACCAGGAGGTGAACCTCTGCCCCAACCTCTCCGTCGAGGAGAACATCCTGCTCGGCCGTGAACCGCGCAGGCGCGGCGCCATCCACTGGCGGGACGTCCGCCGGAAGGCGAAGGAGGTCCTCGACCAGCTGCAGCTGGGACACATCGATCCGCGGTCCGTCCTGTCCTCGCACTCCATCGCCATCCAGCAGCTCGTGGCCATCGCCCGCGCCATGCAGATCGAGGCCAGGGTGCTCATCCTCGACGAGCCGACCTCCAGCCTCGACGCCGACGAGGTGCAGCAGCTGTTCTCCGTCATCAGGACGCTGCGGGACCGGGGCGTCGCGATCCTGTTCGTGTCCCACTTCCTCGAGCAGGTGTACGAGATCTCGGACCGCATGACGGTCCTCCGCAACGGCCGGCTGGTGGGCGAATACCTGACGCCCGAGCTGCCGCGCATGGCCCTGATCTCCACGATGATCGGCAAGGAACTGGACGCCCTGGCCGAGCTCGAGGAAGCCGAGAGCCGACGCCGGCCGGACCGCACGGAGGAGACGCTGTTCCTGCAGGCGGAGGGGCTGGGGAGGAAGGGTTCGGTCCGGGAGGTGACCTTCACCGTCCATACCGGCGAGATCCTCGGCCTCGCCGGCCTGCTCGGGTCGGGCCGCACCGAGACGGCCAGGCTGCTGTTCGGTGCCGACAGGGCCGACCAGGGACAGCTGACCATCCGCGGCACGGGCCGCACCCTCCGCAGCCCGCGGTCCGCCATCGACCGGGGCATCGCGTTCTCCTCCGAGAACCGCAAGGAGGAGGGACTGATCGGCGATCTCTCCGTCCGCGACAATCTGATCCTGGCGCTGCAGGCGGGCAAGGGCTGGTGGCGGCGTGTCCCCCGCGCCACCCAGGACGAGCTGGCGGATCGGTACATCAGAGCCCTCGACATCCGCCCGTCCAGCAAGGACACGCTCATCCGGGACCTCAGCGGCGGCAACCAGCAGAAGGTGCTGCTCGCGCGCTGGCTCATCACCCATCCGCGACTGCTCATCCTGGACGAACCGACCCGGGGCATCGACATCGGCGCCAAGACGCAGATCCAGAAACTCATCAGCAGCCTCGCGGCGGACGGGATGTCCGTCATCTTCATCTCGGCCGAGCTCGAGGAAGTGCTGCGTATCAGCGACCGGATCGCCGTCCTCAAGGACCGGCGGATGGTCGCCGACCTACCCAACGAGAACCTCACCATGGGAGACGTCATGACGGTCATCGCCGGGACGAACGCATGAGTGCGCTGCTGCGGCACCGCCTCACCTGGCCCGTGCTCGCCCTTGTCCTGCTGCTCCTGCTGAACCAGCTCTTCCGTGCGGACTTCCTCTCGGTCCGCGTCCAGGACGGCCACCTCTACGGCAGCCTGATCGACATCCTCCGCAACGGGGCACCCACCATCCTGATCGCCCTCGGCATGACACTCGTCATCGCCTCACGGGGCATCGACCTGTCGGTGGGTGCGGTCGCGGCGATCGCCGGCGCCGTCTCCTGCATGTACATCTACAGCTCCCCCGACCCGGCCTCCCTCCAGACCGCCGCGACGGCAGTGGCGATCGCCGTCGTCGCGGGCCTCGCCCTCGGGGCGTGGAACGGCTTCCTGGTCTCTGCCATCGGGATCCAGCCGATCATCGCCACGCTGGTGCTCATGACCGCGGGCCGCGGACTGGCCCAGCTGGTCACCGACGGCCAGATCATCTCCGTGTCCAACGACTCCTACCAGGCGATCGGAGCCGGGTACTTCCTGGGCCTGCCCATCTCGATCCTCATCGCGGCGGCCGCCTTCGGCATCACCGGCCTGCTGACGCGCCGGACGGCCCTCGGCACGCTCATCGAATCGGTGGGCATCAACCCGGTGGCGAGCAGGCTCGCCGGGCTCGACGCGCGCACCATCACCTGGACCGTCTACGTCTTCAGCGGGCTGTGCGCGGCGGTCGCCGGCCTCATGATCAGCTCGAACGTCACGGCGGCGGACGCCAACAATGCCGGCCTGTACATCGAGATGGACGCCATCCTCGCCGTCGTCATCGGCGGCACCTCGCTGGCCGGGGGCCGGTACAGCCTGGTCGGCACCCTCGTCGGAGCGCTGATCATCCAGACCCTCACCACCACCGTCTACACGCTGGGCGTCCCGCCCGAAGCCACCCTGGTCTTCAAGGCGCTCGTCGTGATCATCGTGTGCCTCCTGCAGTCCAGCAGGGCGCGCACCCTCCTCAGCCGGCGACGGCGGCCCGTGACCGAACCGTCCCGACCGAAGGTGGCCGCCTGATGTCCGTCCTCACCCGCACCCCGGCACCACTCGACCGCCCCCGCATGAGCCGGCTGCGGGGCAAGGCGCGGTACGCCCCCACCCTCGCGACGCTCGGCCTGTTCCTCGCCATGTTCGCCGCCGGCGCGGTCATGTACCCGGGGTTCCTGTCCGGGCAGGTCTTCCTGAACCTCCTGATCGACAACACGTTCCTGATCGTCCTCGCCGTCGGCATGACGTTCGTGATCCTCACCGGGGGCATCGACCTCTCCGTCGGGTCCGTCGTCGCCCTGTCCATGATGATCGCCGCCGCCCTCCTGCAGGCCGGGTGGAACCCCGCCGCGGTGATCGTCCTCGTCCTCCTGACCGGTGCCACCTTCGGCCTGCTCATGGGGCTCGTGATCCAGGTCTTCGAGATCCAGCCCTTCATCGTCACCCTTGCGGGCCTGTTCCTGGCGCGGGGTCTCTGCTACGTCATCAGCGTCGATTCCATCACCGTGACCAACCCCTTCTTCACCTCCATGGCGCAGGCGAGGATCCCGCTGGTGGGCAGGCTGTTCGTCTCCCCCGGTGTCGTGATCGCCCTCCTCGTGGTCGCCGTCGCGTTCTACGTGCTGCACCAGACGCGGTTCGGACGGACCGTGTACGCGATCGGTGGCGGCGAGTCCTCGGCGCTGCTCATGGGTCTCGCCGTCCCGCGCACCAAGGTCCTCGTGTACGGGATCAGCGGCCTGTGCTCCTCGATCGCCGGGATCCTCTTCTCGTTCTACAGCCTCTCCGGGTACAGCCTGGCGGCCACCGGGCTGGAACTCGACGCCATCGCGGCGGTCGTGGTGGGCGGGACCCTGCTGACCGGAGGGTACGGCTACGTGCTCGGCTCCCTGACGGGGGTGCTCGTGCTCGGGATCGTCCAGACCTTCATCTCCTACGAGGGCACGCTGAGCTCCTGGTGGACGCGCATCGTGATCGGCGCCCTGCTCCTCGTCTTCATCCTGCTGCAGAAACTCTTCACCCGGAAGGTCAGGCTCACCTGAGGCCGCGGGGTCCCGGCGGCTACGCTGTGGCCCATGACTGTTCTAGTGTTCCTGGACCCGGCCCATGACGACGGCAGGGTGGTCGACGCGTCCCAGCCGCAGCTGATGGCCACCGACCTCGGCGCCACCCGCGGGGACGGCCTCTTCGAATCCCTGCTCGCCGTCGACGGAGCCCCCCGCAAGGAGCAGGCGCACCTGGCCCGCCTCGCGTCGTCGGCCGCCGCCCTGGACCTCACCGTGCCGGAC
The DNA here is from genome assembly GCF_000816565.1 of Arthrobacter sp. L77. Lineage (NCBI taxonomy): Bacteria > Bacillati > Actinomycetota > Actinomycetes > Micrococcales > Micrococcaceae > Arthrobacter > Arthrobacter sp. L77. Next base: position 66,412 of record NZ_JWSU01000004.1, on the reverse strand, counting down.
GCCGAGGCCTGGAGCCGCGCGATCCGCACGGGCCTGCGCGAGTTCGCGGCCGCGGAACCGGACCAGGGACACGCCGTCGTGAAGCTGATCGCCACCCGCGGGGTGGAGGGCGCCGGGCGGGCCACGGCCTGGGTGCAGGTGGCCCGCGTGCCGGAGGCCACCCTCCGGCAGCGCGAGACGGGCCTGAGGGTCCTCTTCCTCGAGCGCGGGTACGACAGCACCGTCGCCCAGCGCGCGCCCTGGCTGCTCATGGGCGCGAAGACCCTCTCCTACGCCGTGAACATGGCCGCCGTCCGGTACGCGAAGGCGCACGGGGCCGACGACGTCATCTTCACCTCCTCCGACGGCAAGGTCCTGGAAGGCCCGACGTCGACCGTGCTCCTCGCCTACGAGCGCGACGGCCGGAAGACCCTCCTCACGCCGCAGCTCGAGAGCGGGATCCTCCCGGGAACCTCGCAGAGCGCGCTGTTCGCCGCGGCGAAGGAGCAGGGGTGGGAGCTCGGCTACGGGCCGCTGGAACCGCGCGATCTCCTCGAGGCCGACGCCGTGTGGCTGATCTCGAGCATCCGGCTCCTCGCGCCGGTGCTCTCGCTGGACGGCCAGGAGCTGCGCACCTCGACCGCCCTGACGGCCGAACTCACCGATCTCGTGGACCGTTTCGTGTAATCTCCGCCACAAAAGGGCGCCCTGAGGCCCTTCTGCTACGTCAAGTGTCGGTTTCCGGCACCTCCCGTTTTGACCCGATGCTCCGTGCTGCCCTAGCGTTTTGCCTGCAATCAAGAGTTCCAGCCCTCGGCCCTGGCCGGCTGGACAGCAACCCTCTCCCGTAGTGGGGTGCTCCAGGTGAAGATTCGGCCGCCGGGACAAGTCCCCCGGTTGGCAAGTACGGCGTCGTGCGGCCTGTCCCGGACCATTCCCCGGTGACGGAACCCGCACCCTCGCACAGCCCAGAACAGTGAGCGTGTCACCCAGCAGCCTGTCCCCAGTCGCCGTGATCCGGCGTCCCCCGCACCATCCCCCGTTCCCCGCGCCCCCATCCGGGCCGGCACTTCGAAGGACACCATGAACATCTCCCGCAAGGTCCTGGCGGCTTTCGCCGTCCCCTTCCTCGCCCTGACCGTCTCCTGCGGCAGCGGCAGCAGCGAGCCCACCGAGACCACCGACGCCCTGGCCGGCAGCGACCAGCAGTCGCTCGACCAGTACACGACCGACACCACCACGCCGATCGACGAGATCGACGTCGCGGAGCTCGGCCTCGTCACCGACGGCACGCTGCGCGTCGGCACGCTCTCCGACGCCCCGCCGAACATCTTCCTCGAGGACGGCGTCTTCACCGGCTACGACAACGAGCTGCTGCGCGCCATCGGCGACAAGCTGGGCCTCGAGGTCGAGTTCGCGTCCACCGACTTCTCCGCGCTCCTCGCCCAGGTGCAGAACAAGCAGTTCGACGTCGGATCCTCCTCGATCTCCACCACCGCGGAGCGCCGCGAGAACGTCGGCTTCACCAACGGCTACGACTTCGGCTACATGGCCGTCGTCACGAAGAACGGCTCCTCCGTCACGGGCTTCGACTCCCTCTCGGAGAGCACCCGCATCGGCGTGGTCCAGGGCACCGTCCAGGACGACTACGTCTCCAACACCCTCGGCCTCGAGCCGGTGCGCTTCCCCGACTACAACACCGTCTACGCGAACGTGAAGAACGGACAGGTGGACGCCTGGGTGGCCCCGTCGCAGCAGGCCACCGGCCAGGTGAAGGACGGCGACGACACCACGATCGCCGAGACCATCATCAACACCGAGAACTTCACCGCGTACGCCGTGAACAGCGACAACCAGCCGCTCATCGACGCCCTCAACGCGGGCCTCGACGCCGTCGTCGCCGACGGCACGTGGACCGAGCTCACCGAGGAGTGGTACCCGGACCGCGAGATGCCCTCCGACTGGAAGCCCGGCAGCAAAGCCGTGGAAGTAGAGTAGCGGTCCCTGCATGGATGCCCTCGAACAGCTCGGGAAGACCTTCTTCGACTGGGAGGCGATGGCGGCCGTCCTGCCGGACCTGCTGACCGTCGGACTGCCGAACACGCTCATGCTCGCCCTGGCGTCGGGGATCATCGGGACGATCGTCGGCATGATCCTCGCCGTCATGGGGATCTCGCGCAACCGCGTGCTGCGGTGGATCGCCCGCATCTACACGGACATCTTCCGCGGGCTGCCCGCCGTCGTGATCATCCTGCTCATCGGACTCGGGCTCGGCCCGATCCTCCGGGAGATCACGGGCAGCACGAGCCCGTACCCGCTGGGCATCCTCGCCCTCTCGCTGATCGCCTCGGCGTACATCGGCGAGATCTTCCGCTCCGGGATCCAGAGCGTGGAGAAGGGACAGCTGGAGGCGTCGCGGGCCCTCGGCTTCAGCTACGGCTCGTCGATGCAGCTCGTCGTGATCCCCCAGGGCGTGCGGCGCGTGCTGCCGGCCCTGGTGAACCAGTTCATCTCGCTCATCAAGGAGTCCTCGCTCATCTACTTCATCGGCCTCGTCGCCAGTGAGCGCGAGCTCTTCCGGGTGGGCAACGACGCCGCGAGCAACACCGGCAACCTGTCACCGCTCATCGCGGCCGGTGTGCTCTACCTGTGCCTGACCATCCCGCTCACGCACCTGGTCAACTTCATCGACAACCGGCTCCGCGTGGGCAAGAAGCAGAAGCCCGAACCGGACGAACTGGCCGCGAAGATCGGTGAAGGAGCGAAGGCATGAAGACGATCGAATCAGGGACCCTGACGGGGAAGAACCTGCACCTGTCCTTCGGCTCCAACCACGTGCTGCGCGGGATCGACCTGCACGTGGAGCGGGGCACGACGGCGTCCGTCATCGGCCCCTCCGGGTCCGGCAAGTCCACCCTCCTGCGCGTCCTGAACCGGCTCATCGAACCGGATCAGGGGGACATCCTCCTGGACGGCCGGTCCGTCCTGAAGGACAACCCGGACGAGCTGCGACGGCGCATCGGCATGGTGTTCCAGCAGTTCAACCTGTTCCCGCACAAGACCGTGCTGGACAACGTCTCCCTCGCGCTGCGCAAGCTCCGGAGGATGTCGGCGGACGAGGCCCGGAGCAAGGCCCTCGCCCAGCTGGACCTCGTGGGCCTGAAGCACAAGGCCGACGTCCGCCCCGGCAACCTCTCCGGCGGCCAGCAGCAGCGCGTCGCGATCGCCCGCGCGCTGGCCATGGACCCGGAGGTCATGTTCTTCGACGAGGCCACCTCCGCACTGGACCCCGAGCTCGTCAAGGGCGTCCTGGCACTCATGGCGGATCTCGCGACGGCGGGCATGACCATGGTCGTGGTCACCCACGAGATGGGCTTCTCCCGCAACGTCTCCGACACCGTGACGTTCATGGACGGCGGCGTCGTGGTGGAGTCCGGCCCCCCGGCCGCGATCTTCGACGACGCGCAGACGCCCCGCCTGAGGTCGTTCCTCTCGGACGTGCTCTAGGCACCTCGTTCCACCTGCCCGGCACCGGGGGTCCGCTCGAGCGGGCCCCCGGTGCCGTCTCCGGGGACTTCCGGCCCGGACGGTTCTCCTGCGACGGCGTGTCCTCCCCGACACGCGCCGGCGGCCGCCGAAGCCCCCGGATCCGGTACGCCATCGCGACCGGATGGTCAGGACAGGATGAAGTTCCAGGTCCCGGCCAGGACGGCCGCCGTCGTCGCCCCCGCCGCGATGACGAGTCCGACGCCGGCCACCCCGACGTCGAGCGCCGTGTACGTGCTCGTCCTGGCCCAGGTGCGCGCCCCGCCGCCGAAGCCGCGCGCCTCCATGGCCGTGGCCAGCCGGGTGGCGCGCCGGATGGCCTGCACGATCAGGCCGAACGACTGCCCGAGCAGGTTCCGGGCCCGGGCGACGAGCGAGCCGTCCGACCCGATCCCGCGCGCGTGCCGGGCGAGCCCGAGCATCTCCCACTGCTCCACCAGCAGGCCCACGAGCCGCAGCGACGCCAGCGCCCCGAGGACGAAGCGGTGCGGGAGGCGGAGCTTCTGCGCCAGGGCGTCCGCCAGGTCGGTGGGGTCCGTGGTGAGCAGGATGAAGATCCCCGGCAGGGCGAGCGCCAGACCGCGCAGCCCGACGGCGGTCCCGGCGGCCACGGAGCCCTCGGTGAACAGGAACGGCCCGACGTCGAGCAGCACGCCGCCCGTCTTCCCGGCGAGCAGCGCCGTCCCGTAGGCCCCGAGCAGGGCGGCCACCAGCAGGGGCCAGATCCGCCGGGCGAGCCCCACCACGCTGATGCCCAGCAGCGGCATGAGGGCGAGCTCGCAGCCGAGCACCACCGCGGCGCTGACCCAGTCGATGCTGGCCATGAGCGCGAGGGTGATGACCACGGCGGCGAACAGCTTGGACACCGGGTTGGCCCGCAGGAGTGTCCGTCCGGTGAGGACCGGCGTCAGGTGCCCGCCGCTCACCGAGCCACCAGCCGCCCTGCCCCGCCGGAGACGTGCAGGGTCGCGCATCCCAGGGCCGCGATGAAATCGGCGTCGTGCGTGACGGAGACGACGGCGACGCCGTCGTGGATCAGTTCCCGCAGGAGGGTCACGAGTTCGGCCCAGGTGAGGGCGTCCTGGCCGAACGTGGGCTCGTCGAGGATCAGGACGCGCGGCGCGGTGGCGAGCATCGTCGCCACGGACAGGCGCCGCTTCTCCCCGCCGGACAGCGTGAACGGGTTGGCCCCCAGCAGGTGGGTGAGCCGCAGGCGTTCCGCGATCTCCCCGGTGCGCCGCGGATCCGGGGATCCGCCGACCCTCCGCGGCCCGAACGCGAGCTCCTCCCCCACGCTCGGGGTGAGGAACTGGTGCTCGGGTTCCTGGAAGACGGTGCCGATGCGCTGCACGAGCTGCGCCGAGCGCCAGCGGAACGGGTCGGCCCCCGCAGTGCCGGCGAGCTCCGGTGACGCCTCGAGCCGTCCCGCGCGCGGGCGCAGCAGGCCGCCGAGCGTGAGGGCGGCCGTGGACTTCCCGGCGCCGTTGGGCCCGGTGATGCTCAGCGCCTGCCCGGCGCGGACGTCCAGCCCGAGGTGCCCGACGGCGGCCGGGCCCCGCTTCGTCCGGGCGACCGTCAGCGCCTGCGCGGACAGCAGTACCTCACCGCCACCGGCAGGCACGGGCCCGCCGACGGGCGGCTGCCGGCCCGGGACCCACACGCCCGCCTCCGCGAGCCGGGCGCGCGTGCCCTCCTGGACCAGGATCGTCCCCGGGGCGCCGTCGGCGAGGACGCCCCCGGCGGCGTCGAGCACGATCACGCGGTCCACGACGTCAGCCCAGACGGCGACGCGGTGCTCGACGACGACGAGGGTCGCGCCCGTGCGCTCCAGGACACGGACGACGGCGTCGCGGACCTCCAGCACGCCGTCGGGGTCGAGATTCGCGGTCGGCTCGTCGAGCAGGAGCAGCCCGGGCTCCATGGCGAGCACCGCTGCGAGGGCGAGGCGCTGCTTCTGGCCGCCCGAGAGCGCGCTGGTCGGGTGGTCGAGCGGGAGGTCGAGCCCGACGTCGTCGAGCGCGCGGTGCACCCGCTGCCAGATCTCGTCCCGGGGTACGGCGAGGTTCTCGGCGGCGAAGGCCACCTCGTCGCCGACGCGCGCCAGGACCACCTGCGTCTCGGGGTCCTGCAGCACCAGGCCCGCGCGGCCGCGGGCGTCGGCGGGGCGGACGCCGTCGAGCAGCAGCTCACCCTCCTGCTCACCCTCGTCCTGGCTGCCGAGCAGTCCCGCCAGGCCGTGCAGCACGGTGGACTTGCCCGCGCCGGACGCACCGAGGAGCAGCACGCGCTCGCCGGGCCGGATGTCGAGGTCGAGGTGGCGGGCGGCGAAGGCCTTCCGGCCGGCGTGACGCCAGCCCCATCCCCGGGCGCTGACGGAGGCAGCTCCCGGGGACGGCGCCTGCGCTGGTGTCACACGTCCGCCGTGCGGCCGGCGGCGAAGGAGGACAGCACGCCCGTCCTCGCGAGTCCGCGCATGGCCAGCCAGGACAGCAGGCCCGCGATGACGACGCCGGAGATGGCGGCGAACACGATGTACAGGAGCTTGAACTCGAAGCTCCAGAGCGCGTTGTAGAGGATGTTCTCGCTGATACCCAGCGCGAGGCCCGCGCCGAGGCCGGCGAGGAGGGCGACCGGCAGGTTCCACTTCCGGTAGAGGAAGAGCAGGAACACGAGTTCCGCCCCCGCCCCCTGGATGGCCCCGGAGATGAGGACGCCGACCCCCCACTGGGTGCCGATCAGGGCCGAGACCGCTGCCGCGAGCACCTCGCAGTAGATCGCGGCACCCGGTTTCCGGATGATCAGCCCGCCGAGCACGCCGGCGACGAGCCACCCGCCGGAGTACAGACCGGCGAGCGGCGGGAAGCCGGCGGTGAGCACGCTGATGCCCGAGTAGCCCGCGGACCAGACGAAGAACAGCACGCCGACGGCGACGCCGATGACCGAGGCCACCACGATGTCGACGACGCGCCACCGGCTGGTCCGGGGGGAGAGGCCCTTCAGGGCCGTCGATGATGCCATGCTGATTCCTCCTGGGTTGCAGGAGGGGAGGGCGCACGATTCTCGCGCACCCCGAGAACTCGACTCCCTTCGCCGGTACTAACCGGATCAGGTTCGAGGGTCTGCGGCATTCCGCACTCTCAGCGCCCGTCCCGGCAGCATGCTGCGGATCGGCGCTCCCCTGTCGTGTGTTGCTTGAGCGCTCCCGATCCTACACCTGTCCTCCGCCTGCGGAGAGGAGATCGGCCCGGCTAGGCTAGGCGCAGGACCATCGGACTAGAAGGAGAAACCATGAACGTCGTGTTCAAGCTGCTCGGTGTGGGAATGAGTGTCGGCGCGGGCTTCGTAGGGACGAAGCTCGTCGACTTCCTGTGGGAGAAGATCACCGGCGAGGCGCCGCCCAAGAGCAAGGACGGCCTGGAGAACACGCTCCGCTCCGCGCTGGTGTTCGCCATCATCTCGGGCGCGGTCAGCACCACCATCCAGGTCCTGACCAACCGGTCCACGCAGCAGGCCATCGAGCGGTTCGCCAAGACCCGCGACCTCACCTGAGCCGCACGGACCAGGGAAGGGGCGCTCTTCGGGGCGCCCCTTCCGCGTGCCGGGTCAGGACTCCCCCTCGACGCCCGGCTCGGGCCTGACGGCCTGCAGGATGCGGTGGAGGTTCATGCCGATCGCGGCCGCCGAACCGAAGGGGACCGTCTCCGTGGACGACTCGTAGGCTGCCGTCTCGAGCACCTTCAGGGTCCGCTCGGCGTCGTGGAGGTTCTCGTCGCCGCATTCCTCGACCGTCCACAGGTCCAGGACGTTGCCGACGGCGGTGAAGGCCTCCTGCAGGGGCGGGCGGACCGCCTCGGGGAGGGACTGCTCGGTCGCCGTCCCGTGGAGCCCGTCCTGCAGCATGTTGGTGATGTTCAGGGTGTGCGAGGCGACGATCTCCAGGACTTCGACGTGCCGGTAGTCGCGGCGCATGTCCCGCGGATGGAAGCGCCGCCGGACGTTGCCCTTCCGGCTCTCGTTCGCGTACTGGAGGGCGCTCCGGGCGTTCCGGACGGACGCCGTGAGGTCGTCACGGCGTTCCCCCCACCGCGGGTCGTCCCCGGCCCAGTCCTCCTCGAGTGCCTCGCCCATCTCCTGGAGCTGGCGTGCCGCCGTCCGCCGGAGGCCGCTCATCTGGCCCACCGCGTCATTGAGGTGGAGCGGCGGCAGGATGAGCGCACTGACCGCGAGGCCCACGCCCACCCCCACGAGGGTCTGGACGAGGTAGCCCAGCGAATACCCCAGGTTCTCGTTGCCGATGACGAGCACGAACAGCCCGGCCGAGGCGATCCCCGACCCGCCGCCGGCCGTCCTCCTGAGCACCCCGCTGAGGAGGACGCCCGCCCCGACGACGAACGCGATGGTGACCCAGTCCGGGTCCCCCGCCCACACCGCGACGTACGCGAGGAGGATCCCGATCGCGAGCCCGACGACGGTCTGCAGGCCGAGCTTGAGGGTGCCCGCCACCGTCGGGTAGATCGCCAGCAGCGCACCCAGCGGCGCGTAGTACGGGTACTCGGCCGGCGTCCCGGGGATGGCCTGGGCGATGGTCCAGGCGAGCGCCGCGGCGAAGGCGGCCTTGACCGCCAGGAGGAGCTGCGGGGCGAGGACCGCGGCCCGCAGCCGCTCCCTGAGGTCGCCGTCGAAGCGGGCGGCGAGCACGCCGAGGCCCGGGTGGATCCTGATTGTGGGCATCCCGCAGTATGGCAGCCGAACCTTGGCGTCCGATCCGCGGCGGCAGGGGTGGCCCGCCCCTTCTCCGGGATGCGGGCACGCTGCATACTGGCGGCATGACCAACCTCACCACGCAGCAGATCCTCGACGCCGGCCTGGCCGACTGGCGCCAGCTCGCCCGGGCCCTGCACGCCCGCTTCGTGACCGGCGACTTCGCCACGGGCCTCGCCCTCGTCGCTGCGATCGGTGACCTCGCGGAGCAGGCCGGCCACCACCCCGACGTCGTGCTGACCTACCCGCACGTCGACGTCACGCTCCTCAGCCACGACGCCTCCGGGGTGACGCAGCGCGACGTCGACCTCGCGCGCCGGATCAGCGGGATCGCGGGTGAACGCGGCATCCCGGCGGACCCGTCGGCGCCCGCCGTCGTCGAGCTCGCCCTCGACACCGCCGACGTGGCCGCCGTCGGCCCGTTCTGGGCCGCCCTGCTGACCGGGGACGCGACCGCGGTGGACGGCGACGACGTCGCGGACCCGGGCGGGCGCGTCCCGACCCTGTGGTTCCAGCACACCGACGCGCACGAGACGCCGCGTCAGCGCTTCCACCTCGACCTCTGGGTGCCGCACGATGCCGCGGAGGCCCGGATCGCCGCCGCCGTGGCCGCGGGCGGACGCGTGGTCGACGACACGCGGGCGCCGTCGTTCACGGTCCTGGCGGATGCCGAGGGCAATCGCGCCTGCGTCTGCACCACCCTTGACCGCTGAACGGACCGCGGAGACGACCATGACCCACGAGAGCGCAGCACCGGAGGACATCGAGGTCCTCGTGGTGGGTGCGGGCCCCACGGGCCTGATGCTGGCGAACTGGCTCGTGAAGCTGGGACGGCGCATCGCGCTGATCGATGGCAAGGACGGACCGACGGTCGAGTCCCGGGCCCTCGGCGTGCACTCGCGGTCCCTGGAGATCTACGACCAGCTCGGGGTCATCGACCGCGTGCTGGCCGAGGCGGTGCGCGTGGAGTCCGTCCGGCAGGGCTTCGGACATGCCTCCTTCGCGCCCGTCCCGCTCACCAGGCTGGGACAGGGGATCACGCCCTACCCTGGCATCCACGTCCTGGAGCAGAGCGCCAACGAGCGGATCCTCGGCGACAACCTGCGCACCCTCGGGGGGACCGTGCGGTGGCGGCACCGGCTGGTGTCGCTGGAACAGGTCGACGACGGCGTCCTCGCCGTGGTCGAGGGCCCGGACGGGCCGTCGACGATCCGCGCGCGGTTCGCGGTCGGCTGCGACGGAGCGGGCTCCACCGTCCGGTCCCTGTGCGGCACGGACTTCGAGGGCACCACCAGCCGGCAGAGCTTCTACCTCGTCGACGCCGTGGGCGTCGGCGGGCTGGACCCTGCGTCCGTCAACGTCCGCCTCGGTGCCACGGCCTTCCTGCTCGCGTTCCCCATGCGGTCCGCCGAGGACGGCAGAACCGGGCAGCGGCTCATCGGTACGGCCGGTGACGACGCCGCGCCGGACATCACCGAGGAGGGTGCACGCCGCCGCATGGCGGAGGGCTTCGGCGTCACCTATGAGGACTCCCGGTGGTTCTCCACCTACCGCGTGCATCACCGGATCGCCGCGCGCTTCCGGACCGGCTCCGTGTTCCTCGCCGGCGACGCGGCCCACGTCCATTCGCCGGTCGGTGCGCAGGGCATGAACACCGGACTCCAGGACGCCCACAACCTCGCGTTCAAGCTCCACGACGTCATCTCGGGGCGCGCCCCCGAGGCGCTCCTCGACCGCTACGGGGCGGAGCGCCGCCCCGTGGCCGTGCGCCTCCTGCAGACGACGGACACCGCGTTCCGCGGGCTCACCTCCACGTCGAGGAGGGCGGTCCTGGTGCGACGCTTCGTGCCGCGGATGGTGGTCCCCGTCATCGTCTCGGTGCTCCCCCGCCTGCCGATCGGCCGCCGTCTGGCCGGGTACCTCGGCCAGGTGCGCATCCACTACCGCATGGAGGGTGCGCAGGAGGGACGACGCAGGGACGCCGTCGTCGGCCGCCGGCTGCAGTGGACCGGGGACAATTTCGACGCGCTGCGGTCGGCGTCCTGGCAGCTGCACCTGTACGCCCCCGACCCGGCGGCGGCACGGCGCGCGGAAGCCTCCGCCGTCGGACTCGGGCTCCCGCTGCACCGCTTCGGCTCCACCGGCTCCACCCCCCTGCGGCCCGGCACCCTGTACCTCGTGCGGCCGGACGGCTTCGTGGCCGCCGCGTCCGCACCCGCCGAGGCCGTCACCGTGTTCCGCGCGGCGCGCGCCCCCTCGTCCGCCGCGCATCCCGGGGGGAAGGACGAACGACCCTGACGGACACCCGGCCGGCGCGCCGCGGCTGCTATCGTGGTGCAGCCCGGTGACCACCAGCAGGAAGCCCCCCATGACCCCGCCACGCCCGGACCGGACCGCACTGCCGGCCCGGCGGTCCTCGGTCCTCGCGGTCTTCGCGGCCGTCCACGTCCTCGCCTTCGTCCTGCTGCTTCCCCGCATCATCGCGGGCGAGACCTACGGCGATGTGGTCCTGTACCGCCACTGGGCGTTCCACGGCTTCAGCACGGGCGTCTGGCTGGGGATCGACGATGCCTGGGTGTACCCGGCCGGGGCGATGCTCCCGATGATCGTCGCCGGCCTCCTGGGGCAGGAGCTCTACCTGCTCGGGTGGTTCCTGCTGTGCCTGGTCCTGAACCTGACCGCCGTGCTGGCCCTGCTGAACAGCGGCGCCACGCGCTACGGGTGGCAGGCCGCCTATCTCTGGACGCTGCTCACGGCGATCCTCGGGCCGGTCGCTTTCGCCCGTGTGGACGGTGTCACAGGACCCCTCGTCGTCGTCGGGCTGATCTGCGCGGCCGCGCACCCGGTCTTCGCGTCGTCCGTCCTGTCCCTGGCCACCTGGATCAAGGTCTGGCCGGCAGCGGCGGTGCTCGCGCTGCTCATCACGGCCCGGGCGAGGGGGCGGGTCGTCCTCGCCGGCCTCCTGGTGTCCGGGGTGATCGTCGGAGTAGCGGCGTCCCGGGGCGGACTCGGGAACGTCGTCGGCTTCCTGTCGACGCAGGGCGAGCGCGGGATGCAGCTCGAGGCACCCCTCGCGACACCCGGTCTGTGGCAGGCGATCCTCGGCGACGCGACCACCGTGGAATTCAACGCGGAGATCCACACCATGGAGATCCGCGGCTCGTTCGCGGAGCCCCTGGCCGCCCTGATGGACGCGTTCCTGTGCCTCGCCGTGGCGTCCATCGCCCTGCTCATGGTGGCTGCGCTGAGGAAAAGGGCCGACCGCGCCCAGCTCGTCGTCACCGGGACCCTCGCCCTCGTCGGCGCCCTGATCGTCTTCAACAAGGTGGGCTCTCCCCAGTTCATGCTCTGGCTGGTCGCCGTGATCTCGGTGGGTGCCGCACTGAACGGCCGTCGGTGGATCGTCCCGAGCGCCCTGATGGTCCTGATCGCCGTCCTGACCACGCTCGTCTACCCGATCTTCTACATCCAGCTGCATGAGGCGCTGCAACCCGGCGTCGCGCTCCTCCTCTCGGCACGCAACCTGCTCGTCGTCGTCGTCTTCGGGTGGGCCGTGCGGCAGCTTCGACTGCTGCCGAGCAGCGTCCCCGGAACGGCACCCCTGACGCCGCTGAGCCGGCGGTAGGACGGCCGACCACCGCCTCCCGGCCTCCGCCCGTTCCCAGGCGTCCCGCTCCGGTGTCGGTAGCAGCGTCTAGGCTTCGGAGTCGGGCACGGTGACGGCCGGCACTCCGGTGAGCGGCCGGTGAGGGACAAAGGGTGGGGAGGAGGAGGCGATGGATGCTTCCGGTGCGTCCGGGGCGGCGCTGGGCCGGCCGGTCGGCGCGGTCGAGGGCGGCTCGCTCATGCCGTCGGGATACGCCTCACCCGCCCAGGACTGGTTCGAGGACCGGATCGACCTCAACCGCCACCTCATCAGGGACATCACGAGCACGTACATCGTGCGGGTCTCCGGGGACGCCATGGACGGTGCCGGCATCTCCGACGGGGACGAGCTGATCGTCGACCGCGCCCTCCGCCCGCGGGACGGCGCCGTGGTCATCGCCGTGCTCGACGGCGAGCTCGTCATCCGGCGGATCCGCATCACCTCCTCGGGGGTGGCCCTCGTCGCTGCGGGCCCGGAGTACCCGCCCATCCCCGTCCCCGATCCCGACTCCCTCGTGATCTGGGGCGTCGCCACCCGGTGCCTGCACCGTGTCTGAGCACGGCAGCAGCATCGCGCTCGTCGACGTCAACAACTTCTACGTCTCCGCCGAGCGGGCCTTCGACCCGTCGCTCGAAGGCCGGCCCCTCGTGGTGCTCTCGAACAACGACGGCTGCGTCATCACCCGCAGCCCGGAGGCGAAGGCCCTCGGCATCACGATGGGCACGCCGTGGTTCAGGATCGCGGACCAGGCGCGCGGCTGGGGGCTGCAGGTGCGCTCCAGCAACTACGAGCTCTACGGCGACCTGAGCGCCCGCGTCATGGAACTGCTCGGCCGGTACACCGGGAACCTCGAGATCTACAGCATCGACGAGGCCTTCCTGACCCTCTCCGGGCCACGGGACGCCCAGCGGCGCGCCGGCACGGAGATCCGGACCACCGTGCGCCGCAACGTCGGGCTGCCCGTGTGCGTGGGCATCGCGCCGACCAAGACCCTCGCCAAGCTCGCCAACCGCTGGGCCAAGGGCAATCCGGAATTCGACGGCGTCTGCCACTGGAGCCTCGTCCCCGAGGAGAACCGGCGGTCCCTGCTCCGGCGGCTCGCGGTCTCGGACGTCTGGGGCGTCGGGGCGAAGAACGCGCGGAGGCTGAACGCGATCGGGATCGACACGGCCTGGGATCTCGCTGCCGCGGACCCGGTGGCCGTCCGCAAGCGCTTCTCGGTGGTCCTGATGCGGACCGTCCTGGAACTGCAGGGCACACCGTGCATCACGGGGCGCGAGTCCACCGGCAACGAGCAGGTCCTGTACTCCCGCTCCTTCGGGACGCCGGTGAGCACCCGGGAGGCGATGCATCAGGCCCTCAGCGTCTACGCGCAGGGCGCCGCCTCCCGCCTGACCAGGAAGCGCCTGCAGGGGCGGGTCATCACGGCCTTCGCCGCCACGTCCCCCTTCAGTGCGGGCAGGAAGAGTTCGCCCACCGTCTGCGTCCCCCTGCCGGCGCACACGGCGGATCCCCTCGAACTGTCGCGTGCCGCGGACACGCTCCTCCCCCTGATCGAGGAGGGCCTGCCGTACATCCGCGCCGGAGTCATCGTCACCGACCTCAGGCCCACGGGCGCCCAGGACACCCTGCTGCCCGCCGAGGGGCCGGTCCTCAAGGACACGGGACCCCTCCTGCAGGACGTCGGCCGGCGCTTCGGGAGGTCGGCCATCGGGCTGGGGCATGCCGGTTTGAAGGCCGGGTCCGACTGGACCATGAAGCGGGACATGCTCTCGCCGCACTACACGACGAAGTGGTCGGAGCTACCGGTGGTCAGGGCCCGCTAGGTGTCCTGCCCGGGGAGGTCGGGAGCCGGCGCTACGCGGCGTCGACGCTGAGGAACACGCCGTCGAGGTAGGCGCGGAGAGCCCGCGGGCTGAAGGGCTTCGCCATGAACTGGTCGGACCCCGCCGCCAGGCACTGCTCCTCGGTGAGGTGCGGGGGCCGCGCGGAGATGGTGAGGATATGCGCCTCCGAATGGGCCCGGAGCCGAGGGCACAGGTCGAGGCCGTCCACGTCCGGCAGGTTGAGGTCCAGCGTGATGAGGTCCGGCTGGACCGCGTCGACAAGGCGCTGGCCCTCCGCCCCGGTGCCGGCCTCGTACACGGTGAACCGGCGCCCGGACAGCACGATGACGAGCAGCCGGCGGATATCGGCGTCGTCCTCGATGACGACCGCGCTGCGCTGCAGCATGTCCACTCCCGGACCTCCTCCCGTGTCGTCGCCGTGATCATCAGCTACCTTACCGTTTTCGGCGGCGACGCGCTCGAACCCGAGCTCGGCGCCCGTGGAATCGGCGCCGGCGAGGATGAGCGGGTTGAGCACCACGATGTAGCTCATGGCGAAGAAGGTGGCGAGTCCGCCCCGGATCTCACGGGAGACGGACGACCCCCGCTGGGTGATGTGGAAGTAGCGATCCAGCACGGAACCGGTTTTGAGCATGGGAGGTCNCGGGCTCACCCTCGGCGGCCCGCGCCACGACGTCGTCGAGCTCGTCGAGGGTGAGCAGGTCACGCCGCAGGTGCCGCGTGCGGTAGCCGGCGCGGCCCACCATGTGCGCCGACACGGGGCTGGTGAGCAGCTGGAAGATCCAGCACAGCACCAGCACCGGGACGAGCACCCAGCTCTCGAACTCCACGGCGAGCGCGAGGAGGAACAGCAGCAGTCCGAGGACCTGCGGCTTGGTCGCGGCGTGCATCCGGGAGAGCAGATCCGGGAAGCGCGCGAGGCCGATCCCCGCTGCCAGCGACATGAGCGCACCGCCGATCAGGAGGACCGAGACGATCACATCGTTCACCATGCCGCTACTTCCTGTCCGTGACGAAGCGGGCCACCGTGACCGAGCCGATGAATCCGATGAGCGAGATCGTGACCAGCAGCACGAGGTTGTCCAGGTGGCGGCCCGCCACCATGTTCAGGACCAGTCCCGCGCCGACGACCGCCAGGACGACGTCGAGCGCCAGGACGCGGTCGAGGATCGAAGGTCCGCGGACGGCCCGGTACAGTGCCAGCAGGACGGCGACCGTCAATATTCCCCCGGCGACATACACGGCGACCGTCATGGGCGTGCCTCCTCGGCGGTAAGTGCGTCGAGGTCCTTGCGGCTCCCCATGATCCGGATGAGCCAGACCTCCGTGGCGCGGACGTCGCGCCGGATGGCCTCGGCGTCCTCCTCGGTCCGGATGTGCAGGCAGTGGAGGTAGAGGGTCGACGTGGAGCGGTCGACCTCCAGGACGAGGGAGCCCGGGATCAGCGAGATGGCATGCCCCGTGGCCGTGACGAGGAAGTCCGAGCGGCTGCGCAGCTGGACGGCCACCACGGCGCTCCGGAGGGAGGGACCCCGCGTCACGGCCAGCCAGAACACCTCGGCACTGGCGACCACCAGCCGGTACAGGAACCGGCCGAGGAACGGGACGACCCACAGCACGTTGAACCGACCCGTCAGCTCGACGGGCGGCAGGTAGAAGAAATTCACGACGGCGTACGCGATGATCGCCCCGAACACCAGGTTGCCGGGGCCGAAGTCCTGCCACAGGGCCCCCCAGACGAGGACGAGCCAGATGACGAGCGGCAGCTCCGTGATGAGGGGGATGCGCTGGCGGCTCATCCGTCCGCCCCCGGCCCGAGCACTGCCTCGATGTAGGGGGTCCGGTCGAGCATCTCCTGGGCCGCGTCGTCGCTCAGCTCGAACAGCGGCCCGGCGAGGACCATCAGGGCGAGGCCGAGGGCGACGAGGCCGATCGTCGGTCCCGTCATGGTCCGCGGCAGGAGCGTCACGGGATCCTTGCCGGCGAAGCGCCCGGTGTCCTCGCCCGTCACATGGCGGGAGGTGCCCACGCTGGAGCCGTCGGCCTTGCTCGCGAGCAGGATGGGGTCCGGGTCCTCAGCGTCCGCGGGGCTGCGCCAGAACGCCCGGTTCCAGACCCGGGCCATGACCAGGAGGGTCAGCAGGCTCGTCAGCACTCCCCCGGCGACCAGCGCGTACGCGAGCGGCGTGCCGAGCTCCACGCCGGCCTGGATCAGCCCGAGCTTGCCGAGGAAGCCCGAGAACGGCGGGATCCCGGCGAGGTTCATGGCGGGCAGGAAGAAGAGGATGCCGAGGAGCGGCGAGAGCTTCGCGAGTCCACCGAGGCGGTCGACGTTCGCCGTCCCGCCCCGACGCTCGATCAGTCCCGTGACGAG
Source organism: Arthrobacter sp. L77 (assembly GCF_000816565.1). Classification (NCBI taxonomy): domain Bacteria; kingdom Bacillati; phylum Actinomycetota; class Actinomycetes; order Micrococcales; family Micrococcaceae; genus Arthrobacter; species Arthrobacter sp. L77. The sequence continues at coordinate 50,259 of NZ_JWSU01000004.1, read as the reverse complement.
GAAGAGGCTCGTCTGCACGGTGATGTGGTGGGCCACGTAGTAGACCGCGGCCCCGAGGCCGATCCGCGAGGAGATGGCCAGCCCGAAGACCATGTACCCGATATGGCTGACGAGGGTGAAGGACAGGAGCCGCTTGATGTCCGACTGCGCGAGCGCCCCGAGGATGCCCACCACCATCGTGAGCAGCGCGACGATCATCAGGAGCGAATTGATGCGGTCGCCGGGGAAGAGGAGTGTCTCGACGCGGACCATCGCGTAGACGCCCACCTTGGTCAGCAGGCCGGCGAACACGGCGGTCACCGGGGCGGGCGCCGTGGGGTACGAGTCCGGCAGCCAGAAGGACAGCGGGAAGACCGCGGCCTTGATGCCGAAGGCCACGAGCAGCATGAGATGGAGCACCATCTGCGTCGCAGGGTCCACCGTCTCCAGTTTCACCGCGAGGTCCGCCATGTTGACCGTTCCGGTTGCCCCGTAGATCATCGCGATCGCGATCAGGAACAGCATGGAGGACACCACGCTGACGACGACGTACGTCACCCCGGCGCGGATGCGCGGCGCGGTGCCGCCCAGGGTCATGAGGACGTAGCTCGCGGTCAGCAGGATCTCGAAGCCGACGTACAGGTTGAAGAGATCGCCCGTGAGGAAGGCGTTGGACACCCCCGCCACGAGGATCAGGTAGGTGGGGTGGAAGATCGAGACCGGTCCGTCCTCGTCGCCGTCGGCCATGCCCTGTCCGGCGGCGTAGATCAGCACCGCGAGGCTGATGGCGGAGGACACCACGAGCATCAGGGCGGAGAACTGGTCCACCACGAGCACGATGCCGAAGGGGGGCTCCCAGCCGCCGAGCCTCACCGCGTGGGTCCCCGTGGAAGGGGCGGCGAGCAGCATCACCACCTCGACGATCAGGGTCACGCTGAGCGTCGAGATGCTGACGGCCCGCTGTGCCCGCGAGTGCCGGATGAGCAGGAACGTGACGGCCGCCCCGAGGAACGGCAGGACGATCGCGAGGGGGGCGAGGTCGGCGGCGATCACCGGCGATCCTCCCGCCGGCGCGTCCGGGCAGCAGGATCATCGTCGCTGCGGGCGGTGCCCACCTCGAGCGTGGCGGCGCCGTCGTAGGCGGTCGCGCCGCTGCGCCCGGCCGGGGCGTCGTCGTCGAAGAACTCCGAGGTCTCGGCGACGACGTCGGCGTCGTCCTCCCAGTCGTAGCTGTCCTGGTCCGCGACGCGCCGGTCCTCGGGATCGTCCTGGACGTCGTCCTCGCGGCCGAGGACCCACGAACGGTAGATGATGCCGAGCATGAACGCCGTGACCGCGAACGTGATGACGATCGCCGTCAGGATCAGGGCCTGCGGCAGGCTGTCCGTGTACTCCTCGGCGGGGGTCCCCGAGACGTAGAGCGGCGACTTCCCACCGCCTCCGCTCATGGCGAGGATGAGGATGTTCGCGCCGTTGCCGAGCAGGATCAGGCCGAGCAGCACGCGGGTCAGGCTCCGTTCGAGCAGCAGATAGATCCCGGCGGCGAAGAACGCCGCCATGAGCACGATCAGCGTGAGGTTGACGGTCACGGCTGGACTCCTTCGACGGCGGGCGGCACGAGCGCATCGGACCCGGAGGCCTCCTCGATGGGGCCTTCCGCCTCGCTGCGCTCGTCGATCTCCGAGCCCAGGCTGCGCAGGACGTCCAGGACGAGACCGACGACGATGATGTAGACCCCGATATCGAAGATGGTGGACGTCACGAACTTCACGTCGCCGAAGACCGGCAGCCAGAATTCGAGGATGTAGCTCTCCAGGACCGCGCCGCCGACCAGCAGGGGCGCGGCCGCGGCGAGGGAGACGATCGCGAGCCCGATCCCCAGCAGCGCGCCGGCGCTGACCGGGCTGGCCTCGGCCAGCTCGAACCGTCCGCCCGCCAGGTAGCGGATGGCGAGGGCGAGCCCTGCGGTGAGTCCTCCGGCGAAGCCCCCGCCCGGCAGGTTGTGACCGGCGAAGAGCAGGTAGATGGACAGCACGATGATGGTGTGGAAGAGCAGCCGGGTGATGACCTCGAAGATGATGGACCGGCGCTCGGGCGCGAGGGTCCTGCCCGCCACGAGCCAGGGGTCGCGGGGGACGTCGGTGAACCGCGCCGCGAGCTCCCGGGCGGCGCCGGCCCGACCGGCCGCGTCCAGCGGCTCCTGGCCCCGGTCCACCGAACCGTCCTCGACGTCGTGGGCCCGGCGCCGCGTGTCGCCGCGACCCCGGACGAAGATGAGGCTCGCGATCCCCGTCGCGGCGATCGCCAGCACGGTGATCTCCCCGAAGGTGTCCCAGGCCCGGATGTCGACGAGCAGGACGTTGACGGCGTTGGCGCCGCCGCCGTCGTCGTAGGCCATCGCCGGGTACGCGAGGGAGATGGGCGCGGCGTTGCGCGAGGCCATGGCGGACATGGCGATCACGGCCATGATCCCGCCGAAGGCCACACCGAGCCCGGCCCGCAGGACCCGGTGCCGGCTCCCCGCGCGGTTCCAGAGCCGGGCCGGCAGGGAGCGCAGCGCGAGCACGAAGGCGACCAGCACGATCGTCTCGACGAGCATCTGGGTGAGGGCGAGGTCGGGGGCGCCGTGCAGCGCGAAGATCGCCGCCATGCCGTACCCGGTGATCCCGACCATCAGGACGGCCATGAACCGCTTGGTGGACCGGAGCGCGGCGATGATGCCCACGATGATGACCAGCGCCGCGACGACCTGCGCGGGCGACTCCGCGATCCTGATGGCGGACGGCATGGGGGCGTCGAACAGGACGAGGGCCGCGAGCGGGGTGACGACGGCGGTCGTCAGGATGACGAAGAGGTAGAAGGACAGCGAGCCGCGCTGCGTGCGCCCCGTGATCCACACGGCGACGTCGTCGAGGACGCCGATCAGCGAGCGGTACACGACCTCCGCCTCCCGGACCGCGGGAAGGCGCCCCTGGAGCCGTTCGAACGGCGAGCGCAGCAGGTACAGCGCCGTGCCGGCCACGATCGTGACGATCGAGAGGAGCAGCGGCAGGTTGAGGCCGTGCCAGAGGGCCAGGTACGGCGTCTCGCCCTCGGCCGGGAACAGGGCCACGTAGGGCTGGATCACGGCGTCCAGCGGTGCGGGCCAGAGCCCGAACAGCACGGATGCGACGGCCAGCACGGCGGGCGCCAGGAGGAAGGACGTCCGGACCCGCTTGAACGGGGTCTGCGGCTGGCCGTGCTTGAGCGCGAAGGCGCCCCACACGAAGCGCGCGCTGTAGGCGAAGGTGAGGATGGACCCGAGGACGATGCCGCCGAGCAGGAGCGTGCCGACGGTCCCACCCTCCGCGCGGTGGACGAACGCCTCGAGGACCGATTCCTTGGCCACGAAGCCCAGCAGCGGCGGCACCCCGGCCATCGATCCGGCGGCGACGAGGGCGACGGCGAACAGGGCGGGCGAGGTGGCGCCCACGCCGGACAGGACCCGCAGGTCGCGGGTGCCGGACTGGTGGTCGATGATGCCGACCACCAGGAAGAGCGTGGCCTTGAACAACCCGTGCGCCAGCAGCAGCGCGAGGCCGGCGAGGGCGCCGTCGCGCCCCCCGAGCCCCACCACCATGGTCAGGAAGCCGAGCTGGCTCACCGTCCCGTACGCCAGCACGAGCTTGAGGTCGAACTGGCGCAGCGCGCGCCAGCCGCCGAGCAGCATGGTGGCCATACCGAGCCCGAAGATCACCGGGTACCAGAAGGCGGTCTCCGAGAACCCGGGGGCGAAGCGCGCCACCAGGAAGACCCCGGCCTTGACCATCGCCGCCGCATGCAGGTACGCGCTGACGGGCGTGGGGGCGGCCATGGCCCCCGGCAGCCAGAAGTGGAAGGGGACGAGCGCCGACTTCGTGATGGCACCGACCAGCACGAGACCGATCGCCACGTCGATCAGCAGGCCACCGGCTGCGAGGGTCCCGGCGTCGGCCAGGATCGTGGAGATGCGGTAGGTCCCGGCCTCCTGCCCCAGGATGACCAGGCCCACCAGCATCGCCAGGCCGCCGAACGTCGTCACGATCAGCGCCTGCAGGGCGGAGCGTCGGGCGGAGAGCCGCTGCCGGGAGTACCCGATGAGCAGGTAGGACAGGATCGTGGTCAGTTCCCAGAAGATGAACATCAGGATCAGGTCGTCGGCGGTGACCAGACCGAACATCGCCGCGGCGAACGCGAGGAGCTGGGCGCCGAATGCGCCGACGTCGGGATCATCGTTCTTGAAGTAGCGGGCGCAGTAGAACAGGACGAGGGCGCCGACGCCGAGGATCAGGATGCACAGGACCGCTGCGAGGGCATCGAGCCGGAAGGTCAGCTCGATCTGCAGGCTGGGGATCCAGGGGATGGTGAGCGACGGCGGGGCACCGGGACTGCCGTTCGGCGCTGCCTGGTCGGACGCCAGAACCCGCGGGAGTTGGGTCAGGAGCCAGACGAAGCCGGCGGCGGGAGCCGCGGCGAGGACGAAGAAGGCCGACCGCCCGAACCGGGAGAAGAGCACGGGCGCCCCGAGTGCCAGCACGAACATCGCGAGCAGCACGGTGAGCATGGGGTCTCGATCTTCCGCTGGGGGCCGGTCGGGCTCCGTCAGTCTATCGGCGGAATTGCTTCAACATTTCAGTGTTACTCCCCTTGCGCCCGCCCGGACGGGGCCGGGGCGCCTCGGCGTGACGGGGATCATGCGGCGCTAGCATTCACCGTATGAGCACCCATGAGCCGCTTCCGCTGCCGGCGGAGGCACCCGCCTCCGCCCCTCCCCGCGGCTCCGGCCGCATCTTCAGCCGGCCCGTCCTGGCCTGGGCGTCGTGGGACTGGGGGGCGGCGGCCTTCAACGCGGTGATGACCACCTTCGTGTTCACGGTGTACCTCACCTCGGACGCGTTCGGCGGCGAGGCACGCGCGTCGCAGGTCCTCGGATGGGGCCTCGCGGCGGCCGGCCTGCTCATCGCGCTGCTCGCCCCCGTCATCGGGCAGCGGTCCGACAGCGGGGGGCGCCGGAAACTCTGGCTCGGGGTGAACAGCGCGATCGTGGCCGTCCTGACGGCCCTGTGCTTCTTCGTCTTCCCCAGCCCGGAGATGCTGATCCTCGGCGTCGCCCTGATCGCCGCGGCGAACATCTTCTTCGAGTTCGCGGGCGTCAACTACAACGCGATGCTGACGCAGGTCTCGACGCCGGCGACGATCGGGCGCGTCAGCGGATTCGGCTGGGCCATGGGCTACGTGGGCGGCATCGTCGCCCTCGTGGTGGTCCTCGTGGTCTTCATCGAGCCCGTCGTCGACTGGCCGGGAGCCTCCGGCGAGGACGGACTGAACATCCGCCTCGTGGCCGTCTTCTCCGCCCTGTGGTTCGCGGCGTTCGCCCTGCCCGTGATGTTCACCGTCCCGGAGGTCCCCCGGAAGGCCGCCGCGGCCCAGGTGGCATTCTTCGCCTCCTACGGCCTGCTCCTGCGCCGCGTGAAGGCGATCTACCGCCAGAGCCCGCACACCATCTTCTTCCTGCTGGCGAGCGCCGTCTTCCGGGACGGGCTCGCGGCGGTGTTCACCTTCGGCGGGATCCTGGCGGCGGGCACCTTCGGATTCTCGACGAGCATGGTGATCGTCTTCGCCATCGCCGCGAACGTCATCGCGGCGATCGGGGCGGTCGTCGGCGGGTTCCTCGACGACCGCATCGGGCCCAAGCGGGTCATCATCGGCGCCCTGATCGGCCTGCTGGTCGCGGGGACGGCGATCCTCGTCCTGGGTACCGGATCGTATTCCTTCTTCGGCATGGACTGGACCGCGGATACGACGTTCTGGGTCTTCGGACTGCTGCTGACGCTCTTCGTCGGCCCGGCGCAGTCGTCCTCCCGCGGGTATCTCGCGCGCCTCGCCCCGGTGGGTGACGAGGGGGAGCTGTTCGGCCTCTATGCGACGACCGGCCGGGCCGTCAGCTTCATGGCCCCGGCGCTGTTCGCGCTGTGCATCGGCATCTTCGGCTCGCAGCTCTACGGGGTGGTCGGGATCCTCGTGGTCCTCCTCGCGGGGCTCCTCCTCCTGCTGCCGGTCAGGCCGCCGGCGCAGGTGACGCGCGCCGTCGTGCCGGAGGCCTGACCCCGCGGGTCAGATACTGGTGCGGTGGAAGTTCAGGTGGCTGCGCGACGCCGTCGGGCCCCGCTGGCCCTGGTACCGGTTCCCGTACTCGCCCGAACCGTAGGGGTGCTCGGCGGGGGACGTGAGCCGGAAGAAGCACAGCTGGCCGATCTTGGACCCCGGCCACAGCTTGATCGGCAGGGTGGCCATGTTGGACAGCTCGAGGGTCACGTGGCCGGAGAAGCCGGGGTCGATGAACCCGGCGGTGGAGTGGGTGAGCAGCCCCAGGCGGCCGAGCGAGGACTTCCCCTCGAGGCGTGCGGCGATGTCGTCGGGCAGCGTGACCGTCTCGTAGGTGGAGCCGAGAACGAACTCGCCCGGGTGCAGGATGAACGGCTCGTCGGGCGCCACCTCCACCAGGCGCGTGAGCTCCGGCTGGTCCTCGGCGGGGTCGATGTGCGCGTACTTGTGGTTGTCGAAGAGCCGGAAGTAGCGGTCGATGCGGACGTCCACGCTGGAGGGCTGCACCATCGCGGGATCGAGCGGTTCGAGGACGATCCGCTGGGCTGCCAGTTCTGCTCGGATGTCGCGGTCGGAGATCAGCACCGTCCAACGTTACCAGTCCGGCAGGCCTGGTCCCCCGCCGCGGATCAGCGTCCGATCTCCGTGCGGACCGCGAAGAGTTCGGGGAAGAACGTGAGCTCGAGGGCCCGCTGCAGGAAGCCGACCCCGGAGGAGCCACCAGTCCCCGCCTTGAACCCGATCGTCCGCGCGACGGTCTTGAGGTGCCGGAAGCGCCACAGCTGGAAGTTGTCCTCGAGGTCCACGAGTTCCTCGCACGCCTCGTAGACGTCCCAGTGGCCCGCGGCGTCCTCGTAGACCTGCTTGTAGACCGCGACGAGCCCCGGGGTGAACTCGTGGGCGAGGCTGACGTCGCGGGAGAGCAGATCCGCCGGGACTGCATAGCCCCGCCGGGCCAGGAGGGCGATGAACTCGTCGTACACGCTGCTCGTCACCAGGAGTTCCGCGAGGAGGGCCCGCGCCTCGGGGTCGGCGTCGAACACCTCGATCATCGCGGCGTTCTTGTTGCCGAGCAGGAACTCGACGGCGCGGTACTGGTAGGACTGGAAGCCGCTCGAGGACCCGAGGTCGCCGCGGAACTCCGCGTACTCGGACGGCGTGAGGGTCGCCAGGACGGACCACTGCTCGGTCAGCGAGCGCTGGATGTGCTTGATGCGGGCGATGCCCTTCATCGCGGCCCGCAGGTCATCGGCCCGCAGGTGCACCCGGACGGCGCGGAGTTCGTGCAGCACGAGCTTCAGCCACAGCTCGGAGGTCTGGTGCTGGATGATGAACAGCATCTCGTCGTGGTGCTCCGGCGAGCTCACGGGGTGCTGCGCGTCGAGCAGCCGGTCCAGCTCCAGGTACGAGCCATAACTCATCTTGTCCGAGAAATCCCGCTCGATGCCCTGCTCCAGGTCGCGGGTGTTCCGCTCCACGCTCATGCGGCCAAGCCTACGTGCCGCGGGGTGCCGCCGGGATGTCGGTCCGCAGGTCTACCTTGGGGACCAGTCGAAGGAGACCCATGCCGCGAACCACGCCCGGAACCACGCCACGCACCCCCTGCAGCATCGTCCCACCGCACCTCCTCATGCGCCTCGCCGCCCTGCAGGACGCCCGCTACGCCGTCGCGGCCGACGCGGCACGCCACGCCCTGCGGGAACTGGACCCCCTGAGGCATGCCCGCGCGGAGGCCCTCCGTGCTCCGGTGCGGCGCCGGCCCGCCGTCGTCGGGACGCTGACGCGCCGCATCCACGACGCCGGCGGCCGGGAGGAGCTCCCCGGGGACCTCGTCCGGGGCGAGGGAGCCGCGGCGACGGGCGATCCCGCCGCCGACGAGGCCTACGACGGCCTGGGGTTCACCTACAGGCTGTTCAGCGAGGAGTACGGGCGCTCCTCGATCGACGGCGCCGGCATGGCCCTCGCCGCCACGGTGCACTACGGGACCGGCTACGACAACGCCTTCTGGGACGGCGAGCGCATGGTCTTCGGCGACGGAGACGGCGAGATCTTCGGCCGCTTCACGGCGTCCCTCACGGTCATCAGCCACGAACTCGCCCACGGGTTCACCCAGTACTCCACGAACCTCGAGTACCAGGGCCAGTCCGGCGCGCTGAACGAATCGCTCTCGGACGTCTTCGGGGTGCTCGTGGAACAGCGGCACCTCGGGCAGGACGCCGCCTCGGCGTCCTGGCTCGTAGGCGCGGGCCTCTTCACGGCGGACGTGCAGGGCGTCGCCCTGCGGTCGCTCCGGGCGCCGGGAACGGCGTACGACGACGACGTGCTGGGCAGGGATCCCCAGCCCAGCACCATGGCGGACTACGTCGAGACGGCGTCGGACAACGGCGGGGTGCACATCAACTCCGGGATCCCGAACCATGCCTTCTACCTCGCCGCCACCGCGATGGGCGGCCGGGCCTGGGAGGGCGCCGGGCGGGTCTGGTACGACGCCGTCCTCAGCGGGGGCATCCCGCCGGACTGCGACTTCCCGACGTTCGCGGCCGCCACGACGGACGCCGCGCGCGCACGTTTCGGGGCCGCCGGCCGCGAGGCGGTCGCGGACGCGTGGTCCGCGGTGGGCGTCCTGCCGTGAGGATCGTGATCACCCGGTCCGGGGGCGTGGGCGGGCTGACGCGGACGTGGAGCCTGGAGGTCGGCCGGGCGGAGGCCGAGCAGCGCTGGCTGCCGCTCGCCGAAGCGGAAGCCGAAGCGGAAGCCGAAGGGGACGCAGTTCCCGGGGCGGGCGTGCGGCAGCCGGATGCCGGCCCGCCGCCGCCGGACGCGGCGCGGGACCGGTTCACCTACCGCATCACGGTCGGCTACACCGAGGTGTCCGTCCCCGAGAGCCGGCTCGCGGCGCCGTGGCGGGAGCTGATCGAGCGGGCCCGCGAGGCGACCCGGAGCAGTCCCGGACCGGGCGAGGGCGGGGGGCCCGCACGGGGCGCCGACCGCTCCTCAGGCGTCGAGGACGGCGCGCCGGAAGAACTGTTGTAAGGTGATGGAGCAGTTTCAACTGCAGTGCGGGCGTAGCTCAATGGTAGAGCGCTAGCTTCCCAAGCTCGATACGCGGGTTCGATTCCCGTCGCCCGCTCTCTCCCCTCCCCCGGCGGGGCCCCCGAGGCCCGCCGCGTGTGGCCCAGGACACCCCCCGCCTCGCCGCCGTCCCGCCGGATCGGCAGTATCCTTGAGGCGATGAATCGCACAATGTTCGCGTCGAAGATCCACCGCGCCACGGTCACGCATGCCGATCTGCACTACGTCGGCTCGGTGACCGTGGACCTCGACCTGCTCGACGCCGCCGGCATCCTGCCCGGCGAACTCGTGTCGATCGTCGACATCACCAACGGCGCCCGGCTCGAGACGTACACCATCGCGGGCGTCCGGGGGTCGGGCGTGATCGGCATCAACGGCGCCGCGGCGCACCTCGTGCACCGCGGCGATCTGGTCATCCTGATCACCTACGCGCAGATGACCACCGAGGAGGCGCGAGCGTTCACGCCCACGGTCGTCCACGTGGACGCGGACAACCGGATCGTCGAGCTGGGTTCCGATCCGGCCGAGGCGGTCACCGAGGGTCTCGAGCGGCCGCCGTTCGCCCTCGACAACACCACCATCCCCGCCTGAACGGCTCCTGCCGCACCGCCTCCGGCCTACCATGTCCGGCCGGAGCCGTGCAGCCTCCGGTTCCGGTCGCGTAACACCAAGCATGCTGCCTAGCGCATCCTGCCCTCAGGGCTTAGGGTCGAAAAGCAAGCTTGCTTAGGCTGTCGATTCGATAGAACCGTCAGCCGGGTTGTCTACGAGGATGTGGAGGCTCGGTACGAATGCCGACTAGTCGAAGAACGCGCAATGCCGTGAAGAACCGACCGAAGGCCGCTGTCCTGGCGGGCCTGGTGATCGGAACGATGGCCATGAGCGGGTGCGGCCCCGCGGAGGCCGATAACAGCCTGACCTGGTACATCAACCCCGACGCGGGGGGCCAGGCCGAGATCGCCCAGAGATGCAGTGACGAGTCCGGTGGCCGCTACAGCATCGAGACCTCGCTCCTCCCGAATGACGCGGCCTCGCAGCGGGAACAGCTCGCACGTCGCCTCGCAGCAGGTGATTCGTCGCTCGACATCATGAGCCTCGATCCGCCGTTCGTCGCCGAACTCGCCGAACCGGGCTTCCTCGCGCCCGTTCCCGACGACGTCGCTGCAGCCACCACCGAGAACGTCGTCGAGGGCGCCCTGGCCGGGGCCACCTGGAAGGACGAACTCGTGACCGTCCCGTTCTGGGCCAACACGCAGATCCTCTGGTACCGGAAGTCGGTCGCCGAGGCCGCGGGCCTCGACATGAGCGGACCCGTCACCTGGGAGCAGATCATGGAGGCGGCCCGGACCCAGGACAAGACCCTCGGGGTACAGGGCGCCCAGGCCGAATCGATGACGGTGTGGGTCAACGCCCTCATCGAGTCGGCGGGCGGGTCCATCATCGTGGACCCCGAGGCCACGGCGGAGACCATCGAACTGGGGCTGGACACCGAAGCAGGGATCGCGGCGGCCGACGTGATCTCCACCATCGGCGAGGACGGCCTGGGCGGTCCCGGCCTTCCGACGCAGGCCGAGAACGAATCCCTCATCGGTTTCCAGGGTGACTCGGGCTCCTTCATGGTCAATTGGCCCTTCGTCTGGCCCGCCACGGTCGCCGCGGTCGAGGCCGGCACGCTGGACCAGGCGGTCCTCGACGACATCGGCTGGGGCATCTACCCCAGGATGTCGGAGGACCAGGAGGCAGCCCCACCGCTCGGGGGCATCAACCTCGGCGTCGGCGCCGAGAGCGACGACCCGGAGCTCGCCTACGAGGCGATCCAGTGCATCGTCTCGGTCGAGAACCAGGCCGAGTACTTCGTGACCAACGGCAACCCGCCGGCGAACACCGAGGCCTACGAGGATCCACGCATCGAGGAGTCCTTCCCCATGTCGGAGACCATCAGGGACTCCCTCCAGGTTGCGGCACCCCGTCCGCAGACCCCGTTCTACAACGAGGTCTCCACCGGCATCCAGCAGACCTGGGCGCCGCCCGCCGCCGTCGATCCCGAGACCACTCCGGAGACGTCGAGCAACTTCATCACTTCGGTCCTCAGAGGGGAGCAACTCCTGTGACCTCCGCCATTCCCGCGAAGACCACGACGGCGTCGTCCACCGAGCCCGGCCCGCGGCTGGACGTCGGCAACGGCAACCGCAACGGCAAGAAGCCGCGGAAGCAGTACAGCGACCGGGCACGTGCGGAACGGCGGCTCGGCTGGATACTTGCCGGGCCGGCGTTCCTCGTCATGCTGGCCGTCACGCTGTACCCGATCCTGCAGGCCGTGTACGACTCCCTCTTCCAGTTCCGCCTCACGGCGCCGGAGGAGCGGGCGTTCATCGGCCTGCAGAACTACGCCGTGATCCTCACGGACCCGGTGTGGTGGTCCGGGCTGTGGACCACGGTCTTCATCACCGTGGTCACCGTGATCGTCGAGCTCATCCTCGGCTTCGCCCTCGCCCTGGTGATGCACAAGGCCCTGAAGTCCGTCCGTGGCCTGCTCCGCACGGCGATCCTCGTGCCGTACGGCATCATCACCGTGGTGTCGGCGTTCGCCTGGTTCTACGCGTTCGACATCAACTCCGGCTACGTGAACAACTGGTTCAGCTGGGTGCCCGGGATCGACGAGAACCTCAACTGGTTCGCCCAGGGCGGGACGGCCCTGTTCGTGATCATGGCGTCCGAGATCTGGAAGACCACGCCGTTCATCTCCCTGCTCCTCCTCGCGGGCCTCGCCCAGGTACCGGACGAGCTCAGCGAAGCGGCGAAGGTCGACGGCGCCACCTGGTGGGAGCAGATGCGCAAGGTCATCATCCCCAACATGAAGGCCGCGATCATGGTCGCGGTGCTCTTCCGGGCGCTGGACGCCTTCCGCATCTTCGACAACGTGTTCATCATGACCAACGGCGCGTACGGCACGGAAGTGCTGTCGCTGCTCGCCTACCGGCAATCGATCAGCAGGCTCGAGATCGGGCTCGGCTCCGCCGTGTCCGTCCTCCTGTTCCTGTGCGTCCTGCTGATCTGCTTCGTGGCGATCAAGCTGTTCAAGGTCGATCTCGCCGGATCCCAGGGAGGAAAGTAATGACGAACACCAGCACCCGGGGCAAGGTCCTGTGGGCGATCGTCTCGGTCCTCGTCCTCGTCTACGCGCTGTTCCCCGTCCTCTCGATCCTGGCGACGTCCTTCAAGGCGCCGAGTGACCTCACGAGCGGCACGTTCCTCCCGTCGTCGGGCACTGCCACGACGAGCAACTACGAGCAGATCCTGGTCGGCGACGCCCAGGGCCTGTTCCTCTCGGCGCTGCGCAACTCCGTCGGCATCGCCCTGATCGCGACGTTCATCGCCGTCGTCCTGGCGACGCTGTGCGCCTACGCGATCGCCCGCCTGGACTTCCCCGGGAAAAAGGTCATCCTGACGACGGCGCTGGCCGTCTCGATCTTCCCGGTGATCTCCATCGTGACGCCGCTGTTCAACCTGTGGCGCACCATCGGCCTCTACGACACCTGGCTCGGCCTGATCATCCCGTACCTCTCGCTCACCCTGCCCATCTCCATCTGGACCCTCGCCGCGTTCTTCCGGCAGATCCCGTGGGAGCTGGAGCAGGCGGCCCAGGTGGACGGGGCGACGACGTGGCAGGCGTTCCGCAAGGCGATCGTGCCGCTGGCCGCACCCGGTGTCTTCACGACGGCGATCATCGCGTTCTTCATCGCATGGAACGACTTCGTGTACGGCATCTCGCTCACCTCGACCGAAGCGGCCCGCACGGTTCCGGCGGCGCTCGCCTTCTTCACGGGAGCCTCGCAGTTCGAGGCCCCCACGGGCGCCATCTCGGCCGCCGCGATCATCGTCACGATCCCGGTCGTCCTGCTGGTCCTGCTGTTCCAACGCCAGATCGTCTCAGGCCTGACCTCGGGCGCCGTCAAGGGCTAACGCCCCTTCACGGCGCGCTCAAGAAAAGGATTCGCACCATGGCTTCAATCACCCTCAACCACCTCGTCAAGAAATACGGCGACGGGTTCCCTGCCGTCAACGACATCAGCATCGACATCGCGGATGGCGAGTTCATCATCCTCGTGGGTCCGTCCGGCTGCGGGAAGTCCACGCTGCTGCGCATGATCGTGGGCCTGGAGGACATCACGGAGGGCGACCTCCTGATCGACGGGCAACGCGTGAACGACAAGGCGCCCCGCGACCGCAACCTGGCGATGGTGTTCCAGAACTACGCCCTGTACCCGCACCTGACGGTGTACGAGAACATCGCGTTCCCCCTGCGCCTGGCCAAGGGCAAGCACTCGGAGGAGCAGGTGAACAAGCTCGTCACGGAGGCCGCGGCCACCCTGGAACTCACCGACCACCTGCAGCGCAAGCCCGCGAACCTCTCCGGCGGCCAGCGGCAGCGCGTCGCGATGGGCCGGGCGATCGTGCGGCAGGCGGACGCGTTCCTCTTCGACGAGCCGCTGTCCAACCTGGATGCCAAGCTCCGCGGCCAGATGCGGTCCGAGATCTCGCAGATGCAGCGGCGCCTCGGCGTCACATCGGTCTACGTCACCCACGACCAGACCGAGGCCATGACCCTGGGCGACCGCGTGGCCGTCCTGAAGAAGGGCGAGCTGCAGCAGATCGCCTCGCCGCGTGAGCTGTACGAGCAGCCGCGGAACCTGTTCGTCGCCGGCTTCATCGGCTCCCCGTCCATGAACTTCCTGCCGGCCACCCTGGAGGGCACCACCCTCAAGACCGCCATCGGGGACCTCGAGATCCCGCAGGAGAAGGCCCAGAAGGCGGCGGGCAAGAAGGTGGTCCTCGTGGGTGTCCGGCCCGAGTTCTTCGAGGACGCGAAGCTGGTGGAGGACACCAAGAGGCCCCACGGCTCCACCTTCGCGGCAACCCTGACGCACACCGAATGGCTCGGCAACGAGCAGTACGGCTACATCAACTTCGATCCGGCACCCGAGATGCGGGAACTGCTCAACGGCCTCGCCCGGGACATGGACGCCGACGAGCTGCGTCCGCAGGTCGTCGTCACCCTCGACGCCTCGAGCCGTATCCGGGGCGGGCGCGAGTCGGAGCTCTGGGTGGACACCCGGAAGCTCCACCTTTTCGACGCCGAATCCGGGGAGAACCTGACGCGCGACGCCGAGGCCGGCGGCGCCCTGACCCGTGAGGCCGCCGAGGAGCGTGCCGAGGAGATCGCGGCCGCCCAGCAGGCCGACGGCCGGGCGGACTCCAGTGGTTTCGGGGGCGGCGGCAACGGGGCCGGCGGGAACACCGCGACCGTCGCAGCATTGGCAACAAGGGAATCGGGTTTAAAAGCGTCAACGAGCTCAGCGTNGCCGGACCGGCGGCGCGACGGCGGCCGGCGGCAAGCACGCCGCAGGCTGACAGGACCACCGCCCGCACGGCGCACCCTCGCGTGACGCAGCAGGACCGGCCCCCGGAAGGGTGCCGGTCCTGCTGTGTAGTCTGGCCCTATGGTCGAACACGACGGCGCCGCCCAGGTCACCGCCATCAGCACCGGGTACGTCTTCGAGGGGCCCACGCTGCACCTCGGGGCCGCACTCGTGGACGGCACCCTCCACACCGCCGCGCAGGTCCGCCTCCCCCTCGCCATGATGAACCGGCACGGACTGATCTCCGGCGCCACGGGGACCGGCAAGACGGTGACCCTGCAGATACTCGCCGAGCAGCTCTCCGCGCAGGGCGTCCCCGTCTTCCTGTCCGACATCAAGGGCGACCTCACCGGTCTCACGGCGCCCGGGACCGCGTCGGACCGGCTGGCGACGCGCACGGCGAGCGTGGGCCAGGACTGGACGCCGAGGGCCTTCCCCGTCGAGTTCCTGTCCCTCGGAGGGGACGGCGCCGGCGTCCCCGTCCGGGCCTCCATCTCCTCCTTCGGGCCCCTCCTCCTCAGCCGCGTCCTGGACCTGAACGAGACGCAGGAGTCGAGCCTGCAGCTGGTGTTCCACTACGCGGACAGGAACGGCCTGGAACTGCACGACCTGGCGGATCTCCGCGCCGTCATCGGCTTCCTCACCTCGGAGGACGGCAGGGAGGCGCTGGAGTCGCTCGGCGGGCTGTCGAAGGCGACGGCCGGCGTCATCCTCCGCGAGCTGGTCACGCTCGAGGCCCAGGGCCTGGGGGGCTTCTTCGGAGAGCCCGAGTTCGACACCGCCGATCTCCTCAGGACCGCGCCGGACGGCCGGGGCGTCATCACGGCACTGGAGCTCGTCACCGTCCAGCAGAAACCGCGCCTCTTCTCCACCTTCCTCATGTGGCTGCTCGCGGACCTGTTCGCCGAGCTCCCCGAGGTGGGCGACGTCGACAAGCCCCGCCTCGTGTTCTTCCTCGACGAGGCGCACCTGCTCTTCAACGGATCGTCGAAGGCCTTCCGGGAAGCCATCCAGTCCACGGTGCGGCTCATCCGGTCCAAGGGCGTCGGCATCTTCTTCGTCACCCAGACGCCGAAGGACATCCCGGGGGACGTCCTCGGGCAGCTGGCCAACCGGATCCAGCACGCCCAGCGCGCCTTCACGCCCGACGACGCGAAGGCCCTCCGCGCCACCGTCTCGACCTTCCCCGTGAGCCCCTACGATCTCGAGGAGGTGCTGACGTCGGCCGGCATCGGCGAGGCCGTCGTCACGGTCATGAACGAGCGGGGCGCGCCCACCCCGGTCGCCTGGACGCGCCTGCGCTCCCCCGAATCGGTGATGGGCCGGGCCCCGGAGGGCACCGTCCCCGCCGTCGTCGCGGGCTCCCCGCTCCTGCCCCGCTACCGCGAGGCGATCGACAGCCACTCCGCGTCCGAGAAGCTGGCCGGGCGCCCCTCCTCCCGGACCGCCGCAGCACCGCCGCCCGGCTCCGCGCCCCCTGCCCCGCTCCCGGCGCCGGGCGCCTCGCGGGAGGAACGGGACGCGGAGGCGCGCCGCATCGAGGAGGACATCCTCGGCATCCCGTCCCGCCCCGCGGGACGGGCGCCTGCACAGGACCACGCGCAGGACCACGCGCAGGGCACCGGCGGGTCGGCCGGCCGCCGCGGGCCCGACCGGAGCGAGGTGACCGACCTGGCGCTGAAGGCGGCCGGTGTCATCGGCAAGGAACTGGCGCGCGGGCTCTTCGGGACCAGGCGCCGCGCACGGCGGTGGTACTGACGCCATGCGCCGTCGTCCTGCCCCGCACCGATCATGCTGATCGAGATCATCAGTTCCACCCTCACCGTGCTGGGGCTGGTGCTGATCGTCGCCGCGCTCGTCGTCCGCATCGTGTACGGCTCGTGGACCAGGACGCAGGCCATCACGTTCGAGCACGAGGGGCACCCCTACCTGCGCTGGCACGACCACCGGTTCCGCATCGTCGAAGCCCTGTGGTCCAGTGGGTCGCGCCCACGGCGCAGCCGGACGCCGCACCCGCCGCCGCTGCCGCCGGGTGAGGACGTCGCCATCTTCTACCAGGCCCGGCACCCCACGCACTGGTCGTTCGAGGAGCCCTATCGCGGGGTGCGCCGGATCGCGGCCGTCGGGCTCGTGTGCGCCGTGATCGGGACCGTCCTGGGCTTCCTGCCCGGCTGATCGGACCCACCCGGTAACGTGGGACCGTGCACACCACCCCGGTCAAGAAGGTCCTCGCAGCGTGGCTGCTCGGTCTCGTGCTCGTGGGCGCGGCCTTCGTGGCCACCGTCTCCTTCATGAACGGGCGGCTCTACAGCCCCGAACACCAGGTGGACCTGTACCTCGAAGCGCTGCGTGACGGCGACGGCGGGGAGGCCCTGGGCCTGCTCAACGCGTCGGTGCCGGAGGGGTCCAATCCCGCCCTGCTGGACGGCGACGCCCTCCGCCGCGCGAGTGCGCCCGTGGAGGATGTCGAGGTCGGCGAGGCGCGGGAATCGGGGGCCGACCGCGTCGAGGTTCCCGTGACCTACACCCTCGACGGCGCGGAGACCACGACGGTCTTCCCGCTCCGCCGCATCGACACCGAGTGGGGTTTCTTCAACGTCTGGCGGTTCGAGGAGTCCGTGCTGCCCACCGTGCAGGTGACGGTCGGGAACAGCGTGGAGGCCACGGTGAACGGTGTGGACGTCGGCCTCCCCGACGGCACCGCCGGACTGGCCACCTTCTACCCGGCAGCCATCACCGCACAGTACGACGGGCAGTTCTTCGCCGCCCCCGAACAGCACGCCGTCGTCACGAGCAGGGAGCCGCCGCCTCCCCTGGCCCTCACCACGGAGGCGACGCCGGAACTCACCCGGGCGGTCGACGACGAACTGCGGGCCTTCCTCGACGGGTGCGCCAGGCAGACCGTCTTCCAGCCCACCAACTGCCCCTTCAACTACGTGACGAACGAACGCCTGGCCGGGGACATCGCCTGGTCCATCGGGGAGTACCCCGCCGTCAGCATCACCGCGGACGGCGGCGAGTGGCTCCTGGCACCGCTGCGGGGCTCCGCGCGGATCGACACGCAGCTGCGGGACTTCTTCTCCGGGGCGGTCCGGGGCGTCTCCGAGACGGTCCCGTTCGAGTTCGAGGCCGATCTCACGGTGACCGGGGACGAGGTCACCGTGACGCCCGTCGTCCGCTACTAGCCCGCCCCGGCCTGCGTCAGGGGATGAGCTTCTCGGCGCGGTAGCGCTCGAACAGGTCCGTGAAGGCGTCGAGGGTCCGCCGGTATCCGGTGAAGCCGGCCACCCGGCTCTTGCCCATGTCGGTGACCACCTCGATCCCGCGCCCCAGGTCGCTGTCCGTATGCCACCAGGAGGCCATGCGATCCAGCCGGGGTTCCGCCAGGCCGTGGCGCGCGGCGAGGTCCGCCCACTGGTCCTGCCGCCCGGCCATCGCCTGCTCCAGCGGCCTCGGCGCGCCGTCGTAGCCCTCCCAGTCCACCCCGAAGTGGGCGGCGAGCTGCGGCCACATCCAGCGCCACCGGAACACGTCGCCGTTCACGATGTTGAACGCCTCGTCGGCGCCCGCAGGGGTCGTCGACGCCCACAGCATGTGCTCCGCGAGCAGGCCCGCGTCCGTCATGTCGGTCAGCCCGTTCCACTGCGTCTCCGAGCCGGGGAACACGAAGGGCTCGCCCGCGTCCCTGCACAGTGCCGCCTGCGTGGCGAGCGTGAGGCCCATGTTCATCGCATTGCCGACGGCGTGGCCGATCACGGTGTGCGCGCGGTGCACGGACCAGGTGAAGCCCTGGTCCGCCGCCGCGGCGAACAGTTCGTCCTCCTGGGCGTAGTAGAAGTTGCGGACCGGCAGGCGCGGCTCCTCCTCGTGGAACGGCGTGTCCGCCATCTCGCCCGCCGCATAGGCCTCGAACGGGCCGAGGTAGTGCTTGAGCCCGGTCATGAGTGCCACGTGGGCCACGTCCTTGCCGCGCAGGGCGGCGAGCAGGTCACGCAGCATGCCGGCGTTGACCTCGATGTTCTCCTCCTCGGTGTCCCTGCGGGACCAGGCGGTGAAGAAGACGTGCGTGGGACGCTCCGGCGCGAGGACCGTGGCGAGCGCCTCGGCAGAGGTCAGGTCGGCGGACAGCCAGCGCACGTCCTCCCGCGCGGCGCCGGGCCGGCGGGACAGCGCCAGCACGGGCCACCCGTCGGCGAGGAGCTTCTCGACGAGCGCCGATCCGGCGATGCCGGTCGCCCCCACCACGAGGGCTGTCCCTGGGGTGGTGCCTGCTGGTCGGTCGTCGGTCGTCATGGTGCGCTCCTCGTCGTGATGCTGCCGGCGGAGTGCCGGCACGGTGTGGGGGTGGGGGGCGGCGTCGGGCACGACCCGCTCGTCGGCACACCCGTGCCGGGCCCCGAATCGGATGGAGTGCCGGTCGTCCGCGCCGGGACCGGGTGCGTCCCCGGAGGGACGCACCACCGGGTCCGGACGCCCGGCGCGGCGGCATGCCCTACGGGAGGATCAGTCGAGTCCCCGCAGGTCCAGGGTCAGGCTCGTCTCGCCGTCGGCCGAGAGCGTGACGGGGATCCCCCAGTCCTGCTGGTACAGGTGGCATGCGGCGTGGTCGGGGATCTCGCCGCCCGGCTCGCCGTCGCAGGACGCGGCGCGGGCGGTGATGTGCAGGACGCCGCCGTCGGCGTCCGGGGAGAGCACGAGCTCGCGGGTCAGGCCCGTGGACGTGCCGCCGCCCGAGACGAGGAGCGATTCCGGCGAGGCACTGATCTTCAGCTGCGTGGGGTCGCCCCAGCGGTCGTCCAGCTTCTGGCCCTTCGGCGCGGTGAAGCGCACGGTGAGGCCCACCGGGCCCGCGGACATCGGCGTGGTGGGCCGCTGGGTCCGGGAGGCTCCCTCGTCCACGGCGAGGGCCTCCTTGGGCAGCGGGACCCGGACCAGCTGGTGCCGGTTGGTCTCGACGACGATCAGCAGCGGGTCCCCGCCGTCGGCCACGGGCGTCAGGTCCACGAGGACGTCGGACGGCTCGGACAGGCCGCGGAGCAGCGTCGAGACCTGGCGGGTCGCGGGGTCGTACCGGCGGACGGCGCCGTTGTAGGTGTCGGCGATGGCGATGGATCCGTCGGGGAGCGCGGTGACGCCGAGGGGGTGCTGCAGCCGCGCCTGACCGGCGTCGCCGTCACGGAAGCCGAAGTCGAACAGGCCGGTCCCGACGGCGGTCTGGACCTGCACGCGGCGGCTGCCGTCGACCTCGAGGAAGGACAGGATCCGCACGGAGGAGGTCTCCGAATCGGCGATCCAGATGCTGCCGTTCGCGTCCTCCGCGAGGCCCGAGGACTGCGCGAACCACGCGGCCGACGCATCGCCGTCGAGCAGTCCCTCCAGGCCCGTCCCGGCGAGGATGTCCACGGCGTGGGTGCGGGGGTCGTAGGTGAAGATCTGGTGCGTGCCGGCCATGGCGACCACCACGCGGTCCAGGACCGTCGAGTGGAGCACGTCCCAGGGCGAGGACAGCGACACGTTCAGCGCGTCGGTGCCGAGCTCCGTCTCCGTGAGGCGCGGCGCCTCGCTCTCCGCGTCCACCTCGAAGGCGTTCTCCTGCAGCCCGGTCTTCGAGTGGTTGCCGGCGTCGAGCAGGCGCTGGGTGCCGTTGCCCGCGAGCGTGCGCACCGCGCCCGTGGCGAGGTGCACGCCACGCAGGCGGTGGTTCACGGAGTCGGCGACGACGACGTCGTACCCGACCTCCGCGGCGAGCCCGGCGGGCAGCAGGGCGAGCCCCTGCGGCTCGTTGAACTCCGCATCGTCGGCACCGCCGTCGCGGAAGCCCTTCGTGCCGGAGCCGATGGTGCGGCGCACCGTGACGAGGTCCGCCTCGAGCTCCACGAGCCGGTGGTGGCCGGTGTCGCCGGCGAGGAAGGTGCCGGTGGCGGGCAGCGCGAGGAGCTTGCCGGGGAATTTCAGGTCACCCGCGGTGCTCTCCGCCGGGACGTAGGGGCCGTCGCCGCGGTGCAGCGTGCCCTTGGCCTCGTGCTCGGCGACGAGCTCGTCGACGAGGGACGTGAGGCCCGCGGCGTGGCCCTCACCGGAGAGGTGGGCCACGATGTAGCCCTCCGGGTCGATCACGACGAGCGTGGGCCATGCGCGGGCCGTGTAGGCCTGCCACGTGGTCAGCTCCGGGTCGTCGAGGACGGGGTGGTGGATGTCGTAGCGTTCGACGGCGGCGGCCAGTGCGTCGGGGTCCGCCTCGTGCTCGAACTTCGGTGAGTGCACGCCGACCGTCACCAGGACGTCGGAGTGCTGCTCCTCGAGCGGGCGGAGCTCGTCGAGGACGTGCAGGCAGTTGATGCAGCAGAAGGTCCAGAAATCGAGAATGACGATTTTTCCGCGGAGGTCCTCGAGCTGCAGCTGCCTGCCGCCGGTGTTGAGCCAGTTACGGCCGGTCAGGGCTGAGCCGCGCACGCGGTAGTCGGCGCGGGTGCGCATGGTGGTCTCGGTCATTCATCGTCTCCTGCGGTGGTGGTCACCCGCGCCGTGGGCTGCCGGCCTGCACGGGCGGGTCCGGCGTCGCGCGCGGCGAGGTCGGCGAACATGCTGTTGTAAGCCGCGAGGTCGGCGTCGTTATTCCTGTCCGCGGCGCGGTCCTTGCGCTTCGTCTCCCGCGCGTCCGAACGTGACCACACGATTGCGACGCCGATCGCGAGCAGCAGCGTGGGGATCTCGCCCACGCCCCACGTCACGGCGCCACCCACCTGCTGGTCGGCGAGGGCCGAGGGCCCCCACTCGCGGCCCATGTTGCCGAACCAGGAGGCCTCGAGCAGTGACGTCGAGCCCATGAGGGTCACGCCGAAGAAGGCGTGGAAGGCCATGGTCGCGAACAGGAGCAGCAGCCGCATGGGGTAGGGGGCGCGGAACGGGACGGGGTCCGAGCCGATCATGGACAGCACGAAGATGTAGCCGGTAATCAGGAAGTGGGTGATCATCAGTTCGTGGCCCACGTGCTCGCGCAGCGCGAAGCCGAACAGCGGCGAGTAGTAGAACACGATGATGGACGCCACGAAGTTGCCGGCCGCGACGAGCGGGTGCGTGATGATCCGCGACGGCCAGGAGTGCACGATCACGAGGATCCACTCCCGGATGCCGCGCGTGCCGTCCCGCCGGGCGCTGAGCGCCTTGAGCGCGAGCGTGACGGGCGCACCGAGGACGAGGAACAGCGGCACCACCATCGTCAGGGCCATGTGGTCCACCATGTGCGCGCTGAAGAGCACCATGCCGTAGACGGCGGGGGCGCCGGAGGTGAAGTAGGTGAGGAGCACAAGGCCCGTCAGCCAGCTCATGAGCTTCAGCGGTGACCAGGAGTCGCCGCGGCGGTGCAGCTTCACGACGCCCAGGACGTAGGCGACGGCGAAGGTCGCCGCCACCGCGATCCACAGCCAGTCGGGGCGCCACTCGGTGAGCCAGCGGGCCGCGGTGGGCTCGGGCGGGAGATCGTATCCGGTCAGGATCCGCGCCGGGCCGGCCTCGGTGGGCAGTTCCTCGGAGCGGGGCGGCGCCGTGCGCCCGAGGGCCCCGGCGACGCCCATCACGGCGCTCATGATGAGGAGTTCGACGATGATGAGCTGCCACAGGACGCGGCGCGCGGACATCCTCGACGCGGCGGTCCCGGAGGGGGCCTCGAGCTGCGGGATGATCCACTGCCGGTGCATCCAGCCGATCCCGCCGAGCAGGATCGTGGCGATGGTCTTGAACGTGACGAGCAGCCCCCACGGGGAGCTGAGCTGGCCGAGGTCGGAGATCCGGAGGCCGGCGTTCACCACGCCGGAGGCGACCACGAGGATGAACGCGAAGCCGGCCAGCGCGGAGAAGCGCTTGAGGACCGGGAGGGTCTGCTCGCCGAGCGTGCCGCCCACCACGGCGAGGGCGATGATCCCGCCGACCCACAGGCAGACACCCACCAGGTGCAGGGCGATCGAGTTCACCGCGGCGTTGTGGTCGTTCCCGCTGGCGGAGTGGCCGATCAGGGCCATGGGCAGCAGGTTCAGGAGGGCGAGCACCAGGGTCAGGGCCAGCCCGGTCTGCGACCGCACGCCGAACAGGAGGGTTGCCAGGACGGCCGAGACGATGGACGTCACGAGCCAGGCGCGTCCGGTGGAGAAATCGGTGAGGAAGGCGGCGAGCCCCTGCGTGTAGGCGGGGTCGGTGCTGAGCGGCAGTCCTGCCGCGTCCGAGTAGGTGAAGATCATGACGCCGAGCGCACCGAGCGTCCAGGCCACGGCGGAGACGGCGGCGAGCAGCATCACACGCGAGAAGGCGGGGTGCTCGGCGGCGGTCTCCGCGGGCTTCCGGCCCCTCGGGCCGATACGGCGCGGGAGCATGACGACGGCGAAGACGAGGGCGCCGATGGTCGCTGCGGCGGCCGTGTTGTTGAGCACCTTGGCGACCGGCAGGCCCCATCGGGTCAGGGCGCCGGGGTCTCCGAGCTGCCGCGCGGCGGCCGCCCCCGTGTAGAGCAGGGCGACGGCGAGGGCGCCGAGGACGACGACGCCGGCCAGGACCAGCCAGCCTGTCCCGACTGCACGCTCGGGGGAAGAAGCGGCGGCAGTCTCCCGGGGTTGCTTCACAGTGGTCGGCACGTACACCATTCTCTACCCCGAGTAGAAATAGGGCCAATCTCCGGCGGGTCCGTGGCGGGCCCCGAACGGGCCCGGCAACGCCAGGGGACCGCCGCCTGGTGGCAACGGTCCCCTGGGGTCGGTCAGTCCTGGGACTACTTGGCGGAAGCCTTCAGCTTCGAGCCGGCGGTCAGCTTGACGCTGTGGCCGGCGGCGATCTGGATGGTCTCGCCGGTCTGCGGGTTGCGGCCCGTGCGGGCTGCGCGGCTGGTGCGCTCGACGGCGAGCCATCCGGGGATGGTGATCTTCTCGTCCTTGGCGATGGACTCGGAGAAGACGTCGAACAGCGCATCGAGGACGCTGTTGACGGCAGCCTGGCTGGTGTCAGCCTTCGCGGCTACCTCTGCGACAAGTTCACTACGGTTCTTAGCCAATTTTTGTCCTCCTGGACGTCACTCATCTGGAAGAGCTTTTCGCGGTATTCGAAAAGCCTCTGTCCGAAAACTTACCAGCTTGGACGCCCCGACCCGCGTGTTCACGCGGCTTTGCGGCGGAAACACGGCTGTGTCGAGGCCGTTTTCCGGGCGTCCGGCCCCGATCGGGGCACCATCGCGAAGAAGCCGCCACCCGAGGGGTGGCGGCTTCTTCGGTTACCGCGTGAGGCGGCGGGTGATGCGGTGGGGCGTTGCGCCCCGGGGGCTGACTACCAGCTCGACTTGGTCACGCCGGGCAGCTCGCCCCGGTGCGCCATGTCCCGGAAGCGGACACGCGAGATGCCGAACTTCTGGAGCGTGCCACGGGGGCGGCCGTCGATCTGGTCGCGGTTGCGCAGGCGCACCGGCGAGGCGTTGCGGGGAAGCTTCTGCAGGCCGAGGCGTGCGGCTTCGCGTGCTTCGTCGGTGGCGTTCTCGTCGACGAGGGTCTTCTTGAGCTCGAGGCGCTTGGCCGCGTAGCGCTCCACGATGACCTTGCGCTGCTCGTTGCGAGCAATCTTTGACTTCTTGGCCATGGTTTAGCGCTCCTCTCGGAATTCGACGTGCTTGCGGATCTTGGGGTCGTACTTCATCAGGACCATGCGGTCCGGATCGTTACGACGGTTCTTGCGCGTCACATAGGTGTAGCCCGTCCCTGCGGTGGACTTCAGCTTGATGATCGGACGTACGTCCTTGTCCTTGGCCATTAGAGCTTCACTCCCCTCGCGAGGATGGACGCGACGACCGCATCGATGCCGCGCACGTCGATGGTCTTGATACCGCGGGCCGAGACCTGCAGCGTCACGTTGCGGCGCAGGGAAGGCACGTAGTAGCGCTTCTTCTGAATGTTGGGATCGAACCGGCGCTTGTTACGGCGGTGCGAGTGCGAAATGCTGTGTCCAAAGCCGGGCTCGGCTCCGGTCACTTGGCAGTGGGCTGCCATAACTCTCCTCCAGATTAGATGAACGTGACGGAATCACTTGTTGGGCGTCCCGCCACCAGTAATGACACCGTTATTACTGCAGCTTTCCGGAGGTTGACCTGGCAGGGTGAGAACCTGCCGAAGCGCCTCGCCGCGGGGAAGACGGTGAAGTTCAGGCGGGGCGCGGCCTTGCGGCCGGCACAGCCTTGAATTCTAGGTAGTCGCGGGTCGCTGGGCAAATTCCTCCCGTCCGTGGACGGGCGTCATCAGCCACAGCCAAACGCCCTACCATCCTACCGGCAGGATCAGGCGTGGCCAAAACGGGTCAGTCGTCGATCAGCCCGTCCCGGCCGACGACGGCGGGCTCGTCCGGACCGGCACCGAGGCGGTCCCCGTCGACGACGGCGTCCGAATCCACGATCGCATGCCGCACGACCGCCCCGGCCTTCACCCGCACCCGGTTCAGGAGGACGGAATCCTCCACGACCGCCCCGGCCTCGACCGTCGTCCCGGAGCCGACGACGCTCCGGCGGACCGTGCCGAACACCCGCGCCCCGGGGGCGATCAGCGAGCTCCCGACGACGGCGCCGTCGCCGACGAACGCCGGGACCAGTTCCGAGGGCTCGGTGAGGATGGGCCAGTCCGGGTCCGCGAGGTCGAGGCCCTCGCCGTCCACGAGGTCCAGGTGGGCGCGGAGGTAGTTGGTGGGCGTCCCGAGGTCGCGCCAGTACCCCTCGAGCCGGTGCTCGACGACGGAACCCTGCGTCACCAGGTGGGGCACGAGGTGGTGTCCGTAGTCACCCAGGTCGTCATGGGCGTCCTCCAGGTGCTCGAGGGCGTCGAGGAGGGTCGAGGCCGTGTACAGGAAGATCTCGGTCGTGACGATGCGCGTCCGGGGCTCCTCCGGCTTGTACGCGAAGTCGGTCACCCGGCCGTCGTCGTCCACGACCACGACGCCGTGGGCGGAGGCGTCGCCGTCGAAGTCCACGGTGACCACCGTGAGTGCGGCCTCGCGGTCGAGGTGCGTGGCGACGACGTCGCGGTAGTCGAGCCGGTAGAGGTGGTCCGAGCTGAGGACGAGCACCAGGTCCGGCGCGAAATCACGGATGGACGCGGCCTGACGGAGCAGGCCGTCGGCGTTGCCCTCGGCGAACCCCTCCCCCGCTCCCCCACTGAACGGGGGCAGCACCAGCAGCCCGCCGCGCGTGCGGTCGAGATCCCAGGGGCGGCCGTTGCGGAGGTGGTCGTTGATCGTCTTCGGCTGGTACTGCTCCATGACCCACACGTCGGAGATGCCGCTGTGGTGCAGGTTGGACAGCGGGATGTCGATCAGCCGGAAGCTGCCGCCGACGGGCATGACGGGCTTGGCCCGGTGCTCGGTGAGCGCCCCGAGGCGCCCTCCCGCTCCGCCGGCGAGCACGATCGCGAGGATGCGCGGCTGCTGCCGGGCCTTCGTCTGCTGGTCCATGGGCCGTCCTGTCCTGGTCGTGGTCATGTCGTGGTCATGTCGTGTCGTGGTCGGGTAGAACCGTGTCGGGTCCCGCAGGCCGGGCCCTGCACCGGCCGGTGGCCTAGAGGTTCTCGCGCGGGCTTCCCTGGGCCGAGGCCCCGCCCGCCAGGGCCGTCTCCGGCGTCGCTCCGCCGTCGGCGAGGGTCCAGTGCGCGCTGTCCATCCCGCGGAGGATCTTGCGGCCCACCCGCTCGAGGTCGGCGACGTCCCTGTCGTCGAGGGCGTCGAAGACGGTGGACCGGACCTGCGCCACGTGGGACACCGCGAGGTCGGTCAGCATCTCGAACCCGGCTGCGGTGAGGGAGGCCGTGGTCACCCGCCCGTCGGACGAGGACGGCAGCCGCGTGACCCACCCGCGGCCCTCGAGCTTCTTGACCACGTGGCTGAGCCGGGAGAGGGACGCCGTGGACCGGGCGGCGAGCTCACTCATGGGCAGGCTCGTACCCTCGGCCTCCGAGAGCATCGCCAGGACGTGGTAGTCGAACAGGGTGATCCGCGCCTCGCGGAAGAGGTGGGCGTCGAGGTTCGCGGGGAGCAGCGAGGTCAGCGCGTAGAGGGCCAGCCATGCCCGCCGCTCGTCGGGTGTGAGCCAGTGCGCCGCCATGCGCTCATTCTGGCATACGGGGTCCCGCGGTCGGAGGCCCGCACCGGCGGATCCGGCATGGTTGCGGGCACGGCGGGATCCGTGCTCGCCGCGGGCCTCAGGCGCTGATCGACGCCCAGTGCGGGCGGCCCAGCACCGGGTACTTCGGCGCCAGGTCGTCGCCGGACGAGACCCCCCGCAGTCGCCGGCCCACCCAGGGCGTCAGGTACTCCCGCGCCCACTGCGCATCGGCCCGCACCTGGTCCGCCCGCTTCAGGGCGGGGCGGGCCTCGAGCTCGGGCAGGTCGATCCGGTGGGAGGCCTTCATCGCCTCGAGCACGCGCGCGGCCATGAGCGTGTGCCCGGCGACGGACATGTGCATGCGGTCCACGTCCCAGTAGCTCCAGTCCTGGAACTCGCGCAGGCGCCAGTAGTCGACGATTCCGGCGGCATGCCGGTCGGCGATCTCCCGCACCCACTCGTTGTAGACGGCCGTCCGGCCCCGGGTCCTCCCGAAGACGGCGGAACCCGCCGTGTCGAAGCCGGTGAACAGCACGACGGCGGCTCCCGCCGCGCGGAGCCGGCCCACGCCGTCGTCGTACCGGGACATCAGGAGGTCGATGTCGACGCGCGGCCTCAGGATGTCGTTGGCCCCGGCGTACACGGTCACGAGCGTCGGCTCGAGTGCCAGGGCGGCGTCGATCTGCTGGTCGAGGATCTGCCGCATCTTCTTGCCGCGGATGGCGAGGTTCGCGTAGCCCCAGGACCCGTCGGCGAGGACCAGCTGCTCCGCGACGCGGTCCGCCCATCCCCGGACGCCGTTGGGCGACGCCGGATCCCAGTCGCCCACCCCTTCGGTGAAGGAATCGCCAAGGGCCACATATCGCTGGGTGTAGGTCACGACCAAAGATTACCCCCGGCAGCCGCGCCCCCCGGGATAAGCTCGACGGAGCCATCCCTCCACCCTGCCCGAAGGACACCATGCCCACCGAAGCAACACTCGAGACGAGCAGCGAGACGCTCGCGGACACCGGATCGGATCGGCGCCGCGCCGCCCTCATCGTCAACCCGATCAAGATCACCACGGTGGACGTCGAGGCGGCCGTGAAGCGCATCTCCGCCGAGGACGGGTGGGAGGAACCACTGGTCATCGAGACGACGGCTGACGATCCGGGCCACGGCCAGGCCCGGCAGGCGCTCGAGGCCGGCGTGGACCTGGTCATCGCCGCTGGCGGCGACGGCACCGTGCGGTGCGTCGCCGAGGAACTCGCCGGCACCGACACCCTGATGGCGCTCGTGCCGCTGGGCACGGGCAACCTCCTGGCCCGCAACCTCGACATCGCGGTCGACGATCCGGACGCCGCCGTCGAGGCCGCGTTCCGCGGGACCGAACGCACCATCGACGTCGTGCACGTGACCGTGGACCGGGCGCAGGACGCCCACGTCTTCCTCGTCATGGCCGGCATCGGCTACGACGCCGCCATCATGTCCGATACCCGCGACGACCTGAAGGACAAGGTGGGCTGGCTCGCCTACGTGGACGCCGGGATCAGGAACCTCCCCGGCAAGCCCACCCGGACCACCATCTCGGTGGACGGCGGCAAGCCCTTCGACCGCCGCCTGCGCAGCGTCATGGGCGGCAACTGCGGCAAGATCATGGGCGGCCTGGAGATCTTCCCCGGCGCGAAGATCGATGACGGCCTCATGGACCTCATGACGGTCGCCCCGAAGGGGAAGCTCGGCTGGCTCGCCGTCGTCGGCAAGCTCTTCGCCCGCGGCAAGGGGAAGGACTCCTCGCTCGAGTACTTCCAGTGCCGCACCGCCGAGGTGACCCTCCACGAGCCGCTGGAGGTGCAGCTCGACGGCGACCCCCTCGGCAAGGCGACCCACATGGCGTTCGAGGTCAAGCCGAACTCCCTGCGCCTGCGGATGCCGTTGGGCTACAAGGACCCCGCCGTGGTGAGCGAGCCCCTGCCCTGACGGATCGGCTGCGGCGGCCGGGGTCGCTTCGACCGGAGCGGCCCCGGCCCTTCACTTCGGGGACACGACCTGACAGGGTCGGAGCATGGGGAGAACGAAGAGCGACGGGATCCAGCACGGTGACGGACGCCTGATCGCGGGATTCCTCGGTGCCGTGCTGCTGACGATCCCGATCATCATCCGGCTCGCGTACGGCGACGGGAACGCCTGGGACTGGATGTTCCTCGTGATCGGCGTCGGGCTGGCGGCGTACTGGGTCGTCCTGGCCCTCCGCGGCCGGCGTACACGACGGCAGGAACGGGTCGAGCTCCGGGATCAGGCCGGTTCCGAGCGGCCCTTGCGCCAGTAGCCCATGAACGCCACCTGCTTCCGGTCCACGCCGACGTCGCGCACGAGGTAGCGGCGCACGCTGCGCACCATGGCCGCCTCGCCCGCGATCCACGCGTAGAACGGCTGCGTGCCCGGCGGCCTCTCCGGGTTGACCGAGGACTGCACGATGGCCGTCTCCAGCAGCTGGGGCGTCTCCCAGAGGATGGTCCTGTCGACGTCGACGTCCTCCGGCTCGCTCCCGCCGCGCGGCGCGGGCCTGCCGGACAGGGAGACCCAGCCGGGGACACGCACCGCATCCTGGACCGCGGCCTCCAGCTGCTCACCGTGGGTCCGGCCGTCGCGGGCCAGCCAGGTGACCTGCACGGAGGACCGCGACCGGATGGGCCGGATGTCCTGCTCGTCCGGCACCTCGAGGAAGGCCTGGCCGCCGACGTCCGCGGGGAGCGCCTCGAGGATGGCGCTGATGGCGGGCACAGCGGTCTCGTCCCCGGCGAGGAGGACATGCTGCGCGAGGCCGGGGCTCCACTCGATCCCTCCGTAGGAACCCGCCGTCCGGCACTGGGCGGCGGCGGCGTTGGGGCCGATGATGCACACCCTGTCGCCGGGCTGCGCCGCTGCGGCCCACTCCGCGGCGGGCCCGCCCCGGCCGTGGGCGTCCAGATGCAGCACGAAGTCGACGTCGATCTCGGGGCGGGGACCGCCGCAGCGCGACTCCCTCACCGTGTAGGTCCGCATGGAGCCGCGGCTCGCGGCGTCCAGGCCGAGCCACCGCTGGTACCAGCCCGCGGCGTCTCCGTCGCCCATCATCGCCGCGATGTCCGGGCAGGCGCGACCCTCGGAGGGGATGACGATCTTGATCCGCAGGTCGAGGGTGTCCCCCGCCACGCCGAACCCCGTCAGGCACGCGCCGCCGAAGGTGATGCGGCGGAAGGTCGGCGTGAGGTCCTGCACGGCCGTGACGACGACGTCGAACGCCAGGACCATCGGCTCGGTGTCCGCGGCGGTCCGTCGTGCTCTGCGCTGGGTCACATCGGTCATGAGGTTGCCTCCATGGGGGTCGGAACGGTGTCCTGCACGCCGGTTCCCCCGGCGGCGGCGCGGCCGTGACGCCCGCCGTGGTGCCGGCCGATGGGGACCACCATCGGCGTCCCCGAGACGGGGTCGGCGATGACGCGGCACTCGAGGTCGAACACCCCGGAGACGGTCTCCTGGGTCACGACGTCCGACGGCGCGCCTTCGGCCACGATCCTGCCGTCCCGCATGGCGATCAGGTGGTCCGCGTAGCGTGCGGCGAGGTTGAGGTCGTGCAGCACCATGACCACCGTGGTCCCGGACCGCCGGTTGAGGTCCGTGATGAGGTCGAGGACCTCGATCTGGTGGGTGACGTCGAGGAATGTGGTGGGCTCGTCGAGCAGCAGGATGTCCGTCTGCTGGGCGAGGGCCATCGCGATCCAGACGCGCTGGCGTTGCCCGCCGCTGAGCTCGTCCACGGAGCGGTCGGCGAGCGCCAGGGTGTCGGTGGCCTCGAGCGCCTGCGCGACGGCGGCGTCGTCCTCCGGTGTCCACTGGCGGAACCACCCCTGGTGCGGGTACCTGCCGCGGCCCACGAGGTCCGCGACGCTGATGCCCTCGGGCGCGAGCGGGGTCTGCGGGAGCAGGCCGAGGACGCGGGCGACGGCCTTGGTGGGCTGCGTGGAGATGTCCGAGCCGTTGAGCAGCACGGTGCCGCCGGCGGGCTTGAGGAGGCGCGCCAGCCCGCGCAGCAGCGTCGACTTGCCGCACGCGTTGGCGCCGACGATCACCGTCACCCTGCCGGCGGGCAGTGCCACGTCGAGGCCCCCGATCACGGTGCGGTCGTCGTAGGCGAGCGTGAGCGCCTCGGCGGACAGGGTGGCCGCCGCCGTCGTGGTCCCGGATCCTGTCATCATCAGCCTCCCTGGCCTGAGCGGTTCGCCGTGGCGAGCAGCCACAGCAGGAACGGTGCACCGAGTGCGCCGGTCACGACGCCGACGGGCAGCGAGGTGCCGGGGACGAGGGTGGCGGCCACGAAGTCGGCGCCGAGCACGATCACCGCGCCCACGAGGGCCGCCATGGTGAGCGACGGTCTGTTGTCGAGCAGGCGGCGGGCGATCGGCCCCGACAGGAAGGCGACGGCGGCCACGGGTCCGGCCGCGGCGGTCGCGACGGCGGCGAGGGCGACGCCGGTGCCCATGAGCCCGAGGCGCGAGGCCTCGACGCGGAGGCCGAGGCCCGCGGCGGCGTCGTCGCCCAGTTCGAGGCCCTGCAGGCTGCGCGCGAGCACCGCGGCGGCGGGCAGCAGGACAGCGAGGCACGCGGCCAGGACCGTCGCGCGGTCCCAGGTGCTGGAGTTCAGCGAGCCGTTGAGCCAGAGCACGGCGGCCGACGCCGTGCGGAGGTCGGTGCGGGTGATGAGGAAGCTCACGAGCGCGTGCATGACCGCCGCGAAACCGATGCCGACGAGGATCAGGCGGTAGCCCGCCACGCCGCCGCGGCGGGCGACCAGGTAGATGGCGGCCGCGACCACCATCGCGCCCACGAGGGCCGCGAAGGACACCGCGGCACCGGCCGCCCCGAAGAGGACGATGGCGGTGACGGCCGACGCACTGGCGCCGTAGCTGATGCCGATGATGTCGGGGCTCGCGAGCGGGTTCCGCAGCATGGTCTGGAACACGGCGCCCGCGATCCCGAAGGCGATGCCGACGAGGAGCCCGACGACCGCCCGGGGCAGCTTGTTCTCGAGCACGATGAAGCCGGCACCGGGGATGTCGGCACCCGCGAGGATGCGGAAGAAGTCGGGGATGGTGACCGTGTAGGAGCCGAGCAGGACGTTCACGGCGAACAGCACCACCACGACGCCGGCCACCGCGGCCAGCCGCGCACCCGTGCTCCGCCGGCGGCGGGCCCGGACGGCGGCGAGACCCCCGGCGGGGCGATCCGTGCGCGGCGTCCGGTCCGGCGCGTGGTCCACGGACGCGCTCACAGCTGCGCCATCCTGCGCCGGCGGACGAGCCAGATGAAGACGGGGGCACCGAGGACCGCGGTCATGATGCCCACCTGCACCTCGCCCGGCGGCAGGACGATCCGGCCCACCACGTCCGCACCGAGGAGCAGTACGGGCCCCAGCAGGGCGGAGAAGGGTAGGATCCAGCGGTAGTCGGAGCCCACGACGAGCCGCACCAGGTGCGGGATGACGAGTCCCACGAAGGCGATCGGCCCCGCGGCGGCCACGGCCGCACCGCACAGCAGCACCACGCCGACGGCGGTGACGGCGCGGGCGAGGGGGACGTTCTGGCCGAGGCCGCGCGCCACGTCGTCGCCCAGTGCCAGCGAGTTGAGGACCCTCCCCGTGGCCAGGGTGAGCACGAGGCCCGCCGCGAGGAACGGTGCCACCGCCCCGATGACCTCCCAGTCCCGCCCGGCGAGTGTACCGACCTGCCAGAACCGGAACGCGTCGAGGGTCTCCTGGCTGGAGACGAGGACGGCGTTCGTGAGGCTCGCGAGTCCGGCCGCGAGGGCCGCACCGGCGAGGGCCAGCTTGACGGGGGTCGCGCCGTCCCGCCCGAGGCTCGCCACGGCATAGACGGTGACGGCCGCGGCGCCCGCGCCGGCGAAGGCGAACCAGAGATAGCTGGACGCGCTGCTGAGGCCGAACAGGTAGATCCCGACGACGACGGCGAGCGACGCCCCGGCGTTGATGCCGAGGATGCCGGGATCCGCGAGCGGATTGCGGGCGATCCCCTGCAGCGCGGCACCCGCGGTGGCGAGCGCAGCCCCGACGAGCATCCCGACGACGGTGCGGGGAACGCGGGAGAGGACGACGGCGTGGTCGCCGTTCGTGGGGTCGAAGGACGTCACGGCGTCGATCATGGTCGGGAGGCCGACCGGGCGGGCACCGATGGTGAGCGAGGCGAGGCAGGCCGATCCGAGGATGAGGACCGCGAGCAGCATGGCCGCGAGGTTCCGCGCACGGGTGGAGCGGTGGCGGGAGGCCGGGACGGCGGGAGCCCGACGCAGCGTGGAGGCCTGGACTGCCATGTGCCTCCCTCAGCCGGACGATCGATCTGAGGTAAGGCTAGCCTAGGCTTCTCCGCATTAGGAAACGAAGTTGTTTCCTAATGCGGAGCGGGGCTGCCGCAGCAGCCCCGCTCCGGTCAGGCCGCGGCCGGCGGGGTGCCGTTGCCGAAGGGCCGCCCGCCGAGGACCTCACGCCCGTGGGCGGTGGCCCATCCGGCGAGGTCCGGGCCCTTGGGCACGATCCCCGTGGGATTGATGTCCTCGTGGACGATGTAGTAGTGCTTCTTGATCTGGTCGAAGTCGATGGTGTCCCCGAAGCCGGGCGTCTGGAAGAGGTCGCGCGCGTAGGCCCACAGCGCGGGCATCTCGGTCAGCTTGTTCCGGTTGCACTTGAAGTGACCGTGGTAGACCGGGTCGAACCGGACCAGCGTGGTGAACAGGCGGACGTCCGCTTCGGTGATGGTGTCGCCCACGAGGAAGCGCTGCCCGGCCAGCCGCTCCTCGAGCCAGTCCAGGGCGGTGAAGAGGCGGTCGTAGGCGGCGTCGTAGGCATCCTGCGATCCGGCGAAGCCGCAGCGGTAGACCCCGTTGTTGACCTCCGTGAAGACCCGCCGGTTCACGGTGTCGATCTCCTCGCGGAGGTGCTCCGGGTAGAGGTCGGGCGCTCCCTCGCGGTGGAACTCCTTCCACTCCCCGGAGAAGTCCAGGGTGATCTGCGGGAAGTTGTTCGTCACGACCGCGCCGGTGGTGGTGTCCACGATGGCCGGAACGGTGATGCCGCGCGAGTAGTCCGGGTCCCGTGCGAAGAAGGCCTCCTGCAGCCGCTCGATGCCGAGCACAGGGTCCCGGCCGTCGGGGTCGAGGTCGAAGGTCCAGGACCGGCTGTCGTGCGTGGGGCCGGGGGTGCCCAGCGAGATGGCATCCTCCAGTCCGAGGAGCCTCCGGACGATGATGGCGCGGTTGGCCCAGGGGCAGGCGCGGGCCGCGACGAGGCGGTACCGGCCGGCCTCGACGGGGTATCCGTCGGCGGCGTCGCGCGTGATCCGCGTCTCGATGTACTGGGTGTCGCGCGTGAACTCCTCGCCGGAGGTCACGTAGGCCCCCTTGGTGCTGTGCTCGGACGGCTCGGCCTGCTGTGTGTCGGTCATGCTGCCAGTCTAGGACGGCGGACATGCGGGAGGCCCGGCCGTGGGAACGACCGGGCCTCCCGAGGGCGCAGCAGTCGGACTACCGCTGGGCGGACTCCCGCGAGTACTTCTCGCGGAGTTCGCGGCCCTCGTTGACGAGCTTGAGGTGCTTCTCGCTCTTCTTCTCGGCGGCCTTGGTGTCGCGCGGGGGGAGCTGGATGGTCTCCTCGGCTTCGATCCCGCCCTGCAGCTGGCGGCCGCGTTCCATTTCGGCGTCGAACTCGACGCCGAACAGCAGCGAGATGTTGGCGAGCCAGATCCACAGCAGCAGGACGATCACGCCGGCGATGGCCCCGTAGGTGGCTTCGTAGCTGCCGAAACGCGAGACGTAGAGGGAGAACCCGGCGGTGGTGATCGCGAGGACGAGCAGGGCGATGAACCCGCCGAGGCTCATCCAGCGGAACTTGGGCTGCTTGATGTTCGGGGAGCCGTAGTACAGGACGGCGATCATCAGGACGGCGAAGAGGACCATGACGGGCCATTTGGCGATGTTCCAGACGGTCACTGCGGTACTGCCCAGACCGATGGTGTTGCCGACGGCCTCGGCCACGGGGCCCGAGAGCACGAGCATGAGGCCCATGAGCACGATCAGGACGAGGACGACGATGGTGATGAGCAGCATCTGGGGGCGGAGCTTGAGGAAACCCCTGCCCTCCTCGACCTCGTAGACGCGGTTCATGGCGCGGGAGAATGCGTTGACGTAGCCGGATGCCGACCAGATGGCGCCGAGGAGGCCGATGACGAACGTCAGGCCGGCGGCCTGGTTGGAGGCCAGGTTCTCGATGATGGGCTTGATGGTGTTGAGTGCCTCTTCAGGCGCGAACTGCCCGATGATCCCCATGACCTGGTCGGTGGTGGCCTGCGCCTGCCCGAAGAGTCCGAGGAGGGACAGGAGGGCGATGATGCCGGGGAAGATCGCGAGGACGGCGTAGTACGTCAGCGCCGCGGCGAGGTCGGTGCACTGGTCCTTGCCGAACTCACTGACGGAGCGCTTGAACACGTACTTCCAGGCCGGCTTCTTGACGTCCTTGGGATCGTCCGGCTTGCGGGGATCGTTCGGGTCGGGCGCGTTCTGGGCCTTCTGCCCTGCCTCGCTCTTCGGGTCACCGGTGACCCTGCTGCTACTGCTCATGAAAACCTCCCGGGCTGGCCCCTGCATCGGGGCGGTGCATGCTTGGTGCTATGCGGCTACTCCAACTGCACCATAAGCTTACTTAGTAGTCCAGTTCCGACCGGCATAGGCCGGCGCCCCGCGACCCCCAGCCCAGGAGCAGCAATGCGCATCGCAGTCATCGGCGCCACCGGAAACGTCGGCACCGCGGTTCTGTCCCGACTCCACCGCGCCGCCGAGGAACGGGGGACGATCCCGCGGCAGGGCGTCGCCACGGACGATCCCCCGGAGGCCCTCTCGATCATCGCGGTGGCACGGACCATCCCCGACACGGGCCGCCTTCCCTACGCGGGCGTCGACTGGCACGCCCTCGACATCGGGACCCACGAGGGCCGGGATGCCCTGACGGCGGCGCTCTCCGGCGTGGACGCCGTCGTGCACCTCGCCTGGGCCATCCAGCCCAACCGGGACGAGGAGGCCATGCACCGGACCAACGTCACCGGTACCGCGCATGTGCTGCAGGCGGCCGCCGCGGCAGGCGTCCGCCAGGTGGTCTGCGCGTCCTCCGTCGGTGCCTATTCCCCCTCGGACAAGACCCCCCGCAGGGACGAGTCCTGGCCGGCCGACGGTATCCGTTCCTCCCATTACAGCCGGCACAAGGCCGAGCAGGAGAGGCTGCTGGACGTGTTCGAACGGGACAACCCTGGTATCGCGGTGGCGCGGCTGCGGCCCGCGCTGATCTTCCAGGGCCAGGCGGGGAGCGAGATCGGCCGGTACTTCCTGGGGCCGCTCGTGCCGAAGATCGTGCTCGGCGGCCTGCCGCTGCCGCTGCTGCCCGTCCCCGGCTCCTTCATCTTCCAGGCCGTGCATGCCGACGACGTGGCCGACGCCTACTGGCGCGTGGTGGCGAAGCGTGCCTCCGGCGCCTTCAACATCGCGGCCGAGCCGGAACTCACCCCCGAACGCGTCGCCGACCTGCTGGGCGCACGGCGTGTCATCGGCCTGCCCGTCCGGGTGCTCCGCGCGCTCGTCGGCGCGAGCTGGGCGCTCGGCGTCCAGCGCACGGATCCGGGCTGGATCGACATGGCCGCCGGGAGTCCCGTCATGGACACCACGCGTGCGCGCACCGAACTGGGCTGGGAGCCGCGCCACTCCTCGAGGGACGCCCTGGCCGAGGTCCTGGCCGGGCTCCGCCGCGGCGCCGGCCACAGCGGCTCCCCGAAGCTGTACTCCCGCTCGGGCTCCTGAGCGGGAGGGTTCAGGGCGTGCGGACCCGCGACCCCTCGGCGCCGGCGACCAGCGGGACGCCCTCCGGCAGCTGGTCCGGCACCCCGGGAAGGCTGACCGTGAATTCGGCGCCGCCCCCCTCGACGTTGCGGACCCTGATCGACCCGCCGTGGCCTTCGGCGATCCGCCGGCAGATGGCCAGTCCCAGGCCGGTGCCTGTCGCCTGATTGAGGCCGTTCTCGGATCGGTGGAATTCCTCGAACACGCGCTCCAGGTCCCCGCCCGGGATGCCGATGCCGTTGTCGCGCACCCGGATCTCGGTCCTGCCGCTCGAGGCGTCCATCGAGGTGCGGACCGCCACCTCGGCCGAGCCGTCGGTCCGCCCGTACTTCATGGCATTGCCCACCAGGTTCTCCATGAGCTGCAGGAAGAGCCGCTCGTCGGCATACACCGGGTGCGGCGCGTGGACGTCGAAGCGCACCTCGGGCAGGTGCGTCCCGGGCAGCGCGGTCCGCAGGTCGATGATGCCCTCGACGACACGGCCGACGTCGATCCTCGAGGCGGTCATCCGCTCCTCCTTCGCCAGGCTGTAGGCGAGGAGGTTGCGGATGAGGTTCCGCATGCGGAGGCTCGCCTGCTGCAGGCGTTCGATGCTCGCCTGCCGCTCGGAGGGCGGCAGGTCGGGGTCCTCGAGCATCTCGAGCCAGCCGTCGAAGACCGTCAGGGGTGTCAGGAGGTCGTGGGCGACGACGGACGCGAAGCGGCCGAGGTCCCGCTGGTGCGCCCGCTCGTCGGTGACGTTCCGCATCACCACGAGCGCCCCGCGCCGGCCGGGCAGCGGCATCGCGTCGACGGAGAGGTGCACGAGCTCGCCGGACCCATGGGCGAGATCGAGGTCCATCCGCTCCGTCACCGAGCCCTGGAGGGCCAGGGTCAGCGGATTGTCGGCCTCCTCCAGCTGCGCCCCATCGGGCCGGGTGACCTGGTAGTCGCGCCGCCACACCTCACCGGGTCGCGCCGTCCCGGACCCGAGCCACCGCTCGCTCACGGCGTTCTGGAAGATCAGGCGGCGGTCCGGTCCCGCGACGAGCACGCCGTCGTTCATCCGGCCGATCACGAGGTCGCGCAGGTCCGCCGCGGCCTTGGCCTCGTCGGTGGCGCGGTACAGGCGGTCGATCAGGCGGCGGCGCTCGTCCATGCTGAGCGCCAGGACGGCGGAGAGCGAGAAGGCGATGAACATGAAGGACTGCGCCACGTAGGCGCCCACGACCGGCGCCAGGTCCTGGAACGGACCGAGTCCGGCCAGGGTGAAGAAGACGAGGAACCCTCCGCTCACCAGTGCGTGCAGCATGGCCCACCCGGGGCGCAGCCGGAGGCCGGCCCACATGTGCGCGGGGATGGTGGTGTAGGCGATGGGCAGGGCGGACCCCGCACCGAAGGTGATGACGTAGAGCAGCACGGACACCACGACGAGGAGCGCGTACTCGGCGCGCCGGGCGACGGTGAGCGGTGGCGGGAACTCATCGCGGGCGCGGGCCGCGATGCTCGCTGCGGCGACGATGCCGAGGGATCCGATCGCGGTGAGCGACACCGCATGGCGGACCAGCCACGGGATGAAGGACGCGAACGGATCGGAGCCGCCCTCGAGCGCGACGCCGAGGACGATGAAGAGGGCGCCGATGGAACATGCGCCGAGCGCCACCAGTCCGAGGCGGAGATAGTCCCCCACGGTCCGCACGCCCACGGACGGCACCAGGCGCCGGAAGAAGTAGACGGCCACCGCGGTCTGAGCCACGCTCCCGAACGCGACCGCGCAGGCCAACGGGGCACTGAGGCCGGTGATCAGGTTCACGCCGGCCAGGAGCGGCACGGTGACGACGAGTGCGACGGCGAGGTCGCGCCGGGTACGTGAGGCCCACAGCCCCCACAGGAAATTGACCCCCGCCGCGGGCCAGACCAGCGCGAGGCTGGAGGACTCGAAGGTCGTGAAGCGTCCGAAGAGGGCGGCGACCACGAGCATCGCGGCGAAGACCGCGTGCACGGCGACGGGAGACATCCGTGTCAGCCCCCCAGCGACCGTCTGCATCCGCCCCTCGTCCATCCCATCGCGTGCCGGAATCCTGCGTCCCGCGGTCGAGACCGGACCTCGCAGGGGCGGCCGGAAAGGCGCCGCCGTTGCACAGTTTACTTGCTACTTTTCCGTC
Source organism: Arthrobacter sp. L77 (assembly GCF_000816565.1). NCBI lineage: Bacteria > Bacillati > Actinomycetota > Actinomycetes > Micrococcales > Micrococcaceae > Arthrobacter > Arthrobacter sp. L77. The sequence continues at coordinate 11,500 of NZ_JWSU01000004.1, read as the reverse complement.
GTGCCCGTTCCCACGCCCGCGGGCGAGCCCGAGGGCGGGAGCACGGCGGTCGGCTCCGGCCGAGGGCCGGGACCGACCGCCGAAGGTGCCGACTATCCGAGGGTGGCCGTGTCGATCACGAAGCGGTAGCGGACGTCGGAGGACAGGACCCGCTCGTAGGCCTCGTTGATGGCGTCGGCGGAGATCAGTTCGATCTCGGGTGCGATGCCGTGCTCGGCGCAGAAGTCGAGCATCTCCTGCGTCTCGCGGATGCCACCGATGCCCGATCCCGCGAAGGAGCGGCGCTGGTTGAACAGCGTGAACACATGCAGGGGAAGGGCATCGGCGGGGGCGCCGACGTTGACCATGGTCCCGTTCAGGCCAAGCAGCCCGAGGTGCGCGTCCAGGTCGATCTTGGCGCTCACGGTGTTGATGATGAGGTCGAAGGTGTTCGCGAGCTGCTTGAACGTGTCCGGGTCGCTCGTGGCGTAGTAGTGCTCGGCGCCGAAGCGCTTGCCGTCCTCCTGCTTGCTGAGGCTCTGCGAGAGCACGGTGACCTCGGCGCCCATCGCCGAGGCGATCTTGACGGCCATGTGCCCGAGTCCACCCATGCCGACGACCGCGACCTTCTTGCCCGGGCCCGCGTTCCAGTGGGACAGCGGCGAGTAGGTGGTGATGCCCGCGCAGAGCAGGGGGGCCGCCGCCTCGTAGGGGATGCTCTCGGGCACGGTGAGGACGAAGTCCTCGTCGACGACGATGTGCGTCGAGTAGCCGCCCTGCGTGATCGAACCGTCACGGTCCACGGCCCCGTAGGTCCCGATGTTGCCGTTGAGGCAGTACTGCTCCTCACCCTCCAGGCAGTTCGCGCACTCACGGCAGGAATTCACCATGCAGCCGACACCCACGCGGTCGCCGACCTTGTGGCGGGTCGCCCCGCTGCCGGCTTCCTCGACGACGCCCACGATCTCGTGGCCGACGGTCAGCGGGTACTGCTGGGGTCCCCACTCGCCGCGTACCGTGTGGATGTCCGAATGGCAGATCCCGGCGTAGGCGATCTTGATGAGGACGTCCTTCGCGCCGACGTCGCGGCGCTCGATGGTCGTGGGGACGAGCGGGTCCGTGGCGGACGGTGCAGCATAGGACTTGACGGTCTTCATGAGGTTCCTTCTGAGGAATGGGGGGCACGGCTCGCAGGGTTGCGGGTCGGGAGTCCGGTGGGTGTCGTCCGGCGCGGATCAGCGAGGCGGGGTCGACGGGAGGTGAGGGCGTCATGGGCGCGCCGATGGTTTCTCACTGTTCCAACGGTACGGCCGATCGCGGGCCCGCGGGTGCCACCCGGGTACCTGCCCCGCCGGACGCGGACGTACCCTATGCTGTCCGTTCGCCGATCAGCCAGGCGACGGCCGCCGACTCCTGGGTGAAGTACCGGCTCGGCGTGGCCGACCGGTAGTTGAAGGCCGTGAGGACCCTGCCCACCTCGTCGACCCCCACCACCCCCGTCCGCAGGGAGCAGGTGTCCTCGATGAGCAGGCGCCGGGCCTCCGGGGTGAGCCCGTCGACCAGCCCGATGTTCACCAGGAGCGGGCGCCTGCCCTGCGGCGACGCCGCGGTCACGGCGGCCGTCGTCGAACGCACGTCGTCGGCGCCGATCGTGATCCCCGCCGCCCATTCGATGCGCAGGAAGTCGCCGTCGTCCGTGAGCGTGTAGCGGGCCTGCTCCCCAGCGTCCCCGATCATCTGCATCCGTTCCTGTCGGTCCCGCCTCCGATCCTAGGCGCCACGGGCCGGCGCGGCCCCCACCGCGGAGGCTGCGGATGATGCATTGTCGCCCGGGCGGCATCCGGTGGAGGATGGGACGAGCCACCCCGGACGACCTCAAGGAGCACTCCATGGACCACATGTTCGATGTCCTCGTCATCGGCGGTGGGCCCGCCGGCATGGCGGCCGCCACGCGCGCGGCCGAACTCGGGGCGCGCACCGCCGTCGTGGAACGCTCCGCGCTCGGCGGGACGTGCGTGAACTCGGGGTGCGTCCCCACCCGGGTGCTCGCCAAGACCGCACGGCTGTACCGCGAGGTCCGCACGGCCTACGACTACGGGATCGTCGTCGCCGAACCCTCCGTGGACTGGGACAAGACGGTGCAGCGGGTGCGCGCCACGGTGGCCCGGGTGCTCGATGCCAAGGGTTACGGAGCCACGATGGAACGCCTCGCCATCGGCCTCATCGAGGGCGACGCCGAACTCACGGGCGAGCACAGCGTCGTCGTGGACGGCCGGGAGATCACGGCCGGCGCGATCATCCTGTGCATCGGCGGCAGCGGCCGCCGTCTGCCCATCGAGGGCGCCGAGCTCGCCGTCCTGCCGCACGAGGTCCTGGACCTCCCGAGCCTGCCCGGCACCGTCGCCATCATCGGTGGCGGACACACGGGAGCCCAGATGACCACCATCTTCGACGCCATGGGCTCGGAGGTCCTCCTCCTCGACGTCGCACCGCGCATCCTGATGACGGAGGACGAGGACGTCGCGGAGGTCGTCACCGCCAGCTTCCGCGGCAGGGGTATCCGGGTGGAGGCAGGCATCAGCGGTGTGGACAGCATCCGCCGGGACGACGGGGGCCTCACGCTCACCTGGCAGCGCGACGAGGAACCGGAGTCCCTCACCGTGGATGCCGTCGTCATGGCGGCCGGCTGGCCCGCGAACCTCGCCGGACTGGGCCTCGACGCGGCGGGCGTCCGGACCACGCGCTCCTTCATCCCGGTGGACAACTACCTGCGGTCCAACGTGCCGCACATCTTCGTGGCGGGCGACGCGAACGGCAGCAGCATGCTGGTGCAGGCGGCCGTCTTCGAGGGCGAGACCGCGGCCGAGAACGCCGTGATGGGCGCCATGCGGACCACACCGCACCACCTCCTGCCGGAGGGCGGCTTCACCGACCCCGATTACGCGGGCGTGGGGCTGACGGAGGCCCAGGCGAGGGAACGCGACGCGGAATGCCACGCCGTCACCGTGCCCTACGCCGCCGTCGAACGGCCCATCATCGACGACCGCGAGCAGGGCTTCCTCAAACTCGTGATCGACCGGCGCCGCGAATTGATCCTCGGCGCACACGCGGTGGGTGAGAACGCCGTCGAGGTCATCACGGCCGTGGCCGCCGCCATGGCGGCGGGCACCGACCTCGCCACGCTGGCCCGGGTGAAGTTCGCCTACCCCACGTACAGCGCGATCATCGGACAGGCGGCCCGGGCCGGCCTCCACAGCTGACATCGCGGCCCTCCGGCCGCCGGACGGGCCACACGGCCGTTCCCGGCGCCGCCACGGGGTCCGGTCGCGCCGGGTCAGGAGGTGCGGGCCAGCGTGCGGTACTGCGGATTCTGCTGCAGGAAGAGCCGGGCCGCCTCGCATCCGGCGACGAGGTCCAGCCGGCGCTTGTGGGCGCTAAGGACCGCATGCCGCATCAGCACGCGGCCCAGGCCGCGCTGCTCGCAACCCGGCATCCCGACCAGCGCCCGCAGGGTCAGTTGCCCTCCGAGCATCGAGTACTCGAGATAGGCGGCGAGGCCGCCGTCCACGAACAGTTCGAACCGCGAGCCGAAGGCCGAGTCCTTGACGACCCCCCGGGAGATCGTGGTGTCCGGGTGGGCGGCGACCCGGCGGGCCCGGCGCTCGATTTCGCCGACCGCCGCCGCGTACCGTTCGCCGGCCTGATCGGGAGGGAAGGCGGCGTCGAGCAGGCGGAACATCCTGTTCGCGAGGCCGCGGAGATCGGCCGGCGACGCGGTGCCGACGTCCAACGCCGCGGCGTCCTCCATCCAGTGCGCTTCGCGCTCCCGCTTCGTGGGAGGCACGACGACGTCCGGGTCCGGGCCGTCGGCGACGGTCGGCAGGGTCGGCAGGATATGCAGTGCCGGGCCATCGGCTGCACTGGTGATATCGGAAACGGTGGATGGTTCTGTCATGGAGGTCCGATGATGGTCAGGGAACCGAGGCCTGCTGCTAGACCGTGGCAGGAGGAACGCTAGCCGGTACCACCCCCGGAATTTCCTCGACGACCTGCCGACGCCCGGTCCGGCCACCCACCCGCCCGGACGTCTCGTGCGGCCCTGCTACTGTTGCAGCCATCCATATTGCAAGGGCGCTTGGTTCTTCACGAGCGGCAGGACGGCGGGGCGATGACCGACAAGAAATTCACTGTGACCGAGGAATCCACGAGCAAGCACCCCCATGACTGGGGGCGTGCCATGGCGGTGGCCATCAGCCGCCTGACGGACCTGGCGCGTGAGGCCGGAGACACCGTGCACGACGAGGCCCTGATCGGCGAGGAGCTCCAGCTCTTCGTGGAGGACACCGAGGACGGCGTGAACATCAGCATGTCCTGGACTCCCGGGGAGCAGGCCTCGCCCCCCGCGGAGACACCGGCCCGTCCGGCGGAGGGCATTCCCGGAGGGGACGGCGGGCCCGGCCACGGCACGGCCGGCTAGCGCATCGACCCCGCAGGCGGCAGCACCGACCGGGACGGCCGGTGAGCGCAAGCGTGAGCTGCCGGACGCATCAGTAAGCAGACTGATGAACCGGTGCGTAGGGTGGGAGGGAAGCACCCGGCCGACTACGCGGAGGACAGCATGAGCGAACGAAAGAACCCCGATCCCTCGAATGCGGGCAACCCCGACCCGGAGGAGATGAACCTGACGGGACTCGAGCCCGGTGGCGGCGTCCCCCCGGGGGAGACACCTCCCGGAGAAGCCAGCACCACCTGGCAGCAGCCGACCATCGAGAACAAGACCCAGTCCAAGGGCATCACCGGGCTCTGGATCGGCGTCATCGCCGTCGTCGTGCAGGAGCGGTGGTCAGGCCTCGGCGCCGTCGCGCAGCCCGTAGTGGTCGATCAGGGCCGTCTCCTCCTCCGGGGAGAGCTCGGTGCTGCTGTTGGCGCTGGGCGCGGCGGAGATCTCCTTCTTCGTCCNTCGTCGTGCAGGAGCGGTGGTCAGGCCTCGGCGCCGTCGCGCAGCCCGTAGTGGTCGATCAGGGCCGTCTCCTCCTCCGGGGAGAGCTCGGTGCTGCTGTTGGCGCTGGGCGCGGCGGAGATCTCCTTCTTCGTCCAGGCGAGGTGGAGGTCGTCGCCCTCGAAGCGCGAGTTCGCCAGGGGCACGTAGTGCTTGCGCGAGTTGAGCAGGCCGAGTGACACCGTGACCCAGGCGGGGATGCCCGATTCCTTCTCGAGGTGCACGTCATTGACATCGCCGAGCTTCTTGCCCTTGCTGTCCCAGGCCGTCGCGGCCTGGAGTTTCGTGATTTCGGCCTGAGCCATCGGGGTTCCCTTCAGTGGACGAGATGCGGTTCGCTCCCCATTCCAGCCCAGATACAGCCCGAGGGCAATCGACGCGTCGGGTGCGGCGCCGCTCAGGCCCTGTCGGCAGCCTCTCCGAGCATGGGCAGGAAGCGGTCGAGCGCCCAGGGCAGGCTGAGCGGGTTGGCCGCCGAGACGGACAGCGTCAGCGTGTTGTCGCTGTCCGCCACCAGCGCCCCGCTCTCGACCGCGGGGATCTGCTGCAGCAGCGGATCGGCGGAGATGGCCTCCCTGGTGGCCTCGTCCGCGACCCAGGTCACGAAGACGTCGGAGTCCAGCTCGTCGGCGCGCTCGGCCGACCACGGGATGAAGAATTCCGTGGAGTCCTTCGTGTTCTCGGTGACGACGTCGGCCTGGACCATGCCGAGCTCGGTCAGGAAACGCGGGCGGTTGTCGTTGGCCGTGTAGATGCTGACGCCGTCGGCACTGGCCGGCTCGAGGTTGCCGTAGATGAAGGTCCGGCCCTCCAGCTGCGGGTACTCGGCGGCGGCGTCCGCGATGGTCCGCTCCGTGTCGGCCACGAGCTGCTCGGCGTCGTCGGACAGGCCCAGCGCCTCGCCGATGATGCGCGTGGAGTCCTGCCACGCGGTGCCGTAGGGAACCTCCGGGTAGGCGACGACCGGGGCGATCTTGCTCAGGGTGTCGTAGTCCTCCCGGGAGAGCCCGGAGTACGCGGCGAGGATGACGTCGGGGTTCGTGGCGGCGATGTCGTCGAAGGCGATGCCGTCGGTCTCGGAGTACTGCACGGGTGCGTCCCCGGTGCCGATGGCGGCGTCGAGCTCCTCGAGCCGGGCGTCCTTCCACGGGGTGGACTGGTTCTCGTTGCCGCCGTAGGTGTCGGCGGGCATCCCCACGGGGACGACGCCGAGCGCCAGGGACACGTCCGCGTTCACCCAGGACACCGTCGCCACGCGCTCGGGCTTCTCGGCCAGCGTGGTCTCGCCGAAGGCGTGCTCGAGGGTCACCGGGAATCCCGCGCCATCGGCGGATGCGGTGGCGCTGTCGGCCGCACCGGATCCGCCGTCGGCCGGACCGGTGGAGCAGGCGGAGAGGGACAGGACGGCGATCGCGGCAGCAGCGACGAGTCCGCGCAGGCGTGTGGGGGCCATGGGGTTCCTTGACTTCTGTGGCCTGGGGTGGCCGGGGACGGGACAGAAGTAAGGCTAACCTAAGCTTCCTGCAATTACGAAATACTTTCGTTGCGTAATGGTCAGCCCTCGCGGGCCTTACGTGTCTCGCGATCGTTCGCCCTCTGGAGGGCGTCCACGAGTTCGGCCTTCGACATGGTGGATCGGCCCGGCACGTCGAGCTTCCTGGCCAGGGCATAGAGGTGCTCCTTGGACGAGTTCGCGTCCACCCCGCCGGCGGTCCGCCCTCCGTCCGCACGGCTGCCGGCGGCCTGCTCGTCCGAGGGGCCCTTCTCCTCCTTCGGCTCCCAGTGGTCGCCCACCTTCTCGAAGCCGTGCTTCAGGGAGGCGAAGGCCGTGCGGTGGGCCCGCTCGCCGTCGCCGTACTGCTCCTCCGCGGCGTCGAGGGTCGCGGCGAACGTGTCCTGCGCCTTCTCGTCGGAGCGCTGGAGCGTGCTCGGGAGCGTCTCGGGGTTGACCTTGCCGTCCTTCGTGAATCGGGACATCCCTGCATCCTTCCGGGTGGGGCCGCGGCCCCCGCGGATCGTCGGGGGCCTGCCAGCACGCTATCGCAGCGGGCCGCCCCGGTCCTCCGGGAGGGGCGGAAACGACGGCCCGACGGCGTCAGCCGAGCGTGGCGAGATACCGGACCAGCTCGCGGGGCGCGGACTTCGGGGCCACCGCCTCCACGGCGGCGTTGTAGTTCGTGTTGGTGTTGACGTCGTAGGTGAGGACGCGCCCGTCCGCGGTCTCGATGAACTCGATGCCGCAGACCTCCAGGCCGGTGCGCCGTGCGAAGTCCTCGAACTGGGCGATCACGGGGTGGTCGAACCCTTCACGGAGGCTGAAGAGCTGCTGGCCGGGTTCGGGTGCGATGGTGGCTCCCGGGGGCATGATGGGCCTGCCGGTCACCGGGTCGATCGCGCAGGCGTCCGCGGGGCACAGCTGGAAACCGCCGCGCGCGGTGTCCGCCCGGATCGCGTAGAGGAACCTCCCGCCCACGATCTCCGCCCGGGTGATGAAGGGTTCGGCGGCCTGGATGTACTCCTGGACGAGGGTGATGCCGTCCTGCGGTTCCTCGAACCCGCTCGACCCGACGTACTCGGCGAGCTCCTCGTGGGAGTCGAACTTCCGCACCCCGAGGCCCTTGCCGCCCTGGTTGTGCTTGACGATGAACGGTGCCGTGAAGCCCTGTGCGGCCTCGAGGATGCGGTCGCGGCCGACGGCGGCGACCGTGCGCGGGGTGTCGATGCCGGCGGCCTTCAGGGCGGTCAGCTGGTCAACCTTGCTCATCTCGAGTTCGAGGACGCGGCGGCCGTTGACCGTGCGGCGCCCGTGCGCCTCGAGCCAGGCGAGGACGGATCGCGCGTAGTCCTTCGACAGGCCGTGATCGCGTGTGTGGGCGGAGGCGCTGATGCGCGACCAGAAGATGCCCTCCGGCGGGGCGGCATCGAGGTCCAGCACGCCGTCCGTGAGCAGCCATTCCACCACCTCGACACCCTCGGCCTCGAACGCGCGGGCGAAGGGAGGGAACCACTCGGGGTTCTCGTGCAGGGCGTAGACCGTGGTCATGGGGGTCCTTCCGTCGAGGCGGGTGGGTCTGGTGGGATAACCGGTATGCCCGGGCAACTATTCCGGGACGTCCGTCGCCGGGACCCGCGGCGGCTACTGCCCGATGAAGATGCCGTTGCCGGGCCCCATCGGCAGGTCGAGGGCGTAGAACACCGTGAGGATGGCCACCCAGGCGAGCCAGAAGGGCACCACGAAGGGGAGCATCCGCGCCATCAGGGTGCCGAGTCCGGCGTCCGGCTCGTACCTCCGCAGCATGGTCAGGAGCACGATCATGTAGGGGTTCAAGGGGGTGATGACCTGGGTGGCCGAGTCGCCCACACGGAACGCCCCCTGGATGAATGCCGGTTCGTAGCCCAGCAGTGCGAACAGCGGCACGAAGACGGAGGCCATGAGCGTCCACATCGAGGATCCGGAGATGATGAACAGGTTCAGGACGGACGCCAGCAGGATGAACGCGAGGACCGCGGGGTACCCGGTGAGGCCGATCGCTTCCAGGCCCGATGCGCCGGCGACGGCGATCCAGGAGCCGATGCCGGACCAGTTGAACAGGGCGATGAACTGACCGAGGATGAACGCGAGCACCAGGAAGCCCGCCATGTCCTTGATGGCCTCGCCCATGACCCGGGGGACGTCGCGTCCGGTGGTGATCGTGCCGACGACCCGCCCGTAGACGAGCCCCGGGATCGTGAAGAGCAGGAACACGATGAAGACGATCGAGCTCAGCAGGGGCGAGCGCGGCAGGAAGCCACCGGCCTCGTTGCGCCAGGGCGAATCCGGGACGACCACCGCGGCGAGGATCACCAGGGCGACGACACCGCCGGCGATCAGCGCCCAGCGCAGGCCGCGGGCCTCCCGCGGCTCCAGTTCGGTCTTCAGGCTCACGGGTGCGGCGTGCCCGCCGTCCTCGACGAGCTCGTCGACGGGCACGTTCTGGCGGGCGAGCCGTGGCTCCAGCACCTTGTCGATGATGAACCCGGCGAGCAGGATCAGGACCACCGAGGACACGATGTTGAAGTAGTAGTTGGACAGCGGCGTGACGGGCGAGCCGGGGTCGGGCAGGTTCTCGGTGACCGCCGTCGTGATCCCGGCGAACAGGGCGTCGAGGCTCGTGACGAGCAGGTTGGTGGAGTAGCCGGCTCCCGCGGCCGCGAAGCCGCCGAGGAGTCCGGCCACGGGGTGGCGTCCGGCGGCCTTGAAGACGAGGGCCGCGAGCGGAGGGATGATGACGAACGCGGAATCCGACATGACCGAACCCACGACGCCCACGAGGCCCACCGCGTAGGGCAGGGCCCAGCGCGGGGCGGAGCCGAAGACACGGCGGATGAGCGCGCCGAGCAGACCGGACTTCTCCGCCACACCGACCGCCAGGAGGATGGGCAGCACCGTGGCCAGCGGCGGGAAGCCGAGGTAGTTCGCGCCGATGTTCTCGGTCAGCCAGGTGAGGCCCTCCGCCGTGAAGAGGCCCTTGATGACCGTCACCTCCGCGGCGCCGGGCACCTGCACGGTCACGTTGCCGAGCGCCATGCCCGTGGTGACCACGGCCGTGATCCCGAAGAGGATCAGGAAGAGCATGAACGGATCGGGCAACTTGTTGCCGACCCTCTCCACGCCCGTGAGGAACCGGTCCGTCGGACCGGGGCGGGTCGCGACACTCGATGACATGCGTTCTCCTTGGCGGTTCGTGCGTCGGGTGGTGCGTGGGGCCGGACCCGGTGGTGCCGGGTCAGGCGAAGTAGCCGGGCACGTCGATCGCGCCGCCCTGGGCCTCGAACTCCTCGTGCACGGCCGCCTGCAGGGACGCGTCGGTGAGATAGTCCAGCGCCGTGAGCGCCAGGCCGACGGCGCCGTCGAGCGCCCCCTGCTCCGCGGCCCGGCTCGCGGCGGCGGCGGCGAAGGCCCGCGTGTGCAGGGCGGTGGAGGGCTCCGCGATCCGGATCAGCGGGTGGATCCCGGGCACGCGGAAACTCACGTTCCCGAAATCGGTCGATGCCGCGAGGGTCTCCGAGACCACGCCGAGCGGGAGCGGGGAGCGTCCCCGCCGCTGCTGCGCCGCCACCCACCGGCCGGTGAGCGCACTGTTGGTGCGGATCGGGAGCGACGGCGGGTGCTCGTCCCACTGCAGCTCCACGGCCGTGCCCGTCATCAGGGCGGCGCCACGGGCCACGTCCTCGAGCCGGGCGCTGAGGTCCCGCAGGGTCGCGGGCTGCTGCGAGCGCGCGTAGAGCTTCATCACGGCACGGCCGGGGATGATGTTCGGGCTGTCGCCGCCGGCCGTGATGTTCGCGTGCACGCGGTCCGACGGCGGCAGCTGCTGCCGCAGCAGCCCGATGCCCTGGTAGGCGAGGCTCGCCGCGTCGAGCGCGTTCCGGCCCATGAAGGGCTGTGCGGATGCATGCGCCTCGATGCCGGTGAACGTGAGGGTCAGCAGGCGGCGGCCGAGCCAGACCTGGTCCGCCAGATCGTAGCCGTAGGGGTGCACCATGATGGCGGCGTCGACGTCGTCGAACGCCCCGTGGCGCGCCATGACCTCCTTGCCGGAGTGTCCTTCCTCGGCGGGTGTACCGAGGAACACGACGCGGCCCGGCAACCGGTCCGCGTGCGCGGCCAGGGCCAGGAAGGCACCGAGGCCCGCCGCGGCGATCACGTTGTGGCCGCAGGCGTGGCCGATCCCGGGGAGGGCGTCGTACTCGGCGAGGATCGCGATCGTGGGTCCCCGGTCCGCGCCGCCCGCCTCCGCGCGCACGGACGTCTCGACGCCGTACTCCCCCAGTCGCGCCTCGATGCCGTGGCGGGTGATCTCCTGATGCAGGAGCATCGCGCTCCGGTGCTCCTTGAACGCGGTCTCCGGGTGCTTGTGCAGGTGCTGGACGACGTGCCGCAGGCGCTCGCCGACGGCGTCCACGCCCTGCTCGACCGCGTCGGCGAGGTCGGCGGGCGCGCCCTCGAAGGGGGACACGTCCGGGACCGCGTCGGCGAGGAGCCGTCGCGTCCGCTCGTCGATCGACGCCAGGTAGGCAGGGTCAGGTCGGGTGGCTTCGTCCATTCGAGTAGCTTAGGCAACTATTCGTGGCCTGCGCAGTTCTCCGCGGACATGCCGGGTAACACTCACGGGGGTGGACCTCCGGGAGGAATCGATGGACCCGTCCGGATGGCCGGTGGGCGGGGGCGCCCCGTCCTGCCTCCACGCGACGCCGGATACCAGGACGGGCCCGTCAGGAACTGACGGGCCCGTCCAGGTACGGATCAGCGGGTGGTCACGGTCTCCCGTGCCTGCTGCCAGGTGGTCCAGGCGTTGTAGCTGCCGTCGAGTTCGGCGATGTCGTAGCCGGCGCGGCGGAGGGCGCTGGCGGCGACGGAGTTCCTGAGTCCGCTCTGGCAGTAGGTGATGATGGTGCCGGTGGTGGGGAGTTCCTCGAGGTGCCACATGAGGCGTCCGCCGTTGAGCTGGTGGGCTCCGGGGATGTGTCCGGTGGTGTGTT
>NZ_JWSU01000003.1:0-1390 GCF_000816565.1 Arthrobacter sp. L77 | reverse complement strand
GGCCAGGCCAGGCTCGGGGCCACGGGTCGAGCCCTCCCCCCGGGCCGGGTCCGCTCCCGGCGGGTCGTCCCCGCCGCCTGCCTCGGTCCGGTCCGTCGGGCCGGGATCCGCACGGTCGGACCCGGCACCGGACGGCGACGCATCCGGAGCAACGTCGGGAGCGGCGTCCGGAGCGGCGTCGGGAACGGCACCGGGCACGGCACCGGGTGCACGGCCGGCCGCCGGCTCCGCGGAACGGACGACGTCGACGGTGAGGACCATCCCCGCGATGAGCAGCACGACCGCCGCGACTCCGGCCAGGATCGCCAGCACGCCCCGGGTGCGTCGCTCCCGCACTGTACGGCCCGACTCCCGCGGGCGCGCCGCCCGGCGGGATGCGGACGCCTGCCCTGCGCCCCGGGGCGGTTCTCCCGAGCGTCCTCCGGGCGGGCGTGCTCGCGGCCCGGGTGCCCGCAGGAGTGCTCCCCGCAGGCGCCCTCCTGCGGGGCGCCGTCCCCGCCCGACTCCGGGGGCTCCGGGTACTCCCCCGTCGGCGCGCGGGCGGATGCCGGCCATTCGCGTCCATCGGGACGGCGGTGCACTGGGCGGAGGGTTTGCGCGCCGGGTCAGCAGTTCCGGCAGGACGCTCGTATGCACGGCCGGAACGAGGTCGACGGGGACCGGCGTGGAACCGGCCAGCAGGCCGCGGGCGAAGTCGTCCGCGGTGGGGCGCCGGTCCCTGCTGGAGCTCAGCGCATCCTCGATGAGCTGCATGAGCTCCCGCGGTATCTCGGGGACGATCAGTGCGAGGGGCGGCCGCTGCTCGGCGGGTCCGGGGACCCGGCCGGTCAGCGCGAACCAGGCCACGGCTGCCAGGGCGAACACATCGGCGCCGGCGTCGAACGATCCGTCGTGGAGCGGATCGAGGAAGCCGGGTGTCCCCGCGTGGCCATCCCGCTCGGCCCCCAGCAGGCGTCCCGTCCCGAGATCGCCGAGGAGCGGCTTGCCCTCGGCCGTGAACAGGATGTTCCCCGGCGTCACGTCCCCGTGCAGGGCTCCGGCGCCGTGCAGGTAGCCGAGCACCTGCGCCACCGGGGCCAGGGCCGTCACGACCTCGGGGACCGGCAGGGGGCCGCGACTCGTCACGAGGCCGAGCAGCGAGCCGCCCGGGGCGAGGTCCATCAGCAGCCCGGGGCCCTGGTCCTGTCTCTTATACACAACTAGATGTGGATAAGGGCGGCCTCGTGAAGCTCGTCCGCGAGAAGGACGGCCCGATCGTGGGCGTCCACATGCTCGGCAGCCGCATGGGCGAGCAGAGCGGCGAGGCGCAGCTCATCGGCAACTGGGAGGCGTACCCCGAGGACGTGGCCCCGCTCATCCACGCGCACCCCACGCAGAACGAGGCCCTCGG
>NZ_JWSU01000002.1:0-3001 GCF_000816565.1 Arthrobacter sp. L77 | reverse complement strand
ACACCACTGCACAAAATTCGAAACCAGCCAAAAAAACCAGCCACCACACACAAACATGCGCGACGACCAGCCAATTCAACCAATCAAAAAACAATCGGTATCAACAAACTTGGCACACTATTGAGTTCTCAAACAACAGGAACAACCGGCACCAAACACGACCAAACCGTCATGTCCTCGCTCCGGAGCAACTTTCAAAGCTTACCCGCACCCACCCCGTAACCGCAAATCCGCTTGGTCCCGGCCGGCTCTTACACCAGCACCGCGACCTCGACCAGAAATGGTTTCCGAGGACACCGAGTGAAGCGGGATCTGGCACATGGAACACGTGTCCGAACCGCTTCATTTAGTTGGGGGGTTTGTCGCCCTCACCGGGGCAACTCCATTACTCTACAACCCTCCCGCCGTCATCACAAACCGACCCCTGCCCTCACCTGAAGCGCCCACATCCGCAGCGCCGGCACCGGTGCCCCGCCTGGCCTCGCGCGGAGTGGCCGTATGCGACCACCGGGGCCTGGACCGGGCTCAGTACAGCTGCAGCCGACCGCGGGTCATCCGACACCGTACGGGCTCTGGTCCGCTCGACCGAGTCGTAGTAGACAGGGTGCATGGTAAGGAACATGGGAGTGGCACCGCGGTTGGCCGAAGCCTTGGGCATCGTTCTGGGCACCGAGGAGATCCCGCTGAGGCTCCGGGCGTGGGACGGGTCAGAAGCAGGCCCCCCCGATGCCCCTGTGATCGAGTTCCGCTCCCGGCGGGGATTACGCCGGATGCTGTGGTCTCCGAATCAGCTCGGACTGAGCCGTGCGTACGTTGCAGGGGATATCGACGGGGCCGGCAACCTCTTCGAGGGCTTTTCGGCGCTCAGCTCCGTGGGCAAGTTCGCCGAGCTGAAGGCTTTCCGGCCACCGACCCTCGGTGAACGCATGAGGCTGGTCCGGACGGCCGTTCTCGTGGGAGCGCTGGGCCTTCCGCCCGCGCCGCCACTCGAGGAGATGAACGTGACCCGATGGGGGCGGAAGCATTCCAAGGAGCGGGACGCTGCGGCGATCTCGCACCATTACGACGTGGGCAACGAGTTCTATGCACTCGTGCTCGGGCGGTCGATGGTGTACTCCTGCGCTGTCTGGGAGGACGAGACCATCGGCTTGGACGCAGCCCAGGAAGCGAAGCTCGACCTGGTCTGCCGCAAGCTCGGCCTTCGAGCCGGCATGCGGGTGCTGGATGTGGGCTGCGGCTGGGGCAGCTTTGCGCTGCATGCGGCGCAGAACTACGGAGTCGACGTCGTCGGCGTCACCCTCTCGAAAGAGCAGGCGGACTTCGCCCGTGAGAGAGTGTCCGACGCCGGTCTCGCCGACCGTCTCGAGATCCGGGTTCAGGACTACCGCGATGTCCATGACGGCCCGTTCGACGCGATCAGCTCGATCGGCATGGCCGAACATGTCGGCGGAAGCCAGATCAACGACTACGCGTCCAAGCTGTACAGCCTGCTGCGTCCCGGAGGGCGCCTCCTCAATCACGCGATTTCCTGGAACGCGGGTGACATGCCCCCGGATCCGGACTCCTTCATCCCCCGTTACGTCTTTCCGGACGGCGAGATGCTCAGCCTGACCGTCATGATCGGGGCGCTCGAAGCAGCCGGGCTGGAAGTGCTCGACGTCGAAGCACTGCGCCGGCACTACGCGCTGACGCTTCGGGCCTGGGTACACAACCTCGAGGAGAACTGGGACGAGGCGGTACGCCTCACGAGCGAGGGACGGGCCCGGGTATGGCGGCTGTACATGGCGTCGAGCGCACTCGGGTTCGAGCGGGGGCTGAACGGCGTGAATCAGGTACTGGTCCAGCGTCCGGGAGGAGAGCATCCCCCATTGCGGCGCCGCGAATGGATGTGAAGGCGATCGTGCAAGCAAAGGGTCGAGTGAACCTTCGGCCGACACGATCGCCCGCGTGCATGCGGAGAACCCCGTCGCCGAGGGCAGCCTCATCACAGAGTTCAGGGATCGGTCGGGTTCATCGGTGATGCATCCGGCGAGGGTGTCGCAGCCCTTGCTCTCGGCACCTCTATGTTCCCTGAGTTCGTCGGGGCGCAGCAACGCGTCGAAGGTGAGGAACGCCCTGGTACGCAGGACCCAGGGAACCCTCGGGGGCCGATCGGCAGACCAGGAACCCAGGCTCCTCGGCACTGCGGGCGCCGGACAGTTCTTCCTCGGGCGCGATGCCGGACTTCGCGGTCCGGAAGGCAAGGGTCGGGACATTCTCAGGTACCAGCTCGGCGATCATCACGGAGAACACGGTGGGGAGAGCTCGCGGCGGTCCAGGCTCACGAGGGCGGACTCGGAGTCAACGAACCGACCTGTGCCGGCGGCGAGGATCAACCTGGACGGACTCGTTCTCACGGGGTGACAGCCTTACTCGCTACACACTGACAAGGCACGTCAGTTCCGGGTTCACGCCGCTGCCCCGTCACACCGGGCGCGTCGACCTGTCATGGCCCTGTGTGACTGTCCGCACCGGACCATCGACCACCGCCTCGATCGCACCATCACCAACCCAGACCCTAGGGAGAGCATCATGGGACGCGAGGTCAGGATCGGAAACGCCGCGCAGATGGCGGTTGGGGTGTGGCAGAGGCCGGCGACGGTGGCGGGGCCTGGGGTCAGGGGGTGGGAGGGAACGGGTCCGGGGTGGATTCGCTTCGAGCCGATGTCCCGTCCCGCTGACGCCCTGCCCGCTGGGTGCCTGCCCCATTGTCTGCTCTGTGGTGCCTGGTGCTGGGTGGGTGGTTAACGTGGGAAGGCCCCGCACCTGGTGGTGTGGGGCCTTCCTGTAATGGTTGTCCGGCGGTGTCCTACTCTCCCACACTCTCTCGGGTGCAGTACCATCGGCGCTGTGGGTCTTAGCTTCCGGGTTCGGAATGGGACCGGGCGTTTCCCCCACGCTATGACCGCCGTAACCCTTGCTACCTGACGCGCCCGTGCCGTGCCCCCGGGTGCCCTGATGG
>NZ_JWSU01000001.1:0-543189 GCF_000816565.1 Arthrobacter sp. L77 | reverse complement strand
CTTCCAGGGCGGCGAAGTCCTCTGGAGCGCCAAGACCGGAGCCAGGATCACCGCCGACGGACCGATCCGCACCACCTACCGTCAGTCCGGCGCCGAGAACGGAGCCCTCGGCTACCCCACCAGCAACCAGACCTGCACCACCAGCACCCGCTGCACCCAGACCTTCCAACGCGGAACCCTCACCTGGACCCCCACCACCGGCGTCAGAAAAACCTGACCCACGCCCACCGCCGCGCCGGGCTGACAGGTGAACGGAGAGGGATACTATGGGGTCGCGATTGCCCGTCCGGGCGTCCGGACGACGACCCCGACCAGGAGGAGACTGAGTGATAGACCTTGCTGCGCGGGTCGGGCCGCCGAGAGAGGCGAAGCCCGGCAAACCGCAGCGCCGCGACATCCAGGCGCTCCGGGCACTGGCTGTCCTCCTCGTCGTCGTCAACCACTTCTGGCCCGACCTCCTCACCGGCGGGTACGTCGGCGTCGATGTCTTCTTCGTCATCTCCGGCTACCTCATCACGCAGCACCTGCTCGGCGAGCTGGACCGCACCGGCCGCATCAGGCTCGCGCAGTTCTACGCCCGGCGGGCGCGTCGCCTCCTGCCGGCCGCACTGCTCGTCGCCCTCCTGTCCCTCCTCGTCGCCGCGATCTACCTGCCCGCGGATCGACTGATGACGATCGCACGGGAGACCATCGCCAGTACCCTGTACGTGGAGAACTGGTCGCTCGCTGCGCAGTCCGTCGACTACTCGGCGCTGAACAACCAGGCATCCACCGTCCAGCACTACTGGTCGCTGTCCGTCGAGGAACAGTTCTACCTGCTCTGGCCGCTCCTCCTGATCGGCGTGTATGTGCTCGCCGGCAGGCGACGCTCACCGCGGTCCTTCATGGTCGCCGCACTCGCTGCGATAGGCACGGCCTCGTTCGCCTTCTCGATCTACCTCACCTACACCAGTCGGAGCGAAGCGTACTTCGTGACGCCCACCCGGGTATGGGAGTTCGCCGCCGGCGGGCTCATCGCCGCCGCCGCCTCGACCTGGTTCACGGACGAGCGGTTCCCCGCGCGCCTCCGGGTCGCGGGAACGGCCCAGTGGACCGGGCTGGCCCTCATCGCCGCGTCGGCGCTGGCGTTCGACGAATCGACGTACTTCCCGGGCTTCCTCGCGGCGGTCCCCGTGGCGGGGACGGTCATGATCATCGCGTCCGGCCCCCGGTCACCGCTCTGGTCCCCCAACACCCTCCTGGGGGTCGCCCCGGTCCAGACCCTCGGGAACATCTCCTATTCCCTGTATCTGTGGCACTGGCCCGTCATCATCCTGCTGCCGTCGATCATCGGCCGTCCGCTGGGTGCCTCCGAGCTCCTCCTGGCAGTCCTGCTGTCCGTGGTCCTCGCCGGAGTGACGAAGAAGTACATCGAGGATCCGGGGAGGTCCCGCCTCCTGCCGGGCGCCTCGCCGCGGAGGATCCTCGGCCTGACGCTCGTGGCCACACTGACGGTCACCGCGGTCTGCGCCGGCCTGATCGTCGCTGCCACCGTCACCCAGGCGGCGGAAGCACGGCGGCTCGACGCACTGTCCGGAGGTGACTGCTTCGGCGCCAAGAGTCTGTCGGAGGTCACCTGCGAGGAGCCGTTCGGACCGCCCGTCGCGACGAACGTCGGCGCCGGGGAGGCCCCGTGGTTCACCGACGAGCAGTGCGTCGCCCACCCCGACCCGATCGTGGTGGGCGACGAGAAGCTCCTGACGCTGTGCGACTTCTCGGACGGACGTGACGATGCCGAGACCGTCTGGCTGATCGGAGACTCCCACGCGGAGCAGTGGAAAGCCGCGATCCTGCCGCTCGCGCGCGAGAACCACTGGAAGGTCACCATCAGTCTCCTGGGCGGGTGCCCGTACGTCGACGTGAAGCGTTCCGCCTTCATGGGATCCGAGACGACCGACGGGAACGTGCAGCGACGGTGCCTGGAATGGAGCCGGTCGGTCTCGGACCGCGTCCTCGCAGCACCACCCGACACGGTGTTCCTGTCCTCCTTCTCCGTCGGAGAGGAGATCGACGACGGCAGCGGCCGCTCCCAGGCCGAGCAGTACCGTGCGGCCTTCGCGGACCGCGTGGTTCCATGGACCGCCCGCGGCACCGAGGTCTACGTCATCAGGGACACTCCGCTCACCCTGGACCGCTCGACGCCCGAGTGCCTCGACCGCAACAAGGAGTCCCCCCTCGAGTGCGCCAACCCGAAGACGCAGGCGCTGCCCGCCGACCCGGCGGCCGACGCGGCGCACGCACTGGAGAGACCGGACATCCGCGTGATCGACCTCTCCGACAGGTTCTGCCCGGACGACACCTGCTACGCGGTGATCGGCGGCCTCCACGTCTACTTCGACCGGGAC
Organism: Arthrobacter sp. L77; assembly: GCF_000816565.1. Lineage (NCBI taxonomy): Bacteria > Bacillati > Actinomycetota > Actinomycetes > Micrococcales > Micrococcaceae > Arthrobacter > Arthrobacter sp. L77. The sequence goes on along the minus strand of NZ_JWSU01000001.1, from coordinate 540,805 downwards.
CATGTGGCACGGAGCTATGTCCGCTCGCTGATCCCGGCATTCGCGGAGCGGTTCGCCGCCGTCGCGCCCTAGTGCGGCGCGGAGCCCGACGGCGTCTGCTCGGTCTTCCGCCGGGACCGGAGAAGGAACAGCGCCACCAGGACGGCGACCACCACAGCGACCTCGACCACACCGGCGACGAGGCTGAGCGGGACGAGGCCGAGCAGGACCACGACGGCCACCTGCACGCCGAGGCCTCCCAGGAACAGCGCGACGGGCACGCTTCTGCCAGGAGGCGTCCGAAGAACCAACGCATAGGTCAGCAGGCCCAGGCACACGAACCCGAGCACCTGGATCATCGCCACCAGCACGAGGCCGGACTCCGAGGCGGGCCAGTAGGCGAGCAGGGCGACGACGAACAGGACGCAGGGCGTCGCCACGGCGAGGCGCCGCGTCCCGTTCGCGATGTACAGCAGGTTGGAGGACACGAGGAACAACGCGTAGCCGGTCGACACCAGCGGGAGCGTCATCGCGATCGGCCAGACGAGCCCGGGATCGGTGGAGAGGACGAACGATCCCACGGCTGCCCCGGCGGAGGCGAGGAGCCCGACCGCCAACGCCCAGCCCGCGGCTTCGAGGGACACCCGCCGGGTCTCTGCCACCAGCCGATCGTTCCCGGCGGACATCATCCGGGTGGACCAGGCATTGTTCAGGGCGTTCAGGATCGTGATCGGGCCCAGCGCGAAGATCAGGACCGCCCCGAAATGACCCGCGTCCTCGACGGTGGCGGCATAGGCGAGGATCAGGACGGACCCCTGTGTGAGCAGCATGAGCGCACCCGTGTGCGGCAGCAGCGGGCCGGCGATCCTCAACGACTCACCGCCCGATCCCGGCACCCTCCACGGCAGGCGCGGCCGGGCGAGGACGAGCGCCGCGACTCCGGTGGCCAGGACAGCGAGGCTGTAGGCACCCATATAGACCTCGGCCGTCGGCGCGATGAGGATGATCCCTACCAGACCGAGGAGATTCGCCATGACGGAGGATCCGATACTCAGCAGCACGAAGCGTCCGGGCCGGTTCTGCGCGCGGAGGACGGCCTGCGAGCCCAGGACTGTTCCGAGGACGCCGACGCTGACCACCGACAGGACGGTGGTCGGTGCCACACCCCCGTCACCCAGCGCGCCCAGGCCGAAGAGGCAGAGCACCGCCACGGCGGCCAGTGCCGCGGAGGCGATGGCCATGAAGCCGTACATCCCCAGGGAGCGGTCCTGTCCCCGCTCGCGGGCGAACCAGAGGTTCGTGATCGCGAGAGGGAGGCCCGCGGAGATGAGGACGACCAGGACCTGGATGGTCACCACCGACGTCGAGACGTACCCCCACTGCCGTTCGTCCAGGATCCTGATGGCGAAGGGCTGGATGAGCAGGAGCCCCAGACCCTGGAGGAGCGACCCGACGAGGTACCACGTGCCGGAGACGCTCCGCTCGGCCCCTGCAGGCCGTGGCGTGGAGGACCTGCTGCGCACCACTATTTGGCGATGGCGTGAGCGGTCAGCTTGCGCATCCCGCCCCACATACGGCGTCGGGCCACCTGGGGCAGAAGGGTCAGCGCATGGAGCCGGGACGACGCGTGCCGGCTCGCGGCGGTCGCGGCCCGCTCCCACCCGAGCTTCCGGAAGTCCTTCACGCACTCGTCGAAGAAGGCGCGTTCCTCGGCGAACCGGCGGCCGTCGAGGGCCCGCACCGAGGAGTCGGATTCGCGATGGCGCCGGTAGAGGAAACAGGTCTCCGCCAGGACGAGCATCCTACCGCCCGACATGATGATGTCCGTCGCCAGGGCGAGGTCCTGCACGACGTCGTACTGCTCCCTGAAGCTGTGGCGCTTGATGGCTTCGGACCGCCAGGCGAGGGACGGGAAGTACAGCCAGTCGCCCGTGAGGAGACTCGCGGCGAGCGGTTCGCCCTTCACGACAGCACTCGCGCTCTCCCCCACGAGCCGCCGGCGCAGGTAGCTCTTGACCCGATCGCCCATCGGTTCGTAGACCGTCCCGTTCTCGTCGATGACATCGACGCCGGGCTGGATGATGTCCACGGCCTGCCCCGCGAAGCCCTCCTGGACCACGGAGAGGTAGTTCGGGAGCATGAGGTCGTCCGCGCCCATGATCACGACGTAGTCGTGCTCGATGAGGGACAGGCACTTCCGGTAGTTCGCGTTCGCGCCGAGGTTGACCTCGTTCCTGAAGTACCGGACGCGCTCGTCCGAGTCCGTCAGGGACTTGAAGTAGGCGGGCAGCGAATCGTCCGGGAATCCGTCGTCGACGATGGTCAGCACGAAGTCACGGTATTCCTGGTCGAGGACGGACTGTACTGCCGCCTTCATCATCGCCACATCCCCGTAATAGGGGAACATCACGTCAATAGTCATAGGTCTTTCCTCTGTTGGTCAAAGTTCATCGGGTTGTCGGTCCGGTTACGGGGGACGTTGGTGGCAGTCGAGCCGCTCAACCGCTCCACTGCCGCTCGGAGGATCGAGACCTCCTCGGCGAGGATGCGGGTCTCGTCCTCGAGGATCGTCAGCTCGCGGGATACATGCAGCGAGACTCCCAGGAGAAGGAGGATGGCCAGTGCGAAGAGGAGATTGGCCGGGATGATCACTCCGACCGCGTCCGCCGCGAATTCCAGCATGCTGGGGAACAGCGCCAGGACGATCGACAGGCTGCCGATCACGATCCAGAGGATGGCGTACTTCTCGCGCAGTTTCCCGTTGCGCAGCATCACGAGGACGGCCACGACGATGAGGATGGAGGAGAACAGTGAAAGTGCCACGCTCATGCTGGTACGGGTCCTTCTCCTGCTATGTCCCCGGTCGAGGGAGCCTGGTGGTCACGCGGAGTCTTTCTCCGGGCGAGGGCGAAGCACAGGACCAGTCCGGACCGCGCGAGGTAGATCGCGGATTTCAGCGGGCCCTGGCTCGGGGTGCCGGCCTGGCGCGGTCTCATCTCCACGGGCACCTGGGTAACCGTACAGCCTGATTTAAGTGCGACGACGAGCGAATCGACCGTGTCACCGAGGTACTCCGCCGGGAAGTGCTCGATGTACTGATGGAGGCCACGCTGGTTGACGGCCCTGAAGCCGGAGGTGACGTCGGTCAGCCTGGTGCCCGCCACACGCGAGATGACCGCGGCGAGAAGCGACATCGCCCAGCGGCGCGGCCCCTTCGCCTGGTACTCCCCCTTGCCGGCGAATCTCGCCCCGATGGAGATGTCGGCCGTCTCGAGGCCCTTCACGACCTTCGCGATCTCCTCGGGCATGTGCTGCCCGTCCGAATCGACCTGGATGACGCCCGAGTATCCGTTGCGGAGCGCGTACTTGAAGCCGGTACGCATCGCGCCGCCGACCCCCAGGTTGAACGGGAGCTTCAGGACGACGGCCCCGGCCTCCGCTGCGATCCTCGCCGTGTCGTCCCGGGAGCCGTCATCGACCACGAGGATGTCCATTCCGGGTTCCACGCGTCTGATGTCCCTGATGGTGTCACCGATCGCCTCTGCTTCATTCCAGGCAGGCATGACGATCAGGATGCCGGAAGGCGGTCTGTTACCCATGATGTGCAATCATAGCAATAGGCGTCGCGCCCCCGGTGCTCAGCCCGTGGGAGCCGCACATCATCGTCTGGTGCGCCTCAGGCAAGCCACCGTATTCCCCGGCCCGGGAGGGCCACGGAGGGCAACGATCTTCTCGTAGGGCTACCGCTGTGTCCTCCGAACGCGGCCCTCAGAAACACGACGAGGAGAATGACCATATGAGCTGGTGGGCTACTGCCCCTGCTTTCGCTAGCACGGTACTCGTATTCTTCGGGCCGGGACTTCTCGTCCTGGCAGCAGCCGGCGTCAGGAGGCTCAGCCTCGCCGCCCTCTCGGCGCCGATCTCGATGACGATCGGCTCGTGCCTCGCCGTGGTGCTCCCCTTCGTCGGTGTGCCGTTCAACCCCGTGTCCTACCTGGTCTTCTCCGTGTGCCTCGCCGCGGCGGTCCTGCTCGCGCGCAGGCTGCTCCTGAGGAACGATTCCGCAGGCCTCGGCCCGGTTCGCCGCTACGGGGACCTGGCCCTGGTGGACAACCAGCCGATGTCCCCTGACGGACTCCCCCGCTGGATCACGAGGGCGCTGGTCCCGGTCGCCATCGCGTTCCCGGCCGTGATCATCGGAAGCCGGTACATCGCGGGGTTCGGGGCACCGGAGAACTTCTCGCAGACGTTCGACAACGTGTATCACCTCAATGCGATCAAGCACATCGCCGAGACCCAGAACGGGTCGGCGCTGAGCCTCGGGAATCTGACCGAGGCCTCGCAGGCCTTCTATCCCGCCGCCATGCACGATCTCATGGCACTCGTGGTCATGATGACCGGCACCCCCGTACCTGTCGCGGTCAACGTCGGCACGATCATCCTCGGGGCCCTGGTGTGGCCGCTCTCCTGCGTGTTCCTGATCAGCCGGGTCGTCGGCTACCGGCCCATCCCGCTGCTCGCCGCCGGCGTCCTGTGCGCGGGCATGAGCGGCTTCCCCTACATGATGGTCGCCTTCGGTGTCCTCTACCCGAACCATGCAGCCATCGCTCTTCTGCCGGCCGCCCTGGGGCTGGTCGTCGAGGCCCTCGGGATGACCCCCGGGCGTCGTCGCTCGTTCTCCCTCTCCGCCGGGCTGCTCGCGGTCGCGGTCGTCCCGGGCCTCGCTCTCGCCCACCCCAGTACGCTCCTCGCCCTCCTGGCCTTCGCCGGGCCGGTCGTCGCGGGGAGAGCCGTGAGGGAGTTCCAGGGGCACCGGGGCGGAACGGGCGAGCGCTCGCGCCCCGTCCTCTGGGGCATCCTCTTCGTCCTGTACGCAGGCGTCACGCTCGTCGCATGGCTGAAGGTCCGGCCGTCGCTGGCATTCGCCCCGTGGACACCCTTCCAGACCAATGCCCGGGCGATCGGCGAGATCCTCGGCAGCGCGCCGATGGGGGCCACCACGGCGTGGGTGCTCCTGATCCTGACGGTCGCCGGAATCTACGTCGCGGCGCGGCAGTTCCGGGACATGTGGTGGATCCTCATGATGTTCGTCATCGGCGGCATCCTGTACATGGTGGTGTCGAGCTGGAGTCTGGGCTGGTTCCGTACCTTCCTGACCGGGGTCTGGTACAACGACAGTTTCCGCCTCGCGGCGCTGCTCCCGGTCGTCACGCTTCCCCTGAGCGTTCTCGGCGCCGAATGGCTGACGGGTCTCCTGCGGCGGATCGGGAAGCGACGGACCGCAGAGGAACCGGTCATCGACGGTGGCTCACACCCCACCCCCGTGGAACGGACCCGTCGCGTGGTACCCAGGATCACCAGCAGCCCGATCACCGCTGCGGCGGCCGTCCTCCTCCTCGGGGTGGGGACCCAGGGAGGGACCCTGGCCGGGGTCCAGATCCGCATGGAGGAGGTCTTCGCGCTCGAGGAGGAATCTCCCCTCCTGACCACCGATGAGCTCGCTCTCCTGCAGCGCGTCCCCGATCTCGTCCCGGCCGACGGCGTGATCGTGGGCAATCCCCGGACCGGTGCGTCCCTCGTCTATGCCCTTGCGGACCGGCAGACCGTCGCACCCCATATCTTCGGGGACCGTACCGACGCCGAGCAGACACTCCTCGATCACTGGGACGAGGCCGGGTACAACGTGTCGGTCTGTGACGCCATCACGCGCGAGGGCGCCCTCTGGGCCCTTGATTTCGGCGATCAGGAGATCGTGCCGGGCGACGAACCCTACATCGGTCTCCGGGCCCTGGAGGACGGGAGCGCCCCGGGCATCTCCCTCGTCGCGGAGGAAGGCGACGCCCGCCTCTACCGCGTCGACGCCTGTACGGACTCGTGATGCCGAAGGCCCGCGGACGGCGTTGATCGACGTCCGCCGGCCCCGCCGGCGCCGTGCACAGGATGGACGGGACGCGCGACGGGCCGTAGAACTCCTGGAGCGTGCCCAACGGGTCACGACGGCGACGGGTCCCCGACATCACCGTCGCGGACGAACCTGACCACCGAGTTGGCCGGTCCGTCGAAACGCGCTCCAGCGCGATAGCCGAGCGATTCGAGCGTCCGCTCCGGGGCGAGGTTCTCCCTCGGATGCACCACCCAGACGACATCGTGCGGCAGGATCCTGTCCTCCACGGCGTCCAGGTCGAAGCGCTGATCGTAGATCCTCCCCCACTCCTCGGCGCTCGTGCCGATCGTGACGTCGTCCAGACCGGCGAAGGAGTCCTGGTAGGCGATCCGGCCGAGGCCCGCATCCACTGTCAGGGCGATGGCTTCCCCGGGCTCGGCCTCGGCCCTGATGGTGTCCGCCACGAAGCGGAAGTCGTCTCCCGGACTCCTGCCGAATTCCGTCCGCTGGCCCAGATAGGACGGCAGGGCCAGCAGTGCGACAGTAGCCAGCACACCGACCGCCGCCCGCCGATCCCAGCCGGTCGGTGTCGCCGGCCGTCCACCGCGGGATGCGGGCTCCCCCACCCTGAGCACCACCCCCGCTGCCAGGAGCGGGACGGATGGCAGGACGAACGAGAGATAGCGGGGCAGGTAGTACGGGGAGCCGAGAACCAGGGACCCGCCGATGACACAGACCAACGGGACCACGAGGAGCGGCACGGCCAGCCTCGCGGCGAAGTGCTTCCGGAGCCGCAGGGATCCGACGATCGTCAGGCCCCACAAGACCACAGCGAGTCCGACCGTGGTGAAGTTCTCGCCGGGGGTCGGTAGAGGGGCGATGTCGCCGTCGAGCATGAGGTAGGCGTCGCTGAAGAACTGCAGGAGGACGACTTCCGCAATGACGCCGCTGTCGATCGGGCGTATCCATGCGATCTGGAACTGCTGGCTCGCACCGATCGCGGCCAGGCAGGCCGCGGGGATGAGCCACGCCGGGCTGGTCGCCAGGAACGGGCGCCAGCTCCCCCGCAGCCTCCGGTCCAGGCAGACGGTCACGGCGTGGGCCACGAGGACGAGCACCGTGTAGAAGGACAGCAGCGTGGCCAGCAGGCCTGCCGCGGCGTAGCCGATCCAGAACCGCCGCCTGGGGAGCTCGCGGGCACGTACGAGGAAGTACGTCGCGGCGACGCTGGCAGCGAGCGCCAGTGCGTAGGACCGGGCATCGGTGGCGACGTACTGGGTCCTCGGCAGCAGCACCATGAGCAGGGCGGCCGTCAGCCCGTAATCGAGGCTTCCGATCCGCCGTCCGATGGCGACGACCAGTCCCGCTGCCACACCGATCGCCAGGACGCCCGGCAGACGGAGTGCGAACTCCGACAGGCCGAAGAGTGCTGCCCATCCGCGCATCAGGAGATAGTAGAAGCCATGCACGGCATCGATGTTGCCCAGCATCCGGACCAGGTCGGGCAGACTGCGATCGATGGCACTGATCGTGGCCGCTTCGTCCACCCAGAAGCTCGGGGTGTGGATCCTGAATCCGGAGTAGGCGACAGCCAGTACCCCGACAAGGACAGCAGGTCTCGTTGTCCTTTGCACATCCCCAGTAAATCACGCACCGCTGATCCGTCAGCGATCAGGGGTGCCCGACGGCTCGAAGCCTCCCGGAAAGCGGACTACTGGCGCACGTCGAAGGCGGCCTCGGCAAGGATGGGGACGAAGTTCCGCGCCAGCCACTCGATACTGAGCGGGGACACCATGATCATCGCAGCGCCCATCTCGTCCTTCGGGGCGAGGACGGTCTGCTGGGCCGGATCGAGATCTCCCGCCAGTTCGTCCGCCAGCTCCTGGGCACGCCGTCGTTCCGCGACGAGGACCAGGACCTCCGCACGCAGTTCCTCCGCGCGGGCGCGAGGCCATCGGACCTGCCCGACCCGACCGAAGACATCGTCGACCAGCTCTTCGGACTCCTCCAGGCCGGGCGGCAGCGGGGCGAGGTCCATACCGAACTCCTCGAGGATGCCCACGGGCCCGGACACGGCACTGTAGACCCCGAGGTCGGCCCCTGCTGCAGTGAAGGCCTCGACGACGAGGAAGGTGGTCCCGGGCAGATCCGGGTAGTCGGAGACCGACGCCGTGATCCGCTGCTCCGTGTCCCGGATGAGCTCGGCGCCCTCGTCCGACCGGCCGAGGGTCCGTGCCACCTGGTCGACCGTCTCGCGCCAGGAGGGCTTCCCCGCGGTCGTCCCGTGGACGACCGGGGCGATCTCGGACAGCCGGCTGTACTGCTCGCGGGTGATGTCGGCACCGAGGGTGAAGATCAGATCCGGTTCGAGGTCCTCGATCGCGCCGAGAGCCAGATCGAGGTCATCCGGATAGAGGACCGGCATCAGGGTCTCCTCGGCGACGCGCCGCAGGTTGTACCAGGGCGTGGCGTTCGACCCCGGCATGCCGAGGGGTGCGATCCCGAGGGCGATGCAGACATCCGCAGCGGCATATCCGAAGGTCGCGATGCGCACCGGCCGTTCATCGAGTGTCGTCACCCCGAAGTGATGCGTCACCTCGATCGGGAAGACATCCCTCCCGGTCCCCGGATCGTCGTTGCCGTTGGTGCATGCGGCCGCGATGAACGGCAACCCGAGCATCCCCAGGACGACGGACCGGCGGCTCATCATCGGACGAGCCCCACCGGCGCTCTCATGTCTCAAAATTCTTCCCTCTCGTGAAATCCCGGTGTTCCAGGCGCCTGCTTCGTTCCCGACGGGGACCGGCGTCCGGTGCCCCCTGGCGCTTTCCTAATGATCGCTTGCGCGCTGTCTCAGTTCCGAGACGACGGATGCCACGTCGCCGTCCTTCACGAGCCGTCCGTTCTCGAGCAGGATCCCGCGTTCGCAGACACTCGACACCAGGTCGAGGTCGTGGCTCACGACGATGAGGGTCTTCCCCGCGGCTGCGAGCTCCCTGATCTTCGCCAGGCACTTCCGCTGGAACGGCTCGTCCCCGACGGCGAGGATCTCGTCGACGAGGAAGATGTCCGGATCCGTGTGGACCGCGATCGAGAACGCGAGCCGGAGGTACATGCCCGACGAGTAGAACTTCACCTCGGTGTCGATGAACTCGCCGATCTCGGCGAACTCGATGATGGAGTCGAACCGTTCCTCGATGTCCTGCTGGGACATGCCGAGGATGGCCCCGTTGAGGTACACGTTCTCCCGCCCGCTGAGGTCGTGGTGGAACCCGGCCCCGACCTCGATGAGTCCGGCGAGGTGTCCTCGTGTGCGGATGACTCCTGCATCCGGCTGGAGCACCCCCGAGATCAGCTTGAGGAGGGTCGACTTGCCTGAGCCGTTGAGGCCCAGCAGGGCGACGGTCTCCCCGGTCCGCACCGTGAAGCCGACGTCGTCGAGTGCCTTGAACTTCTGGACGAGCTCACCCCTCCGGCCGCGGACGAACCAGACGAAGGCCTCCTTCAGCGAGCGGGTATGGCGGAGGACGAAGCGCTTCTGCAGTCCGGTGGCGACGATCGCATCGGTGGCCATCCTCAGAGCTCCTGGGCGAAGTTGACCGACAGGCGCCGGAAGACGAGCTGGCCGATGAACAGGATCACCAGTGAGAGGACTGCCGCGACGGGCACCCACAGACCGAGGAGGTCGGGCATCAGCGTGGGACCGGACGTCGTGTCCTCGAGGGTGGGGACCCAGAAGCCGAGATGGAACAGTTCGACCGCGACGGTCATCGGGTTCAGCTGGTACAGGAAGAACCACTGACCGAGCGCGTCGCTGACCAGGATCCAGCTGTAGAGGACCGGCGACGCCCAGGTGACCACCATGAGGATCATGTCGACGAGGTTCTCCGCGTCCCGGAAGTACACGTTGACCGCCCCGAACAGCAGTCCGAGCCCGGCCGCCAGGCAGGCGACGATCAGGAAACCGACGAGTACCAGGAACAGCTGGAGGACATCCGGACGCCAGCCGACGACGAGGCAGGCGCCGGCGAGGACGAGGAGCTGCGGGAAGAAGTGGACGGCCGACACCCAGACCGCGGAGATGGGGAACAGCTCGCGCGGGAGGTAGATCTTCTTGATGAGGTCCCGATTCTCCACGATCGACCGGGTCGCGTTGCCGAAGGCCTCGGTGAAGAAGTTGATGAGCACGATCCCGGAGAACAGGTAGACCGCGTAGTTCTCCGTCGAGCCCTGCAGGTCGAGGAAGATCCCCAGCGCCACGTAGTAGACGGAGAACTGCAGGAGCGGCTTGAGGTACGACCAGAGGAGACCGAGCACGGATCCGCGGTAGCGGACCCGGATCTCCTTCCGGACGAGGAGCCGCAGGAGGAACCGGTTCTTCAGGACAGCCGCAAGTCCGCCACCAGCACCCGGTGTCTGCATGGCGCCCGGCAGGTCCGCTGCGGACCCTCGCACCCCGCTGCTCAATCTGCCGTGTCTCCCTCGATCTCCTTGGAGAACCGGCGGAATGTCCTGTTCCAGGCCTGCCGGCTGGTGAACTCGGGCAGGGCACCCCTGTACTGTGCCTGCAGTTCGGACCAGTTGCTCACGAGCTTCCAGTGCCGCGAGAGCGTCTTGCCGAGGAGGGAGAAGAACATGGAACGGTCCCGCCGGTACCACGAGACGCCTGTCCCGTCCGAGGCGGTGACCAGCGCGGAATCGAACCGCGTGAGGCGCCACCAGCGCGCATCCATGGCGGGGACCTCGACGGTGGGGCGCTCGACCGCCTCGGCGGGAACCGGGCGCCACTGGGCCACCAGGGCGAGAACGGCGCGGACCAGCGATTCGGGAACCGTCGCCGGCTCCTGGATGGCGTGATGGCTCTTCCGTTCCTGCACCTCCGGGAAGTCGGAGGAGTTCGGCATCACCCGGGCATCCGTGAAGTCGCGCCGTGTGGTCCTGACCCACTGCAGCCGCTCCCCCAGGGTGGCATGGAGGTGTGCGGGTCCCTCGAGGACGTCGTCGAGCGCCTGGATGCGGACGGCTACCGCGGAGTACTGCATCGACAGGAGGTGGCGGACGTCGAGTGCGAGGCTCTCGAAGGGCATCCTCCCCCCGCGGTCGAAGGGGGAATGGCTGAGCGCAGCGACCCACCGGTTGCGCTGATGGTAGTAGGCCTGCCAGTCGATCGTGTCATCCTTCTCCGTCCAGGGCATGTGCCACACCGCTGCCCCGGGAAGGGTGACCGTGGAGAAGCCCGCCTTCTGTGCCCGTACGCCGTACTCCGCGTCGTCCCACTTGATGAAGACCGGCAGGGCGAGCCCGATCTCACGGACGATCTGCAGCGGGATCAGGCACATCCACCAGCCGTTGTAGTCGACGTCCACGCGTCGGTGGACCCACGGTGTCATCCGGAGGTTGCGCTCCGAGAAATCGTGTCCCTCGAGGCTCTTCGCCGCCGGGCCCCAGAAGAAACGACGGCGGTCCACCTGCTCGCCGAACGTGTGGAGGACGGCCCGCTCGTAGAGGTTGAACATGTGGCCGCCGACGATCGTCGGGTCGGTCGTGTAGTTGGCGAAGCGCAGGGCGCGGAGGATGCCCTCGGTCTCGATGCTCACGTCGTCGTCGAGGAGCAGGACGTAGTCGCTGTCCTCGCCGCGCAGGGCTTCCTCCATACCGCGGGCGAAGCCTCCCGAGCCGCCGAGGTTGGCCTGCTCGACGAGGCGGAACTTCCCGCCGAGCCGTGCGGCCGCCGCCGCGTACGCGGCCTGGCCGGTCACCCTGTCGTCGCCCTGATCGATGATGATCAGGCGGTCGAGGACCTCGAGCAGATCGGGGTCGTTCGCGAGGGTGGTCATGTGCCGTACCGCGTACTCGGGCCGGTTGAAGGTCGTGACCGCGATGGAGAGGGTCCCCTGGCTGCGCGCCGAGGCGGCGGGCACGGACCAGTCGGCCCGCGACAGCGTCACCTCCGCGTCATGGGCGACGAGGTCGAACCAGTACCAGCCGCCGTCGACGAACGATGCCAACGGCAGATCGAAGACGAGCTCGCCGCCGGCCGTCGTCGTTGCACTGTCGACCCTGTTCGAGGTGCCACGCGGGCTCGACCGGTAGACGATGACCGACGCTTCGGAGCCTGCCTCCACCTCGACGCGGAGCCGTACGGAGCGTACGGGGGTGTGGCGGCGCCAGTAGCTGGCCGGGAACGCGTTGAAGTAGGTGCCGAGGGAGACCCTTTGATGCGCCGGCAGTTTCAGACTGGTGCGTCCGGCGATGAAGTCGGACCTCTGGTGGCTGAGGACGGGGAACGAGGGTGCCGTCTTCGGCGCCCCGTTCCGGATCGCCCGGCGGGACGGGTCCACGACGCGCCGCGCCGGATTGAAGTCCACATAGAGGGGGAGGACGTCGGTGTCCCCTTCGACCGGGAGCACGACCTTGTGGACGACCTGGTACGCGGCGCCGTCCGTCCCGGCGCCGCTGCCGACGGCTTCCGTCGTTCCGACGGTCATGCGTCGACTCCGCCGCTCTCGAACTTCTGCCCACTCGTGAAGTGCGGCGTGACCTTGTTGTCGAACATGGAGAGTGCCGATCCGATCGCCATGTGCATGTCGAGGTACTTGTAGGTCCCGAGGCGGCCGCCGAACAGCACGGATTTCTCACCCTTCGCCAGGTCGCGGTAGGCGAGCAGCTTCGCCCGGTCCTCGGAGGTGTTGATCGGGTAGTAGGGCTCGTCGCCCTTCTCGGCGAAGCGCGAGTACTCCCGCATGATGACGGTCGCGTCCTTGGTGTAGTCGCGCTCCGGGTGGAAGTGGCGGAACTCGTGGATGCGGGTGAATGCGGCATCCTCGTCGGGGTAGTTCATCACCGAGCAGCCCTGGAAGTCCTCGACCGGGAGCACCTCCTCCTCCAGGTCGATGGTCCGCCAGGAGAGATCTCCCTCCGCGAAGTCGAAGTACCGGTCCACGGGCCCGGTGTAGATCACGGGGACCTGGCCGAGCGTCGACGAGCGCGAGTACTCGTGGCCCTCGTCGAAGAAATCGGTGTTGAGGTGGACGTCGATGTTCGGGTGGTCCGCCATGCGCTCGATCCAGGCCGTGTAGCCGTTGACCGGGAGCCCCTCGTACTTGTCGTTGAAGTACCGGTTGTCGTACGTGTAGCGGACGGGGAGGCGGGAGATGATCTCCGCCGGCAGGTCCTTGGGATCGGTCTGCCACTGCTTGCCCGTGTAGTGCTTGATGAAGGCCTCGTACAGCGGGCGCCCGATCAGCTGGATGCCCTTGTCGTTCAGGTTCTGGGGGTCCGTGCCCGCGAGTTCGCCCGCCTGCTCCTGGATCAGCGCCCGCGCCTCGGCGGGGCCGAGCGCGGAGCGGAAGAACTGGTTGATCGTGCCGAGGTTGATCGGCATGGGGTACACCTCGCCCTTGTGTCGGGTGTAGACCTTGTGCACGTAGTTCGTGAACTCGGTGAAGTTGTGGACGTAGTCCCAGACCCGCTCGTTGGAGGTGTGGAAGAGGTGCGCACCGTACCGGTGGACCTCGATCCCGGTGCGGGCCTCGTTCTCGCTGTACGCGTTGCCGCCGATGTGGTGCCGGCGGTCGAGTACAGCCACCTTGAGGCCCAGCTGGGTGGCCGCTCTTTCCGCAATGGTCAGGCCGAAAAAGCCCGATCCGACGACAACGAGGTCAACGCTCACAAGTGCTCCTGAATTGATTCTGACGACGGACATGCCCGCTTAAGGCTACCCGACGGAAGCCGAGGCCCTTCCAACCGGAGGGGCGGTCCGACACCGACCGCCCCGACCACCGGCCTACAGGCGGACGGTCTCGTCGAAGCGCTGGGTGAAGACCGGCAGCATGGTCCTGAGGTAGGTGGCGCTGACGTGGTTGTCGTCGATGTACACGAAGACGTTGCCCACGACGGCCGGGCACACCTCGTCCCGGCACAGGTGGTCGGTGAAGTCCAGGAAGGCGACGTTCGGGGCCTGGTCGAGCAGCTCGGCGACCGGCGGCTGATCGGTGAGGGTCTCAGCGCGGGGAGGGTTGCACTCCGGGCTTTCCGCGCCCTGCGTCTCGACGCAGAGCACCCGACTCGTCCCGAAGCGCGGATTGTCCCGGACGGCCGCCACCTGGATGCCGCTGTCGTCGAGCATCCGTGCCGTCCGGGCGAACCCGGCCGGCAGGACGTCCTGCGGATCATCGCTCCGGGCCACCGTTCCGACCGTGTAGACGAGGTCGGGCGCCTGCTTCAGCACGTAATCGGTCACCGCCGCGTTCCACTGCTCGCACTCCGGTGTGCGTCCCTCCGGACCCGACCCGTACTTGCATCCTCCCAGCAGGACGAACGTCAGCTTCCAGCCCCTCTCCTGCGCCATCGCGGCCAGCGGGACCGACCACTGCTGGGAATGCGAATCGCCCACGACGATGATGTCCCGCACGGGCGCGGAGGGAGGGTCGATGACGTAGCACTCGCTCCGGATCAGTTCGTCCTCGGGTTCGTCGTCCCCGGCACACACGCTGTCGAGCTGGAAGTACTCCTTGCCCATCTCGGTGGTCGCGGGGATCAGTGGGACCCCCTCGGGAGCGGACAGATCGAGGAGCGGGTCCAGCACCAGCGCGCCCGGATTGTTCGTGTCGGCGTTCGCGGCGGCGTCCCGGGCCTGCTGGGTGATGAGGTGCTGCCAGCCGGCCAGGGGTGCGGCGACCAGCGCCACGCTGACGGCCAGGACCACCACCGCGCGACGCCGACGCCTGTCCGCCCATGCCAGGGCCCGCATGGGCCGCTCGACGAAGCGCATCGTCAGGTACGCGAGCACGAGCGACACGGCGATGACGATGAAGCCGCCCAGGACTCCCGGCGAGGGCCGGTCCTGCCAGATGAGGGCCAGCACCAGGACCGGCCAGTGCCACAGGTACAGGGCGTAGGACAGGTCGCCCACGCGGACCAGGGGCTTGGCGGACAGGAAGCGGTCAGCGCCGATCGCGCTGCCGGTCTGGCCTGCGACGATCACCAGCGCTGCGGCCAGCAGCGGCCACAGCGCGACATATCCGGGGAACTGGCCCTGGACATCGAGGATGAAGCCGCCGCTGAGCATCGCGACGACACCCACCCAGCCGGCGGCGATGCGCAGTGCGAGCGGCAGCCGGATGAACGGCAGGGCCAGGGCCAGCAGGGTTCCGAGTGCGAACTCCCAGAGGCGTGCACGGGTGTCGAAGTAGGCATAGGCCTGGTTCGTGTACGTCTCCCAGATCGAGAACCCGAGCGAGGCGACGAACACGACGCCGAACACGAGCAGGACCACGCCACGCACCCTGAGCCGGAACCTGCGGGCCAGCAGCGCACTGGCGAGGAACAGCAGGGGCCACAGGATGAAGACCTGGCCCTGGACCGAGAGGGACCAGAAGTGCTGGAGGGGACTCGCGAGGCTGTGGTCGTCCGCGTAGTAGTCGACGGCGTTCGAGGCCAGAACCCAGTTCTGCACGTAGAACAGGGACGCCCAGGACTGCTCGATGATGTCGGGCCACCGTGATGGCGGGACCAGGACGTAGCTCGCCCCGAGGACACCGACGATGACGACGACGACCGCGGGCAGCAGCCGCTTGAACTGGTGCAGCCAGTGCCGTGCCAGGTCGAGCGGCTTCCCGCCCTCGACCTTGCGCAGGAAGGACAGGGACAGCAGGAAGGCGGAGATCAGCAGGAAGACGTCGACACCGCCTGAGACCCGGCCGAACCAGACGTGGTAGGTCACCACCATCAGCACGGCGAGCGCCCGGAGGCCCTGCACCTCGGGACGGAATCCACGGTCGGAGCCGCCGGCCGCACCCCGGGGAGCAGCGGTCGGACTTGCTTCAGCGACGGCCATGGGCATTCTTCTCGGTAGACACGATGATCGATTGTACCGGGGCTACCTCCACGGCCGGATCGGTCGCGGAGGTGGGTTGCGGAGGGTCGGTCGCCGAGTGGCGGCGCCCGGGCCCCGGCCTGCGGCAGGCGTGGTTGTCCACATCCCGGGGGTGCCGCTAGGGACCCGCCCCCTCCCGCCCTAGCATCGGGACGAGTCACCGCCCAGGAGGTTCCCGATGGATCTGCACGTCACGCTCGCCGGTGCTCCCCCGACGGCCTTCGCACCCCGGGAGATCGTCGTCGACACCGACGTCCTCAGTACCGGCGCGGCGCTGGCGGACCGGCTCACGGCGGGTGGGTACCCGGGGCCCTTCACCGTGGACGGACGACCGCTCGCCGCCCTCCTTCCCCACTCCGACGACCTCACGCAGGGTGCCGTCGTCGTGTGCGGAGCGCCGCCGGGTCCCCCCACCCCTGCATCGCTCCCCCACCTCGCGTTCGTCGTCCACACGGGCCCCGATGCCGGCCGGGTGATCCCCCTGACGCGGGGCAGCTACGTCATCGGACGCGCGGGGGCCGACATCGCCATCGCCGATCCTGCCCTCTCCCGGCATCACGCCCTGCTCACGGTGACGGAGGACTCCGTCCTCCTCGAGGACCTCGGGTCGGCGAACGGGACCTTCGTCGGTGAGGCGGGAATCACGACGTCGGACATCACCAGCGCTGCGGACCTGCGGATCGGAGGGAGCCGGTGCGGTATCCGACTGATCGACGACCCGGCATGGACGCCAGGAGACCCCCGGGGCGTCCTCGAGCCCCTGTCCATCGCTGCGGAGCTGCCGGGCAGTCCGTCGCGCATCCTCGTCCTGACGGCATTCCTGCCCCTCGTGCTCGGGATCGTCCTCGCCCTGACCACCGGCCTGTGGTTCTTCCTCGCGTTCAGTGCGCTCTCCGCCGTGACCGGACTCGTACCGCTGATGACGTATCGCCGGAAGGCGGCCGTCTTCGCCGGCGAGGTGCGCGACGCGGCCGGTCGGGACCGCGCCAGGCGTGGGAGTGCGGCGCCCGATCCCGGACAGACGGGGCTCGAGGCTGTCCGCGCATCCCGCCACCCGCCGTCGGAGGCGGTCCGGGCCGCGAGGCCGGACGCGGATGTGGTCCTGCTGCGGCTCGGCAGGGCGGACCAGCCGGCCAATCTCACGGCCGCGCGGGCCGTTTCCGCGTTCAGGCCCCCGACGCTGGACGCCGTCCCGCTCCTCCTCCCGTGTTCGCGGGCATCGGACACCGGCGACGCGCCCCGCGCCGGCCCGTTCACGATCACCGGTGACGGCGAGGACGTGCAGGGCGTCCTGCGGGCGCTCCTGCTCCAGGCGGCCCACCCGCGGTCGGGGGCCCCGACCGTCGTGTGCTGGGGACCGGCCGGGGACCTCCCCCACCACGCACGCTTCCTGCCGAACGTGCACCTCACGCATGACCGGGGCGTCCTCGCCTCGCTCGCAACACAGGCCGCGCTGCTGCTGGTCTTCCAGCTCTCCGGGGACCTGCCCGGGTTCGCCGGCGAGGCGAAGGCCTTCGTCATCCGCGTCGCCGCCGGACCACGACCGGACCGGACCCTCTCCGGGCGCGGGGCGGACCCCGGAGCATCGGGGATGA
Organism: Arthrobacter sp. L77; assembly: GCF_000816565.1. Lineage (NCBI taxonomy): Bacteria > Bacillati > Actinomycetota > Actinomycetes > Micrococcales > Micrococcaceae > Arthrobacter > Arthrobacter sp. L77. Next base: position 523,470 of record NZ_JWSU01000001.1, on the reverse strand, counting down.
CGCTGACGGCGGGGACCGCCCGGGCCCGCATGGACGGCCGCGACTACGAGGTCCTTCCGGACCGGGTCTCGGCACGGACCTTCGAGCGGACGGCGCGGGCGCTCGCCCGGGCGGCGGCGCCCGACCCTGCCTCGGGTGCCGGCGACCGGAGGACCCGGCCCTCCGCGGCTCCGGCCCTGCCGGAGTCCGCCTCCCTCTGGTCGGAGGAGCTGATGCCGGCGACGCTCGCACCAGCGGTCACCCACCGGTGGTCAACGTCCGGCGGCGAGCACGCCATCGCCCACGTGGGCCGGTCCGGGAACGGTCCGCTGTCGATCGATCTCGTGAAGGACGGCCCGCACCTCCTGGTCGCCGGCACCACCGGTTCGGGGAAGTCGGAGTTCCTGAGGACCCTCGTGCTCGGACTCGCCCTCGATCAGCCACCCGAGCACCTCACGCTGCTCCTGATCGACTACAAGGGCGGTTCCGGCCTCGGTCCACTGGCAGCCCTGCCGCACTGCGTCGGCAGTCTGACCGACCTGTCGGCCGAATCCACGGGCCGGGCCCTGACGTCGCTCCGGGCGGAGCTGCGCCGCCGGGAACACCTGTGCTCCGCGTACAGCGCGCACGACCTGGACGAACTCCGCCGCGTCGCGCCGGAGGACTGCCCCCCGCGACTGGTGATCGTGATCGACGAGTTCAGGATGCTGAGCGACGACGTTCCCACCGCGATCCCCGACCTGATGAGGATCGCCTCGCTCGGCCGGTCACTCGGAGTGCACCTGGTCCTGGCGACCCAGCGGGCGCAGGGCGCCGTGACCCCGGATCTGAGGGCGAACATCACCGCGACGGTACTCCTCAGGGTCCAGACCCCGATGGAGTCGCAGGACCTCCTCGGCACGTCGGCGGCCGCCGGCCTGCCCCTGGACGCCCCGGGCCGGGCCTTCCTGCGCCGCGGATCGGAGGCACCGATCGTCTTCCAGGTCGCGTCCTCGTCGGCGGTACCCGCCGCGGACCTCAGTGCGGGCTGGCAGGACCTCGCCGCACACGTCGGTGGTGCATCGGCCGGTGCCGCAAGGGCGGACGTTCCCGGCGCCGACGGAGCAGCCCCGCACCGGCGGCAGTGCACCGTCCTCGGACAGGCGGTCGATGGCCTGCGATCCGCGGCCGGCGGGTCCTCCGCGCCGCGGCCACGCCGCCCCGTCCTTCCGCCCCTGCCGGCCGTGCTCACCTCGCGGGCATGCGAGGACTTCCCTCCCGTCATGGCGGAGGGCAGCACCCCCGGTGCCCGCCCCGGACGCGGGGGTGTGCCCCTCGGCGTCGCGGACTTCCCGGACCGCCAGGAACAGCGGCTCCTGCTCTGGAGACCCGAGGACCACTCCCACCTCGCCGTCATCGGCCTCCCCGGCAGCGGCGCGACCCAGGCCATCGCGGCGGTCGTCTCGCGCCTGCCCGCCGTCGATCCCGACGTCCACCTGTATCTCCTCGACGGTGACGGCAGCCTGGCCGGCTGCTCGACGGGCCCACAGGTGGGTGCCTATGTCCGATCGGAGGAGACGAAACGTGCCGGCCGCGTCCTCGAGAGACTGGCGGGTCTCGCGGGCGGGCGCACCGAGGACGAGCCGAGGATCGTCCTCGTGGTCACCGGGTGGGGACGATGGAGCAGCCAGTTCCGCCAGGGCCGCTTCGCCCGCGCGGAGGAGGACCTGCAGTCGCTCGTGCGGGACGGCGCCGCACGCGGGGTCACGGTCTGCATCGGTGGGGACCGGGAGCTGACCACGGCCCGGTTCTTCGCCCTCCTCCTGAATCGCGTCTACGTTCCGCTGGGCGCCCAGCAGGAGACGACGATGGCCTGGCCGAAGATGCCGCCCATGGATGCCGTCGCGGGCCGGGGCTTCGCGCAGGGCCGCATCACCGGGATCTGGGGTGACGGCACCTGCCAGCTCGTGCAGGACGGCACCCGCCCCGGCCCACTCCCGCTACCCCCGGCGCGGGCGCCGTTCCCGGTCCATCCGCTGCCGTCCACCGTGGACGCCGCCCGGCTCCATCGGCGACCCATGGCGGAGCCGCGGCCGGGATCGATCGATCTCCCCGTAGGGCTGTGCGGGGACGACCTCGATCCGTATGCGATCAGCCTCCGACCCGGCGAGGTCTTCCTCGTGCTGGGCCACCCGACGGCAGGACGCAGCACGGTGATCCGGGTGCTCAGGGATTCGGCATCGCGGCTCAGTCCGCGTCCTGCCGTCTTCGCGCCGCCGGACGGCGCGGCGGACGCGGAATCGCTGAGCTACTGGCGGGATCTCGCCGGGCGCGGCGTCGGCCCGTCGGCGCGGGACTGCCTCCTGCTCGTCGATGATGCGGACCATCTTCCCGCCGACGTCCACCAGGCGCTCGCCGGGCTTCTCGCGCAGGGTGCCGCCGCGGTGCTCACCGCCGTGCCGGGTCCGTCCCTGATGACACGGGTCCCCCTGGCCGTCCACGTCCGCGGACTGGGGCGCGGTCTGGTGCTGTCCCCGAGATCACCGGCCGACGGCGACCTCCTCGGGGTGCGCCTCGAGCCGGAAGGATCCCCCACCCCGGGCCGCGGGTTCGCCTGCGACCCGTCGGGCATCGTGGAGGTCCAGGTGGCGCGGGTGCAGGAGTGTCAGGACGGGAAGGAACCCCCGGGGGCAGGGCCGCGCCCGCCCGCACCGCGACCTACAGCGTCCTTCCCGGCCCCGCCGCCCGGGTGGTGAAGTCGATGACGGGCTTCGAGAACAGGGTGAGGATCACCGCTGCGGCCGGGGCGATGAGCAGGAGGCCGATGAGCGGATTCCCGGCCGTGAAGAACGGGAACGCCAGGATCACCAGGAACAGCTGGACGACGAGGGACGGCGATCGCGGCCAGCGGAAACCGGCCACGAGTTTCCGCGCCATGGCCACCAGGCCTGCGGCGACCAGCAGGAGCAGGACGGTCATGAAGACCGATCCTCCGACGGAGATCGGGTCCCGCCCGAAGATCGACAGGAGGAAGCCGACCGACAGGGCGAGGAGGGCGATCGCCTCGAGCACCAGGACCACGGCGATCAGGACGACGCCGGGCGGTCGGGTTGCCCGCTGCGGGGCTGGATCGGTGGACACCCTCGAACCCTACCGGACCGGCTGCTGTCCGCTCGATGCCGGCCGATCACGTCCATAGCAGGGATCGCTGTGACAAACCACTCACCCGTCGGACCAATTAGACCGGTCAAGCCCTTGTTTACCTGTTGGTTACGTGACAGCGTTAACTCAGTTGAAACCCGGGGGCCGAAATCGGCCCCTTTACTATGAGCCCCCTCGTGAATGTTTTCACAAACACACGATGCGTGAGGCTGAAGGAGAATGTGATCACCATGGATTGGCGTAGTCGCGCGGCCTGTCTGGACAAGGACCCGGAGCTGTTCTTCCCGGTCGGGAACACCGGACCGGCGCTCCTTCAGATCGAGGAAGCGAAAAGCGTCTGCCGCCGCTGTCCGGTGCAGGACACCTGCCTGCAGTGGGCGATCGAGTCCGGGCAGGATGCCGGAGTCTGGGGCGGGTTGAGTGAGGACGAGCGCCGTGCGCTCAAGCGCCGGGCCGCCAGGGCCCGTCGCGCCTCGTAGGGGAGGGCTCCGGGCCGTGGAATCGGCCCGGCGCTGACGGAGTCCTGCGATGCAGGGTCCGATTGATCGACGAAGGGCCGCCCGGTGGGCGGCCCTTCGTCGTCGGAGCCGCCGTCCGGGCTCCGCCGGTGGGACGACCGCCGTGAACCGGTCCGCCTAGAAGCTCTGGTTGAGGCGCAGTCCCAGCTCGAGGGTGACCGACGTGCCGCCACCGGGACGTGTGCTCCACGCGATCGTCCCGTCGAGCTCGCTGGTGACCAGCGTCCTGACGATCTGGAGGCCCAGGCCTTCAGCGTGTCCGCCGACCGGCAGGCCGACGCCGTCGTCCTCGACCGTGACGCAGAGGATCTCCTCGCCGTCGTCCTCCGTCCGCCGGTTCGCCCTGAGCCACACGGTCCCGGCGCGGCCGGACAGGCCGTGCTCGACGGCGTTGGTCACGAGCTCGTTGATCACCAGGGCCAGCGGTGTCGCGAGGTCGCTCGGAAGCTCCCCGAAGTCCCCGCTGCGTTCGGTCCGGACCGCCTGGGACGGTGACGCCACCTCGGCGGACAGGCGGAACTGGCGGGAGATGAGTTCGTCGAAGTCGACGCTCTGCGCGAGGCCCTGGGACAGCGTCTCGTGCACCAGTGCGATCGTCGACACACGGCGCATGGCCTGCTCGAGGCCGAGCTTCCCCTCCTCGCTGACCATCCTGCGGGACTGCATCCGCAGCAGCGCGGCCACGGTCTGCAGGTTGTTCTTCACGCGGTGGTGGATCTCGCGGATGGTCGCGTCCTTCGACACGAGTTCCATCTCGCGGCGACGGAGCTCGGAGACGTCCCTGCACAGCACGAGGGCCCCGAAGCGTTCCTTCTCGTCCCGCAGCGGGATGGCCCGCAGGGACAGGCTGACGCCGCGGGACTCGATCTCCGTGCGCCACGGCATCCTGCCGGTCACCACCAGGGGCAGCGTCTCGTCGACCATGCGGCGGTCCTTCAGCAGGCCCGTGGTGATCTCGGCGAGCGGCCGGCCCTCGAGGGTCTCCACGTCCCCGAGGCGGCGGAAGGCCGACACCCCGTTGGGGCTCGCGTACTGGACGATGCCGTCGACGTCGAGCCTGATCAGCCCGTCGCCCACGCGCGGTGCGCCGCGGCGGGACCCGGTCGGGGTCGCGAAGTCGGGCCACAGCCCGAGCGTGCCCATGCGCAGGAGGTCGTAGGCACACTGACGGTAGGTCAGTTCGAGCCGGGACGGCATCCTCGAACTGGACAGGTCCATGTGGGTCGTCACGACGGCGAGGGTACGGCCGTTCCGCACCATGGGGACGGCCTCGACCCGCATCGCCATCTCGGTGGTCCAGTTGGTCTCGCCGGAACGCTCGATCTTCTGGGACGCCCAGGCGACGTCGACGAGCGGCTGGAGGTCCGCCCGGATGCGCTCGCCCACGAAGTCGCTGTGGAAGACCGTGTGCGACGTCGACGGCCGGGCATGCGCCAGCGCGACGTACCCGCCCCCCTCGAGCGGGAACCACAGGGCGAGGTCGGCGAAGGCGAGGTCGGCGACCATCTGCCAGTCCCCCACGAGGAGGTGGAGCCACTCCGCGTCGCCGGGCTCGAAGCCGGCGAACTCGCGGATCGGATCAGTGAAGATAGCCATGGAGTCTCTCTGTAGCGAAAAAACGGCCGGCGGACCGCGGACGGACGCCGGCCCTCCGGCGGGGACGCCGGAGTCCAGTCTGCCACCCCCGGCCTGGCACCCCCGCCGGGAGCGACCGTCAGCGGACGATCGAGCGGAGGAGCCTGAGTGCGACCGACAGCGACGAGATGTCGTCCTGCTCCAGCATGTTCACCTCGGCGAACATGTTGCTCGCCCGCTGGAGCTGGTCCTCGTTCTGGTCCTGCCACGCCTGGAGGCGTTCCCCGGCATCGCGGTCCTGCATGTCCTGGGACGCGCGCATGACGGCCACGGTGATGTCCGCGGCGGTGGAGTAGAGATCGTCCCGCAACGCCGCCCGTGCCAGAGCCTGCCACCGGTCCGTCCTCGGCAGCTTCGTGATCCGCTCCAGCAGGTTGTCGACCTCGAAGCGGTCGTAGACCGCGTAGTAGACACGGGCGATGTTCTCCACGGGCTCGTCGATCCTGCGCGTGGCGTGCGCGATGTCGAGCAGGGCGAAGGATTCGAACTGCTCGGCCCAGTGCCGGCCGAGCTCGTCCGGCAGGCGCCATTCCGCAGCCCGCGCCCGCCAGCTGCGGGCCCGCTCCAGGTCGTTGCCCCGGAGATACTCACAGAGGTGCATCCGGAAGGGCGCGATCAACGGCTTGAACGCGTCGATGTTCTGGTCCACCGAGGTGCCCGGCTCGACGTGGTTGACGAACCAGCGCACGGCGCGATCCAGGAGCCGCCGCAGATCCAGGTGCACGGTGCACCAGTGGTCCGTCGGGAAGTCCGCCGGCAGCGCCGCGAGCCTGTCCACGGTCTCGTCCAGCGAGTAGATCTCGCGCAGTGCCACGACGGCGCGGGCGATCTCCGGTTCGGCGACGGAGGTCTCCTCCATCACCCGGAAGGCGAACGTGATCCCGCCCATGTTGATGATGTCGTTGGCGACGACGGTCGAGATGATCTCCCGGCGCAGGGGGTGGGTGTCGAGCAGGTCGTCGAACCGCTCCACGAGCTGGCGCGGGAAGTAGCGCCGCAGCGTGCCGCTGAAGTACGGATCGTCGGCGAGGGTGCTGGCCGAGAGCACCCTGGTGAGTTCGATCTTCGCGTAGGCCGCGAGGACCGAGAGTTCCGGCGCGGTGAGGCCCTGGCCGGCGTCGATCCTCCGGCGCAGGTCCGCCGTGGTCGGCAGCGCCTCGAGGTCCCGGTCGAGATCGGCCTTCTTCTCCAGCCAGTCCATCATGCGCTCGTAACTCGGGCCCCATTCGACGACCCGCTGGCGGTCGTTGAGCAGCAGCACGTTCTGGTCGATGTTGTCCTGCAGGACCAGCCGGCCGACCTCGTCCGTCATCGACTGCAGGAAGTCCGCGCGTTCCTCTGGCTGCAGGCGCCCGGCCCGGACCATCCGGTCGACGAAGATCTTGATGTTGACCTCGTGGTCCGAGCAGTCCACGCCGGCGCTGTTGTCGATGGCGTCGGTGTTGAGGACGACCCCGGACCGCGCCGCCTCGATGCGTCCGCGCTGGGTCATCCCGAGGTTCCCGCCCTCACCGACGACGCGCGCCCGCAGTTCGCTGCCGTTCACCCGGATGGCATCGTTGGCGCGGTCGCCCACGTCGGCGTTCGTCTCCTCGGAGGACTTCACGTAGGTCCCGATACCGCCGTTGTAGAGCAGGTCCGCGGGGGCCCTGAGGATGGCGCGCAGCAGTTCGGGGGGACTCAGCTGCGTGACCCCGGCGTCGAGGCCCAGCGCTTCCCTCACCTCGGGCGAGACGGGGACGGACTTGACCTGCCGCGGGTACACACCGCCACCGGCGCTGATGAGCGCGGGGTCGTAGTCCTCCCAGCTCGATCGGGGCAGCTCGAACAGGCGCCGTCGCTCGGCGAAGGACACCGCCGCGTCCGGGGTCGGGTCCAGGAAGATGTGGCGGTGGTCGAAGGCCGCCAGGAGGCGGATGTGCTCGGAGAGCAGCATCCCGTTCCCGAAGACGTCACCACTCATGTCGCCCACCCCGACGACGGTGAAGTCGTCGGTCTGGGTGTCGACGTCGAACTCGCTGAAGTGCCGCTTCACGGACTCCCACGCGCCGCGCGCGGTGATGCCCATGGCCTTGTGGTCGTAGCCGACCGATCCGCCGGAGGCGAAGGCATCGCCGAGCCAGAAGTCGTACTCCGCGGACAGCTCGTTCGCGATGTCCGAGAACGACGCCGTGCCCTTGTCCGCCGCGACCACCAGGTAGGCGTCGTCGTCGTCGTGCCGGACCACGCGGGGCGGCGGCGACACCGTCTCGGTGGTGCCGTTCGTGATGACGTTGTCGGTGATGTCGAGCAGACCGCGGATGAAGGTGCGGTAGCTGGCCTGGCCCTCGCCGAGCCACGCCTGGCGATCGAGGGCGGGGTCCGGCAGCTGCTTCGCGAAGAAGCCGCCCTTGGCACCGGTCGGCACGATCACCGCGTTCTTCACGGTCTGGGCCTTGACGAGGCCGAGCACCTCGGTCCGGAAGTCCTCGCGCCGGTCGGACCAGCGCAGGCCGCCGCGGGCCACCTTGCCGAAGCGCAGGTGCACTCCCTCGACCTGCGGGGAGTAGACCCAGATCTCGAACTTCGGCCGCGGGAACGGGGCCCCGTTGATCCGTGAGGTGTCGAACTTCAGGCTCACATGGCGCTTGTCCTGGAAGTAGTTGGTCCTCAGGGTCGCCTCGATGAGGTTGGCGAAGGTCCGGAGCACGCGGTCCGCGTCGAGGGTCGGCACCTGCTCCAGGCCCTCCTCGAGCGTGGTCCGGGCCGCGTCGGAGGCGGCGTCCCGGTCGCCGTCGAGATCGGGGTCGAACCGCGCGGTGAACAGCGCCACGAGGGCCCGGGTGACGACCGGGTTGTGGAGCAGGGTGTCGGCGACGAACCCGTACGAGTTGGTGTTGCCCATCTGGCGCATGTACTTGGCGTAGGCACGCAGGATCGCCACCTGGCGCCACCCGAGTTCCTCGCTGAGCACGAGCCGGTCGAACTGATCGGACTCGCTGTCGCCCGTGACGGCCGCCCTGAAGGCGTCGCGCAGCAGTGACGCGGTGGCGAGCGGCGAGATGCCGGTGGGGAACCTCAGCCCGAGGTCGTACAGGAAGAACGAGCGGTCGTCCGACCGCGTGATCTCGAAGGGCCGCTCGTCCAGCACCTCGAGGCCGAGGTTGTGGAGATAGGGCAGGATCTGCGTGAGGCTCTTCGCCTCGGTCAGGTAGAGCTTGAGGCGGGCGTCCTCGGCATCCTGCCGCTGCGGCACGTACACGTGGAGCTGCGGAGCCCCGTCGCCCGCCTCGGCCAGCCGCTCGAACCGGGAGATGTCCTCCAGGGCGTCCTCGACCTCGTAGTCGACGCGGTAGCTGGGAGGGAAGGACTCCGCCCACAGCGTCGCGAGGCGCTGCGCGCTGTCCTGCTCGAACCGCTCCTGCGCGACCTCCACCACTCCCTCGGACCAGGAACGGGCCGCGCGGACGAGGCGTTCCTCCAGGTCGGCGGTGTCGATCACGGGGATCTCGGCCCCCCGCTGCAGCCTGATCCGGAAGAACAGCCGCGCGAGCGCGGACTCGCTCATCCGCGCCTCGTAATCGATGGACTCGGCGTTCAGCGCTGTGCGCAGCTCGTCCTCGATGCGCCGCCGGACGCTGGTCGTGTAGCGGTCGCGGGGCAGGTAGACGAGCGCGGACATGAAACGGCCGTACACGTCAGGGCGCAGGAACAGCCGCGTCCGCCGCCGCTCCTGCAGGCGCAGGATCCCGAGGGCCGTGGACACGAGATCCGCGACGTCGATCTGGAACAGCTCGTCGCGCGGGTAGGTCTCGAGGATGGACAGCAGGTCCTTGCCCGAGTGCGAGTCCGAGGGGAACCCGCAGCGGCGCAGCACCTCGGTGACCTTGTCGCGGACCAGGGGCACGTTGAGCACCGAACCGGTGTAGGCGCTGGTGGCGAACAGGCCGATGAAGCGGCGCTCGCCGTCGACGTTGCCCTGGGCGTCGAAGCTCTTGATGCCGATGTAGTCGAGGTACGCCGCGCGGTGCACGGTCGAGCGCGAATTCGCCTTCGTGATCACCAGGACCCGCCGCTCGCGCGCCTTCGCGCGTCCGGCCTCGGTGAGCTGCTGCAGGTGCCTGCCGCCACTGCCGGACCGGAGCAGGCCGAGACCGCTGCCCTCGCGGACGCGGAGCGCGTCGGCGCCGTCCTCGTCCGTCACGAGGTCGTACTCCTTGTAGCCGAGGAACGTGAAGTTGCCGTTGTCGAGCCATTGCAGGAGTTCCTGCGCCTGGCGCAGGTCAGGGAGCTGCTCGGCGCCGGCGACCGATGCGAGCGACGCCTCGACGGAGCGCACCGTGGTGCGCATCGCGGGCCAGTCCTCGACCGCGGCGCGGACATCGCCCAGCACCCGGTGGAGGCCGTCGATGACCGACTCCTTCGCCGCCGTGTCGGACAGGCGCGCGACCTCCACCGAGATCCACGACTCGATGTGCGTGGTCCGTCCGTCCAGGCCCACGAGCTCGCCGATGTTCGGCAGGGCCGCGGTGTCCCCGCTCGACGCGCCGGCGGTCGAGGGGACGCGCTTGAGTGCCGTGAGGGCGTGGGATTCGTCCTCCCGCACCGCGAGGAACGTGGGATGCACCACCAGCCGGATCGCCGCGTTCTGCCGGACGAGCTCGGCCGTCACCGAGTCGACGAGGAACGGCATGTCGTCGGTGACGATCATGACGACGCTCGAGGTGCCCTGGTCCATGACGCCGACGGAGGCCGTTCCCGGCTCACGGGATTCGGCGAGATCCCGGTGGGCGAACGCCCGCTGGCGGAGATCGGTGGGGACGTATCCGACGGCGTCCTCGCGCGCGAGATGCTCGAAGTAGTGCTCTACGAAATCCTCCCGTGACGTGTCCGAGCTTGACTGATCCGTTGTCCTGGATCCAGACGACATGGGGAGGGCCTCCGTAACGAAATGAAAGGCCGCTCCGTTGCGACCTCTTACCGTGGAAGCCTAGCCGGGATACCCGGAAACTTCACGTTGCGCGACCGCCCTCCGGGCCCGCGCCGCCGCGTCTGTCCGGCAGCGGGGACATCGGCGAGGCCGGCGATCGCGAGTCTCAGCGGGGAGCCCGGCGCGGTCTCGAGCAGGGCCGTTCCGGCGAGCAGCGCCCGGTCCGCCGCCGCATGGTCCATGGGTAGGAAGGCGGAGATCCCGAGGGACGGTCCGAAGCGCTCCCAGGCCTCCCGCAGCTGCGTCTCGGGAGCACGGCCCACCGCTGCCGCCCGCACCTTGTTGAACACCACACGCGGTGTGGCCGTCGGGACCGCGTCGCCGAGTTCCGCGAGCGCCTTCACGAGGCGCGGGACGCCGATGGTATCCGCCGCGCCGATGGCGATGACCGTGTCCGCGACCTCCAGGCAGCGCAGGGCGGCACCGTTGCGGCGCGGCGCGAGGGTGTCGAAGCTGAGTTCCTCGTCGGCCTCGAGGCAGAATCCGCAGTCGACGACGGTCACCTCCGCCAGGGAGCGTCCCGCCTCGAGGACCCTGCCGAGGGCCGCGGGCCGCAGCTCGGGCCATCGGTCCGGGCGGGTGATGCCGGTCAGTACGCGCAGGCGGCCGCCCTTCACCGCGACGCTCACCGCGATCCGGCCGAGCGTCGTGCCGTCGATGCGGCCCTGGTCGGCGAGTCGGCAGGCCTGGGCGAGGCCTGCCGACTCGTCGAGCAGCCCGAGCGACGCACCGATGCTCGCCCCGTAGGTATCGGCGTCGACCAGCAGGACCGAGCTGCCCGCCGCGGCGAGTTCCGCGGCCATGTTGAGGGCCACGGTGGTCCGTCCCGGTGCCCCCGGCGGACCCCAGACGGCCACGATCCGCCCGGCGCCCGGTTCCTCGGCCACCTCGGCGGGTTGTACGGCCACCGCGTCCGGCAGGCCGAGCGGATCGGCGTAGGCGAGGGAACCCCGCGGACCGACAGGGTCTGCCTCGAACCGTCCCACCGCCCGGCTCGCCGAGGCCAGCGGTGCGCCGCGACCCCTGCTGGGGACGCCTCCCCGATCAGCGGACGCGCAGGGCGCAGTGATCCCGCTCAGGTCACCGGCGGACAGGGCCATCGGACCCTGCCCGACCCCCGGCCCGCTGCCGGACGGAGACGCCACGGGCGGCGCGGATCCGGACGTCGAGCTCCGGATCGCCGGGATCGCCCGGTCCGTCTGCCAGGGGGCACTCGAAGTGCTGGACGGATCACGCCCCCTGCAGCAGATGGCCCGCTGGCTCGACGCGGAGAACTACGAGCGACTCCAGTTGCGCACCAACCTGGTGCGCTGCATCGGCGCACATCCGGCTGGTCGGGGCGGGGACGTCCGGGAGAGCACGCACCGGAACGTCGTGGTCCGATCCGCCCGCGTCTGCACCGTCAGCCCCGGCGTGTTCGAGGCCGCGGTGGTCGCTTTCGACCGGAAACGGGTCCGCGCCGTCGCTCTTCGGATCGAGCAACGGCGCGGCGCGTGGCGGGTCACCGCCCTCGAGATCGGCTGACTACTTCTTCCTGGTCTTCCGGCCGTTCGAGGGGGCGGCCTGCTGTGCCTTGTTCCGCTCCACGTGCACCTCGGCCTCGCCCTGGGCGTTGGGTGCGATGAAGTTGAGCGTGGCGGGCTTGGCGGGTGCCTCGAGTCCGGCGGCCTTGATCGTCGGCGCCTGGACCACTCCACGGCCGTCCGTGACCCCGGGGAGCCCGGTCTGGGCCGGCGTGGAGACCTCCACCTCGAGGTTGAACAGGTAGCCGATGCTCTCCTCGCGGATCGACTCCATCATCGCCTGGAAGAGGATGAAACCCTCGCGCTGGTACTCGACCAGCGGATCCCTCTGCGCCATCGCGCGGAGGCCGATGCCCTCCTTGAGGTAGTCCATCTCGTAGAGGTGCTCCTGCCACTTCCGTCCGATGACCGAGAGCACCACGCGACGCTCCAGTTCGCGCACCGTCTGCTCCCCGAGCGACTCCTCCCGCGCCTGGTAGGCCAGCTTCGCGTCGGAGAGGATCTCGTCGTGCAGGAAGTCGCGGGTGAGCTTGGACTTCCCGCCCGCTTCCTCGATGACCTCGTCGGCCGTCAGGGTGATCGGGTACAGCGTCCTGAGGTTCGTCCACAGCAGGTCGTAGTCCCAGTCGTCGCCGTGGCCCTGCGCGGTCGCCTCGTCGACCATCGCGGTGATGACGTCCTCGAGGAAGAACTGCACCTTCTCCTTGAGGTCGTCGCCCTCGAGGATCCTGCGGCGGTCGCCGTAGATCGCCTCGCGCTGGCGGTTCAGCACGTCGTCGTACTTCAGGACGTTCTTGCGCTGCTCGGCGTTGCGTCCCTCGACCTGGCCCTGGGCGCTCTCGATGGCCTTCGACACCATCTTCGATTCCAGGGCGACGTCGTCGGGCATGGTCGCGCTGTTCATGATCCGCTCGGCGCCGCCGGAGTTGAACAGGCGCATGAGGTCGTCCGTCAGGGACAGGTAGAAGCGGGACCGTCCGGGATCGCCCTGGCGGCCGGAACGTCCGCGCAGCTGGTTGTCGATGCGCCGCGACTCGTGGCGCTCCGTCCCGAGCACGTAGAGGCCGCCGATCTCGCGGACTTCCTCCTGCTCGGCCCTGACGGCCTCCTTCGCGGCCTCGAGGGCCTCCGGCCACCGCGTCTCGTACTCCTCCGGGTTGTCCGCCGGGTCCAGCCCCATCTTCTCCATCGCCGCGACGGCGTTGAATTCGGCGTTGCCGCCGAGCATGATGTCGGTGCCGCGGCCGGCCATGTTGGTGGCGACGGTGACGGCGCCCTTGCGGCCGGCCTGCGCGATGATCGAGGCCTCCCGGGCGTGGTTCTTCGCGTTCAGGACCTCGTGGCGGACGCCCGCCTTGGCGAGCTGCTTCGACAGGTACTCGCTCTTCTCGACGCTCGTCGTGCCGACGAGGACGGGCTGGCCGGTCTCGTGGCGCTCCACGATGTCCTTGACGACGGCGTCGAACTTCGCGACCTCGTTCTTGTAGATGAGGTCGGAGAGGTCCTTGCGCGCCATCTCCCGGTTGGTGGGGATGGGGACGACGCCGAGCTTGTAGGTCGACATGAACTCTGCGGCCTCGGTCTCGGCGGTGCCGGTCATGCCCGAGAGCGTGTCGTAGAGGCGGAAGTAGTTCTGCAGCGTGACGGTGGCGAGGGTCTGGTTCTCCGCCTTGATCTCCACGCCCTCCTTCGCCTCGATCGCCTGGTGCATGCCCTCGTTGTAGCGCCGGCCCGCGAGGATGCGGCCCGTGTGCTCGTCGACGATCATGACCTCGCCGTTGAGGACCACGTAGTCCTTGTCCCGCTTGAAGAGTTCCTTGGCCTTGATGGCGTTGTTCAGGAATCCGATGAGCGGCGTGTTGGCCGACTCGTACAGGTTGGAGATGCCGAGGTAGTCCTCGACCTTCTCGATCCCGTCCTCGAGGACGCCCACGGTGCGCTTCTTCTCGTCCACCTCGTAGTCGGCGTCGACGGTGAGCTTCTGGACCACCTTCGCGAACTCGTTGTACCAGCGGTTCACGTCCCCCGAGGCCTGGCCGCTGATGATGAGCGGGGTCCGCGCCTCGTCGATGAGGATGGAGTCGACCTCGTCCACGATCGCGAAGTTGTGGCCGCGCTGCACGAGCTCCGTGGCACTCCAGGCCATGTTGTCGCGCAGGTAGTCGAACCCGAACTCGTTGTTGGTGCCGTACGTGATGTCCGCGGCGTACTGCTCGCGGCGTGTCGCGGGGTCCTGCTTGGAGAGGATGCAGCCGCTGGTCAGCCCGAGGAACCGGTAGACGCGCCCCATCAGGTCCGACTGGTACTCGGCCAGGTAGTCGTTGACCGTGACGACGTGGACGCCCTTGCCGCTCAGGGCGTTGAGGTAGGCGGGGGCGGTGGCGACGAGGGTCTTGCCCTCGCCGGTCTTCATCTCGGCGATGTTCCCGAGGTGGAGGGCCGCGCCGCCCATCAGCTGGACGTCGAAGTGGCGCAGGCCGAGCGTGCGGCTCGACGCCTCGCGGACGGCGGCGAAGGCCTCGGGCAGGAGGTCGTCCAGGGTGGCGCCGTCGGCGAGGCGCTTCTTCAGCCGCTCGGTCTCCCCGCGCAGCTCTGCGTCGGACATCCCGCGGAATTCATCCTCCAGGACATTGATCGCGTCAGCGTAGTTCCGGAGTCGCTTCAGTGTCTTCTTATCGCCGGTGCGTAGAACTCGTTCAAGAAGTGATGGCACTGGTATTTGCTCCCAATCTGATGCTGCCCAAAGATGGCGTCTCTAGTCTACGGGAGAGAGACGTCCGGCCCCCCGTTCCAGTTCCCTGCGGCACGCTGCAGCGACGCGGAACTGCGTGTCCGCTCACAGTAGCGTGCCGACCTGCGCGGCGAGCGCGGAAGCCAGGTCGCCACGGTCCTCGACGACGACGTCGTCGAGCCCCAGCCACTGTGCCAGCAGGCGCAGCTCGTCGGCGAGCTGGGCCGCCGTGTCGGCGGGGGCGCCGGGCTGCGCATGACCGGAGCGCACCAGCAACCGCCCGGACGCCCGGTCCGCCTTGAGATCGACGCGCGCGACGAACGAGTCGCGCAGCAGGAAGGGCAGCACGTAGTACCCGTGGGTGCGCCGTGCGGCCGGTGTGTAGATCCCGATACGGTAGTGGAAGTCGAAGAGCCGGTGGAGCCGGTCCCGCTCGAAGACCAGTGAATCGAAGGGACTCAGCAGTGCCCTCCCCTGGGCCTGGCGCGGGCGGGCCGCCGCGGGATGCAGGTACCACGGCTCCACGCCGGCGTCGACGGTCACGGTCTCGAGCACCCCGGCGCCCGCCAGGGCGTCGAGGACGGACCGTGTCTCCCGGACGGGGGTGCGGAAGTAGTCGGCGACGGAGCGGGCGGACGCGACGCCGAGCGCTCCCGCCGCCCGCTCGGCCAGCACCGACAGGGACTCCGTCCGGTCCGGGGCGGCGACGGCGAGGGCGGCGTCGGGCAGCACGCGCGCGACGGGGGCGTACAGGCGCTCGAACTGGTCCGTCCGCCCGGCGGAACCGATCTCGCCGCGGGCGAAGAGATCCTCGAGGACGCGCTTCAGGGCGGTCCACCGCCACCCCCACCCCTCGGCGGGGCGCACGGCGTCCCCGCCGAGCAGCCGCTGGATGCTCGACCCGCTGAGCGGTGTCCCTGCGCCGAGGAGGTCGAGGACCGCGGATCCCAGGGACTCGCGCAGGGCGGCAGGCACGCTGCCCGCGCCCATCCATGTCCTGCGTTGCCACACTCTCAGGTGAGGGAACAGCTCGGGCGGCACGAGGCTCGCCTCGTGGGCCCAGTACTCGACGAGCCTGCGCGGCGACCGGGAGTACAGGGCGTCGAACCGGGCGCGATCGTAGGATCCGAGGCGTGAGAACAGGGGCAGGTAGTGGGACCGGGTCAGGACGTTCACCGAATCGATCTGGATGACCTGCAGGCGCCGCGCGGCGGTCGCGACGGCGCGTGGGGATGAAGGCGTCTCACGACGGGGGCGGTGCAGTCCCTGGGCGGCGAGGGCGATCCGCCGCGCCTGGGCGAGGGTGAGGTTCGGCATGGGCTCCTGCACGGAACTGCCTCCGCGCGCGGCGCGGAGGCAGTTCCGTGGTCGTCGATGAGGACCACGGCCGGCGGGCGCCGGCCGTGGTGGACCCGGCTAGGCGGAGGCCGCTTCCCGGGCGCGGTACGCCAGGAGCTCCTCGGTTCCTTCCGCACCGTTCGAATCGAGCGTGATGACCCCGTAGGTCCATGCCTGGCGCCGGTACACCACCGACGGCGCTCCGGTCTCGGAGTCGACGAACAGGTAGAAGTCGTGCCCGACGAGTTCCATGCTGTCGACGGCGTCGTCCAGGGTCATCGGGACCCCGGAGAAGACCTTGCGGCGGATCAGGACCGGTGAGTCGCCCGCGGGCACGTCGTCGGGCGAGGCGTAGGCGTCGACGTCGTCCGGCTGCGGTGCGGGCTCCTGGGACGTCGGGGCGTTCGCCGCCGTCTCGAGATAGAGGGGCTGCGCCGGATCGGCGGGTTCGAGATCGGCCGTGGCGATGCGGACGGCCACGGGGGTGTGGCGGCCGTGATGGACCTTGCGACGGTCGCGGGCACGGCGCAGGCGCTCGAGGAGCTTCCCGTAGGCGAGATCGAAGGCGGCGAACTTGTCGGCCGCGGACGCTTCGGCCCGGACGACCGGGCCCCTGCAGATCACCGTGAGCTCGACCGTGAGGGAGGTATCCGCCATGCGGGCACTGGGCTCCTTGGTGATTTTCGCATCGACGCGCTGTACCTTGTCGCCGAGTTGCTCGATCTTGTCGATCTTCTCCGTAGCGTACTCACGGAAACGGTCCGATACCGCCAGGTTCCGACCATTGATCACGAATTCCATGGTGCCCTCCACATCACTAGGTGATACGACGGCGGCCGAGGCGTACCCGCAGAGCCGCCACCGACGGGTACGTATCGTCACTGTGTTGTACCCGTACTTCACGGTAGTTCACCCCCCTCTTTTATTCACCCTTCGCCACTCCCGAACTTCCTGTATGTCGCCGGCCAGGGCCTGTGCAGGGTCGGTGGCACCATGCCCCGCCGCCGACGGCCCGGCCTGTGTCCCGGGGTGGCCGCCGGTGGGCGAGGACGTCGCGGCGATGACGACCGCACCCAGCACCCGCGCCCCGCAGTTCCGCAGGACGCGGTGCACCTCGCCGATCGTCGCGCCGGTGGTGAGGACGTCGTCGACGATGATGCAGTCGCGGTCCGCCA
The DNA here is from genome assembly GCF_000816565.1 of Arthrobacter sp. L77. Taxonomy (NCBI): domain Bacteria; kingdom Bacillati; phylum Actinomycetota; class Actinomycetes; order Micrococcales; family Micrococcaceae; genus Arthrobacter; species Arthrobacter sp. L77. The sequence goes on along the minus strand of NZ_JWSU01000001.1, from coordinate 506,461 downwards.
GCAGCGCCCGCGCGTGCCTCGGCGCACGCATCGACTGCAGGACGTTCACGCGGCGCCGACGGCGGCCCAGGGCCTTCTGCCCGCCGCCCGGTCCGGACAGCGCGCCCAGACCGGCCCGGACGACCCCTCCGACCCCTGCCCGGGCCAGGGTGCCGGCCAGGCGCGACCCCGGCGCCACGTGGCGGGCCCCCGCAGCGAGCCTCGCGCCGGCCGGGAGGTCGCCTCTCCGGTCCAGGCGGGACAGCAGCAGCATGAGCGGGTCGTAGCCGCGCCGCCGGCGGGACGAGGCCCGTCCCGGTACCGGGACGAGCAGGACCGGGCGGGCTGCCGCCGGGCCGGCCCGGCCGCGGCACAGCTGCGCCACCGCTTCGTGCAGCGCTCCGGCGAGGGCCGCCCCCACGGGAGCCGCGAGGTCGACGTGCCCGTGGTCCTTGTAGGCGAGCAGGACACCCGACACCGCCCGCCCGTACCGCCCGGCGGCGACGACGGGCAGCGGACCGTAGGCGTGGGCGCCGTCGTCGTCGTGCCCGGCTCTCCCGTCCGGGCCCAGGGCGACATCGGGCAGGGACTCGGCTCCTGCCTCCGCACGGAACGGGCGCGACGTCGCACGACGGAAGGCCGCGCTGCACGCTGGACAGAGGGACGTGTCCCACCGCCCGCAGAGCACGCAGGACGACGGCAGGACGAGCGCCGCGAAGGCCGTGAGGGCATCGGCGATGCGACGACAGGGACCGGCGAGGACGATCCGGTCCAGGACGGTCGAGGGGTCGGTGGCGTGCATCACCCCAGATGATCATCCGGCGGCGCAGGCCCGGGGCCGGACCGCCGCCATGTGGACATCCGCTACCCCGGGAACGCCGGATCCGTCACCGCGAGCTGCTCGTCCACCCAACTGCTGCCGATACGTGAGTACAGCGTGCTGCCCGCCTCGGCGTAGAGGGTGTCCTCGGCGTCCGATCCGGCACTCAGGCCGAGGACGCCGTCGAGCGCGGCCATCGACTCGCGGTCGCCGTCGAGGTGGAGGATCACGGGGATCGCTTCCCCCGCTCCGACGGAGGAGGCGACGATCACGCTCTGTCCTGCCCACGTGGCCGTGTCGATCGAGCCGTCCGTCGGTAGCGTGAGCGGCGTGGTGAGCGACTGCGGGACACCCTCCGTCGACCGGGTGATCCCCGCCAGCAGCACCTCGCCCACACCGCCACGATCCGTGACGATCAGCGCGCGCGACCCGTCGCGGGCGATGCGGAGCTCCTTGACTCTCCTGTCCCCCAGCCACCCGGCCGAGAGGACCGCGGCATTCGCCTCCGTGCCGCCCGGCGGGACGGCGAGCACCTCGCTCCGCCCCCCGGCCGATCGGGTGGTCCAGACCCAGTTCTCGGGATCGAACGAAGGCCTCGTGAGGCCGCTGCCCCGGACGACGGCGCGCGCCTCGCTGCCGGGCGCCGTGATGTAGAGGGTCTCCCGATCCGCGTCGAGGAAGGAGTAGGCGCTGCCCGAGACGGACATCGCGGGGTCCCGCGGGTCGAGCGCTCCCACGGATTCCAGCCCCTCGATTGCGGTGACGGCGCCGTTGCGGACCCGCACAAGCTCGCCCTCCGCGACCGCCACCTGCTCGCCGCCGACATCGGGGGTCGGTTCGGGGACGATGAGGTCCGGAGCCGGCGGCCCCAGCTGGATGGGCTGGTCGCTGGCCATCTCCACCGAGGTGACGTCGTTGAGGTCGAGCAGGTTGGCCTGGAGCTGCTGGTTCATCTGCTGGAGCTTGAGGTTCGTCGCGTTCTCGAGGACCTCCGGCGAGAGTTCGACGGTCGCCCTGCCCGAGGTGATCGGGACGGAATCCCGGGCGAGCGTGACACCCTCGGGGAAGGCGCTGGTGACCGACCCCTGCAGGTAGGGCGCCGGGCCGGCGAGCATCGCGCCGACGATCCGCGCGGTCACCCCGGTGCGCCGGACGAACCAGCGGGCGTCGGGCACCCAGTACCGGTAGTTGCTGCTGTAGAAGTACAGGCTGTGCGAGATCAGGAGATCGCGGGCGCTGCTCTGGGCGAGCATGATGCCGTCCGGGATCTCGCCGATCCGCCATTCGCCGTCGAGCTGGACCATCCGCACGCCCAGGGTCTCCGTCGCGGGGACGACGGTGTTGGTGCGCACCCCGCGGGCGTCGACGGTCCCCGCGGTCTCCAGCTGGATCTGGTAGACGCCCTCGGACTCGCGCTTCTCGACGCGCGGGTCGGACCGGAACAGGACGATCCGTTCCTCGGGCTGCCACGTCGCGCGCAGCTCGGGGCTCAGGAACTGGCGTGCCACGCTGTAGCCGTCGCTCGCGCCCGTCCCGGCGGTGATGAAGTCGCGGAGGATCTGCTCGGGCGTCGCCCCGGGCGCTGGCCCCTCGGGGTCGAACACCGGCGCGACGGCGTCCGGTTCGCCGTCGGACGCCTCGATGACCCCCACCGGCCCCGTCGTCGGGATGGCCGAGCACCCCGTGAGCACGAGGAGGCAGGCGACGAGCAGCACGACGAGCCTGGCGGCGCCGGTGCGGGCACGTTCCCTCCGATGGACGGCCGTCGCGTGATCTCCCACTACTCTCCCTCGCTCGGTCCGTGTACTGATTCCGTCTGGTGATCGTGGGCGGGACGTTCCGGCCCCGGTCCGCCGGCCGGCGGCGGCGGCAGGGTCAGGGGCGACGACGTCAGCTCGGTCCCCTGGGTCCGGGGCAGCGTCAGGAGGAAGCACGCGCCCTCCCCGGGCATGCCCCACGCCTCCAGCCAGGCGTTGTGCAGCCGGGCGTCCTCCAGGGCGATCGAGAGTCCGAGCCCGCTGCCCCCGGTCGTCCGCGCCCGGGCGGGGTCGGCCCGCCAGAAGCGGTCGAACGCCCGCGAGGCCTGCAGCGTGGTCATGCCGATGCCGTGGTCCCGGACCGCGACGGCGACCGCCTCGGGACTGCTCGCGATGTGGATCTCCATCGGTTTCGCCTCGCCGTGCTCGAGGGCGTTGACGATGAGGTTGCGCAGGATGCGGTCGATCCGGCGTGCGTCGGCATCCGCGATGCACCGCGTCTCCTGCGACACGATCGTCACCTCTGATCCGAGCCGCTCCGCCAGGGGCCGCGCCCCCTCGATCGCGTGCTGGACGAGCTGCACGATGTCGACCGATTCCGCCTCGAGGACGGCTGCTCCGGCGTCGAACCGGGAGATCTCGAGCAGGTCCGCGAGCAGCGCCTGGAACCGCTCCACCTGGTCGAACAGGATCTCGGCCGACCGCTTGTTGATGGGGTTGAAGTCCGCGCGCGCGTCGTAGAGGACCTCCGCGGCCATCCGGACCGTGGTGAGCGGGGTGCGCAGTTCGTGGGAGACGTCGGACACGAAGCGCTGCTGCATCTGCGACAGCTGCGCCAGCTGGGTGATCTGGTCCTGCAGGCTCCCGGCCATGTGGTTGAAGGAGACGCCGAGCCTGGCCACCTCGTCCTCCCCGCTGACCTCCATGCGCTCCTGCAGCTGCCCCGCGGCGAGCTTCTCCGACACCGACGCCGCGTGGCTCACCGGCCGGACGACGCTCCGCGTCACGTACCAGGCGATCGCACCGATGACGAGCAGGAGGACGACACCGGCCAGCCACAGCACCCGGTGGATGTCGTCGAGGGTGGACTGCATGGCCGACAGGTCGTAGTAGACGTACAGCGCGTACGAGGCCTGGTCCGGTGGGAGCTGCACCTGGGTCCCGAACGCGATGCCGGGCGCGTCGGTCGCGCCGCTCTCGGTGACGGGGATCTGCAGGGGGGCCCAGTGGATGTCCTGGCCCTCCGCCACGGCGGCCTGCAGGTCCTGCGGCAGCATGCCGGCCGTCACGCCGTTCTGGCTCGCCGTCGTCGGGACGAGGACGTCACCCGAGATCGGCACCAGGATCGCGTGGCGCGGCGCGTCGGTGTCAAGGCTGGCGAGGGCCTCGACGGAGTCCAGCACGAGGCGGCTGGTGGTGTCGCGGTCGGTCGCCGAGGACTCCCGGAAGACGGCCTTCGTCCGGGTCAGCTCCTCGGTGGCCTCGGCGCTGAACTGGTCGAAGCGCTGGTCGTAGAGGGCCCCGGCGATCTGGTTCGAGAGGAACCCGCCGACGGCGACGAAGGAGACCGAGGTGAGGAGCATCGTCGCGACGACGGTCCGGAACTGGAGGGAGCGGCGCCAGCGCTGCGCCACCGACTGCAGCACCGACCGGGCGCGGGCCGATGCGGCGTGCAGCCGCGCGGCGTGCGGACCGGTCGTGGCGGACGGCCCGCCCTCGGGCGTGCCCTCCCCTGCGGCAGGCCCGTCGGCAGCAGGCCCGTCGGCGGCCCGGGGATCGGTGGTACCGGAGGCCGGGTCGGCACGCACCGCCGTCGCGGCGGTCACGTGGCCTGCCCCGGCATCCCGGTCCGGTGCGGGCTCCGGGGCCGGGGTGTCGGTGGGAGCAGCGCGGGAGCCGGAGGAGCGGCGCTCCCCGCTCCCCCCATCAGCCCTGTCCGGCCTTGTATCCGACACCACGCACCGTCAGGACGATCTCGGGTGCCTCGGGATCGCGCTCGATCTTGGAGCGGAGTCGCTGCACATGGACGTTGACGAGCCGCGTGTCGGCCGCGTGCCGGTACCCCCACACCTGTTCGAGGAGGAGTTCACGGGTGAAGACCTGCCACGGCTTCCGGGCGAGGGCCACCAGCAGGTCGAACTCGAGGGGTGTCAGCGAGACCCGCTGGCCCGCCCGTGCCACCTCGTGCCCGGCGACGTCGATGGTCACGTCGCCGATCCGCAGCGTCTCGGGAGCCTTGGATTCGGCGGGCCGCAGGCGCGCACGGACACGCGCCACCAGTTCGGCGGGCTTGAACGGCTTGGGGACGTAGTCGTCGGCCCCCGACTCGAGGCCGCGCACGACGTCGGAGGTGTCCGACTTCGCGGTCAGCATGACGATGGGGAGGTCTGATTCCGCCCGGATCTGGCGGCACACCTCGATCCCGTCCATGCCCGGGAGCATGAGGTCCAGCAGCACCAGATCGGGATGCGCGGAGCGGAAGACGCCGAGCGCCGCCGCTCCGTCGGCACAGAACACCGGGTCGAAGCCGTCGTTGCGCAGGACGATGCCGATCATTTCGGACAGGGCCTCGTCGTCGTCGATGACCAGTATGCGTGCCTTCATGCCTCAATACTGTCGTATCGACCACGCAAAGTCCCATCTGCCGCGGGGTGCGGGATGTCGCGTCGGAATCGGTGCTGCGCGGCTGCCTCGAATGGGCGTCCGCCTCACTATGATGCTGGAGGGGGCCGCTGATCGCCTGCCTCCGCGAGCACCGACCGAGGGGACGCTATGAATGACCAGGTGGAAGGCCCGCCGGACGGCGGCCCTGCGGGCGACGGGACACCGCCCCGCCACACCCCCGGCCCGGCCCCCCACCAGGACCAGGCGCAGCAGCCACCCGCGCCCTGGCAGTCCCCCGGCCGGCAGCAGACGCCCCCCGCCCCCGTCTGGGGCGCGCAGCAGGGCGGACCCGCACCCGCCAACCCGTGGGGTCGGCCCGCGGGCCCGGCCCACGGAGACGTCCCCGGATACCAGGGGCCGCCGCCGGGCAGCGGATTCCCGCCGCACTACGGCCCCCCGGCGGGCAGCCAGGGCTGGGGCGACACCTATCCGCCGCGCGGGTCGGGGCAGGGCGGCCCCGGCTTCGATCGGCACCCCGGCTACCAGGCTCCGCCGAAGCCGGGTGTCATCCCGCTGCGGCCCCTCGGGCTCGGCGAGATCCTCGACGGCGCGTTCCAGGCCTGCCGGAAGAACCCCCTGGCGACGTTCGGCATCGCCATCCTCCTGCAGGCCGTCGTCGCGCTCGTGACCGTGCTCCTGCTCGGCAATCTCCTGTCCTCCTTCGAGGTCTTCGAATCCGCGAACCCCACGCCGGACAGCCTCATCAGCGCCTTCGCCGGCCTCGGCGTCTTCGCATCGGTGGCAGGCGTCGTGTCCGCTGTCGCGCTGCTCGTGCTGCAGGGCATCCTCGTGATCCCCATCGCCCGCGCCGTCATCAACCAGACGACGACCTTCGGCCAGGCCTGGCGGCTCGCGCGGCGGCGGATCCTCCCGCTGCTCGGCTTCGGCCTGCTGGCCTTCGGCGCGGGGCTCGCGGGGCTCGCCCTCCTCGTGGGCATCTCGGCCCTCGCGATCGTCGCGCTCGAGGAGTACTCGGCCCTCGTCATCATCCCGCTCGTGCTCGGCGCGCTGGTGGCCATGGTGTGGGTGAGCACCAAGCTCGTCGTCGCCCCCGCCGCGCTGATGCTGGAGGGCGTGGGACCCTGGTCCTCCGTCAGGCGCTCGTGGCAACTGACCCGGGGCAACTGGTGGCGCACCTTCGGCATCGTGCTCCTGACCAGCATCATCGTCTCGATCATCACCTCCGTCATCTCGGCCCCGCTCTCGTTCGCGGTGACGCTCTTCTTCGGCTTCAGCACCAGTGCGTCAGCCACACCGGACGCGATGGATTCGCTGCCGGTCCTCGCCGCGTCCCAGGCCATCACGGCCCTGTTCACCGCGGTGGGCTACGCCTTCCAGGCGGGGGTCACCTCCCTGCTGTACGTCGACCTCCGCATCCGCCGGGAGGGCTTCGACGTCGTCCTCATGCGCGAACACGAGCAGGCCGGCCCGGGGACGACGGACATCCTGCCCGGCGGCACCACCTCGTTCGGACACCAGCCGGGCGGACCTGCCTGATGCCGGACGGCGCCCCCGACGGCCCCCACCCGGGGGTGCGCGCATGAGCGGTGGGATCCGCTTCCTCCTCACCCCTGACACGGACGAGGCACGGCGCCTGCTCGAGGAGGAACTGACCGAACCCCCGTACGTCGAGGCACAGCCCGGGATCGTCGAACGCATCATCTCCGAGATCCTGCGCGGCATCGCCCGGCTCCTCGACGGAATGGGCGGGCTCGCGCCGGGACCGGGCACCCTCGTGCTGGCCCTCGGCGCGGTGCTCGCCGTCATCGTGGCCGTCGTGCTCATCAAGCCACGGCTGAACGCGCGCGGCAGGAAGCAGGAGTCCGCGGTGTTCGACGACGACGCGACACACTCCGCCGACCACCACCGCGGCCGGGCAGCCGCGCTGGCGACTGCCCGGGACTGGAACGGGGCCGTCGCCGAAGTGCTGCGGGCCGTCATCCGGTCGGCCGAGGAGCGCCTCGTGGTCGCCGACCAGCCCGGACGGACGGCCACGGAGGCCGCCGCCCAGCTCGGCGCCGTGTTCGCGCCCCTGTCCGCCGACGTCGCCTGGCTGGCCGAGGTGTTCAACGAGACCCACTACGGCAGCGGGACCGCGTCCGGGGACGCCTACCGGCGCGCGGCCGCGCTCGATGCGCGGCTCTCCGCGGAACGACCCATCCCGTCCGCGGACACGACCGCCCCGGCGGCACCCCGGTGACCCGCGGGCAGCGGACCCCCGCGGCGACCCCCGCCGACGGCACCTCCCCCGACGCCGGCATGCCGGACCGCGCCGGACCCGCCCCGACGGGAGGGGCGACGGGAGGGGTGGCAGGGCACGAGGTCATGGGCGACGGCGGGACCGCGCTGACGACCGCCCGCTCCAGGCTCCGGCGTTCCCGTCCCCTGATCCTCGGGGCCCTCGTCCTGGCCCTGATCCTCCTCATCAACCTCGTCTCCGGTCCGGAGGAGGACGCGCGCCCGCTGTCCCCCGGCAACGCGGCGCCGCAGGGTGCACGAGCGGTCGCGGAGGTCCTCGCGTCCGAGGGCGTCGACGTCGTCCGGGCCGATTCGTACGACGAGGCGATCGCCGCCCTGGAGCGGGGGCCGGCGACCCTGTTCCTCAACGACGCCCAGCAGTACCTCAGCGCCGGCCAGGTGGCGGACGTGACCGTCCTGGCGGACCGCGCCGTCCTCGCCGCACCGGGAGCGCGCCAGCTGGCCGCCCTCGACGACGACTTCGCGCCGGTCGGCGCCGCGCCCCTCGACCTGGCCGGCGACGCCCCGGCCCTGTCCGCCGACTGCCCCGACACGGACGCCATAGCGGCCGGCACGCTCACCGCGTCCGGGACCGCCTACTCCGGCGCCGTCGAATGCTTCCAGGTCGCGATCGAGGACGCGACCGGCGGCCTGTACACCACGAGCGACGACGGCTCGGTCGCCGTCCTGGGCGCCCCGTCGATCCTGTCCAACGAGGCCATCACGGACGAGGGCAACGCGGCCCTCGCGCTGCGCGCGCTCGGCTCCTCGCCCACGCTCGTCTGGTACGAACCGAGCGGGGCGGACGTCGTCTCCACCGGGGAGGGCGTCGACCCGATGACGCTCCTCCCGCCCTGGGTGGATCCCCTGCTCGTCTGGCTCCTGGCCTGTGCGGTCCTCGCCATGCTGTGGCGGGGCCGGCGCATGGGCCCCCTCGCGGCCGAGCCGCTGCCCGTCGTCGTCCGCGCCGCCGAGACGGCGGAGGGCCGGGCCCGCCTCTACCAGGACTCCCGGGCCGTGGGACACGCAGCCGTGACCCTGCGCGCGGCAAGCCTCGCCCGCATGGCCCGACGGCTCCGCGTGGACCGTGCGGCCTCCGCCGCGGAGGTCATCGACGCGGCCTCCCGCCACAGCGGCAGGCCCCGGACCGAGATCGAGCAGCGGCTGCTCAGCGTCCCGACCACCAACCACCAGCTTGTGCTCTGGGCACAGGACATCCTCGACCTCGAGAAGGAGATCACGCCCTCATGAACCAGACCGGACGCCGGCAGGAAGAGCAGGACGAGCAGGCAGCACCCGCCGGAGGTGCCCACCAGGCGACACGCACGGAGGACCCGGGCGCGCTGTCGGACGGGCAGGTCGACGGGCGGGTCGACGGCGCGGGGCACGGCCGGACAGCCGGCCCGGCCGATCAGGCCGCCGCCGACGGCGCCTCGGCCCGGGACGCCCTCCTGCGGGTGCGCGCCGAGGTGGGCAAGTCGATCGTGGGCCAGGACGCGGCGGTCACGGGCCTCCTCATCGGTCTCCTCGCGGACGGGCACGTGCTGCTGGAGGGCGTGCCGGGCGTCGCCAAGACGCTGCTGGTCCGGACGCTGGCCACCGCCCTGGACCTCGACACGAAGCGCGTCCAGTTCACCCCGGACCTCATGCCGGGCGACATCACGGGTTCGCTCATCTACGAGTCGAAGACCTCCGAGTTCACCTTCCGCGAGGGCCCGGTGTTCACGAACATCCTGCTCGCCGACGAGATCAACCGCACCCCGCCCAAGACCCAGGCGTCACTGCTCGAGGCGATGGAGGAGCGGCAGGTCTCCGTGGACGGCGTGTCACGGCGCCTGCCGACGCCCTTCATCGTCGCGGCCACGCAGAACCCCGTGGAATACGAGGGCACCTATCCCCTGCCCGAGGCCCAGCTCGACCGCTTCCTGCTGAAGCTCACCCTCCCGCTCCCCGGGCGCGAGGACGAGATCGAGGTGATCCGTCGGCACAGCGTCGGGTTCGACCCCCGCAACCTCGCTGCGGCCGGCGTGCGGGCCGTGGCGGGCGCGGCGGACCTCGACCGGGCGCGCGCCGCGGTGTCCGGCGTCGCGATCGCCCCGGAGGTCCTCGCCTACATCGTGGACCTGGTCCGCGCCACGCGGACCTCCCCGTCCTTCCAGCTCGGCGTCTCGCCGCGCGGCGCCACCGCGCTGCTCAACACCTCGCGCGCCTGGGCGTGGCTCTCCGGCCGCTCCTTCGTGACGCCCGACGACGTCAAGGCCCTCACCCTGCCGGCGCTCCGCCACCGGGTCGCCCTGCGGCCGGAGGCGCAGATGGACGGTGTCGGCGTGGACGACGTGCTCGGCAGCATCCTCGGCTCCGTCCCCGTCCCGCGGTAGGTCCATCACCCCGACCACCCGTGCACGCGCCGCCGCGCACGGGGTCCGAGAGGAGCTCTCCCATGGTCATCACCGGTCGCCTGGTCCTGCTGGCGCTGCTCGGCGTCGTGCCCGTCATCGTGTACCCGGGCGCGACGTCGATCCTGCTGTGGGTCCTGCTCCTCGCGGCGGTCGTCGGCCTCGACCTCGCCCTCGCCGCGTCCCCCCGGCGCGTCGGCCTCCGCCGGACCCTGCCGGACAGTGTGCGGCTGGGCGAGGAGTGCACCAGCGCCGTGGTCCTGCGGAACGACACCCCGCGCACCCTCCGCGCCACGGTGCGCGAGGCCTGGCAGCCCTCCGCGGGTGCCGTGGACCCGGAGCAGTCGGTCGTCGTGCCCTCCGGCGAGGCCCGCCGCATGACGCTCCACCTCCGCCCCACGCGCCGCGGGATCCTCCGCGTGGACACGGTCACGGTGCGGAGCGCCGGTCCCCTCGGGGTGGCCGCGCGGCAGGTCACCGTGCCGGCGCCGGGCGTCCTGCGGGTGCTGCCGCCGTTCAACTCCAAGCGGCACCTGCCGTCGAAGCTGCGCCGCCTGCGCGAACTCGACGGCCGGGCCGCCGTCCAGATCCGGGGCGCCGGCACCGAGTTCGACTCCCTGCGGGACTACGTCCGGGGCGACGACGTCCGATCGATCGACTGGCGCGCCACCGCGCGTCGCCGCGACACCGTGGTCAGGACCTGGCGCCCCGAACGGGACCGCCGCGTCGTCGTCGTGCTGGACACCTCCCGCACCTCCGCCGCGAGGGTCCTCGACGAGCCGCGGCTGGACACGGGGATCGAGGCCGCGCTGCTGCTGTCCGTGCTGGCCGAACGCGGCGGTGACAAGGTGCACTTCATCGCCTACGACCGCCGGCTCCGCGCCCGCGTCGACTCGACCGCCAAGGGCAACCTGCTGGCCTCGCTCGTGACCGCCATGGCCCCGCTCGAGGCGGAGCTGATCGAGGCGGACTGGTCCCGCGTGCCCGCCCAGGTGCGGGCCGTCTCCGCGCACCGCTCCCTCGTGGTCCTGCTCACCTCGCTCGATGCCGGGGCCGTGGAGGAGGGCCTGCTCCCTGCGCTGCCGGGCCTGACCGAACGCCACGTCGTCGTCGTCGCGTCCGTGCGCGACCCGCGGCTCGAGGAGATGGGCGCCGACCGCTCGACGGCGGCGGCGACGTTCCGGGCGGCAGCCGCCGAGCGTTCCCTCCTGGACCGCGGCGCCGTGGCGCAGCAGATCCGGGCGCTCGGGGCGGAGGTCGTGGACGCGGCTCCCGCGGACCTCCCGCCGCTCCTCGCCGATACCTACATCAGGCTCAAGGCCACCGGGCGCCTCTGACGGACCGCCGGCAGGTCCCGGCCCGGCGGGTGGGGCTCACGGCTTCCGGGCGATGATCGTATAGGTGCAGGGCACGAGGTCCCGCTCGGCCTCCGGCCAGGCGAAACCGTCCGGGACCTCGACCATGCGGGGCGAGAACCTCCACGGGAGGGTGGTCCCCTCGTCCAGGCGGAGGAGCTGCAGGCCCGCGCCGAGGAGCGCGTTGACGATGGCGGACAGCGGGTGCGCCCATTCGTACGTGCGCGGGTGGGCCACCCTGCCGTCACCCGCGTACGTGGAGTCCTCGTCCCAGACCTGCGCCTGCCCGGTGCTGAAGTACGGGTAGCGGAGCTGCAGTCCGTCGGCGTTCTCGTCGAGCGCGTAGAGCACGGGATGGCCGTCCCGGATGTAGAACGTGCCCCCGGCCCGGAGCAGCCCGGCGACCTGCTGCGCCCAGCGTTCGAGGTCGGGCAGCCAGGTGATGGTCCCGATGCTGGTGTACACGAGGTCGAAGTCCCCGCTCACGGCCGCGCGGGCATCCAGGACGTCGGTCTCCACCCACGTCGCGTCGAGGCCGAGGTGCCGTGCGAGCCCGGCCGCCGAGCGCAGGGCCCCCGGGGAGAAGTCCACGCCCGTGACCCGGGCGCCGGCCCGCGCCAGGGACACCGTGTCGGTGCCGATGTGGCACTGGAGGTGGCAGACGTCCAGCCCGGCCACCGAGCCGTGCGGGAGGAAGGGCGCCAGGACGCCGAGGTCCGCCCTGACGACGCTGCTCAGGTGATCCGGGTCATCGAGGTCCCCGACCGCGTACGCCTTCTCGTGCAGCGGCACCCGGTCCTCCCAGTTGTCGCGGTTGGCGGCACGCGCGGCGTCCCAGTCGATCGCACTCCGGTTCTCACCCATGGACCGAGCATACGAGGGACGGGGCCCGCCATCGTGGTTGACTGGGGGTCCGAGCGACGGAAGCGGGACCGACATGACCTCGATCTACCAGCAGGCGATGGGCAGCGATTTCGGTCGCCTCCAGCCGGAACTGCGTGAGTACTTCGGCCTGCACGCGGAGAGCGGGCTGTCGGGCTCCGGTCGCGGGGTGTTCGACGTCGCCGGCTGCCCTGCGTGGTTCGCCCGCCCCGCCTTCCGCCTCACCGCCCTCGAGAACGCGTTCTTCCCCGAGTACAACAGCGACGTCCCGTTCACCATCCGCAACTACCCGCACCTCGACCCGTTCGGGCGCCCGGCGCTCACGGCACGCCGGGAACTGGACTTCGGGACCGCCCTGCGCGTCTTCGAGGACACCACGTCCCTGCAGGACGGCGTCCTCACCGACTACGTGGGCCGCCACCGGCGCATGGCCACCCTCCTGACGTGCACCGCCACCGACGAGGGCCGCATCCGCATGGTGTCCTCGCAGACGCGTCTCTTCGCGGGCCTGCGGCTGCCGCTCCCCGACGCGCTCGGCGCACTCGCCTACGTGGAGCAGTGGTGGGACGACGACGCCGGCCGCTTCAGGATCAGCACGCGGGTGGTCCACCGCCAGCTGGGAACACTGCTCGTCTACGCGGGGAGCTTCGACTACGTCCTCGAGGAGTTCGACGGCGTGCTGCCCCCCGAGGTCCGCCCGCGGCGCTGGGAGGAGCGCGTCTGACCTCTCCCCCGCGCCCGGCGCGGGTCACCCCTCGGCGCGGACCTGGTCCAGGGCGTCGGCGGTCTGGGCGAGCCGCGTGAGCGCCTGCGTCGCACCGGTCGGGGTGAGCGTGCCGAGGCCCGGCAGGGCGGTGACCGTCAGGGCGTCGAGTGCCGACACGGGCAGTCCCACCCGCCGCCAGGCGGAGAGCACCGACTCCGCGAGGACCCTCACCCGGGGGAGCCCGGGCCGCGCGTCGAGGATCGCGAGCCAGAGCTGCCGGCCGGACTCGATGTCCCCGGCGAGGTCCTCCCACCGGCGGTCGGAGATGCGCGACAGGTCCAGGGAGAGGGCATGTGCCGCACTGGCCCGTGCGGCGTCGACGGCCACGTCGCCGTGCCCCGGCGCCAGCACGCTGCCCGCGGCCCCGGCGGCGGTGACGGACGCCGTCACGAGGTCCCACGCCTCGGTGGCCTCCCGGCGGTCCAGGGCACGGAGGGACCGGTAGCCGCTCGCGGTGGGCACCCTGCCCGTGAGGACGTCGTCGGCGTCGGGTTCGTCGAACTGCACCAGCACCTCGGCCCCGCGCGCCACCGCCGCGACCCGGCGGACGAGGTCCGCGGCGCCCGCGGCGAGCGACTCGTAGAGCTCGCGCCGGGCGCCGTGGTCGATCAGGACGCGCTCGCCGGCGTGCAGGTGGGCGCCGGCCGCCAGGGACAGCGGTCCGTGGAGGTGCAGCTTCACTCGCGGTGCGGAGCCATCCTCGGCGCCGGCGATGTCACCGAGGGCGTTGATGTCGGAGGACAGCGCCGATTCGGCGCGGCGCTGGTCCTTGCCGGGACGCTGGACGAGGCGCCAGCCGTGCGGCTGGAGGTCGAACGGCAGCTCGACGAGCACGCCGAGCGTGCGTCCCACGGCGTCGCTGCCGGGTCCCCGCGCCGGCAGGGAGGGCAGGAAGGGCAGGTTCGCTCCCCCGAGTTCGCCCCGCACGGCACGGTTCGCCTCGTGCGGATCCGTCCCCGGCCAGTCGCCGGGGGCCGTCGCCCCGACGGCGGGTCCCCGCGTCCCGTCAGGCATGCGGGCCGGTCGTTCCCGGTCCGGTGGGAGTCCCGTGTGACGGGACGGCGGGGGCCTCCGCCGACGGCCGGCGGTTCTCGGAGATGGCCTGATGGTGGCGGATCACCTCCGAGATGATGAAGTTCAGGAACTTCTCGGCGAACGCCGGATCGAGCTGCGCCTCTTCCGCGAGCATGCGGAGGCGGGCGATCTGGGCCGCCTCGCGCTGCGGGTCCCCGGCGGGGAGGTCGTGTTCGGCCTTGAGGTGTCCCACCCGCTGCGTCGCCTTGAAGCGTTCGGCCAGGAGGTACACGAGGGTGGCGTCGATGTTGTCGATCGAGCTCCTCACCGAGAGCAGCTCGGCCATCACCTCGGGGGCCACGTCTCCTGCGAGCGAACTGGCGGCCGGGTCGAAGCCACTGCGTGGATGCGTCATGACTCCAGTCAAGCAGAACCCCGCGCGGCTCCGTGAACTGCGACTAGGAACTGCGACTAGCCCTGCGCGGCGGCCGGCGCGGGGCGGAGGGCGGAGCGTGCGGAGTCGATGGTCGCCTGGCCGAGCACCCGCGTGCCCTGGTACAGCACCACGGTCTGCCCGGGCGCGACGCCGCGCATCGGCTCGATCAGCCGCACCACGAGCTGCTGGGCACCGCTGTCCTCCTCGACCCTCGCGCGGGCCGCGACGGGATCGCCGTGCGCCCGGACCTGCGCCATGCAGTCGAACGTGTCGCCGGTCCGGACGGCCTCGATGGGCACGCCGGCCCAGGACACCTTGATGCCCCGCATCTCGTCGATGGCGAGCAGGTGCTCGGGCCCGACGACGACCTCGTTCTGCTTGGGCCGGATCTCGAGCACGAAGCGGGGCTTGCCGTCGGCGGCCGGGGTGCCGAGCTTGAGGCCGCGCCGCTGGCCGACCGTGAACGCGTTCGCCCCGGGATGGCTGCCGATCTTCCCGCCGTCGACGTCGAGGATGTCGCCCTCGGTCATGTCGATGCGTTCCTCGAGCCAGCCGCGGGTGTCGCCGTCGGGGATGAAGCAGATGTCGTGGCTGTCGGGCTTGTTCGCGACGGACAGGCCGCGGCGTTCCGCCTCGGCACGCACCTCCGCCTTCGACGGCGTCTCCGCCAGCGGGAACATGGAGTGCTCGAGCTGCTCGTGGGTGAGCACGCCGAGCACGTACGACTGGTCCTTGGCCCAGTCCGCCGCCCGGTGGAGCTCGGGGTTCCCCCGGGCGTCCTGGACGACCTTCGCGTAGTGGCCGGTGCAGACGGCGTCGAACCCGAGTGCGAGCGCCTTCTCGAGCAGCGCCGCGAACTTGATGCGCTCGTTGCAGCGCATGCACGGGTTCGGGGTGCGGCCGGCGGCGTACTCGGCGACGAAGTCGTCCACGACGTCCTCCTTGAACCGCTCGGAGAAGTCCCAGACGTAGTAGGGGATGCCGAGGATGTCGCACGCCCGCCAGGCGTCCCGCGAGTCCTCGATGGTGCAGCAGCCGCGACTGCCCGTCCGGAGCGTCCCGGGCATGCGGGAGAGGGCGAGGTGGACGCCGACGACGTCGTGCCCTGCCTCCACCGCGCGCGCCGCCGCCACCGCGGAGTCGACGCCGCCGCTCATCGCTGCCAATACCCTCATGAGAAACCTGTTCCTGCCGTCTGGATGGTCGATGCGTGCCCGGCCATGCCGGCCTTGCGGGCGCGGGCGTACGCCGCGCCGATGGCACCCACCACCGCGTCAACGTCGTCGGCCGTGGATGTATGCCCCAGGCTGAAGCGCTGGGCGCCCCGGGCCTCGTCCTCCGTGAGGCCCATGGCGAGCAGCACGTGCGACGGCCTCGGCACGCCCGCGGTGCAGGCGGACCCCGTGGAGGACTCGATGCCCGCGAGGTCCAGGAGGAACAGGAGCGAGTCGCCCTCGCAGCCGGGGAAGGTGAAGTGCACGTTGCCGGGGAGGCGGGCGGCGTCGGGGGCCGGGTGCGGGACACCGCGCAGCACCGCCTCCGGGACCTCGCGGCGGATGCCCTCGATGAGGCGGTCCCGCAGCGCGGCCAGCCGGGGCGCCTCGTCGCCGAGGTGCACGACGGCGTCGTGGGCCGCGGCGGCGAACGCGGCGATGCCCGCGCCGTCGAGCGTGCCCGACCGGATGTCCCGCTCCTGCCCGCCGCCGTGCTGCACGGGGGTGAGCGTCACCGCGCGTCCCACGAACAGCGCCCCGACGCCCACGGGACCGCCGATCTTGTGGGCGCTCACGGCCATGGTCGCGAGTCCCGACTCGGCGAAGGACAGCGGGAGGGAACCGAAGGCCTGGACGGCGTCGCTGTGGACGGGGATCCCGTACCGGGCGGCTTCCGCGGTGATCGCCCGGACGGGCTGGACGGTCCCCACCTCGTTGTTGGCCCACATGACCGTCACCAGCGCGGTGCGCTCCGGGGCGTCCGCGAGCGCGGTCCGCAGCGCATCGAGGGAGACGAGGCCGGCGGCGTCGACGGGGAGCCACACCACCTCGGCACCCTCATGGCGCTCGAGCCACTCGACGGTGTCCTGCACGGCGTGGTGCTCCACGGCACTGCAGAGGATCCGGGTGCGGGACGGGTCCGCCGCGCGGCGCGCCCAGAAGAGGCCCTTGAGCGCGAGGTTGTCCGCCTCGGTCCCGCCGGAGGTGAAGACGACCTCCGAGGCGTGGGCCCCGGCAGCCGCCGCGATCCTCTCGCGGGCCTCCTCGACCGATCGCCGGGCGCGCCGGCCGGAGCCGTGGAGGGAGGAGGGATTCCCGCTGAGGCTGAGTTCGCGGGTGAGGGCGGCGAGCGCGGGCGCCGAGATCGGCGTGGTCGCCGCGTGGTCGACATACACGGGCATGGACCGATTCTACCGGCGCCGCCCCGGGCCGCCGATTCCGGTGGCGCCCGTCACGCACCGGCGCAGGGGCGGCCCGCCGGCCCGCAGTGGTAGAAAGACAGGATGGACAGTCATGCAGCGGCTCCTTCCCCCTCCGGCTCCTACCGGCCCGGATTCCGGCACCCGGTGTACACCTTCGGCACGCGCACCCTGGACTTCGACCGCCAGGTCGCGCTCATGGCCGTGATCAACCGGACGCCGGACTCCTTCTACGACGGCGGCGCGACGTTCGCGCTCCAGGCCGCCGTCGACGCATCCCTGCGGGCGGTCGAGGACGGCGCCGACTGGGTGGACATCGGCGGCGCCCCCTTCTCGCCGGGGGACGCCATCCCGGCGTCGGAGGAGATCGACAGGATCGTCCCCGTGATCAGCGCGGTGCGCGCAGCCTCGGACGTCATCATCTCCGCGGACACGTTCCTGCCCGAGGTCGCCCGCCAGGCGCTCGCCGCCGGGGCCACCGTGGTCAACGACACCACGGGGCTGCGCGACCCGGACATGGCGGCGGTGGTCGCCGAGGCCGGAGCCCACCTGGTCATCACCCACAGCCTCGCCGCGCCGCGCACCGTGTACCCGAGGCCCACGTACGGCGACGTGGTGGGCGAGGTCGCGGACTTCCTCCTCCGGAAGGTCGACGACGCCGTGCGGCTGGGCATCCCGGAGGACCGCATCCTCCTGGACCCCGGGCACGACCTCAACAAGAACACGCTGCACTCGCTCGAGATCACGCGGCGGTTCCCCGAGATCGCCGGGCTCGGCTTCCCCACCCTCGCCGCGGTGTCCAACAAGGACTTCATCGGCGAGACGCTCGACCGCCCGAAAAGCGAACGCGTGGAGGGATCGCTCGCCGCCGCCGTCATCTGCATCCTCGGCGGCGCCCGCGTGGTCCGCATGCACAACGTCGCGGCGTCCCGGGCGGCGATCGACCTCACGGAGGCGGTCCTCGGATGGCGGCAACCCGCCTACCTCAGACACAACATGGGCGAGGTCAACGAGCCGGTGACGCGATGATCACCTCACTCATCCCGGCCACCGGCGCGGCGGTCGACGCCGACGCCCTGCACCGTATCTACGCCTACCCGGTGACCGACCGGCCCTACGTCCGCTTCAACTTCGTGGCCGCTGCCGACGGCGCCGCCACGAGCGGCGGTTTCTCCGCGGGACTGGGGAACGACGGCGACCAGCGGATCTTCGCGGTCCTGCGACGCCTCGCGGACGTGGTGCTGGTGGGCGCCGGCACCATCCGCGCGGAGGGCTACGGGGGCGAGCTGGTCGACGACGACGCCCGCTCGTGGCGCCGCGCGCACGGCCTCGCCGCACACCCCGCCGTGGCCGTGATCTCGGGCAGCCTGAATCTCGACCCGGCCGCCGACTTCTTCGGCAGGGCGCCCGTCCGCCCGCTCATCCTCACGACCGCCGGTGCGCCGGCGGACCGGCGGACCGCCCTCGAGCGGGTCGCCGACGTCGTCGACTGCGGCACCGACGCCGTGGAGGCGCCTGCCGTGCTCGCCGAGCTCGGCCGGCGCGGACTGCCGAGGGTCCTCTGCGAGGGCGGGCCCGCCGTGCTGGGCGACTTCACCCGGTCCGGGACCGTGGACGAGCTGTGCCTGTCGATCAGCCCGCTGCTCGCGGGGGGCGACGGACCGAGGATCGCGGTGGGCCGCAGTCCCGAGGACGCCGTCGGGCTGACGCTCTCCTCCCTGCTGATGGAGGACTCCGCCCTCTACACGCTGTACCGGCGCGCGGGCTGAGCCGGTCCCGCGGCGGGACCACCGGGAGGGGTCGGTGAACTTCTCCGCCCGCCGCGGCGTTGTATCAGGGCCTGCATCCGCAGGCAGTCCCGTCAGGGGCGGGGGCGCCGCCGGGACGACCGCTTTTGTCCGGGCCCGCCCGTGCCCCTAGTGTCGGGGGGAAGCGCAGCACGGCCGGGGCCGCGGCTCCGGGAGCGACTCCTGGTCGCGCCGACACGCCGGACACCAGAAAGGGCCGATCGATGGCAGAGGCAGCACGGAAGTCGTACTACGACATCCTCGGGGTGCCCCCCGACGCCGACGCCAAGGAGATCAAGGACGCCTATCGCCGTGCGGCCCGCTCCGCGCACCCCGACCTCGGGGGCAGCGCGACCCGGTTCCACGACGTCGCCGTCGCCTACGAGACGCTGGGCGACCCCCGGCGCCGCGAGCGCTACGACGCCGACACCGGCCGCGGGCGGACCTCCGCCACCGGAGCCGCCGGTGCCCCGGGCACCGGCCGCTCCCCCGGCGCGGCGGCGACGGCCGATCGCAACGGGGCACCGGCGCCCCGCAGCTCCACGCGCACGAGCGTCGAGGACGACGAGGCAGCGAGGTCCGCGCCGAACTACCTGCCGCCGTTCTCGCCGTCGTCCCCGCCCGCCGTCCCCCTGATCCTCGCCGGCCGGCAGCTCCACGGGTCCCCCCGGCAGCCGGGCATGTTCGCGCGGCTCTCCTCCGAGGTGCGCGCGAGGACCGACGGCGAGCTCCGGACCGCCGCGCTGCTCGAACGGGCGCTCCTGTCCACGTACCCGGCCGCACGCCTGGTCAACGGTGTCCGGTTCGACGACCGCGACGGGACGACGGCGGGCCATGTGCTGCTGGCCGGCTACAGGATCGCGGTGATCGACTCCTTCACCGCGTCCCCCGGCAACTTCTCCTGGGACGGCCGGTCCCTCCGCCATCAGGGGCGGCCGGTGGAGCTCGAGGTACCGCGGACGGTGCGCGTGGTGCAGGACCTCTTCCCCGAGTGCAACGTGGCCGGCTGGGTGGTGATCCACGGGGCGCCGGACAATCCCTTCGCCCCGGTGATCGACGTCCCGCCGGGCTTCGACCGTGCGTCGACGACCCTCGTCCAGGTGGTGAATGCGGGCACCGCCGTGCGCACCATCCGCTCCTTCCTGTCCTCGGGACCCACGCCGAACGTCGTGCAGCTGCCCGTGCTCGCGCGCCTGCTGGCCGCGGCCGGAAGCTAGGATGAAGGCGTGTTCCGCATCCTCTTCCACACGCCAGAAATCCCGGGCAACACCGGTGCCGCCATCCGGCTCGCAGCCGTGGCCGGCGCCGAACTGCACCTCGTCGAACCGCTGGGCTTCAGCCTGGAGGATTCGAAGCTGAAACGGGCGGGGCTGGACTACCACGACCTCACGGTGCTGCACGTGCACAGGAACCTCGAGGACGCCTGGGCCGCCCTGCAGCCGGACCGGGTGTTCGCGTTCACGTCCGAGGGCGATGTGTCCTACACGGACATCGCCTACGAGCCCGGCGACGTCCTGCTGTTCGGGCGTGAATCCGACGGCCTGCCGTCCGCGGTGAAGCAGGACCCCCACGTCACCTCCCGCGTCCGCGTGCCCATGCTGCCGTCCCGCCGATCGCTCAACCTCGCCAACACCGCATCCATCGTCCTCTACGAAGCCTGGCGCCAACAGGGCTTCGCAGGGGCCCAGCGATGATCCACGCCTAGGAGCCCCCATGTCCGCTCGCCATGCCGCAACACTGCCCGACGGCGGGGCCGAGGACCACGACCGCCTCGCTCCGGCCGTCTGGAACCCGGTGGGCAACGCGGTGGTCGCGGCCGCCGACATCCTCGTCGGCGAGCGCGTGCTCGACGTGTTCGCAGCAACCGGTACGGGGACGATCCCGGCCGCCCAGCTCACCGGACCCGACGGACGCGTCGACGCCGTCGACCGCTCCCCGGCGATGCTGGACCTCGCGAAGGCCAAGGCGGAGGCGCTCGCCCTCGACGGCGTGTTCTTCCATCCGGTGGAACCGGATGAGTGGACGCCCGAGGCGCCGTACGACGCCGTCGTGAGCTGCTACGGCGTCCTCCTCCTCGACGACCTGGATGCCGGCATGGACCGGATCGTCCGCCTGCTGCGGCCGGGCGGGAGGATCGCCCTGAGCACCTGGGACGACGGCGCCCTGGAACCGTTCGGGGACGTCCTCCTCGACGTCCTGCGCGAGGTCCTCCCCGCGGACGCGGACCGGGAGGACGCCGGCGGCGCGGGCCGGTCCGGGATGGCCTTCGTCGAGAACTGCAGGAAGCTGGCCTCCACCGACCGCCTGAGGGACTGGCTGCACGCCCGCGGGCTGACGAACGTGCGGATCGAGCAGTTCGGACTGACGGTCCCGCTCGACCCCGACAGCGCCTGGTCCCTCGCGCTGGGCAGCGGGTACCGCGGGCTGCTGCCGGACGACCCCGAGGCCCTGCACCGGGTGCGGTCGGCCTTCGCGGAGCGGCTCGGCACCGCGTTCGTCCTCAATGCCGACTCCCTCATCGCGGTCGCCGAGTACCGGCCCGCACAGTAGCCCCTCCCCCGGGCCATCCGCCGGCCGGGCAGCTCCGAATACCATCCGACAGCGGAAAGTTCAAAATCGGCAGGGGGGTGTGGGATGGTGCTCGTTCTCGGGGCGCATACACCACCACCGCGCCGCGCGGGTGACGGAAGCGTTCGGCGCGGAGCCGGCCGCGCTTTATGCTGGAGCCCTATGGAAACGCCACGAGTAAGCCGGGTCAGCCCAGTCGCTCCCGCATCAGACGAGTTCTCAGCTGATCCCGGTGCCGGTCCTACCCTGGCCGACCTGCTGTCGCGGATCGCCGGACAGGACCGCGCCGCGTTCGCCCTGTTCTACGAGCAGACCTCGAAGCGGGTCTACGGACTCGCACGGCGCGTGCTCATCGACCCGGATCTCAGCGAGGACGCGACGCAGGAGGTCTACCTCCAGGTGTGGAACACCGCGGACCGCTTCAACCCGGCCCTCGGCAGCCCGATGGCCTGGCTCATGACCCTGGCCCACCGCCGCGCCGTGGACAAGGTGCGCTCGGAACAGAGCGCTACGGACCGTGAGGCGCGGTACGGGGCCGCCACCCAGACGGTGGATCACGACGACGTCGTGGACACCGTGACCCAGCGCCTCGAGGCGGAGAGCGTGGTGCGCTGCCTGGACACGCTGACGGCGACGCAGCAGGAGTCGGTGAAGCTCGCCTACTACGGCGGACTCACCTACCGCGAGGTGGCCGAGAAACTCGGCGTCGCGGTACCGACCATCAAATCGAGGATCCGTGACGGATTACTCCGACTGAAGACATGTTTGGGGGTGACCTGAGATGCAGGACAAGGATATGAACCGACGATTCGCCGATGACCTCGGCACGGACCTCGCCCGGGGCCATGTGCTCGAGTGGGCCGAGCTCTACGCGCTCGACGCCATCAGCGCTGACGAACGCCGCATCATCGATGCGTTCCTGGCGGACGCCGATCCGGCCGTCGGTGCGACGTTCCTCGAACGTGTGCGCGCGTGCCGTGAGACGGTGACGACCGCCTATGCGAACGAGCAGATGGACCCGCCGGCCGACCTCTTCGACCGCATCCTCGCCAGGCTCCCCGGGGCCGTCGGCGACGCGGTCCCGACGCCCGTGGAGGCCGGCGGAGCCGCAGAGGTGTCCGAACCTCCTCGGTCACATCCGCACGACGTCACGCACGACGCCGGGCAGGACGAGCTGGCGAGGCGCCGCACGGCCAGGGCCTCGATGTCCTCGCGCGCCGCACGGTGGGTGGTGGCAGCTGCCGCGGCCACCGTGCTCGCCGTCGGCGGCGTGACCATCGCCCAGAACCTGCAGCAGACCACGCTCCAGGAGCAGGTCCTCCAGGCCTCGGACGTCCGGAAAGCCCAGCTCGCCCTCGCCTCGGGCGGGACGGCGGACCTCGCGGTCTCCGGTGAGGAGGACGCGGCCGTGGTCACACTGAGCGGAGTCCCCGCGCCGATCCCCGGGCACGTCTACCAGATGTGGCGGATCCCGGCGGACGGCACCGACCCGGTGTCCGAGGGCACGATGACCGGGGAGGACGTCGCCGGATCGAAGGTCACCGAACTCGAGGACATCAGCGGGTTCAGCGCGATCGCGATCACCGTCGAGCCCGACGGCGGGTCGGCGACGCCCACCCTGCCGATCGTCGCCCAGATCCCGCTCGGGGCCTGAGCACCAGCACGCATCCGATCCGATCCCGACCCCGGCGATGACATCGCCGGGGTCGGACGTCGTCGGGGGCCATGGGGCACGTGCCCCTGCCACGGGGGTGCGCACTCCACCCGCATCCGGTGTCGGCTACGGTCCGGCTAGAAACCCGCGATCGTCTCGTCGGTGTTGATGCCCACCACGTGGAAGGACTCCGCGCTGCGCCCCTCCGGCAGGCCGCCGCGCCGCGCGTTCTCCCGGAGGATGTCCCGGACCCGCGACTGCATCCGCTCCACGTCGGGGTGCTGGCTGCGGTGGGCGCTGATGGCCGCGATCTTGGTGTCCTCGAGCCCCGTGACGTCGACGAAGCGGTTCTCGAGGTGCGCCGGACCGCCGTAGAACCACAGCCAGGGCACGCGGAAGCTCCTCAGCCCCGCCGCCTCGAGTTCCGGGTAGGCGAAGGGGTTCTCGACCGCCGGGTAGACGGCGCGCGTGACGGCTTCCCCGCAGGCCAGGTGGTCCGGGTGGCTCTTCTGGATCCGGTCCCAGCTGCGTTCGGGATGCATGGACACCACGATGTCCGGGCGGACCTCCCGCATGCGCCGGACGATCTCCCGGATGACGCCGTCCGTCGGCTGGAGGTAGCCGTCGGGCTCTCCCAGGAAGGTGACGTCCGTGACCCCCACCAGCTTCGCTGCGGCGACCTGTTCCTCGCGGCGGAGCGCGGCGAGTCCGGGCCGGTCCTCGTCGGAGAACCCTCCCGCGTCGCCGTCCGTCAGGATGCAGTAGCCGACCTCCGCGCCGGCGGCCGTCCACCCGGCGATCGTGGCGGACGCGCCGAAGTCGATGTCGTCCGGGTGGGCGGCGAGGACGAGGACGCGCCCGGGAGGCGCGGTGTCCGGTATGGTCGGCACCCCCTACAGCCCGCGCTTCCGGATCTCCTCGGTGGCCTGCGGCAACACCGTGGTCAGGTCACCGACGATCCCGAAGTCGGCGATCTCGAAGATCGGTGAATCGGCGTCCTTGTTGACGGCGACGATCACCTTCGAGGTCTGCATCCCGGCCTTCTGCTGAATGGCTCCGGAGATGCCCACGGAGATGTAGAGCTGGGGCGAGACGGTCTTGCCCGTCTGTCCGATCTGCGCGGAATGCTCGATCCACCCGGCATCCGTGGCGGCCCGCGATGCACCGACCGCTCCGCCCAGCGCGTCCGCGAGGTCCTCCAGCGGGCCGAAGTCGCCGTCCACACCGCGGCCACCCGCGACGATCACGCGGGCCTCCGTGAGCTCCGGCCGGCCGCTGACAGGCTTCTCCACCCGACCCGTGATGCGCGCCGCGGCACGGGGACGCTCGACGGCCACCCGGACCGCCTCCGGGGAGGACGGAGGACCCGCCTCCACGGCCTCGAAGCTGTTGGGCTTGACGGTGAGGATGGCGACGCCGGTCGTCACGCGGCAGTGGACGGTGTAGGAGCCGGCGAAATCCGACTTCGTCGCCGTCAGGTCGCCGTCGAGCGCCACGACGTCCGTGATGACTCCGGAGTCGAGCTTGATCCCCGACCGGGCGGCGATCTCCTTGGACTCGTAGGAGTTGCCGAGCAGCACGATCCCGGCGCCTGAGGCCCGCACGGCCTCGGCCAGGAACGCGGCCTTGCCGGCCACGAGCACGTCCGAGACGGCCGCGTCCTCCGGCCGGTAGTACCGCTGCACGCCGTAGGATCCGATGCCGTCGAGGTAGGCCTGCCCGGCCTCGTCGGCGAGCGCGACGACGACGTCGCCCAGCGAGGCGGCGAGCGAGAGGAGTTCGCGCTCGCTCTTGGCGAGACTCGCTGCGGGGTGGTCGAGGAACACGAGGACCGAGGTCATGAGGGAACCCTCCTGGAAGGAACGGACGAGCGGGCGGGCAACGGCTAGAGGAGCTTCTGTCCGGCGAGGAAGTCGACGAGCCTGATGCCGGCGTCACCCTCGTCGGTGATGACGATGCCCTGGCTGCGGGGCGGCCTCGGAGCAGCCGCCTCCACGGTCGTCCACGATCCGGCGAATCCGACCTCGTCGGCCTGCAGGCCGACGTCCTGCAGGGACAGGACCTGGATCTGCTTCTTCTTCGCCGCCATGATGCCCTTGAAGTTCGGGTACCGGGGGTCGTTGATCTGGTCGGTCACCGACACCAGGGCGGGCAGCGGCGCCTCGATGGTCTCCGCATAGGTGTCGCTGTCCCGCCGCGCGGCGAGCGTCCAGCCGCCGTCACCGGGCGTCAGCTCGAGCGACGCCGCGAACGTCACCTGGGGCAGGTCGAGCCGTTCGGCCAGCTGCGCCGGCACGAGCGAGGTCTCGCCGTCCGTCGATGCCATCCCGGTGAGGACCAGGTCGAAGGGGCCGGCGTGCTGCAGGAGGGCGGCGAGGGCCCGGGAGGTAGCGGAGGCATCCGAGCCGGTGAGGGCGTCGTCGGTCAGGTGGACGCCGTCGTCCGCCCCGATCTGCAGGGACTTCTTCACTGCGTTCACCGCGGCCGCGGGGCCCATCGTGATCGCCGTGACGCGGTGCCCGGCGGCGGCACCCCCGTGGGCCTCGACGAGCTGGAGGGCCGCTTCGAGCGCGTACTCGTCGAGCTCGGACAGGATGCTCTCCGAACGGACGGTCGTCAGGTCGTCGCCGCTGATATGGCGATCGAACTGGGCGTCCGGAACATGCTTCACCAGGACCGCGATGCGCAGTCCGCTTGCTGTGGCCTCGTCCATTGATGACCTTCCTCGTCCGGGGATCTTCCCATCGACTAGCTAACCATAGTGGGGTGACACCGGCCGCAGGACTGCGGGCCGGCCGCGATCAGCGCACTCCGCGCTCCCCCGGTCAACGAACAGGAGGCGGCCCCCGCTCCGGGACCGCCTCCTGCTGTGCCGCCGACCTGCCGGGTCGTCGGCGTGTTCGGTGTCCGCTACTGCGTCGGCGCCTGGGCCAGCGTCACGTCCACCGTCCGCGTCTCGCCGCCGCGCACCACCTCGACCGGCACCTGCTGCCCGACCGTCTGGATCCGGACCGCCGCGGTGAGGGACTGGGGGTCGCTGATGGCGTAGGTGCCCACCCGGGTGATCACGTCGCCGACCTGCAGTTCGGCGCCCTCGGCGGGCGACCCGGGCTCGACCCGTTCGACGAGCGCTCCCGACGAGAAGGTGGACGTGCTCTGGGCGCCGTCGCTCCCGGCCGCCGTGACGCTGACGCCGAGGAAGCCGTGCGTCGCCTCGCCCTCGGCGATGATCTCCTGGGCGATGCGGTCCGCGTAGTTGATCGGGATGGAGAACCCCACACCGATGTTGCCCGTGGACTCGCCGGAGCCGCCCGAGGCGATCGCCACGTTGACGCCGATGATGCGGCCGTCCGCGTCGACGAGCGCGCCACCCGAGTTGCCCTGGTTGATGGCGGCATCGGTCTGGATCACGTTGAGGTAGATGGACCCCTGCGACTGCGGCTGCTGCCCGCCGGAGCCGCCCGGCGGCAGGAAGTTGAAGCCTTCGCCGTTCTCGGACTGGCCGCTGTCCGGCTGTTCCTCGGGGACGGCGGAGGACGCGACGCTGATGGTCCTGTTCAGCGTCGAGACGATGCCGTCCGTCACCGTGCCGCTGAGCCCGAGTGGCGCCCCGATCGCGATCGCCGTGTCTCCGACGTTCAGTTCGTCGGAGTTGCCGAGGGTCGCGGCGGTGAGGTCCGGTGCGTCGATCTTGACGACCGCGAGGTCGCTCAGCGGGTCCGTGCCGACGACGGTCGCGGGGAAGACCCGTCCGTCGTCGAGCTTGACCTCCACGGTGGGGTCCGAGACCTGGCCGCCCAGGGTCACGACGTGCGTGTTGGTGAGGATGTGGCCGTCGGTGTCGAGGATGATGCCGGAACCGGACCCGCCGGAGGTCCCGCCGCTGACCGCGAGCGTGACCACGCTGGGCGAGGCCGTGACGGCCGCACCGGTGATGGTGTTGACGTCGTCGGTGTTGTTCACCACGATCGACTCGGGCGCGCCCTGGGAGATCCCCGCCGCCGGGCCGTCGTCCAGGGCGTTGAGGCCTGCCGTCGCGACGCCTCCGCCGACCAGGCCGGCCGCGAGCACGCCCGCGGCGAAGGTGGCCAGGCCCACGCGCCGACGCTCCCGGGTCCCTCCGCGACCGCCGTCCGACCGGGCGTGGCCGTAGGCCGGGTTCTGCTCGCCGTAGAACGGCTGGTGTCCGGCGTAGGCGGGGTGGGAGGCGGCCGGAGCCTGCCGGGGCGCTGCCTGCGGTTCGACCATCGGTGCCGGTGCGGCGCCGGGGTGCTGCACTGTCGGCGGTCCCACGACCGGCTGCGCCTCCGTCGCGTCGCGGGACACATTCGTGCCCCGCGACGGCGGGGTCTGCGGTTGGGGAGGCAGGGGACGGTCGGAGTTACCCGGCTGCTCGTTCATGGGGATCCTTTCGTTGCTGTTGACCACATCATGGCAACTTTCCCTGAGCCTTCCGCATGCGTTCGCTGTGCGGGATCTGGGAGGCCGCTGGAGATGTGCCGCTACGGCACGCCGCCGTCGGACTCGTCTCCCAGTATCCACCGACATCCGCCGACATCCACCGACATCCGGTGCCGGCGGAGCGGGAACGCGCCGCCGTCGGGCGTTCACCGGGGATGCGCCTTTCGCTAGGGGCATAGGTGTCGGTGGTGGACGCTCCCGCACCCCAACCATAGAATCGGGAAGACAGGGAGCCTCCGGCATCCACCGGCCTCAGTCCTGGGACCGGACAGGTCCGGAGGACGTGCTGAAGGGTCGAAAATGCGAATGATGAGCAGGCGCACCCGCGTCTCTGCTGTCCTGGGTGCCATCGTGGCGATCCCGCTGGTCTCGGGGACGGCGGCCTTCGCCGACGAACCGATCACCTTCCCGTCCGGGGACTACGTGATCGACAACGCCGGGGTGCTCAGCGCGGAGGAGGAGAGCGAGCTCGAAGCAGCCGTCGCAGACCTGCAGTCGTCGCAGGGGTTCACCCTCCGGGTGGCCTACGTCGACACGTTCGAGAACCCGAGCAACTCCGGGCAGTGGGCGGAGGAGGTCGCCATCGCGAACGCCTCGTCGGCCGACGAGGCCGTCCTCGCCGTCGCGGTGGACCAGCAGGAGGTCGGGCTCGTCGCCGGAGAGCAGTCGGGCGTCTATTCGTCCGTCCAGGAGATCCGGACGAGCTACGTCATCCCGGAACTGCAGGCCGATGACTGGCTCGGAGGCGGCCTCGCCGCCGTCGAGGGGATCGACCAGGCGCTCGCCGGCGGCACCGGTGGCTCCACCGGCGGCGGGACGTCCCCCGACGGCAGCGGTTCGGGTGGCAGCGGCCTCGGCGGCCTCGTGCTCGTCGGCGGGCTCGTCGCCGTCGCGGGGGCCGGCGGCTACATGCTGCTCAAGAAGCGCAGCGCGGGCAGCGCCCAGCGCAAGCGCGAGGAATACGGGTACGGGCCGGTGCCGTCGGCAGAGGGCGAGATCGTGGACCCGCTCGCGGCCCTGAGCGTGGAGGACCTGCGCAAGCGGGCCGGCAGCCTCCTGATCGCCGCCGACGACGCCATCAAGTCCAGTGAGCAGGAACTCGGCTTCGCGGAGGCGCAGTACGGGGCCGAGGCCATCGCCACGTTCTCCCAGGACATCGCGACCGCGAAGCAGCACATGGGTGAGTCCTTCAAGCTCCAGCAGCAGCTCGACGACCACATCCCGGACACCGAGGAGCAGCAGCGCCAGTGGCTCGGGGAGATCATCCGGCGCTGCGAGGACGTCAATGCCTCCCTGCAGGAGCACAAGGAGGACTTCGACGCGCTGCGCGAACTCGAGCGGAACGCCCCGGACGCCCTGCTCCGTGCGCAGTCCGCGGCCGACGAGGCGCGCCGCCGGTTCTCCGCGGCCGAGCAGACCCTGAGGACCCTGCAGGGCCGATACCTCGAGTCCGCCACCACCCAGGTCTCGGACAACATCGAGCAGGCACGCGAGCGCCTGGCCTTCGTCGACAGCGCGGCGACGGAAGCACGGTCGCGGATGGCGCAGGACGACACCGGGCGTGCCGTCGTCGCCGTCCGCGCCGCCGAGGAGTCCGTGCACCAGAGCACGGTCCTGCTGGATGCGATCGACAAGCGCGCCGAGGAACTGGCCGGCGCCGAGCGCGAGCTCGACCGCGCGCTGCCCGACACCGAGCAGGACCTGGCGCAGGCCCAGGCCATGGACCGCGCCGGGCAGTACCGGGACCTCGCGGGGCCGATCGCGGCCCTGCAGTCCGCCGTCGCGACGGTGCGGCAGGAGCGGCAGAACGGACGCAGCAATCCGGTGGCGCTGCTGCAGCGCCTGGAGGCGGCCCACGCACAGCTCGACGCCGCGCTCGGCGGCGTGCGCGACCAGGCGGAGAACACCCGACGCGCCCAGGACGCCCTTCAGCACGCTCTGATCGCGGCGCAGTCGAGCATCTCCGGGACCGCCGACTACATCCGCGCACGTCGCGGCGGGGTAGGCAGCGAAGCCCGGACCCGCCTGGCCGAAGCCGAACGCAATCTCGACTACGCCGTCGACCTCCAGCGCTCGGACCCCGTGACCGCGCTGTCCCACGCCCAGCAGGCCACGATGCTCGCCGGCCAGGCGGCCCAGCTCGCCGAGCAGGATGTCGACGGCTTCGGCGGCGGCTTCGGCGGCGGCATGGGCGGCAGGTACGGAGGACGTGGCGGCGACGGGATGGGCGGTGCCCTGCTGGGCGGCATCCTGCTCGGCGGCCTGCTCAACGGTGGCGGCTTCGGCGGCGGGCACCACGACGGCGGCGGCTTCGGAGGCGGTTTCGGCGGCGACGGCGGGAGCTTCGGAGGGGGCGGCTTCGGCGGCTTCGGCGGAGGCGGCGGCGGTTTCGGGGACTTCGGCGGCGGTGGCGGCGACTTCTAACCGCCGATGCCCCTCCCCAGCAGGACACACGACCATGCGCAGAATCGAAAGGGAAATCAATGGTAAAGCAGTCGATATTCGGCAGGATGGCTCAGCTCACCCGGGCCAACATCAACGCGTTGCTCGACCAGGCGGAGGATCCGCAGAAGATGCTCGACCAGATGGTCCGGGACTTCACCAACAGCATCGCCGAGGCGGAGAGCGCCGTGGCCCAGACCATCGGCAACCTGCGGATGATGCAGGACGACTACAACGAGGACGTCGAGAACGCCCGCAGCTGGGGCAACAAGGCCCTCGCCGCCTCCCGCAAGGCCGATGAGTACCGCGCTTCGGGCGACACGGCCGACGCCCAGAAGTTCGACAACCTCGCCAAGGTCGCCATCCAGCGCCAGATGGCGTCGGAGAACGAGGCGAAGGGCGCCGAGCCGACCATCGCGTCCCAGACGGAGATCGTCGAGAAGCTCAAGAACGGCCTGAACCAGATGCGGGGCAAGCTCAACGAGCTGACGGTCAAGCGTGACCAGCTGATCGCCCGCTCGCGCACCGCGCAGGCCCAGCAGCAGGTGCACGACGCCGTCAAGAGCATCGACTTCATGGACCCCACGAGCGAGGTGGGCCGTTTCGAGGAGAAGATCCGTCGGGAGGAGGCCAAGGTCCGCGGCCAGCAGGAACTCGCCACGTCGAGCCTGGATGCCCAGTTCGAGAGCCTCGAGGACCTCGGGGAGCAGACCGAGATCGAAGCCCGCCTCGCGGCGCTGAAATCCGGCTCCGGGTCGCAGTCCGCGATCGGCCAGGGCGCCGACAGCGATGCCGACGCCGCCGGCGCACCGGCGACGAGGAGCGAGACCACCTACTGATCCGCTCAGGACCGGCTGCGGATCAGTAGCCGGTCAGGAACCAGGTGGATGACCGGGGGACCGCAGCCGACCGGGCTGCGGTCCCCTGTCGCGTCCGCAGCCCGGACTGTCGGAGCCCACCGGTAGATTGGGCGCATGGCTGTGACTCTGGTGTGGTTCCGCGACGACCTTCGGATCTCCGACAACCCGGCACTTGCCAGGGCTGCGGAGCAGGGCGACGACGTCGTCGCCTGCTATGTGCTCGATGACGGGACCGACGGCATCCGCCCGCTGGGCGGCGCATCGCGCTGGTGGCTCCATCACTCGCTCGCGTCCCTGGCCGAATCCCTCACCGACCTGGGGATCCCCCTCGTCCTGCGGCGCGGGGCAGCGGCGGAGGTCCTTCCGCGGCTCGTCGAGGAGTCCTCGGCGCGGACGGTCCTCTGGAACCGGCGCTACGGTCTGGTCGAGCGCACGGTGGACGCGACGCTCAAGGCCTCGCTCACGGACCGGGGGGTCGAGGCCACCAGCTTCCAGGCCAACCTCATGTACGAGCCCTGGGAGGTGATGTCGGGCGCGGGCGAGGCCTACAAGGTGTTCACGCCCTTCTGGAGGGCCTGCCTCACCTTCCGCACCCCCCGCACTCCCCTGCCCGCCCCGACATCCCTCAGGGGCCCGCAGCTGGCCTCCGACGACCTCGACACCTGGGGACTGCTCCCGACCACGCCCGACTGGGCGCAGGGCCTGCGGGAGACCTGGACGCCGGGAGAGGCGGGCGCCCACGCCCGCCTCGACGACTTCCTCGACGGCGCCGCCCATGGCTACAAGGACAACCGCGACCTCCCCGCGGTCCAGGGCACCAGCATGCTCTCCCCCCACCTGCGGTTCGGCGAGATCAGCCCGTTCGAGGTCTGGCACGCGGCCCAGGACCACAAGGACAGCTCGACGGCGGAGGACATCCGCGTCTTCGGGTCGGAACTCGGCTGGCGCGAATTCAGCTGGCAGCTCCTCTACTTCAATCCCGAACTCGCCACCGTGAACTACCGGCCCGAATTCAACGCCTTCGCCTGGGAGAGCTCCACGCAGTCGGAGCTGGAGGCCTGGCAGCGCGGCCGCACCGGGTATCCCCTGATCGACGCCGGCATGCGCCAGATGTGGGAGATCGGCTGGATGCACAACCGGGTGCGCATGGCGACGGCGTCCTTCCTCATCAAGAACCTCCTGATCGACTGGCGCGTGGGCGAACGGTGGTTCTGGGACTGCCTCGTCGACGCCGACGCGGCGAGCAACGCAGCGAGCTGGCAGTGGGTGGCCGGATCGGGGGCTGATGCCAGTCCCTACTTCCGGATCTTCAACCCGGTGCTGCAGAGCAGGAAATTCGACCGCGAGGGACGGTACCTCCTCCGCTTCGTCCCCGAACTCGCGGACGCCGACAACATCCACGAGCCGTGGAAGGGGGCGGCCCCCGGCTACCCCGAGCCCGTCGTGGACCTCAAGGAGAGCCGGGAACGGGCCCTGAGCGCCTTCAAGGCCCTCTCGCAGGGCTGAGTACGCTCCTCCGTCCCGTCGTCCCCGTCCCCGCCACCTCCGGCGGCTCCGCGATGCCGTGGCAGGTCGCGGCGGGACACCCCGACGTCCGGTCCACCCGATGGTGGGCCGGACGTTCCTGCGTGCGCGTCGAAGCCAGTCCTCGGGGTAGCCGCCCACGTCCCGTCGTGCGACGCATCATCCGGCAGGGATGACCCCCTCAGGTCCGCCGTCCACGAGACCGTCGTCGTCCCGCCGGACACCGTCCGGATACTCACCATCTTGGGGTGATGTGTGCGCAGCTCCCGTGCGGGATTCTCTGGGTGTACACACGGTCCGCGCGGCCCGGCCTCGGGCAGGGTCACGGTGGACTGCCCGCAAGGGCAGGACCGACAGTCAATGCCCCCCCCCGGGGGCCCGACAAAGGAGCAGTCAGCATGTCAAACGACAGCAGGACCTCGACCACCCATCTCGACCACCAGCGCAGCGAAGGAGCTGTCGGGGTGACCGTCCTCGCCGGCACCCTGATGATCATGATCGGTGTCTTCCACGCCTTCCAGGGCATCGTCGCACTCCTGAACGACACGTTCTACGTCGTCCTGCCCGAGTACGTTCTCGCGTTCGACATCACCACGTGGGGCTGGGTCCACCTCATCCTCGGCCTCGTCGTGGCGTTCGCCGGTGCGTCCCTGTTCCGGGGCGCCACCTGGGGCAGGACCATCGCCGTGATCATGGCCTGCATCAGCATGGCCGTGAGTTTCGTGTGGATGCCCTACTACCCGCTGTGGAGCCTCACCGTCATCGCGCTCGACATCTTCGTCATCTGGGCGGCCGTCCTCCACGGGCGCGACATCGTCGAAAACTGACCAACCGGGTCCACCCCGGTCCAAGCGCACTCCCCCGGCCCGTACCGCCCGGGGGAGACCGGCGCGGATCCGAGGCGTGCTCCCACGCCATCCTCCGACTCGAGAGGCGTATCGCCGATGGATGTCACCGAGACCCGAGACCAGGAAATCGCACGGCTGTCGGCGGAGGTCGCCAGGCTGCAGTCGCAGCTCCAGACCGACTCGCTCGAAGCGCCACCCCCGGCACCCGCGCGGCGCGCCCGACGGGGACGCGGGCGCGCGTTCCTCGCCGTGGTGCTGATCGCACTCGGGGTGCTCCTCGCCCCACTCGCCGTCTGCGCGGCGTGGACGAAGGCCGAGGTCACCGACACCGACCAGTTCGTCGCCACCGTGTCGCCGATCCTCGACGACCCGGCCTTCCAGGCCTACCTGGTCGACGAGATCACCGCGGCCATCAACGAGAGCGTCGACATCGAGACGCTCACGTCCGACCTGTTCGACGGGATCGCCACCCTCGACCTCCCGCCCAGGGCCTCCGACGCACTCCAGCTGCTCGAACAGCCTGCCGTGGCGGGGGCCCAGTCGCTGATCCGCTCCACGACCGAGCAGCTCATCGCCTCCGACGCCTTCGAACAGGTGTGGGACCAGGCGCTGCGGAGCAGCCACAGCGGACTGACCGGCGCCCTTAGCGGCGACACCTCCGGGGCCGTCGTGATCAGCGACACGGGCGAGGTGGGCATCCAGCTGGGGCCCATCATCGCCGCGGTCAAGGAGCAGCTGACGGCGCAGGGATTCGCACTGGCAGACCGCATCCCCGCGGTCGACCGCACGATCGTCGTCGCGCAGTCCGACGAACTCGCCCAGGCCCGCACGGCCTACCAGGGGGTCGAGGTGCTGGGGTTCGTGCTCCCCTGGGTGAGCATCGGGCTGCTCGCCGCCGGCGTCCTCACCGCGAGGAGGAAGGCGAGGGCACTGATCTGGGCCGGCCTCGGCCTGGCCGTCGCGATGGTGTTCCTCGCCCTCGGCGTGGCCATCGGACGGATCGCCACGGTCGCGGCGATCTCACCGCAGTACATGCCGTCGAGCGCGGCCGAGGCGATCTACGACGCCCTCGTGCCCCTGCTCTACTCGACGGCCCTCGCCGTCGGGGTGGCGGGTGTCACCACCGCCGTCGTCGCCTACCTCGCCGGACCGTTCCACGGTGCCATGGTGGTGCGCCGCCTGACGGTCGACACGGCCCGACGGGTACGCGCGGCGGCGGAGGGCAACGGGGCGACCACCGGCCGGTTCGGCGCGTTCCTCTACCGCGCCCGCCGGTACATCCGGATCGCGATCGCCGTCGTCGGCGCCGCGATCGTGCTGTTCGTGCGGCCGCTGACGCCGGGGGTGACCCTCTGGACGGCGTTCGGCGCGCTCATCGCCATCCTGCTGCTCGAACTCCTGCAACGGCCGCCGGCGGTCGACGTCGACGTGCGGGTCGACGGCGAACCCGTCGTCGGCATGGCCCCACCGGCGAGGGATACCGAGCGTGTTTGAGGAGATCGTCGGCGTCTGGGTCCTCGTCATCGAGACCGTCGGCGCGCTGATCATGATCGTCGGCGCCGGATTCGCCCTCGTGGCCGCGGTGCCTTCGATGCGGCGCCCGGAGAGCCGTGGGAAGGCCTACGAGCGGCTGCGGCGGAACGTGGGCCGCGCGATCCTCCTCGGGCTGGAGGTGCTCATCGTCGCCGACATCATCCGCACCATCCTCGTCGACCAGACCCCGCAGAGCGTCGCGGTGCTCGGCGGCATCGTCGCGATCCGGATAGCGCTCAGCTTCTCGCTCGAGGTGGAGATCGACGGCATGTGGCCCTGGAGCAAGTGGCGCGTCGCATCCGTCCGGTCCCAGGACACCTCGCAGGGCTGACCACGGTGTCGGCCGGGTCCCGACACCGATCGGACCGCCTGCACACCGTGCCCGCCACGGCACCGGCACCCGGGAAAGCAAGAAGTCCGGCCCACCAGATGGTGGACCGGACTTCTCTTCCGTTGCGGGGACAGGATTTGAACCTGTGACCTCTGGGTTATGAGCCCAGCGAGCTACCGAACTGCTCCACCCCGCGGCGTGTAACTAACGTTACCGGCCGCGGGGTGGAGAAGCAAATCGAGCGGCTGCCCGGGGTGACCGGGCTACTGCCCGCCGGCGGCCGCGGCGCGCTCCTCGGCGTCGAGCGCCCGCTGGATGGCCTGCTCCAGGCGATCCTGCGCCTGGCCGTAGGCCGTGAAGTCGCCCGACTCGAGGGCGGCATTGCCGTCCTGGATCGCCTGGTTCGCGTCATCGAGCGCCGCCCGCAGGTCGGCGGCCGGGTCCCCGGTCGCACCGCCGGGGGTCCCGCCCTCGGACGGCGCCGGCGTGGGCGACGGCGCCGCTTCCTCGCCCTCCACCGGAGGCGCTGCCGGATCGGCCGGGGTCTCCCCGACGTTCTCCTGGTCGCCGGTCGTGGCACCGGAATTGCCGCCGAACACCTGGTCCAGTGCCTCGGCGAGGGTCGGCGCGAACCCGACGGTCTCCCCGAAGCTCACCAGGACCCGGCGCAGGACCGGGAAGGACGAACTGCCCGAGGACTGCACGTAGACGGGCTGGACGTAGGCGATCCCGCCGCCGATCGGCAGCGTCAGGAGGTTGCCGTTGATGACCTCGGACGCACCCTGCCGGAGGAGGTTGAGCTCCTGCGACACGGTCGTGTCCGAGTTGAAGAGGTTCTGGGCCTGCCCGGGGCCGACCACGGAGTCCTGGCCGGAACTGTCGAGCAGGGTCAGCCGGCCGTAGTCCTCGTTCTTGACGCCGTCCTCGCCCGTGCCGGCATCACCGTTGGCGGCGAGGAAGCCGTACAGCACGTTCCTCGGCGTCTGGCCCACGGGCACGTAGGGGATGTACGGCGTCGTCAGGGAGAACGCCGCCTGCTCCTGGTTGGGCATCTGGAGCGTGAGGTAGAACGGCGGCTGCCGCGGCGTGGACGCCGTCGTGGCGCTGTCCGACGCCGCACCCGGGTCCGCGGGGACGCTCCACGCCTCGCTGTTGTTGTAGAACGCGTCGGTGTCGGTGACGTGGTAGCGCGCCAGGAGTTCGCGCTGCACCTTGAACAGGTCCTCGGGGTAGCGGACGTGGGCCATGAGGTCGGCCGACATCTCGCTGTAGGGCTCGAGGGAGGACGGGTACACGTTCTGCCAGGACTTGAGCACGGGGTCCTGGTCGTCCCACGCGTACAGGGTCACGGAGCCGTCATAGGCGTCCACGGTGGCCTTCACTGCGTTCCTGATGTAGTTGACACGCTCGGCGGGCAGCGCGGTGGCCAGGCCCTCGGCGGTCTGCGCATCCTGCGTCGCCTGCTCGAGTTCCTGCTGCATCGAGTAGGGGAAGCTGTCGCTGGTGGTGTACCCGTCGATGATCCACTTCACGCGGCCGTCGACGATCGCGGGGTAGCTGTTGCCGTCGAGCGTCAGGTAGGGAGCGACCTTGCGGACGCGGTCCACGGGGTCGCGGTCGTAGAGGATCTGCGAGTCGCTGTTGACCTGGTTGGACAGGAGCAGGTCCGTGGACTGGAACTTCAGGGCATAGACGAGGCGGTTGAACGTGTTGCCGACATTCGGTCCGCCGTCGCCGTCGAAGGTCGTCCGCGATTCGGTGTCGGAGTTCTCGTTCTGCGGGCGGTCGATCTCCGCGGGGGCCTCGCCCTCGGGCGCTCCGACGACCGAGTACTCGGGGGATTCCTCCCCGAAGTAGATGCGCGGCTCGTAGGTGGACTCGTCGCCCAGCACACCCGTGGACGGGATGCCGGACTGCAGGAAGGACGGGCGGCCGTCGGGTTCGACGGTCGACCCGGCGGCGGCGACGACACCGTAGCCGTGCGTGTAGAAGACGTGCTCGTTGACCCAGCCGTCGGGTACACCGTTGGTGTCCAGTTCACGCACCGCGATCACGGTGTCCTGGACCTCGCCGTCGATCTCGTACCGGTCGACGTTGAGGGTCTCCGGGAACTGGTAGTACTGGCGGAACTGCTGGAGCTGGCTGAAGGCGTCCGAGACGAGGTTCGGGTCGAGCAGGCGGATGTTCGCGGTGGTCTCGCCGTCCTCGTTCAGGGCGCCTGCCGTCGGGATCGACTCCGGCGCGTACGCCTCGACGTCGACCTGGTCGAGGCCGTAGGCCTCGCGGGTGAGCTGGATGTTCCGTTCGATGAACGGCTCCTCGAGGCTGAGCTCGGAGGGGCGCACCTGGAAGCGCTGGACGACCGACGGGTAGACGCCGCCGGCGAGCAGCGCCGTGATGATGAGCATCGCGGTGCCGATCAGCGGCAGCCGCCAGCGGCCGACGAACGCCGAGGCGACGAACAGCGCGGCGACGATGATCGCGGCCACGGCGAGGATGGCCTTCGTGGGGATGACCGCGTTGACGTCCGTGTAGAGCGCGCCGGCCCAGGTGCCCTGGTTCAGCAGCGTGTCGTACCGGTCGAGCCAGTAGTTGATGCCCTGCAGCACCAGGAAGAGTGCCGCGACGACGGCGATCTGCACCCGGGCCGCCTTGGTGGTGAACAGGCCCTTCTCCTCCAGGCGGATGCCGCCGTAGAGGTAGTGCGTGAGGACCGTCGCGATGGCGCTGATGATGACCACGCTGATCAGGAACCCCGTCACGAAGTTCAGGAAGGGCAGCGTGAACATGTAGAAGGCGTAGTCCAGGCCGAACTCCGGGTCCTGCCGGTTGAACGGCTCCTGGTTCATGAACAGCAGGACCTGCTGCCACTGCGAGGAGGCGGCCGTGCCCGCGAAGGCACCGAGGACCACGGGGATGCCGAGCATCAGCAGGCGGCGGATCGGTTCGAGCTGTGCCTGGTACCTGTTGAGGTTGTCCTGGATGGCGCTGTCCGGCGCGTAGATCGGCCTGTTGCGGAACGCGATGCGCAGGCTGAAGTACACGGCCGCCGCCATGACGAGGAACGCGACGACGAAGAGGAGGATGCGCGTCAGGTTCTCGGTCACGAAGACCTCGAGGAACCCGAGCTGGTTGTACCAGAGCACGTCCGCGTAGACCTGCGACAGGTAGACGAAGGCGATGACGATCACCGCCACGACGATGATCGTCGGTATCAGCGGACTGCGGCGCCTGCTGGTCGTTCCACGTGCTGGGCTCGGGCTACTGCCGAACGGACGGTCTGGTCCGGATGTCACATCTACCTCATCGTTAGCTGCTGCGGGTCACGCCGACCGGTCTTCCGCGTCGCTCCCGAGCCCGGGCTCGGGCAGGGGAGAGCGCGCAGTCAGGCCCTTCGTGATTTCATTCTGCCCTGTTCACGTTCGGCCGGACCAATTAGGTTCCCGCCCAGCGTCGAGGGGGCGGGGATCGTCACCGAACCGTGTCGTCCCGGGCGGTCGGGCGACGCCGACCCGTGACGGCGGTTCAGCAGGAGGGCACGGCGGACGCGTCCCCGCCGGCTCCCAGTGTCTCGACGGCGTCGACGGCGTCCTCGAGTGTCCCGACCTTCACGACCGTCAGGCCGTCGGGGATGTTGCCGACCACCTCGTCGCAGTTGTCGGCGGGCGCCAGGAAGTAGTCCGCCCCGCCGGCGCGGGCTCCGACGAGCTTCTGGGCGATCCCGCCGATCGGGCCGACGACGCCGGTGGAGTCGATCGTGCCGGTGCCGGCGAAGTGCCTGCCGCCCGTGAGGTCGCCCTCCGTCAGGTTGTCGATGATCCCGAGGGCGAACATGGTGCCGGCCGAAGGGCCACCCACGTTGTCGAGCTGGATGAACACGTCGAAGGGGAAGTCGAACGTGGAGGCGAGCAGGATACCCAGCTGGAACTCGCCCTCGTCCGATTCCTTCGGCGTGACCGTGACCTCGGTCTCCGCGCCGTCCCTGACGATCCCCAGGGTGGCGGCAGCGCCGCCCGCCTCGGCCAGCACGCTGCGGAGGGTCTCGATGTTCTCGACCTCGCGCCCGTCGATGGTGCGCAGGATGTCCCCGACCTGCAGGACACCCTCCGATGCCGACTCGTCCGCCAGCCCGGCGACTGACAGCTCCTCGGTGTACTCGATCCCCTCGTGGGAGAGCGCGGCGGCGATCGCCGACTCCTGCGAGGACGTCATGGCGACGGCGTTCCGCTCCTGGACGTCGGAGGAGGTGGTTCCTTCCGGGTAGACCAGCTGCTCCGGCAGGACGTTCTCGTCCGGATCCACCCAGGCCCGGAAGGTGTCGAGGACGTTCACCCGGCCGTTCGGACCACCGCTGACGAGGACGGTGGTGAGATCGAGCTCGCCCTCCGGCGGGAAGCTCTCCGTGCCGTCCACCTGGATGAGCGCCTGGCCGTCGATCTCCCCGATGGTGTTGAAGGTGGGACCGGGCGACTCGATGATGTAGGGCGAGGGCAGCAGCACGGCGGCCGCGCACAGGACGACGGCGAGGCTCCCGGAGACGGCCATGGCACGGAAGCGAGGATCCCTGGGACGGGCGGGTTCCTCGGGGCTGTACGTCTCGAAGTGGACAGGCTGCGTCACTGTGCTTCTCTCTGTAGGCGCGTGCCGTGCGACGGCGCGGTCAGCGCCTCCCGGCTTACCTAGAGTAGACGCTCCGGCCGGCGTCGATCCGGGAGGATGCCGGGTGTTCGCCGCCCGGCCCTCCCACCGGCGTCATGGAGCGCCGCCCGGGGCCGGGGCGGGCTTTGCCCTCAGCGAACGACCGACGGCTCGAGGGACAGCGGCAACGCCGTGCCGGTAGCGTGTCTTCAACAGCCGGCGGGAGCGGGACCCCCCTCCTGCCCGGACCCGAGCGACTCCCCCAGGACCGGTGGTATCAGTGACCAACCCATCCAACCCCTCGAACGACGACGACGACACACCCCAGGACCCGCTGTCCGAGATGCTGGCGAAGATGTTCGGTGGCGGGGCCGGAGGCTTCGACCCCCAGGAGATCGCGAAGGCGGCCGGGCTCCCCTCCGATCCTGCGGCGATGGCCATGATGATGCAGCAGGTCCAGGCGATGTTCTCCGCGCCGAGCGAGGGACCCGTGAACTGGCAGATGGCCCACGATCAGGCGCGGCGGGTGGCGGCGTCGGACAACGACCCCTCGGTCACCTCCCTCCAGCGCCGGAGCGTCGACGAGTCACTGAAACTCGCCGAGCTGTGGCTCGATCCGGTGACCGAGTTCCCGAGCACGGGACAGCTCGGCCGTGCGTGGTCCCGCGCCGAATGGGTCGAGGCCACCATGGCCACCTGGCGGCGGCTCACCGAACCCGTGGCGACGAGCATCGCCAAGGCCCTCTCCGACGCCATCACCGGGCAGCTCCCCGACGAGATGAAGTCGATGATGGGCATGATGGGCGGCCCCGCCTCGATGCTCCAGAACGTGGGCGGCGCGATGTTCGGGATGCAGCTGGGGCAGGCCGTCGGCGCGCTGTCCAAGGACGTCGTCGGATCGACGGACATCGGGGTCCCCCTCGCCGACGGGCGGATGGCCCTCCTCCCGGCCAATGTCGCGGCGTTCGGTGCGGGACTCGACATCCCCGAGCAGGAGGTCCAGCTCTTCCTCGCGGTGCGCGAGGCGGCCCACGTCCGGCTCTTCACGCATATCCCCTGGCTCACGGGCCACCTCCTCGGCAGCATCGAGCGCTATGCCCGGGGGATCCACATCGACATGGGCAAGATCGAGGAAGCCGCCCGCGACATCGACCCCACCAACCCCGAGAGCCTTCAGGGCGCCCTGTCGCAGGGCGTGTTCATGCCCGAGAAGACACCCGAGCAGGACGCCGCCCTCGTGCGGCTCGAGACCACGCTCGCCCTCGTGGAGGGCTGGGTGGACGAGATGACCGCAGCAGCGGCGGCGAACCTGCCGTCGGCAGGCGCGCTGCGGGAGATGCTCCGGCGCCGTCGGGCCACCGGGGGTCCGGCCGAGCACGCCTTCGCGTCGCTGGTGGGCCTCGAGCTGAGGCCGCGCAGGCTGCGCGACGCCGCCGCCCTGTGGTCCCTCCTCACCGAGGAGCGCGGCATCGAGGGGCGCGACGCCCTGTGGCAGCACCCCGACCTCCTGCCGACAGCCGAGGACCTCGACGATCCCGCGGGCTTCGCCGGGCGCCGTCGACTGCTCGACTCCTCCGACGCCGACGTCGACGCGGCCCTCCAGCGGCTCCTCGCCGGAGGCTTCGAGGACGACGGCGACGCCGCGCGGTCGACCGGCCCCGACGGCTCTGCGCCTGACAGCCCTGCGTCTGACAGCACATCCGACGACGGCTCGAACGGGCAATCGGACGGTGAGCCGGACGACGGCTCCGACGGCGGGGCGCGGGGCGATTCCCGCTCCTAGAACTCCCCGGGCGTTCCTGTGAGGTTGCGGTGCGCGGCGAAGGCTGCGCCGTCGAGGAAGGCCTTGGCCGTCTCGGTACTCGGATAGGCCGAGAGCAGGTCCCAGAACACGGCATTGTGCGAGGGCTCGATCAGATGTGCCATCTCGTGCAGGATCACGTAGTCGACGACCCATTCCGGCATGCCCTGCAGCCGGTGCGAGAGGCGGATGGAACGGTGCGCCGGGGTGGCGGAGGCCCACCGCGTGGTCTGGTTGGTGACCCACCCGATCGTGGACGGCACTCCCCTGCCGCCGAGGTACTGCCGCGCCAGCGCCTGGGCCCTGCCCTGCAGCGCAGATGCGGCCGCGTCGTCGTCGACGGCGGGGCGGGCGAAGTACTTCGCGGACATCCGCTCCACCATCCGCTCCACCCACTGGCGCTCCTGGCTGGGCGAGAAGTGACCCGGGATGGACACACGCAGCACGCCGTCGCGGATGTCCGCACTCACCGTGCGCTTCCGCCGCGCCGACCGCCTGACCTCGACCGGAAGCCGCGAGGGGTGCGACGGCCCGCCGGTGTCAGGCGCTGTCACTGATGATCTCCAGGACCGCCTCACCGTACCGCTCGAGCTTCGCGGAGCCCACGCCCGCGAGGTCCCCGAGTTCATCCAGGGTCTGAGGGCGCGCCTCGGCGATCGCCACGAGCGTGGCATCCGTGAACACCACGAAGGCGGGGACGTCCTTCTCCTTCGACTCCGCGAGCCGCCAGGCCCGCAGCGCCTCGAACGTCTCCTCCTCGTAGGTGGCCGGGCAGTCGCTGCAGCGACCGATCTTGCGCTCGGCGCCCGTGAGGAGGGGCCGCTTGCACACCCGGCAGACCGCCGGAGCGGAGGACTTGCGGCCGGCCTTCGCCCGTGGCTGACGGAACGACGCCTGGCCGGCGGTCGCGGGCCGCAGCGCGTCGAGGAAGCGCGAGGGCTTCCTCGTGGCACGTCCGCCCGGGGACCGCGAGGTGGACCAGGACATCGACAGGTGGATCCGGGCGCGCGTGATGCCCACGTACAGCAGCCGCCGCTCCTCGTCGACCCCCTCCTGGGTGTCCGCGAACGAGATGGGCATGAGCCCCTCGCTCAACCCCACCAGGAAGACGGCGTCCCATTCGAGGCCCTTCGCCGAGTGGAGGGAGGCGAGGGTGACGCCCTGGACGGTCGGGGCGTGCTGCGCCGCGGCCCGCTCCTCGAGCTCGGCGACGAACGTCTGCAGCGTGAACGCCTCGCCGCGCACCCTGCTGAGCTCGTCGGCGAGGCCCACGAGGGCGGCCAGCGATTCCCATTTCTCGCGGACGGCGCCGGAGTTCTGCGGGGCGACGGAGGTGTAACCGAGGGACGCGAGGACGTCGCGCACCTGCTGCGGGACGTCGTCGTCGCCCTGGGTGCGCGCTGCGGCCCGGAGCTGCAGCAGCCCGTCGCGGACCTCGCGTCGCTGGAAGAACCGCTCACCGCCGCGCAGCTGGTAGCCGATGCCGGCGCTCGCGAGCGCCTGCTCGTAGGCCTCGGACTGCCCGTTCGTGCGGTAGAGGATGGCGATCTCGCTGGCCTTGACCCCCTCACCCAGCAGGACGCCGATACGTCGGGCGCACTCCGCCGCCTCGGCGTCGTCGTCGGTGCAC
This sequence comes from Arthrobacter sp. L77, assembly GCF_000816565.1. Classification (NCBI taxonomy): domain Bacteria; kingdom Bacillati; phylum Actinomycetota; class Actinomycetes; order Micrococcales; family Micrococcaceae; genus Arthrobacter; species Arthrobacter sp. L77. The sequence goes on along the minus strand of NZ_JWSU01000001.1, from coordinate 463,664 downwards.
TCGGTGTACACCGGCTCCGGGCCGGCGGGACGCTGCGCGACCAGTTCGAGCGGGGCCGACCAGGTCGTCTCGCCCGCGCGCCGGTCCACCTCCGTGCCCCGCGCGGCGAGCAGCGTGTTGGCGGCGCGCACCACCTGGGGCGTGGAACGGTAGTCACGCACCAGCCTGACCACCTGCGCACCCTCGTAGCGCTTGGTGAAGTCGAGGAGGTGGCGTGAGGTGGCCCCGGTGAAGGAGTAGATGGTCTGGCTGGCGTCGCCCACGACGCACAGATCGCGCCGCTCGCCGAGCCACAGGTCGAGCAGGCGCTGCTGGAGCGGAGAGACGTCCTGGTATTCGTCGACGACGAACTGGCGGTATTGTGCCCGCACCGTCGCCGCCACCTTCTCGTCCTCCTCGAGGATGGCGACCGTCGTCAGCAGGACGTCCTCGAAGTCGATGAGGTTGCGGTCGATCTTCAGATCCTCGTAGGCCGAGAAGATCCGGGACACCGTGATGAGGTCCATGCCCGCCGGTTCCGCCCGGCCCGCAGCCGCCGCCGTGTAGGCGTCGGGCGTGAGCATGGAGACCTTGGCCCACTCGATCTCCGCGGCGACGTCGCGGATCGCCGCGCGATCGGTGGACAGACGCAGGCGGCGGGCCGACTCCGCGATCAGCTGGGCCTTGTGGTCCACGAGGGCCGGCAGGGGCCCGCCGACGGCCTGCGGCCAGAAGTACTGCAGCTGCCGGAGCGCCGCCGCGTGGAAGGTCCGTGCCTGGACCCCGCCGGCCCCGAGGTCCCGGAGCCGCGTGCGCATCTCCGCGGCGGCGCGCGCGGTGAAGGTCACGGCGAGGACCTGCTGCGGTTTGTAGACCCCCGTGTGCACGCCGTACGCGATGCGATGGGTGATGGCCCGGGTCTTTCCCGTGCCCGCTCCCGCGAGGACGCACAGCGGCCCGGACAGGGTGCTGGCCACGGTCCGCTGTTCGTCGTCGAGTCCCTCGAGGATGCTGTCCTCGAGCAGTTGTCCTGACACTAGGGACGCGCCCCCGACGGTTCCTCGTCCAGCGGCCCGCCGTACCACCGCTCGATCATGGCCCGCGCGATGGAGACACCGCCCGCCACGACGATCTTCTCGTCGCGCACCTCCGCGAAGAGTTCCTCACGCGTGAACCACCGCAGCGACCGCATCTCCTCGCCGTCGGGTACGGCGTTCGTGTGCGCGGCCCGCGCGGTGAAACCGAGCATCAGGGACGCGGGGAACGGCCAGGGCTGGGAGCCCAGGTACTCCGGTGACAGGACCTCGATCCCGGATTCCTCGCCGACCTCGCGGACGACGGCGGCCTCGAGGGACTCGCCGGGTTCGACGAAGCCGGCCAGCGTCGAGTAGCGACCCTCGGGCCAGGCGACGGCGGAGCCGAGCAGGATGCGGTCGTCGTCGTCGATGACGGAGACGATGATGGCGGGGTCGGTGCGTGGGTAGTGCTCGGACCTGTCCCGCGGGCACCGGCGCACCCACCCGGCGTGGCTCGGCACCGTGGCGGCACCGCAGCGGGGGCAGTGGGTGTGGGTCGCGTGCCAGTTGGCGATCGCGGCCCCCGCCACGAAGAGTCCGGTGTCGCGCGCGTCGAGCGATGCCGCGATCTCGCGCAGGCCGAACCACTGGTCGAGGGGCGCGACGGCGGCGTCCTCCTCCTCGAGGACGGCGAGGACGACGCGCCGTCCGGCGTCGGCGGACCCCTCGTCGACGCGGCCCAGGTAGACGACCACGTCCGGGCGGGCCAGGTCCGCGGGAGCCAGTAGACGGAGGGCGCTGTCGACGACCGGCGCCTTCCCCCGGGCGAGGGGCAGGACCCGTGTGTCCGCGGACGCCCACAGGTCCTCGAGGAAGTGTTCGGCGGTCCGGGCGTCGCCGTCCCGGTCCGTGGCGGCACGCGACAATGGTAGCGATCCGAGGGGAGGGAGCACGAGGGTCCGGAGGGGATCGGTCATGGTTCTACGGTACGTTCTTGCACTCCCAAAACCCATTCACCGGAACGCCGGTGGAGGAGTAGTGCGGGGGCCTACACGAGTGGTGCATCCGGCGACTCGCCGCGTTCCTGCAAGCGGCCGGAGCAGGAACGCCCTACGGTTGATCTTGTGAAACGGACACCCATGGAACTTGCAGCCATCGCCAGCGCCGCAGTACCTGGCCTCGCTCCGACCGGCGTCGCCGGCGCCCCCGACGACGCCGCGGACTTCGACTCCGCCCTGCTGGTCGACGACGCGGGGAAGCAGTGGCGGGTCCGCTCGCCCCGGCATGCAGAGGCGAGCATGCGTCTCGAGACCGAGCTGCAGGCCCTGCGCGCCTTCACGCCTGCCATCAAGGCGGAGCTGCCGTTCCTCATCCCGCACATGGCCGGCAGCGTCCGCCAGGGGGAGCTCAGCACGTTCGTGTACTCGCACCTGGCCGGCACCACCCGCCCGCTCGACGCGCTCACCGCCGGCGGGCCCGCGATGGCGCAGGAGCTCGGCCGTGTGATCGCCGCGATCCACGCGCTGCCGCCGGAGATGGTGCAGCGCGCCGACCTGCCCGGGTACGAGGCCGACGAGTACCGCCAGCGCAAGCTGAACGAACTGGACCAGGCCGCGACCACCGGGAAGATCCCCTCCGTCCTGCTGCGCCGCTGGGAGCATGCGCTCGAGGACGTCGCCCTCTGGCGGTTCAGCCCCGCCGTGGTCCACGGCGACCTCCACGAGGACCACCTCCTCATCGCCGCGGGTCGCGTCTCGGCCGTCACCGGTTGGACCGACCTGTGCGTCGGAGACCCCGCCGAGGACTTCGCGTGGCTCGCCGCGGCGGAGGACACCTCGTTCGTCGACGCCGTCTACACGGCCTATGCGGCCGCCAGGGGCACCGCCGTCGACCCCCACCTGTCCCGACGCGCCGCGCTTGCTGCGGAGTTCGCCCTGGCACAGTGGCTGGTCCGTGGGATCGCCCTCGAGGACGCCGTCATGATCGACGAGGCGGAGGACATGCTCGCCACGCTCGAGGCCGACGTCGAGGCGATCGAACGCGAACAGCACGAGGCAGCGGAACGGGCACGGCACGAGCACGAGCAGCGCCTCGAGTGGGGCGACGACCTGGGCACGGACGTGCATGCCGCCGGAGGTTCCGTCACCGAGAACGCAGCGCCCGGCCCGACCAGCGGCGCCGGTGCCGATGGTGCGCATGCCGACGGTACGGGTGCCGGCGCTGTCGGTGCCCGGGAGCGTGCCGCGCACGATCCGGCATCCGACGATCCGGACTGCGCAGGCGGAGGCCGCGCCGCCGCCGACCACGACCGGCCGTCGGGACACACCGGGGCTCCTGCGGCGGACGACGCTCCAACCCCGGAGCGGACCGGCAGCCACCTCTTCGATCCGAAGGCCGCGGCGAACCGGGCACATCTGCGCGCAGCGCCGACCGACGACGACGACCGTCACCGCGACCACGGGGCCCCTTCGGGATCCTCGCTGGCGCATGCCCGCCTCACGGCGGGGCGCCAGCGGCCTGTCACGACCTCGTCGAAGGTCACGCTGCTGACGGGCACCGAACCGGGTGCAGGCTCCCCGGACGACGTCGCCACCTCCGCCCTGCCGATCGTCCAGTCCCGCCGCTGACCCGGCCGGAGCGCAAGGCCGTTGCCGTCGCTCCACCGTCCCGAAGCGGGCAGGGTCACCGCTGCCGGACGGGGGGCGACGCCCGCGAAGGCACCCGCCCGCACCCGGTCCGACGCTCAGGAACCGGCCGCGCCGGCCGCGCGGATGATCTTCTCGAGTTCTCCCGCGTCGGCGAGGTCGTGGGGTCGCACGACCAGGTTGTCGGCGACGTAGAAGAACGCCGCGCGCACCGTCTCGAGGGGCACCTCCTTCAGCCGTGACCACGCGAGCCGGTAGACGGCGAGCTGGACCGCCTTGGCGGCGCGCCGGTCCGGCGACGGAGGCCGCCCCGTCTTCCAGTCGATCAGGTCCCAGCCGCCGTCGGCGTCGCGGAACACCGCGTCGACCCGGCCACGCACCACGATGCCGCCGATCTTCGTCTCGATGGGCGCCTCGATCGCCGCGGGCTCCCGCAGGGCCCATTCGGACTCTTCGAAGATGGCCGCCATGTCCGCCAGCCCGAGGGTCTCGTCGACGTATGCGTCTGCCCCGCCGGGGTACTCGCCGAGATCGAGCATCCCGCCGGCCCCGTAGAACTCCTCGATCCAGGCATGGAACGCGGTGCCCTTGCGGGCGGCCGACCCCGGCCGCCGGGGAAGCGGCCGCCGCAGCTGCTGCATGACCGCGGCAGCGTCCTCGCGCAGTTCCACGAGGGTCGAGGCGGAGATGTGCGACGGCAGGGCAAGGGGCAGGCGTTCCCGTTCGCGGGCCTGCCTGGCCAGGGCGAGCCGGACCTCCCGCCCCCAGCGCCCGCCGTCCGGTTCGGTCTCGGGGGCGGGTGCGGCGGCCTGCTCGAGGACGGCCTGGGCCGCACGTTCCATGGGCGCCCGTCGGGCGCCGAGGGGATCGAACGGCCAGCGCGCCCGCTCCGGGCTCGCGTTCGCCGGGTTCGCGTCGCCCTCCTCCCCCTCCGGCAGCCAGTGCGGCAGGACGACGCCGGCCGTCCCGGAGTCGGCGAGCGCCACGAGGTCCGTCAGATAGGACGACGGCGCCGACGGCTTCGACCGACCGCCGCCCCACGCCGAGGACGTGCACACCAGCGCGTACTTCGCACGGGTGAAGGCCACGTACGCGAGCCGCCGTTCCTCACGTTCGGCGTGCGCGCGCGCCTCACCGGTGAACTCCTTCTCGCTGGCGAGCCACTCCTTCTGGTCCTGCTGCTCCCAGTCCCAGTGCGGCAGTTCGGGCGCGTCGCCGCGCAGGGGCCACGGGATGGCGGAGTCGCCGCTGCTCCAGCGGGAGTCCTTGCCGCTCGGGAACGAGCCGTCGTTGAGGCCGGGGACGAAGACGACGTCCCATTCCAACCCCTTCGAGGCGTGCACGGTGAGGAGCTGGACCGCATCCCGGCTCGCTTCGAGCTGCGTCACCGGCAGTCCGTCCTCCTCCTGGTCCGCGGCCTCGAGCCAGGCGAGGAACGCCGGGAGGTCCACGCGCTCCGCGGTGGACACGAAGCCGGCGACGGCCTCGGTGAAGGCGTCGAGGTTCCGGCGGGCCTCGTGGATGCTCACGCCCGGTTTCGCGGCCACCTCGATGTCCAGCAGGATGGTGCGCTCGACCTCGCCGATCATGCTGCCGAGATCGTCGCCCACGAAGCTCCGCAGTCCGCGCAGTTCGTGGCGCAGCAGCCCGAGCCGCTGCCGGGCGGTGCCGCTCAGGGTCCTGCCGGCCGACGACACCCAGTCCAGGGGCGGGAGGTAGTCGACGGCCTCGACCAGGCTGCCGGCCTCGGCCAGGTCGGGGGCCACGACGGCGTCCCTGCCCTGCTCGCGGTCGAGCTCGCCGTCGGGCTCGCCGGCGGATGGACCACCCCGGCGGAACATGGCCTCACGCGTCCGGGCGAGCTGCCGGGACCAGTCCCCAAGGGCCATCAGGTCCGCAGGGCCGAGCCGCCACCGCGCACCGGACAGCAGGCGCAGCATCGAATCGGAACGGTCAGGGTCGCCAAGGACCCTCAGGGTGGCGAGCAGGTCGACGATCTCGGGGGTGCGCAGCAGGCCGCCGAGACCCACGACCTGCACCGGGATGCCGGCGCGCTCCAGTTCGCGCCGGATCGGCTCGAACTGCTTGCGGCCGCGGCACAGCACAGCCATGGTGGGCCGGAGCGGCGATCCGTCGTCGCCGGTCTCGAAGCTGCGCCGACGCTGGCGCAGGACCTCACGGGCCACGGCCTCGGCCTCACTGAGTGCCGGCTGCGGGTCGACCGGCGGCTGCCCTGCGGCTCCCGCAGAGGCGTCCGGGGCGTCGGACCCGACCGCGGGCGCATCCGTGAGGAACCGCCCCAGCAGGACCTCGCCGAGCGGCGCGCCGGGCCGCGCCACGAGGCCGGGGACCTGCTGGACCGTGGTGTTGCGCAGCCACGGGGCCGGCACGTTGAGCGGCGCCGACACCGTGTTCGCGGCCTCGAGGATGGAGGTCGAGTTCCGCCAGGCGACCGACAGGTGCGCCACCTCCGACGGCGCCCGGCCCTCGGTGGTCACCCTCGGGAACGCGGTGCGGAAGGTGCCGAGCTGCCCCGCGGATGCTCCCCGGAACCCGTAGATGGACTGGTGGGGGTCACCGACGGCGGTGACGGACCGCCCGTCGGCGAACAGCCGCGAGAACAGGACCATCTGGGCGTGGGAGGTGTCCTGGAACTCGTCGAGCAGCACCACCCGGTACTTCTCGCGTTCCATGGCCCCGGCCTCGGGGATGTCACGGGCGATCCTCGCCGCGAGCGAGACGAGGTCGCCGAAGTCGAGCTGCCTGCGCGCGAGCTTCGCCGCGGCGTAGTGCTCGGCCAGCTCGGTGACGGTGACGCGGGTGCGCAGTTTGTCCAGCATCTCCTGGACCTTCTGCGTCGCGGCCCGGCTCGAGCCTGCGACGTAGGGCCGCGCCGCCACGTGCTCGATGTGGCGGCGCAACTCGTCTCGGACCGTCGCCGGGCTGACCAGGTGCTCGGCGCACTCCCCCGCCATGTCGAGCACCGCCTTCACGAGCGTGCTCTTCGCGGCCGTGAAGTGCTCCCAGTCGCCGTCGTACGCTTCGACGACGGCGTGGGCGAGCTGCCAGGACTGGGCGGTACCGAGCATCACCGAATCACGTTCCACACCGATCCGCAGCCCGTAGTCCTGGACGATCCCGTTCGCGAAGGAGTGGTAGGTGGAGATGGCGGGGTCGAGCCGGTCCAGCGCGTCCCCGGCCGCGGGTGAGGATGACGGTGCGGGGGCGTCCTGGGCGAGCGCGGCATAGAGCTGGGCCAGCCGCTGCCTGACTCTCGACGCCAGCTCCCCGGCGGCCTTGCGGGTGAAGGTGACGCCGAGGACCTGCTCGGGGCGCACGAGGTCGTTGGCCACGAGCCAGACGACCCTGTCCGCCATGGTCTTGGTCTTGCCCGAGCCCGCGCCGGCGATGACCAGCAGCGGTTCCAGGGGGGCCTCGATGACGCGTGCCTGATCGTCGGTGGGGTACTGGACGGGGGCGTCCGGGTCCGTGTGCAGCAGCTCCGCCAGTCCCCTGGCCGAATACCGTACTGCCGGTCGTGCAGCGGCCACTACTGCGTCACCTGCTTTCCTTCTTCGCACAGGGGGCAGACTTCGGGCAGCCGGCATCCGCTGCCGCCGAACCCCGACCGGCGGGGGTCGTGGACGGTGTCGAACGTCGCGGCGGACATCAGCGCGGCGGCGTCCTCGATCATGGTCCTCGCCCACGTGTCCGACGGTCCCACCGGTGGCTGCACCTGGACCGCGACCCCCTTGGCCTTCGTGCCCAGCTGGACCAGTGCGGCGCCGCCCGGTGGGGTCGGTTCGGCCGTCGCTGCCTCCCCGGGCGCGGCCTGGGCGGCGTCCGAGGTGTCCTCCGGGTCCTGGCCGCCGAGCCGGGCTCCCGCGGCGAGGGCCGTCTGGTAGGCGGCGAGCTGCGGGTGGCGTGGGATGTCCGCCCCGACGGGCGAACTCTTGCCCGTCTTGAGGTCCACGACGACGAAGCGACCCTCGGCGTCGACCTCCAGCCGGTCGATCTGCCCGCGCAGGCGGACGAGTCGTTCCACGTCGGCCAGGCGGAGCCCGAGGTCGACCGCGAAGTCGACCTCCGTGGCCAGCAGGCTCCGTCCGTCCTTGCGCATGGAGAGCACGTAGGCGGCGAGTTTCCGGACCATCGTCTCGGCACGCCGGAAGTCGGATCGGCCCTCCCAGGTGTCCTTGATCCCCAGCTGGGGCCACCGCCGCTCGAGCTCCCGCACGTACTCGGTACCGGTGGCCTCCGGCAGGTCCTGGGCGATCTGGTGGACGAGCGTGCCGAGGGACCGGGCGAAGTCGGTGGTCCGCTCCCCGCCCGCCGCGGAGACGAACCAGCTCAGGGGCGAGGCGAGCACGGACTCGACCTTGGACGGCGACACCGGGATCGGCTGGTCCGCGGGCACCACCGGGTCCTCGCTGGTCATGCCGAGCACACCCCACCACTGGGACGGGTGCGCGCCCGGCACCGGCGGCTCCAGGACCGCCATCCGGCCGAGATGCCGGGCGGCCTCGCTGGACAGGGCCGGGCCGGCCTGCGGGTCCTGCGCGAACTTCCGCAGCTCGGCGACGAGCGCGCGGAGGGTGACGGGACGCAGGACCTCCGTCCGCGGACGGGCCGGGGTCCCGGGCGGCAGGGGGTCCACCACGTCGAGGAACGGGGAGGGCTGCTCGTCCTGGGAGGCGACGGCGCAGCACACCAGTTCCTGCGTGGCCCGCGAGACGGCGAGCGAGAAGGTCCGCAGCTCGTCGAACCGGATGTCCTGCAGCAGCGACACCGGGTCCCGGGTGCTGCGGAAGGATTCCCCGTGGTCGAGCAGCGCGCGCAGTTCGCCCGATCCGAGGAGTTCTCCGCGCAGCCGGAGGTTCGGCCAGACGCCGTCCTGCACGCCCGCCACGATCACGAGCGGCCAGTGCCTGCCGGCGGCACTCGCGGGCGTGAGCACGGACACCGACGCCTGGCGGGCGATGCGCGTCGTCAGCGTGTCCATGGGGATGTCCTGGCTGAGGATGTAGTCCAGGAACAGTTCCGGGTCGGCGCCGGGCATCTGTTCCACGAATCGCTCGGCGGTGTGGAAGAGTGCCATCATCGCGTCGAGGTCGCGGTCGGCGCGGGTCGAGGACGGCCCCTCGGACAGGGCCGCGGCCGACCATTGCTGCGCGAGCCCCGACGCGGACCAGAGAGCCCACAGGACGGTCTCGGGATCGCGTCCGGGGTCGGCGACGGCGGACCGTCCGGCCTCCAGCATGCGGGCGAGGCGCCGGACCGGCGCCCCCTCCGACGGCAGGGCGGCGATCTGCTCCGGCGCGGAGAACAGGGCCGCGAGGAGTTCGTCGCTCGTCCGCCCCCCACCCTCCTGCAGCTCGGTGCGCCGGAGGATCTGGCGCAGGCGCCGGAGATCCAGGCTGCCCGCACCGCCGATCCGTGAGGTGAGCAGGGAGATGCACAGCTCCGTGTCGAGGTCCGCGCGGCCCACGACGACGGCGAACAGATCGAGCAGGGGACGCACGGCCGGCTCCTCCCGGATCGCGGTCTCCGCGGCGGGGACGTTCACGGCGATGCCCTGGGCGGTGAGGAACCGCTGCACCGCGGAGACCTGCGCTCCGTTGCGGACGATCACGGCGATGTCGTCGAGGCTGCGCTCCCCGAACAGGTGCGCCTCGAGGACGCGCTGGGTGATGAACCGCTGTTCGTGGAACGCGCTGTCGAGCACGTGGGCGGACATGGCCGGTCCGTGCGTCGTCGTGCCGGCGGCCCGGGAGTCCTCCGGCCGGTGACCGTCCGGCCTGGCCCCGGGCGCGCTGGGGACGGGAGGGACGGGACCACCCTCCACGTTCCGGTAGGCCGTACTGGTTCCGGTCGTCGCGATCCGGGCGGCGACGTTGCTCCAGGCCCCGGCGAGCGGGCCCTGCAGGGTCAGCGATCCGGGCAGGGTCACGGTGGTCAGGCCCCCGCCGCGGCGGAAGAGGGTGGACAGGCGTCCGGTCAGCTCGGGGCGTGCTCCGCGGAAGCCCTGCGCCACGGTGTCGGGGCAGGAGGTGATCACGACGTCGTTGCCTGCTCCGATGAGCCCCAGCAGGGCGTGGACGGCGGGATTGGCCTCCTGGTAGTCGTCGACGAGGATGAGCTGCAGGCGCCCCCGCTCCCGGTCGAGGAAGTCGCGGTCCGTCTCGAGGATCTCGCGGGCGGCGGTGAGGATCCCGGCCGGGTCGAAGGCCTCGGGCATGCGGAGGTCGAGGACGTCGCGGTATTCGCGGTAGAGCGCGGCCGCCGCGACCCAGTCCGGGCGGTCGAAGCGCTCGCCCCAGGCGGAGAGCTCCTCGGCGGACACCCCGTATTCGCTCACGCGGTCGAAGAGGTCGCGGATCTCCTGCCGGAAGCCGCGCGTCGGCAGGGCGAGGGCGAGGCCGGAGGGCCAGTCGAGCGCCGGAGCACCGTCGCGTCCGTGTCCGGAGAGGAGCTCCTTGATGATGAGGTCCTGTTCGGCTCCCGACAGCAGCCTCGGTGCACGCGTGATGGCGGGGGTGCGTCCCTCGGCCCTGGCCCGGCGGATGAGGTCGAAGGCGTAGGACGCCCAGGTCCGGGCGGGAGCCGTGCTGATGCTGCGGTCCAGCTTGGCGGTCAGTTCGTCCCGGAGCCGCGTCGACGCCGCACGGGTGGGCCCGAGGAGGAGCAGTCCCTCCGGCTCCACGGCTCCACCCCCGATGCGGGTGACGGCGAGGTCGGTGAGCAGGGAGGACTTGCCGCTGCCCGGCGCTCCGAGGACCAGCACCTGCCCGGTCACATCCGCCAGCGACCGGAGCACGGCGTCGTACCCTTCCGCGGGGGTCACGGCCGTGGCCGTGCCGTCACCGGGCGCTGCCGGCGGGGCGTCGGGAAGAGTGCTCGTCATGGGTCAAGACCATCACACGCCACGGACAAACAGCGGCAGCGCAACGGCGCCCGCGCATCAGGCACCGGCGCGTCCCAGGGACGCGCCGACGTCGTCGAGCAGGGCCTGTTCGTCCGCGGTGGGCCACCAGCGGGCGGAGCGCAGATCCACGCGGTACGCGCCGGGGTCGGTACTGCCCTGCGGTACGGACAGCGGCGTGCCCTCGGTGTCGTAGTGTGCGCGGGCTCGCAGGGCCAGGCCGCGGGGCGGATGGCCGCCGGCGCGCAGGACGCGCCACCAGGGGACGTCCCCGGTGCTACGGGAGAGGGCCCTGCCGACCTGCCGGGGTCCGCCGCGGTCGAGGAGTTCGGCGATGTCCCCGTAGGTCAGCACCGTGCCGGCGGGGATCAGCCCGGCGACGGCGAGGACGGCGTCGCGGTAGTCGTCGGGATCGGGGCCGGGAGCACCGGTGCCGGATCCGACGGCGGGGGCCGGGCTGGTCCGCCCGCCCGGGTGGTGCGCGTCGGCGGGTCGTCGATCCATGCGCTCCACCCTAGCCCGGCGGGGCTGCACGCCTATTTGGTCGGAGCCCGCCCGTACGGTGATCCCATGACGAGCTGGCATGAGGGGCCGAGGGCCGGATTCGACCTCGAGACGACGGGGCGGGATCCGCTGACCGCGCGCATCGTCACCGCGACGATCGTCCTCGTGGACGGCGACGTGCTCGAGCACCATGAGTGGCTGGCCGATCCGGGCGTCGACATCCCGGACGGCGCCGCGGCCATCCACGGCATCACGACGTCCCACGCGCAGGCGCACGGCCTGCCTGCCACGGACGTCGTCCATGGGATCTCGGCCGTGCTGGCACGCCTCTTCGCCGCCGGCGTCCCCGTGCTGGCGTTCAACGCCCGGTACGACTTCACGGTGCTGGCGCAGGAGGGGCGCCGCCACGGCGCGCGGGTCCCGGCGCCCTTCCCCGTGATCGACCCGTACATCATGGACAAGCAGGCGGACCGCTACCGGCGCGGCAAGCGGACCCTGACGGCGATGTGCGAGCACTACGCCATCCCCTTCGAGAACGCCCACACCTCCGCCGCGGACGTCCTCGCGACGCTCCGGGTGGGAACGGTCCTCGCCGAGCGGTTCGCGTTCCTCCGGCGCCCCGCCACGGACCTGCATGCCTCGCTCGTCGTGTGGGCCGACCGGCAGGCGGCGAACTTCGAGGAGTACCTCCGGCGGACCGAACCCGACGCCGTCATCGAGCGGGCCTGGCCCGTCGTCGGCTGCTCCCCCGACCGGCCGGCGGACCGGGCGGACGGTCCGCCGGCCCAGCCTGTCGGCCAGTACACCTAGCCGGCCACTACGGCTGGTCGACCGGCACGGCCTCCGCCGCTGCCCGCGCGGCGGCCGGAAGAGCCGCGTGGATGCGCTCCATCGCGGCGTCGTCGTGTGCCGCGGAGAGGAACCACGCCTCATACACGGACGGCGGGAGGTACACGCCCGAGTCCAGCATGGAGTGGAAGAAGGGCCCGTAGCGGAAGGCCTCCTGTGCCTGCGCGTCGGCGTAGTTCCGGACGCCGTGCTCGGCGGTGCCGAACGCGACGCTGAAGAGGTTCCCCGCGCGCTGGATGGAGTGGTCCACACCGGCCTTCGCGAGTTCCGCGGTGAGGGCGTCGCTGACCTCGAGCGACCGCGCATCGACGTGCCGGTAGACGTCGTCCGTCGCGGCCGTGAGGGTCGCGACACCCGCCGCCATGGCGATCGGGTTCCCCGACAGCGTGCCCGCCTGGTAGACCGGGCCGATCGGCGCCAGGTAGTTCATGACGTCGGCGCGCCCTCCGAGCGCCGCGGCCGGGATGCCGCCGCCGATGACCTTGCCGAAGGTCAGCAGGTCCGGCGTCCACGGGTGCTCGGCGTCGTCCGCGCCGCCGGTGAGCTTCCAGTACCCGCCCGGGTGGGTGCGGAACCCGGTCATGACCTCGTCCACGATGAACAGCGCGCCGTGCTCGGAGGTGATGCGGCTGAGGAACGCGTTGAAGCCGGGTGCCGGCGTCACGACGCCCATGTTCGCGGGAGCGGCCTCCGTGATCACGGCGGCGATGTGCTCGCCGTGCGTGCGGAAGGCCTCCTCGACGGCCTCGACGTCGTTGTACGGCAGCACGAGCGTCTCCGCCGTCGTCGCCTCCGTGACGCCGGCGGAGCCGGGCAGCGCCAGGGTGGCGACGCCCGATCCGGCGGCCGCGAGGAGGCTGTCCACGTGCCCGTGGTAGCAGCCGGCGAACTTGACGATGAGGTTGCGCGACGTGAAGCCCCGGGCGAGCCGGACGGCGGTCATGGTGGCCTCGGTCCCCGTGGACACCATGCGCAGCAGCTCCACGGCGGGGACGCGCTCCCTGACGAGCTGCGCGAGGTCGGCCTCGGCGGGCGTCGAGGCGCCGAAGGTGAGCCCGTGGTCGACGGCGCGATGCACGGCCGCGATGACGTCCGGGTGCGAGTGGCCGAGCAGTGCCGGCCCCCACGAGCAGACGAGGTCCACGTACTGCGTGCCGTCGGCGTCGGTGACGTAGGGACCGTGCGCGTCGACGAGGAAGCGCGGGGTCCCGCCCACGGAGCCGAAGGCACGGACGGGCGAGTTGACGCCGCCGGGCATGAGGGCGCGGGCGCGCTCGTAGAGGTCCTCGGACGTGCTTGCTGCTGGGGTCGTCATCGGTGCGGTTCCTTCGCTGTGGGAGTTCAGTGGGCGGGCTCGTCGAGCCAGAGCGCGAGCTCCGAGGCCCAGTAGGTGAGGATCATCTGCGCGCCGGCGCGCTTGATCCCGAGGACGGATTCCTCGATGGCGCGGCGGCGGTCGATCCAGCCGTTCGCGGCCGCGGCCTCGATCATCGCGTACTCCCCCGAGATCTGGTACGCCGCGACGGGCACGGGCGACATGGCGGCGACGTCCGCGAGGATGTCCAGGTAGCTCATGGCGGGCTTGACCATCACCATGTCGGCGCCCTCCTCGAGGTCGAGTTCCACCTCGAGGATCGCCTCACGGCGGTTCGAGGCGTCCATCTGGTAGGTCCGGCGGTCGCCGACGAGCTGGGAGTCGACGGCCTCGCGGAACGGGCCGTAGAACGCGGAGGCGTACTTGGCGGCGTAGGCGAGCACCACGGTGTCCTGGTGTCCGGCCTCGTCCAGCGCCTGGCGGATGACGGCGACCTGCCCGTCCATCATCCCGGAGGGGCCGAGCACGTGTGCGCCGGCCCGGGCCTGCTCCACGGCCATCTGCCCGTACAGCTCCAGTGTCGCGTCGTTGTCCACCGTGCCGTCGGCGGCGAGGACACCGCAGTGCCCGTGGTCGGTGAACTCGTCCAGGCAGACGTCGCTCATGACCACGAGGGAGTCGCCCACCTCGGAGCGGACGTCCGCGATCGCACGGTTGAGGACGCCGTCGGGGTCGATGCCGGCGCTGCCGGTCGCGTCGCGGTGCTCGGGGATGCCGAACAGCATGATGCCGCCGACGCCGCGCTCCACCGCCTGCGCTGCCGCCCGCTTGAGGGAGTCCGTGGTGTGCTGCACGACCCCGGGCATGGAGAGGATCGGCGAGGGCTCGGCGAGCCCCTCGCGGATGAAGGCCGGCAGGATCAGCTCGGACGGGTGGACGCGGTACTCGGCCACCATGCGCCGCAGGGCGGGGGTCGAGCGCAGCCTCCGGGGCCGGTGCTGGGGGAAACTCATGGCTGATCTCCGTTCGATGGTGCGGCGTGCGAGATGGGTGCGTCGTCCTGTGCGAGGGCGTCCGCCGCCGCCCGGGCGATGCCCTGCGGTGTGGGGTCTGCGGCCGTGGCCGCCGGCGCCCACCCCTCGGACCGGAGCGCCCCGGCCGTGGTGCGGCCGATGGCGACGGCCCGGAAGGACAGCGGACCGCCGCCCAGCCTGTCATGGAACTGCCGGACCGCGCTCGGGGCGGTGAAGACGACGGCGGGCTGGACGCCGCCCGACGTGAGGCCCACGAGCTCGCGGAGGGACAGCACCGGCGGTCTGGGCCCGTCCTCCTCGACGCCGGGGACACGCCGCGTGGTCGACGCCGGGTAGGGCACGGTGCGGTACGCCTCGACGCGGTGGACGGCCCGGCCCGAGGCCGCGAGTCCCGCACGGAGGTCGTCCGGGGCGAGATCGGCCTGGGGCAGGAGGACGGCGCCCCGACCGGACGGGAACGCCGCCAGGAGGCCGGCCGAGGACGCCTCCCCGGGCACCAGGTCCACGACGACGCCCGCCGCGGCCAGTGTCCGCGCGGTCGCGGTGCCGACCGCGGCGACCCGCGCTCCCCCGCGGCGGACGAGGGTGGCGAGCGTGTCCGCGCCCGCGAGCATCCCGAGGGACTGGACGGCGTTGGCGCTGGTCAGGACCAGCCACTCGTACCCGCCCTGCCCGAGGGCCGCCAGCGCGCGGCCGACGGCGTCGGTGGCGGCGGGGAGCTCCGTGTCCGTGAGCGGCAGGGCGTAGGCCGTCATGCCGCCCGCGCGGAGGGCGTCGGCGATCCGGACCGCCCGGGCCGGGTGCCGGAGCACGACCACCGGCCGGCCCCCTGACCAGCTGACCATGCGTGCCTAGCTGTTCAGGGGCGCGATGTCGGCTGCCCCGGCGGCGAGCAGCTCCTCGGCGAGTTCGAGGCCGAGCTGCGCGGCGGCGACGGCGTCGGTGGCCGGCGCCGAGCGGGTCAGGCGGATCATCGACCGGCCGTCCAGGCTGCACACCACGGCCTCGAGGGCGAGGTCGTCGCCCTGCAGCCGGGCGAGGGCGCCGATGGGCGCCGCGCAGCCCGCCTCGAGCTGCAGGAGGACGGCGCGCTCCGCCGTCACCGCGAGCCGTGTGGGCAGGTGGTCGTAGGCGGCGAGTGCTTCGCGCACCCCGGGGGTCGCCTCGCTCTCGCGACACTCGATCGCGAGGGCGCCCTGGCCCGCGGCGGGGAGCATGACGTCCGGGTCGATCAGCTCGGTGATCGCCTCCTCGCGCCCGAGCCGCCGCAGTCCCGCCGCGGCGAGGACGACGGCGTCGAGGTCACCGGGTGCTCCGGGGACGAGCCCTGCGACGCGTCCGAGACGCGTGTCCACGTTGCCGCGGATGTCCACGACCTCGAGCCCGGGACGCGCGGACCGGAGCTGGGCGGCGCGTCGCGGGGACCCCGTGCCCACGCGTGCACCGTCCGGGAGCGTGGCCAGGGTGAGGCCGTCCCGGGCGCAGAGGGCGTCGCGGACGTCCTCCCGCTCGGGCACGGACGCGACCGTCAGACCCGGGGCGGGCAGCGTGGGGAGGTCCTTGAGCGAGTGCACCGCCACGTCGCACCGCTCCTCGAGGAGGGCGTCACGGAGGGCTGCGACGAAGACGCCGGTGCCGCCGATCTGCGAGAGCGACCCCTTGAGGACATCCCCCTCGGTCCGGACGCGCACGAGCTCGTACGGCAGGCGGGCGAGCCCGGAGACCCGCTCCGCCACCGTCGTCGTCTGCGTCATCGCGAGGGCGCTGCCCCGCGTGCCCACCCTGATGGCTGCGCTCATACCGTACCGGGGTTGGGCAGCGGCGTCCCCACGGTGGAGTCGACGGCGGCGACGGTCGGCTTCTCCCCGCGGCGGTTCGCGCAGCAGTTCGGACGGCACACGTCGAACCAGGGTCCGAGCGCCGTCGCCGACGGGCGGTCGACGATGTTGTCGTCGATGGTGCGCTCGAGGATGAGGTCCACGAGTCCTTCCACGAACTTCCGGTGGGTGCCCGGCGTGGGCACGCGGTCGGCGACGATCCCGAGTTCGCCGCAGGTCTCCATGGCCTCGGTGTCGAGGTCCCAGGCGACCTCCATGTGGTCGGAGACGAAGCCGAGGGGGACGATCACGACGCCGCGCGTGCCGGTTTCGTAGCGGTCGCGGAGGGCGTCGCTGATGTCCGGCTCGAGCCACGGGATGTGCGGGGCGCCGGAGCGGGACTGGTAGACCAGGGACCACTCGACGCCCGCGGCCCCGGGGATCCGGTCCAGCACCGCCTGCGCGGTCGCCAGGTGCTGCGCCACATAGGCGCCCTCCTCGTAGGCCGGCCCGCCGTCGCCGGCACGCGGTCCGGCGGCCTCGGCGTCGCCCATGGGGATGGAGTGGGTGGAGAACATGATGTGGACGGGCGCTTCGGGGGTGCCCTGCTCGGCGAGCCCGGCACGGACCTTGGCGAGGCCGTCGGTCACGCCCTCGACGAAGGGTTCCACGAAGCCCGGGTGGTCGAAGTACTGGCGGACCTTGTCCACTTCGAGCCGGCCCTCGAGGCCGGTCTTCACGAGCGCCATGCCGAGGTCCTCGCGGTACTGGCGGCAGCTCGAGTAGCAGGAGTAGGCGCTCGTGGTCACGGCGAGCACCTTGCGGTGACCGGCGTCGTACGCCTCCTGCAGGGTGTCGGCGATGAAGGGCTCCCAGTTGCGGTTGCCCCAGAAGACGGGCAGGTCGATGCCGCGACGCCGGAGCTCGGCCTCCATGGCGGCCCGCAGGGCCCGGTTCTGGCTGTTGATGGGGCTCACGCCGCCGAACGCACGGTAGTGGTGCGAGACCTCCTCGAGGCGCTCGTCGGGGATGCCGCGGCCGCGGGTCACGTTCCGCAGGAAGGGGATGACGTCGTCCTGTCCCTCCGGTCCGCCGAAGGAGGCGAGCACCACGGCGTCGTACGCCTTCGGGGCCATCCGCCCGTTCTCGTCGACTCCGTCGAGGGGGTTGAATGCCTGTGTCGTCACTGGAGCACCTCTGCAATCTCGTCATGGCTGATCCGCCGGCCGGTGTAGAACGGCACTTCCTCGCGGACGTGGCGCCGCGCTTCGGTCTCCCGGAGGTACCGCATGAGGTCCACGAGGTCCACGAGCTCGGGAGCTTCGAGTGCCAGGATCCATTCGTAGTCGTTGAGGGCGAAGGATGACACCGTGTTGGAGATCACCTGCGGGTACTTCCGCCCCTTCAGGCCGTGGTCCATGAGCATCTCGCGGCGCTCGTCCGAGGGGAGGATGTACCACTCGTAGGACCGCACGAAGGGGTACACGCAGACCCACTCGGCCGGCGCTACCCCGCGGGAGAACGCCGGGCTGTGGGACTTGGAGAACTCGGCGTCGCGGTGGACACCCATGGCCGACCACGCCACGGTGGTCGCGGCGAAGGCGTCGGTGCGGCGCAGCTTCCGCACGGCGGCCTGGAGGTCCTCGGGACGCGGTCCGTGCAGCCAGACCATCACGTCGGCGTCGGCGCGCAGGCCCGAGACGTCGTAGAACCCGCGGAGGACGACGCCGTCCTGCTCCAGGGTGGCGAGCACGTCCACCAGGGAGTGCGCGCCCGAATCCGTGGTCGCGGCCTCCCGCTTGAAGACGGTCCAGAGGGTGTAGAAGAGCTCTCCGGGGGCTTCGGCGCCCTCCCCGGTCGGCTGTGGAGCATGGGCGGGTGTGCTACCGGTGAGCTCAGTCATGGTACTAGTCTGCCCCTGCCCGGAGGCGAACCGAAATCGTTTTGTTCTACGAAACGTAGAAGAGATGAAGGTCACACGGCGGGTGTGCGGCCGCTCTCCGCCAGGGCGTCCGCGAGCGCGTCGGCGCGGGTCCGGGCGTCGTCGATGACGGCGACCAGCCCGGTCCCGGCGAGCCAGCCGCCGGTCACCGCGAGGGACGCCGACTGCTCCGCGACGAGGGCCCGGATGCGCGTGACACGCTCCCGGTGCCCCACCGAGGCGTGCGGGAGTGCACCGGCCCAGCGCACCACGTCCCAGTCGACGACGTCGGCCTCCCCGATGGGCACGCCGAGCAGCGTCGAGGCGTCGGCGAGGGCGTGGCGGTAGAGGGCGTCGTCGGGCGTCCCGAGCCCGACGGCGGTGGGCTCGTCCCCGACGCGGCCGAAGGACAGCCGGAGGACGTGGGAGCCGGGCCCGGCCTGGTCCCGCAGCCAGGCCCACTTCGCCGTGGCGTGGGTGAGCGCCTTCGCGGCCACACCCTCGACGCCACGGGCCACGAGCACGCCGGTACCCCGGGGACGCGCGTCGAGCTCCGGGACGTCGACGATCAGGGTGACGAGGGCGACGCCGGGTACCGGATCGGGCCGCTCCTGTGCCAGTGCGGGAAGGGACGGGGCGAGGAGATCGACGGCGCCCCTGCCCTCGGTGGCCACGAGCACGGCGTCGGCCGGGAGGCGTCGCGTCAGGGCCGAGTGCTCCGTCGTCACGATCCAGCCGGCACCCGAGCGGGCGATCCCGCTGACGTGCTCGTTCGACCGCAGGTCCGCGCCGTCCTCCCGGAGCTGCTGCACGAGGGCGTCGCGGAGCTGGGCGATGCCGCCGACGAGGCCGCCCACCGCGGCACCCGCCGGAGCGGCCCGGCGCAGGGCGCCTGCCGCGGCGCCGAGCGAGCCCAGGCGGCCCATGGTGGCGCGCAGTCCCGGCGCCACGGAGTCGACGTCGAGGTCGTCGGGGTCGGCGGAGAAGACCCCGCCCGCCACCGGCGCCACCAGGCGGGTCAGGACGTCCTCCCCCATCCGCGTCCGGACCAGTTCCCCGAGGCTCACCCCGGGGCGGGTGGCGAGGGGACCGACCGGGAGGACCTCGTCGAGGGCGGCCCTGACGGAGCCCGCGCGGCCGAGGATCGCGCTGATGGTGGGTTCGGAGGGGTCCGCCGGGATGCCGAGGACCCCGGAGTTCGGCAGCGGCTGCGCGGCCGCCCGGAGGTCGCTGCCGGGCAGCTGAACCCACGCACCCGCGGCGTCGGGGACCACGATCCTGTCCCCCAGCCCGAGCTCGACGGCGAGCGCGGGCACGGTGGCGGACCGCGTGGAGAAGGATTCGGCGCCGCTGTCGAGCCGGAACCCGCCGAGCACACGGCTGTCCACCGTGCCGCCGAACCGGTCCGCTCTCTCGAGGACGGTGACGCGCAACCCCCGCGTCAGGAGCGTCCGTGCCGCGACGAGGCCCGCCATGCCCCCGCCGACCACGACCACCGTCCGGGGGCGGGCGCGCTCCGGGGGCGCGGGAGGGCCCTCCTGCTCCGCTGGGACGCCGTCCGGGCCCGCCGCCCTCGCCATGGCTACGGCTCCACGGAGTGGATGAGGTCGACGACGCGCGTCAGGACGTCCGGGTCCGTCTCCGGCGGCACGCCGTGCCCGAGGTTCACCACGTGTCCCGGCGCCGACGCCCCGGCGGCGAGGACGTCGCGGACGTGCTGTTCGAGGACGGGCCACGGTGCGGGCAGGAGGGCGGGATCGATGTTGCCCTGCAGGGGCACCGTCCCGCCGAGGCGACGGTTCGCCTCGTCGAGGGGCAGCCGGTAGTCGACGCCGATGACGTCCACCCCGACCTCGTGCATCGCGACGAGCAGCTCCGAGGTGCCGGTGCCGAAGTGGATCAGCGGCGCGCCGAGGCCCCGGACATGGTCGAGGGCCCTGCGGGAGGCCGGTGCCACGTGCCGGCGGTAGTCCGCGAGGCCGAGGGAGCCAGCCCACGAGTCGAACAGCTGGGCGGCACTGGCGCCGGCCTCCAGCTGGGCCCGCAGGAACATGCCGGAGGCGTCCGCCGCCCACTCGGTCAGGGCGCGCCACGTGTCCGGATCGGCGTGCATCATGGTGCGCGGACCGAGGTGGTCGCGGGACGGCTTGCCCTCCACCATGTAGGCCGCCAGCGTGAAGGGGGCACCCGCGAAACCGATGAGCGGGGTGGAGCCCAGCTCGGCGACCGTGAGGGCCACGGCCTGCCGGATCGGCTCCAGCGCCTCGTCCGTCAGCGTGGGCAGGGCGGCGACGTCGGCGGCGGACCGGATGGGCGCGCCGAGGACGGGCCCCACGCCGGGCACGATGTCGACCTCGACCCCGGCCAGCTTGAGCGGGATCACGATGTCGGAGAAGAAGATCGCCGCGTCCACATCATGGCGTCGCACGGGCTGGAGGGTGATCTCCGACGCCATCCCGGGATCGAGGCAGGACTCCAGCATGTCGGTGCCCTTGCGCAGGGCGCGGTATTCCGGCAGCGACCGTCCGGCCTGGCGCATGAACCAGACGGGGCGCCGGTGCGGAGCCTGGCCCCGGTAGGCGGAGATGAGGGCCGATCCGGACGTACGTCCGTCGATCAGCGGGTGCGATGCTCCAAGGTCCATACCGCCGATTCTGCCGAAGATCCTCCGGGATGGATAACCGGGGCCGCCCGCGCGGGCCCGGCGTGGCCAACATCACCCTGCCCGCGAGGGGCAGTTTCCCGCAGGATTCCGCGGAAGGCAATCCTCGGGTAAGCCTTGCCTATTCGGTGGAGGGAGCCTGCGCTCGATATGATCGGAACGCTGTGGTACTTCTTTCGCTCGTCGCGACCCATTCGAACGTGGACCTGGAAACCGTGGCCCGACTCAGTGTCGGGGCCCCCCAGGTCCCTTCTGCTGCGCTCGCCGGGGACCGGTCCGTCGCGGGCGCCGTGGTCCTCGCGACCTGCAACCGCTTCGAGATCTACGCCGAAGCCCCGTCCGAGGAGGACATCGAGGCCGCCCGCTCCGCGATCGTGGCGACCATCAGCGAGTATTCGGGCATCCCCGAGCAGTCGGTGTCCTCCTCCTTCGAGACGCACACCGGCCAGGACGTGGCCGAACACCTCTTCGCCGTCGGCGCCGGGCTCGACTCCGCGGTCATCGGGGAACGGGAGATCGCCGGCCAGGTCCGGCGTGCGCTCATCGAGGCCCAGGGCTCCGGTGCCGCCAGCGGCGGCCTCGTCCGCCTCTTCCAGGCTGCGTCCCGGACCGCGAAGGACGTCGGCGCGCAGACGGCACTCGGCAGCCGGGGCCGGTCCATCGTGTCCGTCGCCCTCGAACTGGCGGGCGACCTCTCCGAGGATCCCGAGTGGTCGGCCAAGACCGTGGTGCTGTTCGGGACGGGAGCCTATGCGGGCGCCACGATGGCGGCCCTCCGGGACAAGGGGTGCACCGACGTCTCGGTCTTCTCCTCGTCCGGTCGGGCCGACGCCTTCGTCGCGACCCGCGGAGGGACGGCCCTCGCCGCCGCGGACCTGCCGGGCGCCATGGGCCGGGCGGACGTCGTCATCGGCTGCAGCGGCAGTGACGCCCGCATCGACGCCGCCGACATCGAGCGGGTGCGCGAGGGCAGCGACCGCCCGCTCGTGATCATCGACCTCGCCCTCAGCCACGACTTCGACCCCGCCGTCGCGAACCTCGACGACGTCGAGCTCATCACCCTCGAATCCGTCCGTGCTGCGGCGCCCGAGGAGCAGGCCGACGCTCTGGCGCAGGCCAGTGACCTCGTACGCGAGGCTGCACGCTCCTTCGAGGAACAGCAGGCCACGCGGGCGATGAACGCGGCCATCGTGGCCCTCCGCCGGCACACGCAGACCGTCCTCGACGCGGAGATGGAGCGCGTCCGCGCCCAGCACGGCTGCACCGCCGCCGCGGAGGAGGTCGAGTTCGCCCTGCGGCGCATGGTCCGCCAGCTCCTGCACGTCCCCACCGTCCGTGCCCGCGAGCTCGCCGCCGAGGGACGCCAGGACGAGTACACCGCAGCACTCGAGGCCCTCTACGGCATCGACGTGATGCCCGCGCCGTCGGCCGCACCCGCCGCCCCGGCAGCGCCTGCCAATGCCCACGGCGACCATGCGCACCCCGAGGGCGCCCTATGTCCCGTGGACCACGAGCGGCCGGCGCAGAGCGCCTGACCCCCGGCGCCGGTGACGGCCCCCGCATCCCGGCAGGTCCCAATGGTTCCTAGTAGGTCATCTTCTGCGGTTCGATGGTGCGCACCCACTCGATGATGCCTCCGTCCACCGACCAGACGTCCCGGTGGCCCCTGCTGCGGAGGTGGCGCACGACGTCGGCGGAGCGGACCCCGGACTTGCAGTGCACGTAGACGGTCCTCGCGCCGTCCACGGCCGCGGCGCCGTCGAGGATCAGGGGCTTCGGGACCAGCACCGCGCCGTCGATGCTCACGATCGCGTACTCCTCCGGATTCCGGACGTCCAGCAGGTCGAAATCCGCCGAGCCGGCCGATCGCGCGGCGAGGAGCTCCGCGAGTTCCTCGACGGACACGGTCGGCACCTCCTCAGGATCCTCCGCCGCAGTGGAGGCGGACGGGAGTCCGCAGAACTGCTCGTAGTCGATCAGCTCCGTGATGCGCGGGGCCGTCGGGTCCGGCCTCACGCGCACCTCCCGCCAGCTCATGTCCAGGGCGTCGAACACCAGCACCCGTCCGAGGAGGGTCCTGCCGACGCCGGTGATGAGCTTGATGGCCTCGTTCACCATCACGGACCCGATCTGCGCGCACAGGACGCCCAGCACGCCGCCCTCCGCGCAGGAGGGGACGGAACCGGGCGGCGGTGCATCCGGGTACAGGTCGCGGTAGGTGGGCCCGCGGTCCTGCCAGAAGACGCTGACCTGGCCGTCGAACCGCAGGATGGACCCCCAGACGTAGGGCTTGCCCAGGATGGCGGCCGCGTCGTTGACGAGGTAGCGCGTGGCGAAGTTGTCCGTGCCGTCGACGATGAGGTCGTACCCGGAGAAGAGCGCGAGGGCGTTGGAGTTGTCGAGCCTCTCCCCGTGCAGGACCACCTCGACCAGCGGGTTCAGCGCGAGGATGCTGTCGCGGGCGGATTCGGCCTTCGGCCGGCCGAGGTCCGGGACGCCGTGGATGACCTGGCGCTGCAGGTTGGAGAGCTCGACGTCGTCGTCGTCCACGATGCCCAGCGTGCCCACGCCCGCCGCCGCGAGGTACAGGAGGGCGGGTGAGCCGAGCCCTCCGGCGCCGATCACGAGGACGCGGGCGTTCTTCAGCCGCAGCTGCGCCTCGGTGCCGAACCCGGGGATGATCAGGTGCCGCGAGTAGCGCAGCGTCTCCTCCCGGGTCAGGCTCCCCACGGCGTCGACCAGGGGCGGCAGGCCCGCCGGGCTGTTCTCGGGGGCGTGCGCGGACGAAGTCGAAGCGGTCATGCCCAAGGGTATTCCGCGCCGGCAGGGCCGGGCCAGCCGCGGCAGGTGGGTAAACTGGGCCGACGCCCCCCGACCGCTGAACCGAGGAACTCCTGACGTGAGTGTTGAACCGACCGCCGCCGGAAAAGCCGTCCGGCTCCCGCGGGACGAGCGCCGCCGCCAGCTCCTGGCGGCAGCCCAGGAGGTCTTCGTCGGCCACGGCTACCACGGGGCCGCCATGGACGACATCGCGGTGGCCGCCCGGGTGAGCAAGCCCGTGCTCTACCAGCACTTCCCCGGCAAGCGGGACCTCTACCTCGCGCTGCTGGACAGCCACCTGGCCGAGCTGACGCAGCTGCTGGTCGACGCGCTGCGCTCCACCGACGACAACAAGCTGCGCGTGCACGCGACCATGCGCGCCTACTTCCAGTTCATCGCGCAGGACAGCAGGGCACACCGGCTGGTCTTCGAATCGGACATCAGCAACGAGCCCGACGTCAGCAGCCGGCTGGAGGCCTTCAACGCCCACTTCGCGGGCGCGATCGCCGGGGTGATCGCCGGCGACACCCAGCTGTCGATGGTGGAGGCGACCCTGCTGGGCCGCGGCCTGGCCGGCATGGCGCAGATCAGCGCGCGCTACTGGCTGGAGACCGACGGAAGCCTGGACATCGATGCCGCCGCGGAGCTGATCTACCGTTTAGCTTGGCGCGGAATCAGCCGTTTCCCCAAGGAGATCTAGGGTAGGTTTCGAAGCAATACCAGGCTCATACAACAGGAGGCACGCGCCGTGGAAATCAAGATCGGTATCCAGAACGTCAACCGGGAGATCATCCTCGAGTCCTCCGAGAGCGCGGACGCCATCGCGGAGCTGGTGGGGCAGGCCCTGACGGGGACGGAGCTGCGGCTCAAGGACTCCAAGGGCCGCCTCGTGATCGTCCCGACGGGCGTCCTCGGCTATGTCGAGATCGGCGCCGAGGAGACCCGCCGCGTCGGGTTCGGTGCGCTCTAGCAGGACCGATACCCCGCACGACCGCCGGCGAGCAGCAGGACCGGCGACGGGAGGACCCGCAGCCACCGGCTACGGGTCCTCCCGCATCGGGGCCGGTTCCTACGCTGTGAGCCCCAGCGCGCTCATGCGCCGCGAGTGGTTGCGGGTGAGCTGGGAGAACAGCGCCGTCGAGTGCTGCGTGTGGTCCGCCACGTCGGCGAACAGGATCCCCGCCAGGTACTCGCGCTCGATGCCCACGCGCTGCGCCTGGGTCAGCGCCTCGCCCACGAGCCGGCGCCCCCAGAGGGCGAGGCGCGAGGCGAGGCGGGGATCGTCGGAGAGTGCCTCCTTCAGGCGGCGCTGCAGGTGGGCGGCCCCCTCCCCGGAGTCGATGGTGCAGAGGAGCTCACGCGTGCGCGGATCGAGGGTGTCCGCCAGTGAGCGGTAGAAGTCCCCGGAGAAGGCGTCGAGGACGTAGGCCTTCATGAGCGACTCGTACCAGTCGCCGGGGCGGGTGCGTTCGTGGAAGGCGTCGATCGAGGCCTGGAAGGGTGCCATCGCGTCCTCGATCGTGACGCCGAGCCCGGCCACGAACCGACCCACCAGCTCGAAGTGCTCGAACTCCTGGACGGCGAGGCGGCCGAGGCTCGCGCGGTCGGCGAGGCTCGGTGAGAACCGTGCGTCCGAGGACAGGCGCTCGAAGCCGGACAGTTCCCCGTAGGCGACGACGCCGAGCAGGTCGGTGACGAAGCGCGCATAGACGGGATTCGCCAGCGCGCTTCGTCACCGACCTGCTCGGCGTCGTCGCCTACGGGGAACTGTCCGGCTTCGAGCGCCTGTCCTCGGACGCACGGTTCTCACCGAGCCTCGCCGACCGCGCGAGCCTCGGCCGCCTCGCCGTCCAGGAGTTCGAGCACTTCGAGCTGGTGGGTCGGTTCGTGGCNGCGGGCCGGCTCCCGGGCGCGGCCGCCGGGGGCCGGGCGGACCCGGCCCGGTTCCGTTCGGTTGCCGAGAGGGCCGTGCTGTCGGAGGAGCCGTTGTTCATTCTGCTAACACTACGCACTCCGAAAGGTGCGGCAAGCTGCCCCGCGCGAGGAGGATCCTGCCGTCGCCCTCTCGGCCGGTCCGGCGCTCGTCCTGCCGATCGAGCAGGCGAAGGGACCGGACACGCGGCGGCGCCGCGTGCTGAAGGCCGTGGAGTCGCTTCGCCCCAGAGGTCCCAGGGCCCGGCGGCGCCCTGTGCGACTGCCGGATGTCTGTGACGTGCATTACCGTATTGCCTGTGCCCGCACAGCATATGGACCTCAGGGATCGGGAGTCCCACCAGCGCCTCACCGAGTCGCTGCGATCCCTGCGTGAGGAACTCGGCATCCGCGAGCAGTTCCCCGAGGAGGTCCTGCGGGAGGCGGACACCGCGGTCGCCGCGCACACCCTGCCGTCCACCGACCTCCGCGCCCTGCCCTTCCTCACGATCGACCCGCCCGGCTCCACCGACCTCGACCAGGCCGTCCACTTCGCGCGCCGGAGCGCCGGGGCCGCGGGGTACGAGGTCCGGTACGCCATCGCCGACGTCCCGCTCTTCGTCGGTGCCGGTGGGGCGATCGACGCCGAGGCAAGGCTCCGCGGGCAGACCCTGTACGCGCCGGACGGGCGGATCTCGCTCCACCCGGAGGTCATCTCGGAGGACGCGGCGAGCCTGCTCCCGGACCGCGACCGCCCCGCCTTCGTGTGGCACTTCCTGCTGGACGCCGCCGCGGAGGTCGAATCCGCCACGGTCCGCCGCGCCACCGTCCGCAGCCGCCGTCAGCTCACGTATGCGCAGGTGCAGGCGGAGATCGACGCCGGCACCGCCGACGGGCAGCTCACGCTCCTGCAGGAGATCGGCCTGCTCCGCATCCGGCAGGAACTCGCCCGCGGGGGCGCGAGCCTCAACCTGCCACGCCAGGAGATCATCTATGCCGGCGGGAGCTACGGCATCGTCACGGAACCGGCCCTGCCGTGCGAGGACTGGAACGCCCAGATCTCACTCATGACGGGCATGGCCGCGGCGCGCATGATGATCGACGGCGGCATCGGCATCCTGCGGACCATGCCCGAGCCGGACGACGGCGCCCTCGGCAAGTTCCGGCGCCAGTCGGAGGCGCTCGAACACCCCTGGCCCGCGCACATGCCCTACGGGGCCTTCCTCCGCACCCTCGACGTCACCGTCCCCCGCCAGCTGGCCCTCATGCACGCCGCGGCGTCGCTGTTCCGCGGCGCCGGCTACACGGCGTTCGACGGAGAGGTGCCGGACGCCGTCGTGCAGTCGGCCATCGCCGCGCCGTACGCCCATGCCACCGCTCCCCTGCGGCGGCTCGTGGACCGTTTCGTGCTCGTGACGTGCGAGTCGCTGTGCAGGGGCACCGAGGTGCCGGCCTGGGTGCGGGCGGCCCTGCCCGAGCTCAACGCACTCATGGCGTCCTCGAACCAGACGGCCTCCCGCCTCGATTCGGGGGCCATGGACGCGGTGCAGGCTGCGCTGCTGAGCAACCGCATCGGCGAGGCCTTCTCCGCCGTGGTCCTGCAGGGCTCTCCCCCGGCCATCGAGGAGGCCCCCGGGAAGCAGGCGCCCCGCCTGTCCGGGACCGTGCAGATCACCGACCCCGCGCTCGAGGCGACGTGCTACGGCGAACTGGTGGCCGGCGAGCGCGTCACGGTGGTCCTGCTGGAGGCGGACATCGCGCGCCGGCGCATCCGCTTCGAGGTGAAGCCGACGGACGCGCCTGCACGGAGCCCGCGATGACGCCGTGCAGGGGACGGGCAGGGTAGTCTTGGCGTGTAGTAATGGATGCCCGGTCGTTATCCCTCGATAACCCGCAGTACCTACTCGATCCCGAGTTTCCCCGCAGGCGCAGGTCTCACTCCGCCGCCCGCACGCAGTCGCAAGCCCGCGATCGGCTTCCACTGGACGCCCTGCGCCCGCCGATAGGCTCCGCACCGGATGAATCCCATCCGATCCGTCGAGCCTCAGCGGCCGCTCGGCCTGAATGAACGGTAGAACGTGCAGAACACACACCACGATACGAACCCAGGCGCCGGCGACACCGCGGCGGCCGACGGCCACCACCTCGTCGCGGACAACTCCCCCGACGCCATCGACGTCGAGGAGACGCTGGTCACCACCGCGGAGCCCCACGCGGCCGTGCCGGAGACCTTCGCGGATTTCAATGTCCGCCCCGACATCGTCGAGTCCCTCGCCGACGCCGGCATCATCCACCCGTTCCCCATCCAGGCGATGACCCTGTCGATCGCCCTCGGCGGCCACGACATCATCGGCCAGGCGAAGACCGGGACCGGCAAGACCCTCGGCTTCGGCATCCCCGCCATCCAGCGGGTCGTCGGCCCCGAGGACGAGGGCTACGACCGCCTCCCGGTGCCCGGCGCCCCGCAGGCGCTCGTCGTCGTGCCGACCCGCGAACTCGCGGTCCAGGTCGCGAGCGACCTGACGACGGCGGCGAAGAAGCGCAACGCGCGCATCGTCACCATCTACGGCGGACGTGCGTACGAGCCCCAGATCGAGGCCATCCAGAAGGGCGTCGAGATCGTCGTCGGAACGCCCGGGCGCCTGATCGACCTGTACAAGCAGAAGCTGCTCGTCCTCAAGAACGTGAAGATCGTGGTGCTGGACGAGGCCGACGAGATGCTGGACCTCGGGTTCCTGCCCGACGTCGAGACGCTCATCGCCGCGACGCCCCCGGTGCGCCAGACGCTCCTGTTCTCCGCGACCATGCCCGGCCCCGTCATCGCGATGGCCCGCCGGTACATGACGCAGCCCACGCACATCCGGGCCGCGGATCCCGAGGACGAGGGCATCACCAAGAAGGACATCCGGCAGGTCATCTACCGCGCGCACAACCTGGACAAGGCCGAGGTCGTCGCCCGGATCCTCCAGTCCCGGCACCGCGGACGCACGATCATCTTCTGCAAGACCAAGCGCACCGCCGCGAAGCTCTCCGAGGAACTCATCGACCGCGGCTTCGCCGCCGGCGCCATCCACGGCGACCTCGGCCAGGGCGCCCGCGAGCAGGCGCTGCGCGCCTTCCGCGGTGACAAGATCGACGTCCTCGTCGCCACCGAGGTGGCCGCCCGCGGCATCGACGTGGAGGACATCACCCACGTCATCAACTACCAGTGCCCCGAGGACGAGAAGGCCTACCTGCACCGCGTGGGCCGTACGGGCCGCGCCGGCAAGAAGGGCACGGCGGTCACCTTCGTGGACTGGGACGACCTCCCGCGCTGGGGGCTCATCAACAAGGCCCTCGGACTCGATGCCCCGGAGCCCGTGGAGACCTACTCGTCGTCACCGCACCTGTACCTGGAACTCGACATCCCGGAGGGCACCAAGGGACGCCTGCCCCGCAAGGACCGCAGGCTCGCGGGCATCAACGCCGAGGTGCTCGAGGACCTCGGGGAGACCGGCAAGCGCGGCGGCGGACGCCCTGATGGACGGAGCGACGGCAGGAACGAGGGCGGACGCGACAGCGGACGCGGGCGGTCGCAGTCCGGTGGACGCGGCGGCCAGCGCCGCGACGGCGACGCAGGCGACGGGTCGGGCGAGGGCTCGCNCCTACGATCTCTGCGCGGCCCACGCCGAACGCCTCACCGTGCCCCCTTCCTGCGCCGTCCGAGGCTCCCGCCTGGAGCCCGGACGGCGCCAACCTCGTGGTGCACGCGGACAATGCGGAGTACCTCGCCCTGCTCCCGGACGCCGCCTTCACCATGATCTACGTCGACCCGCCGTTCAACACCGGGCGGGTCCAGCGCCGCCAGCAGACCACCATGGTGCGGGCGGCCGGAGGCTCCGGAGACCGCGTGGGGTTCAAGGGCATGTCCTACTCGACGGTCAAGGGCGTGCTCGCGAGCTACGACGACGCCTTCGAGGACTACTGGGACTTCCTGGCGCCGCGCCTCGCCGAGGCCTGGCGGCTCCTCGCCGACGACGGCACCCTCTACGTGCACCTGGACTACCGCGAGGTGCACTACGCCAAGGTGATGCTGGACGCCCTGTTCGGGCGGGAGTCCTTCCTGAACGAGATCATCTGGGCCTACGACTACGGTGCCCGGGCGAAGCGCAGGTGGCCCGCGAAGCACGACAACATCCTCGTGTACGTGAAGAACCCGTCCGGCTACCACTTCGACAGCGCCGAGGTGGACCGCGAGCCGTACATGGCGCCGGGCCTGGTGACGGCCGAGAAGGCGGCCCTCGGCAAACTGCCGACGGACGTCTGGTGGCACACCATCGTGTCTCCCACGGGCCGGGAGAAGACGGGCTATCCCACCCAGAAGCCGGAGGGCCTGCTGCGCCGTGCGGTGGCGGCGAGCAGTCGCGAGGGCGACTGGGTGCTGGACTTCTTCGCAGGGTCGGGGACGCTCGGCGCCGTTGCGGGGAAGCTGGGGCGTCGGTTCGTGTGCGTGGACAGCAACCCGCAGGCCATCGACGTCATGCGTGCCCGCCTGGCGCCCTGGACCTGACGCCGCCGCGCCCCCATGCGGTCCGCGGTCCGCCGCCCGTATGGGGGCGTACCGGCCGGAGGAAGACGCGTACCACGCCACGCCGATCCTTCGTGCTCGAGTGTTTACAGTGCCTCGCGGCAGTCGTAGTGTGCTCCTCGAGCACGGCTGGACCCAACTGTCGAGAACGGGAGCTGAGCACCATGAAGAAGAACAAGATCGCCGTCACCGCCCTGGCCGTCGCGAGCCTGGTCCTCGCACTGCTGGTCGGCGGCCCCCTGTCACCGGCACAGGCCGCCGACAAACCCCTCATCGGCCTGACCTTCGACGACGGGCCCACGCCCCAGCGCACCGCGTTCGTCCTCGACGTCCTCAAGCAGAAGAACGTCAAGGCGACGTTCTTCGTCCAGGGCTCCAACGCGCAGCGGTACCCCGATCTCATCCGCCGGATCAAGGCCGAGGGGCATGTGATCGGCAACCACTCGTGGGACCACCCCGATTTCTCCGACCTGAGCCCGGCCGACCAGGAGCAGCAGATCGACCGCACCAACGCTGCCATCGCGGCCATCACCGGTACGACCCCCGACCTCATGCGCTTCCCGTACGGCAACAGCACCTCCTACGCGACGAACTACCTCACCTCCATCGGCATGAGCGGTGGCGTCCTGTGGCGGTGGGACGTCGGCAATCCCGGCGACTTCGAATGCCCGGGTGCGGCGGGCGTCCAGGAGTTCGTGATGGCGGAGGCGGCGCCCGGCGCGATCATCCTGCTCCACGACGCCGAGGACGTCCTGTCCTGCCCCGCGTCGCAGTGGACCTACCTGGCTTCCACGATCGACGCACTGCGGGCCGAGGGCTACGAGTTCGGGGTGGTCGCTCCCTCGTCCACGCCCAACCCGGTCAATCAGGGCTCGCCGGCCGTCGTGGTCGCACCTGCCGTGCGGTGATCCCACCGGTGGCGGAGGGCCTCCGGCGCCGCCCGGGGTCCTAGCCGACTGCCGCGCCCGTAGCGAGGGACAGGATGGCATCGAGCGTCTCGGGCGTCGTCGTGTTCTCGCCGAGCAGGTTCGGCTTCCCGCGCCCGTGGTAGTCGCTCGAGCCGGTCATCAGGAGACCGCGGTCCCGCGCGATCTGCCGCAGCTTCACGCGCGCGCTCTCCGGGTTGTCCCGGTGCTCCACCTCGAGGCCCAGCAGCCCGGCGTCGATCATCTCGTCGAGGACGGCCCCGCCCGCCACCGCCCCGCGGGTGAAGGCCGACGGGTGGGCGAAGACGGGGACGCCGCCGGCGTCGCGGATGAGGGCGACGGCGTCCGCGGGATGGGGTGCGTAGTGGCTGACCCAGTAGGGTGAGCGCGCGGTCAGGATGCGGTCGAAGGCCTCGGATCGCGTGGAGACGACGCCGAGCGTGATCAGCGCGTCGGCGATGTGCGGTCGCCCCACGGTGGCACCCTCCGTCACGTGCTGCTCCACGAGCTCCCAGGTGATCGGGAAGTCCTCCGCCATGAGTTCGACCATGCGGTGTGCGCGTGTCAGGCGGGCGGTCCGCGACTTCTCGATCTCGGTGAGCAGCCCGGGATGCAGCGGGTCATGCAGGTAGGACAGCACGTGCACGCTGATGCCCGTGTCGGTCTGGCAGGACACCTCCATGCCGGCGATGAAGGTGATGCCGACGGCGGTGGCTGCGGCCCGTGCGCGGTCCCACCCCGCGGTCGAGTCGTGGTCGGTGAGGGCGACGGCGTCGAGGCCCGCGGCGGCCGCGGACCCGATGAGGACGTCGGGGTCCTCGGTGCCGTCCGAGACGTTGGAATGCGTGTGCAGATCGATTCTCACCGGGTCCAATCTACGCGCACCGCGGCGCGGGCCCGGTCAGGGCGCGTGCGACCCTCCGGACCGCCGCGCCGTCAGTCTCCCGAGGAGCCGGTCACCAGGATGACCTTTCCCGCCACGTGCCCGTCCTCGCTCCGGCGGTGTGCCTGGGCGGCCTCCGCGAGCGGATAGACCGCGTCGACGACGACGCGCAGCTTTCCGGCGTCGACGAGGCGGATGAGCTCGTCGAGGTCCCGGCGCCGGGGCCGGGCGATGACGGTGACGGCACGGCGCCCGCTCCAGGGCAGCAGCCACGAGGGGTGACGCAGGATCGCCGGCGGCCTCATGGTCACGAGGACGCCCCGCGGCGCGGTGAAACGGGTAGCGAGCGCTGCCTCGAGCCGGCCGACCGCGTCGAGGACGACGTCGTAGGTGCCCTCGTGGCCGGGGAACGCATGGTCCGTGTAGTCGAGGACCACGCGCGCGCCGAGACCCCGGAGCATCGGGAGGTTGGGTCCGCTCGCCACCGCCGTCACCCCACATCCGAGCGCGACCGCGATCTGCACGACCATGGTGCCCACGCCACCCGAGGCTCCGTACACGAGGACGGTCTGCCCCCGGGAGACGCGGGCCCTGTCCCGCAGTGCCTGCAGCGCGGTGGTCCCGGCCACGGGCAGGCCCGCTGCGGTGTCCAGGGTCCCCACCGCAGGGGCGAGTGCGCACTGGTCCGCGGGCAGGGCGGCGAACTCGCCGTACATCCCGCCCTGCCGGGGAGACGCCATCGCGATGACCGCATCGCCGACCGCCAGGCCCTTCACCTCGTCGCCGAGCGCGACCACCGTGCCGGCGCCGTCGCACCCGGGGACGAACGGGAGCCGGAGTCGGAGGAAGCGCCGCAGGTGACCGGCGCGGAGATGTGTGTCCGCCGGGTTCACGCCCGCGGCGGACAGGCGGATGAGCACGTCGCCGGCGGCGGGCGCGGGACGCGGGCGCTCGAGGACCACCAGTTCATCGGGCCCACCGTACCGGTGGAACCCTGCGGCCCTCACGGCGTGGTCCCGTCCGCGGGCCGGACGAGGGACAGCAGCCGGTGCAGGTCGTGGACATCGGCGGTGCTCAGGGCATCGAAGCGCGGCGCGATGGCGTCGGTCCAGCCGCGCTGGAACTCGTCGACCTCCGCGCGTGCCTTCTCCGTCAGCGTGACGATCCGGGCCCGCCCATCGAGTGGATCCACGTCGACCGTCACGAGGCCCGCCTGCCGGAGGTGGTCCACATGCTGGCTCACGGCACCAGGGGTGATGCCGAGCACGGCGGCGAGCGCGCCGGCACCGAGGCCGTCGGTGCGGGACAGCTGGTACAGGAGGGTCATCTGCGCCCGGCCGAGCCGCCGTTCGCGGAACGGGTAGGAACCCGCCGCGGCGAGGTCCCGGGTCAGTGCCGCCATGGCGTCGATCGCCTCGGCCAGGACGTCCTCACGCCCGGCGTCCCGTACCCCCTCCATCAGTAGCTCACCATCGGCAGCTGGTGCACGAAGGTGCGGTCCTCCACCTGCCGCAGGAGGAACTCGGCGAGGTCGGCCCGCCCCACGGAGGTACTGGCGTCCACGCCCACCCAGCCCACGCGGTATATACCGGTGTACGGCGTAGCCTGCAGGCGCGGCCCCCGCACCACCGTCCAGTCCAGGCCGCTCGCCCTGAGCACGCGCAGGTGCCCTTCGGCGTCCTCGAGCACCGCGGGCGACAGCAGCTTCAGGAGGACCCGGATGATCCGGTCGGCGGCCTTCGGCCTGTCATGGACGGGATCCGGCAGCCCTCCACCCGAGAGCGACACGATGCGCCGCACGCCGTGGCGCGCCATCGCGTCGGTGATGATGCGGATGCCGTCGGTCTGCAGCGTCGCGGGCGACCCCTTGACCTGCCCGAGGACACTGATGACGGCGCCGCTCCCGGCGACCACCCGGTCCACGGCGTCGGTGTCCAGGACATCGCCCTCGACGACGATCAGGCGGGGATCCCGAGCCCGGACGGACGACGCCGAGCGCGCCAGCGCCCGGACCTCGTGCCCCGCAGCGAGGGCCTGCTCGAGGACGTGGCGGCCGGTCCTCCCGGTACCGCCGAAGACTGCGATCGTTGCCATGGTTCCGCCGTTCCGTCGATGGTCTGGTGACCATTTACTTTAGCTCCTAAAGTATCTGGAGCGTCGGACTTTCCCGCGGTCCGGTCGCGGTGGGAGGATGTCGGGGTGAGCCCTGACGACACCGCATCCCTGAACCCCACCGACTCCCCCGAGGGCCAGCCCCTCTCGGACCGGAACGAGAACCGCTCCCAGCGGCCCGACTCCGAGGCCTTCAAGGCCTTCATGGCGAGTAACTGGACACCGGCGTCCGAGGATCTTCCCGCCGCGTCGCCCGTCGCCCCGCACGCGGCACGCCGCCGTCGGGCCATCTCCGACCGCTTTCCCGGCGAGCGCATCGTCATCCCCGCGGGCCCCTTCAAGGTGCGCTCGAACGACACGGACTACCGCTACCGCCCGCATTCCGGCTTCGCGCACCTGACCGGTCTCGGCCTGGACCACGAGCCCGACGCCGTGCTCGTGCTCGAGCCCGTGGAGCAGGGAGCGGGCGACGACGACGGCAACCACACCGCCACGCTGTACTTCCGCGAACCCGCAGGACGCGACAGCGACGAGTTCTACGCGAACGCCCGCTACGGCGAGTTCTGGATCGGCCAGCGCCTGTCCATGGCGCAGATCGAGGCCCAGCTCGCGCTGAGGACCGCCGATCTCGCCGAACTCGAGGTCGCCATCACGAAGGATGCGGGCGTGGTCGCGATCGGCGGCGTCGGCATCCGACTGCTCCGCGAGGTCGACTTCAACGCCGACGCCCTCGTGGACACCTCGCGCATCAACACCGGGGTGGACCTCGAGCAGGCCGACGCCCTCGACGCCGTGCTCGCCGAGGTGCTGTCCGAGCTGCGGCTCGTCAAGGACGCCTGGGAGATCGGGCAGATGGAGGCGGCGGTGGCCGCAACCGTCGAGGGCTTCCACGAAGTGGTCCGGACCCTCCCCCGCGCCATGACCCACCCGCGGGGCGAGCGCGTCGTGGAAGGTGCGTTCTTCACCCGTGCCCGCGAGGAGGGCAACGACCTCGGGTACGACACCATCGCCGCCGCCGGCAACAACGCCACCACACTGCACTGGATCCGCAACACGGGCCACGTCAGGGCCGGCGACCTGATCCTGCTCGACGCCGGGGTCGAGGCGGAGAGCCTCTACACCGCCGACATCACCCGCACCCTGCCGATCAACGGCCGGTACACCGAGGTGCAGCGGAGGATCTACCAGGCGGTGCTCGACGCCGCCGACGCAGGGTTCGCGGCCGCCCGGCCCGGTCGGAAGTTCCGGGAGATCCACCACGCCGCGGTCACCGTGCTCGCCGAGAACCTGGACAGCTGGGGACTGCTGCCCGTCCCGCTCGAGGAGGCGCTGTCGCCCGAGGGCCAGCACCACCGGCGGTGGATGCCGCACGGCACGAGCCACCACCTCGGCATGGACGTCCACGACTGCGCCCAGGCCAAGCGCGAGCTCTACCTGGACGGGGTCCTCACCGAGGGCATGGTCTTCACCATCGAACCGGGCCTCTACTTCAAGGCCGAGGACCTCGCGGTCCCCGAGGAGTACCGCGGGATCGGCGTGCGCATCGAGGACGACATCCTCATGACGGCCGATGGTCCGGTCAACCTCAGCGCGGCCCTGCCCCGCACCCCCGAGGACGTCGAGGCCTGGATGGGCGGCATCTGGGGCAGCACCGGCGAGTAGACCGACCGTCCGGCGGCGGACGGCACGAAGGCACCGACAGCAAGAAGGCAGGGACCCGGGCCGGGTCCCTGCCTTCGTCGCTCGTGCGTCAGGCGCCGTCGACGGCGCCGGTGGTCTCTAGCGCTGTCCGCCCGCCGCGGTCGAGCCGTGCCCGCCGTCGTCGTCGGCGCGCGGCGCGGGCTCCCCGGTGGACGTGCCGTCCGCCTGGGCCGCCGCAGGGGGTTCGTCGCCGGCCCCCTGGTCGTCCACGCGTACGCCGTACTGGGGCCGTCCATCCGGGAGATCGGGGAACTGTCCCCGCCGCGGGCCGGTGGTCCCGAGGCCGGCGGTCTGGCTCTCCTCCACCGCGGGCTGCTGGGGCTGCTGCTGGGGCTGCTGGCCCGCGTAGGGGTCGTTCCACGAGGCGGGGCGCTCGGGCGGCTGGTGCGGCTGCGGGCCCGGGGCCTGCCCCCAGGCCGAGGGGTTGGCGCCCGGGTGCTGCGCCTGGCCGTTCATGGGCAGCTGCTGCAGGATCCTGCGCGCCTCGGCGGCGAGCTCCGGTTCCACGATCACGTCGTAGTTGGCGGCGATGACCTGGCTGGTCGAGGTGAAGTCGCGCTTGCCCCGCTGGAACGCATAGGTGATGACGCCGAAGAGCAGCCAGAAGATGGCGCCGAGGATGATGGACGACGTGATCGTGATCCCCGACTCGCTGCCCGCGAACAGGCTGAGGATCAGTCCCACGAACAGGCCGAACCAGGCGCCGGTCGCCGCGCTGCCGAGCGCCACGCGGGGGTAGCTGAGGCGTCCCGTGACCCGCTCCACGGTCTTCAGGTCGTTGCCGACGATCGCCACCCGCTGCACGGCGAACTTGTTGTCGGCGAGGTAGTCGACGGCCTTCTGGGCATCCAGGTAGCTGGTGTACCGGCCGATCGTCTCACCCGTGGGCAGGACCCGGCCGAGATCGCGGGAGGCGGTGGTTCCAAGTGGTGGTGTGGACATACCCCCCATTCTTACCCACCGTCCCCGCCGATGGGAGGCACTTCGCCGGGAGAGAACTGCCGGTCCGCTGACGATCCGCTGACCGGCGGCTGGACAACCCCTGCCCCGGCCGACTCCGATGCCGCCCGGTGGTGCTGCGCCCGATAGCCTAGGGAGGTGACTAGCAACTCGACCCGCGTCTTCGTCGCCCGACTCCTGGGCCTCGATGTCTTCGACCCGCTCGGTGACCGCCTCGGTCGCCTGCGGGACGCCGTCGTGCTGGACCGCGGTCCCGCCAAACCGCCGCAGGTCATCGGCCTCGTCGTCGAGGTCCCCGGCAAGAAGCGCGTCTTCGTGCCGATGACCCGCATCACCTCCATGGACCCGTCGCAGATCATCTGCACCGGCCTCGTCAACCTGCGCCGCTTCGAGCAGCGCGGCGCCGAGATGCTCATGGTCGCCGAGCTCTTCGACCGCCGCCTCACCCTGCGTGACGGCAGCGGGAACGCCGTCGTCGAGGACGTCGCGATGGAGCGCAACCGCACGGGCGACTGGCACGTGTCGCAGCTCTTCGTGCGCCGCGGCGGCTCGTCGGCCCTGCGCGGGCTGCGCCGCGGCGGGGAACGCCTCATCATCGACTGGCTCGACGCCCTCCACGGCACCACGGACGAACCGCAGGGAGCCACCCAGTTCGTCGCGCAGCACGACGATCTCAAGGCCGCCGACTTCGCGGACGCGCTGCACGAGATGAACGACAAGCGGCGCATCGAGGTGGCCGGCGAACTGCAGGACGACCGCCTCGCCGACGTGCTGCAGGAACTGCCCGACGACGACCAGGTCCAGATCCTCACCTCCCTCACGCGCGAGCGGGCGGCCGACGTCCTCGAGGAGATGGACCCCGACGACGCCGCGGACCTCCTCAACGAGCTCCCCGAGGCGCAGAAGGAGGAGCTGCTCCAGCTCATGGAGCCCGACGACGCCGAGGACGTGCGCCGCCTGCTCGAGTACGAGGAGGACACCGCCGGGTCCCTCATGACCACCGTGCCGGTGATCCTTTCTCCTGAGGCGACCGTCGCGGAGGCGCTCGCCCACGTGCGGCGCGAGGAACTGACCCCCGCGCTGGCGTCCTCGATCTTCGTCTGCCGGCCGCCCCTGGAAACACCGACCGGCCGCTACCTGGGCGTCGTGCACATCCAGCAGCTGCTGCGCTACCCACCACCGGAGCCCCTCGGCAACATCATCGACACCGACCTCGAGGCGATCGGCGACCAGTCGAACGTCAGCGAGGT
Organism: Arthrobacter sp. L77; assembly: GCF_000816565.1. NCBI lineage: Bacteria > Bacillati > Actinomycetota > Actinomycetes > Micrococcales > Micrococcaceae > Arthrobacter > Arthrobacter sp. L77. The sequence continues at coordinate 425,870 of NZ_JWSU01000001.1, read as the reverse complement.
GTCGCGCATCCTCGCGACCTACAATCTGAATTCACTGCCCGTCGTCAACACGGAGGGCCGGCTCGTGGGCGCCGTGACCGTCGACGACGTGCTGGACCACCTGCTGCCCGACGACTGGCGGGCGCAGGACGATGCACCGGGACAGAAGCGAGGCGACCGCCGTGGTTGAGAAGATCAGGTCGACGTCGCGTGGGCTGGACACGCCCCGGGTGGTCCGGAAGCGCTTCCTCCTGAGGCCGCGGCCCAACCCGGACCGCTTCGGCAGTGCGACCGAGAACTTCGCCCGCTTCATGGGCACGCCCCAGTTCCTGCTGTACATGACGGTGTTCTGCATCCTCTGGCTGTGCTGGAACACCTTCGCGCCGGAGGACGTCCGCTTCGACAACGCGGCGCTCGGGTTCACCGCCCTCACGCTGATGCTGTCCCTGCAGGCCTCCTACGCGGCGCCCCTGCTGCTGCTCGCCCAGAACCGGCAGGACGACCGCGACCGCGTCTCGCTGCGGCAGGACCGCCAGCGCGCCGAACGGAACCTCTCGGACACCGAGTACCTGACGCGGGAGATCGCCGAACTCCGGATCGCGCTGCGGGAGGTCGCCACGCGCGACTACGTTCGCTCCGAGCTCCGCTCCATCCTCGAGGAACTGCTCGAGACCACGGACGGGCAGGAACTCACGCTGCAGAAGCGGAAGCCGCGGAAGCCGTCCGAGAACACCGTCACCCTGCCGAAGGTCCAGGCCGCCGGGAGGAAGCAGTCCCGGTGAGCCGCGACCTGCCCACCCAGGAGGCCGTGCGCTCGGCCCTGGACACGGTCATCGATCCCGAGCTGCGCCGCCCCATCACCGAGCTCGGCATGCTCGAGTCCGTGGAGATCGTCGGACGGAGGGTGCGGATCCGCGTCCTGCTGACCATCGCGGGCTGCCCGCTGCGCGGGACCATCACGCGCGACGCCGAGGCGGCGCTCACCGCCGTCGACGGCGTGGACGGCGTGGACGTGGACCTCGGGGTCATGAACCAGGAGCAGCGCGACGCACTGAAGGAGCAGCTGAAGGGGGCGGGCGGCCGGCGCGGCATCCCCTTCAACGATCCGGAGTCGCTGACGCGGGTCTACGCTGTGGCGAGCGGCAAGGGCGGGGTCGGCAAATCGAGCGTCACCGTCAACCTCGCCGTCGCCATGGCGGCCCAGGGGCTCCGCGTGGGCATCGTGGACGCCGACGTCTACGGGTTCTCCGTCCCCGCCCTCATGGGCATCACGCAGCAGCCCACGCGGGTGGACGAGCTCATCCTGCCGCCGGTCGCCCACGGCGTGAAGGTGATCTCGATCGGCATGTTCGTCGAGGGAAACCAGCCCATCTCCTGGCGCGGCCCCATGCTGCACCGCGCCCTCGAGCAGTTCCTCACGGACGTCTATTTCGGCGACCTCGACGCGCTGTTCCTCGATCTCCCCCCGGGTACCGGCGATATCGCGATCTCCGTCGCCCAGCTGCTCCCGGCCTCCGAACTCCTGGTCGTCACCACGCCGCAGAGCGCGGCCGCGGACGTGGCCGAGCGCGCGGGCGCCATGGCGGCGCAGACCGGGCAGGGCGTCGCAGGCGTCATCGAGAACATGTCCTGGCTGGAACTCCCCGACGGCACGCGGCTGGAGCTGTTCGGCTCCGGCGGAGGCACTGCGGTCGCAGCGCGGCTGTCGGCGACGCTGGACTCGCCGATCCCGCTGCTCGGCAGCATCCCGCTCGACGTGGCCCTCCGCGAAGGAGGCGACGCCGGCATGCCGCTCGTCCTGCAGGGGGGCGGTTCGGCCGCCGGGGCCGAGCTGGAGTCCATCGCCTCGGCCCTCGCACGGCGGCCCCGCGGCCTGGCGGGCCTGCACCTCCCGGTCAGCATCCGCTGACGCCCGAAGGGCGGGTCGCGGGAGGAGTCCTAGGTGGCCTCGAGATCGTAGGGTGCGGCCTGCCCCGCCGGGAGCCGGGGGCTCACCGGTACGGAGAGGGCGGGGCGTGCGACGCCGGACGCTGCCGGCGGGACAGCCCTGGGTGCACCGTCGCTGACGGGCTTGAAGGCGTCCTCGACGTCGTCGAGCAGCGCTTCCTTGATGATGCGGCGGGGATCGTACTGGCGCGGATCGAGCTTCCGCCAGTCCACCTCGTCGAGTTCGGGGCCCACTTCCTCGCGGAGCTGCTCCCGGGCCCCGGTCGCCATGCGGCGGAGCCCCTTCACGAGCCGGGCGAGCTGGGCAGCGTACTCCGGAAGCCGCTCCGGGCCGAGCACCATGACGGCGATCAGCGCCAGGACCACGAGTTCGAGACCGTTGATTCCCAACACGAGAAAAGACTACCTTCCCGTTCCGTCCCGGACCTATCCGGCGTCGTCCTGCGGGTGGGTGATCATCGACAGGCCCCGGATGATGCGATCCACCATCGAGTCCTCCTGCCCCTGCGGGGCGAGCGAGAGCTGCGCGTGCTCCGTGGTGACGAGCTGGCTGAGGGTCTGCGGCATGGAGGCCGGGGGCAGGTCCGAGACCACGGTGTACGTGACCGACGGCGAGTCGAGGACGGCCTGCCACGGCACTCCGGCTCGGACCCAGACGTCCTGGGCCGTACCGCCGACATGCTCGAAGCCGTCGGAGGCCACGGTGTTGCCGGTCACGGCGTTGAGGGGCACGGGGGCGGTCCGCCGCTCCGCGCCACCGCCGACCTTCCTCTGCTCGTAGACGGTCACGGTGTCGCCGTCGTTCTCGAGGACGAGTTCCAGGGTGGGCCTGCCGCCCACGGTGATGCCCTCAGCGCTCTGCAGCGTGAACCCGAGCGCCTCGAGTTCCGGGCAGTACCAGCCGCCCGCCCGCAGCGTCTCGAGCTGGTCCGTGTCGAGGAAGGTGGGCGTCTGGGGGGCCACCGACTCCCAGCCCGACCGCAGCGCCGTCGTCCCGGCCGCCGAACCCGCCGCCACCGGCCGGGCCTCCGAGCCCACCACGTAGGCCGAGGCGAGGATGGCGGCCGCGACGACGACGGACCCGCCGGCAGCGGCGAGGACCGGACGACGGCGCCGACGGGCTCCGACCTGCTCGTCGTGGTCACGTACGAAGGCCGCGCTCGAGCCGGCGGTCACCCCGCGGGGCTCCGGCGAACCACCGGACCCCGACGAGAGCAGCCGGCGCTGGAAGTCGGGGTGCGGCTGCGGCCGGCTGAGGCCCAGCAGGGCGCTCTTCAGGCCGCGGATCCGCTCGAGGGCAGCCGCACAGGAGGAACAGCGGGAGACATGACGTTCCACGGCGATGCGCCGTCGATCCGACAGCTCACCGTCCACGAGGTCCTGGAGGGAGCGCTGGGGATGGAGCATGACCCTCAGCCCAGGCCCGCGATCCGCGGGACGCCCAGGGCCGAGCCGTTCTTGCCGGCCGCGCGGGGGTCCCGGTGTGCGAGCTTCTCCCGCAGCATCGTCCGGCCCCGGTGGATGCGCGAGCGCACGGTGCCGAGCTTGACCCCGAGCACCCGGGACACCTCGTCGTACGCGAGGCCCTCGAGATCGCAGAGCACCACGGCAGCGCGGAAGTCCGGTGGCAGTTCCTCCAGGGCGGCCTGCACGTCGATGTCGAGGTTGTTGAATTCGAAGCTGCGCTCGGGCCCGGGATGCTTGCTGGGCAGGCGGCTCTCCGCTTCCTCCGTCAGCCCGTCGAAGCGGATGCGGGTCCTGCGGCGTGCCTGGTCGAGGAACAGGTTCGTGGTGATGCGGTGCAGCCAGCCGTCGAGGGTGCCCGGCTTGAAGTTCGCGAGTGACCGGAAGACCCTGACGAACACCTCCTGTGTGAGGTCCTCGGCGTCGAACCTGTTGCCGGTGAGCCGGTAGGCCAGCCGGTAGACCTTGGGCGAGTAGTTGGTGACGACTTCCTCCCACGACGGCGCCACCCAGGGGTTGCCGTGCTCGTCGAGGATCGGCGCATCCGCGGCGGGGATCGCCTCCCCGGCTGCCTGGGCCGCCTTCACACTGGACATCATGTTCCCCTCTTCGCCTCGACTTCCGGACCTGCTCCGCCCGTCGCCGTGAGGCTGGACGGTGGTGCCAGGGATTCGAGACCGTGCTCGCGCCGGATGTCCCGAAAGAAAAGTCTTTCCCACCAAGCTGGGAACTCGCTGGCAGGGCGGTGGCCGGCGCGGGCCCCGCATGGAAGTGCGCCCTCGCCGCACAGTAGTGTTGGGGCGGGGCTCCGGCCTGCCGATGGCCCCCGGAATCTCCCGCGATCACAGAATGGATGTCCATGGCCGCCGACAAACACAGCAGCTGGTCCTACACCGAAGGGCTCCCCGAGGAGGACGACACCCTGCTCAGGGCACGCGACCGGTCCCACGAACTCGGCGTGACCCCGGTGACGCCGGCCGTCGGGGCGGCACTGACCGTGCTCGCGGCCGCGTCCAAGGCCACGACGGCCGTCGAGGTCGGCGCCGGCGCGGGCGTCTCCGGCGTCTGCCTGCTGCGTGGCCTCGGCCGGAACGCGGTCCTGACGACCATCGACTCGGACGTGGACCACCTCCGCGCCGCGCGGGAGGCGTACGCGGAAGCAGGCATCCCCTCGAACCGCACGCGGACCATCTCCGGGCGCGCCGCGGACGTGCTGCCACGGCTCACCGATGCGGCCTACGACCTGGTGTTCATCGACGCCGACAAGCCGGGGCTCCCCGCGTACGTCGAGCAGGCCACCCGCCTCCTGAAGGACGGCGGCATCATGATCGTCAACGACGCGCTGGACCAGGACCGGGTGGCGGAGCCGGCCGTCCGCGAGCAGTCGACGAACACCCTGCGTCAGGTGGGCCGGATGGTCCGCGAGAACGACGCCCTCGTGTCGGCGCTCCTGCCCACGGGCAGCGGGCTCCTCCTGGCGGTCAAGCAGCGCGCCTGACGGCGCTGTGGCGGGACCTAGCGCGCGAGCTGGTTCGTGACGTCGAGCAGGCAATCCTTGAGACGGCCTGCCTCCTCGGCGTTGAGTTCGACGACGAGGCGTCCGCCGCCGTCGATCGGCACCCGCATGATGAGGCTGCGCCCCTCCTTGGTGACTTCCATCGGTCCATCGCCGGTACGCGGTTTCATGGCAGCCATAGGGGTGTCCCTTTCAACAGGGCGCGACCGCGATCAGCGGTAGCGCAACAGTAAACGGTGCTCCACCGCAGCGACCTGTACAGGGCCCCGATGTGCACGTCATCACCTTTATTATTCAGCACAAGTCCTGCACCTGCTAATTCAGGTGCGGCGTGGATCACAATCATGGTGGATAATCCCCGTCCGGGCCGGTCGGGGTCCACGCCCAGAGCCGGTCCACCCACAGGAACTGGAGCAGCACGCACACCGGCAGGAGCACCCAGAGCAGGCGCCCCCCGCGCGGGGAGGCGACGGCGAGTGCCAGGGGGAACAGCGGCAGCAGGATGCGCCAGGTGCTCGACTGCGGGTCCCAGAACGCGGCGAGGTAGAGCAGGTACGCGGCGCACCAGGCGCCGGGCACGAGGCCGATCGAGCGCACGGACGGCGCGAGGAACATCCCGGCCGCCCCGATCACGAGGCCGACGACCACCAGCACACCCGCCGCGGGCCCGACGACGGCGGCCGGCGCCTCGAACCAGGGCAGGAACGGGACGAGGGCTTCCCCCCGCCAGGCCGTCTCCGTCGCCACGTAGGCCGTGGGCCGACCTGTCGCGGCCCAGGCGATGAGCGGCCACGCGACCGCCGCGGCCGACGAGACCACGCCGAGCAGGAACAGCGGGAGCACGCGTCCCGCCGCCGTGCGACGCGCCCCCGGATCGTCCCCGCGGCGTGCCGCCCACAGTGCGTGGAGGAACAGGATCCCCATGGCGATCGCGAAAGGCACCCCGGCCGGGCGCGCCAGGCCCATGAGCACCACGACGGGCCCGGCCGCGCCGTAGCGGCCCACCGAGACGAGGTACAGCGCCGAGGCCAGCAGCAGCAGGTGCAGCGACTCCGCGTACGGCACCTGCAGGATCGCCGCGACGGGGGCGAAGGACACGACGGCGACCCCCGCGAGCGCCGTCCGATGCTCGGCGCGCAGCCTGAACAGGCGGTAGATGACGAGCGACGCACCGGCCGCCGCGACCACCGACACGACCGGCGCGAGGACCCCCCACCCCAGGCCGGTGACCGCGGCCAGACCGCGCACGAGGCCCGGGTACAGGGGATAGAACGCCCACTGGTTGTGGGTGACCATGCCCAGGGCATCCAGCGGCAGCTCGGACGGATAGCCCTCCGTGAAGATCCGTTCGTACCAGCCGCTGTCCCAGAAGTTGATGAAGGCGCCGTAGCCGGGGGCGGGACCGGACCACGGGCTGGGACCCTGGCGTGCCGCAGCGAGCAGGAAGACCACGGTGGACACGAGGCGACCGGCGACGAAGACCGCCAGCACCTGCACGGCCCAGTGGGCCCGCCGCCGGACCGGCCGCGCCGTCGCGGCGGTCGCGGCGGTGCCCGGACCGTTCATGCCGCGCCGTCGTCGGGCGCGCCGGCACCCGGGGGCGGCCCCGCGTCGATGGTGCGCCCCGCACTCCCCCGGACCCAGCAGTCCCGGAGGTGGTCGTCGACGTACCCCGTCGCCTGCAGCATGGCGTACGCCGTCGTCGGGCCCACGAAGCGGAAACCGAGGCCACGGAGGTCGCGGGCCAGCGCCGTGCTCTCGGCCGTGACCGCCGGGACGTCGGCCAGGGTGGCCGGCGCGGGGCCGGACGCGGGGCGGTGACGGGCGAGGACCGAGCCGAGCGTGGTGCCCTCCGGGAGTGCGAGGAGGGCACGGGCGTTGGCGATCGTCGCGTCGATCTTCTGCCGGTTCCGGACGATGCCGGCGTCGGCCATGAGCCGCGCGACGTCGTGCTCGTCGAAGGACGCCACCGCCTCCGGGACGAACCCCGCGAACGCGCTGCGAAACGCGTCCCGCTTCCGCAGGATGGTGATCCAGCTCAGGCCGGACTGGAAGGCCTCGAGGCTCAGCCGTTCGAACAGTCCCGCCTCGTCCCGGACGGGGCGGCCCCATTCGAGGTCGTGGTACAGCTCGTAATCGGCACTGGAGACCGCCCACCCGCACCGCGGCCTGCCGTCGGAGCCCGGGACCGCGCCGCTCATCGCCGGGCGTCCTGCGCGGAGAGCCGCGAGCGCAGCTCACCGATGACGGCGTCCCGCTCGGCGAGGGCAGCCGCGAGCCGGTCGAGGACCTCGTCCACCTGGTCCATGCGGTAGCCGCGCAGGCCGAGGCCGAACCGCACGGCGTCGACGTCCGGCGCGCAGGGCTGCTCGGGCAGCAGGACCGGGGGCAGGCCGGCGACCGGCTCGACGAGACCGAGCCCGCCACCCGCAGGACGGGCAGCCGGGTCCGCCCGCAGGGCGGCACCGGGACGCCGGAGCAGCGCCGGAAGCGGGCGTCCCGAGGCGAGCAGGGCGGTCCCTCCCACGAGCAGGACGGCGAGGATCACCAGGAAGATAGTCACACCGCAATGGTGCCAGAATCGCCTGTCAGTGGTGCCCGGACGCAGCGCTCGGCGCGTGCCGGTGCCCCGACGAGGCAGCGACGATCCGCACGGCCTCCTCCGCCGTGTCGACGAGCTGCAGCAGCGAGAGGTCCTTCTCCGAGATGGTGCCCTCGGTGAGCAGCGTGCCCTCGATCCAGTCGATGAGCGGGCGCCAGTAGTCCACACCGATGAGCACGATCGGGAAGGAGGTGACCTTGCGGGTCTGGACGAGGGTCATCGCCTCGAACAGCTCGTCGAGGGTCCCGAAGCCGCCCGGCAGCACGATGAACCCGTTGGCGTACTTGACGAACATCGTCTTCCGCGCGAAGAAGTACCGGAAGTTGATCCCCAGGTCCACCCACTCGTTCATGCCCTGCTCGAAGGGCAGTTCGATGCCGAGGCCCACGGAGACGCCGCCCGCCTCGCAGGCGCCCTTGTTCGCGGCCTCCATGGCGCCCGGGCCTCCCCCGGTGATGACGGCGTACCCCGACGCCACGAGGCGCCGGCCCACCTCCTCGCCGATGGCGTAGAAGGAGGAGTCCCGCGGCGTGCGGGCGGACCCGAACACGCTGATGGCCGGGCCGAGGTCGGCCAGCGTACCGAACCCCTCGACGAATTCGCTCTGGATACGCAGCACGCGCCACGGATCGGTGCGCGTGAATCCCGCGCTGGTATCGGTATCCAGCAGCATGCTGTCGGACTGCGGAGCCGCCGCCTGGCCGCGCCTGAGTTCCACCGGGCCCTTGTGCCGCGACGCCCTGACCGCCGCGGGCGCACCGTTCGCACGGGCCCGGGACGTGCCGTTCGCGGCCTGCGCCGCGGGCCCGTCGGGCACTGCCTGCGGGACGCCGTCGTCTGCGCTGGAAGGTCCGATGCGATCACCGGCCGGGGACTGCTGGGAGTGAGACATTGTCCTAGGCTAACCAATGGTGCAAGCCGTCACGGGATGGCGGGGGCATTGGACTCGTTACTGGTTGCACTTTAATCACAATCGTCCCCATTCCCTCCCGGTGTATTGCTGGAGAGGAATAGTTCGCTAGATTTCTCCCATGACAAGTGAACCGCAACCGGCTACGCCCGCGTCCCCGGGAAGCCCCCTCGTCTCGCTCAAGAACGTGAACAAGCACTTCGGCGATCTCCACGTCCTGCGCGACATCAACCTCGAGGTCGGGCGCGGTGAGGTCGTGGTGGTCATCGGGCCCTCCGGGTCCGGGAAGTCGACCCTGTGCCGCGCCATCAACCGCCTCGAGACCATCGACGACGGCGAGATCGCCATCGACGGCAAGGTCCTCCCCGCGGAGGGCAAGGCCCTCGCGAAGCTGCGCGCCGACGTCGGCATGGTGTTCCAGTCGTTCAACCTCTTCGCGCACAAGTCGATCCTCGAGAACGTCACGCTGGGCCCGATCAAGGTCCGGGGCATGAAGGGCGGCGAGGCCAAGGAGCTCGCCATGTCGCTGCTGACGCGCGTCGGCGTCGACAACCAGGCCCAGAAACTCCCCGCCCAGCTGTCCGGTGGCCAGCAGCAGCGCGTGGCCATCGCCCGGGCCCTCGCCATGAAGCCCAAGGTGATGCTGTTCGACGAACCGACCTCGGCCCTCGACCCCGAGATGATCAACGAGGTCCTCGACGCGATGGTCTCGCTCGCCAAGGAGGGGATGACCATGATCGTCGTGACCCACGAGATGGGCTTCGCCCGCCGCGCCGCCGACCGCGTGATCTTCATGGCCGACGGCCAGATCATGGAAGAGGCCACGCCCGAGGAGTTCTTCACCAATCCGCAGAGCGACCGCGCCAAGGACTTCCTCGGCAAGATCCTCTCGCACTGATCCCCCGCATCACCAGAACCCACGAGGGCCTTCCGAGGCCGCGACGCAAGGAGAACCAATGCGAAAGACCCGATACGCAGCAGCCGCGGTGGCTGCCGTAGCAGCACTCACGCTGTCCGCCTGTGGCGGCGGCGGCGACAGCACCGAGAGCGAAGGCGGCGGCGGCGAGGGCGGCGGCGAGAGCCTCCGCATCGGCATCAAGTTCGACCAGCCTGGCCTCGGCTACGACGAGGGCGGCTCCTACTCCGGCTTCGACGTCGACGTCGCGAAGTACGTGGCGGCCGAGCTCGGGGTGTCCGAGGAGAACATCGAATGGGTCGAGGCGCCGTCCGCGAACCGCGAGAACCTGCTGGCCAACGAGCAGGTCGACATGATCTTCGCGACCTACTCGATCACGGACACCCGCAAGGAGACCGTGGACTTCGCGGGACCGTACTTCGTCGCGGGCCAGGACCTGCTCGTCCCCACGGACAGCGACATCACCGGCCCCGAGGATCTCGAGGGCAAGAACCTCTGCTCGGTCACGGGGTCCACGTCGGCCCAGAAGATCAAGGACCAGTACCCGGGCGTGCAGCTCGTCGAGCAGCCCGGCTACGCGGAGTGCGTCACGGCAATGGGCGGCGGCCAGATCGACGCCGTCACCACCGATGACATCATCCTCGCCGGCCTCGCCGCGCAGGAAGCCAACGCGGGCAAGTTCAAGGTCGTCGGCAACACCTTCTCCGAGGAGAGGTACGGGGTCGGTCTGCCCAAGGGCAGCGACAGGTGCGGGGACATCAACTCGGCGATCACCAAGATGATCGGTGACGGCGCCTGGGAAGAGGCGATCACCAGCAACACCGAGGGTGCCGACTACACCTTCAATGCGGAGCTGAACCCGCCCGAGCCGGAGCCCTGCGCATAGCATCGCTCCCCATTGGCGGGGTGGTCCCCGGACCGCCCCGCCAATGCCATGTCCCCACCAGGAAAGAGGTGAACCGTGGAGGACTACCTGTCGCTGTTCGAGACCTATGACGTGCTCGCCGCGTTCTGGGTCAATATCCAACTGTCGTTCTGGGCCGCCATCTGGGCGCTCGCCATCGGCACGCTGCTGGCCCTGTTCCGCATCTCCCCCATCCCGAGCCTGCAGTGGTTCGGCGCGGCGTACGTGAACATCTTCCGCAACACGCCGCTGACCATCATCCTGGCCTTCGGTTTCCTCGGGTTGTTCTCCGTCATGCAGATCAGCCTGGCGGCGGATCTGAACGCGAGCCTGTTCCGCATCGCCATCGTGGGCCTGGCCGTGTACCACGCGGCCTTCGTGTGCGAGGCCATCCGTAGCGGCGTGAACACCGTGCCGCTCGGGCAGGCCGAGGCCGCACGGGCGATCGGCCTGAGCTTCCTGCCGGCGGCGCGCCTGATCATCCTCCCGCAGGCCTTCCGCGGCGCCATCGCGCCTCTCGGGAACGTGCTGATCGCGCTCATCAAGAACTCGACGGTCGCCGCAGCGGGGTCGGTGGCCACCGAGGCCTCGGGCCTCATGAAGACCATGATCGAGTTCCGCTCGGACCTCGTGATCCCGATCTTCTTCACCTTCGCCCTCGGCTTCGTGGTCCTGGTGATCCCCATCGGGCTGCTGACCACCTGGGCCTCACGGAAACTGGCGGTGGCACGATGAGCGCGCAGCAGGTCCTCTTCGACGCGCCGGGTCCCCGCGCGCGCCGGAACATCCTGATCGGCAACATCGTCGGAGTGCTCGTGGGCCTCGGGATCCTCGCCTGGATCATCTCGACGCTGGCCGAGAAGGGGCAGCTCGAAGCGAGCATGTGGACGCCCTTCCTCGAGTCGAGGACCTGGGAGTTCTTCATCCTCCCGGGGCTCGTCAACACGCTGAAGGCGGCGGCGATCGCAATCGTCACCTCGGTGCTCTTCGGCCTGATCTTCGGCGTCGGCCGGCTCTCGCACCTGGCGCCCGTCCGGTGGGTCGCCGGCGTCGTCGTCGAATTCCTGCGGGCCGTCCCCGTGCTGCTCATGATGATCTTCTTCTGGCTGGCGCTCGGCAGCTCCGGTGCCGTGCAACCCCAGGACGCGCCGCTGATCGCCGTGGTCATCGCGCTCACGCTCTACAACGGCTCCGTGATCGCGGAGCTGGTCCGGTCCGGGGTCCAGGGGCTGCCCAGGGGCCAGCGCGAGGCCGGCATGGCCATCGGCCTGACGGCCAACCAGTCGCTGCGCAGCATCGAGGTGCCGCAGGCCCTCATCGCCATGCTGCCCGCCCTGATCAGCCAGTTCGTGGTGATCCTCAAGGACTCGGCGCTGGGCTTCATCATCACCTACCCCGAGCTCCTGCAGTACATGCGCCGGCTCGGCGTCGGCGAGGGCAACATCATCCCGTCCCTGATGGTCGCCGCCGCGATCTTCATCATCATCAACTTCGCGCTGTCCACCCTCGCCACACGGCTGTCCGTCCTCCTGAGCTTCAGGACCAAGGGACGGAAGCCCGCCGCGGTGGGCACGATCGCCATGGACGCGGCCTCCACCTGACCGGGGAGCCGCTCCCAGGGCAGGAACGACGAGGGACCCGGCGGATTGCCGGGTCCCTCGTCGTGGGAGGGCTGTCAGGACAGCCAGGTCACGAGGGCTCCCAGGCACGCCCGGATGGCGTCGGCATGCACGTGTTCGTCGTCCGTGTGCGCGAGGAGCGCGTCGCCGGGACCGAAGTTGACCGCCGGCACCCCGAGGGCGCTGAACCGCGCCACGTCGGTCCAGCCGTACTTGGGCTTCGGGTCCGCGCCGACGGCCGCGACGAATGCCGCCGCCGCGGGGTGCTGCAGGCCCGGCCGCGCCCCCGCGGCCGCATCGGTCCGCTCGACGTCGAACCCGTCGAGCAGCGCCCTCACGTACTCCTCGGCCTGCTCGGGCGTCTTGTCCGGGGCGAAGCGGTAGTTGACCTCGATCACCGCGCTGTCCGGGATGACGTTCCCGGCGGTGCCCCCGGTGATCATCACCGCGTTGAGGCCCTCCCGGTAGTCCAGGCCGTCCACGTGGACGGTGGCCGGCTCGTGGTCCCGCAGGCGGACGAGGATCTCGGCGGCGCCGTGGATCGCGTTGACTCCCCGCCAGGCACGCGCCGAGTGGGCCGCCTTGCCGGTGACCCGGACGTCGAAGCGCGCCGTGCCGTTGCAGCCGCCCTCCACGGTGCCGTCCGTCGGTTCCAGGAGCACCGCGAAGTCCGCCGTCAGCCACTCGGGGTAGGACGCCGCCACCCGGCCGAGTCCGCTGAGGGAGGCCTCGACCTCCTCGTGGTCGTAGAAGATGAACGTGATGTCCCGCGTGGGCTCGGTGAGGGCCGCCGCGAGCGCGAGCTGGACGGCGACACCGCCCTTCATGTCGGTGGCTCCCCGCCCGTACAGGACGTCGCCGTCCCACGCGGACGGCACGGTGCCGCGCGCACCGGGGACCGTCGGGAGGGGCACGGTGTCGATGTGCCCGGCGAGGATGACCCGCTCGGGGCGCCCGAGGCCGGTCCTCGCCATGACGCAGTCGCCGTCGCGCACCACCTCCAGGTGGTCCAGGCGCCGCAGGGCCTGCTCGATGGCGTCCGCGACGCCCGCCTCGTTGCCGGAGACACTCTCGACGTCGAGCAGGCGCGCTGTCAGGTGGGCTACGTCGGACGTCAGGTCGAGTGTCACGTGCTGAATGTCTGTCATCCGGCAACTCTAACGAGCACGGTGCCGACCGTCAGGCGGACCGCCGCTGGTACCCGCACCCTGACGGTACCCGCGCTCCAAGTACCGCGTCGGCGAGATCAGGTAGTACGTACTGGTGCGGCTACTCGACGCCCCCTCGTACCGTCGAGTAGCGATCACCTGAACAGGACATCCGGAACCGGCGGCACGCCGTCGGTCCGACCGGCCCAGTCCCTGACAGGCGGCGAGGTCTCACCCTCTTGACTCACGCTCGGTGGTCGCTTCATCGGTGTCGGCAAAGGAGCCAGAGTGGACGCGCAGGACAGGGTACCGGGATCTCTTCCAACGGGCGGGCCCCCCGGGTCCGCCCCCTTCGGGGCCACCGGCCTCTGGCTCATCGGCGCGCGTGGCTCTGTTGCGACCACCGCCGCCCTCGGGCTGGCGGCACTCGCCGCGGGGCTGACCGACACGACCGGCACGGTGACGGGACAGAAGGACTTCGACGACGTCCCGCTCCCCCGGTACACGGATCTCGTCATTGCCGGACACGACGTCTCTGCGGTCGGGATGGTCAAACGCGCGGAACTGCTCGTCGAGTCGGGAATGATCCCGGCGCGGCTCCTCGGTCCCCTGCAGGCGGCACTCGAGCAGGCCGACTCCCGAGTACGGCGGGGCTATCTGGGGACGGAGGGGAACGAGTCCCAGTCCCAGGCGGCGGCACGGATGGCGCGCGACATCACCGACTTCCAGCGCGACGCCGGCCTCGAGCGGGTGATCGTCATCGACGTGGCGTCCTCCGAACCCATGCCCGGGCCGGCGCCGGAGTTCGAGGACCTCGACCTGCTCGAGGCCGCCCTCCGAGAGCCCGGACGACGTCTGCTCCCCCCCAGTTCCGTGGGCGCCTACGCGGCGATCCTCGCGGGCTCTCCGTACATCTGCTTCACCCCCTCGACCGCCCTGCAGATCCCGGCCCTGCATCAGCTGGCCCTCGAGCGGGGGATCCCGACCGCGGGACAGGACGGCAAGACGGGCCAGACCTGGCTGCGCTCGGTGCTCGCGCCCGCCTTCTCCGCCCGCGGCCTGCGCATCAGCAGCTGGGCCGGCACGAACCTCCTGGGCGGCGGCGACGGCGCGACGCTCGCCGATCCCGCTGCAGTGAAGGGCAAGCTGAAGTCGAAGAACCGTGGCCTCAGGGAACTCACCGGCGGTGCCGTGACACCCCTGCACATCGACAACGTCCCCGACCTCGGGGAGACGAAAGTCGCCTGGGACCACGTGAGCGCGCGCGGGTTCCTCGACACGCGGATCACCCTGCAGACGACGTGGAGTGCCTACGACTCGCTTCTCGCGGCACCCATGATCCTCGACCTCGCACGCCTGATGGCGCTCGCCGATGCGGCGGGCTGGACCGGCGACGTCCCGGCGCTCGGACTGTTCTTCAAGGACCCCTGGGGCAGCGACGAGCATTCCTTCGCGGCACAGCACCGGCATCTCGTGGACTGGGCCCACGAGGCCGGGGAAGCCCTGCGGCTCCTCACCGACCCCTCCTCGACGGGGACCTGACCCATGGCCGATCTCGGAACGTACCTCGAACTCGTGCGCGCCCCCGCCGTGCTCACCGTCCTCGGTGACAGCCTCGTCGGGCACGCGGCTGCCGGCAGCCGGACCGCACGTCGCCGTCGGTCCGTCCTCCTGCTCCCGGCCGCCAGCGCATGCCTGTATGCGGCGGGGATGGCGCTCAACGATTTCGCCGACCGCGACCTCGACGCCGAGGAACGGCCCGAGCGGCCGATACCCTCGGGGCGGGTCTCCGCCCGGCGGGCCTTCGGCCTGGGTGCTTCGCTCTCCGCCGTCGGCCTCGCCCTCGCCGCAGCGGCCGGAGGGCGACGCGCACTCGGTATCGCCCTGCCGCTCACGCTGTGCATCTGGACCTACGATCTCGTGGCGAAGCCGCATCCGGTGGCGGGTCCGCTCCTCATGGGCGGCTGCCGGGGGCTCGATGTGCTGCTCGGCGCGGGTACCGACGGTGCCGCCCGCGCCGCCGGGCCGGCCCTCGCCATGGCCGCCCACACCGTCGGCGTCACCGCGCTGTCGCGCGGAGAGGTCCACGGAACGAGCAGACCGCTGGCCGCCGGCGTCTCCGCGGCGACCACGCTCACGACGGTACTCGTCGCCTCCCGGCGTCGCGCTCCTTCCCTGGCAGCCGATCCCCTCGCGATAGCGGGTGCGCTCGCCTACGCCCTCCGGTGCCTCCCGGCGCAGTGGAGCGCGGTGGCGGAGCCGAGCGGCCCCCGCGCGAGGGAAGCGACCAAGCAGGGCATCCGTGCGATGGTTCCGCTCCAGACCGCTCTCGTCCTTCCCGGCGTCCGGGGCGGGCGCGTCGGCGCCGCCGCGTTCCTCGCCGCCGTCGATCTCGCCGGGGCGCTCCTGCGGACACGGCGTCGTGGAGGGGAGGTGAGCGAGACATGAGCAACGATCAGGCTGCACGGACTGCCGGGACGCGGCGGTTCCACCTCGGGTACGGCACCAACGGACTCGCCGACCATCCGCTGGACACGGCACTGCAACTCATCGCCGAGCAGGGCTACTCGGCTGTCGCCCTGACGATCGGCCATCCGCACCTCGACCCGTGGAACGCCGACCTGCCGACCGAGCTCGAGCGACTCCGCGACCACCTCGACCGGCTGGGCCTGGCGGTCGTGATCGAGACCGGGGTCCGCTTCCTCCTCGACCCGAGGTGCAAGCATCACCCGGCCCTCGTACACGCGAACGCGGATCGTCGGATGGACTTCATGCACCGGTCGATCGAGATCGCGTCCGCCCTGGGCGCCCGCTGCGTCTCCTTCTTCTCCGGGGTCCTCGGGGAGGGGGATTCCGAGGAGGACGCCTGGCAGCGCCTCGAGGAACGGGTGCGAGTACTGGTGCAGGCCGCTGCCCGTTCGGGCGTCGTCCTGGCCATCGAACCGGAACCCGGGATGGTCGTGGAGACCGTCCGTGACGCGCTCCGCCTCCGCGAGCGCATCGGGGGCGGTGACCTGCGGATCACGGTGGACATCGGCCACTGCGTCGTCGTGGAGCCCCACGGCATCCGCGGGGCGCTGCTCGAGGCCGGGGATCTCCTCGCGAACGTGCAGCTCGACGACATGCCGGACACGCATCACGAGCACCTCCCCTTCGGGGAGGGCGACGCCGATCTCACGCTGGCCCTCGCGACCCTCGACGAGATGGGCTTCGAGGGGATCGCCGCCGTGGAGCTGCCGCGCCATTCGCACGACGGGCCGGCACTGGTGGCCGCCAGCATGCTCGCGCTGCAGGACGCCTGGCAGCAGGTCCCCGCCCGACGCCGCTACCTCCGATGGATGGCCGACGCGATCGGCGAAGTGTCCCAGGATCCCGGATCGGTGCATCGGATCTTCCCCGGAGCGGGACGCTTCGCGGGTCGCCGTCCACTCGATCCGTCAGGCGATCCGACCGGCATCCTCCGGGGCACCGAGGACGACGCGGCGCGCGTCCACCTCCTCGATCACCTCGCCTCCGTCCTCGACCCGATCCGACAGGCGGAGACCCTCCGGACCCTCTACCTCCGGGGCGACTCCTCCGAGCGGAGGGGGGTGCTTCGCTGGTTCAACGCCTCGACCGGGCGAGGGGACGGGGCGCTGACCGCGGACCTCGTGCCGACCGGCCTCGAGCTCGCCACGGATGCGCTGCGGACCAATGACCGCGGCCTGGTCGCCGCAGCCGCCGGCGCCTTCGCCCGCGACCACCTGGACCAGCACGACTGGCGGCATGCCGTCCTCAAGCTGGTCTTCATGGACATCGATCTCAGGGCGGTGGCCGGACTCGAGCTCCGTACGGATGCCGAGCTCGCGCGGATGGCCCGCGATTTCGCCCGGGAACGCACTGCCGCAGGGCGGCCGGTGCCGCCCGACATCCACCGCCTGATCCGTGTGCCCGCGGGCGTACCCTCCGGAAGGACCTGACCCATGCGCATCTTCGATCCCCACATCCACATGACGAGCCGCACGACCGACGATTACGAGTCCATGTATGCGGCCGGCGTGCGCGCACTCGTCGAGCCCGCCTTCTGGCTCGGCCAGCCGCGCTCCAACGTCGGATCGTTCCTCGACTACTTCGACGGCCTGATCGGCTGGGAGCGCCACAGGGCCGCACAGTTCGGCATCCGCCACCACGCGACCATCGCCCTCAATCCCAAGGAGGCGAACGACCCCCGGTGCACGCCGGTGCTCGACGAGCTCGAGCGCTACCTCGTGAAGGACGGCGTCGTCGCCGTCGGTGAGATCGGGTACGACTCGATGACACCGGCGGAGGACGTCGCTTTCGGCCGGCAGCTCGAGCTCGCCGTGCGGCACGCCCTCCCGGTGCTCGTCCATACCCCGCACCGCGACAAGCTCGCGGGCACCGCCCGCACGCTCGACGTGGTCCGCGAGTCGGGCATCACGCCCCGGATGGTCCTCGTGGACCACCTGAACGAGACCAACGCGGAGATGGTGAAGGAGGCCGGGGCGTGGCTGGGTTTCTCCATCTACCCCGACACCAAGATGGATGAGGCGCGCATGGTGGAGATCCTCCGCCATTACGGTACGGAGCGTGTCCTCGTGAACTCCGCGGCTGACTGGGGGAGGTCGGACCCGCTCAAGACCGCCGCCACGGGGCACGCGATGCTTGCGGGAGGCTTCACCCCGCAGGACGTCGAGAGGGTCCTCTGGGAGAACCCGGTGGAGTTCTACGGCCAGAGCGGCCGCCTGATCCTCGATCCGATTCCCGGCTTCGAGGTCGAGGATCCGCGGGGCGAGGAGTTCGAGGGCAACTCGATCCTGCGGGGAGCCCGCGCCTGATGCTGCTCTCGTACTGCACCAACGTGCATCCCGCGGAGGACCTGGACGGAGTGCTCGAGCAGCTCCGACGCTACGCGGGCCCGATCCGCCGGCGGTCCGGGCTCGAGACCCTCGGCGTCGGACTATGGTTGCCGGCCGGGCTCGCTTTCCGGCTCGCCCGGTCGGGGGAGGATCGCGAGAGGCTTCGTGCGGCGCTGTCCGACGAAGGCCTCCACCTCCACACGATCAACGCCTTCCCCTTCGGCGGCTTCCACGACGACGTCGTGAAGCTGGCCGTGTACGAGCCCTCGTGGGCGCGACCCGACCGGCTCGACTACACGAAGGCCTGTGCGCAGGTCCTCGCGGGTCTGCTTCCCGCCGGGATGGAGGGTTCCATCTCGACCCTGCCGCTCGCGTGGCGCGAGGGGTGGACGGATGCGTCGGACGCCGCCGCGACAGCCGCGTTCGTGGAACTCTCCGCCTTCCTGCGGGACCTCCGGAGGACCACGGGGCGGACCATCCGCGTGGCGGTGGAACCGGAACCCGGCTGCGTGCTCGACTCCGTCGCCGACGTCGTCGACTGGCTGTCCGCGCGCGTCGGGGCGGGCCTGGACCCGGAGCTCGTCGGCATCTGCCTCGATACCTGCCATCTCGCGGTCTCCTTCGCCGACCCCGCCGCGGAGGTCCGACGCATCGTCGACGCGGGCCTGAGGGTCGTGAAGATCCAGGCATCCGTCGCACTCGAGGTCGAGGACCCCGCCCTGCCGCACGCGCGGGAGGCCCTGGCGCGTTTCGTCGAGCCGCGGTACATCCACCAGGTGAGGGAAGCGGCCCCTGCGGGTGTGCTCCGCAGCGACGACCTCCCGGAGGCGCTCGACGTCCTTCCCGCCCGGGGACCGTGGCGTGTCCATTTCCACCTGCCGCTGCACTACCTGCCGGAACCTCCCCTGACCACCACGACGTCGGTCCTGCGCGCCGCGGTCGAGGCCGTCGCCGCGATGCCGCACGGCTCCGACGCCCACCTCGACATCGAGACCTACACCTGGGGCGTCCTCCCTGGCGGTCCGGTCCCGCTCGTCGAGGGGATCGCCGCCGAGATCGCCTGGTCCATCGCGCACCTGCGGCCCCACCTCCACCAGTCCTCCCCCAGCGAATGAGACCCCGCCCGTGAAACC
Organism: Arthrobacter sp. L77; assembly: GCF_000816565.1. Taxonomy (NCBI): domain Bacteria; kingdom Bacillati; phylum Actinomycetota; class Actinomycetes; order Micrococcales; family Micrococcaceae; genus Arthrobacter; species Arthrobacter sp. L77. The sequence continues at coordinate 406,876 of NZ_JWSU01000001.1, read as the reverse complement.
TGTCCTGCTGCTCGACATCGTAGGGCTGACGCCCACTGCCCTCACCCACATGCCGCGCCTCTCGCGGCTCGCGGACGGCGGCTGGAGCGCCGAGTTGTCGACCGTCCTCCCCGCGGTGACCTGCTCGGTGCAGAGCACCATGCTGACGGGACTCGATCCCGCGCAGCACGGCATCGTGGGCAACGGCTGGTACTTCCGCGACCTGGGCGAGATCCACCTCTGGCGCCAGCACAACAAACTCGTCCAGGGCGAGAAGCTCTGGGAGACGGCACGGCGCACCATGCCCGACTATCGGGCCGGCAATGTCTGCTGGTGGTACGCGATGGGCATGTCCACGGATCTGGTGGTCACCCCGCGCCCCATCTACCACGCCGACGGCCGCAAATCGCCCGACGCCTATGTCCGCCCGCCATCGCTGCACGACGAACTGACCGGCCTCTTCGGCGACTTCCCCCTCTTCCAGTACTGGGGGCCCACCGCCTCGATCCGCTCGACCGAGTGGATCGCCCGCTCCACCGAACACCTCCTGCGCACGGCCTCCCTCGACCTGCTCATGGCATACCTGCCGCACCTCGACTACGACCTCCAACGCTTCGGACCGACCAGCCCGCAGGCAGTCGAGGCCGCCGCCGCCCTGGATGCGGTGCTGGCACCGCTGCTCGACTCAGCCCTCGCGCACGGCGTGGACGTCGTCGCCGTCTCCGAGTACGGCATCGAGGACGCGCACCGGCCCGTCCACGTGAACCGCATCCTCCGCCGCGAGAAGCTGCTGGAGGTCTACGAACAGGACGGCAGGGAGCAGCTCGACCCGTGGACCTCCCGGGCCTTCGCGGTCGCGGACCATCAGGTCTGCCACGTCTATGTCGCGGACCCGGCGGACGTCCCTCGCGTCGCCGCGCTGCTCCGCGGGGTGCCGGGCGTCGACGAGGTCCTCGACCGCGAGGCGCAGGCCCGCTACGGCCTCGACCACGAGCGCTCCGGCGAGCTGGTGGTGGTGGCCGAACCCGGCGCGTGGTTCACCTACTACTTCTGGCTGGACGACGACCGGGCACCCGACTATGCCCGGGGCGTCGACATCCACCGCAAGCCGGGTTACGACCCGGCCGAGCTGTTCTTCGATCCCGCGGACCCGTGGGCGAAGGCGAAGGGGGGCCTCAACCTGCTGAAGAAGAAAGCAGGTCTCCGGTATGCGATGAACCTGGTTCCGCTCGACCCCGGCCACGTCAGGGGCACCCATGGCAGGCTCCCGTCGAAGCCCGGGGAGGCACCGCTGGTGATCTCGTCGAATCCCGACGTACCCGCTGCCGCGGCCCGCTTCCTGGAGCGCGGACGCCCTGTCCCGGCGGCGTCGGTGAAGGAGCTGGTCCTCGGCATGCAGGGGATCCGGTCCTGACCGCGGGAGGCAGCGGAGCGCCGTAGCGCGGGTCCGACGCCTGCGGCGGGCGGGGCGCCGCGCGGGGGTCGACGGCGCACCTCGGTAGACTTGTGCCCATGACTCCTCCCACGCCCAGCTCATCCATGTCCGCTCCCGGGCGCCCGGCCGGCGGCCTCGGCCTCGCCACCGTCGCCGCCGACGGGACCGTCCTGGACACCTGGTACCCCTCCCCCTGGATCGGCGGGCCCACCATGGACGACGCCGCGGCGACCGGCCTGCGGGACACGCTCGAGGCCCTCGCGGAGTCCGGCGTGGACAACGCCCGGCACGTCACGCAGCGGGTCGTCGACCTGGTCGTGGACCTCGACGACGCCCCGGCCGGGACCGAGGACGCCTACCTGAGGCTCCACCTCCTGTCCCACCGGCTCGTCCAGCCCAACACCCTCTCCCTCGACGGCATCTTCGGCCTGCTGGCCACCGTGGTGTGGACCAACCACGGGCCGGTCCCCGTGGACGGTTTCGAGACGGTCCGCGCCGCACTGCGGGCCCGCGGCCCCGTGTCCGTCCACGGCGTCGACAAGTTCCCGCGCATGGTCGACTACGTGGTCCCGGCGGGCGTCCGGATCGCCGACGCCGACCGCGTGCGGCTCGGCGCCCACCTGGCCGACGGCACCACCGTGATGCACGAGGGCTTCGTGAACTTCAATGCCGGGACCCTCGGCCGATCGATGGTCGAGGGTCGCATCTCGGCGGGCGTCGTCGTCGGGGACGGCTCGGACATCGGCGGTGGGGCCTCGATCATGGGGACACTCTCCGGCGGCGGGAAGGAACGCATCACCATCGGTGAGCGCTGCCTGCTCGGTGCCGAGTCCGGCGTGGGGATCTCCCTCGGTGACGACTGCGTCGTCGAAGCAGGGCTCTACCTCACGGCAGGCACGAAGGTGACGCTGCAGGACGGGTCGCTGGTCAAGGCCACGACGCTCTCCGGGGAGGCGGGCATCCTCTTCCTGCGCAACTCCGCCACGGGCGCCGTCGAGGCCCGCCCCCGCAGCGGCGAGGGCATCGCCCTCAACCCGGCCCTGCACGCGAACTAGCGCATGTCCCCGCGGCCACCGTCGGCTGCCGTCCGGCGACGACGGCGACAGCTCCGGACCGGCGCCATGCTCGCCGGGCTCGCCGCCGTCGCCGTCGGCGGGACCGCAGCCGCCCTCCACCAGCTGGACGGGAGCGAGGTCCTGGTCCGGGAGCGGTGCAGCGCGACGGTGGGCGAGGACACGTTCGAGCTCACCCCGGAGCAGGCCGGCAATGCCGCGCTCATCGCGGGCGTCGCCGTGAACCGGGGGCTCCCGGCCCGTGCGGCGTCGATCGCCATCGCGACGGCGGTGCAGGAGTCCCGGCTGGAGAACATCGACTACGGGGACGACGCCGGACCGGACTCCCGGGGGTTGTTCCAGCAGCGCCCCTCGCAGGGCTGGGGGACCCAGGAGCAGGTCATGACGCCCCTCTATGCGGCGGGCGCCTTCTACGACGCCCTCGTGGAGGTCCCGGGGTACGAGACGCTGCCGATCACCGAGGCCGCCCAGACGGTCCAGCGCTCCGCCTACCCCACGGCGTACGCCGACCACGAGCCGGAGGGCCGGGCCTTCGCGTCCGCACTGACCGGCCAGTCCCCCGCGGCCCTCGACTGCACCCTCCGCGAACCCTCCGCCGCCGGTGATCCATTCGCCGTCTCGACCGCGGCCGGGGAGGTCTTCGGTCCGTTCCGCACGACGGTGGACGGGACCCGTCTCACGCTCGACGCAGCGGATGCCAGGGGCTGGGCCGTCGCCCAGTGGGCGGTGGCGAACGCGTCGGCCCTGCAGATCACCTCGGTGGCGTTCTCCGGCCTCGAATGGGTCCGGGCGGACGGCGGCTGGTCGTCGACGACGACGGAGACCGGGGCGGTGACCATCACCGTCGCGGGGGCGACACCCTGATGACCGGCGCGCGGCGGCCCGGGCTCAGGCGAGCACCCTGATGACCGGCTCCACGAAGCTGCGGAAGGAGCGCTCGTCGTCGAACAGGTCCTGGCAGATCAGGAGCTTGTCCGGTTCCACCCACCAGGCCCGTCGACCGGCCAGCGGCAGTTCGACGACCTCCAGCGTGAAGGGGCGGGCCGGGCGCCCCAGCTCGAGTTCGGACTCCTGGATGATCCGGGCGAGCAGCCGGTCCATGCTGTCCGCACCCCTGGCCCCCACCCGGAGAACGTACTCGGCGCACCGCTCCGCCGCCCACGCCATCGCCGCCCCGAAGTGTGCCCGCAGGAGCGCCTTCAGTGCCGCCATGCCGTCCAGCGCCTCGAACTGCGGCGGGAGCGGCAGGACCGCGTCCCCGATGCGGTGCATGAGCAGGGTGTGCCACCACGCCTCCCACTCGACGCGCAGGGCCGCCCGTCCACCCGTCGGCGCGGTCAGGCGCCGGGTCTCGACCCTCCGCACCGCCGGGGTCAGGGGCGGGAGCGCCGGCAGGCCCGTGCCCTGCAGCCCCGCGCAGTCCCTGAGGTACAGCGCCACGAGCAGCACCTCCGAGGTGTCCACCGTGAAGTACGCGCTGTAACCGGGGTCGGCGTACGACATGGGCCTCCTTCGGAGCCTTTCGGGTTTCACTTCTACAGTAATCCCAGGACCCCGCCGGCTCCAGAGGGATCGGTCACGGCGGGCCGTCGCCGTTCCGGGCTCGGCCTGTGGCATCCCGTCCCTCCCGCGGGGATGCACCTAGGATGGGAGCGTGAAAATACTCGTTACCGGTGGCAGCGGCTACATCGGCTCGCACACCGTCCTGACCCTGCTCGAGCACGGCCACGACGTCGTCGTCGTCGACAACCTGCTGAACTCCACCGAGACCTCGCTCGAACGGGTCGCAGCCCTCACCGGCCGCACCCCGACCTTCCACCGGGCCGATCTCCTCGACGAACCCCGGCTGCGTGCCATCTTCGCCGAGGAGAAGGTGGACGCCGTCATCCACTTCGCGGGGCTGAAGGCCGTCGGCGAGTCGGTGGAGAAGCCGCTGTACTACTACCACAACAACGTGGGCGGCACCCTGAACCTGCTGCGGGTCATGGACGACGCCGATGTGCGCACCCTGGTCTTCAGCTCGTCGGCCACCGTCTACGGCGCCTCCGAGGAGGTGCCCCTGACCGAGAAGCTCCCCCTCGACGCGGTGAACCCCTACGGGCGCACGAAGGAGCAGATCGAGGACATCCTGACGGATCTCGGTGCCGCGGATCCCCGCTGGAACATCGCACTGCTGCGGTACTTCAACCCGGTGGGGGCCCACTCCTCGGGCACCATCGGCGAGGACCCCACGGGCATCCCCAACAACCTCCTGCCGTTCGTGGCGCAGGTGGCGGTGGGCCGTCGCGAGAAGGTACTGGTCTTCGGCAACGACTACCCCACGCCGGACGGCACCGGGGTGCGCGACTACATCCACGTGGTGGACCTGGCCGAGGGGCACCTCGCCGCCCTGGACTATCTCGTGGCCCGCGGCGGGGTGCACATCTGGAATCTCGGGACGGGCAACGGCTCCTCCGTCCTCGAGGTCCTCGGGGCGTTCTCCGCGGCGGTCGGCCGCGACATCCCCTACGAGTTCGCGCCGCGCCGACCGGGCGACGCCGCGGTCAGCTACGCCGACCCGTCCTCGGCCCTCGCCGACCTCGGCTGGTCCGCCACCCGGACCCTCGCGGAGATGTGCGAGGACCACTGGCGCTGGCAGAGGAACAACCCGCAGGGCTACGCGACCGCCGACGGGACCTGACCCGGCCCAGGCACGGAACGACGACGGCCGCCCGCCTCCAGGAGGTGGGCGGCCGTCGTTCGTCCGGATGATCCGGCGCGGGTCGGTGCGCGGGTCAGTGCGCGGGGTAGTGGCGCTCGCCCTCGCCCGTGTACAGCTGGCGCGGACGGCCGATCTTCGTCTGCGGGTCCTGCATCATCTCGCGCCACTGGGCGATCCAGCCCGGGAGGCGGCCGATCGCGAAGAGGACGGTGAACATCTTCTCCGGGAACCCCATGGCCTTGTAGATCAGGCCCGTGTAGAAGTCCACGTTCGGGTACAGCTTCCGCTCGATGAAGTAGTCGTCCGCGAGGGCCTTCTCCTCGAGCCGCATGGCGATGTCGAGCAGTTCGTCGTTGCCGCCCAGCTTGGTGAGGATGTCGTGGGCCGTGGCCTTGACGATCTTCGCGCGGGGGTCGTAGTTCTTGTAGACGCGGTGCCCGAAGCCCATGAGCTTCACGCCGTCTTCCTTGTTCTTGACCTTCTCCATGAAGTCCTCGGGCTGCATGCCCTGGCCCTTGATGTCCCGGAGCATGTTCAGCACGGCTTCGTTGGCGCCGCCGTGCAGCGGGCCGAAGAGCGCGTTGATCCCCGCGGAGACGGAGGCGAACATGTTCGCGTTGGAGCTGCCCACGAGGCGGACGGTCGACGTGGAGCAGTTCTGCTCGTGGTCGGCGTGCAGGATGAGCAGGAGGTCCAGCGCCTTGACCATCAGGGGGTCGAGGTCGTACGGCTCGGCGGGCAGGCCGAAGGAGAGCCGCAGGAAGTTCTCCACGAGGTTCATGGAGTTGTCCGGGTACAGCATGGGCTGGCCGATGGACTTCTTGTGCGCGTAGGCCGCGATGACGGGCAGCTTCGCCATGAGGCGGAAGGTGGAGAGCTCCACCTGCTCGTCGTCGAAGGGGTCGAGCGAGTCCTGGTAGAACGTGGACAGCGCCGAGACGGCCGAGGACAGCACGGGCATCGGGTGGGCGTCCCGCGGGAAGCCGCCGAAGAAGCCCTTCAGCTCCTCGTGCAGGAGCGTGTGCCGGCGGATGCGGCCGTCGAAGCCGGTCAGCTCCTCGGGCGTCGGCAGGTTCCCGTAGATCAGGAGGTAGGAGACCTCCAGGAAGCTGGAGTTCTTCGCGAGCTCCTCGATCGGGTACCCGCGGTAGCGCAGGATCCCGGCATCGCCGTCGATGTAGGTGATCGCCGAGGTGGTGGCCGCGGTGTTCATGAAGCCTGGGTCGAAGGTGACCTGGCCCGTCTGCTTCAGCAGCTTCGACACGTCGTAGCCGTGGTTGCCCTCGGCTGCCCGTACCAGCGGCAGGCTGAGTTCGCCGTCGCCGTAGTGCAGTGAGGCATTCTGCTCGGTCATTGATTCTCCTTCAGGAGCTGGAGCGCGGTCATCGCCACAAATCATCGCTTCACACGAGGGCAGAGGTCACCCCGGGATCAGCACATTCACGCCAAACGCTACCGTCAGCGAGCCCCCGATCACTAATCCTGCTGCCCTGCGGGGCCCGGGAGCAAGGACGAGTACGGCGGGTCAGCGCGGAGCGTCCGCGAGACGCGCCACGGCGGCCCGGATCCGCTCGTCGCTCCCCGTGAGCGCCATCCTGATGAAGCCGTGCCCGGCATCGCCGTAGAACGTTCCCGGACCCGCGAGGATCCCGAGCCCGGCGAGCCGGTCGATGGTGTCCCACGTGGGCCTCCCGTCCGACGCCCAGAGGTACAGTCCGGCCACCGAGCCGCTGATCGTGAAGCCCGCGGCCTCGAGGGCCGGGACGAGCAGGGCCCGACGGCGACGGTACAGGTCCTTCTGTGCGGCCACGTGGGCGTCGTCCCCGAGCGCCACCCGCATGGCCTCCTGCACCGGGTACGGCACGATCATGCCGGCGTGCTTGCGGGAGTTGACGAGGTTCGCGATGATCCCCGGGTCCCCGGCCGTGAACGCTGCCCGGTAGCCGGCGAGGTTGGACTGCTTGCTCAGCGAGTAGACGGCCAGCAGGTTCTCATGGGACCCGCCGCACACCCGCGGGTCGAGGACGCTGGGCACGGGCTCGCCGCCCTCCGCGGGGTCCCAGCGGCCCCAGCCCAGTTCGCCGTAGCATTCGTCGGATGCGACCACCGCGCCGAGCGAGCGGGCGTCGTCGACGACCGTCCGCAGGCCCTCGACGTCGAGCACCTCGCCCGTCGGATTGCCGGGCGAGTTGATCCAGACGAGGCGGACGCGGGCCCGCACGTCCGCGGGCAGGTCCGCGAGGGAGTCGGCGGCCACCGGCGTGGCGCCCGCGAGGTGGGCGCCGACGTCGTACGTGGGGTAGGCGACGGAGGGGCGGACGACGACGTCGCCCTCGCCCAGCCCCAGCAGCAGGGGGAGCCACGCGACGAGCTCCTTGGAGCCGACGGTCGGCAGGATGTCCGCGGGGTCGAGCCCCGGCACTCCCCTGCGCCGCGCGAACCAGGCGCTGATCGCCTCGCGGAGCGCGGCCGTGCCGTGGGTGGTCGGGTAGCCGTGCGCGTCGGCGGCGGCGGCGAGCGCCGCCTGGATGAGGTCCGGCGTCGGGTCCACGGGGGTGCCGATGGACAGGTCCACCAAGCCCCCGGGGTGGCCGGACGCGATCTTCCGGTAGGGCACCAGCGCGTCCCACGGGTAGTCGGGCAGGTGCAGGCCGAACGGCGTCGGCTCCCCGGCCACCACCTACGCGGGCTGGTTCTGGGGCGGCAGGACCGCGATGATGGGGTGGTCGAAGCCCGTGTTGCCGACCTTCGCCGCACCGCCGGGCGAGCCGAGGTCGTCGAAGAACTCGACGTTGGCCTTGTAGTACTCGGCCCACTGCTCGGGGGTGTCGTCCTCGTAGTAGATCGCCTCGACCGGGCACACGGGTTCGCACGCGCCGCAGTCCACGCACTCGTCGGGGTGGATGTAGAGCGACCGCTCGCCCTCATAGATGCAGTCGACAGGGCACTCCTCGATACAGGCCTTGTCCTTGACATCCACGCATGGCTGCGCGATTACGTAGGTCACTTCCCACGCCTTTCCTGGTGACTGGGGTCGGGCTGACGCACCCGTGGTGCGGGTTCCAGCTTAACGCAACGGCCCGCCCCGGCTGGACCAGGGTGTCCCCGGCACCGCGGCCCCGCGGTCCACCGCCAGGGCCTACCCTTGAGGCGTGCAGACACCCGCCGCCCTCCTCGCCTCGCTCCCCCTCGGCACGCGGGTCGTCGTCCGGCGTCGCATCGACGCCGGGGTCACGGACTCGCTCGGCGACCTCGTGGCCGTCGACGGGACCGCCTGCACGGTGCGGACCCGCAGGGGGGACGACGTCGTGCTCCTCGCCGACGTCACCGCGGCGCGGCCGGTGCCACCGCCTCCGCCACGCCGCGCGCCGCGCAGGGCGGCGCCGTAGCAGCACACCACGCCGCCGGCCGCGTCGACGCATGGACCGCCCACCCGGAATCAGTGATTGGGACCTGCCAATCCCGCGGGCGATCTCCCGTACAATCGGCGCATGGACTCAGACGAGGATCTCCAGGCCCGGGGCCGGGCGCTCAGCTCACCGGTCAGGCTCAGGATCCTGCGGCTGTGCCTGCACCGGGCGCGGACCAACAAGGAGATCGCGGAGGCCCTGGGCCTCAACCCGGCGACGACGCTCCACCACGTCAGGACCCTGCTCACCACCGGGTTCCTCGCCGCCGAGGACACCCGCGTGGGCAACCGCGGGGCGAAGGAGATCCCGTACCGCGCCACGGGGCTCTCGCGGAACGGCCGCCTGCCGGATTCCGCGCCCGTCCTGGTGGAGACGTTCCTGCAGGAGATCGAGGGCCTGGAGCCCTCCGAGATCGACGTCTGGCGCGTCGGCGTCCGGTTGAACGACGAGCACCGTGCCGAGATGATGGGGCGCATCCGTGAGGTCTTCGAGGACTACGCGCGCCGCGGGCCGGACGACGACGGCACGGCGACCTCCGTCCTGCTGGCCCACCACCTCGACCGCACGGCCGACTGAGCCGGGCCCCTAGCGCTGACGGAGCACGACGACGCCCCGCACCACCGCGGCGAGCGTCGCGATGAGCACGCCGAAGAGCCAGAGATTCCCCGCGAATGCCGTGCCCGGGGCCGCCGTCGACGACCCGGTGAGGATGAGCGTCTTCGATGAGCGCGAGAGCAGCGCCACGATCCCGTACGCGATGGCGCCCGCCACCGCCGTCATCATGACGTTCCGCGCCCACAGGCCGCACAGCAGGAACAGGCTGCCCGCCAGGAGCAGGGCGGCCAGCGCTCCGACGGGAACGGCGACCCCGCCCACGAAGAGCAGGTGGCCGTGGAGCGCGGTCCCGAGGACTCCCGCCGCCACCCCGGCCGCCACCGCGCCCGCGATCGCGGCGGGGCGCCGCGGACCCCCAGNCGGGGCGCCGCGGGCCCCCAGGAGGGCGCACCGGGAACGACGGACGCCGGTCCTTCCCGGCAGGGAAGGGACCGGCGTCGTCGTAGGCCATGGTGCTGACGTGCCGTCGGGACTAGGCCCGGGCGCGCGAACGCGAGGCGCGCATGCGCTCGTTGGCGTCGAGGATGACCTTGCGGATGCGGATGGTCTCCGGGGTGACCTCCACGCACTCGTCCTCGCGGGCGAACTCGAGGGACTCCTCGAGGGTGAGGTTGCGCGGAGGGGTCAGGTTCTCGAAGGTGTCGGAGGAAGCGGCACGCATGTTGGTGAGCTTCTTCTCCTTCGTGATGTTGACGTCCATGTCGTCGGCGCGGGAGTTCTCGCCGACGATCATGCCCTCGTACACCTCGGAGGTGGGCTGCACGAAGAAGGAGCCGCGTTCCTGCAGGTTGATCATCGCGAACGGGGTGACGACACCCGAGCGGTCGGCGATCATCGAGCCGTTGGTGCGGTACTCGATGTCGCCGCACCAGGGCTCGTAGCCCTCGGAGATCGACGCCGCGATACCGGCGCCGCGCGTGTCGGTCAGGAAGCGGGTACGGAACCCGATGAGGCCGCGCGCCGGGACGATGAACTCCATGCGGACCCAGCCCGTGCCGTGGTTGGCCATGTTGGTCATGCGGCCCTTGCGGGCGGCCATGAGCTGGGTGACGCCGCCGAGGTACTCCTCGGGGACGTCGATGGTCATGTGCTCCATGGGCTCGTGGATCTTGCCGTCGACGGTCTTGGTGACCACCTGGGGCTTGCCGACGGTGAGCTCGAAGCCCTCACGGCGCATCTGCTCCACGAGGATGGCGAGCGCCAGCTCGCCACGGCCCTGGACTTCCCAGGCGTCGGGGCGGGCCGTGGGCAGGACGCGGAGCGAGACGTTGCCGATGAGCTCCTTGTCGAGGCGGTCCTTGACCTGGCGTGCGGTGACCTTGGCGCCCTTGACCTTGCCGGCGAGCGGCGAGGTGTTGATACCGATGGTGACCGAGATCGCGGGGTCGTCGACGGTGATCAGCGGCAGCGGCTGCGGGTTGTCGACGTCGGTGAGCGTCTCACCGATGGTGATGCCCTCGATACCGGCGACGGCGACGATCTCGCCGGGTCCGGCGGAATCGGTGGGTACGCGGTCCAGCGCCTTCGTGGCGAGGAGCTCGGTGATCTTGACGGTCTTGAGCTCACCGTTCTGGCGGGCCCAGGCCACCTGCTGGCCCTTGCGCAGCGTGCCGTTGAAGATGCGCAGCAGCGCGAGGCGGCCGAGGAACGGCGACGCGTCGAGGTTGGTGACGTGTGCCTGCAGGACGCCGTCGGGGTTGTAGCGGGGCGCCGGGATGTGGTCGATGATCGTCTTGAACAGCGGTTCCAGGTTGTCGTTGGTCGGCGCATGCCCGTCGGCCGGCTGCTCGATCGACGCTGCGCCGACGCGGGCCGCGGCGTAGACGACGGGCACGTTCAGGATCAGGTCGAGGTCCAGGTCGGGGACCTCGTCGGCGAGGTCGGAGGCGAGGCCGAGGAGGAGGTCCATCGACTCGCTGACGACCTCCTCGATGCGGGAGTCGGGGCGGTCGGTCTTGTTGACCAGCAGGATCACGGGGAGCTTGGCCGCGAGGGCCTTGCGGAGCACGAAGCGCGTCTGGGGCAGCGGGCCCTCGGATGCGTCGACGAGGAGCACCACGCCGTCCACCATGGACAGGCCGCGCTCCACCTCGCCGCCGAAGTCGGCGTGGCCGGGGGTGTCGATGACGTTGATCGTGATGGTCTCGCCGTTGGCCGAGGGGCCGTCGTAGAACACGGTGGTGTTCTTCGCGAGGATGGTGATGCCCTTCTCGCGCTCGAGGTCGCCCGAGTCCATGACGCGGTCGGCGACGTCTCCGTGCGCAGCGAACGAGTTGGTCTGCTTCAGCATGGCGTCGACCAGGGTGGTTTTTCCGTGGTCAACGTGGGCCACGATGGCTACGTTGCGGAGGTCGCTGCGAACAGCGGTGTTGCCTGTGGTTTCAGACATGCGTTATTACTCAATTCGGTATCTACTGCGGGAAAATTGACGGCGGCTACAGTGCACGCCCTCTTACCAGTCTAGGGGACACGGCAAAAACAGACCTAATGCACCCTGTCAACCGGCGTCCGGAGACGCTGCGCAGACGACGGCGGCGGCCCTCCCCGGGGGAAGGGCCGCCGCCGTCGTGCGTGGGATCCGGTTACGGCCGGCGGGCCCACTTGAAGCGCGGGGTACCGTTCCGACCCGCATCCTGGCCGGCGCCGGCGGCGCCCTCGGCCAGCGTGTCCGCGTGATCGTCGAGGTGGTCCTGCACCTGCCGCTCCACCCGATCGGACATCGACTCGTGGACCTGATCGGTCACGCGGTCCGCCATGGCCGTCGCGGCGAGCTTCCGCTGCGTGGCCTGCCAGGCGCGGTGCTCCCCGTGGAACGCCTTCGCCGTGGACACGCACATGGCGAGCATGACGACGCTGAAGGGGAGGGCGGTGAGGATCGCCGCCGTCTGGATGGAGCTCAGGCCGGTATCACCGACGAGGAGCAGGGAGATGGCGACGAGCGCTGCGAGTACCGCCCAGAACACCCGGATCCAGTGCCTCGGGTTCGGGTCGCCGCCCGTGGAGATCATGCTCATCACGAGGGCACCGGAATCGGCGGACGTGATGAAGAAGATGGCGATCAGGATGATGGCCCCGATGAGCAGCGCGGGCCCGCCCGGGAGTCCACCCAGCAGGCCGAAGAGGGCGTTCTCGGTGTCCACCGAGCCGTCCTCCGCGATCAGGCCGCCCTGACCGAAGATCTCGCGGTAGATGGCGGAGCCGCCCAGCACGGAGAACCACAGGAAGCCGAGCGTGGTGGGGACGAGGAGGACACCGGCCACGAATTCGCGGACCGTGCGCCCCTTGGAGATCCGGGCGATGAAGATGCCGACGAAGGGTGCCCAGGACATCCACCAGCCCCAGTAGAACGTGGTCCAGGCCGCCTGCCAGGCCTCACCCTCCGCACCGGAGAACGCCAGGGTGTTGAAGGTCAGGCCCACGACGTTCTGGAAGTAGTTGCCGATGGACTGGACGAACTCGCGCAGGAGGAAGAGCGTGGGACCCGCGAAGAGCACCACGAGCAGGAGCACCCCGGCCAGGACGAGGTTGATGTTCGAGAGCCACTTCATGCCCTTGCCGACGCCGGAGATCACCGACACGATCGTCAGCGCGGTGATGCAGAGGATCAGGCCCACCTGGGTGGCTTTGGTAGCGGCGAGGATGCCGGCACTGTCCAGTCCCGAGGAGATCTGGAGCACGCCGAGTCCCAGCGAGGTGGCGACGCCGAACAGCGTGCCCACGAGCGCGACGACGTCGATGGCGTGACCCCAGGCGCCCTTGACGCGGTCGCCCAGCAGGGGTTCGAGGGTCCAGCGGATGGAGATCGGGCGGCCGCGCCGGTGCACGGCGTAGGCGATCGACAGGCCCACGACGACGTAGATGCTCCAGGCGTGCAGCCCCCAGTGCAGGAAGGTCTGGGTGATGGCCCGCTGGCCGAGCTGCACGTCGGTGCCGGTGACGCCGGGGCGGGGGCTGGCGAAGTGGTTGAGCGGTTCGGCCACGCCCCAGAACACCAGGCCGATACCCATGCCCGCGGCGAAGAGCAGTGCGAACCAGGACATGGCGGAGAACTCGGGCTTGTCGTCGTCCTTGCCGAGGCGGATGTCACCGTAGCGGCTGAAACCGACCCACAGCGAGAAGGCCACGAAGAAGGCCACGATGGCCACGTAGTACCAGCCGAAGGCGCCGATCACGTTCTCCTGGATGCCCGCGAACAGGGTGGACGCGGTATCCGGCGAAACGAGGACGAACGCGACGAAAACCACGATCAGTGCCGCGGCCGGGATGAACACCGGCAGGGCCAATCGCGCTCTTTGTCCCGTGCTCGTTTCATTGGTCTGCTCGTTCGGCGTGGGTGGACTGGCCACAGCCTCGTCCGGGGGTTTGATACTCATGAATCGTCTCCTTCGGTGATGCGTCGTGACGCGTGGCGCTGGCGCCGCGTCACAGGGCAACTCCCAAGCCTACAGAGGATCACCGCGTCAAGAGGCGGAAGTCAGGAGACCGCACCCGGTTCCGACGTCGTACACTTCCTCCCCCTCGCACGGCGGGATCGGCACCAGCACGGGGATGCGGGGCGGCAGACGCCCCCGGAGCGCGCAGCCGGAGATCGTGCGCGCATCGTTATGGTCGTGACTCGTCTCACCTCCCCGGACGCAGCAGGCGGCCCCCGCACCGGGGACCGCCTGCTGTCCTTCACACCGGTCCACGCGACGACGCGCGCTGCCGGGTCGGGCCCGCCGGGCCTCAGGCGACCCCGGGAGGCAGGACCAGGCCCGCGCCGGGGATCGCCGCGAGCAGGGCCTGCGTGTAGGCCGTGCGGGGGTCGTCGAACACCTCGTCCGTGGTGCCCTGTTCCACGAGCCGGCCCTTCTCCATGACGGCCACGTGGTCGGCGATCTGCCGGACCACCGCGAGGTCGTGGGTGATGAACAGGTAGCTGAGGCCGAGCTCCGACTGCAGGTCGGCGAGCAGGGCCAGGATCTGGGCCTGCACCAGCACGTCGAGCGCCGAGACGGCCTCGTCGCAGATGACCACCTCGGGGTCGAGCGCCAGCGCACGCGCGATCGCCACGCGCTGCCGCTGCCCGCCCGAGAGCTCGTTGGGGAAGCGCTGCATCATCGCGGACGGCAGCGCCACCTGGTCGAGCAGCTCGCGGACCTTCTTCTCCCGGCTCCTGGCGTCCCCCACGCCGTGGACGCGGAGCGGCTCCTCGATGGTCCGGTAGATGTTGTACATCGGGTCGAGCGAGCCGTAGGGGTCCTGGAAGATCGGCTGCACGCGGCGGCGGAAGTCGAACATCTCCTTCCGTCCGAGCGTGGTGATGTCCACGCCGTCGAACCGGATGCTGCCCGACGTCGCGCCCTCCAGACCGAGGACCATCTTCGCCACGGTCGACTTGCCCGAGCCCGACTCCCCCACCACGGCGGTGGTGGTGCCGCGGGCGATGGAGAAGGACACCTTGTCCACGGCGGTGAAGCCGGTGGACCTGCCCCAGTTCCCGCGGATCCTGAAGACCTTCGTCAGGTCCTCGACCTCGATCACCGTGTCCGGCACGGCGCCGGCCGGCGCCGCGGGGGCGAGGAGGTCGTCGGTCGCGACGCCGGCCTTCTTGGCGGACTCGATGCGGCGCGACGCGATGGACGGCGCGGACGCCACGAGCTTCTGCGTGTAGGGGTGGCGGGGGTTGGTGAGCAGCTCGAGGGCCGGACCGGCCTCGACGACCTGCCCCTTGTACATGACGATCACCTTGTGCGCCCGCTCGGCGGCGAGGCCGAGGTCGTGGGTGATGAGCAGCACCGCGGTGCCGAGCTCCTCCGTCATGGTGTCCAGGTGGTCCAGGATCTGCCGCTGCACGGTGACGTCCAGGGCCGACGTCGGCTCGTCGGCGATGAGCAGCCGCGGTCGGCAGGACAGCCCGATCGCGATCAGCGCGCGCTGGCGCATGCCGCCGGAGAACTCGTGCGGGTACTGGTTGGCGCGGGACGCCGCGTCGGGCAGGCCCGCCTCCGAGAGCACCGTGGCGACGTCCTGGGGTCCGCTGGGCAGCCCGTTGGCCTTCAGCGTCTCCCGGACCTGGAACCCGATCTTCCAGACGGGGTTCAGGTTGGACATCGGGTCCTGGGGCACCATGCCGATCGAGGAGCCGCGGAGTGCGACGATGCGCTTCTCGGAGGCGTGGGTGATGTCCTCGCCGTCGAAGATGATGCTGCCGTGGGACACGCGGCCGTTGGCGGGCAGGAGGCCGATGGCGGCGAGCGCCGTCGTCGACTTGCCGGAGCCCGACTCCCCTACGATCGCGACGGTCTCCCCGGGCATCACGGTGAGGTGCGCGTTGCGCACCGCGGGGACCTCCCCGTTCGACGTCGAGAAGGTGATCGCGAGGTCCCGGAGCTCGAGCAGCGGCCGGGGTACGCCTGTGCCGTCCGGGGCCGCGGGGTTGCGCGTCCCGGTATGCGTGGTGTGGCTCATCGTTTGCGTGCCTTCGGGTCGAGAGCGTCACGCAGGGCGTCGCCCAGCATGATGAAGCTCAGAACGGTGATCGACAGGGCGAGGCCCGGCCAGAAGATCGCCATGGGGTTGCTGCGCAGGGACGGCTTCGCCGAGAAGATGTCGTTACCCCAGGACATGACGTCCGGCGGCAGCCCGATGCCGAGGAAGGACAGCGTCGACTCCGCCACGATGAAGGTGCCGAGCGAGATGGTCGCGATGACGATGACCGGCGCGAGCGCGTTCGGGATGACGTGCTTGACGAGTGCCCCCAGCGGCGAGACGCCGAGCGAGCGGGCCGCGGTCACGAAGTCCGCGTTGCGCACCTCGATCACCGCCGCCCGGGTGATGCGGGCGATCTGCGGCCAGCCGAACGCCACGAGGATGACGACGAGCGTCCACACGTTCCGGTTCTGCTGGAACACGGGAAGCTGCACGACGACGATGGCGCCGAGGATCAGCGGGAGGGCGAAGAAGATGTCTCCCACGCGGGCGAGGATCGCGTCGACCCAGCCGCCGAAGAAGCCGGCCAGCGCGCCGATGAGGCCGCCGATCAGGACGACGCCGAGGGTGGCGAACAGGCCGACGGTCAGCGAGGACTGCGTGCCGTACACCACGCGGGAGAGGATGTCGCAGCCCTGCACGGTGAAGCCGAGCGGGTGGCCGGGGGCCGGTCCGCCGTCGGAGTTCTCGAGCAGGCAGTTCTCGTTGGGCGGCTCGTTGGTGAACACGCCGGGGAACAGCGCCACGACGACGACCGCGAGGATCAGGAGGGCGCTGATGATGAACAGCGGCTGCTTCCGCAGGCTGCCCCACGCCTCGCCCCACAGGCCGCGGGGAGCGGCGTCGGACACGGCGCTGTCCGTGGCCCGGACCGGCGTCTCGTCGGGATCGGCGACGAAGTGCTCGATCGGGTAGGCGGAGGTCTTGGTGCGCACCACGCGTGCGGGGACCTCGGTGAGGGTCCCGCTGGTGGCGGGGGGAGATGTTGGTTCAGGCATATCGAATCCTTGGGTCCAGCCACGCGTACAGGAGATCCACCAGCAGGTTCGCGAGGCAGAAGATGAGGATGAGGAACGTGACGATCGAGACGACCATCGGTCCGTCACCGTTCAGCACGGCGCGGTACAGGGTGTTGCCGACACCGTTGACGTTGAAGATGCCCTCGGTCACGATCGCGCCGCCCATCAGGGCGCCGAGGTCGGCGCCGAGGAAGGTGACGACGGGGATCAGGGAGTTGCGGAGGACGTGCACCACGACGACGCGGCGGCGGCTGAGGCCCTTGGCCGTCGCGGTCCGCACGTAGTCCGCGTTGACGTTCTCGATGATGCTGGTCCGGGTGAGGCGCAGCACGTAGGCGAAGGACACCAGTCCCAGGACCACGGCCGGGAGCAGGAGCTCCGTGACGGTGGCGTCGCCGCTCACGGTCGGGTTGGTCCACTGGAGCTTGACGCCGATCAGGAACTGCATCAGGAAGCCGAGCACGAAGATGGGCACGGCGATGACGATCAGGGACACGACGAGGACCGACGAGTCGAAGATCCGGCCCTTGCGGAGCCCGGCGATGAGGCCGAAGAGGATGCCGAAGACGGCCTCGATGACCAGGGCCATGACGGCGAGCTTCGCGGTGGTCGGGAAGACCTCGGCGATGATCGTCGCGATCGGGCGGCCGGAGAAGTTCGTGCCGAGGTCGAAGGTCAGCACGCCCTTGAGGTACAGCAGGTACTGGACCCAGAAGGGCTGGTCGAGGTTGTACTGCTCGCGCAGTCCGGCGACGACGGCGGGCGTGCAGCCACGCTCGCCGCAGATGGCGGCGGTGGCGTCACCGGGGAGGCTGAAGACGAGGAAGTACACCAGCAGGGTGGCGCCGAGGAAGACGGGGATCAGCTGCAGGACGCGCCGGACGATGTACCAGACCATCAGCGCGCACCTCCCGGTGCGGCATGCATCCGGACGGGATGCGGGTGGGGGTTGCTCATGGGGTGTCGGACCTTTTCGTTGGAGCACGGAAAAGGGGCCTGCCCTGTGCGGGCAGGCCCCGGGACCGTGACGGGTTACTTGCCGGTGATGGCGTAGTAGAGCGGGACGCCGTTCCAGCCGAACTCGACGTTGTCCACGTTGTTGCTCCAGCCGCCCTGGGCGACCTGGTACCACAGCGGGATGGCCGGGAGATCCTCCAGGAGCTGCTCCTGGGCCTTGTTCATGGCCTCGTTGCCCTCCTCGACGGAGTCGGCGGCGAGTCCGTCGGTCAGCTGCTGGTCGAACTCGGGGTTGCTGTAGCGGGCGTCGTTGGACCCGGCGCCGGTGGCGTAGATGGGTCCGAGGAAGTTGTACAGCGACGGGTAGTCGGCCTGCCAGCCGGAGCGGAGCGCACCGGTGAGGGTCTCGTCCGTCGCCTCGGTGCGGGCTTCCTTGAAGGTCGCGTAGGGCTTGCCCGCGACCTCGATGCCGAGGTTGTTCTTGATGTTGTTCACCACGGCCTCGACCCACGTCTTGTGGTCGCCCTTGTCGGCGTTGTAGCCGATGGTCAGGGGCTCCGACTCGTCGTAGGGCGAGATCTTCTCGGCGTCGGCCCAGAGTTTCTTGGCTTCCTCCGGGTTGTACTCGAGGTGCTCGCTGCCCGGCAGGTCCTCGCTGAAGCCCTCCAGGACGGGAGCGGTGAAGTCCTTCGCCGGTTCGCGGCCACCGTTGAAGATGACGTCGGTGATCTCGTCACGGTTGATGGCCATCGACAGCGCCTGGCGGCGCAGCTTGCCGGCCTCGCCCTCCCAGTTCGGGAGGTAGTACGGCACGGCGATGGTCTGGTTGCCCGCGTACGGCGACTCGATGGCACGCTCCCCGAGATCGCTCTCGAAGTTCTTGATGTCGCTCGTCGGGATGGTCTTCAGGACGTCCAGGTTGTCCGAGATCAGGTCCTGGTAGGCCGTCGTGTCGTTCTGGTAAATCTTGAACGTCACGCCGCCGTTCTGGGCGGCCTGCGGGCCCTCGTACTCGTCGTTCGGCACGAGCTCGATCTGCTGGTTGTGCTGCCAGGCACCCTCGGAGGCGAACTTGTAGGGTCCGTTGCCGATCGGGTTCTCACCGAACGCAGCCGGATCCTCGAGGGCGGCGGCCGGCACCGGGTAGAAGGCGCTGTAGCCCAGGCGCAGCGGCCAGTCGGATTCCGGCTGGGACAGCGCGACGGTGAACGTGCGGTCGTCCACGACCTTCAGGCCGCTCATGGCCTCCACGGTGGAGCCCTCAGCGCTGGCCTCGTCGTAGCCTTCGATGCTCTCGAAGAAGTAGCTCGAGAGCTGGGCGTTCTTCGCGGCGGCACCGTAGTTCCAGGCGTCGACGAAGGAGCTCGCGGTGACCGGATCACCGTTGGTGAAGGTCTTGCCCTCCTTGAGCGTGATGGTGTAGTTCTGGGCGTCCTCGGTCTCGATGGACTCGGCCATCTCGTTCTGGGGCTTGCCGTCGGCGTCGTAGCTGACGAGGCCCGCGAAGACGAGATCGAGGATCGCTCCGCCGCCCACCTCGTTGGTGCTGGTGGGGATCAAGGGGTTCTGGGGCTCGGAGCCGTCCACCACGATCACGGCTTCGGTGTTGCCACCCTCGGCGCCGGATTCGGTGTCTCCGCCGCCGCATGCGCTGAGCGACAGGGCAGCCAGGGCCGCGACGCTGAGCATCTTGGAAGTGCGCGTGAAACGCATTCCGCCTCCTAATAATTGGGTCGTACCGGCCCGGATCCGGCCGGTTCAGTGGCCCCCGCAGAGAGCGAGAGCCAACTCACACCGAGAAATCATATGCCCGTTCTGTTGCTTCTCTGAACATCAGGCGGGGTGGACGCCCGCCGACGCCCCTCCGCATGCACGGAGAAGCCCGCCCTGCGGAGGCAGGACGGGCTTCGGGCCGCAGGCGGGGCGGCGGGTCGATCCGCGGGTCAGTCGGTGACCGCCAGCAGCTTGGCGCGGAGCTCCCGGCGTTCCCGCTGCTTCTCGGGATCGGGCAGGGGGACCGCCGCCAGCAGCCGCTGCGTGTACGGGTTCTGCGGATTGCGCAGGATCTGGTCCCGGGCGCCCTGCTCCACGATCCGCCCGCGCTGCATCACGCAGATGTAGTCCGCGAGCACGTCGACGACCGCCAGGTCGTGCGTGACGAACAGGCAGGCGAAGCCGAGCTCGCGCTGCAGGTTCTGGAACAGCTCCAGGACCTTGGCCTGCACGGAGACGTCGAGGGCGGACGTCGGCTCGTCCGCGACCATGAGCTTCGGCTTGAGCGAGAGCGCCCGGGCGATCCCCACCCGCTGCTTCTGGCCCCCCGAGAGTTCGTGCGGATACCGGTTCCGGTAGGAGCGCGGCAGCTCCACCTGGTCGAGGAGCGCCTCGATGCGCTTCTGCAGCTCGCCGCCCTTCGCCTCGCCCGCGAGGTACATCGGCTCACCGATGCTCTCACCGATGGGCAGCCGGGGGTTCAGCGACGACGACGGGTCCTGGAACACCATGCCGACATGGCGGCGGACCTTGGCGAGCTCCCTGGAGGTGGGGCGGAACCCGGAGACGTCCGTGCCGACGACCTTCAGGGATCCCGCGGCGACGGGCAGCAGCCCGACGGCGGCCCGGCCGATCGTCGTCTTCCCCGAGCCCGACTCCCCGACGAGGCCGATGACCTGCCCGGGGTACACCGTCAGGTTCGCGCCCTCGACGGCGCGGAACGCGGGGACGCGCCCCTGCTTCGGGTATTCGATGGCGACGTCGATCAGTTCGAGGACGGGCTCCACCCCGGGCGTCGCGTGCACGGCGACCTCGTGCTCGGCCTCGGCGAGCTGGGCGAGCACGTCCTGTGCGCGCCGTTCGAGCTCGTCGTGGTCGACCGTCTGCAGTTCCGTATGGGTCGCCGCCGCGACCGCCGCGGTGATGTCGACGTCGTCGTTCCCGTCCCCCTGCCCGAGGTGGGGCACGGCGGCGAGGAGCGCCCTGGTGTACTCGTGCTGGGGGTTCCTGAAGATCTGCTCCGCCGTGCCGGTCTCCACGATGCGGCCCTGGCGCATCACCGCGATGCGGTCGGCGAGGTCCGCGACCACGCCCATGTCATGGGTGATCAGGACGATGGCGCTGTTGAGCTGGGTCCTCAGGTTGCGCATGAGGTCGAGGATCTCGGCCTGCACCGTCACGTCGAGGGCCGTGGTGGGTTCGTCGGCGATGAGGAGCTTGGGGTCGCAGGACAGCGACTGGGCGATCATGGCGCGTTGGCGCTGGCCGCCGGAGAGCTGGTGGGGGTAGGACCGGAAGGCCTTGTCCGGATCCGGCAGTTCGACCATCTGCAGGAGGCGCAGCGCGCGCTGCTTCGCCTCGTCGGGCGAGATCTCGTTGTGCAGGCGCAGCGTCTCGACGATCTGGAATCCGACGGTGTAGACGGGGTTCAGGGCCGTCATGGGTTCCTGGAAGATGACGGCGACGTCGTTGCCGCGGATCTGGCGCAGCTTGGCCGGCGACATGGTCAGCACGGACTTCCCGTTGAGCAGCACCTCGCCCGTGACGCGGCTGTTCGAGGGCAGCAACCCGAGCAGCGACATGGAACTCGCGCTCTTGCCGGAACCGGACTCCCCCACGATGGCGAGCACCTCGCCGGCCCTCACCTCGTAGTTGAGGTCGATGGCCGCGGGGACCCACTTCTTGTCGACGCCGAAGTCCACACTGAGGTTCCGGACCTCGAGCACGGGACCCTGGGGTGCCGGTAGGTCCGCTCCGGTGTCTCCCGTGCCGCCGATGACCTGGGTACTCATGAGGGGTCCTCCTTCGTGATGGAGGCGCCGCGGGATCGCGGCCCCTCCTGGATTGCCGCGAGCGGCGGCCGTGCTGGGATCATTGAGCCATGAAGAGCTCGAGGGTGGCCGGGGCCACCGTGTTCAGGCCGCGCACCAGTGTCTGGTTCACGGGTGTGGCCGTGGTGGTCGCTCTCGGCGGCCTGGCGACCGTGATCGTCGAGCAGGGTGCCGCCGGTCTGCTCACCGGCTGGCCGCTGGTCGGCGTCGCCTACGCGGGTTGGTGGTTGTTCTGGTACCCGGCGGTGGTGTTCACGGAGGACGCCGTCACCCTCCGCAACCCCCTGGCGACCATCAGGGTCCCCTGGTCCGCGCTGATCGACGTCGACACCAAGTACGCACTGAAGCTCGTCACGCCGTCGGGCGCGTACACCGCCTGGGCGGCGCCGGCTCCCGGGGTGTGGGGGACGCACGCGGGCAAACCCGAGCACATCAGGAACCTGCCCTCCACGAGCTACGGTCCCGGCGGCTCCGTCCGCCCGGGCGACATGACGAACACCGACTCGGGGTACGCCGCGTACGAGGTACGGACACGCTGGCAGGACCTCGTGGAGAGCGGCCGGATCGACGTCGACGACCCGGGCGGCGTCGACCGCCGGTGGAACTGGCCCTGCATCGCCGGCGCGCTCCTGCTGGTGGCGGTCGGCGCGGCTGCGCCGGCCCTGGGTTCCTAGGCTCCTGTTCACGCGGCTGCGGGCTTCCCTGATTCCTTGGCCCGGCTTGCCCTGAACTTCTTCTGCCGCGGATCGAAGGCGTCGCGGAGGCCGTCGCCGATGAAGTTGATGCACAGGCAGATCAGCACGATGAAGAGGCCGGGGAACCAGAACAGCCACGGCCGCGTCTGGAACGCCTCCTGGTTCTGGCTGATGATGAGGCCCAGGGAGACGTCCGGCGCCTTCACACCGAAGCCGATGTAGCTCAGCGCGGTCTCGAGGAGGATGGCCGAGGACATCAGCAGGGTGGTGTTCACGATGATGACGCCCACGGCGTTCGGCAGGATGTGCTTGAAGATGATGCGGGTGTTCGAGGCGCCGGCGATCTTCGCGGCGTCGACGAACTCGCGCTCGCGCAGCGTGAGGAACTCACCGCGGACCAGGCGCGCCAGTCCGGTCCAGAGCACGAGTCCGAGGAACAGCCCCAGGAGCCAGATCTGCGAGCCGGACCCGACGAACCGGGTGACCGCCTCGCCGAGGGTCGCGGCGGCGAGGACCACGGGGATGATGATGATGATGTCCGTGAACCGCATCAGCACGGCTTCGGGCCAGCCACGGAAATACCCGGAGCAGGCGCCGACGATGACCCCGACCAGGCCGGCGAGGGACCCGATGATGAACATGATGATGATCGAGTTCTGCGTGCCGCGCATGGTCATGGCGAAGTAGTCGCGGCCGATCGAGTCCTGGCCGAACGGGTGCTCGCCCCAGCTGAACGGGCCGGTGACGGTCGGGGCGCCCCCGTTGAGCAGGGGAAGGAACTCGGTGTGGTTGTACTTCCACCATCCGGGGATGCCCGCGAACCCGACGGACGTGAACGCAAGGAGGAACACGACGGCGAACACGATGAGGCTGATGATCGCCGCGGTGTTGTCGAAGAACTTCTTCCGGACGATCTGGCCCTGCGACAGGCCCTTCGCCTCGGGTTCGGGCGCCGGATGCCCGGGCCCGGTGACGGTGGCCGGCTCCGCGCTGGGGACGTCGGAGGGTGTCTGGATGCTCATGCTTTTACCCTTACGCGAGGATCGAGGACCGAGTACGCGATGTCGGCGACGAGGTTGAAGACCAGCGCCAGGATGCCGGCCACCAGGAAGAAGCCCATGATGGGGTCGGGATCCGTCCGCTGGAGGGCCTGCACGAAGAGCTGGCCCATGCCGGAGAAGGCGAACACCTGTTCGGTGATGATGGCGCCGCCGATCAGTGCGCCGATGTCGAAGGCCACGAGCGTTGCGAGCGGGATCAGCGCGTTGCGGAACGCGTGCCGCATGACCACCGTCCGCTCGCTGAGCCCCTTGGCCCGGGCCGTGCGGATGTAGTCCATGTTCATGATCTCGAGCATCGACGCGCGCGAGTAGCGGCTGTAGCTGGCGAGGGACGCGAGGAGCAGCGCGAGGGTGGGGAGCAGGAGGTGCGTGAAGGTGTCCAAACCGTTGACCCAGAACGTCCCCTCCAGCCCCGGCGTCTCCGCGCCGACCGTGGCGATCGGCCTGCCCCGGACCCGCGGGTTGCTCACGTAGGACGGCCAGGTGACCATGAAGCGGTCCACCACGATGAGGAAGCCCATGAGCAGGCCGGTGAGCGCTGCCGCACGCATGCTCTGGCTGCGGTCGTACCCGCCCATGGCGTAGCCCACACCCATCCCGACGAGCACGGTGACGATCGCGAGGATGATGATCATCCAGATGGTCGCGGCGTTGAGGACCGGGTTGACGGCGTAGTACGCGACGAGGCCCAGGGCCACCATGATCAGCGAGGAGTACAGGGCCTTGCGGTTCCGGAGGCCCGCGGTGAGCAGGACGATCCCGAAGGCGATCCCGACGCCGGTGACGAGGATGACGATCGGCCCGAGGCCGGGGGCGGCGAACCAGCCCACGAGGTCGAGCAGGAAGAGCAGGGCGGCGGCGGTCGCGGCGCCGAGAACGAAGGCGATCCCCTTCCGCTTCCAGGACTTGCTGGCGAAGAGCGCCCAGATCAGCCCGCTCGCGATGGCGACGACGGCGATGGTGGTGGGCGGTATATCGGGATCGGCGAGGAAGTTGTTGAAGCCGATGGCGCCGAATTCCTTGAGGAGGACGGCCAGCCAGAAGATCGGGAGGGAGAAGAAGAGGAAGGACATGAAGGTCACGCCGTAGTCGAGACCGCTGTACTGGCGCAGTGCCGTGATGATGCCGAGCGAGATCCCGATGATGATGGCGAGCACCGTGGCGGTCGCGACGAGCGTGATGGTGTTGCCCATCGCGCGACTGAGCGAGGTGGTGACGGCCTCGCCCTGGATGCTGGACCCGAGATCGCAGGTGGCGGCGAAGGGGACGATGCACTTCGCGGCCCCGGCGAGCCAGCCGAAGTACCGCAGGGGCGCCGGCGTGTTCAGGTCGAGGAGCTCGGTACGCGCCTGGATGAGCTGATCCCTGTTCGGGGCGTTGCTCGCCCGCAGATCCTCGAGCGGATCGCCGGACAGGGCGGTGAGCTGATACACGACGAACGATGCGCCGAACAGGATGAGGACGGCAGTCACCAGACGCCGAACGATGTAGGTCACCATGGGTTTCAGGCCTCAAGATTGGATCGGGTAGGGGGTTCCCGGGTTTACGCAGAGTGTAGTTCAGTGACACAGAAGAAGGCGCCGGGACGGGTGGGTCCCCGTTCCGGCGCCTTCCCCCTACGGTCGAGCGAGTTCCGGCGTCGGAACTACTGGACTACCTGCCAGTCCCAGAAGTTCCACCAGACTCCGGTCTGGTTCGGCATGTACTCGATGCCGGTCACGTTGGCGCTGTAGGCGTCCACTCCGGGCACCTGGAAGAGCGGCAGTCCGTACTTCGAGTCCCAGATCAGCTTGTCGATCTCGACCTGGATCCTGTCCTGCTCGGCCGGATCCGTGGTCACGATCAGCTCGTCCATCAGCGCGTCGGCCTCGGGGCTCGAGAACCCGTTGAAGTTGGAGCCGTTGGCGGTCTTGAAGATCTGCGGAACGCCGGAGACGCCGACGCCCGAGTTGATCCAGCCGAAGATGGTGGCGTCATAGGTCCCGTTGCCGAGCGCGGCTCCCCAGTCCGAGGATCCGAGGCCGCCGTCGACGATCTTGAACCCGGCCTGGGCGGCGGACTCAGCGATCAGCGTGTACGAGTTGAGGCGGTTCGGGTTGTCGCGGTTGTACATGATGCGGACCTCGGGGGTCGCCCCGGCAAGGAGTTCCTTCGCGCCCTCGATGTCGACCTCGGCGTAGGCTTCCGACCCGTTGTTCGCGGCGGTCTCCTCGTAGGGCTCCTGGTCCGTGAGGAACAGCTGCGAATCGAGCGGCTCGGCGTCGGGGTTGATCTTCTTGACGATCGTGTCCACGAGCTGCTGGCGCGGGACGGTCTTCATGAACGCCTCGCGGACGTTCTCGTCCTCGAACACGCCACTGAAGTTGAGGTCCAGGTGGTCGTAGGAGAGCTGGTTGCCCTGCTCCACCGTGACACCCTCGAGGCCCTCGAGCTGCTCGACCGTGTCGGCGGACGCCTGCGGGGCGATGATGTCCACCTCGCCGTTCTGCAGGGCCTGCACCTGGGCGGGAGCTTCACCGATGTAGCGGACGGTGATCTCGTCGACCTTCGGGATGGGGCCCCAGTCGTAGTCCTCGTTGCGGGTCAGCGTCATCGACTGGTCCGGTGTGATGGCCGAGGCGATGAAGGGACCGTTGGAGAGGAAGAGCGACGGGTCGGTGGGCAGCGACTTGGTGTCGAAGCCCGTGTTCCAGAAGTCCGCCAGTGCCTGGATCTCGGGACGCTCCACGGGAGACTCCGGATCGCCGGCGGGCGTCGTCGTGATGAGCTCGATCAGCGCATCCTCGTCCGCCAGGCCGCCCTTCTCGGCGAGGACGTGGGCGGGCGTATCGATGCCGCCCTCGCTCATCAGGCCGAAGGCCACCTCGTAGTCGGCGAAGGGCTCCGAGTAGTTCAGGGTGATGGATCGGCCGTCCTCACCGATCTCCGGGAGTTCGGTGAGCCCGAGTCCACCGGTGTCGCCCGCGTAGTCGAAGTAGGTGGCACCGGAGACGACCTCACCGGCGTCGTCGGTGGTGGAGTCGTTGAAGTAGCCGGACTCGATGGCCCAGGCCAGCAGCAGGTCTCCGCCGTCGACCGGTTCGCCATCGGACCAGTTGACGCCTTCGTTGACCGTGTACTTGACGCTCAGCGGGTCCTCCGAGAGGACCTCCATGGTGCCGAAGTCCTCGTTCTTCACAACCTCGAGGTCGTTGTTGATGTAGACGAAGCCGGAGTGGGTCGCGTAGGCGATCTTTCCGTTGATGTCCACATTGCCTTCGGAGGTGCTCGAGTTGAACGAGCTGAAGGCATTGACTTCGACGACGCGGATGTTCCCGCCGGTTGCTTCGCCCTCGGTGCCCTCGTCGGTGGTTTCAGTTCCCGTGTTGGCAGCGCAGGCGCTCAATGCGAGCGCTGCGACTGCAGCCACTCCCACAGCTTTGGAAGTACGTCCGAAACGCATTCCGCCTCCTCTTTCGTAGTGTGGTTGCGGCTTCAGGCGGTGTTGCATGACAGCCGGCACGTCACCCCTGGGGGGTGACGCTTCTCACGTGAGCAAAAGCCTAAGTGGACTTTGTTACCAACAGGTATCCCGTCGAGGGGCCAGTTAGGTGTTGTTACCGAGCTGCAACCAAAGGCTCACAGGTAGTCCCCAGCAGTTCCCCAGCGACCTATGGATCCAGGCGGCACCGACCCGGTGGCGCCGTCGACCCGCAGGGCGCCCACCGAGCGGTGCTTGATAACGCATTGGACCCGATGCTTTGCTTGGACGGGGACCGCAGGACCGACGCCCGGCGGGCGCGGACCGGGCGGCACCCTGGACCTGGCACGCGGTACGGACGAGGAGCACCATGGCTTGGCTGTTCGTGGACAAGCACGCGGCGGTCTGGGACGACGACGCGAATGTCCAGGCGGCGATCGGAGCCCTCAAGGCGCGCCTCGACGAGCACGTCGAGGTGCACCTGTCCATCCAGAGCAAGGGCCTGAAGGGGCCGGTGTTCGTCATCACGCGCGACACCGTGCTCAGCTCCCCCGAGCTCAACAACCGTTTCAACGCCGACCTGTTCGCCGAGCTCACGACGCCGACGGCGCGCAACAGCCCGACGATCCACTGGTTCTCGGACGGGCGTGGCTTCGTAGCGGAGACCACCAGCCGGATGTGGTGACGGCCTTCCCATTCCGCTCCGGCCGGGGAAGCCGCGGACCACGGGGCTCCCGGGTCAGCGGGGCATGGAGGGCGGCGCCCTGTGGAGGACCCGCCGCCGGATACCTCTTGCGCGCCCCGGGTGCCGGCCGGGAGAGTGGAGCAGATGCGCTCCCACGTGCTCTTCATCAGCGGCCGCTCAGGTGTCGGCAAGTCCACCGCCGCGCTGGCCCTCCACGAACGACTCATCGGTGAGGACCTCCATCACGCGGTCATCGAGGGTGATTACCTCGACCTCGCCCATCCGGCACCGCATCTGGCCTTCCCCGAAGCCGAGCTCGCCGAGCGGAACCTGGCCGCCATGTGGTCCGCCTATCGGTCGCTCGGCTACCGTCGACTGATCTACACGAACACGGCGGCTGTCCTCTCACTGCCCGGCCTGGTGGCCGCGATGGGAGACAGCCCGCTCGTGACGGCTGTCCTGCTGCGCAGCAGTGACGGTCACACCGGCTCACGGTTGGCGCGGCGGAATCACGGCGCAGTCGACCCGGCCACCCTCGCGCGCAGTGGAGCCATGGCTGACCGGCTCGATAGCGAATCCCCGACCTCCGTGCGAAGGATCGATACGGACGGACTCACTCCCACAGGGGTCGCCGCGACGTTGTCCGCCCTCACCGGTTGGGCAGAGGACTCACCCCCTACCTCCGGTGTACCGTGCAGTCTCCGCTCCTCCCCGTGACCGTCGGTCAGCTGATACGTCCACCGATGCTTGAGACCGAACAACCCGGACTGTGTGTGTCCTACCACCCTGGGACACTGCTCTCCCAGCACTGCCATGCGAATCACCCACGTCTCAAGAAGATTGCCGATACTGACTGTAATCCGAGGAGTCCGACAGCCGCTCCGACTCCGTATCGTGCCTATACCTGATGGGCCCGGGCAGATCGTGATCCACTGGCAGAATCGATCCATGGGGTTCTTCACGAAGATTCAGCAGTACCTGGGACTTGAGCCGGCGCCGGTGTTCGATCAGTACCGGAAGGCCGAGCGTGGCGCCCAGCTGACCTGCACCAGATGCGGGGCCTTCGTCGCCCACGAAAGCCAGACAGTGCATACGGATTGGCATCTCGCTCTGGACTCACGGGCATGACAATGGGGACGAACGGACAGGTTCGTGCATCTCAGCCATCGCGGCAGTCGTCCTCGGTGCGCAGGCGATCATGTCGCTGCGCAGGGACGAGTACGCGCCCCCGACGACGTAGGTCCTGACATCGTGACCGCGTATCACCGTATGGCCCCTGGCCTGGCAGCGCTGATGCTGTCCTTCCTCACAGTGCACCTCTGGCACTACTCCGGACCCGACTACCCGTCACTGTTCGCCGCTGCCCATACGGGTTCAGCGGTGCTGTGCATCGCGGTCCCTGGTGCGTTCGTCCTGGTCGGCCGGTTGACGCGCTGCCGCCCGGATCTCCTGAGGCTCGGCGCCGTCCTCCTCGCGATCGCGGCACTACCCCTGCTCATCGCCAACGGGATCTACCTGTTCTCCTTCGGGTCCGTGGAAGCCTCCTACGGCGACATCGGCGCCTTCGGATTGATGATGCTCGGCTTCCTTGCGTTACTGGTGACGTCGGTGGCCTGCATCATCGGCCTGCTTGTCGCCCGACCCACCGTCACCTCCTCCAGGTAACCCGATCGGGCGAACTACTGCGAAGCGAAGACACCGTGCTGCTGAACCGAACCGAACTGAACAATTCAGCATTCGGTTCTCGGTCCGGACCGCCCGGCCAAGAACTCGCTTGAGGCGCCGATTCAGATCAACTGACCGCTTGTTGGGTGAGGCGCAGAATCCTGTCGGTCGTCCCCTCGTCCGCAGGCTCAACGGTGGAGAGAATGACCGATGCCGCGAGGAGTCCGTCGACCGCCGTCACCCTCAGGGGGTGGGTGGTCGAGCCGTCCTGCGTGACGCTGTACTGGGTCACGCGGGAATGCGGGGCAATAGGCGGTGCATCGACGCGGGTGTAGGAAAAACCCTGCCTGACGTCGCCGACCGTCACCTCGAAATCCGTGCACCTCACCAGAGGCTCCGGGCCGGCGCCGACGAAGTAGTCGACCAGTTCTGCTTCATTTGGCGCGGTGTGGATCTCCACCCCCAGTCCGGAGTGGTCGTCGCTGAGGTTGCTGCGCCCCAGCACACCCTCGAGCCCAGCGGGTGGCGGAGTGAATGCCTCGTCCGGTGCGCAGTCTGCGGGCGTGTACACCCGCTCGAAGAGTGGCTGGTTCGTCAACGCCTCCAGGTGGCTGCGCGTCCGGGCCTCCGGCACGATGTACAGCGGTCGTCCCTGCAGGTCCGTGAGGCCGACCAGACGGTTGGTCAAACGGTCCATGGGCTCCGCGGCTGCGGCTGTCGATGCGCTGACGACAGTCGACGGCTTGTCACGTTCCGCCTCTCCGGTGTCACCGGTGCACGCTGCCAGCGACAGGACTGCGGACACCGTAATGCTGGTGCGTATCAGCGCCTTTCCTCTGTTCCCCATGATTCATCCAACCACGGCCACGACAGCGAGTTTCGGAGCACTGTCGTCCTGCCGCAGCCCCCGCTTCCGAAGAGAGGCTCACGCGGACGGAGGGCGGTACGGAGCCCAGAGCCGCTCTTTCCGGACATGCCCGTCGGGTTTCACCGAGTACACATACGCGTAGGGCTGCTGCGCCTCAGGAGCCTCCAGCGCCCCGCGTAGACCCAGGACGCCCCAGACGAGCGTGGCCGCTTGCGACAGGAAGCCTGGGCCTACCGCGCCGTGGACTACCAGCTCGGTGGCAGTGACTTCCTCGAAAGGCACACGTCGTGCGACCGCTCGTGCGCGGATCCGCTCGAGTTTCGGGTGCAGCTTCCCTACCGTCAGTGCGTCGTCGCTCATGCCAGCAACGATAACCGGATGGAAGACTGGCACCTCCGGCCGCGAACCGAGAAGTGTCGGATGTAACCCCTGAGCGGGAAGATGAAGGGTCCACTGCGGTGGGTTTGCTCTAATGGGGGGCATGATTCGTGTGGCGCAGGACGACGACATCGAGTCGATGATCATCATCGAGCGTGCCGCCGGGGCAGTCTTCCGTGACATGGACATGGCAGCCGTCGCGGACGATGAGCCGATGCCGGCTGACGATCTTCGCAGCTATCTGCGCAGTGGCAGGGCATGGGTCGACACGAATGATCTCGGCCATGTCGTGGCATATCTCCTCCTCGATGTTCTGGACGGGGTTCCCCACATCGAGCAGGTCTCGGTAGACCCGGGCCATGCGGGCCAGGGTAGAGGGCGTCAGCTCATAGAAGCCGTCGCCGAGTGGGCAAGGTCGGAAGGGTTCTCCTCACTGACCCTGACAACCTTCACCGAGGTGCCCTGGAATGCTCCCTACTAT
This sequence comes from Arthrobacter sp. L77, assembly GCF_000816565.1. Taxonomy (NCBI): domain Bacteria; kingdom Bacillati; phylum Actinomycetota; class Actinomycetes; order Micrococcales; family Micrococcaceae; genus Arthrobacter; species Arthrobacter sp. L77. The sequence goes on along the minus strand of NZ_JWSU01000001.1, from coordinate 376,099 downwards.
GCACGCCTCGGCTTCGAAGCTATCCCGGTGAACCACCTGTCGCCGGGGTTGAGACAGGTCCGGGAGCATGAAGCCGCCATAGGGCTGGATGAGTGGCCACGGACCGCCATGCAGCGAGATCTCACCGGCTGACGGTCACTGGTGGGCTCTGCTACGTCGCGCGATCGAGGATCACCTACTGCGCCTTCTGTAGAACGAGCATCATCTCCGGCTCGCGCCGATCTCGGTGACGAATCTCCCGGCCTGAGGAGCGGCGTGCAGCAACAGCCGGACATGACCGCCGCTCGACAGGATGATCAGGGCGCCGGTGCGCAGAGCCGAGCACACTGGATGGGACTTTCGCGGACCAGGTGTTGCTGCGTGGACAACGTCAGGTACCGCTGCGATGCACACCCTGAGGGATACGCGGGCGGTAGCTTCCGGAAGTGTCCGTCAGAGTCGTCCCTTTCGAGACTGACGGTCAAGAAGAACGACCTCGCGAAGCCCCAGGAAGAGGGGGAAGGTGAAAGCGATTGCTACGGCGAACGAGAGCGGTATCAGGATGACGGCAGTCACGACCAGCCAGGTCCTTCCCAGCCGCAGGGCCTCGACAACGAAGAAGATGCAGGCCACGACCGCCACGACGATGACATCGACGGCGATCGAAGAGGAGGCGGCGTTCACCCACCAGCCTTCGAAGTAGGACGGCGCTTCGGGCGTTGGGACGAAGGCGAGGTTGAACGACCAGGTTCCGATCAGACCGACGATCGCGGCAGTGCAGTAGAGCACGACGAGGAGACGGCGGGCCGGTCGCTGCGCCGCCGTTGAGCTTGAGGCGGCCGTCGGCTCGACGCTCATCGGCGTACCTGTGCGACGATACGGGCGCGCCCGACGACTACAACAGCAACGCCCGCGAGGAGCGCAGCGATCATCAGCGCGATGCTCGCGGTGAGGGTCTCCACGCCCGGCGACACGATCGATTCGCCGCGCAGCGCCTGCCACGTAACCAAAGCCATGAAACCCGCGTACGACGCGGCAGCGACCCACACCAGGCCCGTACGCACCGTGACATCGCGCAGCACCAACACTCGGCGCGAGAGGAGCTCCATCGCGATGAGCGCGAGCGGAATCGCCTGCAAGGCGTGCATGCCGACGAAGTGCGGAATGCGCAGGTCCCCCCCGCTTGTGCTCCAGCCCAGGATGGGCAGCCCCGGCCCACCGTCGGCGAGGCCCACTGTGTGGGCGCCGACGATTCCTTGCGGATCGGCCAACTGCGCCGAGGTCGGACCCGTCATGAGGTAGCCGAGGCCCAAGCCGACGAGCGAGAGCGCCGCGCCCGATCGGATCGCCACCGCGCGGGCAGAGTCGCCCAGGTGGTTGAAGAACAGCAGCAGAGCAGCGACGAGGGTCGCGATCCACAGCACGCTGATCGCCGCGCCCATGACCCCCCACGCGGCAGCGTGGGCTGGTGTCGAGACGTTGAAATGACTCGTGGTGCCGAGGGCCGCGGCACCGATGAGGACGACCATTTCGGCGATCAGGGTGACCACAATGACTGTTCCGGCAACCCGGGCCACGCGGCGGAAGCGCTCCAGCTGACCGATGAGCCACGACCACGTGACAGCGTAGATCGCCATCGAGAGTGAGAACTTCAGCGGCTTGTCCCATTGGTTGAGCCCAGTGACCTCGACCGGATCGATGAAGCGAACGACCAGGGCAAAGACTGAGAACACCAGCATGAGAGCAGCAAAACCGAGGAGCGGGCGGTGCCAACGAACGGGTCGAGGTGCCGAGAGGAGTGTACGAGGTAGTGGATCGAGCGTCGCGGTCATGAGTCGATACCTTCCTACAGTGGAATCCGATGGTGGTGCCCCGTTGCATCCGGCAACGGATAACGCACGTTCGAGACGTGCTCTTGAGCCGCACGGCGTAGCCCTGCAAGCAGGGTGTCGCCGAGAAGCGTTCCGAGTACAACGGCTTCGGCCTTCTCGGCCCGACCCTCCCGGGCTTCGATCAGATCGAGGTCGGCCTCGGCGAGGAGGAGTGCCGCCGCGGCGTAACGCTCGTACCACTGCGCCGAGTTGCGCTGACCGGCAGCCTCGAAGGCAGTAATCGAGGTAGCGGCAAGGGCCCGTCCAGGACCGCGCGGGTCGTTAGCCCAGCCAGCGGTGAGGTCGTCGACGACCTCATAGGCGTGTTCCGAAGCGGAAGCGGGGTCGACAACCGCGGTGGCTGCCCGTTGGGCGACACCCAAGGTCTCCACGAGAGCGACGTCGGACTCGATCGCCGCGACCACCTCCCGGGTCGAGGCGATGCTGAGGCCCCCGACGCGCAGGAGCCCGTGCACGAGTTTGAGCCGACGCACATGCGCATCACCGTAGTCGGCCTGGTTCGGGCGCGACTTCTCTCCCGGCGCGAGCAATCCCTCACGCAGATACATCTTGATAGTCGGCACGGGGATGCCGGTCACCTCGCTGAGTCGAGAGATCTTCATCCTGCGCTCGGCACCCATAAGGAGAGAGTTGTCATACCTGAATGATACAGATATCACTGCTATCCGATAGGGAAAATATCCATTATTCTCCATCGGTCGGCACCCGCACAGTCGACCACTCCTGGAGGTGGACTGAACGCAGATGGGTACACCCGACAATGTAAAAAATTATTGACGCGCTTCCTCGGCAGGCATAGCTTGTGCGTGTCAATAATCTTTTACAGGGGAGTGGTCGTGTCAGCGCAGGAGAAGAACGCCTGGATTCTCGGAATGGTCGCGGTGCTCGGGTACGCGGTCTACCTCGGCCTGCTGCTCGGCAGCGGCTTGGGCGCACTGACGGAGCGCCCCTACGCGCCGATCATGCTCTGGACCATCGGCGGCGGGATCGTTGCCGGCATCGTGATCAACATCCTCGTCGGCATCATCTCCGGCATGTTTCGGCGCGATGCCGCGCGCGTCGACCAGCGGGACCGGCAGATCGCACGATTCGGCGACCGGGTCGGCCAGTCGTTCGTCATCCTCGGCGCCGTCTCGGCGCTGCTGCTCGCGATGCTCGAGGCCGACTCCTTCTGGATCGCGAACGTCATCTACCTGGGGTTCATGCTGTCCGCGGTCCTCGCATCGATCACCAAGATCGTCGGCTACCGGCGGGGGCTGCCGGAATGGTGAAACCCACCCGCGTACGCAACAACATCCGCGCCCTGCGCGCCACGCACGGTGAGATGACCCAGGCCGAGCTCGCAGACCGGATCGGTGTCACCCGCCAGACCGTGATCGCCATCGAGCAGGGCCGCTACTCCCCCACGCTCGAGCTCGCGTTCCAGATCGCGCGAGTCTTCGGCGTCGGACTCGACGCCGTCTTCCAATATCCGGACACCGACGAAGGAGCATCCAGATGAGGGCAATCGTGCAGGACACATACGGAGACGCGGATGTGCTGCGCCTCGAGCAGGTCGAGCGGCCGGAGCCCGGACGCCAACAGGTCCTCATCCGTGTCCGGGCGGCGGGCGTCGACCCCAGCGTGTGGCACATCATGGCGGGACGGCCCATTGGCGTGCGGCCGGCCTTCGGCACTGTACTGGTTCAGGCGAAGCGTCCATCCATCCGACGTGGATCCACCACGTTCCGCTGCCGAAGAACCTCATACCCATGAGCGCCGGGGGCACCGGGGCACAGGCCCTGCGGTACGGTCTGGCGGCGGGCCGTACCGGCACTACGACTCGCGACATCCCGATGGCAGAAGGTCTCAGCGATCCGGCAATCAACGGGCGTCCGTTGTGTTCCCCTGGTTGCGCCCCGAGGGTGCTGCAAGGGCACGATACCGTTGGGTATATGGCCGACATTCCAGGTCTCGACAGGCTCCTGACCGCACTGAACGCCGGGGAGACGATTCCCGGAGCTTCACCGCACCATGAGGCGATGCACGCCGCGAGCCAGGAGTCGCTGCGCATCACCGCCGAACTCAATGGGCGGTACCACTCCCCCGAAGAGGTGCGGGCCCTGATGAGCGAACTGACCGGGCGCGAGGTCCCCGGATCCTTCCAACTCTTCCCGCCGTTCAGCGCCGACTTCGGCAGGAACATCCGCTTCGGCGCGGATGTATTCGTCAACAGCGGTTGCCGGTTTCAGGACCAGGGCGGTATCGATATCGGTGATGGGTCGCTCATCGGCCACAACGCCGTCATCACGACCTTGAACCACGACCTGGCGCCAGGCCGACGGGCCGATATGCACCCGGCCCGCGTGGTGATCGGTTCGGGCGTGTGGTTCGGGGCCAACGTGACGGTGTTGCCGGGCGTGACGATCGGCGATGGGGCGGTGGTGGGCGCCGGCGCAGTCGTCACGAAGGACGTTCCCGCGGGGGCAGTGGTGATTGGTGTGCCGGCGAAGCAGGTGGGCACGGTCCCGGAAGGCTGACGTCCCGGCCGGGAAGTCACTGTTCTGCAGATTCGGCCGAACCGGCGGTGAACCCCGAACCAGCGCTCAAGGAAAAGCGTGGTGAGCGGTTGTGCGTCTCGGTGCCGGCCAACCGCACGGGCCGTCGTCGTGCGGGCACAAAACAATGCAGCTCAGTCGACTTCGATCGACTGAGCTGCATTTTCTTCTCTACGGAAACAGGACACTAGACATTGAACCTGAACTCCACCACGTCGCCGTCGGACATGATGTATTCCTTGCCTTCGATGCGGACTTTGCCGCGGGATTTGGCCTCGCTCATGGAGCCGGCATCGATGAGGTCCACGAAATGGACCACCTCGGCCTTGATGAAGCCACGCTGGAAATCGGAGTGGATGACGCCGGCGGCCTCGGGCGCCGTCGCGCCCTTCTTGATGGTCCAGGCCCGGCTCTCCTTGGGCCCCGCGGTGAGGTAGGTCTGCAGGCCGAGGGTGTGGAAGCCCACGCGGGCCAGCTGGTCGAGGCCCGACTCGTCCTGGCCGTTCATCTCGAGCATCTCGCGGGCCTCGGCCTCGTCGAGTTCCACGAGGTCGGCTTCGAGCTTGGCGTCGAGGAAGATGGCGTCGGCGGGTGCGACGAGCCGGCGCAGCTCCGCCTGCCGCTCCTCACTGCCGAGCACTGCGTCGTCGACGTTGAACACGTAGATGAAGGGCTTGGCCGTGAGGAGGCTGAGCTCGCGGAGGTGCTCCATCTCCAGCTTGTCGCTGGTGACCGAGGCGAAGATCGTGTCGCCGCGCTCGAGGACGGACTGCGCGGCCTGCATGGCGGTGAGCTGCGCGGCCTCGCGCTTCTTGATCTTCACTTCCTTCTCGACGCGCGGGATGGCCTTCTCGAGCGTCTGCAGGTCGGCCAGGATCAGTTCGGTGTTGATGGTCTCCATGTCGGAGCGCGGGTCCACCTTGCCGTCGACGTGGATGACGTCGGGGTCGTCGAACACGCGGATGACCTGGGCGATCGCCTCCGCCTCGCGGATGTTCGCGAGGAACTGGTTGCCGAGGCCCTCGCCCTCGGACGCGCCCTTCACGATGCCGGCGATGTCCACGAAGGACACGGTCGCCGGCAGGATCTGCTTGGAGCCGAAGACCTCGGCGAGCTGAGCGAGACGGGGATCGGGCAGGCTGACCACCCCGACATTCGGCTCGATCGTCGCGAACGGGTAGTTCGCCGCCAGGACGTTGTTGCGCGTCAGCGCGTTGAAGAGGGTTGATTTGCCGACGTTGGGCAGTCCGACGATGCCGATAGTAAGAGCCACGGGAGACAAGTCTACCGGGCCTCGGGCAACCCCTCGGCGGTGGTGCCGATACGCAATGGGAGGAATGTCGTAGGTTCCTGCCACAGTGTGGGCATGAGCACAACCGCCGTCCTCCTGGTCATCCTCGCCTTCGTCCTCGGGTGCGCCGTCGGCGCCTTCCTCGTGGCGCGCTCCCTCCGGCCGCGCGCCGAGGAGCTCCGGGTGGAGCTCGACGACGCGACAGCCCGTCTCGGGCGCACGACGACGGACCTCGCGGCGGCCGCCGCGCAGCGGGACCTCCTGCACCAGCACAATCGCGAGCTGACCGGCAAGACGTCGACGGACAACGACGTCCTGCGGGCCCTCGCCCCCGTCGCCGAGAAGCTCACGCAGGTCCAGCGGCAGGTGGGCCTGCTGGAGCGCGACCGCGTGGAGCAGTACGGGCAGCTCGCCCGGCAGCTCGAGGAGTCACGCGAAGCGGACGCCCTGCTGCTGTCGACGACGCATTCGCTCGCGGGGGCGCTCCGCAGCAACAGCGCACGCGGCCAGTGGGGCGAGATCCAGCTGCGGCGCGTCGTCGAGGCGGCGGGCATGCTGTCGCGGGTCGATTTCCTGGAGCAGGTCTCGGTCTCCGCGGGCAGCGACGGCGAGACGGCGCGGCCCGACATGGTGGTGCAGCTTCCGGGCGACAAGCAGATCGTCATCGACGCCAAGGTCCCGCTGAGCGCCTTCCTCGCCGCGCAGGAACTGGCGGGCGCGGTCGACGGCACGGCGGACGCCGGCGCCGTGGCCGGATTCGAGGCACGGCGTACCGAATTGCTGAAACAGCACGGGAAGGCGCTCCGGGCACACATCGACGCCCTGGCCCGCAAGAAGTACTGGGAGGGGGCGACCAACTCCCCCGAGCTGGTCATCTGCTTCATCCCGGTCGAGTCCGTCCTGTCCGAGGCCCTGCGCGCGGATCCCGAGCTGCTGGACTACGCCTTCGGCCGCAGCGTGGCCCTCGCCTCACCGGTGTCCCTGCTCGGCATCCTCAAGGGTGCCGCCTTCAGCTGGCGCCAGGCCGTCCTCACCGACAACGCGCGGGAACTGTTCGACCTGTCCAAGCAGCTGTACGAGCGCCTCGGCACCATGGGCGGGCACGTCACCCGCCTCGGGTCCTCCCTGAAGACGTCGGTGGAGCGGTACAACTCCTTCGTCGGCGCCCTCGAGTCGCGGGTCCTGCCCACCGCCCGGCGCATCGGCGCGTTCGACTCGGCATCACTCGACGTCGTCGACGCGGCAGCCGAGGGGTCCGACGCCGGCGGACCCGGCGCCGATGTGAGTCTGCTCGGCACCGCCCGGGTGCAGCGGATCGGCAGCCCGGCCGCCTCCGGCGAACCGGCCGCCTCGATCGACGCGACGCCGCGTTCCCTCACCGCCCATGAACTCCTCGACGGGACGGCGGGCTAGGACCACGGCGACCGGCCGGTCGCGCCCTGCTGGGATCGGGCGGTCCGTCCCGCGGGACCGTCAGTTCAGCGAGGTGCGGTCCTGACCGCGTCCGCCCCGGCCCTGCGACGGGTCCCCCATCGCCTTGAGGGCCGCGCGGATCTCCTTGGGGAGGGAGAAGATGATGTCCTCCTGTGCGGTGACGACTTCCTCGACCTTCCCGTAGCCGTACTCGGCGAGCAGCCGCAGCACGTCCTGCACGAGGTTCTCCGGAACGGAGGCTCCGGAGGAGATGCCGACGGTCGCCACGCCCTCGAACCAGGACTCGTCCACCTCGTTCGCGAAGTCCACGCGGTGCGCCGCCTTCGCGCCGTACTCGAGCGCGACCTCCACCAGGCGGACCGAGTTCGAGGAGTTCGCCGATCCCACCACGATGACGAGGTCCGTCTCCGGCGCGATCTTCTTGATGGCCGCCTGCCGGTTGGAGGTGGCGTAGCAGATGTCGTCGCTCGGGGGGTCCTGCAGCGTGGGGAAGCGCTCCTTGAGCAGGTTCACGGTCAGCATCGTCTCGTCGACGCTGAGCGTGGTCTGCGAGAGCCAGATGAGCCGCTCGGGGTCGCGCACCTGCACCTTGTCGACGTCCTCGGGGCCGTTGACGATCTGGATGTGGTCGGGGGCCTCACCGGCCGTCCCCTCCACTTCCTCGTGACCCTCGTGGCCGATCAGGAGGATGTCGAAGTCGTCCCGGGCGAAGCGCTGGGCCTCCTTGTGGACCTTCGTCACGAGGGGGCAGGTGGCGTCGATGGTGCGCAGCCCGCGGTCCTCCGCGGACTGCACGACGGCGGGCGAGACGCCGTGGGCCGAGAAGACGACGAGCGCCCCCTCGGGGACCTCGTCCGTCTCGTCGACGAAGATGGCACCCTTCGCCTCGAGGGTCGAGACGACGTGGAGGTTGTGCACGATCTGCTTCCGCACGTACACCGGGGGCCCGTAGTGCTCGAGGGCCTTCTCGACGGCGATGACCGCCCGGTCCACACCTGCGCAGTACCCGCGGGGGGCCGCGAGCAGCACCGACTTCTCCCCCGCCACCGGCGCAGCGGCGAGCACGTCGGCAGGCGTGCGGCGCCTGCGCGGGATGGTGGGCATGGGGACCTGAACGGCGGTGCTGGTCATGCGCCGATTCTACCGGCTCGGGGACCCGCGCCCGCGTGATCCGGAGCCGCTCCGCTGTGAGCTAAGCCCTGCGCCCGCGACCGACGGCGAACTGCCCCACCACGCCGAGGGCCACCGCGACGAGCCCTGCGACGATCACGGGCACGCTGTCGGCGGCAACGGCGGTGCCGACCCGGTGGGCCAGACCGCCGAGGAACACGTCGGCGGCGGCACCCGTCCCCGGCAGTCGGGCCGCTGCGGCGGGGACCCAGCCCACGGCGAGGGCACCGAGGACGCCGATGGCCACCACGCCGAGTCCCAGCAGGGCGAGGGTGGTGCCGCGTCGTCGGGCGATGATCAGGGCGAGCAGTGCCAGCGCGCCCGCACCGGCGAGGTACAGCGGCCAGGACTGCACCGCATCCACGACGCCGCCGAAGACCCCGTTGCGCTCGATCGAGCCGATGGCGAGGGTGGTGTCCTCGGGGACGGGGACCTCGAGGCCCAGGCTTCCCCCCACGCTGTCGGCCACGAGATCCGCGACCGGCGCCAGGTCGAGGACCAGGAGAGCCGGTGCCGGTTCCGAGGGGTCGGCGGCGTGCGCCAGGGTGACGGCATGTGATCGGCGGAGCACCTCGGCCCAGGCTCCGGGATACCCGGAGGACGCCGTGACAGCTGCCGTGGCGTCCCTGATGAGCGGTTCCACGAGGGCGTCGATCGGGTCCGGGAGACCGCTCTGCGCGGAGAAGTCCTCGGCGACGGACGCCGTGAGCGCCGCCTGGAAGTCCGGGTCCTGACCGAGCGGCGCTGCGAGCGCGACGAACCCCGACTCCTCCACGAGGTTCCGGTCCACCCACGCGCACGCCAGACCGCCGGTGAGGACGACGAGCGCGAGCAGGGCCAGCAGGGCAGAGACGACGGTCCGCATGGAATCCTTAGGGTGGGGTGGGATTCACGATAACGCCTGCTCGGGCCGTCCCGGGATCCCGCCCTCCTCCCCTCGTCCGGTGGGCGCACAAACCCCCGGCGGTCCCCGTCGCCGGGGGTGAGGGATGGTAGAGATGGACAGTGCGGGTGCCACGAAGCCGACGGGGCAGCACCCACCCCGAGGACAGGACACCCATGACGAGCGAGGGCATCAGGGCGCGGCCCGCCGGTGACGCCGGTGACGCGCGGGCGGCGTCGACCATCCCCGCCACGGCGGCGGAGACGTCACCGGACTCCCCGTGGCCGCTCCACCTGCTGTCGGAGAAGCTGAAGGCGCACATCGAGCGGGCCCCGGCGGCGTGGGTCGAGGGGCAGGTCATCGAACTCAACCGCCGTTCCAGCATGTGCTACATCACCCTGCGGGACATCGACACCGAGGTCTCGCTCTCCCTGTCGGTGTACGGCAGCGTCATGGACCGCGTGTCCTCCCCCCTGGACAGGGGCTCCCGGGTGGTGGCGCGCCTCAAGCCGGACTTCTGGGTCAAGACCGGGCGGCTGTCCATGCAGACCATCGACATCCGGCCCGTCGGGATCGGCGACCTCCTCGCGCGGATCGAACGGCTGCGGCAGTCGCTGGCGGCGGAGGGCCTGTTCGCGTCCGCACGCAAGAAACGCCTGCCGCTGCTCCCCCACCGCATCGGGCTCATCACCGGCCGCGACTCGGATGCCATGAAGGACGTCATGCGGAACGCGGCGCTCCGGTGGCCGGCCGTCGAGTTCGACGTGCGGGAGGTCGCCGTCCAGGGCGTGAACAGTGTGGCGCAGGTGACCGCGGCGCTGGCGGCACTCGACGCCGACCCCCACGTGGACGTCATCATCATCGCCCGGGGCGGCGGAGCCCTCGAGGACCTCCTGCCGTTCAGCGACGAGTCCCTGGTGCGGGCCGTCGCCCTGGCCGCCACGCCCGTGGTCAGCGCCATCGGGCACGAAGCGGACCGCCCCCTGCTCGACGAGGTGGCGGACCTGCGCGCCTCCACGCCCACGGACGCCGCGAAGCGCGTGGTCCCCGACGTCACGGAGGAGCTCGGCAGGATCGGCCAGGCGCGCACGGCACTCGAGCGGTCCATCCGCGTCCTCGTGCACCGCGAGGGCGAGAGCCTCGCGAACCTGCGCTCCCGCCCGTCCCTGGCGCGGCCGGAGGGCATGATCGACGTGCGGCAGGCCGACGTCGAGCGTCTGCGGTCACGGGCCCTGCGGTCCACCACGTCCGCGGTGGACCGTGACGCGGACGCCGTCCACCACCTCCGCGAGCGCGTGCGCTCCCTCTCTCCCCAGAACACGCTCGACCGCGGATACGCCGTGGTGCAGCGCGCCGACAGGCACGTGGTGAGGACCCCCGACGACGTGGAGCGCGGGGACGCCGTGCGGATCCGTGTTGCCGGCGGGCAGCTCGGCGCGGTCATCGGCGATCCGCCGGCACCGCGGGAGGCGTCGTGACCAGGGCGCAGGAGAGCACGGGCGTCCCGGGCCCTACCGGTGACGATCCCCTGACAGACACCCGGGCCCGGGCACGGGCACGGGCCACCCAGCAGACGAGGACCATGCCATGACGGACACCCAGCAACCTGACCCAGGCCCCACCGCGGTGGACACGCTGTCCTACGAACAGGCACGGGAGGAACTCGTCGCCGTCGTCTCGCGGCTCGAGGCCGGAGGCGTGAGCCTCGAGGAGTCCCTCGCGCTGTGGGAGCGCGGCGAGGCCCTCGCCGACCGCTGCGAGGCGTGGCTCGAGGGCGCCAAGGTGAGGCTGGCGGCAGCACGCGACAAGGCCGAGGGCAAGTAGCGCCGGGGATACTGGCCCGCGCGCACCGCCCTAGGAGTAGGGCCTCGCCGGCAGTTCCTGCAGCGCCCAGGTGTTGCCGTCGGGGTCGGCGAAGTACACGAACCTCCCCCACGGCTGGTCGTCGACGTCGCTCGCGTCCACGCCGCGGCCGAGGAGTTCGGTCCGGGCGCGTTCGGCGTCGGCCACGACGATCTGGAGGCCGCGCTGCGATCCGGGTGGCATCTCGCTGATCCCCTCGCCGAAGGCGATGGAGCAGGCGGAGCCGGGCGGGGTGAACTGCACGAAGCGCACGCCCTCGCCGACCCGGTGGTCGTGGTCGAGCGTGAAACCGGCCCGGTCGCGGTAGAACGCGATGGCGCGGTCCACGTCGCCGACCGGCACGGCCACGAGTTCGATCTTCCAGTCCATGGGTCTCCCCCTCCTCGGTGGTGGAGCTTCAAGGGTAGGAGGAGATGCGGTCAGGACCGGTCCGCATGAACCCGCGCCGAGGTCCCGGATCGGCCGACCGGAGGAGTTCACCGGCCGCGCGGTGCGTCGGGGTCCTCGGGTGCTTCGTCGCGCCGCTGCTGGATCAGTTCCTTCGTGCGCACGAGCCGCAGCAGGGTCACGAGGACGAGTCCGCCGAGCATGTTGAACAGCAGGGTGTAGCCGAAGAAGCCGAGCCATTGGTCGTAGCCGATGTCCGCGCCGGAGTGGATCGCGGCGAAGATCAGCAGCGAGTCGAGGATGGAATGGAAGAGCTGCAGGCCCGCGAGCAGGAAGCCGCCGATCATCGTCGCCACGATCTTCGCGACATCGTTCGACGTGCCCTGCTGCATGCGGCTCATCACCGTGATCGTGCTCCCGCCCAGGACGGCCAGGGCCACGGTCTGCAGGGAGAACGGCGCGTCGACGAAGTGGTGCGCGCTCTCGCTCACGGTCGGCGACCACTGGGGGAACGCCTGCATGACGATCCAGACGAAGATCCACCCGCCCACGAGGTTCGCGACGAGCGTGCCACCCCAGAGTTTCGCGAGCTGCGCGAGGGTGCCCTCCTTCGCGACCACCGCGGCGACCGGCATCAGGAAGTTCTCGGTGAACAGCTCGCTGTGGGCCAGGAGCAGCGCCACGAGCCCGACGCCGAAGGCGATCCCCGCCAGCAGCGCGTCCCCGGTCTGGTGCAGCACGGCGAGGTACGCCATGATGCCGAGCCCGATCTCGAAACCGCCGAACAGTCCGGTGACGATGATGGTCCTCATGGTCCGCTGGAGCCGGTCGGCGCCCTCGTCCACCGTCGCGTCGAACGACTCCTTGAGTTCGTCCTCGACCGGCGCATCCGATGCACCGAGTTCCCGCCTGCGTTCCTCGCTCATGTGTCCTCCCGGGATCCGTCGTCGTCTCCCGGGCTGCCGGATCGGCGGCTCAGGACGAGTGCAGGCGCTCCTGCTCGGCGGCGACATCGAACGATGCCCGCGGCCAGCTCAGCTGCATGTCCTCCAGCGTCGCGGTGAGCAGGTGCTGCACGGCGAGCCTGGCATACCACTTGCGGTCGGCGGGGACGACGTACCAGGGGGTATCCGGGGTGCTTGTCCTCTCGACGGCCACCTGGTAGGCGTCCTGGTACTGCTGCCAGTTGGCGCGGTCCTCGATGTCGTCGGGACTGTACTTCCAGAACTTGTCCTTGCGCTCGAGGCGGTCGGCGAGCCGCGCCTTCTGCTCGTCCTGGCTGATGTGCAGCATCACCTTGAGCACGCGGGTGCCCGCACCCACCACCTGGCCCTCGAACCTCGAGATGGCCCCGTACCGCTTCTCCACCTCCGCCGCCGGCGACAGGGCGCGTACGCGGTGGATCAGGACGTCCTCGTAGTGCGACCGGTCGAAGACCCCGATCATGCCCGGCGCCGGCAGTTGGCGACGCACGCGCCAGAGGAAGCTGTGCCGCTGTTCCTGCTCCGTCGGGGCCTTGAACGCGTAGTGCTGCACCCCCTGCGGGTGCACCTGCCCCACGACGTGACGGACCACCCCGCCCTTGCCGGAGGTGTCCATCCCCTGCAGGATCAGCAGCACGGCGATCTCGCTGCCGGCCCGGCTCTCGGCGAAGAGCTTCTCCTGCAGCGACGCGAGCGTGTCCGCCCCCGCGGCGAGGGCCTCGGCGCCCTGCTTCTTGCCGCCGTCGAAACCGGGCGTGGACCGGGGGTCGACGGCGCCGAGCGAGAAGTCCGGCCCCGCGAGCAGGAGCCTCCGCGTCTCGGCGGCGGTGGTGGATCCGTTCGGCATGGGGTCTCCTGCGGGGTCGGGGATGCTCAGGGCTTGTAGGTGGACAGGAAGTCCGCGAGGCGCCCGATCGCGTCCTCGATCACCTCGACGCTCGGCAGCGTCACCATGCGGAAGTGGTCGGTGGCGACCCAGTTGAACGCGCTGCCGTGCGAGATCAGGATCTTCTGCTGCTTGAGGAGGTCCAGGGCGAACTGCTCGTCGTCCTTGATGGGGTAGATCTCGGGGTCGAGCCGGGGGAAGAGGTACAGGGCCCCCTGCGCCAGTTCGCAGCTCACACCGTCGATCGCGTTGAGCATCTGCGCGGCCTTGTCGCGCTGCTGGCGCAGGCGGCCGCCGGGCAGGATGAGGTCGTTGATGCTCTGGTGCCCGCCGAGCGCGGTCTGGATGGCATGCTGCGCCGGGACGTTCGCGCACAGGCGCATGTTGGCGAGGAGGTTGATGCCCTCGATGTAGTCTGCGGCGTCGCGCTTGGGGCCGGAGATGGCCATCCAGCCGCTGCGGAAGCCGGCGATCCGGTACGCCTTCGACAGGCCGCTGAAGGTCAGGCACAGGACGTCGTCGCCCGTGACGGACGCGGCGTTGATGTGCACGGCGTCGTCGTAGAGGATCTTCTCGTAAATCTCGTCCGCGAACACGATGAGCTCGTGCTCGCGTGCCAGCCTCACGATGCCCTCGAGGATGCTCCGGGGGTACACCGCCCCGGTGGGGTTGTTCGGGTTGATGAGCACGATGCCCTTGGTGTTGGGCGTGATCTTGGCCGCGATGTCCTCGAGGTCCGGCCACCAGTGGTTGTCCTCGTCGCAGAGGTAGTGGACGGGCGTCCCGCTGGCGAGGGCCACGGACGCCGTCCAGAGGGGGTAGTCCGGGGTGGGGATCAGCACCTCGTCGCCCGCGTTCAGCAGGGCCTGCATGGACAGCGTGATGAGTTCGCTGACGCCGTTGCCGAGGTACACGTCGTCGACGTCGATCGAGTTGATGCCGCGGCTCTGGTAGTACTGCACGACGGCGGTGCGCGCCGAGAAGATGCCGCGGGAGTCGCTGTAGCCCTGCGCCTCGGGGAGGTTGCGGATCATGTCCACGAGGATGGCGTCGGGCGCCTCGAAGCCGAACGGCGCCGGGTTGCCGATGTTGAGCTTGAGGATGCGGTGGCCCTGGGCCTCCATGGTCATGGCGTGTTCGAGCAGCGGCCCCCTGATGTCGTAGAGGACGTTCTGGAGTTTGCCGGACTGCTTGTAGGTGGCCATTTCTTCAGGATGCCACAGCAGGGGCCCACTGCGCGGCATAGCAATGCCGTGCAGCGGGCCCCTGCCGAGCTGGAGCCACCTGCCGGAGGCCTAGCCGGCGAGGCCCTTCTCGGCGAGCCAGTCGGCCGCCGCGTCCGCGGGGTTCCGCTTCTCGTCGCCGCTGACCTCGCGGTTCAGGGCGAGCAGGTCGTCCGTGGTCAGCTGGGCCGACACCTCGTTGAGGACGGTCTGCGCCTCCTCGTTCACCGTGTCGGTGTTGATGAGCGGGAGGACCTGCTGCGCGATGAAGTTGTTCTCCGGGTCCTCGAGGACCACGAGGTCGTTGTCGTCGATCGACGGCGTGGTCGTGTAGATGTCCGCGGCCTGCACGGTGTCGTCCAGGAGGGCGTTCAGCGTGATGTCCCCGCCGCCGTCGTTGATGGCCTCGAACCCGCCGGGCTCGCAGTCGTACTTCGCCTTGAGGCCGGGCAGGCCGTAGGCGCGTTCCTGGAACGTGCTGGGCGCGCCGATGGTGATCTCGCCGCAGACCTCCGCGAGGTCCTCGATCGAGGTGAGGCCGTACTTCTCGGCGGTCGCCGCGGTCACCACGAGGGCGTCCTTGCTCTCCGCCTCGGAGGGTTCGAGCACCCCGAGGTTCACGTCCGGCGACTTCGCGGACAGGGCGTCCGGGAGCGCTGCGAAGATGTCCTCGGCGGACTCCGCGGTGGCCTCCGGGTCGGCGAAGAGCAGCAGGTTGCCGCTGTAGTCGGGGATGATGTCCACGGAGCCGTCCTCGAGGGCGGTGTAGTAGATCTCCCGCGACCCGATGTTGAGCTTGGTGGTGGCCTCGACGCCGGCTGCGTTGAGCGCTCCGGCGTAGATCTCGGCGACGATCTGGCTCTCGGGGAAATCAGCCGATCCGACGACGACGGACCCGCCGTCCGCAGCAGCCGATTCCTGTGGTTCCCCCTGGGGGTCGCTGTTGGCACCGCAGGCAGTCAACGCCAGCGCGGCCGTCAGGCCGCCAGCCAGTCCCATCAAAGCGCGCCGTCCGGCGCGTTGTGCTGACAGGTTCTTCATGTTGTTCCTCCTTGTGCACTGGCGACGGCCTTCTGCCGGCCAGATCCTTGAGCCCTCACCCGGTCCGAGGTCCGGAGTCCGGGTGAGATGACGATTCTCTGCAGCAGTCCCATGAGCAGATCGACGGCGATCGCGAGGACCGTGATGACCACGGCGCCGCCGAACAGGCGCCCGTAGTCGGCGAGCTGCGTCCCCTCCACGAGGTAGACCCCGAGCCCGCCGAGGTTGATGAAGGCGACGACGGCGACGGTGGCGATGACCTGCAGCAGGGCGGCGCGCACTCCCCCGAGGATCACCGGGAGCCCGTTGGGCACCTCGACCCGCAGCAGGATCTGCCGTTCCCCCATGCCCATGCTCCGCGCGGCGTCCACCACCGAGCGGTCCACCGAGGAGATCCCGGCGTAGATGCCGGTGAGCAGGGGTGGCACAGCGAGCAGCACGAGCGCCCAGATGGGCGGCATGAGGCCGAGGCCGGCGAGCAGGACGAACAGGAACGCCAGGCCGAGCGTGGGCAGGGCGCGGAGGATGCCGACGCCGGAGACGATCACGACGCGGCCGCGGCCCGTGTGGCCCACGTAGAGGCCGATCGGGACGGCGATCACCAGGGCGATGAGCATGGTCAGGCCCGTGTAGCCGAGGTGCTCGGCGACGCGCACCGGGATGCCGCGCTCGCCCTCCCAGTTGGCGGGGGCGGTCAGCCACTCCCACATCTGCACGAAGAGGTTGTCACTCGTGTAGTCCATCAGGCACCCGCCGCTTTCGCCTCGAGGGCCATGATCTCCGCGTCCGGTGCGCCGCCGGCCGCGGCCTTCCGCGTCCACGGCGTCAGGAGCCGCTCGGCGAGCACGAGCAGGAGGTCCATGACCAGCGCGAGCAGCAGGATGATGATGATCCCGACGGCGATCTCGGTCGGGAAGGACCGGAACAGGCCGTCCGTGAACAGCGTCCCGAGGCTCGGGACGCCGATCAGCGCACCGACGCTGACGAGCGAGATGTTGGTGACGGAGACGACGCGCAGCCCGGCGAACAGCACGGGCAGCGAGAGCGGGAGGTCCACGGTCAGGAACCGGCGGACGGGCGTGTAGCCCATGGCGACGGCGGCCTGCCGGACGCCGTCGTCGATCGAGTTCAGGGCGTCGAGCGTGGCCCGTACGAGCAGCGAGAAGGCGTAGATCGCGAGGGCCACGATGACGTTGACGGGGTCGATGACCCGGGTGCCCAGCACCACGGGCAGGAACACGAACATGGCCAGGGACGGGATCGTGTAGAGGATCGAGGAGCCGGTCAGCAGGACCGATCCCACGACGGCGTTGAGCCGGGCGAGCTGCGCGACGGGCACCGCGACGAGCAGCCCGAGGAGCAGCGGCACGACGGCCTGGAAAAGGTGCAGGCGCGTGTGCAGCCAGACGAAGTCGAGGTTTGCGAGGAACCAGTCCATGGCTAGACCGCCGTGTTGTGGTCGGCGCGGCCCCGGTCGAGCCGCGCGGCCTCGATGAGCTCGAAGACCTCGGCCGCATGCACCACGCCCACCGCGCGGCCGTCGTCGTCGACCGTCACACCCAGGCCCGACGGCGAGGAGAGGGCGGCGTCGAGCGCCCGCCGCAGGGTGTCGCCGCGCGTGTAGAGGGAGCCTCCGGGGACGGCGTCGGCCTGCCGCGCGATGCTGCCGCGGGTCGCCTGCGGCACCCAGCCGTGCGGGCGGCCGTCGGCGTCGACCAGCAGCGTCCACGGCGAGCGCACCGACACGGTGGGGTCCGCGAGCTGGTCGACCCCGATGGTCTCGACGGGGTGGATGGTGACGCCGGCGCCCGGCTGGAAGGAGAGGTGGCGGAAGCCGCGGTCGCGTCCCACGAAGCCCGCCACGAAGTCGTCGACGGGAGCGCGGAGGATCTCCTCCGGGGCGGCGTACTGCGCAAGCCGGCCGCCGACGGCGAAGACGGCCACCTTGTCGCCGAGGACGGTCGCCTCGTCGATGTCGTGGGTGACGAACACGATGGTCTTGGCGAGGTCCCGCTGCAGGCGCAGCAGCTCCTCCTGCAGCTCGGCGCGGACCACGGGGTCCACGGCGCTGAACGGCTCGTCCATGAGCAGGATGGGCGGATCGGCCGCGAGCGCCCGTGCCACGCCGACGCGCTGCTGCTGCCCACCGGAGAGCTGCCCCGGATACCGTGCGCCCAGCTCGGGGGCGAGGCCGACGACGGCGAGGAGCTCCTTCGCGCGCGTGCGTGCCTCGGCCTTCCGGACGCCGTTGAGGCGCGGGACCGTCGCGATGTTGTCGAGCACGGACCGGTGCGGCAGGAGGCCCGAGGACTGCATGACGTAGCCCATCGAACGCCGGAGGTCGGAGGCCTTCTGCGTCGAGACGTCCTGCCCGTCCACCAGGATCCGGCCCGAGGTCGGCTCCACCATGCGGTTGATCATGCGCAGGGAGGTCGTCTTGCCGCAGCCCGAGGGGCCCACGAAGACGGTGATCTTGCCGCGCTCGATGTCCATGGTGAGGTCGTCCACCGCGGGGCGGCCGCCATCGTAGGTCTTGGTGACGCCGCGGAATTCGATCTGGTGCCGGGTGGCGGCCTGCTCGGGGGATGTCATGGCAGCTGTGCCTTTCGTGGCAGGAGCTTCTCGGCCGGGCTGCGCCCACGGACCGCCCATGCGGTTCCGGCTTGCCGTCTGGTATGTCGCTGCGCGGGACGCGCAGCGGTCAGTTCAAGCGTTCGGAGGTTCTGAGTCTAACCATGCGTTCGGAGCAGAGGACACCGCGGGTTGGTGGCGTGTGCGTCACATGAGGAACCGGACGCCCATCACGGGGTCCTCGTGGAGGACCACGACGTCCTCGATGCCCTCCGCCGCGAGCCGCGCGCGCAGGCGTTCCTGCAGTGCCGGCTGGTGCATCGCGAGCCCGCCGCCCAGCACCACGGGCCCGGGCATCCCGATCACGGAGGCCACGTCGAGCACGAGGCGCGTGAGGTCGGCGGCTGCGCGGTCGAGGATGGCGGCGGCGTCGGGATCACCCTCCCCCGCGGCGTCGAACACGGCCCGGGACTGCGCCGCCCAGTAGGTGCGCCCCGCGCCCGAATGGAAGAGGCCGATGAGTTCGGTGGGCGTGGCGACGCCGTTGAGGGCGAGGACCGCGGCGTCGAGGGCATCGGGGGCCAGCCCGACGTCGTGGCGGTGCAGGGCCCGGCGGACGGCTTCGCGGGCCACCCAGTACCCGCTGCCCTCGTCGCCGAGGAGGTACCCCCAGCCGCCGGAGCGGGCCTCGCGGCCGTCGCGGGTGGTACCCCACGCGACGGATCCGGTGCCGGCGATGACGGCGATCCCCGCGTGGGCGCCTCCCGCGGCGAGGATGAGGCGGGTGTCGTGCACCACGTCGATGGCCGCGTGCGGCGCGTGCTGTGCGATCAGGGCGCGGAGGCGATCGGCGTCGGCCGCGGTGTCCACTCCCCCGGAGCCGGCGATGACGCGGGCGACCGGGCCCGCGTCCGCGTGCGCGAGGAGGTCGTGGAACAGCTCACCCAGGCTGCGGGCGGCGTCGTCCGGCGTGACGTTCTGGACGTTGGCGCTTCCCGCCTTCGCCTCGGCGACGAGCCGTCCGCCGCGCCAGAGCGCGCCGTGGGTCTTGGAGCCGCCGATGTCGAGGCCGACGACGAGCGTCGCGGACCCGCCGCCCGCTCCGGGACCCCCGTCGGTGGCGGAGGGGTGCGGGGCGGGCTGCGCGGGGGTCTCGGACATGCCTACAGCCTACAAACAGGCCGGCGGGCGGCCGCCGCCAAGTCCGGCAGGATCGGACGCGGGTCGGCAGGGTCGGCAGGGTCAGCGCGGGGCCCTGGCCCGGAGGACCAGGGAGCCCGCGGCGAGGACGCCGCAGACCGCGCAGATGGCCAGCGCGAAGACGGTGACCGAGGCGTTGAGGCCCCAGACGCCTGCCGCGGCGCCGAGGCCGAGGACCGGGACGGCGCTGCCGAGGTAGGTGATGACGTACACGGCGCTGACGGTCTGTGCGTGCAGGGCCGGGTCCACCTTCATCGACACCTCGTTGAAGACCACCCGGAAGGCCATGCCCTGGCCGAAGCCGGCGACGACGCACGCCCCGATGAGCAGGGGCAGGCTGCCGGACGCCTGCGCGGCGGGCAGCAGGCCCACACCCAGCGCCATGGCGGCGAGTCCGGCCGGGACCACGAACCGTCCGCGCGGCGAGACGAGCTGGCTGATGGCGGACGAGCCGAGCACGAGCGCGGCGAGGAGGCCGATCAGCGGGCGGGAGGTGGTCCCGGCGATGCCCGCGAACCAGGTGGGGGCGAGGCTCAGGGTGAACCCGAACACCGCGAAGCTGAGGAACCCGACGGACGACGCCGTCCAGAAGGACCGGCGCGCCTCCCTCGACACGGCCGGCTTGCGGGGCCGCAGGACGGCCAGGGGTTTGCCCGCCGCGGCGGGCTTGATCGCCGGGCGCGCGCGGAGCAGCACGAGGGGGACCAGGAGGCTCGCGAGCACCACGAGGTACACCACGAAGGGGGTCCTCGTCGGCGAGGGCAGGAGGGAGAGCAGACCACCGATCACGGGCCCTGCGGCGACCCCTCCGGCGGAGGCCATGAGGGTGAACCGGGACGCCCAGTCCGGGCGGGTGGGGAGCAGGTCGCGGAGCGCGGCGGCGCTGGCACCGGTCGCCAGGGCGACGGCGCCGCCCTGGAGCATGCGCCCGGCGGCGAGCATGGGCAGCGAGGTGGCGACGGCGAACAGGGCGGCGCCGAGGAGCCCGAGGACCACGGCGAGGACGAGGGCGGCCCGCCGTCCGATGTGGTCCGACCAGTGGCCGGCGTGGACGAGCCCGCCGATCAGGGCCACGACGTAGGACGCGAACGCCACCGTGACGGCGAAGGAGGAGAGCCCCAGCTCGGCCTGGAGGAGCGGGTAGAGCGGGGTCGCGAGATTCGCGCCGATCAGGAGGGTGGAGATCACGGTCACGGCCAGCACGAGCCGGACGGCGAGCGATGCATCCCACCGCCGTGCCCCGACCGCCGCCGGTCTCATCCGCAGCTCGTCGATGACGCTCATCCCACCACTTTTCCTCGCTCGCGCGCCTTGCCGGCACTTCCCGGGTACGCTCGTGCACGGCCCCCTCTAGGATGGGGCGGATTGACCGCAGTGCTGTTTTGCGGTGCTGATATTTGAGCGTTGTGCGCAACACAGCGGAGACCGACTGATGGGAAGTGAGCGTCGTGAGCAAGCTGGACAATCTCGACCTGCGGCTGCTGCTCGCGCTGGTGAGGGACCCCCGCGCGCAGGTGAGCGAACTGAGCGAACTGCTCGGCGTGGCCCGCAACACGGCGCAGGCCCGTATCCGCCGGCTCCTGCGGACCGGGGCGCTGCGCCGCAGCGGCCGTGAACTGGACCTGGAGGCGCTGGGCTACGACGTCGTCGCGTTCATCACCATCGAGGTGTCCCACCGCGAGCTCGACGGCGTCATCGCCGGGCTCCGCACCCTGAACCAGGTCCTCGAGGTCCATGAGATCTCCGGCCGGGGCGATGTGTGGTGCAGGGTCGCGGCCACCGACACCCACAACCTGCAGGCCGCGCTGCGCTCCGTCCTGAGGATCAAGGGCGTCATCCGCACCGAGACCGTCCTCGCCCTGCACGAGCACATCCCCTACCGCACCGAGCCCCTGCTCGAGCGTCTCGCCCAGCGTCCCGCGGACACCTGAGCCGCGCGCCCCACCACGAACCACGTCGAGGAGATCCCATGACCCTGCCCACCACCGACACCCGTGTCACCTACCCTGCGGGGGCCACCGAGGCGCTCTCCCGGGTCCTGCACGTCGAGGCCCGCGGCGGCGGACACGCCGTCCTGCTCGACACCACCGCCTTCCACCCGGTGGACCACGCCTGGCCGGACCAGGGCGCGGACCGGGGTGTGCTCGAGATCGGCACGCGCCGCTGGACCGTGACCGGCTGCGTGGTCGGGGCGACCGACGGCACCACGCTGCACCTCGGGGCGGACTCCCCCGTCCGCAAGGGCACCGAGGGGTGGGCGTTCGTGGTCGCGCATCTGATCGAGGGCGCGGCCGGTGACGCTCCGGCGGAGGGCGACGACGCCGTGGTGCGGGTCGACGCCGCCCATCGCGCCGCCGTGTCCGCCGGGCACACCGGGTGCCACCTCGCCTCGCTCGCGCTGAACCGGGCGCTGGCCGGCCGCTGGAAGAAGGACGTGG
Organism: Arthrobacter sp. L77; assembly: GCF_000816565.1. Classification (NCBI taxonomy): domain Bacteria; kingdom Bacillati; phylum Actinomycetota; class Actinomycetes; order Micrococcales; family Micrococcaceae; genus Arthrobacter; species Arthrobacter sp. L77. Next base: position 354,321 of record NZ_JWSU01000001.1, on the reverse strand, counting down.
CGCCCGACGCCCTCGGTGCACCGAACTTCGACGCGCTCGCGATCGACACGACGGCCATCGGCGAGTTCGGATCCGTCGACCGGTACCGCCTCGGCAAGTCCCTCCGGCGGAAGGGCTTCACCGTCGAGGACCTCGACCTGCCGGCCACGGCCGCGGCGGTGAACGCGACGCTCGCGGCCTGGACGGCCACGGGAGCCCCCATCAGCGTCGTGGCGGACGGCGGTGGGCTCACCGACCGGCGCCGCTGGGTCTGCGACCTACCCGGGGAGCGGGCGGAGATCCCCTGTGGCGGCACCCACCTGGCCTCCCTCGCCGGTGTGGACGTGACCGTCCGGCTCGCGCTCGGCGACGCGGACGGGACGCCGGTGCTGCAGATGGACACCCGGGTGGGCGTTCCCGCGCCGCGCTGAGGATCCCCCCCCTCCCGGGCCGCTAGGCGGTCCGCCCGCGGTGGGGCGCGGTCCGGAGCTCCTGCGCCTCGGCGAGGAACCGCTCGGCGACCTCCAGGCGGGACACGGCCTCGGGCGTGCCGTCCCTGCCGGCGGAACCGTCCGCGCCCTCCCGGACGTCCGCGCGGCGTCGTGCTCCCGCGACGAGCGTGAGGCTGACGGCGGCCGCACGGCTCCTGAGGGCCACCGGGTCGACGCGGCGGTCGAAGGCCTGCGCGAAGCGCGGCAGGGCCTGCGGCACCCGCGCGTAGCCGGCGTGCAGCGCGGGAAGGACGGCGAGGTGCCCGAGGAAGCAGGCGAGGTCGTCCACGAGATGCCCGGGCCCGAGCGCGTCGACGTCCAGGAGCCCGGACACCGATCCGTCCGCGACCAGGAGGTTCCCCTCGTAGAAGTCCCCGTGCGTCGGCACGAGGGGGCCGCCGTCGCTGGAGCGGACCTCGGCGTCGATGTCCGCGGCGAGGCGGCGGATGCGATCGGCCTCCTCCGGCAGGGCCGCCACCGCCCCCTCCGCGTAGTCCCGGACCCTGGCCGACCACGGCGGGCGCCTCGGCAGCGCCATGACCTCGACCGGCAGCGAGGCGAGGACCCGCAGCAGGGCGTCGGGCTCGACGCCCTCCGCGCCGTCGAGCATGAGGAGTTCGGCGAGCGGCGTACCGGGAGCAGCCTGCATGGCGACGACGTCCTGCACCGGCCCGGCGGCGAGGGCGGGGGCCGGGACACCGGCGGCCCGGAGCATCCGGTGCCGTTCGGCGAGCGGCCCCGCGGCGTCGCGCCGGAGCACCTTCAGGTAGCGGCGCTCGTCCCCGTTCCGCGCGAGCACCACGGCGCGGCGCAGCGGTCGGTAGCTCCGGAGCTCCAGCAGCGTCGCCCCGGCGTCGCGCCCGGGCCCGAAGGCGAACGGCGTGGCCGCTGCGGGGTCGAGGGCGGAGGGAAGCCCCGGCAGGAGCGGGTCGTGGGGGTGCACCCACGCCGCGAGGGTGTCGGCGCCGCGCCGGTGGACCACGGTGACCCGGGCCGGGCCATGCGGGAGCGGACAGGAGGTGATGCAGGCGTGGGTGGGTGCGGGCCCGGAACGCGCTGCTCGGCCGGGTGCTGCGGGGTGCGGGATGGCGTCCACGGAGAAGACACCCGTGGCTCCGACGCCGGGGCGGTGGTGCAGGGACGCGAGCTGCCAGGCGCCGAGCTCCCACCCCGCCGTGGCGAGCACACGCCGCAGGAGGTCCTCCGGCGCGTCCGAGCCGAGGAGCGCGATGGCGTCCTGCTCGCGGATGATGTGTGCGTCCCGTGCCCTCATGCGATGCCCGGCGGGCCCTACGGGCGCAGGTGCGCGGTCGCAGCCGGTGTCATGCCGGACCCGTCAGGCGCGCCGACGCTGCAGCACGTCGTCGAGGTTGATGCGACCCGTCGCGGGGGTGGCGTCATCCGTCGGTGCAGCGGTGTCGGTGACGTCGAGGCTCTCGGCAGCGGTCGCGGCGACCCGCGCGGCGGCCTCCGCTGCCTTGATGGGCATCCGCGACGCCGCCTTCGGGGCTTCCGGCAGGTCGAGCGGTGCAGGGGCCTGGCGTTCGGCCTTGGCAGCACCGACGTACGTGGGACGCGGCACGTCGACCGGCGCCCAGGCCGTGGACCCCGGCGCCGGAACGCCCGGTGCGGCGGACCCGGCCGGCTCGATGGGCAGCGTAACCGGCCCGCCCTCGGCCGGTTCTGCGTCACGGACGTCCACGGCGGACGAGCCGTGGAGTCCGGCGAGCGCGGCAGTCCGCTGCTCCATCGCGGTGAGGCCGCGTCCGGGGCTCTCATCGGCGTCGAACAGGACGGTGGGGCGCGTGGGTGCGGCGGGTGCCGGGTCCACCGGAACTGTTCGGGGGGCTTCCTCGGGGCCGAAGTCCCGGACCGGCGCCATGGCGTCGGCGAACGCGCGGTTCACGCGGTCCCGGCGGGCACGCACGGCGAGCAGCCTCAGGACCGCGACGGACGCGGCCGTCCCGCCGAGGCATGCCAGCGGGACGAGGAGGGACACGACGCCGATCACGCCGAGCACGAGGGTCACCAGGGTGCCGAGGAGGCACAGGAGGCCGGCCAGGGCGACGGCGATCCGCCCCCACCGGGGGGTGAAGGACTGCTGGCCGGACGTCGTCGTGCTGGACCGGACCACGGCCGTGCCGGCCGTCGTCCCGCGCGTCGTCCCGGGCGCGTCCCAGGTGGTCTCCGGGTGGCGTGGATCGTCCTGCGGCGCGGTCATTGTCATCATGCTCCCCCCGGGACGGCTGGTCCCGGTTGTCGGCGTCTGGCGTCTGGTCCCGGCGAACGCCGGGGTGGTCCTGCCGAGGACGAACGGTGCCACCCACAGCAGCCACAGGCCGACGATTGCTGCAAGTACCAACGAGCTATCCAGGGAGAAGACCACACTCTGAACCGTAGAAGCAATCCCTGCCCGGCTCCTGTATTGCCGGCGGTGTGTCGGCGGCTAATATGCCCCCCTCGGCATCCACCCCGCCCTTCGGCGCTAGGGCGCCCGCCTGCTCTCGAGCCACGGGCCGAGCAGACCCCGTGGTACGTCCTCGGCGGTCAGCGCGAAACTCCGGTGGTCCGCCCACTGTCCGGCGATGTGCAGGAACCGCGGGCGCAGCCCCTCGTCGCGGAAATGCAGCTTCTCCACGACGCGCAGGCTCGCCCGGTTCTCGGGGCGGATGTTGATCTCCATTCGGTGGAGTCCGAGGTCCCGGAAGCAGTAGTCCGTCGCCAGCGCGACCGCCGTCGGCGCGATCCCCCGGCCGGCCCGCTCGGCGTCGACCCAGTAGCCGAGGGTGGCCGTCATCGCGGAGCCCCACGTGATGCCCGACACCGTCAGCTGCCCCACGAGGCGGGCGTCCCGGGACCCGGGCTGCTGCTCCGTGATGAGGAACGGCAGCGCCGTACCGGCCCGGGCCTGGGAGGTCAGGGAGCGCACCATCTGGCGGTAGGTGGGCAGGAAACCCTCCGGATCCGGATTGGAGGCCTCCCAGGGCGCGAGCCAGGTGGCGTTGCGCTGCCGCAACGCCATCCAGGCTGCCTTGTCCCTGTGGCGGATGGGCCTCAGAACCAGCGAGCCGGTCCTGAGGTTCACGGGCCAGCTGGTTGCCGACCACACGGCGGACTACTCCGGGATGTTCTTGCTGAAGTCCTTGATCCAGGCACGGAGGTCCGGACCGAGGTCCTCGCGCTCCGAGGCGAGCGTCACCACGGCCTTCAGGTAGCTCAGCTTGTCGCCGGTGTCGTAGCGGCGGCCGCGGAACACGACGCCGTACACGCCGGACCCCTCGCCCTCGGCGCTCGCGAGGGTCTGCAGGGCGTCGGTCAGCTGGATCTCGCCGCCACGGCCCGGCGCGGTGGTCTCGAGGACGTCGAACACGCGGGGGTGCAGGACGTAGCGGCCGATCACGGCGAGGTTGGACGGCGCGTCCTCGACGGCGGGCTTCTCGACGAGGTGGTTCACGCGCACGTGGCCTTCGCCCTCGATCTCGGTGATGTCCGCGCACCCGTAGGCGCTGATCTGCTGGGGATCCACCTCGATGAGGGCGATGACGGACCCGCCGGTCTTCGCCTGCACCTCGATCATGGTCTCCAGCAGGGGATCGCGCTCGTCGATCAGGTCGTCGCCGAGCAGGACGGCGAACGGCTCGTTGTTGACGTGCAGCTTGGCACGCAGCACGGCGTGGCCGAGGCCCTTCGGATCGCCCTGGCGCAGGTAGTGGATGTCGCCGAGCTCCGAGGGGCGCCGCACGGCGGCGAGCTTGTCGTGGTCGCCCTTGTCCTCGAGGGTCTGCTCGATGAAGGGCACGCGGTCGAAGTGGTCCTCGAGAGCGCGCTTGTTGCGGCCGGTGATCATCAGGACGTCGGACAGTCCGGCGTCCACGGCCTCCTGCACCACGTACTGGATGGCCGGCTTGTCGACGACCGGGAGCATCTCCTTCGGCATCGCCTTGGTCGCGGGAAGGAAGCGGGTTCCCAGCCCGGCCGCGGGGATGACGGCCTTAGTCACGCGTGATCGCAAAGTCATGGGAACCACACTACATAACGGGCCCCCTGTTCCCGGGAAGTCGGCACAATGGTCGAATGACCCCTTCTCCCCGTGATACCGGACCCGCTGCGGAGGCAGGCGCGGCCAAGGCCCGGCTGCGCCGCGCGCTCCGGCAGGCCCGCGCCGCATTGGACCCGGCGGATCGGCGGGACCAGTCGGAGGCACTCGCCCTAGCCGTGACACGGCATCTCGGGAGGACCGCCGCCCCGTCCGGAGGCGCCGCGTCCCGCCGCCCCACGATCGCGGCCTACCTCGGCGTCGACCCGGAGCCCGACACCGCACCGCTGCTCGGGGAACTGCACCGCCTCGGCTTCGGGGTGGCCGTCCCCGTCTGCGAGCCGGGGTACCAGCTGTCCTGGACCGCGTGGACGCCCGGCATCCCGCTCGAGCGTTCCGTGCGCGCCCCGGTGTTCGAACCCGTCGGCCCACGGTGGCCGTTCGAGGAGCTGCCGGACGTCGCCCTGATCCTCGTTCCGGCCCTGGCCGTGGACCGGTCCGGGCAGCGCATCGGCCAGGGCGGTGGCTACTACGACCGCTTCCTGGCGCGGCATCCGCTCGGGCGGCCCGGTGCCCCGCCTCGGCTCGGCGCCGTCTACCGCTCCGAGGTCCTGCCCGTCGGTGCCGTCCCGGCCGAGCCCTGCGACCAGCCCCTCCAGGGCGTCTTCACAGCGGACGGGCTCCTGGACGTCGGGGCACCCCACCCTCCGGTGTAGACTGGCACTCGACCCCGGAGAGTGCCAACAGCGTGTGCTGGAAGCGTGCCGGTCGGGGACCACGAAGCCTGTCCAGGAGGATCTCCATGCCCATGTACGCCTATGCCTGCAAGGACTGCGGCCACACCTTCGACATCCAGCAGTCCTTCTCCGACGACTCCCTGACCGTCTGCCCCGTCTGCGACGGCGCGCTGCGGAAGAAGTTCAACAGCGTGGGTGTGGTCTTCAAGGGCTCCGGTTTCTACCGCAACGACTCCCGCGCCACGACGTCGAGCACGGATGCCACCTCCGCCCCCGCGACGCCGTCGTCGTCCTCGGAGGCCTCCGGTGCGCCCAGTACCGCCGGCGCGTCCGCGGGCTCGTCCTCCGGCGCTGCGGCGACCCCGGCCCCGGCGGGCGCCGACCGCGCTGCATCCTGATCGTCGGTCCGCGGGCCGTGCACGGCGGCTGATGTCCACATAGCAGCGGCACCACCCCGTGGGCGGCTCACCGCCGCCTAGCGTCGGTCCATGCACACCGTCCGCCGCCCCCGGGTCGCCCCTCTCCGGTACCGCCTGCACCGGATGGTGCATCGCCGCCGGAGGCTTCTCGCCTGCCTGCTCCTGTGTGCCGCCGCCGGCGTCGCCGTCGAAGCGACCGTCGGAGACGACTACCCGACGACGGCGGTCGTCAGTGCCGCCCGCGACCTCGCCGTCGGGACCGTCCTGACGGACGCGGATGTCTCGATCGTCCGGGTGCCCGACCAGGCCGTCGTCGCCGGGACCCTCCGCCGCGCCGACGAGGTGGTGGGCCGGCAGCTGGCCACTCCCCTGCCGGAAGGCTTCCCGTTCCCGGCGACCGCCTTCGTCGGTGAGGGCCTGCTGACCGGGATGGCGCACGGCACCGTCGCGGTCCCGCTCCGTCCGGCCGATGCCGCCACGGTCCAGCTCCTCGCTCCCGGACAGCGCGTGGACGTGATCCTCAGTACCGGCAACGGGTTCGACGTCCCGGGCGACTCGACGGTCCTCGCGCGGTCGGTCCCCGTCCTGTGGACCGCGCCGGAAGCAGGCGGCGGGTCCTGGCCGGGCGCCGGGGACGACGGCGGGCTCGTCGTCGTCGCGGCGGGCCCGGAGGACGCCGCGACGCTCGCCGGAGCCTCCAGCGCCGGGGACGTGCACCTCGTCCTCACGACAGGCTCATGAGCACGAGCCGGCGCTCACGCGGCGCAGCCCGCGCTGCCGTCGGACGTGGGGCTCACCCCCAGTGCGGCGGGCGCTGCTCCCTGAGCCACGCGTCGTGATCGTCCGGGGTGTCGCCCCACGACCGCGGGTCGTCCTCGCCCGCGGTCACCGGGATGGCGGGCGCAGTCGCGGGCGCGGGGTCCTTCGGGACAGCCTGGCCCGGCGCCGCCTCGCGGGCCGGCGGCTGATCGTCGTGGCTCATCCTGTCGCGGTCCTTCCGTGGTTACGGCTGGTCCGCAGGCTCGCGGGGCGGCAGGCCGATGAGCGCCGACGCGCGTTCCGCGCAGCCGTCCGGGTCCGTGAAGACCTCGATGGTCCACAGCGGCATGTAGCGCCACCCCATGCGTTCGAGGATCTGCGGCCTGAGCCTGCTGCGCTCCCGCACCGACATGGACTTGTAGCGGCTGGTGCCGTCCGATTCGATGGCCAGCGGGGCCGGCCGTTCGTCCTGCGCAGCGGCAGCACTCCCGTCGGCGCGGAGATCGGCGGGCCGCACCGCCACGATGTCGAGGACGCCGGCGTAGTGGTCCCATACCTCGGCCCCGCGGTGCCGCAGCCGGTCCACCAGGTCGGCGACGAGCGGGTCCTCGTTGCTCCCGGACACGGGGCGGCTTCCGCCGGCGTCGCCGCCGAGTTCGCGCTGGAGCAGCTCGAAGAAGTCCAGGGCACCGGCGGTGAGGCGATCCGGGTCGAGGTCGGCGGGCTGGAAGCACGTCAGCACGTGCTGCAGCCGGCGGGCACGGGTCATCGCCATCACGAAGTTGCGGCGCCCGTCGGGACCGGACAGCGGACCGAACGAGTGCAGGGCACGCCCGTGGGGGGTCCGGCCGTAGCCCAGCGAGAAGATGATGTCGTCGCGGACGAGGCCTCCGGCGCGTTCGACGGGCACGACCCGGAAGGACTCCCGTCCCGGCGTGAAGAACCCGGCGGCCCAGGGGAACTCGGCCATCTGCAGGCGGATCGCCTCCCCGACCCGGGCGGCATGCCGGGCGCTGGCGGTGACGACGGCGAGGGAGGACCGCGGGCGGTGCCGGATGTGCTCGAAAACGAGTTCGACGACGCGCTTGACCTCGACGTCGACGCTCTCCACGCCGTCGTGCTCGGAGCTCGGCATCCCCGTACCGTTCGGCAGGTACTCGACCACGAGACCGCGGCCCTCCCCCGTGACCTCGGAGGCCTGCGGCAGGCGGGTGAGCTTGCCGTCGTAGAACGACTCGCTCAGGTAGGTCCCCAGGCCGCGGTCCACACCCCGGTACACCGCCGTCAGCCCGCGCACGGGCAGGACCGACCGCAGCGCGTCGAAGGCGCTGGGCAGGGGCTCGAGGGCCGAGGCGCGGTCGGCGGACTGCACCTCGATGCTGAAGCGGGTGGGAGCGGCCAGGCGGTCGTCGCCGAAGATCACGGTCTGCGCGGAACGCGCCACGCACGGCACCGCGCTCTGCAGGGACATCGACTCGCCGTCGAGGAGGACGGCGGTGTCGAACCGGTAGTCCCCGGGCACGGCACCCCTGATGGTCAGCGGGCTCACGGCCCAGATGGGCAGCAGTGCCGCCACGAGGTCGCGGTGGAGCGCGGCGAAGACCTCCAGGGTGAGGGTGTCGTCCTTCAGCCCCTGACGCAGCGTCGCGGCGTCCTCGGGGTGGCTCGCGACCGCGGCCCGCCAGCGGTCCGCGAGGATCCAGCGGACGCGGGCGGATCCCGAGGCGATGTGCGCGTTGTCGGCGAGCCGGTACTCCGCTTCGAGCTTGCGGAGACTCGCCCCGTCCGACATCGCGAGGTAGTCGTCCCCGCTGATCATGGCCTCGAGGGCGGACTGCCACCAGGCGAGTTCCAGCTCGGCGCCCACGCGCTCGGCGGGCACCTCCCGGGCGGCGAGGTCGGTGAGCAGCTCGGCGAGGCCCTGCTCGCGCATCTCGTCGAGGAGCAGCGTGCGCTCGGGCAGCGTCTCTAGGGTGTCCTTGTCCGCGGCGAGGTCGCGCAGCCGCGCCTCGAGGCCGTCCAGGACCAGTCCGGCGAGGTCCGGGTGCTCCGCCGTGGGCCGGAGGATCGCCGTGAGCTCCGCGAGGCGTCCCTCGACGGCGCGGTAGGACGCATGGATCTCGGCCAGCCCGGTGGGCACGGAGGGGTGCCGCTCGGTGAGGGCGTACCGCGTCCACAGGGTGCGCTGCTGCTGCACCTCGAGCAGCGAGCTGTGGAGGTCGGAGATCTGGACGCCGGGCCGGATGTACTCCTTGGCCACGCGCCGCAGCCGGGAGCGCGTCATCGAGCTCATCTCGATGCCGCGTTCCTTGCGCCACGCCGACGGCGCCGTGGCCGAGATCAGGTCCGTCACGGGGCGGTCGAAGATGTCGGGCGTGAACTTGTCGAGGCTGCCCCGCACGGCGACGAGCAGTTCGAGCTGCTCGCCCCACTCCCTGAAGCTGTCGCCGAGGGTGATGTGCGAGTGCTCCGCGACGCGCTGCACCTCGCCGCGCAGTTCGGGGATCCCGGTGGCGAGCTCCTCGGCGAGGCCGTGCGCGTGCTCGGTCTCCTTGCGGTTGAGCAGCTGCGCGCCGTACCAGGGGCTCTCGGTCGAGGCCTTGCTGAAGCTGCCCAGTTCGGCGGCCCGCTGGAGCCGCTCCGTCAGCTCCCGGCGGTCGGCGATGGAGTCGAGGACGCTGCGCTTGAGGCGCACCGTGGTGGACGGCGCCGGATCGAGCGCCGTGAGGCCGGCCAGGGACTGCATCGCCTGGTAGGGCGAGCACCTCCACCGGCTGCGCACGTCGTGCAGGCTGCGCACGTGCTCGACCAGCTGGTGCCGGTGCTCGGTCAGCGTGGAGTGCAGGGTGTCGAGCGACGGTTCGGCCGCCTTCTCGTTCCGCACCAGGGCGCGGATGACGGCCTCCCGCAACTGGGCGGAACCGGTCTGGCTGCCGAGCTGGAGCACGAGGGAGCCGAGGTTCAGGCCGTCGAGGTCCTGGACGAATTCGTTGAGCGTGCCCCGACGCTCGGCGGCGACGATCACGCGGCGACCGGCGGCCGCGGACCGGGCCGCGAGGTTGAGCGCCGTCTGGGTCTGGCCCGTCCCCGGCGGAGCGGCCACGACGACGCTCACCCCGGCGGATGCGAGATCGAGGACCTCCTGCTGGGCGCCGTCCGCGTCGAGGATCAGGAGCTCGTCCTGGGGGTCGCGCTCATCGGGTGCCGGGAACGAGAGTCCGTCGGCCGCCGTCGTGAGCGATGCCGCAGCCTCCTCGTCGCCCCGCGCCGACGCCAGGAGTGCAGCCAGGACAGGGTGCTCGGGGCGCAGGGCGGGATCGCCCTTCACCCCGGCCAGGTCCGCGAAGGTCGACACGAGGATGCGGTGCTCGATCGACATGCCGCGCACGCCGTCACTGAGCACGCGCATACGCTCGAGGACAGGATGCGGGTCCATCCGGGCCGTCCCGTAGGCCAGGCGCGCGATGCCCGCCGGGTCCACCTGGAGGCCCTGCTGGTACCGCAGGTGGCGGACCAGCGCCGGGTTCATGCGGGCCTGCTCGGTGATCTGGAGCTCGTAGTCGTCCTGCGACGCATGGACGGTCAGGGACACGGCGGTCAGGAGCACGGGGGCGTTGAGGGTCTGCGACCGCCCGGAATCGTCCACGGAGCGCCAGGACGCCGTGCCGGCGGCCAGGTACCCGACGTCGATCCCGCGTTCGGTCCCGAGTTCGAAGATCTTCGCCCGGAGCGCGCGTGCGGCCGCCTTGGCCGCGCTGTACTGCACCGGGTCCCGGAGGAGGGTCGACAGCCTCGTCCGCCGTCCTGCGAGAAGCTGCGCGAGGCCCGAGGGGTGCGCATGGGTCAGGTCGATGCTGGTGCCGGCGGAGGGCCGGAAGTGGAGCAGCGTGTCCCCGCTGGCCTGCGACCCTAGCCCGTCGAGCCATGGCTCGAGGAAGTCCCCGGCGGCCGGGGCCTGGGGCGCCGACGCCGGCTGCTGCTGCGATGCCGCGACCGGCCCGCCGTCCTGCGGCTGATCCGCCGGCTCTCCTGCCGCATCACGCTGGTCCTGCTCCGGCACCGCCGCCTTCTTCCCTGCATTGTCACGTGCTGATCTCGACCAGATGGGCATGTCTTCCAAGCTATCCGAAAAGCGTCCGGACCCCGCGGATAGCAACGCGGCCCGGGCGGACCGGAGTGGGCCGATGCCCGCCCCGGAGCGCGACTACTCCCATTCGATGGTTCCCGGCGGCTTGCTCGTGACATCGAGCACCACGCGGTTGACGCCGTCCACCTCGTTGGTGATCCGGTTCGAGATCCGCGCGAGCAGGTCGTACGGCAGGCGGGACCAGTCCGCGGTCATGGCGTCCTCGCTCGACACCGGGCGCAGGACGATGGGGTGCCCGTAGGTGCGGCCGTCCCCCTGCACGCCGACGCTGCGGACGTCCGCGAGCAGGACCACGGGCATCTGCCACACCTCGTTGTCGAGTCCGGCCGCCGTGAGTTCGGCGCGGGCGATCGCATCCGCCGTGCGCAGCAGTTCGAGCCGCTCCTCCGTGACCTCCCCGACGATCCGGATGCCCAGCCCCGGCCCGGGGAAGGGCTGCCGTCCCACGATCTCCGCCGGCAGGCCGAGCTGGGCGCCGACGGCGCGCACCTCGTCCTTGAAGAGGGCCCGGAGGGGTTCGACGAGTTCGAACTGCAGGTCCTCGGGCAGGCCGCCCACGTTGTGGTGGCTCTTGATGTTCGAGGCGCCCTCGCCGCCGCCCGATTCGACGACGTCGGGGTAGAGGGTGCCCTGCACGAGGAAACGGATGGACTCGCCGTCCGCCTCCGCCTCGCGCATGATGGCGCGTTCCGCCTCCTCGAAGGCGCGGATGAACTCGCGGCCGATGATCTTGCGCTTGGTCTCCGGGTCCGAGACGCCGGCCAGCGCGTCGAGGAACCGGCGCTGCTCGTTGGCGACGTACAGCCTGACGCCGGTCGCCGCGACGAAGTCGCGCTCCACCTGCTCGGCCTCGCCCTCGCGCAGCAGTCCGTGGTCCACGAACACGCAGGTGAGCTGGTCACCGACGGCGCGCTGCACGAGGGCTGCGGCCACGGCGGAGTCCACCCCGCCGGAGAGCCCGCAGATCACGCGGGCGTCCCCGACCTGCTCGCGGATGCCCTGCACCTGCTCCTCGAGGATGTCGCCGGTGGTCCAGTTCGGGGCCAGGCGGGCACCCCGGAAGAGGAAGTTCTCGAGGACGGCCTGGCCGTGCTGGGAGTGCTTGACCTCGGGGTGCCACTGCACGCCGTAGAGGCCCTTCTCCTCGTTCGCGAAGGCCGCGACGGGCGCGCCGGCGGTGCTGGCGAGGACGTCGAAGCCCTCGGGGGCGGACTGCACGCTGTCGCCGTGGCTCATCCACGCGTTCTGGTGCTCCGGGGTCCCGCTGAGGATCGAGCGGGCCGCGCCGTCGGAGCGCACGTCCGTGGAGCCGTATTCCCGCAGGCCGGTCTTCGCGACCGTGCCGCCGAGGGCATCGGCCATCGCCTGGAAGCCGTAGCAGATGCCGAGGACCGGCACGCCTGCCTCGAAGAGGTCGGCCTCGACGCGGGGCGCGCCCTCGGCGTAGACGCTCGACGGCCCGCCGGAGAGGATGATCGCCGCCGGGTTCTTCGCGAGGATCTCCTGCGTGCTCAGGGTGTGCGGCACGATCTCGGAGTAGACGTCGGCCTCGCGGACGCGGCGCGCGATCAGCTGGGCGTACTGTGCGCCGTAGTCCACGACGAGGACAGGTCGGTGTTCGGAGCCGTTCTCGGGGGTAGTCACCCGTCAACAATAGTCTGCGCGCGCGGACCGGGCTGCATCAGCGGGCCTCTGTGAAGCCGCTCAGTAGCGGGGCGCGGCCTCGGGGTGCGCCGCCAGGTCCTCCTCCACCTGCCGGTGGATCCGCTTCTCGACGACGAAGGACAGCAGCGGCACCACGCCACCGAGGGCGATGAGGATGAAGCGGCCGAAGGGCCAGCGCATGATCTGCCAGAGGCGGAAGTCGGCGATGAGGTAGACCACGTACAGCCAGCCGTGGACGATCAGCACGGTGGTCGAGAGGTTCAGTCCCCCGGCCGTCGCCGCGACGGTCTCGGGCAGGAACTGCAGGGGCGCGCCGCCCCCGGCGACGATCTCCGTCCCGTACCCGTACTTGGCGACCATCTCCACGACCACGAGCAGGAGCATCACACCGGTCGCGTACGCGAGGACCTTGTAGAACCTGAGGGCGGCGCGGATCTGCGCATGCGTGCCGCCGAACCGCCGCTTCGGCGTGCCCTTCGCGGGCGTGCGGCCCGATCCGGTGGTCGGGTCGAGAGCTGGCTCAGTCACGGTGCATTCCGCCTTCGGTGTCGGGTCTCATCTCGGAGCTTGCTGCGGGCATCGCGTCGGATCGGGTGCCGGGCGAGGGCTGTGCCCCTGCCTCCGCGGCGTCCTCGGCGTCCTCGAGCGCGCGGCGGTGGTCGTCGGCGACGAGGCGCCACCACAGGAAGAATGCGAAGCCCGCGAAGACGAACCATTCGATCGCGTAGAAGATGTTGAGCCAGTTGATGGGCGTCTCCTGCGGCTGCGGACCGACGACCACCGGCTCCATGCCGGCGGCGAAGGGCACATCCACTCCCCCGGCGGTCACCGTCGTCGCCACCACGAACGCCGCGTAGGCGCGGGCGTCCCAGCGGTTGGCCAGCTCGGCGGTGGACAGCGAGGGCACCTGGCCCTCGACGGGCCGCTGCACCAGGGGCGCCTCGGGCGGCAGGAGGCGTCCGACGACGGCGGCCGGCCCCTCCTGCTCGGGCAGGGAGGAGGCGTCCTCGGCGGCGGGCACCCAGCCGAGCACGATCGGGATGACGGCATCCTGCCCGGCATCCCCGGCCGGCGTCGCCGCGCCGTCGACGGCGAACGCCTGGATCACCCAGAGGCCCTCCTCGCCGTCGCGCACGCGGTCCTGGACCAGGGTGCGGGTGTCCGGCAGGAACGTGCCGTCGAGCGAGACCATCTGGTCGGCGCCCGAGGCGTACAGGGGCGTGAGGGGCTGGAGCACGTCGGTCAGGGGCCGGACGTCCTCGGTGGTGCTCGGCGCAGGCGGCGGGGCCTGTCGCGAGGAGTTGAACTGCCACTGGCTGAGGAGCACGAAGACCGAGGCGATCGCCATCGCGAGGACCAGCAGGAGGATCCATCGGGGCTTGAGCGCGGTCTTCAACACACCTCAACGGTACTTCGTGCCTCTGTAGAACAACGAATGGTGCCCGGATCGAACGCCCCGGGACCGGGCCGGGAAAACTGATTGGGAAATCTCTATCACTCGACCCGGATCCGGTCTAGGCTTGGTCCTCGTGCGCTCCTTTCCCTACCCCCTCACCGGCCCCCCGGACCTGCGTTCGCCCGCGCGCTACCTGCTGTGGCTCGCGGGCCACCAGAAGGCCACGCTGGCCGCCGGGATCCTGCTCGGCACGGTGTGGATGACGTCGCAGGCCGTGATGCCCTTCGTGCTCGGCCGGGCCATCGACGACGGCGTCATCGGCGGTGACTACGCGGCGCTCGTCGCGTGGGCCGGCGCCCTGCTCGGCCTCATGGTGGTCCAGGCGGTCTCCGACACCGCCACGCACCGCGCCGGGGTCAGCAACTGGATGCAGGCCGCGTTCCGTTCCGTCCGCCTCGTGGGCCACACGATCAGCAGGACCGGCGACGCCCTGCCCACGGCGCTGTCCACCGGGGAGGTCGTCTCGACCGCGGCCTCCGACGCCTTCCGCCTCGGCGAGGTCTACGAGGTCCTGACGCGCCTCGCCGGCGCGGCCGCGGCCTGGCTCGTGGTGACGGCCCTCATCTGGCAGACCTCGCCCGTACTGGGCGTCGTGGTGCTCGCGGGCGTCCCCGTGTGCTGCGGACTGCTCCTGTTCGTGGTGCGCCCCCTGCAGGCGCGGCAGCGCGAACAGCGCGAGGCGTCCGGCAGGATGACGGCGGTCGGTGCGGACACCGTGGCGGGGCTGCGTGTACTGCGCGGCATCGGCGGCGAGCACATCTTCGTGGACCGGTACCGGGCCCGGTCCGCGGAGACCCGCGACTCGGGCATCCGCGTGGCGCGCTCCCTCGCGGACCTCGAGGCGTCGCAGGTCTTCATCGCGGGCACCTTCAGCGTGGTGTTCACGTGGGTCGGGGCGTCTCTGGTCCTCTCGGGCGACATCACGCCCGGCGAGCTGGTGGCGCTGTACGGCTTCTCGATCTTCCTCATGACCCCCATCCGGGCGGCCGCCGATTCCGTGGCGCGCTTCATCCGCGCGCACGTGGGCGCCCGGAAGATCCTCGCCGTGCTCGCGGTCCGGGCGAACGTCGCCGAGAGCCCGACGCCGGCCCCCGCCCCGCCGTCGGGTTCCGTGCTCGTCGACGAGCGCTCGGGCGTCGTCGTCGAGCCCGGCCTGCTGACGGCGGTCGTCGCGAAGGACCCCGCCGACGCGACGGATGCCGTCACGCGCCTCGGCCGCTTCGAGGACGCCGTCCTCCAGGAGGCGGGTGTCCGGTGGGGTACCGCCGACCTGCGGCATGTGCCGCTCGCTGCCATCCGCGAGCGCATCGTGGTCAGCGAGGCCAGCCCGCAGCTCTTCAGCGGGCCGCTGCGCCGGCAGCTCGACCCGCACGGCAGGCACGACGACGCCGCGATCCTCGCGGCCCTCGAGGACGCCGGCGCCCTGGACATCCTGGACGGCCTCGAGGACGGCCTCGACCACGCGGTGACCGAGCGGGGCCGGAGCTTCTCGGGTGGGCAGCGCCAGCGCCTGGTCCTGGCCCGCGCGTACCTGACCGACGCCGAGACCCTCGTCCTGGTGGAACCGACGAGCGCCGTCGACGCCCACACCGAGCAGCGCATCGCGTCCCGGCTGGCCGGGGCGCGGCGCCGGGACGGCCGGACGACCGTCGTGGTCACCGCGAGCCCGCTCCTGCTGCGGGCCATGGACCGCGTGATCTTCCTCGAGGACGGCCGCGTCGCCGCACAGGCCGGCCACGCGGAGCTCATGGCCGGCACGCCCGCCTATCGAGATGTGGTGATCCGCAGTGAGTAGTAGGGCCACGCTTCCCGTCGCCGCCCCGAAGGCGGTGCGTGACGAAGCCGCACGCCTGATCCGCCACCACCGGCGGGGCCTCGGGATGGTGATCGCCCTGTACATCGGATCGGCCGTCGCGGGGCTCGCCGGGCCGCTGCTGCTCGGGCTCCTCATCGACGCCGTGGCGGCGGGCACCACGCCCGGGTTCGTGGCGACCGTGTCGCTCGGGATGCTCGCGTTCCTCGCGGTGCAGTCGGTGCTGCGACGGTACGCCGTCCGCTCCGGCATGGTGTTCGGCGAACGCGTGTTCGCCGAACTGCGCGAGGACTTCATGGAGGACGTCACCGCGCTCCCCCTCTCCACGGTCGAGAAGGCCGGCACCGGCGATCTGGTGGCCCGCACCACCAACGACATCGACGCCGTGTCCCACACGGTGCGCTTCGGCGTGCCGCAGGTCGTCGTCTCGGTGGTGACCATCGTCCTGACGCTCGGCGCCGCCGTCGTCACCTCCCCGATCCTGTCGCTGGCCCTCCTCGTGGGGCTGCCGCTGCTCTGGCCCGTCACGCGCTGGTACCTCCGGCGCAGTGCCGGCGGGTACATGCGCGAACGCGAGACCTACGCCGTCGTGAACGGGACGATCACCGAGACCATCGAGGGCGCCCGTACCGTGGACGCCCTCGGCCTCGGCGGACTGCGCCGCGCGGACCTCGACGACGCCCTCGGCACCAGCTACCGGGCGGAGCGCTACACGCTGTGGCTGCGCTCGGTGCTGTTCCCGGCCGCGGACATCGCCTTCTGGCTGCCCGCCGCGGCCGTCCTCCTGTGGGGTGGCTGGCTCGCGGGCCAGGACCTGGTGACGCCGGGCGCCGTGGCCGCCGTCGCACTGTTCGCGGTGCGGCTGATCGACCCGGTGGACCTGCTCATCATGTGGACCGACGAGATCCAGGTGGGCGCCGCGTCGCTGGCCCGGATCGTCGGCATCAAGGGCGTGGAGCCGGACCGGGAGGCGACGGCGGCGGAACCGGCGAACGAGGACATCGTCGTGTCGGCCGCCACATACGCCTACCGTCCGGGCCACAACGTGCTGCACGGCGTGGACCTCACGCTCGTGCGGGGCGAGCGGCTCGCCGTCGTCGGGCCCTCCGGGGCCGGCAAGTCGACGCTGGGGCGCCTGATCGCCGGGATCCACCCGCCGACGTCGGGCTCGGTCACGGTGGGCGGCGTGCCGCTCGTGGACCGGCCGCTGGACGACCTGCGCCGCGAGGTGGCGCTCGTGACGCAGGAGCACCACGTGTTCGTCGGCTCCGTCTCCGACAACGTGCGCCTCGGCCGGGCGGACGCGGGCGACGGCGAGATCGAGGACGCCCTGCGCAGCGTCGGGGCGCTCGACTGGGTGAAGCAGCTGCCCGAGGGCATGGACACGGAGGTGGGCTCGGGGGCGTTCGAGCTCAGCCCCGCCCGGGCCCAGGAGCTCGCCCTGGCGCGGCTCATCCTCGCCGATCCGCACACCCTGGTGCTCGACGAGGCGACGTCCCTCATCGATCCGCAGGCCGCTCGCGACCTCGAACGCTCGCTGAACGCGGTCCTCGAGGGGCGGACCGTCATCGCCATCGCGCACCGGCTGCACACGGCGCACGACGCCGACCGCGTGGCCGTCGTCGAGGGCGGGCGGATCGCCGAGCTCGGCTCGCACGAGGAACTGCTCGCGCTCGACGGCGCGTACGCATCCCTGTGGCACTCGTGGCGGAGCGACTGACGGACAGGCCGCCCGCGGCTAGTGGTCGAAGAAGACCAGCGAGGAGTTGATCAGTTCGGCGATCACCTCTGCGTCGTGCGCACGGCGCAGCGACTCCCGGAAGTTCTCCTTGAACAGGCTGCGGGCGATCGTCGCGAGGACCTCGAGATGCTCCGAGAAGGACTGCGCGGGCGTGGCCATGAGGAGGACGAGGGTGGCGGGACCGTCCACGGCGCCGAAGTCGAGGCTGTGACCGAAGCGCGTCACGCCGACGGCGATCGAGGTCTGGTTGACGTACTTGCTGCGCGCATGGGGCAGGCCAACGCCGCCCGGCAGGCCCGTCGCCATCTGGTGCTCGCGGGAGTTGACCTGGTCGAGGAAGGCCTGGAGGTCCGAGATCCTGCCCGCCGCGTACAGGCGGCCGGCGAGCTGGGCGGCCGCCTCCTCCTTGGAGGCCGCCTCCATCTCGAGGATCACGAGGTCGGGGGTGGTGAGTTCGGCGTCGTACAGATCGAGCGGCTTCTCGCTCACGGGGTGCCTTTCGGGGTTCAGTCGACCGAGACGTACGGCGAGAGGACTACTTCCACCCGCTGGAATTCCTTCAGGTCCGAGTACCCGGTGGTGGCCATCGCGCGCCGCAGCGCCCCGATCAGGTTGGACGTGCCGTCCGTGTGGTGGGACGGACCCCACAGCACTTCCTGCAGGGGCCCGACGGTGCCGATGTTGACCCTGTCGCCGCGCGGCAGTTCAGGGTGGTGGGCCTCCTGGCCCCAGTGCCATCCCTGACCGGGAGCCTCCTCGGCGCGGGCGAGCGCGGAGCCGAGCATGACGGCGTCCGCGCCCATGGCGATGGCCTTGACGATGTCGCCGCTGGCGCCCATGCCGCCGTCGGCGATCACGTGGACGTAGCGCCCCCCGGATTCGTCCATGTAGTCGCGGCGTGCGCCGGCGACGTCGGCGATGGCGGAGGCGAGCGGCGAGTGGATGCCGAGCGCGCGGCGGGTCGTCGTCGTCGCGCCCCCACCGAAGCCGACCAGCACGCCGGCCGCGCCGGTGCGCATCAGGTGCAGGGCCGGGGTGTAGCCGGCCGCGCCGCCCACGATCACGGGGACGTCGAGTTCGTAGATGAACTTCTTGAGGTCGAGCGGTTCCTCGTTCTTGGACACGTGCTCGGCGGACACCGTGGTGCCGCGGATCACGAAGATGTCCACGCCGGCCGCGAGGACCGTCTTGTAGAACTGCTGGGTGCGCTGCGGCGTCAGCGACCCGGCGACCGTCACCCCGGCCTCGCGGATCTCGGCGAGGCGGCTCGTGATGAGCTCGGCCTGGATCGGGGCCTCGTAGATCTCCTGCATGCGGCGGGTGGCGGCCGGGCTGAAGTTCTCCGCGCTCAGTCCCGCGATCTCGTCGAGGGCCTGCTGCGGGTCCTCGTAGCGGGTCCACAGACCCTCGAGGTTCAGGACACCGAGGCCGCCGAGCCGGCCCATCGCGATCGCGGTGGCGGGCGACATCGCCGAGTCCATGGGGGCCGCGACGACGGGCATCTCGAACTGGTAGGCGTCGATCTGCCACTGCACCGAGACGTCGAGCGGATCACGGGTGCGGCGGGAGGGCACCACCGCCACGTCGTCCAGCGAATATGCCCTGCGTCCGCGCTTGCCTCGGCCGATCTCGATCTCGTAAGTCACTGCTCTAGGTTAGCCCAGCGCGCCCTCCAGGCCGGTGTCGTGTCCCCGAGCGCGGTCGGGCGGGAACGCCGGGCCCCATAGTCTGGAGACCGGACGAGGACTATCGAGGAAGGACGACGGGATGCCGTTCCGGAGCAAGCAGACCCTGGAGACCTGGATCGACGAGTTCAGGACCACCCGGGAGGGCGGCGCACTCATCTCGGTCGTGGTGCAGGACGGCGCCGGTGGCGCCGACACCGGGCTCGTGATCGTGCCGCTCAGGAACGACACCACCGAGATCTACATGCAGCCCGTTGCCGTGGGCGACCCGCGGTGGTCGATCTCGTTCGGTGCCCGCAGCGAGGACACGGAGCTGGCCGCCGCGGAGCTGCATGGCCTCGCCGCGGAACTCCTGGTCGCGGCGTCCCTGTGCCAGTTCCTCGAGGAGAGGTCGATCGGCCATGAGGAGGAGCGGGACGACCACGAGCAGGCGGAGGACGTCGCCGGGTGAGCTCCGCGGAGCCCGCGCCGGGCCGCGGTCCCGGGCACCGGTCAGGTGTCCGGCAGCTGGCTCTCGAACATCCTGAAGTACCGGCCCCGCAGCGCCACGAGTTCGCGGTGCGTGCCGGACTCCACGACCCGGCCGTCCTCGAGCATGTACACGGCGTCGGCCTTCTCGATGGTCGCCAGGCGGTGGCTGATCGCGATGATCGTCCGTGAGCGGTCGGCGAACAGGCGCGTGAAGATGCGGTGCTCGGCGAGCGCGTCGATGGCCGACGTCGGCTCGTCCAGGACGATGAACGGCGCGTCCCGGTAGAAGTTGCGGGCCATGGCGAGCCGCTGCCACTGGCCGCCGGACAGGCCGCTGCCCTTGCGCCCGCGGGGGTCCTCCATCCAGTTGCTGACGTAGTTCCCGAACCCGTTCGGCATCTTCCCGATGAACTCCGCGGCCTCGGCGTCGCGCGCGGCCCGGCGCACCCGCCCGTCGTCGCGCGGCCTGTGGACGTCGCCGAAGTAGATGTTGTTCTCCGCCGTCGCGAACTCGTACCGCAGGAAGTCCTGCGACATGACCGCGAGGTGCCGGTGCCAGTCGTCGATGCGGATGTCCCGCAGGTCCCGGCCGTCGAGCAGCACCGTGCCCCTGCTCGGCTGGTACAGGCCCGCGAGGACCCGGATGAGCGTGGACTTCCCCGCCCCGTTCTCGCCCACGACGGCCACGTGGGTCCCCCGCTCGAAGGTCATCGAGATGCCCTTGAGGACCTCCGCCTCCCCGCCGGCGTAGGTGAAGTGGATGTCGCGGAGCTCCACGGCGGACGGCGCGTCCGCCAGGCGTCCCGTCGCGGCCGTGGACAGCGGGAAGTCCATGAACTGCTCGTAGTCCTTCAGGTTCGCGAGGTCCTCGTCGATGGAACTCAGCGAGGACACCAGGCTGTTGGCCGTGCTGAGGGCCCGGCTGACGATCTGCTGCACGTAGAGGAACTGCCCCACCGGCTGGGCGCGCGCGATGATCTGCCCCACGATCCACACGAGGGCGAGCAGCTCGGCGCCGTACTGCAGGGCGTCCGCCAGCAGCTGCTTGGGGATGTACCGCTTCTGGAAGTCGAGGCGCCGTTTCTCGTCGGCGTCCCGCAGGGTGGAGCGTAGGTCCATGAGGTACCGGACGATCCCGTAGAGGCGCATCTCGGCGATGTGCTGCGGCTTCATGAGGTTGGTCTCGATCATGCGCCGCTGCCGCCGGGAGTCCACCTGCGTGTTCCAGTGCGCCATCTGCTCGCGCGCCAGCCGGAACTGCAGGTAGACGCTGGGGATGATGGCCACCAGCACGATCAGGGCGATCCACCAGCTGACCAGGAGCAGCGCCCCGATGGCGAGGAGCACGGAGACCAGCTGCGTGAAGATGGCGGCGATGCGGTCGAGCACGCGCGCGTAGGAGTCGGAAAACCGGCGGGCGCGGTCGTAGAGGTCGATCGTCTCCTTGTCGTCGTACCGCCAGAACTCCAGGGCGAGGAACCGCTCGTACATGCGGTCGCCCACGATCGCGCCGACGCGGAAGCTCAGCACCTGCTGGATGTAGCGGTCCACGCTCGTGAACGCCCCCCAGAGCAGCCCGAGGACGGCCGTGACGACAACGTAGACGACGGCGGACCGCCCGGCATCCGGGTCCCCCGCGTAGGCGGCGGCCAGCGCCGTCGTCGTCAGCGCGGCGTAGTAGGTGGTGACCAGCGGCAGGACCGCCGAGATCAGGGAGCCCGCGACCTTCATCGCCACGGCGCCCGGCGACGCCTTCGCGCTGACCACCAGGACCTGCCCGACGGCGCGGGCGTACGGTCCCAGCCGGAGCTTGCGGCGGGCGGCCACCTGGGGCTGCGGCAGACCGCTCACGCGCCCCCTCCCGCCCGGGGGGTCACGCGCGGCGCCCTACTTGGAGCCGTAGTTGGGTGCCTCGACCGTCATCTGGATGTCGTGCGGGTGGGATTCCTTCAGGCCGGCGGCGGTGATGCGCACGAACTTCCCCTTGGCCTTCAGCTCGGGGATGGTGCGGGCTCCGGTGTAGAACATGGTCTGGCGCAGACCGCCGACCAGCTGGTAGGCCACGGAGGCGAGCGGCCCGCGGTAGGCGACGCGGCCCTCGATGCCCTCGGGGATCAGCTTGTCGTCGCCGGCCACGTCCGCCTGGAAGTAGCGGTCCTTGGAGTAGGAGGTGTTCTTGCCGCGGGTCTGCATGGCGCCGAGCGAGC
This sequence comes from Arthrobacter sp. L77, assembly GCF_000816565.1. NCBI lineage: Bacteria > Bacillati > Actinomycetota > Actinomycetes > Micrococcales > Micrococcaceae > Arthrobacter > Arthrobacter sp. L77. Next base: position 332,715 of record NZ_JWSU01000001.1, on the reverse strand, counting down.
CCATGCCCCGGTACGTCTTGAACTGCTTGCCGTTGACGAAGATCAGCTCGCCCGGCGCCTCGGCGGAGCCGGCGAGGAGCGAGCCGAGCATCACGGTGTCGGCTCCGGCCACGAGGGCCTTGCCGATGTCACCGGAGTACTGGAGGCCGCCGTCGGCGATCACGGGCACCCCGGCGGGGATGGCCGCCTTCGCCGACTCGTAGATGGCGGTGACCTGCGGGACGCCGACGCCGGCGACCACGCGGGTGGTGCAGATGGAGCCCGGGCCCACGCCCACCTTGATGCCGTCGGCGCCGGCGTCGATCAGGGCCTGCGCACCCTCGCGGGTGGCGGCCTGACCGCCGATGATGTCGACGTGCGCCAGGGACGGTTCCGCCTTGAGGCGCGAGATCATCTCGAGGACGCCCGCGCTGTGGCCGTTGGCGGTGTCGACGAACAGGGCGTCCACGCCGGCCTCGACGAGGGCCATGGCGCGCTCCCAGCCGTCGCCGAAGAAGCCGATGGCCGCGCCGACGCTGAGGCGGCCGTCGTCGTCCTTGGTGGACAGGGGGTACTGCTCGGCCTTCGTGAAGTCCTTGACGGTGATGAGCCCGCGGAGGATCCCCTCGTCGTCGACGAGCGGGAGCTTCTCGATCTTGTTCTTCGCGAGGAGGTTGATGGCGTCGTCGCCGCTGATCCCCACGGCGCCGGTGACGAGGGGCATCCTCGTCATGACGTCGCGGACGAGCGTGCGCGGGAAGTCGCGCTCGAGGACGAAGCGCGTGTCGCGGTTGGTGACGATCCCGAGCAGGCGCCCCGCGTCGTCCACGACGGGCAGGCCGGAGACGCGGTAGTGCCCGCAGAGCTCGTCGAGTTCCTGCAGCGTGGCGTCCGGGCCGATGGTCAGCGGCTTGGTGATCATGCCGGACTCGCTGCGCTTCACGCGGTCCACCTGGTCCGCCTGGTCCTGGATGGACAGGTTGCGGTGGATCACGCCGAGCCCGCCCTGCCGCGCCATGGCGATGGCCATCCGGGCTTCCGTGACGGTGTCCATGGCGGAGGAGAGCAGGGGCGTCTTCACCGTGATGCGCTTGGAGATGCGGGAGGACGTATCGGCCTCGGAGGGGATGACGTCGGTGTGGCCGGGGAGCAGGAGCACGTCGTCGTACGTCAGGCCGATGAATCCGAAGGGGTCGTGGGTCTCGTTCTGGCCTGACTGCTGGGTCACTGCTGCGCCTCTTTCGATGTCGACCGGTGGGGGTGGTGTCCGGGCTCTGGAGCGGCGGTGTGGATGCGCCGACGGGCCCTGACAGTCTAGAACGGATCGGGGAGGTGCCCTATTCCGGTGACAGCGCTCACGTCACCAGCCGAGGGCGGCCGTGAAGCGGTCCTCGAAGACCGGGACGGTGGTCTCCACGTACGTCCTGGAGAGGTGGTCGCGGTCCATGTACACGCGGACGTTCCCCACCACCCCGGGGCAGGTCGCCCCCGCGCAGACGACGTCGGTCAGGTCCACGTGGTCGAGGCCGGGCAGCCGTCCGGCCAGGGGCAGGAGGGGCGACGACGGCGCGAGCACCTCCGACGCCGGGACGTCGCAGGCCGCGGGGTCGGCGGCGTGGCGGGCCGTGCACTCGGCCATGTCCTCCTCGAAGCGCGGTGTGTCGCGGAGCGCGACGACGGGGATGCCGGCGTCCAGGAGCGGCGTGACGCCCGCCTCGAAGCCGGCCGGGACCTCCTCGGCCGGTGAACTCCAGTCCGTCCGCGTCCCGACGGTGAGCACCGCGTCCGGGGCGAGGTCCAGGGCGTAGGCACGGACGGCCTCGTTGAATGCGTGGCACTCCGGGTCCACGCTCTCGCGTGCATCGACGAACCGGCAGTTGGGCCGGTGCACGGACACGGCGAGCCAGTCGTTCGTCTCGGCCATGGCACCGAGCGCGGTCATCCACATCTGCGAGTGGGAGTCGCCCAGCACCAGCACGGTCCGCTCCGCCGTCGCCTCGTCCCCCGTCTGGACGCACGAGGACAGCTGCGGGTCGGCGGGCATCAGGGCGTCCGAGCACGGCCCGTCCACGGCGGCCCACTCCGCGCCGAGGCTGCTCGCGAGCGGCGTCACCAGCGCGTCCTCCGCGCCCCGGTACTCGAAGTCGGGGTGGAGGGCCTCGGCGCCCGGGTTGTCCTCGCGCGTCTGCTGCTCCACGGCCGCCTCCTGCGCCTGCACCCGGTACTCCCAGCCGGAGAGCGGGACGGCCACGAGGGCGAGGGCCAGGGCGGCCACGAGGCCCGTGCGCCGGCGCTTCGCGGAGGGCCAGGACCACGAGCGCACGGGCTCCTCGACGAAGCGCGTGGTGAGCCCGGCCAGCACGAGGGAGGCGCCGATGATGACGGCGCCGTCGAGCAGCCCGGCCTCCTGCCGGCCGGCGACGACGAGCCAGACGACCAGGATCGGCCAGTGCCACAGGTAGAGGGCGTAGGACGCACCGCCGAGCCGCAGGAGCGGCCCCGAGGACAGCCAGCGGTCCACGCCCGCCGGGCTGTCCGTGCGGCCCGCGACGATCACCGCGGCCGCGGCCAGCGTGGGCCAGAGGGCCACGAAGCCCGGGAACTGCTGCTGCACCTGCAGGAGGACACCGCAGGCCAGCATCATCACGACACCGGCCCAGCCGAGGACCACCCGCACGCGCCGCGGGAGCACCACGTACGGCAGGGCGAGCGCCACGAGCGACCCGAGGGCGAATTCCCAGAGCCGGGCGCGCGTGTCGAAGTAGGCCGCCGCCTGGTCCGCCCCCGTCTGCCACACCGAGAACGCGAGCGACACCACGAAGAGCGCGCCGAACAGGGCCATCAGCACGGGCCGCGGACGCAGGCGCGTGACGGCGACGAGCGCGCCGGCCGCCGCGAAGAGGAGCGGCCACAGCAGGAACACCTGCCCCTGGATGGACAGGGACCAGAAGTGCTGCAGCGGGCTGGCCGCGCTGTGGTCCAGGGCGTAGTAGTCCACGGCGTTGCCCGCCAGCTCCCAGTTCTGCCGGTACGTCAGCGACGCCCACGTCTGGTCGAACACCGCACGCCACCGCGAGCTCGGCACGAACACGGCCGTCGCGGCGAGGACGGACAGGAGGACCACGACGGCGGCGGGCAGCAGCCGCTTCAGCAGGTTCAGCCAGTACGCGACGAGCGCGAGGGGCTGCTGCGCCTCGAGCCTCCGTGTGAACGTGACCGTCAGCAGGAAGGCGGAGACGAGCAGGAAGACGTCCACACCGCCGGACACCCGGCCCAGCCAGACGTGGTAGACCACCACCATCGCGACGGCGAGGGCGCGCAGCCCCTGCACCTCGGGGCGGAAACGGCGGGTGTCGCCGCCGGCGGACGACGTCCGGGACGCCACCGGCGGACCTGCCGGAGCAGCGCTCACCAGGGTGGGGACCACGCTGTTCCTCCTCTGCGGGACGGGCACGGGAAAGGGACGCAAAGCTCCAGATTACTGCCCGGCCGTCGTCGTCCGGCATCGCGGCGGACCCGCCGGACCCCGCCCGCGCGCCGAACCCCGTACTCTAGGAGGAGTATCTTCCCCGAACGCAGGGGACCACCAGAACGGAATCGCCGGGTCCACCGGCCTCGACGACGCTCGTCTGACGGCCGATCCCCCGCCGCTCCCCACCAACGAGAGAAACCTGATCTGTGAATAAAAGACCTGCCGCACTGAAAGCACCACGGGAACTGGCCAAGGGAGCCATGCGCATCGTCGCTCTCGGAGGTATCGGTGAAATCGGCAGAAACATGACCGTCTTCGAGTTCGAGGGCAAGCTGCTCATCGTGGACTGCGGGGTGCTGTTCCCGGAGGAGCACCAGCCCGGCATCAACGTGATCCTGCCGGACTTCTCCTACATCCGCGACCGCCTCGACGACGTCGTGGCCGTTGTCCTCACGCACGGCCACGAGGACCACATCGGCGGTGTGCCCTACCTGCTCAAGGAACGCGCCGACATCCCCCTGGTGGGATCGCGCCTCACGCTGGCGTTCATCGAGGCCAAGCTCAAGGAACACCGCATCACCCCGAAGACCATCCAGGTCAAGGAGGGCGAGCGGCGCACGATGGGCGGCTTCGACCTCGAGTTCGTCGCCGTGAACCACTCCATCCCGGACAGCCTCGCCGTCGCCATCCGCACCGCGGCCGGCATGGTGCTGCACACCGGCGACTTCAAGATGGACCAGTTCCCGCTCGACAAGCGCATCACCGACCTCGGCTCCTTCGCCCGGCTGGGCGCGGAGGGTGTGGACCTGTTCCTCACCGACTCCACCAATGCGGACGTCCCCGGCTTCACGACGTCGGAGAAGGACCTCGGCCCCGCGATCGACGCCGTGTTCCGCACCGCCCCGCGCCGGATCATCGTCTCCAGCTTCGCGAGCCACATCCACCGCATCCAGCAGATCATCGACACCGCCCACCGCCACCGCCGCAAGGTGGCCTTCGTGGGTCGCTCGATGGTGCGCAACATGACCATCGCCGCGGATCTCGGTTACCTGAACATCCCGCAGGGCCTGCTCGTGGACTTCAAGAAGCTCGAGCGCAGCGACGACCACAAGGTGGTCCTCATCTGCACGGGCTCGCAGGGTGAGCCGATGGCCGCGCTGTCCCGCATGGCCAACAACGACCACGCCATCCGGATCACCGAGGGTGACACGGTGCTGCTGGCCAGCTCGCTCATCCCGGGCAACGAGAACGCGATCTACGGCATCATCAACGCGCTCACCGAGATCGGCGCCAACGTGGTCCACAAGGGCAACGCGAAGGTGCATGTCTCCGGCCACGCCAGCGCCGGCGAGCTCGCCTACTGCTACAACATCGTCAAGCCCCGCAACGTCATGCCGGTGCACGGCGAGTGGCGGCACCTGCGGGCCAACTCGGAGATCGCCGTCGCCACCGGCGTCGATCCCCGCAACGTGGTCCTCGCGCAGGACGGCGTGACCGTGGACCTCGTCCGCGGCCGTGCGACCATCTCGGGCAAGGTCGACGCCGGCCTCGTCTTCGTCGACGGCGACAGCGTGGGCGGCATCACCGAGGAGGACCTCGTGGAGCGCCGCCGCCTGGCCGAGGAGGGCGTCGTCACGATCCTCGCGATCATCGACCCCGACAACGGCAACATGGTCGAGGCACCCGAGTTCTTCACCAAGGGCTTCTCCTGCTCCGACGAGGACCTCGACAAGGCCGGCGCCGCCGTCGAGAAGGCGCTGCGCGATGCCGCCTCGAACCGCCAGGGCGGCCGCCGCCAGGACCCCGAGGACATCATCGAGCGGGCCACGGCGAACTGGATGCGACGGTTCTACAACCGCCAGCCCGTCGTCAACGCGATCGTCGTCGACGCCTGACCCGAAGCACCACGAGCAGGCCCCGGTACCCGTTGGGTGCCGGGGCCTCGTCGTTGTCCGGCCTGATCCCACTGGCTGCACCCGTCGGGTGGGAATGTTCGACCATGCCCACGGGGCGGCCGCGGCGGGTGGGCAGGAGCGACGCCGCCCGGCTGCCAACCAGCCCGGACGCAGAAGCACCCCGGCTCCGCAGAGCCGGGGTGCTTCAGGGACGCAGCGGGCCGGAGCCCCTGTGACTAGTGCGAGTGGCCGTGGCCCTCATCGTCGGATTCCTCGGGCTTCTCGACCACGAGGGTCTCCGTGGTGAGCACCAGGGCCGCGATCGAGGCCGCGTTCTGCAGCGCAGAGCGCGTGACCTTGACGGGGTCGATGATGCCGGCCTCGATGAGGTTCTCGTACTCGCCGGTGGCGGCGTTGAAGCCGTGGCCCACCTCGAGGTCCGAGACCTTCGCGACGACGACGTAGCCCTCGTGGCCGGCGTTCTCGGCGATCCAGCGCAGCGGCTGGGCGAGCGCGCGGCGGACGAGGCCGACGGCGGTGGCCGCGTCGCCCTCGAGTGCCAGCACGTCCGGATCGGTGTCGAGTGCCTTGCCGGCGTGGACCAGCGCGGACCCGCCGCCGGCCACGATGCCCTCTTCGAGGGCCGCACGCGTCGAGGACACGGCGTCCTCGATGCGGTGCTTCTTCTCCTTGAGCTCCACCTCGGTGGCCGCGCCGACCTTGATGACGCCGATTCCGCCGGCGAGTTTCGCGAGGCGTTCCTGGAGCTTCTCGCGGTCCCAGTCGGAGTCGGTGCGCTCCACCTCGGCGCGGATCTGCGCCACGCGGTCGGCGACGTCGGACTCGCTGCCGGTGCCGTCCACGATCGTGGTGGCGTCCTTGGTGACGGTGATCCGGCGTGCGGAACCCAGCACCTCGAGGCCCACCTGGTCCAGCTTCAGGCCGAGGTCCGGCGAGACGACCTGCGCACCCGTGAGGGTGGCGATGTCCTGCATCATGGCCTTGCGGCGGTCACCGAAGCCCGGAGCCTTGACGGCGACGACGTTCAGGGTGCCGCGGATCTTGTTGACCACCAGGGTGGAGAGCGCCTCGCCCTCGATGTCCTCGGCGATGATGAACAGCGGCTTGCCGGCCTGCAGGGCCTTCTCGAGCAGCGGCAGGAACTCCGCCAGCGAGGAGATCTTGCCGGAGTTGATGAGGATGAGCGCGTCCTCGAGGACGGCTTCCTGGCGCTCGGCGTCGGTCACGAAGTACGGCGAGAGGTAACCCTTGTCGAACTGCATGCCCTCGGTGAGGACGAGCTCCGTCTGCGTGGTGGAGGACTCCTCGATGGTGATCACACCATCCTTGCCGACCTTGTCGAAGGCCTCTGCGAGGAGATCGCCGACCTCGGTGCTCTGGGCGGAGATGGAGGCGACGTCGGCGGTCTGCTGACCGACGACCTCGCGGGCGTTCTCCAGCAGGCGCTTGGCGACGGCCTGGACCGACACCTCGATGCCGTGCTTGAGCTGGCCCGGAGCGGCGCCGGCGGCGACGTTGCGGAGGCCTTCCTTGACGAGTGCCTGGGCCAGGACCGTGGCGGTGGTGGTTCCGTCACCGGCGACGTCGTTCGTCTTGGTGGCGACCTCCTTGGCGAGCTGGGCGCCGAGGTTCTCGTACGGGTCGTCGAGTTCGACCTCGCGGGCGATCGTGACGCCGTCGTTCGTGATGGTGGGGGCGCCCCACTTCTTGTCGAGCACGACGTTGCGTCCGCGGGGGCCCAGCGTCACCTTGACGGTGTTCGCGAGCTTGTCCACGCCGGCCTCGAGGGCACGGCGGGCGGCGTCGTTGAATTCCAACTGCTTTGCCATTCGTTGGTTCCTTTCAGGCTTGTGCAGCGAGAAAAACCCCGGCCACTTCGGGCCGGGGCTTCTCCAATCGGGGTGTTACTTGACGACGATCGCGAGGACGTCGCGGGCGGAGAGCACGAGGTACTCCTGGCCGCCCTGCTTGATCTCGGTTCCGCCGTACTTCGAGTAGATGACGATGTCGCCCTCGGCGACGTCGACGGGAACGCGGTTGCCGTTGTCATCGACGCGGCCGGGTCCAATGGCCACGACCTCGCCCTCCTGGGGCTTCTCCTTGGCGGTGTCCGGGATGACGAGGCCGGAAGCAGTGGTCTGCTCGGCTTCGAGCGGGCGGACAACGATACGATCCTCAAGCGGCTTGATAGAGACCGACACGGGCTCTCCTTTGCGTTCGATACCAATGGACTGGGGGCCGTCGGGCTGGGCGTGAACCGTCGTCGCGGTGCCGGCGAACGCTTCCCTCGGGATTAGCACCCGCCATGAGCGAGTGCCAACTCCGACTGTATGCAAGGGCTGGCACTCGGTCAAGGTGAGTGCCAGCCCATGACCGTGCGCGCAGGCCGGGACGGACCCGCGTCCTAATACGTCACGCTTCGTTTGCGTAATTTCCCACACGTCGCCTACATTCGGTGAGGTAAGGCTTTCCTTACCTCGCTGTCCGCGGGCCGCCCGGCCCCTTCCCCCCGGAGTCCATCCATGTCACACGTGCGCCTCGCCGTCCTCTCCGCCGCCGCCGCCGCCGCAGCCAGCCTCGCCCTGACGGCGTGCGGCGGGTCCTCCGACGCCGCCGGCGAGCCCGCAGCCTCCCCGACCGTCCCGATCGAGCACGCCCAGGGGACCACCGAGGTGCCGGTGGACCCGCAGACGGTCTTCACCTTCGACCTCGGCGCCCTGGACACGCTCGACGCGCTCGGCGTCGAGGTGGACGGTGTCCCGCAGGGCACCCTGCCCGCGCAGCTCTCGGCCTACGAGGGAGGGGACATCACCGCCATCGGGTCCATGAAGGAACCCGACTTCGAGGCGATCGCCGCGGCCGCCCCCGACCTCATCATCATCTCGGGCCGCGTCGCCGACTCCTACGACGACCTCTCCGCGATCGCCCCCACCATCGACCTGAGCATCGATGCGGCCGACCCCATGGCGAGCTTCGCCGAGCACACGGAGTCCCTCGGCCGGATCTTCGGCGTCGAGGAGGAGGTCGCCGACCGTCTGGCCGCCCTCGACGCGGCGATCGCCGGGACGAAGGACGCCGCCGCCTCCGCAGGGGACGCCCTGGTCCTGATGACCAGCGCGGGCGAGGTCACCGCGTACGGCGCCGGCTCCCGGTTCGGCCTGATCCACGACGTGCTCGGCGTGGAACCCGCCGCCGAAGTGACGCACGAGGGGACCCACGGCGAGGCCGTCTCCTTCGAGTACATCGCGGAGGTCGACCCCGCCCACCTGTTCGTGATCGACCGCGACGCTGCCATCGGCGAGGCCGGAGCGGCCGGCGCGGCGGTCCTCGACAACGACCTCGTGAACGGGACGACTGCTGCGCGGAACGGCGCCATCACCTACCTCGACTCCGCGAGCTGGTACCTGATCGGCTACGGCCTGGACAACCTCGACGCCATGGTCTCGGCCGTCGACGACGCCGTCACGGACTGACCGCCCACCGCACCGCGGCAGGCGCCTCCATGGCAGCACTCGCCCTCCGGCCGCAGCGGCCGGTCCAGCAGCACGGCTCCCGCCGGTCACCCGCCCTGTGGCCGGCCGGCGGAACCGTGCTGCTGCTCGCCGTCGCCAGCCTCTTCGTCGGCGTCTCCGACGTCTCGCCCGCCGATCTGCTGGCCGGTGATGCAGGGGCCTGGCAGACCGTCCTCGTCAGTCGCGTGCCGCGCACGCTGGCGCTCGTCCTGGCCGGCGTCGCCCTCAGCATCGCCGGGTTCATCCTGCAGCTCATGGCCCGGAACCGGTTCGTGGAACCCTCCACGGTGGGGACGGTCGAGTCCGCCACGGCGGGCATCCTCGTGGCCACGCTCGTCCTGCCCGGAGCGCCGATCATGGGGAAGATGCTCGTCGCCGCCGTCTTCGCGATGGCCGGGACCGCCCTCTTCCTGGCCGTCCTGCGCCGCATCCCGCTGCGCAACACCCTGATCGTCCCCCTCGTGGGTATCATGCTCGGCGGCGTCATCGCCTCGGTGACCACGTTCGTCGCCTACCGGTTCGATCTCCTGCAGACCCTCAACACCTGGATGATCGGCGACTTCTCGGGGCTCGTCCGCGGCCGCTACGAACTGCTGTGGATCGTCGCCGTCCTCGCCGTGGTCGGCTACCTCTGCGCGGACCGATTCACGGTCGCCGGGATGGGCGAGGAGTTCACCACGAACCTCGGGCTGGACTACCGGCGCACCATGAACCTCGGCCTGGTGCTCGTGAGCCTCATCAGCGCCGTCGTCGTCGTGGTGGTCGGAGCCATCCCGTTCCTCGGGCTGATCGTCCCCAACCTCGTGTCCCTGCTGATCGGCGACAACGTGCGCCGCGCCGTGCCCTGGATCGCCGTCGTCGGAGCGGTCTTCGTCCTCGCCTGCGACATCCTCGGGCGCATCATCCGGTTCCCCTACGAGGTGCCGGTGGGCGTCATCGTCTCCGTGGTGGGCAGCATCCTGTTCATCACCCTGCTCGTGAGGAGGAACGCCGGTGCGCGCTAGGACCAGCGCCCTGCCGACCGCCGTCCTGCAGTCCGCGCGGAGACCCGTGCGGTCCATCCCGCCCGCCGCCTGGCTGGTGGTCCTCGGCGTCACCGCTGCCGCCCTCGTCGCGGCGTTCCTCCTGGTGGGCCTCGAGGGCAACCTCGCGTACGTGCTCCCCCGGCGCCTGAACCGCGTCGGCGCGATGGTGCTCGTCGCCGTCGCCGTGGGCGTGTCCACGGTGCTGTTCCAGACCGTCACCGGCAACCGCATCCTCACGCCGTCGATCATGGGACTGGACGCGCTCTACATCCTGATCCAGACGGTGCTGGCGTTCGTGCTCGGCGCCGGGACGCTCCTCACCCTGGGTGCCCCCGTCCGCTTCGCCCTCGAGGTGTCCCTCATGGTCGGCTTCTCCTGGCTGCTGTACCGGTGGCTGTTCCTGGGCAGCGGGCGCAGCCTCCATCTGCTGCTGCTCGTCGGCATCGTGTTCGGCGTGTTCTTCCGGGGTGCCTCCTCGCTCCTGCAGCGGCTGATGGACCCGAGCGAGTACATCATCCTGCAGGACCTGTTCTTCGCGAGCTTCAACCGGGTCGACCCGCTGCTCCTGCTGATCTCCGCGGTCGCCGTCGTCGGGCTGTGCGTCCCCGCCTGGCGGCTCCGCCACCGGCTGGACGTCCTCGCCCTCGGCCGCGACACCGCGGTGGGCCTGGGCGTCGACTACCGGCGCACCGTGACGCTCGTCCTCGTGATCTGCTCGGTGCTCGTCGCCGTCTCCACCGCACTCGTGGGCCCGGCGACGTTCTTCGGCCTGCTCGTCTCAGCCCTCGCGTACCAGCTCTGCAGCCAGTTCCGGCACGCCGTGGTGCTCCCCGTCGCCGTCCTCCTCGGCGTGATAGCGCTCGTCGGCGGGCAGCTCGTCCTCGAGCAGGTCTTCGCGTTCGACACCGCGCTCAGCATCGTCATCGAGTTCACCGGCGGCATCGTCTTCCTCGTCCTCCTCCTGAAAGGCCGTATCCGATGAAAGGCCGTACCCGATGATCACCATCGACCGTGCCACCAAGCGCTACGGCGCCGCCACGGTGGTCGACGACGTCAGCTGCACCATCCCCCGGGGCGGCGTCACCTCGATCATCGGACCGAACGGCGCGGGCAAGTCCACCCTGCTGTCCATGATGAGCCGGCTCCTCCCCCTCGACGCCGGGTCGGTGGTGGTGAACGGGCTGGACGTCAGCAGGACGGCGGGGCCCGCCCTCGCGCGGACCCTGGCCATCCTGCGCCAGGAGAACCAGCTGACCGTCCGGCTCTCCGTCCGCGACCTCGTGGGCTTCGGCCGCTTCCCGCACAACAACGGCCGCCCCACCGTCGTGGACCGCGAGCACATCGACCGCGCCCTCGACTATCTCGACCTGACGGACCTCGCCCACCGCTTCGTCGACGAGCTCTCCGGCGGGCAGCGCCAGCGGGCGTTCATCGCCATGGTGCTGGCCCAGGACACGGACTACGTCCTGCTCGACGAACCGCTCAACAACCTCGACATGAAGCACTCCGTGGACATGATGCGCCTGCTCCGCCGCCTCGCCGACGACCTCGGGAAGACCGTGGTGCTGGTCATCCACGACATCAACTTCGCCTCCTGCTACTCGGACACGATCCTCGCGATGCGCGACGGCGCCCTCATCCGCCAGGGCGCCCCGGAGCAGATCATGACGCCGGCCGTGCTGCGCGAGGTGTACGACGTCGAGATCCAGGTGGAGCAGATCCGCGGCAACAGGATCGGCGTGTACTTCGCCTAGGCTGGCAGCATGGCGTCGGACAACATCGCGGACATCCTGACCACGGAGGGCTGGGAACTGCTGAACTCCCTCGGCCCCTACACCGAGGCCGACAGCCTGCGCCTCACCGGGCAGCTACGGAAGGCCGGCTACTCCCCCGAGGTGGTCGCCGCCGCCCTCACGCAGTCACGGCTCCGCGCGAAGGCGTCCGCAAAGTTCGGCCCGTTCGCGGAGCGCATGATCTTCACGATCGCAGGCCTCGAGCAGGCCACGCGCCTGACGGTCGCCGCCCGCCACGCCCAGCGCTTCGTGGACGCCGGACTGGTCAGGATCGCCGACCTCGGCTGCGGGCTGGGCGCGGACAGCATGGCCCTGGCCACCCTCGAGCGCGAGGTCACCGCCGTCGAGCTCGACGAGACGACCGCCGCGGCCGCGACCATGAACCTGCTCCCCTTCCCCAACGCGCGCGTCGTCAACGCGGACGCGTCCACCGTCGACACCACGGCATTCGACGGCGTCTGGCTCGACCCGGCGCGCAGGACGACGACGACGTCGGGCACGTCCCGCCTCTTCGACCCGGAGGCGTTCTCACCCCCGCTGTCCTTCGTGCAGGGACTCGCGGACGGCGGCATGCCGGTGGGCGTCAAGATGGGCCCGGGCATGCCGCACGCGTCCATCCCGGCGACCTGCGAGGCGCAGTGGGTCTCCGTGGACGGTGACGTCACCGAGGTGGCCCTCTGGTTCAACGCGCTCCGCCGTGAGCGCGTCCGGCGAGCCGCCCTCGTCCTCGGGGCGCAGGGCGCCGCGGAGATGGTGTCGGAGCGGGACTTCGGCGACGGGCCCACACCCGCCGTCGGCGAACCCGCCGGGTATCTCTACGAGCCGGACGGCGCCGTCATCCGCGCCGAGCTCGTGGCGGATCTCGCCGCGCAGCTGGGCGGGCACCTGCTGGATCCGATGATCGCCTACATCAGCGCGCCGACGTTCACCGACACCCCCTTCGCACGCGCCTACCGGGTCCTCGAGGTCCGGCCCTACAACGTCAGGGCGCTGAAGGCCTGGGTCCGTGCCGAGGGGATCGGGGTGCTCGACATCAAGAAGCGCGGCACCTCGGTGACCCCCGAGGAGGTCCGCCGGCAGCTGCTGACCGGATCGGGCAAGGGCCGGAAGAAGGCCACCCTCGTCCTGACGCGCATCGGGGACGACCGCGTGGCGATCGTCGTCGAGCCCGTCCCCGCCGCCTGAGCGCGGCCACACTTCCCCGCCCCCCGCAACCGGAGATCCGCGACGACCCCGGTGTGTCCGGGTTCCTAGACTCGGTCGGGAGGACATCCACCCCGGCGGAAGGCAGCACATGGCAGAGGGCACCAGCACAGCGGCGGACACACGGCACGGGGTGCTGTTCGACGTGGACGGCACCCTCGTCGACTCCAACTACCAGCACACCATGGCCTGGTGGCAGGCCTTCCGGCGGTTCGGCCACGACGTGCCGCTGGCCGAGATCCACCGTGCCATCGGGATGGGCGGCGACAAGCTCGTGGCGCACCTGCTCGGCGACGACCGCGACACCGGCCAGGACGCCGACCTCGACGCCACGCACAGCGCCCTCTTCTCGAGCTACTGGCCGGGCCTGCGCGCCTTCGAGGGCGCCGGCGACCTCCTGCGCCGCTGCGCCGACCACGGACTGACCGTGGTCCTCGCCTCCTCCTCCTCGCAGCAGGAGGTGGCCGTGTCCCGCGGCATCATCGGCGCCGACGACGCCATCAGCGCCGCCACCAGCTCCTCCGACGCCGAGAACAGCAAGCCGTCCCCGGACATCCTGGCGGCAGCGCTCGAGGCCGGCGGGCTCGACGCGGCGAACACCGTGTTCGTCGGCGACTCGATCTGGGACGTCAAGGCCGCGGCCGCACTGGGGATCCCGTCGGTGGGGCTCGCCTCGGGCGGCACGAGCGAGGCGGAGCTGCGGGAGGCCGGGGCGGTGGAGGTCTACAAGGACATCAGCGCCCTGCTCGACGCGTTCGAGGACGGACCGCTGCGCCGGCTCGCGGCGTCGTAGCGGGGCGTCGTAGCGGGGCGTCTGCGGAAGATCAGGACGTCGGTGAGGGCGTCGGTGCCGGCGGCGCGATGTTGCGCGCCGGTGCGTGCCGGCTGGCAGGCGGGCGGCGCAGCAGCGGCAGGTGGAGGATGGCGCTGACGAACAGGTAGCTGCAGCGGGTGCTTGCAGTGAGCAACCAGCGGATGATTCTGATCATCGCGGGCACAGGCCAGACCCTCCCTCCTGCCGGAGGAGGGAGGGTGACGGGGTGGTGGGAGCAAGCGCTTACTTGACGGCTCCCCGAAATCCGCGCAGGATTTGCGTCCATGGGCGACTCGCACGAGGAAATGCTTCGTCACTACGAGCCGGGCGGACTTCTGCCGCGAATCGTGGCGGGGTTGCAAGCTCTCGGCAAGGACCTGGACTCGCTCACGCACGAAGATCTCGCGCCGGCCGACGAGTTTCACTCCGCGGGACGTTCGGCCACGCGCGCATTGGTGGAGCTTGCAAAGATTCCGCCAGGATCGCGAGTGCTCGACGTGGGCAGCGGGTTGGGCGGCCCGGCGCGTTACCTCGCCGCAACTTTGGGTTGCGACGTGACAGGCATCGATCTCTCGCCTGAATTCTGCGGGGTGGCCAACGCCCTTTCTCGGATGACGCGGTTGTCCGATCGCACCCGCTTTCAGGCGGGTGATGCCCTGGAGCTTCCGTTCGCCGCGTCCAGCTTCGACGTGGTGTGGACGATACAAATGCAGATGAACATCCGGGACAAGCGCCGCCTGTATTCCGGGATCGCCCGGGTACTCAGGCCGGGCGGGCTGTTCGTCTGCCAGGAAATCTGCGCTGGGAACGGCGAGCCGATCGAGCTTCCGGTCCCATGGGCGAGCCGCCCCAACCAGAGCCATCTGGCCGATGCGGAATCCCTCCGCGGGTTGATCCGCGGTGCAGGTCTCCTGGAGCGCACCTGGCGCGACATTACCGCCGACATCGTGGCGGCGCGCAAGGCACAGCAGGCGAAGGCGCAAGCGTCGGGTGCGAGCGGCTCCAGCGCCCCTCCTCCGCTTGGAATGCATCTCGTGCTGGGAGAACAGGCAGCCGTCAAGATGAGTAACTCCGGGCGCAACACCGACGCCGGGCGCACGGTGTTCATCCAGGGCGTATTCGACAAGCCTTGCTAGTGGTCCGATCCGCTGATCCCGTTGGAAAACTCTGTCGAAAGCACGGGCGCGGCGAATCTCCATTGATCGTCCGGTCAAAGGGCACATTCCGTCACGACGACCGAAGTTCGCCCGCTGAGGGATCGGTGGATTCTGGCGGTCATCGCAACAGGATGTCTCCGATGACTTCGATCGGTGGGACGCTTGGAATTACCGTGATTCGTCGGCTCGCGCAGCGTGCCCAGGGGTCGCTGCGGTAGGAGGAGTGCCGTGCGACCCCGGCCATCGCGAGCGGGTGTGCGCCCTGTCCGAGGAGGGCCGCGACGCCGCCGACCAAAGTGGAAAGGCCACCGTGGACCTGCCAGACGACGCCGTCGGGTTCGAACAAGCCTGGCCCCTCCCCGACCAGAGCAATGTCGCGCACCCAGTCCGGTGCCCCGGTGGGGTCTCCGGAGACCCGGGCACGGAACGCGCTGCGGACGCGGTGAGCAAACTCGGCGGGGCGCAGGATCGAGCTCACAGGCATGATGCTCCAACGACGGTAGGTCGGGTACGACCGACGCCCCGGACAGGACTCCACGACACAGCGTAGAACACGGCCCTGACACGGCGATCGACGCGGGGACTCAGAGACTGGACGGATGCCCGCGAATCGGACCACCAAGCCAAGTGGCCGAATGCGCCCTCCCATAGTCAGAAGAGCGTCGGCGCTTCGGAGTCGATGCCGGTAAGCAGGGGGCGGATGATCGGCTCGTTCCATCCGTGCCCACACTGCACCTCGTTGGGCGTCGTTGCTTTTAGCGTCCCTTCCGCATGGACCCCAGCGTGCCCTAGATGCCGAAGGAGGACTAGAGCTACTCCCTCTCCAACAACACCTTTCGTTCACCGATCCTTCTGCGGGCGGTTGCAACGACAGCGACCGAGGTCCTAGGTGGAGTAACGGGTGCCCTCGTCGTAGCTCGTCCCGACTACCCAACTGAAATAGATCACTCCGTTTGGGAAGCGATCCTGAACCTCGTCGGCAAGGCTGCTCGCCTCCGCTTCCGTCTCGAACACACCCAAGATAGTGTTGTGCGGCGTTTCGTCCTGGCACACAATCCATAGTGTTTGGCCCATCCTGTGAGCTTAGGACCCAGTATCACCGAGCCGCCCTTAGCTCCGCTTAGAGAGATCACAACGGGACCCTTGACCGCGTGGCGCCCGTTGGTGCCGATCGGCTAAACGTACTGTTACTTCACTACGCTCTCGCCTCAATAGAAGGCCCAACCCCTGACCGCTCCTAGACTTCTTGCAGTCATCGTCTGCCTCGGGCTGATACGTACACAAGCCGCGTATTCCGGCGGCGGCTCTGCACAAAATGGTCCTCTCTCCGCAGGAGGGGACCCTTCCGAGTTGTGCATAGTGCAGCCTCCTCAAGGAGCTGCAGCAGTTGGCAATGTCGTCGTCAATGAGGGGGATGAAACACTCATTCTGAAGGACATTTCACTCGTTGAGGCGAATAACCTCGAGTTGCTTGACGGCTACATATTTCCCATAGATGGAGAGAACGGTTTCGTCCTCGGGGCGGGATCAACGGAACCTGAGGACCCACAGGAAAAGGCTGCATGGGCGACCGCGCAACAGCCCGGTCTGTTCGAATTATCCCCGGACGCCGCCGCGAACGTTGTAGTCGCCGTCGACAAGACGACCGAAGCGCAAGGAACAGCGGAGGGAATTCGCGTGACCTACTCCATTGACGGTCAGCAGTACACGGCTGACACGACGATGACCATCGAGCTTGCCGCTACCACCTGCTTCTGAGCACCCAAAGGGCGGTTTGTGACCCATCCCGCTTCTGGAACATGCGTCCCCGAGGAGGATCGCCATCCGGTACGGCTTGTTGGAGTCACACAAGAAGCTCTGAAGCTAGCGGTTACGTCGGATATGACGGCGGGCCCTTGCCATCGGTGCATAGCACCACCCCCTGTCGCCGCCTACCGGTTGGGTCACAAGGCGACGCGATGGACTGCCTGGAGGCGCCGCGAATAACGATTTGCACACCTCGCCCTCGCGCTATACCCGGAGTGATCACTCGGAGGTAATGTCCGCCTCGGGGGATGAAGCAGGGCAGGGTTCTTGCCGGGCGATTCCTCGTCGTCCACGCCACCTCGTCCCAAGGAATTACGTCCGTGACCAAGCTGCCCTCCCTTCTCGCCCTCGCTGCGATCACCGCTCTTCTCGCAGGCTGTTCCAGCCCTGCCGACGAGCCTGCCGCGGCTCCTGACGCTGCTGCCACGACTGGTTCGGCATCGCCCAGCGCCACCGCGAAACCATCCGTAGCACCGTCCGCCTCACCCTCAGCAACAGCGTCTGCCGCGCCGTCGACCGAGTCGGCTCCGCCAGCAGAGGAGGCAGCGCCCGAAGTTCCCGTGGCACCGCCGGCCGTCGAGGCGCCTGCCATGCCGCCGCTGGCTCCGCCCGTAGCACCATCCATCGAGCCGGCGCCCGCGCCCGACGTTGTGGCACCGCCGGCCGTCGAGCCCGAGGTGCCCACTACCACCGTGGTGACGCCTCAGCGCGAGTGGGGCGCGGTGCGCGCCACCGTCACCCAAGGGTCCTCGTTCACGATCATCGGCAGCGATTACCGGCCAGGACAGCAGATCATCATCAACATGGGCATCTACCAGTCCGACGGCATGGTGATGGATGAGCAGGTGGCGATCGCCGACGCCGCGGGGAATTACAGCTTCACGATCTTGGTCGGGGCCGATCTTCCTCCGCGGGCCTATGGCGTCCTGACCTATCACGCGGATGCACCGGGCGGTCCCGAACGTGAGGCGTCGAAGACCAAGGCCATCATCGATGTCGTCGCACCCTAACGGGGAGTAAGTCCCCACGTCATCGGCACATTGGCGCCCGGCCGCACACATCATTCGGCAAGCCAGATCAGATGTCACCTATCCGTGCAGCAGACCCCATCTCCTCAGCACCGATGACCTCGCTCAAGGGTTCTTCGAACCATGTCACCCAGATAGCGTCCACTTCGTCACTACGGACTGATCCGTTCTTGAGCAACAGACTCACGATGGGGCCTGCCTCGAGCTCGTACTCATCGTGGGGCGCACCCTCCGGCGTGCCGGGCTGCAGCCCGTACGGATCCCGTTCGCTGAGCAACGCCAGCACTGACGTGACCGAAGCTTTCCACTTCCGCATACCCGATCGCATCTCACCACGATGCACCAGCGGCGCCCCGCTCAACGATGCCTACACGGGCTGTCCTGGTGCTCCTTGACGAGGCTCTCGCGTTAGCTGACGGCTTGTTGGGTGAGGCGAAGGACGGCGTCTGTCATGGTCTGATCCGCGGGTTCCACGGTTGAGAGGAGGATCGATGCGGCGAGGGGGCCGTTCAGTGCTGTGACTCTCAGATGGTGTGTGGTCGAACCGTACTGGGTGGTGCTGTAGCGGAGGCTGCTGGCACGGTCTCCTATCGGCACTGATTCCACGCTCGTGTAGGAGACGTCATGCGTGAACGCGGCGGTCGCCACGCTGAAATCCATGCAGCGCGGCGGCGATTCAGGGTCGGTGCCGATGAGGTAGGCGGCAAGTCCTTCGGCGTCGGGCGCAGTGAAGATTTCCACGATCAGGTCGACATCGTCGTCGAAATCGTTGCGCCCGATCGCTGCTTCGAGATCAGCCGGCGGTAGGGGCAATGGTGTGTCCGGGGCGCACTCGGAGGGTGTGTACTCCTCGGCCGGGGGCGGCTTTTCGAGGGTCTCCAGGTAGGTGCGGGTCTGGGCTTCCGGGATGACGTAGAGCGGGGCTCCCCGGAGATCGGTGAGGCCGACCATTCGATTGGCCAGACGGTCCATGGGCTCCGCTGTCGCCGGCGCCGATTCACCGACCACGACAGGCGGACCTTCACGTTCCCCGTCGTCGAGAGTGCACCCGGTCGACCCCAGGGCAATGGCCATGATGATGCCTGCGCCGATGAGCGTTTTCCTCCGAATCCCCATGGCTTATCCAACCATGAGCCCGACGCATCGTCCCGAGGAGCTCGAGTTGCCAGTCTCACGTCACGGCATCCGACACACTGCTGTGTCGAACAACCGGGCGGCCCTTCAGCCGGTTTCTGACGTGACCGGAGGAGGATCGGCTTGCGCGACGGTGTGGGAAGGCCGGGGCGCTCGTGCCACGACTCATCCGGCTCACCTACGCGTCCTACGTCGCTGTCGGCACCGCCCTCCGGAGCCCGGATGACGTCTTTCCCCGGGCACGCCGGCGGCGATGAGGGCTGACTGTCAGACCTGTGATGGCACGGGTCACCGATGGGTGCGCGTTGCGAGGAGTCGGCGCTCGGCGTCGTTCGCGGTGAGTTCCAGGGCGCGGAGGTCCGCCGCAAGGGCCTCGTGGTCACGGCCGAGTCGCCTCAGTAGGTGCGCGCGGACGGCGTGCCAGAGGTGTGCACGCCCCAGGTGTGTCTGGAGGGCGTCGACCTCGCTGAGCGCTGCTGCGGGGGCTCCCACCCGATCCAGCGCGACGGCGCGATTGAGCCGCACCACAGGCGATGGGTCGTAGCCGAGGAGCAGGTCGTAGAGAACGAGGACCTGCAGCCAGTCGGTTTCCGCTGCGGTCTCGGCATCCGCGTGGCACGCGGCGATCGCCGCGTGCAGCTGCCAACGGCCGGGGCGACGTAACCGGGCGGCCTGTTCCAGCTCGGCGCGTGCGCGAACGATGAGAGTTTCGTTCCATCTCGACCGGTCCTGATCGGCCAGCAGCACCAGTTCGCCGTCCACGGACCGGGCCGACTCGCGCGCGCGGTGGAACAGCAGCAACGCGAGGAGGCCGTGGGCTTCCGCCTCGCGCGGCAGCGCCGCCGCGATCACGCCTGCCAGCCACAGCGCGTCGTCGGCGAGGTCGCGATTCGGGGTGGCGTCGCCGCCGGCAACGAGATGAGCTTCGTTGTACATCACCGAAACGACCGTGAGAACAATGTCGAGCCGCTCCGCCCGGTCCGGCCCGTCGGGGATGCGCAGCGGGATGCCGGTGGCGCCGATCTTCCGTTTGGCGCGCACGATGCGCTGCGCTGTAGCCGGCTCGGTGCTGAAGGTGGCACGTGCGATCTGAGCAGTGGTGAGGCCGCACACCGCTCTCAGTGTGAGTGCGAGTTGAGCCTCCTGCGACAGTGCGGGGTGGCAGCAGCCGAACAGCAGCGGCAGCCGGTCGTCGATCTCATCGGACGAATCGGTGTCGGCTGGATCCGCAGTCGCATACCCCCACTCGACCTCGGGTGCCATGCCCGCCAGCTTCTCGCGGTAGCGGTCCTCTCTGCGGAGCCGGTCGAGGGCGTTGTGACGTGCAGCCTGGGTGAGCCACCCACCGGGGTTCGGCGGTATCCCGTTGCCCCGCCACGCGCGCAGCGCTTCCTCGACAGCCTCGGCCACCGCCTCTTCGGCGATGTCGAGGCGGCCGAGCGACCCGGCCAAGGAGGCAACGATCCGGCCGGACTCCTCACGCACGACCCGCGCGAGGAGAAGATCGGATGCCGCGGCCCCGCCGCTCGGCCCCGCCGTGGCATCCGATTCGGTCACTGCTCGAGTTGGCTGTAGTCCGTCACCATCGGGCGGATCTCCACGCCGACGCCGGGGAGTTCCAGCCCCGGCCACGTCTTCACCAGGGCGATCGCTGCGTCCATGTCCGGGACGTCGATGACCTGGAAGCCTCCGACAACCTCTTTGGCCTCGGAGAACGGTCCATCGACAACCACCGTTCCGCCCTCCCTGTACTTCACGGTGGTGGCCGTCTCGACCGGCTGCAGCTGCGCCCCGCCATCCGCGATCTGCGCCGCGTTGTCCCCGAACCACTGGTACATGCGGCCGTAGGCCTCCTGCTGCTTGTCCGCAGGTACCTGCGCGTCGAGCGCGGGAATGCTGGTGAACATGATCACGTACTTCACGGTGATGTCCTTTCGTCAGTGAAACCGTTACACCCATACAGCGAACGAGCAAGCCCGTTCTCGACACCGTCGGTGAAATTCTCTTGAGGGCACTGGAGATCCGTCTGGGTGAAGACGACGCGGGTCCGGCGCGGGGGTGTTCGCTAGGGAATCGGCTGACGAACCTGAGCCGATCGGCAGGTGCCGAATAGTGGTCTTGTCCCCGTGCAACTGACGGAGAATGGCTTCATGGTGAGTGCGGCAGAGGCTGAAAGCTTCACGGTCGAGGTAGGCGGGCAATCGCGAACTCAACTCGTCAGAACCCTGGGCGATGCGGGCGTGCAGCTCAACGCGTATGCAGAGGCGTTGCTCGCTCACCCGATGTTTGATGACCCAGCGGGCCGAACGCTACGAATTGTGGAGCGAACCGTAGAGCAACTCGGTCTCCCAGAAGGTGCGGTCCTGTCCGAGGTTTTCGCGGCTGCAAGGAACCAGGGTCTCGAACTTTGCCCCTTGGTGGTCGGACCTTACCTGCGCCTGTCGCTGATGGATCAAGGGAACGCGCCGGATTCAGTGTTGTCAGCAGGTCGCAGCCCGGCCGGAGCGATTCATGTTGCGTCCAAGTCCGTGAGCGAGGACGTGGAGTACCCCAAAGGGTTCTACCTTCGTGTCGTGGACGGCCAACCGTGGCTCAGGGGATACTGCTGCGACGACACGTACGTCTGGGCTCCAGAGCAGCGGGTCGCGTTCCTCTTGCCAGAGAGCGAATAGGGCGCCCATCCCGCAGAGCGATTCCGTAGTGAGACTGCGCGCCATGCGGGGGTACGCCCTCATTGGGTGAGGAACTCGGGCCTGACCTCCGCCACACCACTCAACTCAACCTGGAGCTGCCGGGTGAGGATTTCGCCGGCCGCACGCCAACCGGTGGGCACCGGATCATCTACGCCCCGGTCCCGCCACGTCTGGTTCCACTCGTAGAGTCCACGACTGAGCGCAGATGAGAGCCCCAGATCAGAACCGGTCAAGCGGTACTCGTCCGAAAAGTCCTCCCAAAGAGGCCACCCGGATACCCACTCCGGGAATACGCGGACGACTCGAAGACCGGTCGGAAGCAACGCCTGTAGTCCACGGTTGTGTCTCGCCCTGAGGTACCGGTCCTGCATCTGCCCTCGACGCATCCACTCGCGGGGCGAGCTGGGGGTGTCGTTGTAATCCATGCCCGACAGCCAGATCAGACCACGCATGCCCCGGGAATCATGTTCAACCAGTGCGAGAGCCCACAGCAGTGCATCTTCATTCGACATCTCCGTCGCAGTTTCCAGCGCTTGCTCCACCGTGGCGTCCAGAAGGTCGACCGTGGTGACGGCGTTGCCCGCTCCCTCGAACACGTACACGCGATAGCGGGCATCGTCCCGCTCCCAGGTCGAATCCCGCTCATCCACCTCTATCGCGCGCATCACACCAACCTACGCGCCGATCCCCGTCCACAGAATGCCGATCGCAGCACGATCCCCGAACGCCCAAAAGGTGGTTGGCTACGTTCCGATCTGATCCCGAAGCCGCACCGGTTGAGGTAATCATCCAGTCGGCACCATAGCCTTCGCTCATGAAGCCCGACCGAGCGCCCCGATCCAAGCTGCCCTGGCTCTTGTTCTGCGGGCTGATCGTTCTCGTGAACATCCTGAATCACTGGCTTCGATCCGGGCAGTGCATCGACTACGTACCCGAATCCGGCGCGGTATCGACCTGCTCGTCGGAGCCGGCGCTTGGTTGGCCAGGAACGATTCTCCTCGCACTCGTCGGTCTCATTGCACTTGGATACGGCGTCAGTCGCATGCTTCGGGCGTCCCGCTGACCCATGAACCTACGTTCGATCTCGGCAAAGCCCAGGGCCATGTTGTACATGCCCGCATTCCTGATCGTTGCCGTGTCCACTCCCAGATCCAGACAGATGATCTACCAGCCCTGCCGGTGGGAGTCGCCCAACAGGCGGGTCCCGTCCTCCATGTTCCGGCTGAGCCGATCCAGTCGGAGCGCAGGTCACGGCCGTCAGGACGACTGTGGATGCATACTTCGACTCCTCTCGATCGGGACCGTCGATTCTGCAACGAATGGGGAGTACGGTTGTTTTCGAAATCCTGTGTTACAAGTCATTGGAGCGCTGGGAAGGGGAACTCCCATGAATACGCCCGACACCGAGCCGGACCCGATGAACAGTGCACGCACCCTCCGCCTGGTATGGCCGCAGTGGCAAGGCGCCGGCCGGGACGTGGTTGCCCTGTTGATGCCCGAGGTTCCCATCGAGGAGGCCCGCCGCGCCTACACCGTCGGTAACCGCGTCCTCGAAGCCATCCTGCCCGCGCACAGCGGGCCGACCGAGATCGTCCCGGTCGACGGAGGAAACCCGGATGAGGGGTCCACGGACGGTATCGAGTCGAGGTCCGCGATCATCGCCTCCCTGGCCGCTGCCCTGGAGGCCCTGGGGCGGCACGACGTAGACCGCATCCTCACCCTCGGAGGCGACTGCTCTGTCAGTGTGGCGCCGTTCGCCGCGCTCGCGAACAAGTACGGGAAGGACCTCGCGGTCGTGTGGATCGACTCCCACCCCGACGTCGACACCCCCGACACCGCGTACGACGGGTATCACGCCATGGCCGTGGCGACTCTGACCGGTCACGGTGACCAAGGCATCGTCAGCATGCTCCCCGCGACAATCGATCCGGCCCGGGTTGCGCTGGCCGGACTGCATTCGTGGTTTGAGGACGCCTACGCGAATATCGACGCGTGGGGCCTGCACGCGTTCAGCCCGGAAGACCTGCGGACGACGAGCGAACCGCTTCTGCAGTGGCTCGCCGCTACCGGAGCGAGCAAGGTCGCCATCCATTTGGACGTTGACAGCGTGGACAGCAATGAGGCGGTCCTTGGTTTGGGGATGGTCCCCGATGGTTTGAGCCGGGCGCAGGTCCAGCGCGTCGTCGCGGATGTGGCGGGCGCCGCCGACGTTGTCGGGCTGACGGTGGCTGAGTTCATTCCACGTAACGTCCTGGCCCTTCAGGGTTTGCTTCGCGGCCTGCCGCTCATCACCGCCTGACACAAGGGCACCGTCTCTTCCGTGGGCTAGACCCCTGACCGGCTGTCGTTGCATTCGGCCCGAAGGGACGTGCCGCCGCAGGCCTCGAGACCCGAAGCCCGGAACCCCGTCGTCGCCGCGGTCCAGACTCATGGGAGACCGGCATGCGTCAGTAGGCATCTGCATGGTGGTTTCCTGCCCGCAGGACGGACAGGCAACGGTGGAGGTCAGCTCGGTAGTTATTCTCATCCGTAGGCCTTGCCCCGGAGCCAGGGTTACGGGATCCGGCCCCATTCTCCGGTGGCAAGGAGCGCGGAGTGTTGCGCGGCAGCTCGTGGCGTTAGCGTTCTAATCCGCGTTCCGGCCGGTGCTCCTGGGTGTCTACCAGCGGATCGTCGCCGCGAACCGGGAACCGCCCAAGATTCGCGGGAAGCAGATGATGCAGCCCCTCATCGACTCGATCACCAGCGGTGTCCCTGCCGCACTCATCGAGATCCGCAGGGTCGGCCGAACCCAGAAGCAGCGAGCCGTTGACGTCCTCGCTTTCTTCGACCGACCAGGCACCAGCAACGGCCCCACCGAAGCAATCAACGGCCACCGCGAACACCTCCGCGGCTCAGCCCTCGGCTTCCGGAACCTCACCCACTATGAGCCCTGCAACCTACCGGTGCAGCAGACCCCCACTCCAATCATGGACAGCACGAGACGTGGCAGCCCGAGGATGAACGTCCCGGAATAGATGAGAGCCACTACGGGGTGGTAAGCCACAGGTCATGGATCTTCCTGCTAGTCCTCGCTGGTGAGGAGCCGCCGCCGGGCGCTCAGGAGCTCGATCTCGGGCCTCGCCGCGACGTACCGCTCCACCCGGTCCAGGACGTCCACCACGTGCCGGCGGTCGGCGCCGACGAGGCCGGCCCCGACGAGGGCGCGGCGGTGCAGGTCCTGGTGGCCCACCTCGGCGACGGACAGCTCGAACTTCCGCCGGAGGTCCGCCACGAGCGGGCGCACCACCGAGCGCTTGCCCTTCAGCGAATGCACGTCGCCGAGCAGGACGTCGAACTCGATGAACCCGATCCACATGAGCGTCCTCCTCGTCGTCGTGCCTCCCGGGCGGGCTAGGCCGAATCGCGCCAGACGACGGTCGTGTCGAGCACCTGCACGGGGCTCGGAAGGCCGCGGATCTGGGCCAGCACCAGTTCCGCCGCCGTACTGCCCAGCAGGTCGGCCGGCTGCCGGACGGTGGACAGCTGGGGCCTGGTCCTCACGGCCCAGCTGCTGTCGTCGAAGCCGACGATCCCGACGTCGTCGGGCACCTTCCGCCCCGACTCCTGGAGGGCTGTCATGGCGCCGGCGGCGACGGCGTCCGAGGCTGCGAAGACGCCGTCGATCCCGGGGCACCGGCGCAGCAGCTCCTGCATGCCCTCGAGCCCTGCGGCGTAGGTGTAGAGCGGGTACTCGACCACCAGGGACGCGTCGAAGCGGTCCCCCATCGCGTCGCGGAACCCCGTGAAGCGGTCGTAGCCGGAATCGCGGTCCATGGCGCTGGCGATCATGCCGATCCTCCGGCGCCCGGTGTCCATGAGGCGTCGCGTGATCGCGCGGGCCGCGGCTGCGTTGTCGATCGCGACGTACGGCAGGTCCGGCGTGCCGGGCGGGTGGCCGACGAAGGCGGCCGGCACGCCGATGTCGCGCACCGCGGAGGCGATGGGGTCCGAGGCCCGGGCGGAGACGATGACCGCGCCGTCCACGAGGCCGCCCCTGAGGTAGTCCGCGACCCTGCGGCTGTCCCGGTCGGAGTCGATGATGAGGGAGACGAGCTGGTAGTCCGCCTTCGAGAGCACGGCGTTCGCCCCGAGGAGGATGGAGCCGATGTTGGGGTCCTCGAACAGGAGCGAATGCGGCTCGTGGATGATCAGGGCGATGGCCCGGGACTCCTGCGTGACGAGGTTCCTCGCCGCGGAGTTGCGGACGTAGCCCACCCGCGCGATCGCCTCCTCGACGGCGATGCGCGCCTCGTCGGACACGTACCGTTCACCGTTGACGACCCGGGACACGGTCCCTCGGGACAGCCCGGCCGCGGTGGCGACGTCGTTGATGGTCGCCCGGCGAGAACGGGTGCGGATCGGGGGCATACGTGTACTGTAGCCGAGCGTTCACGGGCTGTTTCCGTGGAGGGGAGTGCCGGCAGAGTACTGTGGAGGAAGTTGTCTAGAAGAAGGCGGCTGTTCCTCCGGCTCTTCTTCTCCTTGCCTCGGCCGCCGTGCCCGGCACCCTGCAGCAGAGCACCATTCCCGATCGGGGCGTGCAGCAATGACCCACCAGGAAGCCCTCCTCCCACGACCTTCCGCGGCCGGATCCTCGATCCGTCCCCCGCACCGTTCCCCCCTGACGCAGCACCTCGAGCACTTCCTCCGGGCCACCACCACCGTCACCACCGACGGAGCGCTGGTCTCCCTCGACGAGCTCGAGGGCCTCTACGTGTACTGGTGCTCCCTGAACGGCCAGGACCCCGCCGCCACCGAGGACGTGGTCTCCGCCCTCGAGCAGCAGGGCGTGGAACCCGTGACCCGCGACGGCGTGGATTACGTCGAAGGGCTTGTCCTGACCGGCGGCCTCGTGATCGACTTCATCCTCGCGTGCGAGTTCACGGGTGCCTGGGGCGATCCGTCGGCCTACGGACCCGCGACGGCGCTGGACACCGGGACGGCCTGCTAGCACGCACGGGCCATGACAGGCAGGAGTGATGTGGGCAGGAAGATCACGGGACCACGCAGTACGCCCGCCCTCGCCGCCCTCACGGAAGCAGCCGTCCCCTTCTCGGCGCACCCGTACAGCCACGAGGAGGGCGTCTCCTCCTACGGACTCGAGGCTGCTGCAGCTCTCGGCGTCGAGCCGGAGCGGGTCTTCAAGACCCTGATGGCGAGCGTCGACGGGACGCTGGTCGCCGCCGTCGTCCCCGTCAGCGGGTCACTGGACCTCAAGGCCCTGGCTTCGGCGCTCGGCCGGCGGAAGGCCGCGATGGCCGATCCGGACGCCGCCCGGCGACGGACGGGCTACGTCCTCGGCGGGATCTCCCCCATCGGCCAGCGGCAGGCATCCCCCGTGGTCGTCGACCGGTCCGCACTCGACCACCCCACCGTCTTCGTGTCCGGCGGGCAGCGGGGCCTGGACGTCGAGCTGGCCCCGGCGGACCTCGTCGCCGTGACGCACGCACTGATCGCGCCGATCGCGGGTACCCGACGTCGTTCCGCGGACCCGTGAGGCCCTCGCCGGAGCGCGCAGGCAGCGCTGACCGGCCACTGCTGCCGGGGCGGGCCGCAGGGGTACGGTGGACCGGTGAGGATCACCGCGGATGAGACCCCTGGCCTGGACCGGGCGCTCGCGCTCTACGATGCCGTGGGGTGGACGGCCTACACGCGTGATCCCGACCGGCTCGCGCGGAGCCTCGCAGGGTCCCACTCGGTGGTGACGGCGTGGGACGACGACGGCGGACTGGTGGGGCTGGCGCGCACCGTCTCCGACGGGGAATCGATCTGCTACATCCAGGACCTCCTCGTGCATCCTGCGTCCCGGCGCCGCGGGGTGGCCCGTGCCCTGCTGGAGGAGATCCAGGGACGCTACGCCCACTGCACGTTCCTGGCACTGACCACGGACGCCGCCGGCACGGAGGACGCGGAGCGCTCGCATCCCTTCTACCGCGCCCTGGGCTTCCGGCCGCATGACGACCTCCGCCTGGCCGCGTTCGGCTACCGGCCGTGAGCGGGCCGGAGCGTCCGCTGCTGCCCGGCTGGCCCGAGATCCCGCCGGCGTCCGGCGGCGTGGTCCTGCGGCAGATCGAGGACCGGGACGCCGGCATGGTCCGGGACCTCGCGACCGATCCCTACGTGCCCCTCATCGGCACGCTCCCTCCGCTGGCCGGCGCGGAGGAAGCCCTCGCCTACATCGCCCGCCAGCGTGAGCGGCACCCGGAGGGGGCCGGTTTCTCCTTCGCGATCGCCGACGCCCGCACGGACGAGGCCCTGGGCGTCATCGGCCTGTGGCTGCGCGACTACGGCCTCGGGCGCGGCGAGGCCGGGTACGCCGTCGCCCCCGCCGCTCGCGGGCGGGGGGTCGCGACCGACGCCCTGCGGGCGCTGACGTCGTTCGCGTGGACCCTGCCGGGCCTGTACCGCGTCGAACTGCACATCGAGCCGTGGAACGCGGCGTCCCTCGGCGCCGCCCGCCGTGCCGGCTTCACCTACGAGGGGCTCCTCGGCAGCTACCTGGAGATCGGCGGCGAGCGCCGCGACCTCGCCTCCTACGCGGTGATCCGCACCGCCCCGCCGGAGACCGTCAGGCCCCCGGCCTCGGGGATGCCGACCGTGATCAGGGACGGCCGCCCGACGTCCGCGCCCTGATGCACCGTGAGCGTGGCCGGCGGGACGAGCTCGTCCCGCGCCCGCAGATAGGCGCCGAGGGATGCCGCGGCCGACCCGGTCGCGGGGTCCTCGCGGACGCCGCCCGGCGGGAACGGGTTGCGGGCCTCGAAGACGTCCGGGCCGATCCGGTGCACGACGGCGACCGTCGCGCCCCAGCCCTGCGCGGCCATGAGGGTCTTGAGTCCGTCGTAGTCGTAGTCGAGGGCGCGCAGGACTCCCGCGTCACGGACGGGCACGATGGGGTGGATGTTGCCGGCGAAGGACAGCAGGACGGGCAGGTCGGCCGACAGGTCCTCCTCGGCGAGCCGGAGATGCCGCAGCAGGTCGGCCCGGCAATCCGCGTCGATCCCCTCGACCCACGGGTCGACCGTCTCGAGGGATGCGACGAGGCGGTCGTTCACGCGGTCCGTGGTGAGCGCGAGCACTCCCACGGGCGTCGAGAGGGCCAGCGTCCCGGGCCCCTCGCGTTCGGCGAGCGCGACGCCCGTGGCGATCGTCGCGTGGCCGCAGAAGGGGATCTCCGCCTCGGGGGCGAAGTAGCGGACCGTGGCACGGCCCGGCAGGCGGTCGGAGAGGAACGCGCTCTCCGCGTACCCGAGGTCCGCGGCGATGGCCTGCATCTCGTGCGCCGCCAGGCCGTCGGCGTCGAGCACCACGCCGGCGGGGTTCCCGCCGTCGGGCCGGTCGGTGAACGCTGCGTAGCGAAGGATCTCCATGCAGGCGATGCTAGCGCGGCTGCGGGACGCTCACCCGTCGATCGCCGCCGGGTCCCCCGTCGGGGTGTCGGTCCTCCGGTTGATCAGCCAGGTGACGAACCAGAGCACGACGCCGATCACCATGAGGCCCCCGGCAATCTGGTACTGGATGATGTCGCGTCCCACCCAGGGCCCGGCGAGGAACAGGCACAGGACCGCGGCCGCGGCGGGCAGCGGGCCCGGGGAGGTGAAGAACACCTTCCGGTTCACGTCCCGCTTGCGGCGGAGCACCAGGCACGCGATGTTCACCACGGCGAAGACGCACAGCAGCAGGAACGCGGTGGTCCCGGAGAGATTGGCGACGATGTTGCCGTCCGGGTCGCTGGTCACATAGAGGATCAGGGCGAGCGCCAGGACCGTCGAGAACAGGATGCCGGCCCACGGGGTGCAGCGCACGGGGAGCACCTTGCCGAGCGATCGGGGAAGGACCCCCTGCCGTGCCATCCCGTAGATCAGGCGGCTGGCCATCAGCATGTTGATCAGGGCGGTGTTCGCGACGGCGAAGACCGCGAGGAAGGGGAAGATCTGGTCGATGGGGAAATCGGGTGACCCCTTGTGCACCACCTCGAGCAGCGCGGCACCCTCCGCCTCCCGGATGCCTTCCAGCTCGGTGGGACTCAGCACCGTGACCACCGAGACGGCCACCAGCATGTAGAAGATGACGGCGATCCCGAGGCCCGTGAGCATGGTCCGGGGGAAGATGCGCTCCGGGTTCTGCGTCTCCTCCACCATGTTGACGGAGTCCTCGAAGCCCACCATCGCGAAGAAGGCGATGGAGGTGGCTGCCGTGACGGCCAGGAACAGGCCCTTGTCCTGGTAGTCGGTGAAGACGAAGACCTGGCCCACGTTGCCGGTGCCCTGCGCCATGGCGAAGAAGCCCACGCCGATCACTATGCACAGCGCGGCGACCTCGATGAGCGTCAGGACCACGTTGAACTTGACGCTCTCCCCCACACCGCGGAGGTTGATCAGGGCGAGCAGGATCATGAAGCCCAGGGCGACGGCGGTGAGCACCCCCTGCCCCGGCGCCTCCATCCAGCCGTTGACCACGAAGCCGCCGAACAGGTTCTGCGCCAGCACGTTGGCGGACGTGGCGGCGCTGGTGACGCCGGAGCAGACGACGGCGAAGGCCACCAGGAAGGTGACGAAGTGGATGCCGAACGCCTTATGGGTGTACAGGGCCGCGCCTGCCGCCTGGGGGTACTGCGTCACGAGTTCGAGGTAGGAGAACGCCGTCATGGTCGCGACGATGAAGGCGAGGAGGAACGGGAGCCAGACCAGCCCGCCGACCGTCCCGGCCATGGTCCCGGTGACCGCGTACACCCCGGCTCCCAGGATGTCGCCCACGATGAACAGGAGGAGCAGCTTCGGGCCGAGGACCCGCTTGAGCTCGGGTTCCTCCGTGGCGGACGCCTTGGACACATGCTCTGCAGAAGTACTCATGGACGGCCTCCCCGTAGTTTTCCACCTCACTGTGGTACCAATCACCCTGCTTAGCAAGACATTGCGCGTGGTACCGATGTGTGGCCAATTCCCGCGGCAGGGTATCCCCCGATGATGGCCGGGCGACGGCCCGCCCACGCGGCGTGCACGACGGCGACGGCGCAGCCTCCGCAGCGCTGCCGGCGTTGACACGGAATGTGACGGTCATTACTCTGGGAACGTTCACAGATTCTCGATGGAGAGCATGGCCCCTCAATGTGGGAGCGTTCACAGACCGCGCCCGCGGCCTCTCCTGCGGCACCTGCCCGGGAATCGGCACCGCAGCATCGAGGAGCAGGTTTGGCACACGCAACCACCGTCGCAGGACTGTCCGGGAACGGGCAGCTCGTCTACGGATGTGATTACAACCCCGAGCAGTGGGATGCATCCGTCTGGGTGGAGGACGTCCGCCTGATGAGGGAGGCCGGCGTCAACCTCGTGGCCGTCAACATCTTCGGCTGGGCGGAGCTGGAACCGGAGCCGGGCGTCTTCCGCTTCGAGAACCTCGACGCCGTCATGGACCTCCTCGCCGAGCACGGCATCGGGGTGAACCTGGGCACCGGCACGTCGTCGACCCCTGCCTGGCTCACCACCGCGCATCCTGAACTCCTCCCCCGCGCCGCCGACGGCACGGCCCGCTGGCCGGGCGGCCGCCAGGCGTTCTGCCCCAGCTCCCCCGTCTACCGCGAGCACGCCCTCGCGTTGGTCCAGCAGGTCGCCGCCCGCTACGGCAGCCACCCGGCGCTGCGCCTGTGGCATGTCTCCAACGAGCTCGGCTGCCACAACTCCCTGTGCTACTGCGACGTCTCGGCCGACGCCTTCCGCAGGTGGCTCCGTACGCGCTACCGGAGCCTCGACGCCCTCAACGCCGCATGGGGCACCGCGTTCTGGAGCCAGCGGTACTCGGGCTGGGAGCAGATCCTGCCCCCGCGGCTCACGCTCTCGGCGACCAACCCCACGCAGACCCTCGACTTCAACCGCTTCAGCTCGGACGAGCTCCTCGCGCACTACTCGGCCGAGGAAGCCGTGCTGCGGGCCCACAGCGCAGCTCCCGTCACCACCAACTTCATGGTCGCCGCGCACATCCGTAACCAGGACTACTGGACCTGGGCGCCCTCCATGGACGTCATCGCCAACGACCACTACGTGGATCACCGCCTCGCCGCCCCGCTCACCGAACTCGCCTTCACCGCGGACACCACCCGCGGGCTCGCGCAGGGCCGGCCGTGGCTGCTGATGGAGCACTCCACCGGCGCCGTGAACTGGCAGCCCCGCAACATCGCCAAGGGTCCGGGCGAGATGATCCGCACCTCGCTGACCCACCTCGCCCGCGGTGCGGACGGCCTGTGCTTCTTCCAGTGGCGCGCGTCGCTGCAGGGCAGCGAGAAGTTCCACTCCGCGATGGTGCCCCACGCCGGGACGGACTCGCAGGTCTGGCGCGACGTCGTCGAACTCGGCTCCTCGCTGGTCAAGCTGCGCGAACTCGCGGGCACCACCGTGCATGCGGACGTCGCGCTCGTCTTCAGCTGGGAGGCATGGTGGGCCCACGACCAGGAGTCGCACCCCTCGGGAGACGTCCGCTACATCGAGCAGGTGCACGCCGCCTACAAGGCCCTGTGGGACGCCGGCATCACGGTCGACGTCGTGGCGCCCGGCGCGGACCTCTCCGCCTACCGCCTCGTGGTGGTCCCGAACCTGTACCTGATCCGCGACGAGCACGCCGCGACCCTCAGCGACTTCGTGGCCGGCGGCGGCTCCGCCGTCGTCACGTTCTTCAGCGGGATCGTCGACGAGAACGAGAGGGTGCGCCCCGGCGGCTACCCCGGAGCGTTCAGGGAGCTGCTCGGCCTCCGGTCCGAGGAGTTCTTCCCGCTCGATCCGGCCCACCCGCTCACCCTGGACAACGGCTCACCCGCGTCCCTCTGGTCCGAGGCCGTCCGCCTCACCACGGCCGAGGCCGTGCTGAGCTACGCGACCGGCCACCACGCCGGCGGCCCCGCCGTCACACGCAACCGGTTCGGAGCGGGCGCTGCCTGGTATGTCAGCACGGTGCTCGACGGCGGTGTCCTCCGGGACCTGCTCCTGCGGGCCGCCGTCGCCGCCGGAGTCACCGTCCCCGAGGTGCAGTCCGGCCTCGAGACGGTCACCCGCCGCGGCAACGGACACGAGTACCTCTTCCTCATCAACCACGGCACCGAGGACCGCAAGCACCGGGTCACCGGCCTGGAACTGCTGACCGCGGAGGCCGTGGCCGACGCCGTCGTCGTTCCCGCGGGCGCAGTGCGCGTTGTCCGCACCACCCCAGTAATC
This sequence comes from Arthrobacter sp. L77, assembly GCF_000816565.1. Classification (NCBI taxonomy): domain Bacteria; kingdom Bacillati; phylum Actinomycetota; class Actinomycetes; order Micrococcales; family Micrococcaceae; genus Arthrobacter; species Arthrobacter sp. L77. The sequence continues at coordinate 299,940 of NZ_JWSU01000001.1, read as the reverse complement.
CCCACCGACGGCTCCGCCCCGGGCCGAAAGGATGCAGGAAATGACCGTCATTAGTACTCCGGCCGAGTCGCCGAAGGCGCGCCCGGCCGCGCGGAAGAACCGCTCCTCGGGAGCGCAACGCCGCGCCGTGGCCATGTTCATCGCCCCGTTCGCGGTGCTCTTCATCGCCTTCTACGCCATCCCGATCGTCTATGCGGTCATCCAGTCGCTGCTCACCGTCGAGCGGGAGGGTACGTTCGGCAAGCCCCAGCAGGTCTTCGGCGGCCTCGTGCAGTACGAGCAGGTCTTCCAGAACACCGCCTTCTGGCAGTCCGTGGGCCGGGTGCTGCTGTTCGGTGCCGTACAGGTCCCCATCATGCTGGGCCTCGCCCTGCTGTTCGCACTGCTGCTGGACTCGCCACTGCTCAGGGGCAAGAAGTTCTTCCGCCTCGCGTTCTTCGCGCCCTACGCCGTCCCCGGCGTGATCGCTGCCATCATGTGGGGTTTCCTGTACTCGCCGTCGCTCTCGCCGTTCGGCCCCGTGACCTCGACCATCGACTTCCTGGGTGCAGAGCTCGTGCTGTGGGCCATCGCGAACATCGTGACGTGGGTCTACGTGGGCTACAACATGCTGATCATCTACGCGTCCCTGCTCGCGATCCCCCACGAGATCTACGAGGCGGCACGGCTCGACGGCGCCAGCAACATCCAGATCGCCTGGCGCATCAAGATCCCCCTGGTGGTCCCCGCGATCATCCTCACGGCGGTCTTCTCGATCATCGGCACGCTGCAGCTGCTGGCCGAACCGCAGACCCTGCGCAGCTTCAGTTCCGCGATCAGCAGCACGTACACCCCGAACCTCGCGGTCTACACCACGGCGTCCATCCCCAACTACAACCTGGCCGCCGCCTTCTCGGTGGTCCTGGCGCTCGCCACGTTCATCCTCTCCTTCGTCTTCCTGAAGGCCACCCAGCGGAAGGTATCCCAGTGATGGCAGCTCCAGCCACCGCCCCCAAGCGCCCGCGCGGCGGGAGCGCGACGGCGCGCAGCGCCGAGGACCGCGGACGCGGCCCCCGCCAGAGCATCATGTCCCGCAGCGCGGCGATGCTCATCATGGGTGTCTTCACCCTCTACTTCCTGACCCCCATCTGGTGGCTACTCACCACCTCGACGAAGACCGGCGGGGAGATCACCTCCACGGCGCCGCTCTGGTTCACCGCGAACTCGCTCGGCACGTTCTTCGACAACCTCGGCCGGCTCTTCACCTACGGGGACGGCCTCTTCGGCCGGTGGCTGCTGAACTCCGCCCTCTACGCCGGCGTCGGCGCCCTGATCGGGACGATCATCGCGGCCATGTGCGGCTACGCCCTCGCGAAGTACGAGTTCCGGGGCCGCGAGGCGATCTTCAACGTCGTGCTCAGCGGCGTGCTCGTCCCCGCCACCGCCCTGGCCCTCCCCCTGTTCCTGATCTTCAGCCGGGTGGAGCTCACCAACACCATGTTGGCCGTCTTCCTGCCGAGCCTCGTCAGCCCCTTCGGCGTGTACCTCGCACGGATCTACGCGGCCGCGAGTGTCCCCAACGAGCTGCTGGAGGCCGCACGCCTCGACGGCTCCGGGGAGATACGGACGTTCTTCAGCCTGTCCACGCGCCTGATGGCACCGGCCCTGGTGACCATCTTCCTGTTCCAGTTCGTCGCGATCTGGAACAACTTCTTCCTGCCGCTGATCATGCTGCGTGACCAGGCGCTCTTCCCCGTGACCCTGGGGCTGTACGCCTGGAACAGCCAGATCAGCCAGATCCCCGAGCTGCGGTCCCTCGTGATCGTCGGGGCGCTGGTCTCGATCGTCCCGCTGATCATCGCCTTCCTCGCCCTCCAGCGGTTCTGGAGCAGCGGCCTCGGCGCCGGCAGCGTCAAATAGCCACCCCTCATCCTCCCCACCAGCACCACGGGTGCCGGGGCGTCCGCCCCCGCACCGCACTGCTCAATCAACCGATAGGAAAGACAATGCGCGCGCATTACGGAAAAGTCACCGCGGCCTTTGCCATGATCTCTGCGCTGGCTCTCTCCGGCTGCTCAGCCGGCGGAGACAGCTCTGAAGCAGGCGCCGAGGCGGGCGCCTGCGAGGCCTCCGACGGGCCCGTGACCCTGCAGTTCACCACCTGGGTTCCCGGCATGGACAAGGTCGTCGAGCTGTGGAACGCGGACAACCCCGACATCCAGGTCGAGGTGCAGACCGGACCCAACGGCAACTCGGGCACGTACCAGAACTTCTTCAACCAGATCCAGGCCGGCAACGCGCCGGACCTCGGCCAGATCGAGTACGACGCCCTGCCGAACTTCCGCGTGCAAGACGGCCTGGAGAACCTCGCCGGCTGCGAGGGCGTCGCCGACGCCCAGGACCAGTTCGTGGACTGGACCTGGGGCCAGGTGACCTTCGGCGAGGAGGACGCCGTCTACGCGATCCCGCAGGACAGCGGCCCCATGGCCATGTACTACCGCGCCGACCTCTTCGAGCAGGCCGGCATCGAGGTGCCCACCACCTGGGAGGAGTACGCCGCTGCCGCCGAGCAGATCAAGGCCGAGGGCTCCTACATCACCAACTTCCCGAAGTCGGACGTGAACTGGTTCGCCGGGATGGTCTGGCAGAACGGCGGCCAGTGGTTCGCGAACGACGGCGAGAGCTGGGACGTCAACCTGACCAGCCCCGAGTCCGAGGAGGTCGCCACCTACTGGCAGGACCTGCTGTCCAAGGACCTCGTCTCCACCCTGCCGTCCTTCTCGGACGAATGGAACGCCTCCTTCAACGAGGGCGACCAGTGGACCTGGGTCTCCGCGGTCTGGGGTGCGACGACGCTCTCGACCGGCGCCCCCGACACGGCCGGCAAGTGGGCCGTCGCCCCGATGCCGCAGTGGGAGGACGGCGGCGAGACCGCCGGTAACTGGGGCGGCTCCTCGACGGCCGTGCTGAAGGGCTCCGAGCACCCGGCCGAGGCCGCGCAGTTCGCGCTGTGGCTGAACACGGACCCCGAAGCGCTGGCCCTGGCCAACGAGCTCGGCGGCCTGTACCCGGCAGCGAAGTCCGCAGCCGACCTCGAGTCCTTCGCCGGCGGCGTCGAGTACTACGGCGGACAGAAGATCTACGAGGTCTTCTCCGAGGCTTCCGCCCAGGTGAACCCCGACTTCACGTGGGGCCCCACCATGACGCAGACCTACACGGACGTCTCCGACGGATTCGGTGCCGCCATCGGCGGCTCCGGCACCCTGATGGAGGCCCTCGAGAACGGGCAGCAGAAGACCATCGACTCCCTCACGTCGCAGTCCATCCCCGTCTCGGAGTAATCCCCGGCGGTTCCCGCCACAGTGACCACGAAGCGCCGCGTCCCGGAAGGGGCGCGGCGCTTCGCGCATCCCGCGCCGCCCCTCGCGCTGGAATAGGCTGGCAGGATGGATCCCGCGCACACCCTGCCCCAGGACCGCATCCGGGCAGAGCTCCGCTCGGCCCGCCGTCCCACGACGTCGGACGCCGACTGGCAGTCCTTCCAGGCCCGCTTCGACACGGAGTTCCCCCGCCTGCAGGCGCTGTTCCACCGCATCTACGGTCCCGGGGCGGACGGCGAACTCCTGCAGGTGGCGCTCGACGCCGCAACCTCCTGGCAGGACCGGCCGGCGGACCTCAAGGCCCTCGACGCCTCCCGTGCCATGGCCCCGGACTGGTTCCAGTCGCACCGGATGCTCGGCGGTGTCTGCTACGTGGACCTCTATGCCGGGGACCTCGCCGGCCTCCGCGCGCGGATCCCCTACTTCCGCGAACTCGGCCTCACGTACCTGCACCTCATGCCCCTGTTCCGGGCTCCCGAGGAGAACTCCGACGGCGGGTACGCGGTCTCGAGCTACCGCGACGTGAACCCGGACCTCGGCACCATGGACGACCTCGCCGACCTCGCCCGGGAGCTGCGCGAGGACGGGATAGCCCTCGTGGTCGACTTCATCTTCAACCACACCTCGGACGAGCACGAGTGGGCGCGCAAGGCCGTCGCCGGCGATCCCGAGTACGCAGACTTCTACCTGATCTACCCCGACCGGCAGATGCCGGACGCCTACGAGCGGACCGTCCGGGAGATCTTCCCCGACGACCACCCGGGCTCGTTCGTGCAGCTCGAGGACGGCCGCTGGGTGTGGGCCACGTTCCACTCCTTCCAGTGGGACCTCAACTACCGCAACCCGAAGGTCTTCCGGGCCATGGCCGGCGAGATGCTCTACCTCGCCAACCAGGGGGTGGACATCATCCGGATGGACGCCGTCGCCTTCATCTGGAAGCAGCTCGGCACCACCTGCGAGAGCCTGCCCGAGGCGCACCTGCTGCTGCAGGCCTTCAACGCGGTGTGCCGCCTCGCCGCCCCCTCGCTGCTGTTCAAGTCGGAGGCGATCGTGCACCCGGACGAGGTGGTGCAGTACATCGACCGCGGCGAATGCCAGCTCAGCTACAACCCACTGCAGATGGCGCTCATCTGGAACTCACTGGCCACGCGGGAGGTCTCGCTGCTCGCCCAGGCCCTCGAGCGCCGACACGACATCCCGGAGGGCACGGCCTGGGTCAACTACGTGCGCAGCCACGACGACATCGGCTGGACGTTCTCCGACGAGGACGCCGCGGAGCTCGGCATCGACGGCCACGACCACCGCCGGTTCCTCAACGCCTTCTACGTCGACCGCTTCCCCGGCAGCTTCGCGCGCGGCGTGCCCTTCCAGGACAACCCCCGCACCGGGGACTGCCGGATCTCCGGCACCACGGCGTCCCTCGCCGGGCTGGAAGCGCACGACGACGCCGCCGTGGCGCGGGTCCTCCTCGCCCATTCGATCGTCCTCAGCACCGGCGGCATCCCGCTGCTCTACCTCGGTGACGAGGTGGGCCAGCTCAACGACTACTCCTACCTCGACGATCCGGCGAAGGCCGAGGACAGCCGCTGGGTGGGCCGCCCCGCCTACCCGGCGGACCGCTACGCCGCACGGACGGACCCGACGACGGACGCCGGCGCGGTCTTCGCCGGACTGCAGCGGCTGCTCACGGTGCGTCGGCAGGCACCGGAGTTCTCGGGCGGCCTGCTCGTGCCGTTCCACACGGACAACCCGCATGTCCTGGGCTACCAGCGGCCCGGCCTGCTCGACGGCGAGGAGTCCACCGTCGTCGTGTTCGCGAACTTCGCGGAGACGCCGCAGGGCATCAGCGCCCTGACGCTCTCGGGCCTGCCGGCAAGCGCCCTAGAACTGATCAGCGCCCGATCCGAGCTCCTGCAGGCAGGCATCACCCTCGAGCCGCTCGGGATCCGGTGGTACCGGCTCTAGCCCCTGCGCTCCCCACCGGCCCTCAGGCCTGCCGGCGCGAGAACTCCCCCGCCGCCCGGACCTGCTCCGGGGTGGGCCGGATCCCCGTGTAGAGCACGAACTGCTCCTCGGCCTGCAGCGCGACGACCTCCGCCCCCGTGATGACCGGCCGGCCCGCCGCACGGGCGGCGAGGATCAGCGGCGTCTCCGAGGGAGAGGCGACGACGTCGAACACCACCTGCGCGGCGTCGATCGCCGCCTGCGGGAAGGCGAGGGCGTCGGCGTCGGGGCCGGTCATGCCCAGCGGGGTCACGTTGAGGAGCAGATCCGCCGTCGACTCCCCCACCTCCGGCTGCCAGCCGAAGCCGTACAGGTCCGCGAGCGCCCGGCCGGTGCGCTCGTTGCGGGCGACGACGGTGACCTGCGTGAAGCCGGAGTCCCTCAGCGCGGCGACGACGGCCTTCGCCATGCCGCCGGATCCCCGCACGAGGACCGAGTGCGTCGCCGGCACGGCGTGCTCGCGCAGGAGCCGCTCGATCGCGAGGTAGTCCGTGTTGTAGGCGGTGAGGACGCCGTCGTCGTTCACGATGGTGTTGACGGAGTCGATGGCCTGCGCGGACGGGTCGAGGTGGTCCACGAGGGCTATGACATCCTCCTTGAACGGCATCGAGACGGCGCACCCGCGGATGCCGAGGCCGCGCAGTCCGGCGATCGCCGACGGCAGGTCCGTGGTGGTGAATGCCTTGTAGATGTAGTTCAGCCCCAGCTCCTCGTAGAGGTAGTTGTGGAAGCGCGTGCCGATGTTGCTGGGCCGCGCGGCCAGGGAGATGCAGAGCGTCATGTCTTTGTTCAGGATGGGCACCTCCCCATCATCCCAGCAGCACCCCGTCCGCAGGCCCCGAACCGCCGCCCTCCGACCACCTGCAAGGCACTAATATTGGGACGAGTCCCTCCCGCGACGGCGCGTTGCCGAGGCACCACGTCACCCTCCTCGTCCGCACCGCCCCAGGAGCAAGCCCTTGAAGATCGACTTCGCGCAGTCCGCCCAGTCCACCCTCGGCGTCGAGTGGGAACTGGCCCTCGTGGACCGCTACAACGGGGAACTCGTCTCCGTGGCGGGTGAGGTGCTGCGGGGGGTCAGCACGAACCACCCCGAGCTGCAGGACGACGACGAGCACCCTCACATCAAGCAGGAACTGCTCCTCAACACGGTGGAGCTCGTGACGGGCATCTGCACCTCGGTCGGTGAGGCCAAGGCGGATCTGGCCCGCTCCCTCGCCGCCGTCCGCGAGGTCACCGATCCCATGGGCGTGGAACTGTTCTGCGCCGGCTCGCACCCCTTCAGCGCCCCGAAGGCCCAGCAGGTCACGGACCGGGAGCGGTACGCGAAGCTGATCGACCGCACGCAGTGGTGGGGCCGGCAGATGGTCATCTACGGGGTGCACGTGCATGTGGGGCTCGATTCGCGCGACAAGGCACTGCCGGTGGTGGACGGCCTGACGAACTACTTCCCGCACTTCCAGGCGCTGTCGGCGTCGTCACCGTTCTGGGGCGGCGAGGACACCGGGTACGCCTCCCAGCGGTCCCTCATGTTCCAGCAGCTGCCCACCGCGGGCCTGCCGTTCCACTTCGACGACTGGGCGGCCTACGAGTCCTACGTCCAGGACATGTTCACCACCGGGGTGATCGACTCCGTCAGCGAGATCCGGTGGGACATCCGGCCGGTCGGGAACCTCGGCACGGTGGAGATGCGCGTGTGCGACGGCCTCTCGACCCTGCAGGACGTCGGTGCGGTCGCCGCCCTCACCCAGTGCCTGGTGCAGGAGTTCTCCGAGACCCTCGACGCCGGCGGGAGCATCCCCACCATGCCGCCCTGGCATATCCAGGAGAACAAGTGGCGGGCGGCCCGCTACGGCCTCGACGCGATCATCATCCTCGACGCCGCGGGCAACGAGCGGCTCGTCACCGAGCACCTCGTCGACGTCCTGAACCGCCTCGAGCCGATCGCGGCGAAGCTCGGATGCAGCAGCGAACTCGCGGACGTGGAAACCATCCTCCAGCGCGGCGCCGGGTACCAGCGCCAGCGCAGGGTGGCGGCGGAGAACGACGGCGACCTCCGCGCCGTCGTCCTCGACATGGTGCAGCAGCTGCGCGAGTAGCGAGGGAACGACGCCGGTATCACCCGGTCGGCGTACCGTATCGGACGGCCCTCCATCGAACGGGTTCAGGCCTCGAGGGCAGTACACCTGTCCCCCAGCGAGGGCTGGGATACGAGTCCCATCACCGGGACAGGCATGAGTTTCAGGCGCTCGGCCTGCTCGACCCGAGGGTCGGGCGCGTCCTCGGGGAGAATTCCAGGCACTCTCATGCCGCGATCATGAACCAGACACGGGATCGCGAGTCCATATCTGCAGATCCATATCTGTGGAAGAGGACACCGACCGTTGGAGGATCCGCTTCCGGACCGGCCGCGCCTCCTCGTCATAGGACATCAGCGACACGGAACGGTCACAGTCAGGACGGTCGCTCACCGTGCAGATCATGGTGGAGTGTTCGTCATGCTGTTCGTCATCCGGGAGAAGGAGTTGTTGTGCGGATACTCGTTGTAGGGGCCGGAGCCACAGGAGGCGCCTTCGGGACCCTGCTGCAGGAGGCAGGGCGGGACGTCACCTATCTCGTCCGTGAACGCAAAGCAGAAGCCTTGCGCCGCGACGGCTTACGATTCGTATCCCCTGATGCCGACCGGACTCACCCGGTGCAGGTCATCACGACCACGGACACGGCTCCCGCCTTCGATCTCGTGCTCATCACGGTCAAGGCGACAGCCTTCTCCTCCGCCGTCATCGACGTCCACCCGTTCATCGACGCGACCACGCGCATCCTCCCGGTCCTCAACGGCATGGCGCACATCGACCAGCTCCAGGCGGCGTACCCGGGACAGGTACTGGGCGGGCTGGCCCGCATCGTGGCGACCCTCGACGGTGACGTCGTCCACCAGAGGACCCCCATGAGTTCCTTGATGGCGGGCTCCCTGACAGACGCTCCGGTCGCGGACGATATTCGCGACGCCCTCGACGTCCCGGGCATCGACTTCTCGGTCGCCGATGACGTGGTGGGCGCGCTGTGGGACAAATGGGCGTTCATCGCCGCTGCCAGCGTCATCAACTGCCTGTTCCATGCTCCCGTGGGCCGCATCCTCGATGCGGGCGGTGAAGGCGCGGTACGCGCGGCAATCGAGGAACTCGAGGCCGTCGCCACCCGGTCAGGACACCCCGTGTCGGGTCCGGCGCACCATCAAGCCGTGGCGCTCCTGACCGAACCGGGATCCTCCTTCACCACATCGCTGTACCGGGACCTCACCGCAGGCCTGCCATCAGAGGTCGACCACATCCTCGGCGACTACGCACACCGGGCCACGGCGCTGCGGCAACCCACTCCGCTCCTCGACCTGGCCCTCATCGCGATCAGGGCAAACCTCTCGAACTGACCCACGACGGCTCTCGCCCCCGCGTCTTTCCGGATCGACCCTCACCTGAGAAAGTAACGACATGACCCTGGACATCGCGGCGTTCCGCGCGCACTTCCCCGCCCTGCTCACCGGCACCGCGTATTTCGACGGCCCCGGCGGAACGCAGACCCCCACCGTCGTGGGAACCGCGATAGCCGACGCCATCACCGGGCCGCTGTCCAACCGCGGCTTCGGTATGGGCTCGGAGAGCAACGCCGAATCGGCGGTCGGCGGATTCCGGGCGGCGATGGCCGACCTGCTGGGGGCGCATCCTCGCGGTGTCGTCTATGGCCGAAGCGCAACGCAGCTCGCCTATGACTTCTCCCGCCACCTCGCCAAGACCTGGCAGCCGGGTGACGAGGTCGTCGTGTCACGCCTGGATCATGACTCCAATATCCGCCCCTGGCTGCAAGCAGCCGCCGCGGTCGGCGCCACTGTGCGCTGGATCGATTTCGACCCGGACACCACGGAGATCGACGAAGCGTCCGTCGCGGCCGCGATCACCGAGCGCACGAAGCTGGTGGCGATCACCGCCGCGTCGAACCTGCTCGGCACCAAACCGCCGGTGCGCCGCATCGCCGATGCCGCTCACGCGGTCGGCGCACTGGTCTACGTGGACGGGGTGCACTACACCGCTCATGCGGCGGTCGACGTGAAGGCGTTGGGATCCGACTTCTTCGCCTGTTCACCCTACAAATTCCTCGGGCCTCATTGCGGTGTTCTCGTGGCCGACCCGGACCTGCTGGAATCACTGCAGCCGGACAAGCTGCTGCCGTCCACGAACGAGGTGCCTGAGCGGTTCGAGTTCGGTACCCTCCCGTACGAGATCATGGCCGGAGCCACGGCGGCCGTGGATTTCCTCGCAGCGATCGCGCCCGGCGCCGCAACCGGCCGCCGTGCGCGCCTTCTCGCATCCACCCACGTGGTCGATGAGTACGAGCTCGCGTTGCGCTCCCGCATCGAGGCAGGGCTGGCCGGACTGGGTGATGCCGTCACGCTGCACTCGAAAGCCCGGGATCGGACACCGACACTGCTGGTGACGTTCCCGGGCCGGTCCTCCGCGAACGCCTACCGGTTCCTTGCGGAACGGAACATCCTCGCGCCGGCAGGCTCCTTCTACGCGTACGAGGCCTTCCGTCGTCTCGATCTCGAGGACAGCGCCGCCCTGCGGATCGGCTTGGCGCCGTACAACGACGACGACGACGTCGACCGCCTCCTGGCCGCGCTCGGCGAGTTCGTTGCTTCATAGGGCGCGGTGGGCAGGATCCGTGGACGGGGCTGCTCCGCATCAGTCGCGGACGGCAGCTACGGCTTCGATCTCGACGAGCTGGTGCTCGTACCCGAGGACTGTCACCCCGAGTAGCGTGCTCGGCACGTCGTGTCCGCCGAACCTGTCGCGTACAACACCCCATACCCTTACGAGGTCGGCGCGATCGGTCGATGCCACGAGGACGCGTGTACTGATCACGTCCTCGAGAGTCGCACCGGCGTCGCCCAGCGCCACCAGCATGTTGTCGATGCACTTCGCCGCCTGCACCGCATAGTCACCCTCGCCCACCGTGACGCCGGCTTCATCGAGGGGACACGATCCTGCAAGGAACACCAGCCGCGCGTCAGCCGGTGCGGTAGCCGCATAGGCGTACTGCACCATGTCCGAAAGGGCGGTCGAGCGGATCAGGGTCACAGCGGAAGCCATCGAGCCGTACCTTCTCTCGTGTGGATGAGCCCCAAGCCTCCCACTTCGTCCTCAGACCAGCACAAAGGCAAACTCGTCGACATCGACCTGCGGGCCGACGGGGAGAGGGGTAGAACATACGTATGACACCAACTCCCCTGGTCCTTGGCCCCATACTGCGGTACGTCGACGACACCTCGGCAAGTGTCTGGGTGGAGGTCGGCGCCGCGGCACGCGTCGTCGTCCGGGCTGCCCAGCGATCCTGGGAAGCACGCACGTTCGCGGTCCACGGGCACCACTACGCGCTCGTCGAGGTGGACGGACTCGAGCCGGGAAGCGTCACCCCCTACACGGTGGAGATCGACGGACACCAGGCCTGGCCGGACCCTGGATCGGTTCCCGAATTCCCGCCGTCGAGCATTGCGACACGCACCCCGGGGAAGCCCCTGCGACTGGCCTTCGGGTCCTGCCGCACGAGCGTCCCCCACACCAAGGAGGGCAATCGGACCCACGGCATCGATGCCATGCGTGCGTACGCGCTCAACCGGACGAAGGACGACAGTTCACCGCGGCCGGACCTGATGCTCTTCCTCGGCGACCAGGTGTACGCCGATTCCACCAGTGAGGAGATGCAGCAGTTCATCCGCGGGCGGAGGGACATCGAGGAGGAGCCCGGCGCCGAGCTGAAGGACTACGAGGAGTACGCCCACCTGTACAACCTGGCCTGGTCCGACAGCGCCAACCGCTGGTTGCTGTCCACCCTTCCCAGTGCCATGATCTTCGACGACCACGACATCCGCGATGACTGGAACGCCTCCACCTCCTGGAAGCAGGAGATGGAGGCCACTTCCTGGTGGCAGGACCGGATCGTTGCGGGCCTGGCGTCGTACTGGGTGTACCAGCACCTCGGCAACCTGTCACCGGACCGGCGCGCGGAGGACCGCCTCTGGCAACGGATCGTCCACCATCACGACGCCGCCGAGCTCGACCTGAGCGAGGAGCTCGACGCCTTCGCCGACCGGGCGGACAAGGACCCGGCCAGCTACCGCTGGAGCTACTGCCGCGACTTCGATGACACACGCCTGATCGTGGTCGACTCCCGCGTATCCCGCGTGCTGACACCCGATGCGCGGGCCCTGCTCAGCGAGGAGGAGACGGCGTGGCTGGATGACAAGATGGTGGGCGGATTCCGGCACCTGCTGGTGGGAACCTCGCTGCCGTTCCTCCTGCCGCTGGGGCTCCATCACATCGAGTCGTGGGACGAGGCCCTCGCACAGGGTGCATGGGGCGCGCGGGGCGCGCGGCTGGGTGAGAAGCTGCGGCAGGGCATGGATCTCGAACACTGGGCCGCCTTCCAGAACAGCTTCCGCGCCGTGGCCCTCATGGCGACGGACGTGGCGGACGGCAACCGGGGCCCGGCACCGGAGACGGTGACCTTCCTGTCGGGAGACGTCCACTTCTCGTACGTCGCGGAAGTGGACAGGACGTCGGGCAGCCGTATCCTCCAGGTGGTCTGCTCCCCGATCCGCAATCCGCTGCCGCGGCTCCTGCGCTCCTCCACCGCCATCCTCTCCTACGCCGTGGCGGCACCTCTCGGGGCCCTCGTGGCGCGCTCGGTGAAAGTCCCCAACCCACCGTTCCGCTGGCGGAACATCAGGGGACCGTGGTTCGACAACAACCTCGCGTCGCTCGAGGACACCGCGGACGGGCTCACGCTGTCGTGGCAATCGGGAACGGTCGACGGCGACGACCATCTCCACCCCCGGCTCACGGAGGTTGCCGCCATGACAGTGCCGCGGCGTGGGTCCGGGAGTGTGCCGGGAGGGGAAGCGGAGCCCGAGGCAGCGCTCTCGACGGCCAGGGGCATTCGGGCACGGAGACTACGGCGAAAGTAGGACCTGCCTCCAGCGCCGTGTCCCTCGTAGACGGTGCGACGTCCGGACGAGGGTGGAGGCGGCAAGGGCATAGGGCTCGGCCCTCGGCGACGGCAGTAACGGTCCTGGTGGTGTACCGGGCCGGCTCATCCGTGGAAGGTATCGGCCCGATCATGGGGATCGCCCTCCGGGGAGATTCCACGATATGGATATGCTGGGATCGGACGGCAGCTACGCGCAGGACACAGGTCAGGAGCAGGGATCATGGAGGCACCGGTCAGAAGCGGGGGCGTGCAGTCCGTCGAGCGTGTCTTCGAGCTCCTGGAACTGATCAACGACGCCGGGGGCGAGGTCACCCTGAGTGAACTCGCAGCTTCCACCGATCTTCCGCTGCCCACCATCCACCGTCTGCTCCGCACACTGCTCGGCAAGGGCTACGTCCGTCAGCTGCCGAACCGCAGGTACGTCCTCGGCCCGCGATTGATCCGTCTCGGGGAAGGCGCGAACAGACAGCTCGGCGCACTCGCTCGCCCGCAGCTCAAACACCTGGTCGATGCTCTCGGGGAAACGGCCAACATGGCTGTGCTGGATTCCGACATGGTCGTCTACATAGCGCAGGTGCCGTCGCTGCACTCCATGCGGATGTTCACGGAGGTCGGCCGCCGCGCCCACACCCACGACACGGGGGTAGGAAAAGCGATCCTGGCCCAACTGGATGACGAGTCGGTGCGACGCATCGTCGGCCGTGCCGGCATGCCCACGCCGACGACGAAGAGCATCGCGTCGATCGATGCGCTGCTCGACGAATTGGCCGTGGTCCGCAGGCGGGGGTACGCGGTCGACGACGGCGAGCAGGAGCTCGGTGTCCGGTGTTTCGCCGTTGCCGTGCCCGACTCCCCGACCCCGACGGCCATCTCCGTCTCCGGCCCCATCTCGCGCGTGGACGAGGATTTCGCCCAGCGTGTGGTTCCCCTACTGACCGCTGCCGCACAGGCCATCTCCGGCGATCTCAACGTCGCCGACTAGGTGTGGCAGGACGCCGGGCCCTGCAGGGCCCGGGTTCGTGTCCGGGGGAATCTCCCCCGGGGTCGGACGGTCCTGCCGGGACGCTCGTCGCGCCCATCGACCGCTCGGCGACGGCGGGTGGCTCGGACCATTGACATCGGCAACCTTCACCCCTAGCGTTTTCGTCAGATAGAAGCGATATTCCGTTATGCGGAAGTGACCCCTGTCAATGCTTGCCGCCCCTGGCTGCGAGGGTTCGTCCTCGCAGGCGCGGCCTGGTGGCCTCCGCCCCTTACGGACGCGGCCCATGGCAGACGCACTACGTCAAAGGAGACGATCGATGACCAGCAGTACCGTCGCCCACAGCCTGACCGAGGTGTTCGCAGCCCTACCCCGGTTCACCCAGGACCCCCGGGAGCTCGCACTCGTCCGCACCGACCGGTCCGGCTATGTGCCGCCGACCCTGCCGGACGGGGTGGTCCAGGCCGAGTCGGTCGAGGACGTGGTGGAGACGCTCAGGCTGGCGAACGAGCATCGCATTCCCGTCGTTCCGCGCGGAGCGGGAACCGGTCTTGCCGCCGGTGCCGCCGCGAGGGCCGGTGAGATCGTCCTCGATGTGCGGCGGATGAACCGGATCCTGCGTATCGACCCCGTCGAGCAGATCGCCGTCGTCGAGCCGGGGGTACTCAACGCCGAGCTCAATGCAGCGGCCGCCCTGCACGGCCTGTTCTACGCTCCGGATCCGGCCAGCACCGCCATCTGCTCCATCGGCGGCAACATCGCGACCAACGCCGGCGGAATGCGTTGCGCGAAGTACGGGGTGACCCGTGAATCGGTGCTGAGCCTCACGGTGGTCCTGGCTGATGGCCGTGTACTGGTCACCGGCACCCAGACCATCAAGGCCGTCACCGGCTACGACCTGAACGCGGTGTTCATCGGCTCGGAGGGCACCCTCGGCGTCGTCGTCGAGGCGACGCTCCGGCTGCGCCCGGCGCCGGTGGCAACCGCCACCCTCGCCGCCTACTTCGGGACCGTGGAAGCTGCGGCAGCGGCGGCCTCGGCCGTGGTCGCGGCGCGAGCTACCCCCTCGGTGCTCGAACTCGTGGACGGCCCCACCCTGGGCGCGATCGACCGCGCCACCGGAACCGATCACCGCCGGCGCGGTGAAGCCTTCCTGCTGGCTCAGACCGATGGATTCGGCGCCGAGATCGAGCGCGACGTGGTGCTGAAGGCCATCGAGCCCTTCGCGGAATCGGTCATGATCGCCGACGATCCGGCGGAGGCGGAAGCCCTCATCCAGGCGCGCCGGGACGCGATCCCCTCGCTCGAGAAGCTGGGCCGGACGTCCATCGGCGACGTCGGAGTACCCCGCAATCGGCTCGCGGAGATCGTGACGGGGATCCAGCGCATCTCGGAGGACACCGGCGTCGACCTCTACACGGTCGCGCATGCCGCGGACGGCAACCTGCACCCGATGATCGTCGTCGACGAGAACGAATCCATCACGGACGGCGCGCCGAAACTGGCGATGGGGCGGATCTTCGAGCTCGCCCAGAGCCTCGGCGGCACCCTGACCGGCGAACACGGGGTCGGGCTGCTCAAGCGCGACTGGTTCACGGCGGAGGTCGGTGAGGTCTCCCGCGACATCCAGCACCGGATCAAGCATGCTCTCGACCCGCAGAACATTCTGAATCCGGGCAAAGCCATCTGACCTCGGGCATCCCGCCCACCAGCTCGTACCTCGTCTCTCGCCTATCCAGGTCAGAAAGGCCTTTCCTGTGGACAATCTCGCTGTGCTTAGTCTCTTGGCGCTGTCACCCATCCTCGTGGTGGGCGTGCTCCTGGCGGGCTTCCGCTGGCCCGCCAAATATGCGATGCCCCTCGGCTACGTCGTCGCCGTCGTCGTGGCGCTGGTGGTGTGGCGCGTGAGCTTCAACGGGGTGATGGCCGCGACCATCGAGGGCCTGATCGTCGCCGTGACCCTTCTCTACATCGTGTTCGGCGCGCTCCTGTTGCTTTCAACGCTCACCGTGGGTGGAGCGATGGCGACGATCCGGGCCGGTTTCGACAACATCTCAGCCGACCGACGGGTCCAGGCCATCATCATCGGGTGGCTCTTCGGCTCGTTCATCGAAGGTGCCTCCGGTTTCGGCACACCGGCTGCCGTGGTGGCTCCCCTTCTGCTGGCGATGGGCTTCCCCGCGATGGCCGCCGTCATGGTCGGCCTGATCATCCAGAGCACCCCGGTCAGCTTCGGAGCGGTGGGGACACCGATTCTCGTGGGTGTGGGCAACGGCTTGGGCGGCGACCCGGCCGTGGCCGAGCGCGCGAGTGTTCTCGGCCTGACGATGCCCGAGTTCATCTCGGAGATCGGCTTCAACGTGGCGGTCATCCACGCGATCGTCGGCATCCTGATCCCGCTGATCCTGGTGACCATGCTCACCGGCTTCTTCGGCCCCCAGCGGCGATTCCGCGACGGGCTCGTGGTCTGGCCGTTCGCCGTGTACGCGTCCCTTGCCATGACCGTCCCCTACGTCCTGGTGGCCCGGATCCTCGGACCGGAGTTCCCGTCCCTCTTCGGCGGCCTCATCGGGCTGGTGCTGGTCATGTTCACCTCGAGCCGCGGCTTCCTGATGCCGAAGGACACCTTCGATTTCGGCCCCCGCACCTCCTGGCCCGAGCGCTGGATGGGCACCATCGAACCTGCCGCAGCGACCGAGATCTCCACCCGGATGAGCCTGGTGCGGGCATGGGCACCCTACGTCCTCATGGCGGTCCTCCTCGTGGCGACCCGTGTCATCGCACCGTTGAAGGAGTTCCTGACAGGGATACAGATTCCCTTCGCGGGGATCCTCGGCACCGAGATCACCACCAGCATCCAGCCGTTCTACTCACCGGCCTTCCTCCTCATCCTGGCGTCGGTCTTCGCCTGCCTGCTGCACCGTATGAAGGGCCCCCAGATTGCTCAGAGCCTGGCGATCTCCGGACGCCAGCTTGCCGGCACGGCCGCTGCGCTGCTCTTCGCCGTTCCGCTCGTGCGGGTCCTCATCCAATCGGGCCCGGCCCTCAACGAATCCGGACTCGCCAGCATGCCGGTGACCCTCGCGGAGGGTGCCGCCGCGATCTCGGGCAGCTCCTGGCCCCTGATCGCACCGTGGATCGGAGCGCTCGGAGCTTTTGTGGCCGGGTCCAACACCGTGTCCAACCTGACCTTCGCCCAGTTCCAGTTCTCGACCGGCGCGGGGATCGGCGTGCCGCCCGAATTGGTGGTTGCCGCCCAGGCCGTGGGCGGAGCCGGCGGTAATCCGGTGGCCATCCACAACATCGTCGCGGCCGCGGCCACCGTGGGCCTCCTCGGTCGTGAGGGGGACCTGCTGAGGAAGACCGTCCTGGTGACGATGTACTACTGCGCCATGAGCGGCGCGGTCGCGTACATCTCGATCTACGGGCTCGGTTTCAACCCTGGCACCATCCTCCTGGCGCTGCTCATCGTCGGCCTGGCCCTGCTGGCCCGGGTACTGATGCGCAAGAACGTACCGCTGGAGGAGCGGAGCAGCGTAGGGTCCGGAACGGCGTGAGACCGCAGTCATGAGGGCGGATAGGGGCTGCCCCGAGGTGTGACACCTCGGATCGGCCCGCAGCCCGGGCGCGGGACCAGATCGAGCGCGAGAACGACGATGGGGAGGGAACCGGAGTGATCCGGTTCCCTCCCCTCGTCTGTGGGACGAGGCGTCAGACCTGGGCGCTCAGGCCGACCGCCGCGGCGGCGATGGAGTACGCCTGCTGCTCCGCGCGCTGATGGCCCGCGACCCCATGCCGAGGGCCAATGCTCCGTAGGCCTTGCCGTGCGCGATCTCGAAGCGGTTGTTCGACGCGCCGTCCTGGCGGGCAGCGGCGATGACGTGACCACCGGCATCGAGCACGACGACGGTCAGCGGCTCGAGGCCGTGCTGCCGGCCCGCCTCCATCAGGGGGCGCCCCGAGGTGTGACACTTCCGATGACTCCCGCGGCCGAGCGCGGGAACAGATCGAGCGCGAGAACGACGAGGGGGAGGGAACCGGAGTGATCCGGTTCCCTCCCCCTCGTCTGTGGGACGAGGCGTCAGACCTGGGCGCTCAGGCCGGCCGCCTCGATCGCCGTCGACGCCGCAGTCTCGTCGTTGTCGGAACTGTCACCGCTGATACCGACGGCACCCAGGATGGTGCCTCCGTCGTCGCGGACCAGGACGCCACCGGGGACCGGGATGAGCCGACCTCCCAGGGTGGCACTCGCGGCCGCGATGAAGTACGCCTGCTGCTCCGCGCGCTCCATGATGGCCCGCGACCCCATGCCGAGGGCCAATGCTCCGTACGCCTTGCCGTGCGCGATCTCGAAGCGGTTGTTCGACGCGCCGTCCTGGCGGGCAGCGGCGATGACGTGACCACCGGCGTCGAGCACGACGACGGTCAGCGGCTTGAAGCCGTGCTGCCGGCCCGCGTCCAGGGCGTCGGCGATGATCGATTGGGCGGTTGTCAGTGTCAGGGTCATGATGCGGTCCTTGTCATGGTGTCGGTGTGCTTGTGCAGGGAGCGTCGCCGATGCAGGATCGGCTCGGTGTACCCCGACGGCTGGGCCGCGCCCTCGAGAACGAGTTCGCGGGCTGCGAGGAACGCTTCGGTATCGAAGGCCGGGGACATCGGCGTGTAGGTGGGATCGGCTGCGTTCTGCTCGTCGACCACCGCCGCCATCCGGCGCAGGGATGCCTCCACCTCGTCCTCGGTCACGACGCCGTGCAGGAGCCAGTTGGCGATGTGCTGCGAACTGATCCGGCAGGTGGCGCGGTCCTCCATCAGCGCCGTGCCATGGAGGTCGGGCACCTTGGAACACCCGACGCCGTCGTTGACCCACCGCACGATGTAGCCGAGCGTGCTCTGGATGTTGTTGTCCAGCTCGTTGCGGCGGTCCTCCGCGCTCCAGCTTCCCGGATCACCGACCGGGATAGTGAGGAGTTGCCGCAGCGTCGAGCGGCGCTCCCCTGCCAGCTCCGCCTGCCGGGCGTCCACATCGATCTGGTGGTAGTGCATCACGTGCAGGGTCGCAGCCGTGGGCGAGGGGACCCAGGCGCAGTCCGCTCCGGCGAGAGGATGGCCGACCTTCTGCACCAGCATGTCGGCCATGTTGTCCGGAGCCGCCCACATGCCCTTCCCGATCTGGGCCCGCCCTTTGAGTCCGCACTCGAGCCCGATGTCGACGTTGGCGTCCTCGTAGGCCTTGATCCAGCTGGAATTGCGCATTTCGGCCTTGCGGACCATGGGGCCGGCAAGCATCGAGGTGTGGATCTCATCGCCGGTACGGTCCAGGAATCCGGTGTTGATGAACGCGACGCGGTCCCTGGCCTCCCAGATGCATGCCTTCAGGTTGGCGGAGGTGCGGCGCTCCTCGTCCATGATGCCGATCTTCAGGGTGAGCGGTTCAAGACCCAGCACGTCCTCGGTCCCTGCCAACAGGGCGCAAGCGACGGCGACCTCGGCCGGCCCGTGCATCTTGGGCTTCACGATGTATACCGATCCCGCCCGTGAGTTGTGCCCGGCATGTGCGCCCCGCAGGTCGTGCACGGAGCCGAGGCCGGTGAAGAGGGCATCGAGGATTTCCTCGGGCACCGGATCGCCGGCAGCATCGAGCACGGCGTCACTGGTCATCAGGTGGCCCACCTGGCGGATGAGAAGCAGCGAACGGCCCGGAAGGGTCATTTCGGAACCGTCGGTCGCCGTGTAGAGGCGGTCGGGGTTGAGCCGCCGGGTGTAGCTGCCCGTACCCGTGGCGATCTGAGCGGTCAGTGTCCCCTGCATCAGCTGCAGCCAGTTGCGATAACCCGACACCTTGTCTTCGGCGTCGACAGCTGCCACGGAGTCCTCGAGGTCCATGATGGTGGTGATCGCGGACTCCAGCACGATGTCCTTCACCCCGGCAGGGTCACCGGAGCCGATGGTGTGGCCACGGTCGATCTGGATCTCCACGTGCAATCCGTGGTGCACGAGCAGCACCGACTCGGGCGCGTCCGGTGCTCCCCGGTGGCCGGTGAACTGCCCCGGCTCGGCCAGCGCCGTCGGACCGCCCGGCGTCTCCGCGACCAGAGCCCGGTCGGCTATCCGGTAGGCGGTGACATCGGCGTGGGACCCACCCATCAGTGGGAAGTGCTGATCCAGGAACTCCCGGCCGCGTGCGACGACGGCGGCACCCCGGACGGGGTTGTAGCCGCGCGTCTTCTCGCGGCCCTCGTCCTCGTCGATAGCGTCGGTGCCGTACAGCGCATCGTAGAGCGAGCCCCATCGGGCGTTCGCGGCATTGGCGGCGAACCGGGCGTTCAGTAGCGGGACCACCAGCTGGGGGCCCGAGACCGTCGCGATCTCCGGGTCGACGCGATCGGTCGCGATGCTGAAGTCCCCGGGCTCGTCGACCAGATAGCCGATCGAGCGCAGGAATTCCTCGTAGGCGTCCTGATCCAGGGGTGTGGCGCCGGCCGAGCGGTGGTACTCGTCGATCTGCTGCTGCATCCGGTCCCGGGTGGCCAGCAGTTCCTGCACCCGTGGCGAGAACTCCGTGATGAGGGCGGCGGCGCCCGTCCAGAACGCCTCGGCCTCAAGCCTCGTACCGGGTAGGGCTTCGTCCCGGACGAAGGCATAGAGCTCCTCGGCGACACTGAGCCCGTTGGTCTCCACGTACTTCGGCATACTGCCCACCCTCTTACTTTCTCATTATGCGGAAAATAAATACCAACATGTAGAATTTAGTCAGCGCAATCCGGGCTGTCAATGTTGGTGCCGGCCGCCAGCCCGATCATGTGCCACGCGGACAGGGCCGAAGCGGCAGCGACCGCACCAGGATGATCACCGCCAGCACGATCAGGGTGATCCGCGCACGATCGGCGAGAGCAGCCTATCGGCGGCGTGCGCCGGGGAACCGTACTACCCATGACGCCGGCAGCACAGACCGACGCCATGTCGGGGTGACGCCAGCACTGGGTCGCACCCCAGTCGATCGGCGCATGGGGCTCTTCGTCGAGACGTTCTGCAAGTTCCGGGGTGCCATGGTCGGCGCGCCTGCGCGGTGCATCGACTCCCCTGACTAGGTTGGGCGGATGGAGAATGACAGCCGGACGGAACCACCTGCGGCTGCCGGAGAGCGGGAGACACTGACAGGCTTCCTGGATTACTTCCGGGCCACCGTAGTGATGAAGGCCAGCGGCCTCGGCGATGCCGACGGCGCCAAGCGGCTCGTGCCCTCGCTGACAACGGTGTCCGGGTTGGTACAACACCTGACAGATGTCGAGCGGTTCTGGTTCCAGGACCGCATCGACGGGCGGCAAGGCGTGCCGACCCGATGGTCCGCCGAGGATCCCGACGGCGAGTTCCGGGTGAGTGAACAGGACAGCCTGGCGGGCATCATCGAGAACTACGAGGCCGCCTGCCGTCAGTCCCGCGACGTGCTGGAGCGGTATGGCATGGAGGAGCGTTGCCGCGGTGGCGACGGCGGGCAGAGTGTGCGGTGGGTTCTGGTGCACATGATCGAGGAAACGGGGAGGCACTGCGGCCACCTGGATATCCTGCGTGAGCTGCTGGACGGATCCATCGGCGATTAGGCACGGAATCTCCGGGTCCACCCGCAACGCTTTGTATGCGTTGTCGTCGCGGGTGAAGAGCCGCACGCACGCGTCATGGCTGACGGATCATTCCACCGGCCGATAGTCCTGCGCGGACGGTAGGTTGCCGCGCATATTCTTCATCACGACTCGCGAATACCAGCCGATGTCGAACTCGTACTCGGAACCGACCGCGAACGAGGAAGCAATTTCCTCCTGATTGTCGGAGCTCACCCCCTGATCGATGATGACCGGGCCACAGTCGGAGGTTTGAACCAGGACCTCGGAGGTCGACACCGAACCCCGGGACCCACCAGACGCCGTTCTGGGCTCCGCTGACACAATCTCACACCGCACCGTTTCGACGGCAAGCGTATCCAAATAGGGGCTCGACACCAGGAAAAGGAACGCGACGAACATGAAGAGTGCACCGATGTTCCACCACCGCCTGGATCTCAGTCGGCGTTCCCTGCTCGCCGGATTCCCGGTGGGCCTTGGGTCCTTCATCTGCCGTCCTTGTCTGTGACTGCCATCTGCTCGCGTGCAAGCCGATCGAGAATGCGGATGAACCGCCTGTGAAGCCTTGAGCTATGGCGTTCGATGGCTCCTGTTCAGGCGCTTCGCCTGGCTGTTGTCGGGTGCATTCCACCGAATCCATGCTTTCACCGACTCTATCGGCAGCCTCGGCCGTCACGAGCGCGGAAATCGTTCCTCGAGATCGATCAGGGTGGATCGCTGGGTAGCGACGCCGCGTATCAGCTGACGCGAGGATCGCGCTCCGTCCAGAGCGTGCGCTGCAGCCCGGCATCCGACACGCGCCAACGCCGAAGCACCAACCGATCCGTTTCCAGCACGACCACGCCTGCACCACTACGCGCCCGGTCCATGGCGATGATTATGCCGGACCCCGCACTTCTCCCGATGGAACTGCCCGCCCAGGGATCATCACCGGGGCTGATTCTCCTGGTGCTGTTGCTGGTTAGCCGAAGGCTGCCAGGCCGACGAAGGCCATGACGGCGGTGATCAAGCCGATGAGTGTCAGGACTCCGAGCGTTTGCTCGGTTGCTGTGATGGTCCGCCAGTTCTTCAGTTGGTGGGACAGGGCGTACAGCACCCCGGGTAGAAGGAAGAACACGGCGATGACGGCTACAAAAGCCAAGGGATCTACCTCCTGCTAGGTGTGCTGCCTGGGTGGTGGAGTGCAGGTTGTCAGCTCGGCGGTGTCACAGGTCATGGCCTGCCTCCTGCGCCGGTGAGAGGGGTATGCCGTCGGTGTACTCGATGTACAGGTTCGGGGACAGGCGTGTCTGCCGGGTGAGTTGTTCTTCGGTGGGCTCGATGTTGGCGCTGACGAGCCAGATCCTCGTGTTCGTCGACGCCGAGGTGATCTGCAGGGGCGAGCTGTCGAAGTTGGCCAGGGGGGTACAGGCGACTTCCCACGGGGACATGGCTGCTGCCGGGTCGGGTGGTTCGGGCGGGTACGCGATGACCAGGCACATCATGCCGTCGTTGCTCTCGGCGGCGTAGTAGTTGTAGCCGCGCTCGGTCCCGACGAGACGGGACGTGCTGACGACCAGTCCTGGAGGGCCATCCATATCGCCCTGACGCAGGTCTTCGGGCAGCAGGTCCTGGGGCTGTTGGGGTCGTGCCATGGCGGGGATGAAGTCGGCGCCCGTGGTGCTCGCGGGCTGGAAGGGCCCCGAGGCCAGGAGCCCCGCGGTCGCTGCCAGGCCGGCCCCGCCGATGATCCAGGGGGCATGCCGATGCCTGCCGGTCGCAGGCCGGCCCGGCTGGTCCGGCTGGTCCGGCTGTTCCGGCTGGTCCGTGGCATGGTCCTGGTGCTGAGGCAGGACTGTGGTGGGTTGCAGGTCGGAGGCCGGGAGGGTGCCGAGCTGCCGGCGCAGGGCTGCGCTGCGGGCGGGGTCGAAGGTGGTGGTCATCAGTGAGTTCCTTCAGTCGCCGGCCGCGCACCGACTGGTCCCAGGACCGGCAGCAGGACGCCGAGACGGGTCTTGGCACGGGAGAGTCGGGATTTGATCGTCCCTTCGGGCACGTCCAGGACGGCCGCGGCCTGTCGGGCCGTCATCTCCTCGAGCACGCACAGGGTCAGGATGTCCCGGTCGAGGGGGCGCAGCGTCGCCAGTGCCCGGCGGACGTCCGCAGCGCGACGCTCCCTCGTGTCGTCGTGGACGAAGACGTCAGCGATATCGTCGACCGGTTCCGGTGCGGGCAGGCGTGCGAGGAGGCTCCGATGCCGGCGTTCATGGCGCGCCTGATTCCGTGCCACGTAGTTCGTCGTCACCAGCAGCCAGGGAAGGACCGACCCGTCGACGACCCGGACGAACACCCGCTTCCGCCAGGCTTCGTAGAACACCATCGCCGTGATGTCCTCAGCGACGTGGGAGAGCTGGAACTTCCGACCCGCGTGCCGGAACACCGCATCACGATGCCGGTCGAAGATCAGCGTGAACGCATCACCGTCGCCGGCGACCACCTGCCGCCACAACGCGTCATCATCCGGTCCTGAAATCCCGCCCATACCCCATCATGTCCGGCTCACAGCGAATGGTTCCATCAAAACACCCCCGAAACGTGCCGCACGGGCCCGAATTCATCGACCGGACGGACCCACTACGTGGCCCGGCGCCCCTGATCGTCGTTTCTTGGATGTTCTCCGCCCCGAATGGCTCGCGGGTGTCTGCCCTCGGCAGCCAGCGAACCCGGGGGGCTGACCAAGGAGTGCGGCTCCAGGACCTCACCCAGGATGAGGATGCCGGCCAGTTCACCGGGGTGTTGAAGGCCCCGGAATCCGCTGTTGTTCAGCGACGTGAGACGGTAGCGCCGACCGAATTGGTGAGGTCTGACTGTGGCAGGTTGTAGTGGCCCCAGCAGGACGGGCCACTCGAACCTGTCACAGTCACCGGGAGACATCAGTGCTCGTCGTCACCCGCCTACGCGTGCCCATGCCTTTCAGGCAGTGACATTCGCTCGTGCGCGGCCTGACGACCGATCAACAGCCAGAAGCTGCCTCCGACCACGATGACACCGAGACTGAGTGAGGGCCACAGGTAATAGGCGACCGCGAACATGACCTCCTCGGCATCGGAACCCTCGGACGAGCCGAGATTGCTCTGGACAACGGCAAGAGCGCACCAGGCAACAACCGCCGTGCCCAGCAGCCACGCATACCCGCGCCATATCCCCAGCGAAGATCTACGCCACAGCAGGACGAAGCCGATCACGAGTACACCGAGCGGAAGCGCGGAGAACCCCACGATCAGCCAGGCAAGTTGAGTAGAACTCATACCCATCACCCTAGCCAGGCGCCTGTCCACAGCTGCAGGACGCCCGCAAGCCGATGGCATACGACCCAGGGAGTCTTCCTGGGCGTTCGAGAGGATGACTTCCCAGGCCAACGATGACGGAAATGCATGTACGGAGAACCATGGAACGATGACCTGAAGCCGTCCGTTCCGGAAAGGAACTATGGGCGCATTGCCGCGGTTCTTGCTCCGCTGTACAGGGTCTGGGACCCCGATTGCCGCCGAGGATCCCCGGCGAACTGCAGCATCGGGTGGTGGTTCACAGCGCCTACTCGCGGTTGAGTCCTCTCGCCCGCGCCTCGGCCTGCTGCTCGCGACCGAGCTCGACCAGGCGGTCGTCATCGGTCTTGTTGCCCTTGAACTCGATGGCGGCGCCCTCCACCTCGTCGACGACGGCCTTCGCTGCCTCTGTCGGGCTCAGCGAAGCCTTCTGCTTCGGCAACTCCCGGACGACGGCGATGCCCCCATGATCGCTACCCTCGGCGTTGCCGCGAACCGCCCCTTCGTCGTCGCCCTCCGCCGGTGCGCCGCTCGCATGCCGGACGCAGAGACCAGCAACCTCCCGGGCGTGGGCGTGCATCACCGAGTGCGCCGCCCCTTCGACCTCGACGACGTCGACGGCACGGGAGAACGCACCGCTCAGCTGCGCTACCCACGGGCGCGGGCACACGGCGTCGTGCTCACCGCGGATGACGAGCGTCGACGCGCGCACGCCGGCCGCCGTCCGTTCGATCGGATAGGACATCATGCGTGGCAGGATCTTGAAGAACCACCCGAATCCGCACGTCAGGTAGGCGACGACGGCGAGGAGCTGCACGCGGAAGGGCTCCTGGAGGCCGGCGCGCAGGAACCGCAGGGCCTGTACCGGCACGATGCGGGCCGAGGCGTCGATGACCGGGCTGATGAGTACGAGGGTGGTGAGTTCGGGCCGTGCGGCGGCGAGTTCGGTGCAGATCTGCGTGCCCATCGAGTGCCCCACGATCACGGGATCCTCGAGCCCGAGGTCGTCGATGGTCTTGCCGACCATCTCCGCGAACTGGCTGATCGACAGGGCATGGCGCGCGTGCGGCACGCCACCGAAGCCGGGCAGGTCGAGGGCATGCACGGGGCCGAACTGCACGAGGTGCGGGGCGAGCTGCTCGAAGTAGTGCGAGGAGACCCCGATGCCCGCGACGAGGAGGAACGGCCTCTCCCCGATCTCCCCGACGGAACTGACACGCGCCCAGACGCCGTCACCCTGGATCCGTCGCACGATGATGTCCGGGCCCGGCTCCAATTCTCCACTTTTGGTCACGCCCCATTCTCATACCGGACAGCAGAAAAGATTCATTCGGGCGGTCGATGCGCCCTCCACCGAAGGAACACGGCAGAAGCGCTCTACGCTCCGCCGCTTTCCCCCACACGCCCGGACAGCACGAACCCTCGTACCTCGCCGAGCAACTCCTCGTCGGTCATGCGAGCTTCGGCGTCAGAAGTGTGCCCTCCCGAGCCGACCGTGAACTTACCGACGGTGAACACGTAGGTCCTCTCCGCCGGCCCATTGAGCCACGCGATGTCGTAGCTGAGGGCTCCGCTCGGCTGTCTTCTCTCACTGATTCGGAACAGCTCACCTTCAACGGTGACCTCGAACGGCTTCATCCGGTGAGTGTAGTTTCGCTTCAGCGAGATGTACCGGTAAGGAATTCCCGCATCACTCGCTTCTCCATGCTCCTGACAGCAGCAACGGACTCGACCATCGGCAGGTCGGCAGCTACACCAGGGCTGCAACCATCACCGAGAGAATTGCGAGCAGTCCGACGACGACCGCGAGCGCGTTCCAGGTGGAGACAACCTCACGTGAGGAAATGAATCCGGCGCCTCGGGCGTCCTTCCAGGCGGCGACGATGGCGTCACGTCCAGTCTGCGTCCCCGGTCCGCTGATGATGCGGTCGTTGCTCGGAAGCATGCTGAACGGACGACTCTCGAAGGTGACTGCGCAAACCGTTGATCACCTCGAACCCGGAGCCGTCGATGCGTGGGCACGGCCGCCATTGGGATGCGTAGACCAGCCCCGACAGCAGGACCAGCCAGGGTGCAGCGTGTATCGCGGCGTCGAGATCTGCGGCAGGCATGGACCCGAGCCGCTGCCCCACTGACCCTTGACCGGGACCCGGTTCGATGTCTGCAAGGGTCCCCCTCCGTGCCCGGGCGCCGCCCGGATGAGAGAAACCTATCCCAAGGATCGCCCTGTGCCCGTGTTCGTTCGGTGGCCCGTCGGAGAACCGGTCATCCACTCCCCCGCGCTGACTCACCGGCCCCTACCTCCGCCGGGACGGGAGAAGTACTTCAGCGCGGAGTCGACGGTGGCGTCAGGCACGTCGTGGTCTTCCGGATTCGATCCGCAAGGACTCCCACCGTCAGGACCGCCTCGATCCTGTTTCGGCCACCGATGCCCCGACCTCACACCGGACTTCCGACGTTCTCGCCTATGATGAGCCCTCACACGGGGAAATGATGAGCAACGTGGCGATCTTCAGAAGCAGCACAGACTTCCTCCAGGCACACCTTGTCAATCTGCTCTGCGCATGTGCGCTGGCGTCCTTGGCGTTGACCCCCTCACTGGTGCCACGGCCCACGGTGTTCCAGGGGTTCCTGGCCGGGCTCTGGTTCATGGTCGGCTTCCAGGCCGGCTTCGCACTCCGCGTGCCGTGGCGAAGGATGGCTGCAGCGTTCGCACGGACACAGCCGGAGACCGAGCGCCGGGACGCTCAGCACCGCAGGAGGGCACTTGCTCCGCTCATCGTCGGCCTGGCATTGCCGGCCTATGTCATCGGCTACGGCATGCTGGTTGTCTCCTGGCAGAACCGCGTCCGTGAACTGGTGGAAATGCCACCGATCGATGGTGTGGGGCACACCGCGTTCCTTGTGAGCATGCTTGCCACTATGGGAGTGCTCTATGGGGTCTCCCGGGGAATCGGGGCTCTGCGGAACAGGGTTGCCAAACGCGTCCTTGCGGCCGGTGGATCGGTGAGCGCGACGCGTCGGGCCTCCCTGGCTACCGGACTGGTGTCCACAGTCATCCTGGTCGGCGGACTCGCCGGTGCAGGGTTGGCTGCGGTCGGCGCGATCTACGCGGCCCGTGATGCCGATACCCTCGCAGGGAGCGTGCAGCCAGTTGTTGCGACCAGGTCGGGCTCGGCTGAATCTGCCATGGAGTGGGACCAGCTGGGCCGCCAGGGGCGCGCCTTCGCCGGTGGCGGACCAAGCGCGGGCACCATCGGCCGGGTCACCGGAGGTCCTGCCATGGAACCGGTTCGCGTCTACGCCGGCCTTTCCTCAGGCCACGATGCCACGGCACGGGCGGAACTTGTCGTCCGGGAACTCGAGCGCACCGGTGGGTTCGAGCGTGACGTGCTGCTCGTTGCCACGCCCACAGGCTCCGGGTGGCTCGAACCGCAGGCCATCGCGGCTCTGGAGTATCTTTACGGAGGTGACACCGCAACGGCGGCAATGCAGTATTCGTTTCAGCCGAGTTGGGTCTCTTTCCTGTTCAGCCCGAAACTGGCGGCGGAATCCAGCGAAGCGCTCTTCGACGCGGTATACACGCGCTGGGAGGAATTGCCCGCTCAGCGGCGTCCGCAATTGGCTGTCTATGGGCTGAGCCTCGGAGCGAAGGGCATGCAGGGCAGCTTCGAGAACCTTGACGACCTGCTGGCACGCACCGATGCTGCGCTGTTCACCGGGCCGCCGTCGAATTCCCAGCCGTGGCGCACACTGCAGGACGACCGTGACGCCGGGAGCCCCATCTGGCAGCCGATCTACCAGGAGGGCCGTGAGGTGCGCTGGCAATCCAAGCCCGGAGACTTTGTGGAGTTGGGCGGCACGTGGGAACAGCCACGGCTGGGTTATTTGCAACACGCCACCGATCCCATCACCTGGCTGGATCCAGCGCTCATCTACCAGCGCCCGGAGTGGCTGGCCGGACCGGCCGGCTCCGGGGGACGAGGCGCCGACGTCAGTGATTCGATGCGCTGGATCCCGGCAGTGACATTCCTGCACCTGACCACCGACATGCTGGTCAGCGAGGCAGTCCCGCCCAGCCACGGGCACAACTTCGGCGATGTGGCAGTTGACGGCTGGGCGCAGGTACTACCGGGGCATGGACGCAGTGATGCGCAATTGGCCTCGATCCAGTCGGTCATTGAGAAGATCGATACGCATGATCCCATCTGGGAGTGACAGCACACGACGGCAAACCCCACGGAATGCTTCGAGTTCGTGGTCGGGATCGAAGTTGCCCATGATGAAGGCCAACACGTCGTCACCGTCGACCACGACTCGTGGCCAGGCCGTAGGTGCGCGGTCACTTGCGGTCCTGATCGGCAGACAGGCACGGCCGCCCGGTCGATCGGATCGCGGACAGCGGGTGCGTGATCAGGAACCGGCGCCGAGTGCAGCTGTGATTGCCTTGAGGTGCCCGGTCAGGCGATCCGTGTCGGTGGCCGACATCGTGTCGGTGAGTGCGAGGACACGCTGGCCGGCAGGTCGGTAGTGCTGACCCAGTACCTGCCATACCTTCGGCGTCAGTGTCACCAGTTTCACCCTGCGATCCACCGGTGACGGCGCGCGAACGACCAGACCCGCGGCAGCCAGTCGGTCGACGATCGTGGTCACCGCCGCGCGGGTGACGTGCAGGTGATGAGCGAGGTCGACCTGCGAGCTCGACCCTCCCTCCAGCCGGTTGAGGAGCCGAAGTTCGGTGCGTGATGTCCCCAAGTGCTCGGCCACCAGCGCGTCATGCGCGTCGAAGGCCGCCGCGAGTTCCCTGCAGGCCAGAAGCAAAGGATGCTGAGTGTCAAAGTCCATTTGCTCGAGTATATTACAGTCAAATTCATTGACGACTTTTCGGAGGCGTGCCATGCAGTGGACCGAGACCATCACCATCGAAGCACCCAGGGACATCGTGTATCAGGCCGTTCGTGATCAGCACACCCTGATGCGATGGTCTGCGTGGCCCGAAGCCACCGGATTCACCTGCCGGGTCGACGGCGACGGGATGAGTCCCGGGTCGCAGATCGTCTTCACCGACCAGAAGGGCGTCGAACAGGGCCGCCAGACCCTGGTCTCGGCCGACCCCGGCATCGTCCGGAACACGATGCGCAATCGGGGCCCCCGCGGTCGCTGGGTGAGCCCGAACGTCGACTTCCATGTCGATCCTGTGACACCGACGCAGACCCGGGTGTCACTTGCCTTCGACGTCGACCCTCCCGTGCCCCGCATCATGAAACCCCTGGCGAACAGGTGGCTGCGACGCTCGATCCGGCCGCTGCACGTGAAGGACCTGCAGCAACTCAAGGACCTCGTAGAGGCTACGCATGTCCGCTGACCCGCATTCGGCGGCCGTCACCCCACGGGCATGGGCCGAAGACGAACTCGCCCGGAAACGCGGACGCGTCCAGATGTTCAACGCAACCCGGCCCGACGGCCTGGACGGCTGGACCATCGCGCTCGAACAGTACGAACTGCTCGTCGATGTCATCCTGACCACGATCGATGCCTTCGCCGCCGACGACGGCACCGTGCCGCTGAAGGTGATCGTCAACGAAGCGCAAACCAGGCTCGGGTCCCACCCGGCCTTCCCCAACGGCCGGCTCTCCAACTACGTCCGCTACACCAAGGTCGATCTCGAAGCCCGAGGACTCGTCGAACGAGTCCCCAAGAGCTCACCCCAACGCGTCCGCAGACCGCCCACCAAGCCCACCGACACGTAAGCATCTCTGAGCCGGAGAAACGGAGAGCGTCCCGGTCAGGGACAGACGACGACGGACGGTCGCAGCTCATCCTCTTCGCGGTACCCGCGTCCGGACCGTCCAGGGGCGTAGCTCCTGCGGTGCTTCGTGGGCGTACGGCTGGCCCTAGGAACTGAGCCATGGGCGGGGCGCGGGAATCCGAGCGGCGTCCTTCGTGATCTCCGGCTGTCGGCTCTGTCAGGTTGGAGTGGCATTGCCGGCATGAGGCCGGGTGGCCTTGACACAGGCATACCTGGATCACGCGCCGGATAGTAGATCAGGCCGCCGGAATTCGCATGCCGAACACCAACGTCTTCCGGGTCGTACCGGTGATTGTGGGCAGACGTATGCTGATGGTGCTGCCCCGGACCCTGCCAGCGAACCATTCGCCGTTACACCGGCGCCGTGAGGCCGAGGCAGAAGGGGCCTGGCAGATGAACCCTGTGAATGATGCGTTGTCCGGCGTCGCGGACCCTGAACCGGGGGCCTCCTCGAATCAGGTGCCACCCGGCACCGAACGCGCTCCGCGGTTGACGCGCACGGTGCGAATCGCCGCGGCCAATGAGGTCGTTGCTTCATATGCCACGCTCCTGAAGCAGGTCCGGGCCGATGGACTGCTCGAGAGGCGCCGGCCGTTCTATATCGGCGTGTTTCTCCTGCTCATGGTCGCCCTGACCGCGACGGGAATCGGATTCGTGCTGATCGGCGTCCATTGGGCTCAACTGCTCATCGCCGCCACCCTGGCAGTTATTCTCACGCAACTCGCGTTTCTCGGCCACGAAGCCTCCCATCATCAGATCTTCGCCTCCCGTAGGACCAATGAATGGGCAGGCAGGATCCTCGCCGCCGGTTTCGTCGGCATCAGCTACGCCTGGTGGATCACCAAACACACACGACACCACAACACTCCGAACACGGTCGGGAAAGACCCCGACATCGCCATGGGCACCCTTTCGTTCCGAGCGGAAGACGCAGCCGTCAAGACCGGCTTCAGCGCTTGGTTCACGCGCCGGCAGGGCTATCTGTTCTTCCCGCTGCTGACCCTTGAAGGCCTCAACCTGCATGTTCAGTCGTTCAGGACCTTGTTCGAGCGGAAACCGGTGTCGGGCCGCTGGGTGGAGCTGGCCCTGATCGGCGTGCGTTTCGGCGGCTATCTCGGCGTCCTGTTCTGGTTCCTGCCGCCAGGGATGGCGTGCGCGTTCCTGGGCGTGCAACTGGCGGTTTTCGGTGTCTACATGGGCGCTTCCTTCGCCCCGAACCACAAAGGGATGCCGATCCTGGCCAACGACACCACCGCGGACTTTCTCAACCGCCAGGTGCGCACCTCCCGCAACGTCACAGGCGGATCGTTCATCGATTCCGCATTCGGTGGCCTGAACTTCCAGATCGAACACCACCTGTTCCCGAACATGCCCCGACCAAACCTGCGCCGAGCAAGCCTCATCGTCAAAGACCATTGCAGACGACTCGGCATTCCCTACACACAAGTCCGCGTCCTCGCGTCCTACAGGGCGGTGATCTCTCACCTCAACGACGTTGGCCTGTCTGCCCGGGACCCCTTCGATTGCCCCATGATCAGCCGCTACCGCCGCCCGTAAGTGGGAATCCGCGCAAGGACCCTATGGATGGGACCAGCCCACTCGTCGGGGACACGCAAGGGACACATCCAGGGATGACGTCGGATGGTGACCGGCAGGCGCCCGTTACATGCAGTCGCCCACCGGCCAGTAACCCAGCCGGGTCCTATCCGTTGTCGGACCAATGAGCAGGTCTACTGAGATCGGTCGGTAGGCGCGTGCTCCGATCGCCTGTGGCGGCGCTGACCTGAGCCTGTGTCAGAAACAGGGCTTCGGAGAGATCTGCCCCTTCCAGGCGGGCATCTCGGAGGTCCGCTCCGAGGAGGTCCGCGCCCGATAGGTCGCAGGCACGCAGGTCGGCGGCAATGAGGCAGGCGCCTCGGAGGTCGGCTCCGCCCAGCGACCGCGACCTGAGCTTCTTGCCCATGAGGTCCGCTCCCGGGACGAGCGCAGTGTCCAGGTGGTCGTTCCCGGTTGCGAGGAAGGAGGCTCTCACTTCCTCGCTGATGTCCATCAGGTGTGACCGGACGCGGGCATGCAACGCGTCGAGGTCCAAGGCGAGAACCTGTTGTGGATCTTTCAGCGCGTTCTCGATCGTCGTTCTGAGCTCGTCGACCTGGTGTGAGGTGTCAGGGTCGAACGTTCTGGCAGCTGCTTCCGTCAGGTACCAGAGCATCTCGTGCAGTTGCCGGACGATCTTGAACGCCGTGAACATGTCTTTCGCGGTTTCGGGCCTCGTTCGCCAGCTGACGCCATGGAAGAGGTTCTGGGAGACGCTCTGGCCGGCGCCGAAGCAGTCGAAGACGGTGCATCCTCGGAAGCCTCGCGGTCGCAGACTGTCGTGAATGGTGCACGAGAAGTCGGACGCCAGATTCTGGCAGGGTGTCCCCGGTGGTTTGTCGATGGGGAAGTCGGCGGTGCGCGAGAAGCCGAGGGCGGTGCAGCAGAGCGCGAAGCAGTTGCTGCAGTCGGGTCGCAAGGATTCGCGGTCAGGAGCAGGCGAGGAAGGGCTGACGGAGTTCTTCTGCATGGCGGGTATGTGGTCTTCTCTGGATGAGTTCGGTGGGAGGCCGGTGCGCGGGGAGCTCGCGGGCGAGTTCCCCTTCGAGGGCGCACAGGATCACCACTTCCGACGGAAGCGAACGGGAACCGCTGGAGGGACTCTGGATCACAGAGAGAATAGGAGTGTCACTGCGACCAAAAGTAGCATCGCGCCGGCAACGCCATGTTCCTCGCGGACGGCGAGGCCGCGTTCCAGGAGGTCTTTCATTGCCACCTTCATGTGTTCCCGCGTTTCGACGGTGATTCACTCCGTATCGATGCCTACTGGCAGCGTCCACCCCCTGAATCAGCTCGAAGAACCAGCACAACAGCTCCGAAACGGTCTGGACCAGCTCACCTGGGGCTTCGAAACGCGTCCGCACAAGACTCCTGTCACCAAGCGGCGTCCCTAAAGGCGAGGGCGGCACGTCGCGACGTCCTGCTCCGTCACCGCTGCGCCGGCGCCGGAACCGCTCGGGAGTCGGTGAGCACCAGGGCGTAGCCGAACGGCTGCAGTTCGATGCCCCGGACGTCGCCACCACCGAGCGCGTCCTCCCCCTGTACATCGATGCGGACCGGCTCGCGGTCGTGGTTGATGAGCGTCAGCAGCGGCCCGCGACGGATCGCCTCCACCATCGGAGGCAGGCCCGGATGCACAGGCTCCACCCCGGCCGCCGCGAACAGGTGCTCGAGGACCTGCCACGCGCCGTCGTCGTCGGGCACGGTGGCGAGGTAGTAGGCCGATCCCGCGCCGTGGGGCCGCGCCGTCAGGGCCGGCCGCCCGTCCTGGCGGCCGTCCTCGAACCGTGCCAGGACGCGGGCGTCGACGGCGTGGGCCTCCTCGGCGAGGATCGACCCGGCGAACGCGAAGCCCGGGCCGGAGACCAGCGCCCGCTGCTCGCCGGGCCCCTCCGAGCCGGCGCCCACCAGCGCCCCGAAGTCCTCGACGACGACACCGAGCAGGTCCCTGAGTTGCGTGCCGAACCCGCCCGGGCGGAAGCGGTCGTACTCGTCGACCACATCGCTGAACGCCGTGACGAGCAGGTGCCCGCCCTGCTCCACGAAACCTGCAAGGTTCGCAGCGGCCGGCGCGGTGAGGAGGTACAGGTGCGGGGCCACGACCGCGGCGTAGCGCGACAGGTCGGCCGTCGGCGGGAGGATGTCCACCTGCACGTGCAGGCGGTGGACGGCGTCGTACCAGCCCCGCACCAGGGACTGGTAGTCGAGCGAGGTGGGGTGGTCCGGGTTCTCGATGGCCCACCAGTTCTCCCAGTCGAACAGGAGCGCGACCCGCGCCGCGGCGTCGTCGACCGGCAGGTCCGGCAACCGGCCGAGGTCGCTGCCGAGGGACACCACCTCGCGCCAGATGCGGGTCTCCGTGCCGGCGTGCGGGAGCATGGCGGAGTGGAACTTCTCCGCTCCTGCCCTGGATTGCCGCCACTGGAAGAACAGGATGCCGTCGGCGCCCCGCGCCACGGCCTGCATGCTCTGCGCGGCGAGCTGGCCCGGGGCCTTCGGGGCGTTGGTGGGCCGCCAGTTCACCGCGTTGGTGGCCTGCTCCATGAGCAGCCACGGGGTCCCGGGCTTGAGGGAGCGCATCAGGTCCCCGTGGAACGCGCCCTCCCGGAAACCCTCCGGATCGTTGGGGTCCGGGTAGAGGTCGTCGCTGATCACGTCCAGTTCCGCGGCCCACCCGGCGTAGTCGACGGGTTTGAACGCGCCCATGAAGTTGGTGGTGATGGGCTGGACGGCACCGGCCGCCCGGATGATGTCCCGCTCCATCCTGTAGCACTCCAGGAGCATGTCCGAGGTGAAGCGCCGGTAGTCGAGCAGCTGCCCCGGGTTGTGGCTGTAGGGGGCGTGCCGGGGCGGGAAGATCTCGGCGAAGGACCCGTAGCGCTGCGACCAGAACATCGTGCCCCAGGCGGCGTTCACGGCGTCGATGGACCCGTAGCGGTCGGTCAGCCAGGTCCGGAAGGCGTCCCGGGCGGCGTCGGAGTAGTCCACATCGAGATGGCACCCGTACTCGTTGTTCACGTGCCAGAGGACGACTGCGGGATGCCCGGCATAGCGCTCGGCGATCCTCCGCACGAGGGCCGCTGCCAGTGACCGGTAGGCGGGCGACGACGGTGCGTAGTGCTGCCGGCTGCCGTGCCAGTAGGGGCTGCCGTGCTCGTCGGCGGCCAGCATCTCCGGGTAGGCGACCGTCGCCCACGGTGGGGGCGACGCCGTCGCCGTCGCGAGATCCACGGCGATCCCGCCCTCGTGCAGGAGGTCGATGACCCGGTCCAGCCAGTCGAAGTCGAACTCGTGCTCGGAGGGCTGGATCCGTGCCCAGGAGAAGATCCCGAGGCTGACCATCGTCACGCCGGCCTGGCGCATGCGGGCCACGTCCTCGGGCCACACCTCCTCGGGCCACTGTTCCGGGTTGTAGTCGGCGCCGTAGTGCAAGGGGGTCTCCTGGATGGGTCGGAGGATCGGATGGTCAGGAGCGGGGACGGCGCTCACGCACCGACGTCGCGAGGGCGGCGAACACCAGGCAGCCGATCCCGGGGATGATCAGCGGCGGCAGCTGCCAGGCCACCATCGCGGTGAGCACGACGGCGGCGACGAGCCAGAGGACGCCCGCGGGGTCCTCCCGCGCCTCCCGGAGCCACCCGTGGCCCGCCGCCCGCCAGGACCTGGTGGCCGGCCAGCGGGCCGTCACGCCCGTCAGTCCCGCCAGCAGTCCCAGCAGCAGGACGATCCCGGCGGCCAGGACGATCTGCCAGCCCGGCAGCGACCGCGAGCCGGCGACCACGATGTCCAGCAGGAGGAGGACCGCGGCGACGGTCAGCCCGAGGCCGACGAGCCAGCCCGTCCGCAGTGCGGCCGTGAAGTCCGCCGCGAACTGCCGGACGGTCGAGTCCTCGGCCCGCAGGAAGCGATGCAGGTGTGCGGAGCCGGCGGCGAGGGACGCCGGGATGGTGAGGATTCCGAGGCCCGCCACGCAGCACAGCACGCCGACCCAGAGGACCTCCCCGAACAGCGCGAACCTCGCTGTGGCGCCGGGCCAGCGCAGCGTACTGCCGTCGCGGACGGCGGACTGCCGCCCGTGATCGGCGACGTCGCGCCGGCGCCGGCTCATCCCTTCAGGCCCTGCGTCGCGACGCCGTCGACGAGGAAGCGCTGGAAGATGATGAAGAACAGCATCACCGGCAGCAGCGCGAGGACGGAGATCGCGATGGTCGCACCGTAGTCCGAGGTGCTCGTCTGGTCGTTGAAGATGCGCAGTGCCAGCGGCAACGGGTACTTGTCCGGCGAGTTCAGGTACAGCAGCGGTCCGAGGAAGTCGTTCCAGCTCCAGATGAACGCGAAGATCGACGACGTGATGAGGGCGGGCTTGATCAGCGGCAGCGTGATCGAGAAGAAGATCCGCCCGTGCCCGCAGCCGTCGATGCGAGCCGCCTCGTCGAGCTCCCGCGGCAGGTTGCGGATGAACTGCACCATGAGGAAGACGAAGAACGCCTCCGTGGCCAGGAACTTGCCGGCCAGGAGGGGCCAGAAGGTGTCGATCAGCCCGAGGTTCCTGAAGATCACGTACTGCGGGATGATCAGCACGTGGAACGGCAGGAGCAGGGTGCCGATCATCGCCGCGAAGAGGATCTTGCTCCCCCGGAAGGAGATCCTCGAGAAGGCGTACGCGGCCATCGACGAGGAGATGACGGTGCCGATCACCGCGCCGATGCCCAGCAGGGTCGAGTTGAGGAAGAACTTCCAGGTGGGGATGCCGGCGATGCCCTGCATCACCTTGACGAAGTTGTCGAACGTGGGGTTCTCGGGGAAGAAGCCCTGGTTGCTGCCGAACTCGGAGCTCGGTTTCAGGGATGCCGAGAACATCCACAGGAGCGGATAGAGCACGATCGCCGTGAGGGCGACGATCCCCACGATCCAGAGCGCCGTCGGGAGATGCCGGCGCATGGGCCGACGGCGTGGCCGGGACTGCGGGCCGGTGTCCTCGCCCCGCGGGACGGGGACGGCAGGGTTCGATTCGATGGTGGTCACTTGGAGTCTCCTGCGTAGTGGACCCAGCTCCTGGAGGTGCGGAAGAGGATGAGGGCGAGGACGCCCACGGCGAGCAGCAACACCCAGGCCATCGCCGAGGCGTAGCCCATCTGGTTGTTGGCGAATGCCCGCGTGTAGAGGTACACGGTGTAGAAGTTCGTGGCCCCGCCGGGGCCGCCCGTTCCCGATCCGATGATGTAGGCCGAGGCGAAGACCTGGAAGGCGTTGATCATCTCGAGCAGCAGGTTGAAGAAGATGACGGGCGAGAGCATCGGCACCGTGACGCTGAGGAATTTGCGCAGGGGGCTCGCGCCGTCCACGGAGGCCGCCTCGTAGAGTTCGGCCGGGACGCCCTTCAGCCCGGCGAGGAAGATGACCATGGGGGCGCCGAACTGCCAGACGGCGAGCAGGATCATCATCGGCATGATCAGCGAGGGGTTCCCGATCCAGCCGCCGAGGTTGATGCCGAACAGGTTCAGCGCGCCGTCCACCGGGCCGTCGGTGGAGAACATGGCCCGCCAGACGATCGCGATGCTGACGCTCGCGCCGATCAGGCTCGGGGCGTAGAAGGCGGAGCGGAAGAAGCCGGTGCCCTTCGCCCGGTAGTTCAGGAGCATCGCGACGGCGAGCGCTGCGGCGAGTTTGATGGGCGTGCCCACCAGCACGTAGATGAGGGTGATCCGCACCGACGCCCAGAACTTCTCGTCCTCGGCCATGCGGCGGAGGTTCTCGAGTCCGGTCCACTCGGGGGCGGTGAAGAGGTTGTAGTCCGTGAAGGCGAGGTAGAGCGAGGCCAGCATGGGTCCGAGCGTGAGGCCCACGAACCCGAGGAGCCAGGGTGAGAGGAACACGTACCCGGCCAGGGAATCGCGGTTGCGGCGACGGGGCCGGGGCGTGCCCGTCCGGCGGCTGTTCACCGGACGGGCACCGGATTCGGCGGTGCGGGCTGAAGCTGGCGCATGCGCCGAGTCCGTGCTCACGATGGAACTCCTTTGTCCTGCTGGATACCGGATGTCCTGCTAGTTGCCGAGCGTGACGGCGGCTTCGTCGAAGAACTGCTTCGCGGCGTCGTCGGGGGTCACGGTGCCGAGGCCGATCGACTTGCCCAGGTCCCAGAAGGTCTGCTCGATGGCGCCGAACCCGGCGACGGGCGCTGCCGGGGCCTCGCCCATGCGGTCCTCGATGGAGTCGAGGTAGTCCTTCACGGCCTTGTCCGGTCCTTCGAGATTGGCGCCCTCGAGCTGCGTCTCGGAGGCGGGGATACCGAGCGTCGCGCCGAAGATCTCGCCGACCTCGGGGCTGTTGATGAGGAAGTCGACGAACGCGGCCGCGGCCTCGGGGTGCTCGGTCGAGGAGGATGCCGCCTGCATGAGGCCCACCTTCTGGTAGAGATCCTTCTCGCCGGGGCTGCTGGTCGGCGGGGCGACGATCGTGATCTCCTCGGCCCCGGAGTCACCGAGGTAGCTTCCGAGGAAGTTGCTCCAGCTCATCTCGCTGGTGGTCAGGGTGCCGCCGAAGCCGGACACCGGGCTGATCTCCTCCAGCTTGCTCTGCGGCACCGTGACGTTGTCGCGGTTCTCCTGGCCTTCCTTCCAGTGCTCGGCGAGCTCCTCCTGGGTGAAGCCGAGTTCCCCCTCGTCCGTGAAGAGTTGCCGGCCCTCCTGGCGCAGTTTGAGCTCCAGGTCCTGGATGCGCTGGGTGGTGTCCGTTCCGCCGTACACGGTGCCGCCGCCGGCTTCCGTCACGGAGGCCATGTGGGCGTCGTACTCGTCCCAGCTCGTGCCGCCCTCGTAGGGCTCGACACCGGCCTCGGCCAGCAGGGCCGGGTTCTGGAACACGGACCAGGCGCTGTAGCCGGTCGGGATGGCGAAGGTGCCGTCGTCGAGCGTGCCGGTGGACAGCAGGCCCTCGTCGATGGCGTCGGTGGTGATGCCGTTCCCGAAGTAGTCCTCGAGGTTCAGCAGGAGTCCGTTGTCGCCGTACTGGCGCAGATAGGTGTAGTCGAACTGCATGACGTCGGGGAGTCCGCCACCCGCCGCTTCGGTCTGCCGCTTCTCCCAGTAGGAGGGGAAGTCCGTGAAGGTGTCGTTGATCGTGATGTTCGGGAACTCCTCCTCGAACGCCGCGATCGCCGCATCGTACCGGGCCGCACGATCGTCGTTGCCCCAGAACGTGTAGTTGAGCGTGATCTGCTCGTCGGCGTCGAGGGCTGCGGGCTCGCCCCCACCGCCGCCACAGCCGGTGAGGACCAGCCCGGAGGCGGCGAGCGCTGCGACGCCTGTCAGCGTGCGTCGGGAGAGTGTGCGGAACATCGTTGTCCTCCTGGAAAACTTCGTTGTCAGCCATCGTGGGACGCCCTTGGGAAAGCGTTATCCGACAGCGTAGATTGAATCGTATCAATGGTCAACAGTGCCCCACAGGCAGGCGTGTCCGCGCTCTATCCTCGCTCATCCACCCGTGAAAGGATGCACCCCATGCCCCATTTCGACCGCCCCCTGTCCGAGCTGCGGAGCTATCTGCCCGAGCGCGACGAGCCTGAGGACTACGACGCCTTCTGGGACCGCACGCTGTCGGAGCAGCGCCGGCATGTGGCGCCTCCCCTGTTCGAGGAGGTCCGGGCGGGGTACTCCCAGCTGGTCACCGAG
Source organism: Arthrobacter sp. L77 (assembly GCF_000816565.1). Classification (NCBI taxonomy): domain Bacteria; kingdom Bacillati; phylum Actinomycetota; class Actinomycetes; order Micrococcales; family Micrococcaceae; genus Arthrobacter; species Arthrobacter sp. L77. The sequence continues at coordinate 260,558 of NZ_JWSU01000001.1, read as the reverse complement.
GACGTCACGTTCGCCGGCTATGGCGGAGAGCCCGTGAGGGCCTGGCTGCTGCGGCCGCGGCACCTCGCCGGCCCGCTCCCGACGGTCGTCACCTACATCGGCTACGGCGGCGGGCGAGGGCTGCTCGGCGAATGGACCGCGCTGCCGAGTGCCGGCTTCGCGCACTTCGTCATGGACCTCCGCGGCCAGGGCTCCGGCCATCGCCCCGGGGACACGGCCGACGGCGCCTTCACGGGACCCCACGCCGGCGGCTTCATGACCCTCGGCATCGAGAGCCCCGACACGTACTACTACCGGCGGCTCTTCGTCGACGCCGTCCACGCCGTGGAGGCCGCCCAGGCGCATCCCGCCGTCGACCCCGCCCGCGTGGTGGTCTCGGGCGGCAGCCAGGGTGGCGGGATCACCCTCGCAACCGCCGCCCTCGCCCAGCGGGTGAACGACATCCCGCCCGTCGGTGCCATCGTCGACGTCCCGTTCCTGGCGCACATGCGGCATGCCACGGAGATCGTCGACACCGCGCCCTACTCCGAGATCGTGACCTACCTGGGCACGCGCCGGAACGACGTCGAGGGCGCCTTCCGGACCCTGAGCTACTTCGACGGCGTCAACTTCGCGGCGCGCAGCACCGTCCCCGCACTGTTCTCCGTGGGACTGCTCGACGACGTCTGCCCGCCGTCGTGCGTCTTCGCGGCCCACAACCACTACGCGGGGCCCAAGCGCATGAAGGTCTACCCCTACAACGGGCACGAGCAGGGCGGCGCCTTCCAGGACGTCGAACACCTGGCGTTCGTGCGCGAACTGCTCGCGGAACAGGATGTCCTCGTGCATCCCTGAGCCGCCGCTCTCCGGCACCGGTGACGACCACGCCACACCGCGACCCCGTCCCGGAAGCCGAGCCGGTGCCTGCGCTGCCGGCCTGCTGCGAGCCGACCGCACCGCACCGCACCGCACCGCACCGCACCGGACCGGCAGGACCGCGCACCCGTCCGTGTGCGGGCCTGCCGGGAGCCCTGATCCGCCGCCGCTAGGTCAGCATGGCGAGGATCGCCGATCCCGCGTGGCCGAGCCGGTCCCGGGCGGAGTCCGTCACGGTGCCGGGCTCCTGCCGGCCGAGCCGGTCGAGGAACTTCTCCACCGCCCGCGCCGCATTGCCCGCCTGGTCCCGCTCGATGGCCCGTTGCGCCTGGTCGAGCGACGCGCGCAGCTGCTGCGCCGCGGGTCCGGAGACGCCGCCCGTGTCGATGAGGTGCTCGAGCTGCCGCCGCAGGGCGGGAAGCGCACCGGGCAGGAAGGCCTCGGGTACGGACACCTCGGAGAAGTCGGTGTCGGACGCCAGGTAGAACCCCGTGTAGGCGGGCTGGTTGTACGCGGTGTTCTGGCGGGCGATCTCCGCGCGGTACTGCGGATCGTGCATCAGCGTGTACAGCTTCCGGTCGGTGACCTCGGTGCTGGTGAAGATCCGGATCGCCGAGCTGTCGGCGGTGCGCACCAGCAGCTCCTCCCGCCAGTCCCCGAGGACGTCGGCCACGAGCGCGGGGTTGCCCTTGGTGCCGTTGTTCGTCCGCGTGCCCGTCGCGGTGAGCAGGCGGCCCCGCCGCGCGTCGTCGATGGTGGTGTCCTGGTCGCCCGTCCCGTTGACCAGCTGCGTGGTGCCGTCGGCCGCCCATCGGATGCTCATGTTCGTCCCCGGGGCACGGCCGGGCAGCAGCTCCCCGGACGCCGACCGGAGGCCGACTGCCCAGTTCTCCAGCCCTCGGACGGTCGGATCCGTGTCGCCGACCATCCCGCGCCCGGTGTCCTTGCCCGTGTAGCCGCCGAAGAGGACCTCCCCGGTGGCCGCGTCCCGCATGGACCAGCCGTACGGTGCGCCCGTGGCCCCCTCGTGCACCGTGAAGACCTCCCGGCCGGGGCGGTCCGGGTCCAGATCGCCGACGTGGATGGCGTCCCCGTGCCCGAGCTTCGCCTCCGTGCCGGGAGCGGCGCTGCCTGCGGGGAGGGTGTCGGCAGAGCTGTAGAGCAGTGATCCGTCGTCATCGATGGTCGCGCTGCCGTAGACGATCTCCTGTCGGCCGTCGTCGTCCACGTCGGCGGCGCTCAGCGAGTGGAAGCCCTGACCGGCCAGTGTGCCGTACTCGTCGTCCGAGCCGACACCGCCGTGCGGTGAGGCATCGAACGGATTGTCCATGGGTACGTGGCCCGAGTCCACGTTCCAGTCCTGGGTCAGCCGTTCCCCGTCCCAGGTGTAGGCGACGACGGTCGCCCGCGTGTAGTAGCCGCGGGCGAACACCGCCGAGGGATGCTCGCCGTCGAGGTAGGCGACACCTGCCAGGAAGCGGTCGACGCGATTGCCCGGCTCGATGCGCGCCATGGCGTAGTCGCCCCACAGGAGGCCGTCGTCGCCGCGACCCGGCTCGTAGGGGATCGTCTCGAGTTCGGCGCCGGTAGCGCCCTCGAAGACGCTCAGGTACTCGGGGCCGTCGACCACGAAGCCCTCGAAGGCGCGGAGGTTGTTCCGCGCACTGCGCGAGGGTGCGTAGTCGTCCATGAAGTAGTCGGCGAGCGCCCGGGCATCGGCGTCGGACAGCGGGTAGTCGTAGCGCTGGGGGATGCCGAAGGCCTCCTCGAGCGTCGCGGGCCAGTTCCCCGCCACCACCTCGGGGTGGTCCTGCCAGCCCTGGAACATCCCGACGACGTGGTCGTAGTACGCGTCGGCATCCAGCCGGTAGTCGTCCGCGGTGGTGACGCCGGCATCGAGATCCGCTTCCGGGAGCGTCACGAAGCTCTCCGACGCGACCTCTCCCCCTGCCGTGTAGGTCGTCGTCCTGGTCCCGGGTGCGGTCTTGAGCATCATCTCCGAGCGGCCGTCGCCGTCGAAGTCCGAGACCATGAACTGGGTGTAGTGGGCGCCCGAGCGGATGTTGACGCCGAGGTCGATCCGGCTCAGCAGGCGCCCGTCGGCCGCGTAGGTGTCGATGTAGGTGTTGCCCGTGTATCCCACCTGGGACACGTCCTTGGCGTTCGAGGGATACCACTTGACGAAGTACTCGTACGAGCCGTCGCCGTCGACGTCGCCGACACTCATGTCGTTCGCCGAGTAGGTGTACGCCTCCCCTGCGGGCGTCACGCCGTCCGCAGGCCTGGTGAGCGGCAGGTCCGTGTAGGCCTGGGTCCAGGGCGCCACGTCGGCGCTCCGTTCCACCTCGGTTCCGTCCACGACGGCGGCGACGGCGTACCGTGCGGCGGCGGCAGTCTCCTCCGTGGTGACCGCGGTGTCGAGGAAGTTGGTGCTGTCCGTGACGGTGGCGATCGGCTCGCCGTCGCGATAGACCGTGAAGTCGGTGCCCGTGAGGCCGTCCGCCGTGGCGCCCGTCGCTTCGGTCGCGGTCAGCCGCCAGCTGAGGAAGACGCCCTCGGGTGTCGCCGCTGCCACGAGCCCCCGGTCGAGGTGCTCGAGCTGCACGCCCCCGAGGGGGGCGGCCGCGCAGGGGACGGGCCCCCGGGCCATGGCGGGGACGGAGACTCCTGCCAGCGCGAGGCTCACGCCGGTCGCCAGCGCGACGCCCGCCGAGACTGTTCTCATGATCGAACTCATCGTTGGATCCTTCGGTTGGAAAACGCTTTCCGTTTCACGCTAGGAGTCCGGGCTTCCGGCGTCAAGAGCGCACACGAGAAAGGGAGCAGCCGAGGCTGCTCCCTTCCTGTGCCGCGGTCGACGTCCTACTATCCCGCGCGGGACCCCGCGACGTGCCCGGCGATGAGGTCGCGCACCGCTCCGAACAGCGGGTGCTCCGCCCCGAGCCCGGTGATCGACGCCGTCGCGGTGTCGGGGTCCTGGGAGGCCAGGATCTCCGCCAGTGCGGCGACCTCGGGATCATCCGGGGCCGAGAAGGACAGCGCGGCCCGCATCGCCTCGAGCAGCGCGGCGGGATGCGTGCCGCGCTCAGCCAGCTCGGCGGCCGGTCCCACGAAGCGTTCCCTGCGGCTCAGCTTCCGCAGCGGCGCCCTGCCCACGCGGACCACGGTGTCGGGCAGGTGCTGGTTCGTGAACCGCCGCAGGATCTTCTGCACGTAGGCCTCCTGCTCCGCCGGGTCGAACCCGTGCTTCGCCACCAGCAGCTGCTTCGTCTCCTCGAGCACGGCCCTCACCCTGGCCGCGACGGCGTCGTCGGCCATGGCGTCGGCGATCTTCTCCACTCCGGCCTCGGAACCGAAGTAGGCCGCCGCCGCATGGCCCGTGTTGACGGTGAACAGCTTGCGCTCGATGTACGGCTCGAGATCGTCGACGTACGTGGCCCCGGGGATCTCCGGCGGATGGCCCCCGAACGGGGTGCGGTCGATGACCCACTCGAAGAAGGTCTCGACCGTGACATCGAGGCCCTGGCCGGCGGCCTGGTTCGGGACGATGCGGTCCACCGCGGTATTGGCGAAGACCGCCCGCGTCGCGAGGTCCGATGCCGCGCCGTCGTAGGCCTGCTCGATCTCGCCGCGCAGGATGTCCGTGGCATTGATGGCGTTCTCGCACGCCATGACCTGCAGCGGTGCCTGGTCCTCACTGCGGCGTGCGATCGCCCGGGCGATGACCGGCGCGAGGAAGCGCAGGACATTCGGGCCCACGGCCGTGGTGACGATGTCCGCCGTCGCGATCTCCGCGATGACGTCCTCCTCCTGCGAGCGAGAATTCAACGCACGGTAGTTGTCCACCGTCTTCACCGCCGGCTCGTCGCCGACCTCGTGGACGTCGTAGCCGGGGGTCGAGGCCAGCTGGTCGATCAGGGCGTCCGCGACGTCGGCGAAGACCAGCTCGTACCCGGCCTCGTGGAGCAGGAGCCCCACGAAGCCGCGGCCGATGTTGCCGGCACCGAAATGTACTGCCTTCACGAAGCGTTGACCTTTCCGAAGAGGGCGAGGACCTCGTCCACCGACGCCGCCTCGTCGAGCCTGGCCACCTGGGCCTTGTCCGAGAAGACGCGGGCGATCGCGGACAGGATGGACAGGTGCTCGTTGTTGACGCCAGCGACGCCGACCACGAACTTCACCTGCTTGCCGTTCCAGTCGATGCCCTCGGGGTAGCGCACGATCGACACGGCCGAGCGCTTGATCAGGTCCTTCGCCGCGTTGGTGCCGTGCGGGATGGCGAGGAAGTTCCCCATGTAGGTGGGGACGGACCGTTCGCGCTCGTGCATCGCCTCGACGTAGGTGGAGTCGACGGCCCCGCGGGCGACCAGCAGGCGGCCGGCCTCGTCGATGGCGTCCTCCTGCGTGGTGGCGGTGCCGTTCAGCACGATGCTCTCCTCCGCCAGGACGTCACCGGCGTCGGTCATGTCGCCGTCGTCGGTCGTGACTGCGGCGGAGGCGACCGCGGCGGGAGTCGGATCCTTCGGGTCGACGCCGCCTTCGGCCGCCGCACCGGCGCGGATGAGGTCGACGATCTCGTCGTAGCGGGGGCTGTTCATGAAGTTGTCGACGGCGACGTGCGTGGCGCCCTGCGTCAGGGGCTCGGCGCGGGCGGCGAGATCCTGGTGCGTGACGACGACGTCGTAGTCGTCCTTCAGGCTGGAGATGGCGAGGTTGGTGACCTTCACATCCGGGAACCCGGCAGCCCGGATCTTGTTGCGGAGCACCGAGGCACCCATCGCCGAGGAGCCCATGCCCGCGTCGCAGGCGAACACGATGCTGCGGATGGGGCCGTCCGTGGCCGACTCCGACCGGAAGTTCCCGGCCACGGAGCTCTTCTTGCCCTTGAGGCTCTCCATCCTGGCGGCTGCGGCGGCGAGGTCCTCCTCCTGGTCCTTGCCGGTCTTGAGGATGACCGATGCGACGAGGAAGGACACCGCCGTGGCCAGCACGACCGACAGGGTGACACCGAAGTAGCTGTCCCGTGCCGTCTGCGCGAGCACCGCGATGATCGACCCGGGGGCCGCCGGGGCCACCAGACCGGCGTTCGTGATGCTCAGCGTCGCGATGCCGGTCATGCCGCCGGCGATCGCGGCGAGGATCAGCAGCGGGCGCATCAGGACGTAGGGGAAGTAGATCTCATGGATACCGCCGAAGAACTGGATGATGGCGGCGCCGGGGGCGGAGGCCTTGGCGATGCCGCGACCGAAGAACGAGTACGCGAGCAGGATGCCGAGGCCCGGACCGGGGTTGGCCTCGAGCAGGAACAGGATGGACTTCCCCTGCTCCAGCGACTGCTGCACACCGAGCGGCGTCAGCACGCCGTGGTTGATGGCGTTGTTGAGGAACAGGACCTTCGCCGGCTCGATGAAGATGCTCGTCAGCGGCAGCAGCCCGTTGTCGACGAGCCACTGGACCACGTTGCCCGCCCCCGTGCTGAAGGCGAGGACAAGCGGCGAGACGCCGTAGAAACCGATCAGCGCCAGGATCGCGCCCCAGATGCCGGCCGAGAAGTTGTTGACGAGCATCTCGAAGCCCGGCTTGATCCGGCCCTCCCAGATCGCGTCGATCCTCTTCATGGTCCAGGCACCGAGCGGGCCCATGATCATGGCACCGATGAACATCGGGATGCCGGCGCCGACGATCACGCCCATCGTCGCGATCGAGCCGACCACGCCGCCGCGGACGTCGTACACCATCCGGCCGCCGGTGTAGGCGATCAGGAGGGGCAGGAGGTAGGTGATCATCGGCCCGACGAGGCCGACGTTCGCGACGCCGTCGGTCTCGCCGAAGCCGCCGAGCTGCGGTACGGGCAGCCAGCCCTTCTCGATGAAGAGTGCCGTGACGATCCCCCAGGCGATGAAGGCGCCGATGTTGGGCATGATCATCCCGGACAGGAACGTCCCGAACTTCTGGACACGGACCCGGGCGCTCGTCCCGGACCTCGCTTCTACTTGTGTTGCCACATTCATTCCTAACCGTTGGCCCCGCAACACTGCGGAGGGATGGCGTTGATCGGGAAGCGTCAGCCTCCGGATCGGCTGGATATTCTCTGGAGCCATTCGAGGAAGAGCTTCAGCTCCGAACTGGAGAGCTGATCGGGGTGCGAGGACTGCAGTGCTGCGTTGAGGGCGATGGCCGCCACCACCACGGACGGCGTCCCCTCGGTGTCGGTCACGGGGTCCGCTTCGGAATCCGTGGCCACCGCCGAGATGACCGCCTCGCGGGTCATCGCCGAGAGCTCGAGGTTGCGCTTCGCCGCGGGCTCCGCGATCAGCATGAGGGTGACGCCGATGTTGGCGGCCAGCATGCTGCGCGCGGCTTCGTGCGGTGAGACCACCAGGCGGGCCGCCGCGGCCGCCCGCGCCAGGACCTCCTCGAGGAACGCCTCCGCGCTGGCGACCATCGAGGGCCGACGCTCGGGCCGGATATTGCCGAACATCACCAGGTAGAGGTGCGGGTGGTCGAGGCCGAACCGCACGTGGTTGTCCCAGTGCATGCGGAGGTCCTCGATCGGCTGGCCCGACGTCGGGATGCTCCTCTCGGCCTCCAGGTACTCGGAGAAACCCTCGGCGACGACGGCGTCGAAGAGTCCCTCCTTGTCACCGAAGTGGTGGTACAGGGTGGGAGCGGTCACCCGGGCGGCCTCGGTGATCTGGCGGGTGGAGACCGGCTCCCCGTTGGACTCCGCGAGCAGGGCCGCGGCTGCCCGCAGGAGCCTGACCTTCGGCGCTGGTTCGCCTCCTTTTTTCATGCCTGCTAGCGTAACAGCTATAGCAACGTTATATGAACTGGGTCACATCTCCGGTTGCTTCACGCGACACAATGGTGCTAGACCGAGATCCACCCGCAAGGAAATGAGGACGTTCAATGGAGAATTTCGCAGGTGTCGGGGTCAGCCCCGGACGAGTGATCGGCCCGGTCCGGCATATGCCGCCGTCGGTCGGGGAACCGCCCGCCGGTGAACGCCACGACACCCCCGATGCTCCGGATCAGGCCGTCGCCGCCCTCAAGGCCGCTGCGAAGACCGTGCAGGAGGAGCTCAAGCGCAGGGCCGGTATCGCGAAGGGCGACGCCAAGGCCGTGCTGCAGGCCACCTCGCTGATGGCGACGGACCCCCTGCTTCTGAAGTCCGCGACGAAGCTCATCAACACCGGTACCTCGCCGGCCCGGGCGGTCTGGGAAGCCGGCGCCTCCGTGGCAGAGATGCTGCACAATCTCGGCGGCTACATGGCCGAACGCACGGCCGACGTGCTCGATGTCCGCTCGCGCATCGTCGCGGAACTGCGTGGACTCCCCGCACCGGGCATCCCGGCGTCGGACACGCCCTTCATCCTGGTCGCGGAGGACCTCGCTCCGGCGGACACCGCCACCCTGGACCCGGCGCTGGTCCTCGCCCTCGTCACCTCCGGCGGCGGCCCGCAGTCCCACACGGCGATCATCGCCCGCGCCCTCGGACTGCCCGCGGTCGTGGCCGCCCACGGCGTGGACGCCATCGACGAGGGCACCCTCGCCTTCGTGGACGGAGCGGCAGGAACCCTCACGCTCGAGCCGGGTGCCGAGGAGGAAGCGGCGGCCGAGGCCTATGCTGCGGCCGCGGCGGCGCTGGCCGTGTTCGACGGCGTGGGCGTCACCGCGGACGGGCACGAGGTGCCGCTGCTGGCCAATGTGGGCGGCGCGGCCGACGCCGTCAAGGCCGCCGAGGCGAAGGCCCAGGGCGTGGGCCTGCTCCGGACGGAGTTCTGCTTCCTCGGACGCGACACCGAGCCGACGGCGGAAGAGCAGATCGAGGCGTACAAGGGCGTCTTCGATGCCTTCCCCGGCAGGAAGGTGGTGGTCCGCACGCTGGACGCCGGAGCCGACAAGCCGCTGCCCTTCCTCACGGACACCTCCGAACCCAATCCCGCCCTCGGCGTCCGCGGCTACCGCACCGACCTGACGTCCCCGGGCGTCCTGGAACGGCAGCTCCGGGCCATCGCGGACGCCGCCGCCCAGGCGAGCGCGGACGTCTGGGTCATGGCACCGATGATCTCGACGGCGGAGGAGGCCGCGGACTTCGCCAAGCTGTGCAGCAACGCCGGCCTCCAGACGCCCGGCGTCATGGTCGAGGTCCCCTCGGCGGCTGTCATGGCCGAGTCCATCCTCGGCCAGGTGTCCTTCGCCAGCCTCGGGACCAACGACCTCACGCAGTACACGATGGCCGCGGACCGGCAGCTCGGTTCCCTCGCCGCCCTCAACAACTCCTGGCAGCCCGCCGTCCTCCGCATGGTGGAACTGACCGTGGAGGGTTCGGCCGCCGAAGGCAACGCGAAGCCGGTGGGGGTCTGCGGGGAGGCCGCGGCGGATCCCGCACTCGCCGTCGTGCTGGTGGGACTGGGCATCTCGACGCTGTCCATGACCCCGCGGGCCCTCGCCGGCGTGGGCGCCGTGCTGAACAGCGTCACGCTGGCCGACGCGCAGCGCATCGCCGGCATCGCAGTGGCCTCGCCGACAGCCGCCGAGGCGAAGGCCCGGGTCCGCGCCGAACTGCCCGTGCTCGAGTCCCTCGGCCTGTAGGGCGCCCGTTCGGCCCGTTCCTACGCGGGGACCCCGATCCGGGTCCCCGCGGCCGGGAACGCACTCTCCTGCACTTCACCGTCCGCGACCAGCATCGACCACTCCCAACGGAGGACGGCGTCGCGGTCGAGGTGCATCTCCTCGTGGAAGAAGGGGGCCGCGCACAGCATCGGTGTGCCGCTGGTGCGGACGAACCAGGGAGACGGCCCTCCCGGATTGTCCGCCGACGGGATCATGAGGACCGACGCGCCGGCGGACTGCAGGCCGAGCCAGGCATGCGTCGTCCCCATGACGTCGTCCTCCCCGACCGGACCGGCGCCGCCGGCGGACGGGGCGATGATCCTGCCGCCGTCGAAGAACGGCGCGAGGCGCAGGAAGAACCCGCCGTAGCCGGCGTTCGGGCGGCCCGCCGTCGTCGGGCTGCCGAAGGCCAGCGGACCGCCACTGACATTCACCCAGGTGCTCCGCACCGTGGTGCGCGACCATTCGACCCCGCCCAGCCGGAGCGTGTCCGCGCTCCAGGCCCGCTCCTCCTCGAGGAATCCGCTGCCGTCAGCAGCGCACCAGCCGATCCGCTGCACCACAGCATCATCCGCGCACCGCCGGGCGAGAACACGCTGCGAGCCGTTGTTCGGGAGCTGGACGTAGCCCCGCGCGCCGCTGTAGGTCGGGCCTCCCCACAGGTTCACGGGGTCCTCCTGGCCGGGGACGTCGACGGCCGACACCACGATGCCGAGTCCCCGGTGCCATGGATGATCGGCCGGCGCGTAGTCGCTGACGGTCCGTCCGCCCGGGGTCAGGACGGGGTGGAGGAAGGGCCGCGGCGCATGCAGGGCCGGCTCGTCGCGGCCCTCGTGCAGCATGCCGACCACGCGGCCCGCGCGCGTGGAGAGGGAATCCCCGCCGCTCATGCCGCGGGGGCTCCGGCCGGAGCCCCCGGACGCCCATCGGTGACCGGCGCGGCCAGGGGTCCCCGGAGGGACGGATCCGCGAGATCGGCCCGGGACACCCAGCGGTCCTCCCGGGCCGACACGTACATGCCGGTGACGATCTCGAGAGCGCGGGCAGGATCGGCGACGAGGCCGGGCATGCCCCGGCCCTCGACGAGCGAGGGATAGATCTCCGCGAACAGGGCGTCGTGCCCGCTCGGGATCTCCTGGGCGGGCAGGTTCCAGGACGCCGAGGTCTCCTCGTCGACGCCGGGCGCCGGGGTGATCCGCCAGTGCGCATGCCCGTGGCCGTAGAGGTGCTCCAGTTCGATCGTCGCTCGCTCCGTGTCGATGCGGAGCAGGCTCGACTGCCGCGGGGCGAGAACCGTCGTGACCACGGACGCCACGGCACCCGAGGCGAAGACCAGGGACGCGTGGGAGAGGTCCTCGGTCTCGACGTCGTGCTGCTGTCGCCACATCGTGGCGCGTACCGCGGACCATTCACCGAGCAGGTAGGCCAGGAGGTCGATCTGGTGGCTCCCATGGCTGAGCGTGGTACCGCCGCCCTCGGTGGCCCACGTGCCGCGCCACGGCACGGCGAAGTATTCTGCCGTCCGGTACCAGTGCGTCTGGCACAGGGCCGACAGCGGGCGGCCGAGCGCACCGGAATCGAGCAGTGCCTTCACATGGGCCGCGGCGGTGCCGGAGCGCTGCTGGAAGACGACGGCGAGGCCGCGTCCGGCGGCGTCCGCGGCCCGGGTCATCGTGTCGAGCTCGGCGAGGCTGAGCGCGGCGGGCTTCTCGACGACCACGTGCGCTCCCGCAGCGAAGGCCCCGATCGCCTGCGCGGCGTGCCCGCCGGGTGGTGTGCAGACGTGGAGGACGTCGACCGCCTGGGCGGCGAGCATCTCCTCGAGGGAGGAGTAGCGGAACGGGACCGCGTGCGCCTCGGCGAACGCGGCGAGGTGCGCGGAGGAAGGATCCGCGGCTGCGACAAGGGCCACTCCCGGCAGGTCTCCCAGGGCCGCGGCGTGGAGCTGCGCCACTCCCCCGGTCCCGAGGATCGCTGCGCGGAGCACGGGGACGGTCCCGTGGACAGGGGCGGCGCGTCGCTCGGCGGAGAGGTTCTCCGCGGGACTCGGCAGGGGCACGGTTCCTCCAGGCTGGACGGGGATCACGGTTCGGGAAACCCTAACAGAGAAAGCGCTTACCGAATGGGCTCGACCGGGTCCCGCCCCGCACCGGGCCATGCAACAATGGCCCTTTCCGTGGAACGCGCGGGGCGGTCGCCGTAGCGCCCACCGCCCGGACCTCAGGAGTGGAAGCAATGTCGGCACCGGTCAGCAAGAGCCCCGCGACACTGCACGACGTGGCCCGGGAAGCGGGCGTCTCGCTCGCCACGGCGTCGCGGTCACTGAACGGGAGCACCCGCAAGGTCAACGAGGCCTATCGGCAGCGGGTCGTCGAGGCCGCCCAGCGGCTGGGTTACACCACGAACCTCTTCGCGCAGGCGGTGGCCAAGGGAAGCACCACCACGGTGGCGCTGCTCGTGGCCGACATCGCGGACCCCTACTTCTCCAGCATCGCGGCCGGGGTCATCGATGCCGCGAACGAGGAGGGACTCGTGGTGACCATCGCCGTGACCGGGCGCAACGCCCAGCGGGAACTCGACACCGTGCGGGCGCTGCGCGGGCAGCGCCCCCGCGTCATGATCCTCGCAGGATCCCGGACCACCGGCTCGGCGTTCGAGGAGCAGCTGCGCGGGGAGCTGGCCTCCTTCGAGGACACCGGCGGGAAGGTGGCCTTCATCAGCCAGGACGCGGCGCCCTTCGCCACCGTGCTCCTCGACAACCGGGGCGGGGCCCGCGACCTCGCCGTCGCACTCGCCTCGCTCGGCTACCGCGACTTCGCGGTCATCACCGGACCCCCGGAGATCAGGACGGCCGAGGAGCGGCTCGAAGGCTTCACGGCGGGGCTGGCGGAGCGCGGCATCCCCCTGCCGCCGGAACGCATCATCCACGCCGACTTCACCCGTGACGGCGGCTATCGCGGCGCCAGGGAACTCCTGGCGTCGGGCGCTGCGGTGGACCTCGTGTTCGCCGTCAACGACGTCATGGCCGTGGGCGTCGTCTCGGCACTCCGGGAGGCGGGAATCGTTCCCGGCGCGGGGATCGGCGTGGCGGGGTACGACGACATCCCGACCGTGCGGGACATCACGCCCGCCCTGACCACGGTCAGGATTCCCCTCGAGGACGTGGGCCGGCAAGCCCTCCAGCTCGCGACGGGTTCAGCGCACGACGACGCCGGATCAGCGCCTGCGCCCGGAAGGACTGCGGCCATCAGGACGGAGACGGTCATCCGGGGGAGCACTCCCCGCCGGTAGCACCGTGCGGGCGCCTCCGCGCCGACCCATCCCTCAGGAGGACCGGGAGGCCCCGGGACCGGTGTCGTGGGCAGCGAGCTTCGCGACGTCATCCACGGGGAGCTCCGCCACCTCGGCCACGATCGCGATGTCCTCCCCCTGGCTGATCGCCTCGGCCACCGCTTCCTGCAGGACCAACTCGGCGCGGTCGAGCTCGAACTGGACGTCCTCCTTGTCGGCGGCAGCAACACGGATCTTCAGCAAACGGTCCTTCGTCATGGCAGCTGGACACCTCGCATCGTGGTCGGGCGGCGTGACGCCGGCGTCCCACGCCCGCGCAGGTGCTGCGCAGGTGCGGTGATGGTGCCATCGTCGCGACCATCCTAACCACTCGCACCATGGTGCGGAATGGGCCTTCGCACCGCCGATGACCCGTCTTCCCCGACGGCTTCCGGACCCACGGTGTCGGACCCCCGGCGTACCCTCCTCGCATGGCAGAAAGACCGGGGTGGCATGGCATCCCACCCAGCGCGGACCGGTACGTCCCTCCGCTCCAGCTCGAGGCGCCGACCGGCAGCATCACCGAGCCGGCCCGCTCCCCCGCCCTGTGGGTGGAGCTGGATTATCCCGACGGGACCCGCCGCATCATGAAGGGATTCGCGATGGCGTGGACGGGCACCACCGTCCGGGCGCAGTGGATCGAGTACTCCCGCGCACGCGAGGCGTGGGTGGACGCCGCGCGCTGCCGGCGTCGGACCCTGGAACCGCACGCGACGCACCCGTCCTGACGCCGGCCGGACAGGGCAGGCCCCTGCCGTCCTCCGGCGGCATCCTCGTAGAGTGGTGCCATGGACCAGCTTGCGCCGCATTCCGCCCCTCGGGCAGGCATGCGTGGCTGAGTCGGCCGGGTGGCACGGACTCCCGCCGACGACCCACCGGTTCGTGCCCCCGCTCCAGCTGGAGCCACCGACCCACGGCATCACCGAGTCCGTCTCCCCCGCACCCGCACTCTGGGTGGACCTCGAGTATCCGAACGGCTCACGGCAGACCGTCCGCGGATTCGCGATGGCGTGGACCAGCTCCGCGGTCCTCGCGCAGTGGGTCGAATTCTCCATCGCCCGGAGCGCATGGGTACGTCCCGAGCAGTGCACGCGGCGGTCCATACCGGGCCGCTCCGGCACCCCGGGCTGACCGAACCCCACCCCCCCGACTCGACCCGCGTGGTCGGTCATTGCCCGTCCCTCGTTCTTCCCCTACACTCGCGGTAAGCGTTTTCCCATACGGCGGTTCCGCCGGACGAAGGAGTAGGAATGTCAACGAGGACAATCGGGATCATCATGAACGGCGTCTCCGGGCGCATGGGCTATCGGCAGCACCTGATCCGGTCGATCCTCGCGATCCGTGACCAGGGGGGCGTGCTCCTCTCCGACGGCACGCGCGTCCAGGTCGAGCCGATGCTCGTGGGCCGGAACGAGGCGAAGCTCGCCGAACTCGCCGCCCGGCACGGCATCGAGCACTACTCGACCGACCTCGACAGCGTCCTGGCCGACCCCACCTGGGAGATCTACGCGGACTTCCTCGTGACGAAGGCCCGCTCGGCGGCCATCCGCAAGGCCATCGCCGCCGGCAAGGCCGTCTACACGGAGAAGCCCACGGCCGAGACGGCGGCCGACGCCCTCGAACTCGCCGACCTGGCGGAGGCAGCCGGGATCAAGAACGGCGTCGTCCACGACAAGCTGTACCTGCCGGGCATGCAGAAGCTCAAACGCCTCATCGACTCCGGCTTCTTCGGCCGGATCCTCTCGGTACGCGGGGAGTTCGGGTACTGGGTCTTCGAAGGCGGCTGGCAGGACGCGCAGCGTCCCAGCTGGAACTACCGGGCGGAGGACGGCGGCGGAATCGTCGTCGACATGTTCCCGCACTGGAGCTACGTGCTGGAGAACCTGTTCGGCACGGTCGAATCCGTGTACGCGCGGGCCGTGACCCACATCGACGAACGCGTCGACGAGCAGGGCCGCCGCTACCGCGCCAGCGCCGACGACGCCGCCTATGCCGTCTTCGAGCTGGAGGGCGGCATCGTCGCACAGCTCAATTCGAGCTGGACGGTCCGTGTGAACCGCGACGAACTCGTGCAGTTCCAGGTGGACGGCACCCACGGCTCCGCCGTCGTCGGGCTGTTCGGCTGCAAGATCCAGCCACGCAACGCCACGCCCAAGCCCGTCTGGAACCCCGATCTCGAGGACACCCACGACTACGACGCCGACTGGCTCGACGTACCCACCAACGAGGTGTTCGAGAACGGGTTCAAGACGCAGTGGGAGGACTTCCTCCGGCACGTCCTCGAGGACGCACCCCACCCGTACGATTTCCTCGCCGGCGCCCGTGGCATGTACCTCGCCGAGCAGGGCCTCGAGAGTTCGCGCTCGGGGCGCCGCGTCGACCTGCAGGACGTCCGCAGCACCGCCGTAGCCCGCCAGGAAGCGGTCCCGCTGGCATGATCACCCTCGTCGATGCGGCCGGACACACCTCCGCCGTCGAACTGAACCCCGCGCCGGTGTTCGCCAGGCCGGCAAGCCCCCTCCTGAGCAGGACCGTGTATGCCGCCGCGCACGTGGTCCCGAGGACCACGGCGGACAACGTTCCCGGCGCGCCGGCGGACCTCGACTGGGACGCGACGCTCGCCTTCCGCCATCACCTGTGGTCATGGGGACTCGGCGTCGCGGACGCCATGGATACGGCCCAGCGGAACATGGGGCTCGACGCCGCGGCGACCCGCGAGCTGATCCGCCGCAGTGCGGCAGAGGCGGAAACGGTGGGCGGCGGCCTGGTGGTCGGCGTCACCACGGACCACGTCGACGACGCCGTCATCCCCCTCGGTGCGGTCGTCGACGCCTACAAGGAGCAGCTGCACTTCGCCGAGGACGCGGGTGCCTCGGTGGTCCTCATGGCCAGCCGCCATCTCGCGCGGGCGGCGGGATCCGCCGAGGACTACGAGCGCGCCTACGCAGAGGTCCTCGCCTCGGCAGGCGCCCCGGTGATCCTGCACTGGCTCGGCAGCGCCTTCGATCCGGCACTCGGCAGCTACTTCGGCTCCTCGGACACGGAGGTGGCGGCGTCGACCCTGCTCAAGATCATCGCCAACGCTCCGGACAGGGTGGCGGGGGTCAAGATGAGCCTGCTCGACGCGGACGCCGAACGCGCCGTGCGCGCACAGCTCCCGGCTCCCATCCGCATGTTCACCGGGGACGACTTCAACTACGTGTCCCTCATCGGCGGGGACTCCTCGGGCCACTCGGATGCCCTGCTCGGAGCGTTCGCCGCGCTCGGTCCGCACGCCTCGGCGGCGGTCCAGGCCCTCGACGCCGACGACCACGACGCCTACGCGCGGATCCTCGGACCCACCGAGGCCCTGTCCCGTCAGGTCTTCGCGTCGCCGACCTACTACTACAAGGCGGGCGTGGCCTTCCTCAGCTGGCTCAACGGCCACCAGCCCGGCGTCGGCATGGTGGGCGGGCTGCACGCCGCCCGCAGCCTGCCGCACCTGTCGGAGATCGTGCGCCTCGCCAACGCGTGCGGGGCCCTGGAGCACCCGGAGCTCGCCAGGGAGCGCTGGCATACGATGCTGCGGGTCGGCGGGGTGCCGGCATGACGACACCCCACGGCCGCCTCTCCGTCAACCAGGCCACCCTCAAGTACGCGACGCTCCCCGAGGCGCTGGACGCCACGGCCGGCGCCGGCATCACGAGCATCGGCCTGTGGCGCGACGCGGTGCACGCCCAGTCCCTACCCGAGGCGGCACGGCTCCTCGCGGCTTCGGGCCTGCGCCTCTCGAGCCTCTGCCGCGGCGGTTTCTTCACCGTCCCGGAAGGCGCCTCCCGCCGAGCGGCCATGGACGACAACCGGAGGGCCATCGAGGAGGCCTCGACCCTCGCGGCCGCCGGTGCAGCAGGCTCCACCCCGGTGCTCGTGATGGTGGCCGGTGGCCTCCCGCAGGGTTCGAAGGACCTCGCGGGCGCCCGCGCCAGGGTGCAGGACGCCCTGGCCGAACTGGCCCCGGAAGCCCTGGCCTCCGGGGTGACCCTCGCCCTCGAACCCCTGCACCCCATGTATGCCTCGGATCGCGCCGTCATCTCGACGCTGAAGCAGGCGCTGGATCTCGCCTCCCCCTTCTCCCGCGCCGCCGTCGGCGTCGTCATCGACACGTTCCATGTGTGGTGGGATCCCGATCTCCCGGCACAGATCGCCAGGGCCGGAGCGGAAGGACGGATCGCGAGCTACCAGGTCTGTGACTGGGCCACGCCGCTCGCCGCGGACGTCCTGCTCTCGCGCCACTACCCCGGGGCCGGGGTCATCGACTTCGAAGCCATCACCGCGGCGGTCCAGGCCGCCGGCTATGCGGGCGACGTCGAGGTGGAGATCTTCAACCAGGACATCTGGGACACCGCGCGTGCAGAGGTCGTGGCGCGGACGATCGGGAGCTTCGACGACCACGTCGCCGCGCACCTGGGAACGGGCATCCGCCGGTAGCATCGGCCTATGGAATCTTCCGAGATCGTCCGGCGGTACTGGTCGTCGGTGTGGAGCAGGGACTGGGCCGCGGTCGGGCGGACGCTCGCCCAGGACGTGATGGTGTTCTGGCCCGTCACACGGGAGGTCATCCGCGGCAGGGACAACATGGTCGCGGTGAACTCCGAGCGCCCGAACGGCTGGAGCATCGACGTGCTCGAGGTCCACGACGCCGGCGAGGTGGTGGTGTCCGAAGTGCAGGTGCCCCAGGAGGACGTCGGCATCTTCCGCGTCGTGTCCATCTGGACCGTGTCCGACGGCGTGATCACCTCGGGCCGGGAGTACTGGACCCTGTACGGCGGCGAGGAAGGCCCCGACTGGCGGCGGAGATACACCAGCATCGGTGATCTCCCCTCCTGAGTGCCTCGGCACGGTCCGTGCGCGCACTGGAAGAACGGCAGCCGCATCGTGGCCGGCCGTTCACGCGCCGCACGGTACTCCAGGGGCGGCCTGCGACCGACCTAGCCGGCGACGAGGCTGCGGTACTGGGGATTGTCCGCGAGGAAGGCCTGGACCTGGTCGCAGTACGGCAGGGCGGCCAGGCGACGCTTGTGGGCATCGAGCAGGACCTTCTGGATGAGGACACCCTCCAGCCCGGCCCCCTCGAAGGCCGCGGCGACGACGGTGCGGTGGAGCCGCAGGGTGCCCGCCCGCAGGGAGTAGCTGAGATAGCCCGCGAGCATCCCGTCCTGGAAGAGCTCGAAGCGATGGTTCATCGGGTTGTCGCGGAAGGCGCCGGGGCGCTCCGCTGCTCCCGAGCCCTCTCGTGCGTCGGCGGCGCGCCGATCCAGCTCGTCGGCGAGGCGGTCGTAGTCCTCCTGGGCGCCGTACGGCGGGAAGTCGGCGTCGAGCACCTTGTACATCTGGTTGATCCAGCGGCGGAGCTCGCGCGTGGTGGTACCGGTGAACTCGTGGGGCAGGACCAGCGGTTCGATCGGCTGCTGGACCGCAGCGAGCCGGCCGGTGGCCATTCCGGGCCACGCGTCGTACGCGGTGTCGTCACCGGTGGGGAGTGCGGGGGTTGCATCGTCATCGAGGCGGGCGGAGGTGGAGGAAGTCCGGGCTACGGGTGTCATGGCATTGACCTTCAGGTCAGAAAGGAGCAGGCCGTTTTCTTGACCTTCCTCTAATCTAGCTGTCCGTTAGGTCGATGTAAAGCTAGTTTATCTAGTAATAAGCAGGCTCATCATCAGCGGTCCGCCCGGACTGCTAGCCCTCGGCGAGCATGATGCTCGTGACGGGGAGGGACGGATCGGTCCCGAACGCGATCCCGCTCGGGCTGCCTCCGTCCATCACGATCTGCGCTCCGAGCGCCGCGACCATCGCGCCGTTGTCCGTGCACAGGGACGGCGCGGGCACCGTCAGGGCGATGCCGGCGGCAGCGCACCGCTCACCGGTCAGCTCGCGGAGCCGTCGGTTGGCGGCCACTCCCCCGCCCAGCAGCAGATGGGTGATCCCGTGCTCGCGGCAGGCGAGGACGGCCTTGGACGTGATGATGTCCACCACGGCCTCCTGGAAGGACGCCGCGATGTCCGCCACCGGCACCTCCAGCCCTGCGGCCTCGTACTGCTCCACCGAGCGGGCGACGGCGGTCTTGAGACCGCTGAAGGACCAGTCGTAGCGGTGGGGCCCGGGCTCCTCCGCGCTGCCCATGTACTTGGGCTGCGAGAGGCCGCGCGGGAAGCGGATGGCCTTCGGGTCGCCCAGCCGTGCCAGCCGGTCGATGGCCGGGCCCCCGGGATATCCGAGGCCCAGGATCCGCGCCGTCTTGTCGTAGGCTTCGCCCGCCGCGTCGTCGATCGTGGACCCGAGCAGTTCGACGTCGTGCGCGATGTTGGCCACCCGGAGGATCTCCGTATGGCCCCCCGAGACGAGCAGCGCACCGAGGTTCGGCGGCAGGCCGTCGCTGAACGTGCCGCCCACCAGTCCGACCCCGACGTGCGCCACGAGGTGGTTGATCGCGTAGAGCGGCTTGCCGGTGGCGACGGCGAGCGCCTTCGCCGCGGAGACGCCGACCATGAGGGCGCCGGAGAGCCCGGGACCGGCGGTGACGGCGATGGCATCGAGCTCGTCGAGCGTCACGCCGGCGTCGTCGAGCGCCGCGCGGAGGGTCGGGACGAAGGCCTCGAGGTGCGCGCGCGAGGCGATCTCCGGGATGACGCCGCCGAAGCGGACGTGCTCGTCCATCGAGGAGGAGACGGTGTTGGTCAGCAGCTCGGTGCCGCGGACGATGCCGATGCCGGTCTCGTCGCAGGAGGACTCGATGCCGAGGACCAGGGGTGCGGTGGTCATGGTGCTCCTCCGTCGTCCGCGGTCAGGACCAGCCGCATCACCCAGGCGTCCACGCCGTCGCGGTAGTACTTCTTCCGGGTGTGGATCTTGCGGAAACCGAACCGGACGTACAGGGCCTGGGCGCGGGGGTTGTCCGCCCGGACCTCCAGCATCACGTTGTCGGCGCCGCGCCGGCGGGCCTCCTCGAGCAGCTCGGTCAGCAGCGCCCGTCCGATGCCCCGGCCCTCGAAGCGCGCCAGGACGCCGATGGTCTGGATGTCCGCCGTCGTGTGGATCACCATGAGGCCCGCGTACCCGACGGCCTCACCGTCCACCTCGGCCACGAGGTAGCGCCGTGTGTCCGGCTGGAAGAACTCGGTGTAGAACATCTCCAGCGGCCAGGCGTCGGTGGGGAACAGCTCGTTCTCGAGCCGGCCGATCGTCTCGATGTCCTCGAAGGTCAGGTCCCGCAGGAGGAAGCTCACGCCGTCGCCCGCTTCCTCGGCCCGGGCACCTGCGCGTCCGACTCCCGGAGGTAGAGCGGCGAGGTGTCCCGCAGGGGTGCGCCGGCGAGCAGCCGCAGGCGGGCCACGCGGGCCAGGGAGGCGGCGTCCGGGTCCGACGCCGCGAAGGCGGGCACACCGTCGACGTCGTCGGGGTACAGGCCTGCGGCGCGGCCGACGAGCGGCTGCCCCGCGGGGAGGGTGGAAGCGGTCCCGACGTGGGGACCGTCGAGGAGTTCGGGCAGGGCTCCGGACTGCGACGGCGCCCGGTATGCCGCCCAGTACACCTCGCCGCGGCGCGCGTCCGTGCCCGCGAGGAACGCGCTGCCGGCCGGCACCGCACCGCCCGCGGCGGCGTCGAAGGCCAGGGCGTCCAGGCTCATCACCCCGTGCAGCGGTACGTCCCACACGAAGCCGAGGGTCCGGGCGGTGACGAGACCGGCACGCAGTCCGGTGAACGGACCCGGGCCGACGCCGGCGACGACGGCGTCGAGCTCGGTCCCCGCCACCCCGGCCTCGGACAGGATCCGGTGCACCGCGGGCGCGAGGACCTCCGCGTGCGAGCGCGTGTCGGCGCTGGCGAACCGGCCGACGACGGTGTCGTCGTGCAGGAGCGCCACGGTGGCCGCGGCGGAGGTGTCGAGGGCGAGGAGAAGCACCCGACAAGCCTAGTCGAGCGCCAGCGCCGGCGGTCCGCCGCGCCAGCGTGGACCGGCGCCCGAGAGCGTGACGGTGCGCACCTCGTCCTCGCCGTCGTCGTCGAAGTCCGTGACCGGGCCTGCGCCGGGCCCGCCCGGACCGGTGCCGCCGAGCGGCCGGGTGATGTCCACGCGGAGCCAGCTGCCGGCCAGGTGCTCCACGCGTCCGGCACCCCACTCGATGACCGTGACGTTGGCGTCGAGGGTGGCCTCGAGGTCGAGGTCGTCGACGGCGGCCGCGCTCTCGAGGCGGTAGGCGTCCACATGGACGAGGCCCGGCAGGCCGCTGCGGGACCGGTGCTGGCGGACGAGCACGAAGGTGGGCGAGATGATGCGGCCCTCGACGGCGAGGCCGCGCCCGAGCCCCTGGGTGAACGTGGTCTTGCCCGCGCCCAGCTCACCCGAGAGGACCAGCAGGTCCCCCGCCCGCAGGTGCTGCGCGAGGCCGACGGCGAGCGCCTGCAGCGCGGCGGGCGACCCGACGTCGTAGGACACCGACCAGTCAGGAGCCGGACTCATCGCTGCCCTCCCGGGATGCGTCGAGGTACACCCGTTCCACCCGGTCGCTGATGCGGGTGACCACCTCGTAGTTGATGGTCTGCGCGGCGGCGGCCCAGTCCTCGACGGGCGGCGAGTCCCGGCCGCCGAACAGGACGGCGCGTTCGCCCAGCGGGCTCGCGGGGGTGTCCACCAGGCCGGGGGTGCCGAAGTCGATGACGAGCTGGTCCATCGCGATCCGCCCCACCACGGGGTACACGCGCCCGCCCACCAGGACCGGCGCCCCGGTGGCGATACGGGGGACGCCGTCCGCGTAGCCGACGGGGATGAGCCCCAGCGTGGTGGGCTTGCGGGTGCGGTACGCGTACCCGTAGGAGACGCCCTGGCCCGCGGGCACCTCCTTGCAGTTCGCGACCGTGGTGCTGAACGTCATGACGGGCCGCAGCCCCAGGTCCTCGGACCCCTGGTCGGCGAAGGGCGAGAGCCCGTAGATGCCCAGGCCCACGCGCACCAGGTCGAAGTGGCAGTCGGGCCGCGAGAAGGTGGCGGGTGTGTTCGCGAGGTGCCGCACCTCGACGTCGATCCCTGCGTTCTCGGCGACGGCGACGGCGTCGCGGAAGGCCTGCACCTGCAGGTCGGTCTCGGGCCGGGCGGGCTCGTCGGCGACGGCCAGGTGCGAGAAGATCCCGACCACACGGATCAGGCCTTCCTCCTGGTGGGCGACGGCGCGGCCGAGCAGGGCCTCCCACTGCTCCGGCGGGCAGCCGTTGCGGCCCAGCCCGGTGTCGATCTTCAGGTGCACGATGGCGGGGCGTTCGAGCTCGCGCGCGGCGGCGACCACGTGCTCCAGTTCCCAGCCGGAGATCCCCAGGTCCAGTCCGTGCTCCACGCCGGCGGTGAAGTCGGTCCGCACGGTGTGCAGCCAGGCGAGGATGGGTGCCTCGATGCCGGCCTTCCTCAGGGCGACGCCCTCACTGACGTGGGCCACGCCGAGCCACGCGGCGCCCGCCTCGAGCGCGGCGCGGGCCACCGGGAGCGCTCCGTGACCGTAGGCGTCGGCCTTCACGACGGCCATCACGCGCGCGGGGTGCGCCACGTCGCGGAGGTGGCGGATGTTGTGCCGCAGCGCATCGAGGTCGATCTCTGCGGCGCGTTCGGGGAAAGTCACCCGGCCCATTCTGCCAGTTGCGCCTGCACGTCCGCCGTCGGACGGGTGCGCGGGCGGTGGGCTTGCGCCCGGCGACACCGACCGGAAGGATCGAAGACATGTTCGATTCGGAGCGGGACGGGCGCACCTGTGAACTCCGCCGCGAGGACGGACAGCCCTGCGGTGGGGCCGTGGGCGGAGCCCCCGTCGCGGTGTGCCGCGCGCATGCCGCGGTGATCGGCGACTGGGTGGCCGCCGAGTACGGCGTGACCGACGTCCTGCCCGGCGCATGCCGTGCCTGCGGCTCGCGCCTCGGTGTGCGGTACCCCTCCGCCTGGGTGTGCGCGGCCTGCGAGTGGCGGGTCGGCGACGTCCTCGACGACGGCCTGCCGCCGCCGCGCGTGGACATCGTGTACTACCTCCGGTTCGGGGACCGCATCAAGATCGGCACGACGGCGAATCCGCGGCAGCGGCTGGCCCGCCTGTGGCATGACGAGGTGCTGGCGTTCGAGCAGGGGGACCGGCTCGTGGAGCACCGCCGCCACCAGGAGTTCGCCGCCTCACGCCTCGGCCGGTCGGAGTGGTTCGCCGCGTCCCAGGACCTCGAGGAGCATGTCCACGGCCTCGCTGCGGGGATCGGGGACCCGTGGGCGCGGTACGCCCGATGGCTGGGAGAGGCCGCGGCGCGGCGCGGCTGAGCGGCCCTGCTCCGAAAAGCAAACACCGGATGAACGGGGTGCCGGTTCGATGAAGGGCACCTTAATGCATTAGAACTGTTTGATGAAGTCCGCGCCCTTGATGACGGGGCATGCCCCCTACAGACTCTTCCGCATCTCCTTCGCGGTGGCGGCTGCCTTCGCCGTGCTCACAGCCTTCGTGGCCGTGGCCTTCGGCTTGCCGCTGCGCGATCCCGGCGGTTTCCTCGGCCCGAGCTACGTCCGCCTGCCCCTGCTCCTGGTGGCGCTGATCCTGGTGGACATGATCCCGTCCATGGTGCGCAGTCGACCCGCCCGGGGCGACGTGCTGCGCGCGGCGGCCGCCGAGATCCGTCGGCGCTGGCCGGTGCCCCGACTGCTGGCGACGTCGCTGGGCCTGCTGACCTTCTACCTGGCGTACGTCGCGTACCGCAACATGAAGAGCTTCCTGCCGTTCGTCCGTGACCGGGTGACGGACCCGCTCCTGCAGGCCAGCGACCGCTGGCTCCTCGGCGGCGACCACCCCGGTGACGTGCTCCAGCAGATCCTCGGCACCGGGGCGAGCGCCCACATCCTGTCCGCCGTCTACGTGTCCTACCTCGTCTTCGTCCCCGTGTCCGTGGCCGCGGCGCTCGTCTGGTCGCGCAAGCTCTCGCAGGGCGCCTGGTATGTCACCGCGCTGTCCTTCAACTGGATCCTCGGGGCGCTCAGCTACTACGCCCTGCCCTCCCTGGGCCCGATCTACGTCGAGCCGAAACACTTCGCGGACCTGCCGGACACGGCCGTCACCGCGCTCCAGGAGTCCCTCTACCGGAACCGGGTGCGGGTTCTGGCCGACCCCCACGCCACCCAGTCGGTGCACGGCATCGCGGCCTTCGCCTCCCTGCACGTCTCCGTCGTCTTCACGGCCGCCGTCATGGCACACCTGCTCGGCCTGCCGCGCGTGATCAGGGCCGCGCTCTGGGCCTACACGCTGCTCACCGCCCTCGCCACCGTCTACTTCGGCTGGCACTACGTCGTCGACGTCGCCGCCGGTGCGCTCCTCGGCGCCCTCGCGATCTGGCTCGCAGCACGCGCGACACGCCCCGGGGACGCTGTGCCTCCCCGGCCGGCGCCACTCCTGGCGACGGCGGGCCGCGTGTGAGGTCCGGTCACGGGGCGCGGGGCACGTCCCGGTTCCCCTCGCAGGGGCGGACCGACGGCGAGGCGTCGGAATGCCGCGCGATCGTCGCCGTCGCCCTGCGCGATGCCTGGCCCGGGACGTCGGACACGAGGTCCTCGAGGAAGGCGTAGCGGCGCAGCCACTGCTTCTGCATGCCGTCGCGCCCCGCGCTGACCCGGTGCCACCAGTCCGCGATGTCGCCCCAGCCGGGCGCGGCCAGCGAGCCGCCCACGTGCTGTACGGACAGCGAGGCGCACAGATTGGCGAACGCCAACCGGTCGGCGAGCGGGAATCCCGCCAGATCGGCCATGACGAAGGCGGCCGTGAAGCAGTCGCCCGCCCCCGTGGGGTCGTGGGCGGCCACCGGGAGGGCTGGGACCCACTCCTCCTCCCCCGTGACCGAGTCGATGGCGATCGCGCCGTGCTGCCCCACCGTGACGACGGCGACCGGCACGCGGTCGGCCAGGGAGTACAGCGCCTTCCACGGATCGTCGGTGCGCGTGTACGCCATGGCCTCGACGGCGTTCGGCATGAACGAGTAGAAGTGGTCGAGGGAGGTGAGCGTCTCGGGCGCCCACTCCCCGTCCGGATCCCACCCCACGTCGCCGAAGAGTTTCGTGCCGCGGGCCGCTGCGGTCTCCGCCCACGGTTCGATGTCCTGCTCCACGCCCACGACGGCGGCACGGCACGACGGCGGCGCTCCGATGAGCTCGGTGGCGCGCAGCGGCGCCGCGTGGCCGTGCGTCACCATGGACCGGTCCTGCTGCA
Organism: Arthrobacter sp. L77; assembly: GCF_000816565.1. Taxonomy (NCBI): domain Bacteria; kingdom Bacillati; phylum Actinomycetota; class Actinomycetes; order Micrococcales; family Micrococcaceae; genus Arthrobacter; species Arthrobacter sp. L77. The sequence goes on along the minus strand of NZ_JWSU01000001.1, from coordinate 235,509 downwards.
GGGAGAGGGACACCGTGACCGGGGAGTGCCACTGCCCGAAGACGCGCGACCTGGACAGGTCCACGTGTTCCTGGTCCTGCAGCACGTCCCAGTTGAACTGCCCGTAGCCGTCGTCGCCGAACGCGGCGGCGAGCGTGGTGCGCAGCCCGAGACGGCTCGCGGCGATCGCCTGGTTCGCGATCCCGCCCGGACCGGAGCCCATGCCGTCGGTCCAGACCTCGGTGCCCGGCGCCGGGAGCTGCTCCAGCCCCGTGAAGACGATGTCGAAGAACACCTGGCCGGTGAGCAGCAGGTCGAACTCGGGCCCGTCAGGACCCCTCGTGGCTGCCAGTGGATCGAAGCGGTGCTGTTGGGCCATGTACGGCACCTTACTGGTCCGGCGGGAGGCCGGCCGTCCGCCGGAGCGACTGCCGTGCGAAATCACCCCGAGGGGCGAGGTTCCGGGCCTTCTTCCGTACGCTGGAGGCATGACAGGGACACCATGACCCCGGACGGGCCCACGGATGCGGACAGGGGCGCGGACATCCCCCGGCCCCCACGGGGAGCGGCACCCCTGCTGCCCCTGGGAGCCCGCCTCCTGATCGGCGTGGCGGCCGTGGTCTTCGCCGTCTCGCTCGGCTTCGTCCTCGCGTACACGACGTCGGTGCCGGTCGTGGCGTGCGTCGTCATCGGCCTCGCCCTTGCCGGCGCGCAGGTGTACGCGCTGCGGGGCGCCCTGTTCCGCGGCGGCCGATGAGCACCGGCGCGACCCTCGTCATCGTCGGCGGCGGGGGCTTCCGCGTGCCGCTGGTGTACCGGGCGCTGTCCCAGGCACCGTTCGCGGGACTCGTGTCCCGCGTCGTCCTGGTGGACAGCCTGCCGGACCGCGCCCACGCCATCGCCCGGGTGCTCGGGGCACTGCCGTCGGGGGCGGTGCCTGCGCCGTCGGTCCGCGTGGCGGCCCGGCTGGAGGAGGCGCTGCCGGGCGCCGACCTCGTGTTCGCCGCCGTGCGCAGCGGCGGGGCGGACGGGCGCGTCCTCGACGAGCGTGTCGCCCTGGCCTCCGGACTGCTCGGCCAGGAGACCGTGGGTGCCGGCGGCATCTCCTATGCCCTCCGGTCCATCCCGGACATGATGTGCGTGGCCACGCTCATGCGCGACCTCGCCCCCGACGCCTGGCTGATCAACTTCACCAATCCGGCCGGCATGGTGACCGAGGCGCTCTCGGCGGTGCTGGGTCATCGGGTGATCGGCATCTGCGACTCGGCGTCGGGTCTCGTCACCCGGGCGGCCCGCGCCGCGGGCGTGGACCTGCGCGGGTCCCTGGCCGGGGTGGACTACGTGGGCCTCAACCACCTGGGCTGGCTCCGCCGGCTCGACGACGGTGGCGCGGACCGACTCCCCGGGCTGCTCGCCGACGCCCCGCGCCTGGCGGGCTTCGAGGAGGGACGCCTCTTCGGTCCGGACCTCCCCCGGGTCCTCGGCGCACTGCCCAACGAGTACCTCTTCTACTACTACTTCCATCGCGAGGCCCTGCGCTCCATCGGCGCCGCGGACAGGACGCGCGGCGAGACGCTCCGGGACCAGCAGGCGGACCTCTTCCCCCGACTCGTCGCGGCCGAGGACCCGCTCGCGGTCTGGGAAGCCGCCCGGCGCGAGCGGGAGTCCGGTTACCTGGCCGAGGCCCGGACGGCGGAGGAGGAGCGCGACGAGGCGGACCTCGCGGGAGGCGGCTACGAGCGCGTGGCCCTGCAGGTCATGCGCTCGCTGCTCACCGGACGCCGTGCGGAGCTGATCCTCAACGTCCGCAACGGTGCGACCTTCGGCGCGCTGCCCGCGGACGCCGTCGTCGAGGTCCCGTCCGTGGTGGACGCCGACGGCGCGCGCCCGCTGCCGGCGGCCCCGCTGTCAGCCCACCAGCTGGGGCTCATGGCGGCGGTGAAGGCCGTCGAGCAGGACACGGTCCGTGCCGCCGTCCATCGGGATCGCGATGCCGCCCTGCGGGCCTTCGCGGGGCATCCCCTCGTGGACTCCTTCCATGCCGCCACCCGCGTGCTCGTGGGTTACGAGGAGGCGTTCCCCGCGCTGAAGGCGTCCTGGTCGGACTGATCCGGCCGACCGGTCCGCGCCTGCGCGCGCAGGGCCTGGACGCCCAGGGCGAGCAGGCCCGTGTCCGTCGCCGCGGCGATCCAGTCGAAGCCGGCCGCGGCCAGCAGCGCCGCCCGCCCGGACGAACCCGCATACGCACCGGCCAGGATCCCGGCCTGCCTGCAGGTGCGGGTGATCCGGCGGAGCGGTGCGTCGTCCTCCGTGGAGGACAGGAGTTCGTCGACGTCCAGCCCGAGGGCGAGCGAGAGGTCGAACGGCCCGACGAAGATCATGTCCACGCCGGGGACGGCGGCGATCGCCTCGACGGCCTCGAGCGCGGCCATGGTCTCGATCATGACGGCGCAGAGCGGCACGGCGTGGGGTGCGTCGTCGGACCCCGGGCCGTGGACGGCACGGCTGCCCGGCAGGGGCCCCCAGCTGCGGGCGCCCCGTGGCGGGTAGTGGCTGGCCGCCACGGCGGCCTCGGCGTCGGCGACGCCGTTGACGAGGGGGACGACGACGCCGTCCGCTCCGGCGTCCAGCGCGCGGCCGATCAGTGCGGCGTCGTTGGCCGCGACCCGGACGAGCATGGGGGCGGTGTCCGCCGCCCGGCGCCCGAGGGCGTCCCTGAGCGACCGGTCGTCGAAGTGCCCGTGCTGCAGGTCGAGGGCCACCCAGCCCACGCCCGACCGCGCCAGTTCGGTGGTCAGGCGGGGCTCCCCGAGCGTCGCCCAGGCGCCGAGGAGTGGATCGCGGACGGTTGATGCATTGGTCATGGCCCCATTGTGTCCCGCTCCGCCCCGTCCCTACAGGAAGCGGTGCATGATGTGGAGGCCCGTCGGTCCGGCCGTGGGATGGAGGAAGGCGCCCGGGACGGTGCCGACGATCGCGAAGCCCAGCGAGACCCAGAGGGCGACGGCCCGTTCGTTCGTCTGGACGACGGCATTGAACTGCATCGCCGTGTAGCCCGCCGCCCGCGCTTCCCCGAGCACGTGACCGGCCAGGGCCCGGCCCACACCCCGCCCTCCGGCGTCGGCCGCGACCAGGAAGGAGGCGTTCGCGACGTGGGCGCCGTTCCCGCCCCGGTTGGCGTGGAGCTGGGCGGTGCCGACCACCCGGTCGGAGTCACCGTCCACTGCGACGAAGACCGTGAGCGTCCGGTCGGCCCCGGAGGGCCCCGGCAGCCATTCGCGCCGCCCCGCCGCCTCGTCCATCGAAGGGACCCAGCAGTACGTCTCCCCGGCCCTGGCGACCGGTCGCAGGATGTCCCAGATGGCCGGCCAGTCCTCCGGGCCGGCCACCCGGAACTGCAGCATCAGGCCTTGAGGGCGTTGGCCCAGAGGTTGATGTCGGACTCGACGGCGTACTCGTCGATGGCGCGAAGCTCCTCGGCCGTGAAGTCCAGGCGGTCGACCGCGGCGAGGCTGTCCTCGAGCTGGCGGACGCTGGAGGCCCCGATCAGCGCGGACGTCACCGGGATGCCCTTGGACTGATCCCGCAGGATCCAGGCGATGGCCAGCTGCGCCAGCGACTGCCCACGACCCTCCGCGATGCGGTTCAGGCCCCGGATCCGGTCCAGGTTCTCCGCACTGAGCTGGCCCTGATCCAGCGACTTCCCCGCCGCGGCCCGGGAGTCCTCGGGCACCCCGTCCAGGTACCGGCTGGTCAGCAGGCCCTGCGCCAGCGGGGAGAACGCGATCGAGCCCGCCCCGACCTGCTCCAGGGCCTCGAACAGATTCGGTGTCCCGTTCTCCGTCCACCGGTTCAGCATCGAATACGACGGCTGGTGGATCAGCAGCGGCGTGCCCAGATCCCGCAGGATCGCCGCGGCCTCCAGGGTCCGCTCCGGCGAGTACGAGGAGATCCCCGCATACAGGGCCCGTCCCGAGCGCACCGCCGTGTCCAGCGCCCCCATCGTCTCCTCCAGCGGGGTGTCCGGATCGGGGCGGTGACTGTAGAAGATGTCCACGTACTCCAGGCCCATCCGTTCCAGCGACTGGTCCAGGCTCGCCAGCAGGTACTTCCGCGACCCGAAATTGCCGTAGGGGCCCGGCCACATGTCGTAGCCGGCCTTCGTGGAGATCACGAGCTCGTCCCGGAACGGCCGGAGATCATCCTTCAGGTGCCGGCCGAAGTTCGTCTCCGCGCTCCCGTACGGCGGGCCGTAGTTGTTCGCCAGGTCGAAATGGGTCACGCCGAGGTCGAACGCCCGCCGCAGGATGTCCCGCTGCGTCCCGAACGCCTTGTCGTCCCCGAAGTTGTGCCACAACCCCAGGGACACCGCGGGCAGCTGCAGCCCGCTCACCCCCACCCGGCGGTACGGCATCGATTCATAGCGGCTCTCGGCAGGGTGATAGGTCATCGCCTCATCCTAGGTGAGTCCTCCCGCACGGCGCAGGGGCACGTGGCGTCGCCGCCATCCCGCGGCGGGGATCCTCGGCGCCCCACGGTCGCTGCGGAGTACGGCTAGGCGACGGCGCTGATCGTCGGGGCGGATCCGATGCGCACCCGCGGGAGTTCCTCGAAGGCCGGCTTCGCGAACCAGTAGCCCTGGAACAGGCGGATGCCCCTTTCCTTCAGGAACACGAACTCCGCTTCGGTCTCGATCCCCTCTGCGAGCACCGTGATGCCGAGGTCCTCGGCGATGCCCACGATGCCGGCGACGACGGCCTGGCGGGCCGGGCTGCTGTCGATCCCCCGGACGAGCAGCATGTCGATCTTGATCAGGTCGGGCTGGAACTCGACCAGGAGCCCCAGTCCTGCATGGCCGGCACCGAAATCGTCGATGGCGGTGGTGAAACCGTGCTTGCGGTACTCGGTGATGATGTTCGTGAGGTGGGCGGTGTCCGCGACCTCCTCGTTCTCCGTGAACTCGAACATGATGGACGACGTCGGGAAACTGCAGCGCCTGGCGGCGAGCAGTGTCGCACGGAGGCAGGCGGCCGGTTCGTAGACCGCGTTGGGCATGAAGTTGATCGACAGTTTCAACTCTTCGTCCGCCGGGAACAGGCGTGACGCCAGCTCGATCGCCTTGATGCGGCAGTCCTGGTCGAAGCGGTACTTCTGCTCGGGCGAGATCCTCGACAGGACCTCGACGGCACCCTCGCCTGCCAGGCCTCTCACCAGTGCCTCGTAGCCCCAGACGCGATCGTCGACGGCGTCGTAGATCGGCTGGAAGGCCATGCTGAATTCGAAGTCGAGCTTCGATGATGTCGTGCAGCCGTTGCAGGCCATGCGGACTCCCCCTCACTGGTCCCGTCCACCCTAGGACACACACGGCGCGAAGCGGATCTGCCACGCGACAGGCCGTTTCCACACGCCGTACCGGGCGGAAAGGGTGGAGGAGGAACGAACTGCTATCGAGCGTTCTTCCGGCCGGGGAGGTCGCCGCTGCTGATGAGGTGGTCCGCGACGCTCCAGAGTTTCAGGTGGGTGCGCTGGCTGGCCATGGACAGCACGATGAACGCCTGCTCGCCGGTGATCTTGTGGCGTTCCATGAGGATGCCCTTGGCCTGGCCGATGACGTCCCGGGAATCCACCGCCTCGTGCAGCTGCCGGGTCTTCTCGGCCTCGGCGAACGCCACCGCCGCATGGGAGGCGACCAGCAGGCCCACGTTCTCCGACTCGTCCGTGAACGCGTCGGCCTCGTACGAGTACAGGTTCAGGGCGCCCAGGTCATCGCCCTGCACCCACAGCTGGATGGACAGCATCCCCTTGGCGCCGGCCTCGGTGGCCCGCTGGGCGAACAGCGGCCACCGCTGCTCGTGCGCCATGTCCGAGACCCGCACCGTCCGGTGCTCGTACGCCGCCTCCAGGCACGGTCCCTGGCCGGTCTCCACCTGCAGCGCGTCGATGCGCGCGGGCAGGTCCCCCGACGCGCCCCGGGACCCGACGTCCCTGCGTCCCAGGACGACACTGACGGAGCCCTCGTCGACCCCCGGGATCAGGTCGATGGCCGCGTGCACGAACCCGCTCAGGATCGCGTCCGAATCCGGTTCGCGCTGCAGCGACCGGGCCAACTCGGCCAGTTCCGTGGCGAGATCACGCACCCGCTCACCGCCGTCGTAATGGGACGACGGCATGCCCCGGTCCACCATGGAATCCTCACTCATCATCGACACCCTCCAGCCGTGGGACCACGACCGGCACAGGCCACGCTGTGCTCACTGTAGTGCTCGTGCCTGCGCACCGACACCCGGGCGCGGGATCGTCCTCCGGAGGCCCGGGTCAGACCCTGACGGTGTCGTCGGGAGATTCCGGGGAGGTCCCGTGCCGGCGGTCCGCCGAGCCGACGGCCTGGACGGATCTGTCCCGCCCCCCGGCCTTCGCCGTGTACAGCGCCCGGTCGGCCGCGGCGATCGCCGCCTCGAGGTCGTAGCCGGACGCTTCGATGGAGGAGATGCCGTAACTCACCGTCGGCATCACGAAGCCACCCGGGGTGGGTTGCACGCGCAGCGCCAGACTCACGTCGCGGGTGATGTCCTCGGTCCTGGAGACCGAGGCGCCGGGCAGCAGGAAGATGAACTCCTCGCCTCCGTAACGTCCCACGAGGTCCGTGACCCGGACGGTCTCCGAACACGCCTGCGCGAACGCCTTCAGCACGCTGTCACCCGCGGCATGGCCGTGGGTGTCGTTGATCGCCTTGAAGAAGTCGAGGTCGGCGAGGATGAGCGCCCCGGGCCGTTCCGTGCGCGCCAGCCGGTCCACGTGCAGGTGCGCGAGGTCGAGGAAGCCGGCGCGGTTGAGCAGTCCGGTCAGGGCATCCCGGTCGGCGCGCGTCCGCAGGTCGGCCGCGATCTGCTCGGCGCTGAGCGCGGCCGCGCTGAAGGACACGATGACGAGGAGGACCAGGGTGACCAGCGCCGTGATGCTCGAGTCGAAGAAGGTGGTGAACACGTAGCCGTCCGAGCCTCCCGCGACGAACGCGATGCACCGGGCCAGATACAGCACCGCGACGGCCCCGGAGGCGGCCGCGAGCGGCGCCTGCACCCTGCTGTAGCTGCTGGGCAGGTGCCACAGCTCCCACGAGGCGAGCCCGATCGTCAGGGCCATCATGCCGAGGAACACCGCTCCGCCGGACCACGAGTTCGTCGCCGGGCTGTCGACCACCGAGGCCAGCAGCGTCAGCAGCGGTGCCGCCGCGAGTTGCAGCCGGCGGGGTCTGCCGGTCCGCAGGGTCCGCGCCCCGGCCCACACGCTGACCGTTCCCATGACCGACAGGGTGTTGGCCGCGGGATTGGCCCAGACCTGGTGGTGGGTGCCGTCGAGCAGGTGGATGGAGGACCCGATGCAGAAGAACAGGATCGCTGCACACCACCACGCACTGTAAGCGGAGCGGGTCTGGCGGAACGCCACGGTGTAGAACAGCACCAGCAGGGTGATCGCGACGGCGCCGAAGGCAACCCGCAGTGTGGTGATGTCCAGGGTCATGGTGTTCCTGCCGCCTCGTTCTTCCCGGTCCCGTCTCCGGACGCTCAGGTTCGCCTCCCGTGTGGAAGAATCTCCAGCCAGTATGCCGGAGTCCACCGACCCTTCGGCCGGTGGACCCCCACTCCTGTCGAAACCCTTGCAGAGTCCTGATCCAGGCTCAGCCCAGGTCGACGACCAGGGAGGCGTGGGCCGGCAGCTGCACGGTGTCGGCCAGCAGCCCGACGCCGTCGACCGTGGACAGCAGGACCTCCGCGGTGCTGCCGCCCACCGGGACGGTCACCATCGTGTCGCTCAGGTTGAGCATGACGGCGGTGCTGCCCCGGTGCAGGACGATCCAGCGGCTGTCCTCGTCGTAGTCCACGGAGATGCTGCCGAAGTCGGGGTCGCGCAGTTCCGGTCGTGACCGGCGCAGGCGGATGAGCTCACGATAGGTGGACAGCAGTTCGGCGTGGTGTCCCTGCCCTGCTTCCGTCCAGTCCAGCTTGGCCGAGGCGAAGGTCGCCGGGTCCTGTGGGTTGGGGACGTCCTCCGGGCGCCAGCCCATGCGCTCGAACTCCCTGAGCCGCCCCTCCGCGGTGGCCTTGCCGAGCTCCGGCTCGGGGTGGGAGGTGAAGAAAGGCCACGGCGTCGATGCCCCGTACTCCTCGCCCATGAACAGCATCGGCGTGAACGGGCCGAGGATGTTCAGCACGGCGGCCTGGGCGAGCTGCGCCGGGTTCAGCGTGGCGCTGATGCGGTCGCCGGCGGCCCTGTTGCCGATCTGGTCGTGGTTCTGGGTCGCGACGACGAGCTGCAGGGGGCTGACCCGGGCCGGGTCGATCTCGCGGCCGTGGTGGCGTTCCCTGAAGGACGAGTAGGTCCCGTTGTGGAAGAAGCCCTTCTCGAGGACCTTGGCGAGCGCGCCCACCGAGTCGAAGTCGAGGTAGTAGCCTTCGGTCTCCCGCGTCAGGTTGACGTGCACCGCGTGGTGGAAGTCGTCGCTCCACTGCCCGGCGAGACCGTAGCCGCCGACGTCGCGGGCCTGGATCAGGCGCGGGTCGTTGAGGTCCGATTCGGCGATGAGGAACAGGGGCTTGCCGAGCTCCGCCGCGCACTCGTCCGTGCGGGCCGCGAATTCCTCGAGGATGTGCACCGCACGCTCGTCGTGGAGCGCATGCACGGCATCGAGGCGCAGTCCGTCCACGTGGTAGTCCCTGAACCACATGAGCAGGTTCTCGACGACGTAGTTCCGGACCTCGTCCGACTGCGGGCCGTCGAGGTTCAGGGAGTCGCCCCACGAGTTGGACAGGCCCTCGGTGAGGTAGGGGCCGAAGAGCCCGAGGTAGTTGCCGCTGGGGCCGAGGTGGTTGTGGACGACGTCCTGGATGACGCCCAGTCCCAGCTGGTGTGCGGCGTCGACGAAGCGCTGGTAGGCGGCGGGCCCGCCGTACGTCTCCTGCACCGCATACCAAAGGACGCCGTCGTAGCCCCAGTTGTGCGTGCCGTTGAACGCGTTGACGGGCAGCAGTTCCACGTACTGGACGCCGAGGTCCACCAGGTGGCCGAGCTTGCCGATGGCGGCGTCGAGGGTTCCCTCGGGGGTGAACGTGCCGAGGTGCATCTCGTAGATGACGCCGCCGTTCATCCCCGGGGACCGCCACGAGCCGTCCTGCCACTGGTGTGCTGCCGGGTCGAACGTCCGCGAGAGTCCGTGCACGCCGTCGGGCTGGCGCCGCGAGCGTGGGTCGGGCACGGGCGTCTCGGAGCCGTCGACGAGGTAGCCGTAGGAGACGTCCCCGGTGGCGGTCGCCTCCGGGGCATGCCACCACCCGCCTCCACCCTGCGTCATCGGGTAGCGGTCGCCGTCCGCGACGAGGGTGAGGGACGCGGCGCGGGGCGCCCAGACCTCGAATGGCGAACTCATGCTGCGTCCTCCTGGACCAGTAGTGCTGCGGGGAAGGTGGAGAAGAGGTCGGCCGCCCTGACGGTCCCGCCGGTCACCGAGGCGCCCGTGAGGGCGCAGGTGTAGTGGCCCTCGGGGAGCTCGAGCGTGGTGTCGCCCCAGCCCTCGCCCTGTGCGAGCGTGTAGGGCAGGCGCGTGATCAGGGTGACGGCCCCTCCGCGGTCGAACGCGAAGACGTGGTCGGCTGCCTCACCCGAGGACGTGATCGCCGTGTAGCCGGTGAACAGCTCGGGGCGGTCGCGGCGCAGCTTGAGGGCGCGGGTGACAACGAGCAGCTTCGCGTGGGCGTCCTCACCCACCGGGGGCAGCGCACCGAAGTCGATGTCCGTCAGTACCTGCCGGCGCGCGTCGTAGTCCACCTCGCGGCGGTTGTCCGGGTCCACGAGGGACGTGTCCCAGAACTCGGTCCCCTGGTAGACGTCCGGCACCCCCGGCATGGTGAGCTGGAGCAGCTTCAGGCCGATCGAGTTGGACCAGCCGGCCTGCCGGATCCGGTCGACGAGACCCGAGATCAGCGACACCACGGCGGCGTCGTCGAAGGCGGCGTCGACGGCGTCGTGCATGCCGCGTTCGAACCCTTCGTCCGGCGCGGTCCAGTGGGTGCTGGAGTCGGCCTCGCGCGATGCCTTCTCGGCGTAGGCGTGGGCCCGTTCCCTGCTGAGCGGCCAGGCCCCGATGAGCGACTGCCACAGCAGGGGCGCGAACGTCGGGTCCTTGATGGGGGCGAGCTCCTCGAGCCGGCCGAGGAGGCCCGTCCACTCGCCCGCGAGCTCCGACAGGACCGAGATGCGTGACCGCGTGTCCTCGCTGCGCTTGGTGTCGTGCGTACTGAGGGTCGTCATGGCCAGCGGGCTCTCGGCCTGCCGTTCGAGCAGGCGGCGGTGCAGTTCCAGCGGATCGATGGAGAAGATGGACGGGTCGGCCCCGACCTCGTTCAGCGAGACGAGCCGGGAGTACCGGTAGAACGCGGTGTCCTCCACGCCCTTGGCCATCACCATGCCGGAGGTCTGCTGGAAGCGCCGGGCCAGTTCGGTGAGCTCCCCCGGACCGTCGAGGAACGGGTTCAGGAGCGGGTGGAGCGCGGCGAGGGTGTCCGCGAGATCGGGGCGGCGCACCTGGGCGTCCCGCACGGCGTCCGCGAGGTACTCGGCACCGCCGGGGAGGTAGCTGCGGTACACGGGGAAGCAGGTCAGGAGTTCGGCGATCGCGTCGGCTGCGGTGTCGGCGTCCAGGCCCGCAGACGCGGGGACGAGCCGCGCGAGCCGCAGCACCTCGGAGCGGAGGATGCCGTCGGTGATGCCGCGCTTGGTCCCGTGGATCATCTCGTGGAACGGTGCCACGGGCACGGACTGCGTGAGCTCGTGCTCCCCCGCCGGGTCGGTGAACAGCCGGTCGATGTCCGCGAGGGCGTCGTACCCGGTGGTTCCCTCGGTCGCCCAGTCGGTGGGGAGCTTCTCCCCCGGCTCGAGGATCTTCTCCACGAGCACGTAGGCACCGCCGGTCAGGGTGCGGAGGTCCTCGAGGTAGCCCTTCGGGTCGGCGAGACCGTCGGGGTGGTCGATGCGCAGACCGTCGACCACCCCCTCGTCGAACCACCGCTTCACCTCGCTGTGGCTCTCCTGGAACACCCACGGCACCTCGACGCGCAGGCCCGCGAGGGTGTTCACGCCGAAGAACCGCCGGTAGTTGAGCTCCGTATCGGCGCGACGCCAGTTCACCAGTTCGTAGTGCTGGCGGGCGTGGACCTCCGCCCCCGTGTCACCGGGGTGGGCCGTGCCCTCCGCGATGGGGAACCGGTTGTCGTAGTAGCGCAGCTCGCCGTCGACGACCGCGAGCTGGTCCAGCTCGTCGTCGCCGTCGCCGAGGACCGGGACGCGGATGCGCCCGCCGTTGGCGTCCCAGTCGACGTCGAACGCCTCCGCCATGCGCGAGCGGCGGCCCTCCGCCAGGAGCTGCCACCACCATGCGTTGTCGGCGGGGGTCTCGATGCCCATGTGGTTGGGCACGATGTCGACGAGCACACCCAGCCCCGCCGCCCGGGCGGCCTCACTGAGGGCAGCGAGGCCGTCCGGACCGCCGCGGTCGGGGTCCACGGTGGTGGGGTCCGTGACGTCGTAGCCGTGCCCGGACCCCTTCTCCGCCGTCAGGATCGGCGACAGGTACACCCAGTCCACCCCCAGGTCGTGCAGGTACGGCACCAGGGCCGCGGCCCGATGCAGGTCGAACTCGCTCCGGATCTGCAGCCGGTAGGTCGATTTCGGTGTCAACACGTGGGGGGTCCTCCTGGGACGGTGGGGTTGGGTGTACCTGTCGGGGTCGTACTAGGGGGTGCCGGTCTTGGCGGTGACCTCGTTGGCGAGGATCGCCAGGGACGCCGCGACCGAGTGGTCGAGGTCCTCGACCTGCGTGTGGACCCGCAGGACCACCATGGACTTCGCTTCGACCGAGACCGTGGCGCCGGCCGGGATGGACGCGGTGTCGGCGTACTTGCCGGCCGTGTCGATGACTTCGTCCCACGAGGTGCCGTACTCGTCGGACGGGATGGTGAAGTCCACGGCCTCGTCGTGCGCGTTGAAGTACATCAGGAAGTTGGCGTCGACGATCCGCTGGCCGCGGGCGTCACGCCCCTGGATGCCGTGGCCGTTGAGGAAGACCCCGATCGAGCGGCCGAAGCCACTGTCCCAGTCCTCGGGGGCCATGAGCTCGCCCGTGGTGTCGAGCCACACGATGTCCGGCAGCACCTCGCCCTCGCCGCGGCGCACGGGGCGCCCGTCGAAGAACCGGCGACGGCGGAAGGTGGGGTGCTCGGAGCGGAGACGGTTGACGGCCGCCGTGAACTCGAGCAGTGGCTGGTCCATCTTGTCCCAGTGCACCCAGCTGATCTCGGAGTCCTGGCAGTAGGTGTTGTTGTTGCCGTCCTGCGTCCGGCCGAGCTCGTCGCCGTGCAGCAGCATCGGCACGCCCTGCGAGAGCAGGAGCGTCGCGATGTAGTTCCGCTGCTGGCGGGCGCGGATCGCGAGGACCTCGGGGTCGTCCGTGGGGCCTTCGGCCCCGCCGTTCCACGACCTGTTGTGCGATTCGCCGTCGTTGTTGTCCTCGCCGTTGGCCTCGTTGTGCTTCTCGTTGTAGGACACGAGGTCGCGCAGCGTGAAGCCGTCGTGGGCCGTGACGAAGTTGATCGACGCGACGGGGCGGCGCATGCTGTGCTCGTAGAGGTCCGCGGAGCCCGTCAGGCGGGAGGCGAACTCGCCGATGCTGGAGGGCTCGCCGCGCCAGAAGTCACGGACCGTGTCGCGGTACTTGCCGTTCCACTCCGTCCACTGCGGCGGGAAGTTGCCCACCTGGTAGCCGCCGGGTCCGACGTCCCAGGGCTCGGCGATGAGCTTGACCTGTGAGACCACCGGGTCCTGCTGCACGAGTTCGAAGAAGGCCGACAGACGGTCCACCTCGTAGAACTCGCGGGCCAGGGCGGAGGCCAGGTCGAAGCGGAAGCCGTCGACGTGCATCTCGGTGACCCAGTAGCGCAGGGAGTCCATGAGCAGCTGCAGGGAGTGCGGGTTCCCGACGTTGAGGGAGTTGCCGGTGCCCGTGGTGTCCATGTAGTACTGCTTGTCGTCCTCCACCAGGCGGTAGTAGGACGCGTTGTCGATGCCGCGCATGGAGATGGTGGGGCCCATGTGGTTTCCTTCGGCGGTGTGGTTGTACACCACGTCGAGGATGACCTCGATGCCCGCCAGGTGCAGTTCGCGCACCATGGCCTTGAACTCCTGGACCTGCTCGCCCTGGTCGCCGGAGGAGTTGTACTTGTTGTGCGGCGCGAAGAAGCCGATGGTGTTGTAGCCCCAGTAGTTCGAGAGGCCCTTCTCCTGGAGCGTGCTGTCGTTGACGAACTGGTGCACGGGCATGAGCTCGATGGCCGTGACGCCGAGCTTCTGCAGGTGGGCGATCACCGAGGGGTGGGCGATGCCGGCGTACGTGCCGCGCTGCTCCTCGGGGATGTCCGGGTGCAGCTGCGTGAGGCCCTTGACGTGAGCCTCGTAGATGACGGACTGGTGGTAGGGCGTCCGCGGCATGCGGTCGCCGTCCCAGTTGAAGAAAGGGTTGACCACGACGCCGAGCATCATGTGCGCCGCGGAGTCCTCGTTGTTGACGGAGTGCTCGTCGCCGAAGTTGTAGCCGAACAGCGCCTGGTCCCAGTCGAGATCGCCGGAGATGGCCTTCGCGTAGGGGTCGAGGAGGAGCTTGTTCGGGTTGCAGCGGTGTCCCTCGGCCGGGTTGTGCGGGCCGTGGACCCGGTAGCCGTACTTCTGCCCCGGGGAGACGTGCGGGAGGTACCCGTGCCAGACGTAGCCGTCGACCTCCTTGAGCTCGATGCGCGTCTCGGTGCCGTCGTCGTCGAAGAGGCAGAGGACAACGAGGTCGGCGACCTCACTGTAGAGCGCGAAGTTCGTTCCGGTGCCATCGTAGGTGGCTCCCAGGGGGTAAGCGTCGCCGGGCCATAGTTCCATGAGTTCTCCTTGTATCTTCTGCCGTGGCCGCCTCCATGGGCGGTCACGGTGTTGCTCGCAGGCGTCGGGGGGGTGCCCCGCGTGCTTGCTTCATGCATAGCGCATTCGGATGTCCGCGCGGTTGACTGCGTCGGTCGCCTTACGTAGTTGCGGCTAGGCGACGCTCCTCCACGAGGTCCGCGACCACTGCGCGGATGGGTCCGGGCAGGCCGGAGACCACCACGGGTCCGGAGCGGGCAGCGAGCTGCCCGGCCCGTCCGTGGATCAGGGCTCCGGCCGCGGCGATCGCCGCCCAGAGGTCTGTGGGTGCCACGCCGACGCGGTCCGCCGCGCCGTCGTCCTCGGCGAGCGTCGCCGTGAGCGCGCCGATGATGCCGGCGAGCGTGTCCCCGGACCCTGCGGTGGAGAGCCACGGCGTCGCGTCGGCCTGGACGAACAGGGCGCCGGAGGGTGCGGCGACGACGGTCGTGTAGCCCTTGAGCAGCACCGTGGCGCCCGTGCTCTCGGCGGCACGCAGCGCGAAGTGCGCGGGCTCGGCCTCGATGTCGGACCGCTCGACATCGACACCGCGGGTCGCGAGCAGCTCGCGCAGCTCCCCCGCGTGCGGCGTGAGGATGACCTGCGGTCCCACGCGGTCGGGCACCGCGGCGAGCGCTCCCGCGTCCACGACGACGGGCAGCCCCGCCGCCATGGCGTCGATGGCCCGCCGGCGCTGGTCGTCGTCGTCCACGGCGCCGGGGCCCACGAGCCAGGCCTGCGATTGCGCCTCGGCGATCGAACCCGTCGACGCCACCACCTCGGGGTTCCGCTGGTGGACCAGCGCTGCCACGGCCTCGGGCCCGAGGTAGCGCACCATCCCGACGCCGGTGGACAGCGCTGCCCCGACGGCGAGGGCGGCCGCTCCCGGGTAGAGCGCGGAACCCGCGGCGACGCCGAGCACCCCGCGGGAGTACTTCTGGTCGTGCGCGCCGGGCAGGCGGAGGAGGGCTGCGGCGTCGGAGCCCTGGAGGCTGCGTGCGGCCGGCGTGAAGCCGGAGAGGTCGAGGCCGATGGCGACCACGTTCAGCTCGCCGGCCGCCACGGCGCCGGCGCCGATCAGGAGGCCGGGCTTCGCGGCCCCGAAGGTGACGGTCGCATCCGCGGAGAGGACGGGCCCGTCCACACGGCCGGTGTCCACGCCGATGCCGCTCGGCACGTCGCAGGCGACGACGATCGTGGACCGGGCGGCGCGCGGACCGGCCGCGGCGTCGAAGGCCCGGACGAAGTCCGCGGAGGTCCCGCGCAGGCCGCCGCGGGCACCGGTGCCGAGGATCCCGTCGAGGAGGATGTCCGCGGCGGCCGCGTGGGCGGCCAGTGCGACGATGTCCGGGGCGTCGGCCAGCCGGACGCTCGTCCCGCCGGCGCGCGTGAAGGCCTCCAGCGCCGCGTCGTGGACGCGGTCCGCCATGAGGACCGCCGTGGCCCCGACGCCGCGGCGCAGGAGCCGCTCCCCCGCGTACAGCGCGTCCGCGCCGTTGTTCCCGCTCCCGGCCAGCACGACGGCGGTGGCGCCGTAGGTGCCGCGGCCGGCGTCGCGCAGGAGACCGAGGACCACGCCGAACAGGCCGTGGGCAGCCCGCTGCATCAGGGCGTCACCGTGGCCGGCGTCGAGGAGTGGTGCCTCCGCGGAGCGGATGTCACCGGAGGAGAATGCTTCGAGCATATGGTCGAGCTTAGCGGTAAGCCGGGCGATAATCAGCAAGGTTACTATTGTTGACCTGCCGCCGGGACGCCCTCGGCCACCACCATGGCGGTGGCGAGGCCGCCGTCGTGGCTGATGGACAGATGCCACGTCCGGACGCCCCGGGCGCGCGCGGCGTCGGCCACGGTCCCGTCGACGACCACGGACGGCGCGCCGGTCTCGTCGACCGCGATGGTGCAGTGCTGCCAGTTCATGCCCACCGGCGCACCGACCGCCTTCGCGACGGCCTCCTTGGCCGCGAAGCGCGCGGCGAGGGACCGGGTGTTCAGGTGGCGCTCTGCGGGCACGAACAGCCGCTCGAGGAGCGCCGGGGTGCGTTCGAGCTGCTGCCGGAAGCGTTCGACGTCCACGACGTCGACGCCGATGCCGACGATCACGCCCGCACCCCGCCGGGTGCCGCCGCGGAGCTCCGTAGCGGCACCGGGAGGGGACTACTCAACCGTGACCGACTTCGCCAGGTTGCGGGGCTGGTCGACGTCGTAGCCCTTGGCACTGGCGAGGGCCAGCGCGAAGATCTGCAGCGGCACCGTGGTCAGCAGCGGGGCGAGCAGCGTCGGGGACTCCGGCACGTAGAACACGTGCTCCGAGTACGCCTCGACCGAGGTGTCGCCCTCCTCCGCGATGACGATCGTCACGGCGCCGCGTGCGCGGATCTCCTGGACGTTGGACACCACCTTGGCGTGCAGGGAGTCGCGGCCGTTCGGGGACGGCATCACCACGACGACCGGCTGGCCCTCCTCGATCAGGGCGATCGGGCCGTGCTTGAGCTCGCCCGCGGCGAAGCCCTCCGCGTGGATGTAGGCCAGTTCCTTGAGCTTCAGGGCCCCCTCCATCGCCACGGGGAAGCCCACGTGGCGGCCGAGGAACAGCACGGACTTGGCATTGGCCATGTCCGCACCGAGCTGCTTGATCTTGTCGGCGTCGTCGAGGATGGACTGGATCTTGGCCGGGATGGTCGAGAGGTCCGTGAGGACGTCGGCGATCTCGTCGCGGTACTTGTTGCCGCGCAGCTGGGCGAGGTACAGGCCCAGCAGGTACGCGGCGGTGATCTGCGCGAGGAAGGCCTTCGTCGAGGCGACGGCGATCTCCGGGCCGGCGTGCGTGTACAGCACGGCGTCCGACTCCCGCGGGATGGTGGAGCCGTTGGTGTTGCAGATCGCCACGACCTTGGCGCCCTGCTCCCGGGCATAGCGGACCGCCATGAGGGTGTCCATGGTCTCGCCGGACTGGGAGATCGCGACCACGAGGGTCTTCTCGTTCACGATCGGGTCGCGGTACCGGAACTCGTGGGACAGCTCCACCTCGGTGGGGATGCGGCACCAGTGCTCGATGGCGTACTTGGCCACCTGGCCCGCGTAGGCTGATGTGCCGCAGGCGAGGACCACGATCTTGTCGACCGAGCGCAGGATCGTCTCGTCGATGCGCAGCTCGTCGAGCATCAGGTTGCCGCCGACGTCGGAACGGCCGAGGAGGGTCTGGCCGACGGCGTCGGGCTGGTCGTGGATCTCCTTCTCCATGAAGGAGTCGAAGCCGCCCTTCTCGGCGGCGGCGGCGTCCCAGCTGACGTGGAACTCGGTGCCCTCGGCGGGGGCGCCGAAGAAGTCGGTGATGGTGACGTCGTCGGGCGTGATGGTGACGATCTGGTCCTGGCCGAGCTCGACGGCGCGGCGCGTGAAGTCGATGAAGCCGGAGACGTCGGACCCGAGGAAGTTCTCCCCGTCGCCGAGCCCCACCACGAGCGGTGAGTTGCGGCGGCCGGCGGCGACGACGCCGGGCTGGTCCTGGTGGATGGCGAGGAGCGTGAACGCCCCTTCGAGGCGCTGGCACGCCTGCTGCAGGGCGAGGGTCAGGAGGTCGCCCTCGGCGCCGCTCTCGACGAGCCCGCGGTACAGGTGGCCCACGAGCCCGGCAGCGACCTCGGTGTCGGTGTCCGAGATGAAGGTCAGGCCCTCACCGGTCAGCTCGGCCTTGAGCTCGGCGTAGTTCTCGATGATGCCGTTGTGGATCAGCGCGAGCCGGTCGCCGTCGGCGAGGTGCGGGTGCGCATTCTGGTCGGTCGGCCCGCCGTGGGTGGCCCACCGGGTGTGCCCGATCCCGGTCAGCGAGCGCGGCAGCGGGTCCGCCGCCAGCTCCCCGACGAGGTTCGTCAGCTTGCCCGCCTTCTTGCGGGACTCGATGCCGTCGGAGGTGATCACTGCCACCCCGGCGGAATCGTACCCGCGGTACTCGAGGCGCCTGAGGCCCTCCATGACGACGTCGAGCGCGCCGTGCTGCGCTTCGGACGATTCCTGATCGAACGCCGGGGCGACAGAGTCGAGCGCCGATGTTCCCTGGCCGCGGTCCCGGCCTACATATCCCACAATTCCACACATGACACCTAGCGTACCGGTGGCCGTGTTGGTTAATGCGCAGGCCACCGGGCAGAATCGTCAGGTGAATGACAGAGGCACGGGGACGCAGCAGGCCACCAGTGCCGAATCCTTCACCCCCTTCGTCGAACTCGACCGCCAGATGTGGTCGCGCCTGTCCCACGAGATCAGGAGTCCCCTGAACTTCGAGGACGTCCAGCGACTGCGCGGCCTGGGTGACGCCCTGAACCTCGACGAGGTGCGCGAGGTCTACCTCCCCCTCTCCCGCCTGCTGAACCTCTACACGGCGGCAGCCGGCCAGCTCCACGCGGCCACCAACACGTTCCTCGGGGAGAGCACCACGCGCACGCCCTTCGTGATCGGCGTCGCGGGCTCCGTGGCGGTGGGCAAGTCGACGACGGCGAGGGTGCTGCGCGAGCTCCTGCGCCGCTGGCCGGACACCCCCGATGTGGCGCTGATCACCACGGACGGCTTCCTGTACCCGAACGCGGAGCTCGAGCGGCGTGGCCTCATGCAGCGCAAGGGCTTCCCCGAGTCCTACGACCGCCGGCGGCTGCTGCGCTTCGTCAGCGAGGTCAAGAGCGGTGCCGCCGAGGTGCGCGCCCCCTCGTACTCGCACCTCACCTACGACATCGTGCCGGGCCGCGAGGTGGTGGTCCGCCGACCCGACGTCCTCATCGTCGAGGGCCTCAACGTCCTGGCCCCGGCGCGCCCGCGGCCGGACGGCATCACGGGACTCGCCCTGAGCGACTTCTTCGACTTCTCCATCTACGTCGACGCGAAGACCGCCCACATCAAGGAGTGGTACGTCCACCGCTTCCAGTCGCTGCGCTCCAGCGCGTTCGCCAAGCCGGAGTCCTACTTCCACCGGTACGCCGACCTCAGCGACGAGGAGGCCCGCCGGACGGCGACCAGCATCTGGGAGCGCATCAACGAGCCGAACCTCGTGGCGAACGTCCTGCCCACGCGCGGACGGGCGCAGCTGGTGCTCACCAAGGACGCCGACCACTCCGTCCGCCGCATGCTCCTGCGGAAGACCTGACCGTGCGCGTCCTGCCGTCGGTGGCGCTGGCGGTCCTCGCGGTGACGCTCTCCGCGTGTTCCGGGCCGGGCCCCGCCCCCGAGGCCCCCTCCGGCGCGGCGTCGGGCGCCACCGCCTCCTCGGGAACCACGGCGTCATCGGACACCACGACCTCATCGGTGCCGGCATCGGACCGCGCCGAGCCCACCGGGAAGGCCACGGATCTCCCGGCCCCGCCCCAGCGCACTCCCGTTCCCGCCGCGAGCGGTCCGGCGACGGCGGCCCCGGCGACGGCATCGCCCGCACCCCCTGCTCCCGGCGCGACGGCGCACACCGATCCCGGCGCCGTCGACGTCGTCGTGAACAAGCGCAGGCCCCTGACCCCGCTGGACTACGCGCCCGCCGACCTGCGCCGACCCGCCGTCGCCACGCCGACAGGCTTCGACCTCCTGCGCCCCGACGCTGCCACGGCCGTGGAGGAGATGTTCGCCGCGGCCGCGGCCGACGGCGTGGGCCTGGCCATGGTCAGCGGATACCGTTCCTTCTCGGACCAGGAATCGACCTACGCGTACTGGGTGGGCCAGTACGGCGGCGCGGCGGGCGCGGACACCGTGTCGGCCCGGCCCGGCTACTCGGAGCACCAGACGGGCCTCGCCTTCGACGTCGCGCAGGCCGACGGCGCCTGCACCCTGGTGCGCTGCTTCCAGGACACGCCCGCCGGGCAGTGGACGGCGGCCCACGCGGCCGACTTCGGGTTCATCCTCCGCTACCCGTTCGGGTTCCACGAGATCACAGGCTTCTCGGCGGAATCCTGGCACTTCCGCTACGTGGGCAGGGACGTCTCCCTGGCCATGAAGGAGGCCGGGACACAGACCCTGGAGGAGCACTTCGGCCTTCCCCCGGCGCCGTCGTACTGAGCCCGGCCCGCCGCCTCAGCGGCTCCCCGGCAGGGTTACACCCGTCTCCCCGGCCAGCACGCCGAGGAGCCGGTCCTGGAACCCGGGGTCCAGCACGGCGTCGTGCGGCTGCCGCCGCCGGCGGTGGAACCAGTACCCGCCGGTGACGAGCGCCTCGGGGTCCTCCCCCGTGGCGAGCCACACCTGGGTCCGGTGGGCGAGGTCGAGATCGTCCGGCGCGTCGGGGCCGCCCATCCGTGTGGGGACCCATCCCGGATCCACCGCGTTGCTCAGGACGTCCGGGCGGAGGCGGGCCAGCGCGGCGGAGAAGGTGGTGAGGAAGAGCTTGCTGTCCCCGTAGTGGCCCGGTGACCTGCCCCGCCAGTCCACGCCGTCCAGGGACGGACGCCCGCTGTAGTGCGACCCGCTGCTCAGGTACACGTGGCGCCGCGGGCCCTCGAGCAGGGCGGTCAGGAGGTACGGGGCGATCACGTTGACGGGCATGACGGCGGAGCCGCTCCAGACGCCCGCGTTGTGGATCACGGCGTCGAGGGCCTCGCCCGCGGTCAGCTCGGCCGCGATCCGCAGGACCGCCCGCCGGTCCTCGAGATCCCCCACCACGAGCCCGGCCCCCTGTCCTGTGAGGGGGGCGAGAGCGCCCGCACGGTCCTCGGTGCGGGCATGCACGACGACGTCGTGCCCCTCCCGCAGGAGCTCTTCGGCCGCTGCCCGGCCGAGGCCTTCGACCGACCCGGTGACCAGCACCCTCATGATCGTCCCCTTCCTGGGATCGGGCGTCCGCTGCGCGCAGCGGGTACTCAGGACCTCACGGTACCGACCCGGCACGGATAGGTGAACGTCACGGGGCGTTTACGCAGCACGCAGGGGACGGAAACGCACGCTCACTAGCGTCGGGGGAATCAGCCACATCAGCCCCTGGAGGACTTCCGTGAGCATCGACGAAGCAGCATCTCCCGCGCCGGCTCCCGCACCGGCGGCGAGCGCGCCCCCGCTGGTCCACCGTCCCGGCCGCTGGATCGACCACTGGGACGCCGAGGACACCGCCCAGTGGAGCGGTGGCGGCAAGTCCATCGCCCGGCGCAACCTGCAGTGGTCGATCGCGTGCGAGTTCCTCGGCTTCGTGGTCTGGCAGCTGTGGTCGATCGTCGTCGTGTACCTGCCCGCGGCGGGCTTCACCTTCACGACGTCGCAGATCTTCTGGCTGATCTCCATGCCGTCCCTCGTCGGGGCGACGCTGCGCATCCCGTACACGTTCATGGTGCCGAGGCTGGGCGGCAGGAACTGGACCGTCATCTCCGCCCTGCTCCTGCTGATCCCGACCATCGGGCTCGGACTATGCGTCTCGAACCCCGACACCCCGTTCGGCGTGATGCTCGCCGTGGCGGCGCTCGCGGGCTTCGGCGGAGGGAACTTCGCGAGCTCGATGGCGAACATCACCTTCTTCTTCCCCGCCCGGGAGAAGGGGTGGGCACTCGGCCTGAATGCGGCGGGCGGCAACCTCGGCGCCGCCGTCGCGCAACTGGTGGTTCCCATCGTCGTCGCCCTCGGCGCCGCCGCCACCCTGGACCTGCCCCTCGCCGGCTGGATCTGGGTGCCCCTGATCCTCGCCGCCGCCTTCGGTGCCTGGAAGTTCATGGACAACCTCTCCAGCGCCCGGAGCGATCTCGCCGGCTCGCTCGCGGCCGTCCGTGAACCGCACCTGTGGGTCATGGCGCTGCTCTACATCGGGACGTTCGGCTCGTTCATCGGCTTCGCCGGGGTCTTCCCGAAACTGATCGTCGATTCCTTCCCCGCCTTCTCCACGATCGCCATGGGCCCGGCGACACTGTCCCTCGCGTTCCTCGGCCCCCTGGTCGGCTCCCTCGCCCGGCCCTTCGGCGGACGGCTCGCCGACCGGTTCGGCGGAGCAGTGATCACGGTGTGCGCCTTCGCGGTCATGGCGGCGATCTCCCTGGCCGTCGTCTGGACGCTCCCCCTGGCCGACTTCTGGCTCTTCCTCGGCCTCTTCCTCGTCCTCTTCGCGGCCGCCGGCGCGGGCAACGGGGCGACCTACCGCATGATCCCCGTCATCTTCGCCCGCAGGGGAGCGGCAGCAGGGGCAGAACTCCGGGAATCGGTGAGCACCGCCCGCAAGTCGGCCGCGGCCCTCGGGCTCATCTCGGCGGTCGGCGCCTACGGAGGCTTCCTCATCCCGCAGGTCCTCAACGCCTCGAAGGGCGCCTCGGGCAGCTACGACGGCGCGTTCTACGGCTTCGTCGGAGGGTACGTCCTGATGCTCGCCGTCACCTGGTTCTTCTACCTCCGCCGCTCCTCCACCCTCGGCAAGGTCTGAGGCGATGCAGCAGGCAGGGACCGGACAGCCCACCCACTGCCCCTACTGCGCCCTCCAGTGCGCCATGACGGTCACCGCGTCCGGGACCCACGACGGCGGGGCCCGCGTCGACGGCCGCGAGTTCCCCACCAACCGGGGCGGGCTGTGCCGGAAGGGCTGGTCCGCGGCGGAGCTGCTCGATCACCCCGACCGCCTCACCGTGCCGCTGGTCCGCGACGCCGACGGGGTCCTCCGGGAAGCCGCCTGGGACG
Source organism: Arthrobacter sp. L77 (assembly GCF_000816565.1). NCBI lineage: Bacteria > Bacillati > Actinomycetota > Actinomycetes > Micrococcales > Micrococcaceae > Arthrobacter > Arthrobacter sp. L77. The sequence goes on along the minus strand of NZ_JWSU01000001.1, from coordinate 212,931 downwards.
CCGTCCTGGACCTCATCGGCGACCGCGTCCTCAGCATCCAGGCCGGGCACGGCCGGGACGCCGTCGCGGTCTTCGGCGGCGGCGGACTCACCAACGAGAAGGCGTACACGCTCGGCAAGTTCGCCCGCCTCGCGCTGCGCACCTCCCGCATCGACTACAACGGCCGGTTCTGCATGTCCTCCGCGGCCGCCGCGGGCAACCGGGCGTTCGGCGTCGACCGCGGCCTGCCCTTCCCCCTCGAGGACCTCGATGGCGCGTCCGTGGTCCTGCTCCTCGGCTCGAACGCCGCCGACACCATGCCCCCCTTCGTCCAGCACCTGCGGGGCGCGCAGGCCGCGGGCGGCCTGGTCGTCGTCGACCCCCGGCGTTCTGCGACCGCCCGCCTCACCGAGCAGGGCCGGGGGATCCACCTGCAACCCGCCCCCGGCACGGACCTCGTCCTGCTCCTGGGCCTGGCGCACGTCGTGGTGGCGGAAGGCCTGGCGGACGGCCGCTTCCTCGAGGCACGGACCGGCGGGTACGACGCCGTCGCCCGCGGCCTCGCACAGTGGTGGCCCGAACGCGTACAGGGCATCACGGGTGTCCCCGCGGCGTCCCTGCGTGCCGTTGCGCGGCTCCTCGCAGCGGGCGCCCGACGCGGCGCGGACGGCGGCCGGGGCGCCTACATCCTGACCGGCCGGGGCATCGAGCAGCACGCCGACGGCACCGACACCACCACTGCCGCGATCAACCTGGCGCTGCTCCTCGGACTCCCGGGCACAGTGCACAGCGGGTACGGGACGCTCACGGGCCAGGGCAACGGCCAGGGCGGTCGGGAGCACGGGCAGAAGGCCGATCAGCTCCCGGGGTACCGGAAGATCACCGATCCGGCGGCGCGAGCCCATGTCGCCGCCGTCTGGGGTGTCCCGGAGGAGCTGATCCCCGGGCCGGGACTGCCCGCCGTCGAGCTCCTCGCCTCGCTCGGGCAGCCGGGCGGCACGCGCTGCCTCTTCGTGCACGGCGCGAACGTCGCCGTCTCCGCGCCCGACTCCGCCACGGTCATCGAGGGCCTGCGCTCCCTCGACCTGCTCGTCGTGTCGGATTTCTTCCTGTCGGAGACCGCGGCGCTCGCGGACGTCGTGCTGCCGGTCCTGCAGTGGGCCGAGGAGGAGGGCACGGTGACGAACCTGGAGGGCAGGATCCTGCGCCGACGCCGGGCCGTCGAACCACCCTCCGGTGCCCGGAGCGAGCTGTGGATCATGCGGGAGCTCGCCCACCGGCTGGGCGCGCCCTCCCTGTTCAGCGAGGAGCCATCGACCATGTTCGACGAGCTCGCCCGCGCCAGTGCCGGCGGCCTGGCCGACTACTCGGGACTCGACTACGGCGTGCTCGACGGCGACGCCCCCGCGTACTGGCCGTACCCGGCGGGCAGCACCGGGACACCGCGGCTGTTCCTGGACGCCTTCGCGCACGCCGACGGGCGTGCCGTCCTGGTGCCCGTCGTCCCGCGGACCGCTGCGTCCGCGGCGCGCCGGCCCGACCCCCTCCTCCTGGCCACGGGCCGGCTCCTCGAGCACTACCAGTCGGGAACCCAGACCCGGCGCGTCCCCGCGCTGCTCGCGGCGCAGCCGGCCCCACGGCTCCAGCTCCACCCCTCGACCGCACAGGACCTCGGCATCGGGCAGGGCGATCGCGTGGTCGTGACGAGTCCCTACGGCGAGGCCCGGGCGCTGGCGGATCTCACCCCCGATATCCGCCAGGACACGGTCTTCCTGGCCTTCCACTTCGCGGACGCCGGGTCCGCGAACCTCCTGACGGGCGGCAGCACCGACCCGGTCTCGGGAATGCCGGAGTTCAAGACGACACCCGTCAGCGTGGCGCGCCCGGTATCCGCGGACGACGGCGTCCGCGCCGACGGACTGGAGGTCGTCGCGTGATACCCCGGCAACCCTCCGTCCCGTGCCGCGTCGTCGTCGTCGGGTTCGGCCCCGTCGCGGCTCGGCTCGTCGAACACCTCGAACCCCTCGTCGCGGCGGGGCTGGTCGCCCTGACCGTGATCGGGCAGGAGGCCGACGCCGCCTACAACCGGGTGCTCGTCGCCGATGTCGCCGTCGGCCGTACCCGCGAAGCCGCCATCCGCCTCGCGGACGCCGACGCGCTCCGTGCCTCCGGTGTCGACGTGCGACTCGGCGCCCGCGTGGCGCGCATCGACCGTCCCTTCCGGCGCGTGCTGCTGACCGGCGGCGAGGCCGTCGACTACGACCGCCTGGTCCTCGCGACCGGGTCCCGCCCCGTCCGTCCGCGGCTGAAGGGGCTGGAGGGGCACGACGCCGGAGGGCTCCCACCGGGAGTCAGCTTCCTCCGCGATCTCTCCGACGCCCGGGCGGTAGCCGCCGCGCTCGCCGCACAGCAGCGGATCGTCGTGCTGGGCGGCGGCATCCTCGGGATCGAGGCCGCCCTCGCCGCGGCCGAGGAGGGCGGGCGCATCACGCTCGTCCACCACGGCCGCTCCCCCATGGAACGGCTGCTCGGGGACGGTGCGCGGGTGCTCGCGACGGCACTGCGGCACGCCGGCATCGACGTGGTGGCCGGGACGTCCACGGGGGTCGAGCTGGAGGACGGGCGTTTCGCGGGCGTCGGCCTGGAGGGCGGTACCCGGATCGACGGCGGCGCGCTCGTCCTCGCGTGCGGCGTGCGTCCGCGCACGGAGCTCGCCGAGGGCTGCGACCTGGCGGTCACGGACGGCATCCTCGTGGACCATTCGCTGCGTGCGGTCGGCACGGATGACATCTGGGCCATCGGGGACTGCGCGGAGGTGTGCTGCCTCCGTCTCTCCTGCGAGGCGTGCGTGGGCATCACCGCGCCCCAGGGGCTCATCGGCCCGGGCTGGCAGCAGGCGGACCACCTCGGGCGGGCCTTCGCGGCGGAGCTGTCCGGGGACGGCCCCGGGCAGCGCGACGGCTCCTACGGCTCCGGATCCGACGGGCGGTCCGTCGTCGGCGCTGCCGGGCTGCGGGACGCCGTCGTCGTGCTGAAGGCCCGCGGCGTCGACGCCGTGGTCGCGGGCGAGACGGATGCGGATCCCTGGACGGTGGAGCCGGGCCTCGCCGTGGCGGAGTGGGCCGACCCGGGGCACGGACGCTACGCGAAGATGATCACGCGCAACGGCGTCCTCACCGGCCTCGTCTGCGTGGGGATGCCGCGCACGGGTGCCGAACTGGTCTTGCTGTTCGAGCGCGGCAGCGAACTCCCGGCGGATCGCTCCAGCCTGCTGCGGCCCGACAGCGCGGAAGGACTGCCGGCCGCATCACCTCCCGGACCGGCCACCACGCTGTGCCGGTGCGCGGGAGTCACCCGCGGCGCGGTGCAGGAGTCCGTGGCCGCCGGCAGCGCCTCCGTCGAGGACGTCTCCACGGCCACACGCGCGGGGACGGGGTGCGGCGGGTGCCGCGACGACATCCGGACCGTCATCGAACAGCACTTCGCCGCGGCGGTCGTGTCCTGATGCGACGTCGCGCCGCGGTCGCGGTCAGACGTGCAGCCGGTACCCGCGCTTGACGACGGTCTCGACCAGGGTCGGGTCCGGCAGGGATTTCCGCAGGCGGTTGACGCTCATGTCGAGTGCGTGGGCCGCACCGGCGGGCGTGAGGAGGTTCGTCAGGGCCTCCCGGCTGAGCACCGCGCCGCGGGCCGAGAGCAGCGCCTTGAAGAGCGCCAGCTGGGCGGGGGCGAGATCCACCGGGACGTCGTCCACGCGCACGGACCGGCCCCGCACCACGACATGGCCGGAGCGCGTGGAGAGCTGCTCCACGTGGTGCTCGGCCAGCTGGTCGCAGACCAGCCGGATCAGCGCACCCATGCGGAACCGTTCGGGGACGATGGGCGTGATCCCGGCGTCGAGCAGGGGCTGCGCCGTCACCGGCCCGACGGCGGCGGCGAGGACGCCGTGCCGGAACCGGTGCACGAGGTCCTCCTGCATGCCCTGCTCGGCCGCGGTGCTGAAGAGGGCGTCGACCGCGGGTGCGCTCGTGAAGGTGACGCAGTCGAGCTGACCGCCGCACACGGCCTCGATGAGTCGGGGCAGCCGTTCGGAGCCTTCCGGCTTGATCCACCGGTAGGGCGTGACGGTGAGCAGCGTGGCGCCCGCGTCCCTGAGCCGTTCGAGCTGGTGCTCGTCGGCGTAGGCGTGCAGCTGGACGCCGATCGTGAGGCCCGCGAGATCCTCCCGCAGCAGCTGGTCCACGAGGGTCGCCGTCGTCTCGTCGGAGCTGATGCCGACGTCGTCCAGCCCGGCCGCACGCACCGCTCCCCTGGCCTTCGGACCCCGCACGTGGATGCGGCCGTTCCCGAGCACGTCGAGCAGGTCGTCGCCCAGCCCGGCAGCGTCGGCGGCCTCGAACCAGCGGCGCATCCCGTAGGCGGTCGTGATGATGAAGAGGTCCGGGCGGGCGGACACCACTGCGGCCGTGTCGGCGAGGAGCGCCACATCCTCCGCGATCGGGGCGATTTTCAGCGCCGGCGCGTGGAGCACGGAGGCGCCCCGCCGCTCGAGCGCGTCGATCAGGTCACTCGACCGGCGGTCCGACGTCACACCGATGCGGAATCCGGCCAACTGGCCGGCCGAGCCGTCGGAGCGGATGGCGTCGGTCATGACGCCAGCGACTCGGTGAGGCGAGCGAGGTGCGCGGCGCTGCCCTGCAACTGGAGCCCCACACGCACCACCTCGCCGATGACCAGCACCGCGGGCGACTGGCAGCGTGCGGCACCCGCGGCCGTGACGATCGTCGACAGCATCCCCGACGTCGTCCGCTGGGATGCGCTGTACCCGCGCTCGACGACGGCCACCGGCATGTCCGGGCGCATCCCCGCCCGGCCGAGGCCCGCGACGAGCTGGGGCAGTGTCGAGACGCCCATGAGGACCACGATGGTCCCGCCCAGGCCCGCGAGGTGGAGGTGTTCCTCGTCGGTCAGCGGCGCGTGCCCGGAGACCACCGTGAAGAGGTGGCTGATGCCGCGGTGCGTCACGGGGATGCCCGCGGCCGCCGGGACGGCGATCGACGAGCTGATGCCCGGCAGCACGGTGCAGGGCACCCGCGCGTCGAGGCACGCGGCGAGCTCCTCGCTCCCGCGTCCGAACACGAAGGGGTCGCCGCCCTTCAGCCGCACCACATGCCGTCCGGCGAGGGCGTGCTGCACCAGGAGGGCGTTGATGCCGGCCTGCGGCACGCGGTGGTGGCCGGGCAGTTTCCCGACGTCGACGAGTTCCGCCGAGGGTGCCAGCTCGGCCAGGGCCTCCGTCGGCCCGAGCCGGTCGTAGAGGACCACGTCGGCGTCCCTGAGCGCGGCGGCCGCATCGAGGGTCAGGAGTCCGCGGGCTCCGGGGCCGCCGCCCACCAGGCTCACGTGCCCGGTGTCGGAGGCGGCCGTCTCCCGGGTCAGGAGCGCGCCGGTGTCCCGACACCGCTGCCGCAGGACGTCGTCCTGCGCGGATGCACACGGTGGGGCGGCACGCGCACCCTCCACCAGGACCACGAGGGTGGCGCCGTCGAGCCCGTCGACGGCCGACGCGACCGTGTCGAACCGGTCGACGTCGGCCCCGGCGGCGCGGTACCGGGCGACGATCCTCCGCGCCCCCCGCGCGACTCCGACGACCACCACGCGGCGTCCGGTCAGATCGATGTCCAGGTGCACGGCTCAGCCCTCCAGGTTCTCTGCAGCAGGTCCCGTCGGGACGCGGACGGGGATCACGGCGCCCAGACCCACCCGGGCGGCTCCGGCGTCGATCTCCGCCTGCGTGGCGGGGCGGCGCTGGCCGCGTTCCTCGACGAGGACGATCGACTGGTCGGCGGCGTCGGGCGCGTTGACGAAGGACCTGAACCGGCGGAGCCTGTCCGGGTCCCTGAGGGTGGCGGCCCACTCGTCCTCGTAGTGCTCCACGTGGCGGGCCATCGCGGCCTCGAGGTCCGCGGCGATGCCGAGGGAGTCCCCGACGACGACGTCGCGCACGTGGTCGAGGCCCCCGTCGAGATCGTCCATCCATCGCGCAGTGCGCTGCATGCGGTCGGCGGTGCGGATGTAGTACATGAGGTAGCGGTCGATGTACCGGATGAGGGTCTCGCCGTCGAGGTCCTGGGCGAGGAGCTGCGCATGTGCGGGCTGGAAGCCGCCGTTGCCCCCCACGTAGAGGTTCCACCCCTGGTCGGTGGCGATCACGCCGACGTCCTTGCTCCGGGCCTCCGCACACTCGCGGGCACACCCCGACACGCCCATCTTGAACTTGTGCGGTGCCCGCAGCCCGCGGTACCGCAGCTCCAGGTCGATGGCCATCGCCACGGAGTCCTGCACGCCGAACCGGCACCAGGTGGACCCCACGCAGGACTTCACGTTCCGCAGCGCCTTGCCGTAGGCCTGACCGGATTCGAACCCGGCCTCGACGAGGATCTTCCAGATCTCCGGCAGCTGCTCCAGCCGGGCCCCGAAGAGATCGATCCGCAGCGCCCCGGTGAGCTTCACGTACAGGCCGAACTGCTCGGCGACCTGCGCGATGACCGCGAGCTTCTGCGGCGTGATCTCCCCGCCGGGGATGCGGGGCACCACGGAGTAGGTGCCGTTGCGCTGCATGTTCGCGAGGGCGCGGTCGTTGGTGTCCTGCAGGGTCCCGCGTCCGCCGTCGAGCACGTATTCCCCGCGCTGCGTGGCGAGGATGGAGCCGATGGCCGGCTTGCAGATGTCGCAGCCGTGGCCGGTCCTCGCCTCCTCGGAGGCCCCGAAGCGGTGGATGATCTCCTGGAAGGACGCGAGGTCGAGGGCCTGGATGGCTTCGAAGAGTTCGGGCCGTGACATGGCGAAGTGCTCGCAGATGCCCTTCGCGACGGTGCGACCCGCCTTCGTGAGTTCGGCGTCGAGCAGTTTCTTCAGCATGGGGACGCAGGAGCCGCACTGGGTCCCGGCACGCGAGCATGCCTTGAGGGACGGCAGGTCGAGCGCGGGCTCCGCGGCCGCCCCGTCCGGACCTGATCCGTGGACCGCGGACCGGCAGGCCCCGGCCGTCACGTTGTTGCAGGAGCAGAGGATGACGTCGTCGGGCAGGTCCGACGGCGGGGCATCGCCTCCCCCTGCCGAGGAGAGGTAGGCGCCGGGCTCGGCGGGCAGCTCGCGTCCCAGCAGCGGTCTCAGCGCGGAATACGGTGCGGCGTCGCCGACGAAGATCCCGCCGAGGAGCGTCTTCGCGTCATCGGTGACCACGAGCTTCTGGTAGAGCCCCCGGGCGGGGTCGGCGTAGACGATCTCGAGGCTGCCGTCCGTCTCGGCGAGGGCGTCCCCGAAGCTCGCGACCTCGACGCCCGAGAGCTTGAGCTTGGTGGCGGTGTCGAAGCCGGGGAAGCTCGCGTGGCCTCCGAGGATGCCGTCGGCGCAGACCTCAGCCATCGCGTTCGCGGGAGCCACCAGCCCCATGCTGACGCCCTCGTAGTTCGCCACTTCGCCGATCGCCCAGACGCCGGGCATCCCGGTCCCGCAGGCCGCGCTGATCACCACGCCGCCGCGGGGTGCCACGTCGAGCCCTGCGTCCCGGGCGAGCTCGTCGCGCGGCCGGATGCCGACGGCGAACACCACGAGGTCGGCCGGGAGCACGGCGCCGTCGCTCAGGGCCACGCCCGTGACGCTGCCGGCGTCGTCCGTCCCGATGGCGACGGGCGCTCCTCCGCAGTGGATGCCCAGCCCCCTGGCGCTGATGAGCCGGCCGAGCGCCTGGCCGCCGCCCTGGTCGAGCTGCGCGTTCATCAGCCAGCCGGCGCGGTTGACCACGGTGGACGAGGCGCCGAGCTGCTGGAGTCCACCGGCGGCTTCGAGGCCGAGCAGCCCGCCCCCGATGACGACGGCGCGGGGCTGCCGGCCGAGGGCGGCGGTGAGCCGGGCCGTCTCGGACCGCAGCCACTGCACGTCGGCGAGGGTGCGGTAGACCGCGGCGTGTTCCGCGCCCGGCAGCGGCAGGCGCACGGCGTCGGAGCCGGTTGCCAGCACGACGTCGTCGTACGCGTACCTCTCGCCGGAGGCGCCCTCGACGTACCGCGCCGCGGGGTCCAGGCGGACCGCCCGCTCCCCCGTCACGAGCCGGATCGCCGGCTCCCGCCACATGAGCGGCTCCCCGAGTCCGAGGTCCACGTCGCCGGTCAATGCGCTGCTCAGGGCCACGCGGTCGTACGGTGCGTGGGCCTCCTCGGCCAGGACCGTGAGGTGCAGCCCGTCCATCCCGCGCCGCCACAGCGCCTCGACGAACCGGTGGGCGGCGGGCCCACCGCCCACGACGACGACGCGCCGTTCCTGCGGCACGGCGGCCGCCCCGGCGGGCCGGGATGATCGGGTCTCGCTCATGTGCTGCCTTCCGTCCGGACCGGGGCGCTCCCGCTGCTCCCTCCACGGTACGAACAGGCAATTTCTCCGATGTGTCGGCGATGTGTCGCAGCGTTAACTTCGGGCTCACCGGCAGGAGTCCCCGCCGTGAGGCGCACGTTACCGCCGCGCAACAGCGCCGGGACCTCGATGACACGTCCGTCGCCTAGCGTTGCGGGAACGCATCCGTCACCGAGGAGAACGCCATGACCGAGCTCATCCTGCAGCGTCCTGCCCCCTCGGGCACCACCTGGGTCGCCGTCTGCCGCGTCGACGACCTCGAGGAGTGCTGGGGCGAGGCGGCGCTGGTCGGCCACGAACAGATCGCCCTGTTCCGGCTGCCCGGCGACCGGGTGTACGCCGTCGGCAACATCGATCCACGGACCCGGGCCGCCGTCATGGCGCGGGGGATCATCGGATCACGGGGGACGGAACCCACTATCGCGTCGCCCCTCCACAAGGAGGTCTACGATCTGGCCGGCGGGGCCTGCCTGTCCGGCGGCGAGGGGCTTCGTGCCTATCCCGTGCGGTGTAGGGACGGCATGATCGAGGTCCACGTTGCCGCCTGAGCCATGGGCGGTGCTTCAATGGCAGCCATGACCGTGAATCCGTCACCGGACAGCCCGCCCGTCCTCATCGCCTGCTCCCACGGCACCGACAACGCCCAGGGCAGGCGCGAGATCGATGCCGTGCGCGCCGGGATCATGGCACTCCGCCCGGAGGTCGAGGTCCGCGAGGCGTACGTCGACGTCCAGGAGCCGGACCTCGTGGACGTGGTGGCGGCCCTTCCTGCGGGCCGGCCGGCCGTCATCGTGCCGCTGCTGCTCTCCGTCGGCTACCACGTCAAGGTGGACATCGCCCGGGCGGCCGCGAGCCGGCCCGGAACGGTATCGGCTCTCCCGCTGGGCCCGGATCCGCGGCTCGCCCGGGTGCTGCAGCAGCGGCTCACCGAGGCCGGGGTGGATGACGCCGACGCCGTGGTGCTGGCCGCCGCGGGGTCCTCCGACGCCTGTGCCGCGGAGGACGTCGCCGAGGTGCAGGCCGTCCTCGCGGAGCTCCGGACGGGCCGGGTGCGGGCGGGCTTCGGATCGAAGGCCGCCCCGTCCGTCCCCGACGCCGTCGCGGCCCGGCGGGCGGAGTCGGGGCAGCGGGTCGCGGTCGCGTCCTACCTGCTGGCCCCCGGCTACTTCCACGACCAGCTGGCGAAGGCCGGCGCCGATGTGGTGAGTGCGCCCCTGCTCCCGAGCCCGCTGATCGCGGAGATCGCCCTGTCGCGGTACGACGACGCCGTCGCGCGCCTGCTTGTCGGGTCTCCGGCCGGCTCTGCGGGTTGCGACCGGCCGTGCCGGGCGCAGGTCTCGGCGTGCGTCCGAAGCGGTGCAGCCCGCGTGGACTGACGGCGTTCCTGCGTGGGCCTCGCCCCCGGCCGCGTGGGCCTCGCCCCCGGCCGCGTGGGCCTCGCTCCCGGCCGGCGGGAGGACGACAATGGAGCGCATGGGAGATCCTGCTGCGGACGGCGGTCCGGTGCTGCTGCACTATCCGCTGGAGGGGCGGTTCCGCGCACGCAACAGCCCCGCGCGTCGCGTCCCGAGTCACGGCACCGACCTCATGGGCACCACCTATGCGATCGACCTCGTCCCCGTGGATGACGACGGCCGTCCGGCGCCGAGGACCTGGCGTAGCCTGGTCGCCACGGAGCCGGCGGAGGATTTCATCGGCTTCGGCGCACCTGTACTGGCACCGGCCGCCGGCGTCGTCGTCATCGCCCACGACGGCGAGGACGACCACGCGGCGCGACGGTCGCAGCTGGCGCTCGTGCCGTACATGGCCGGGCAGGCGCAGCGCCTCCGGCACGGGCGGGGCGCCATCGCCGGCAACCACGTGGTCATCGCGCTGGGCGCCGACGGACCCTTCGTGCTGGTCGCCCACCTGCGCCGGTCCTCGCTCAGCGTCCGCGTGGGGACACGCGTGCAGGCGGGTCAGCTGATCGGTGAGTGCGGGAACTCGGGGAACAGCACGCAGCCGCACGTCCACGTCCAGGTCACGGACAGCACGGACTGGCCGAGCGCCCGGGGACTGCCGGTCGCCTTCCGGACGCCCGGGGGTGCCGAGCTCCCGGCCGAGTCGCAGCTCGTCGTCGTGCCGAGGACAGGGCGCGGCGCTGCCGGGTAGCGTATGCCGGCGTGCGGAGGCGCCGGGTCAGGCGTGCGGAGGCGCCGCGTCAGGCGACCGGTTCGAGGGACAGGCGCTCCTGCACCGTCGCTGCGAGGTCCTCCGCGATGCGCTGGGCGGTCGCGAGATCGGCAGCCTCGACCATGACGCGGACCACCGGCTCCGTGCCCGAGGGGCGCAGCAGCACGCGTCCGGTCTCGCCGAGGACCGCCTCGGCCTCGCGGACGGCGTCCTGCACGCCCGCGTCCGAGTTGGCGGCACCGCGGTCCACGCCCTTGACGTTGATGAGCACCTGGGGAAGCTTCGTCATGACGGCGGCGAGCTCCTTGAGGCTCTTGCCGGTCCCGGCCATGCGCGAGGCCAGCTGAAGCCCGGTGAGGACGCCGTCGCCCGTGGTGGCGTATTCGGCGAAGATGACGTGGCCGGACTGCTCGCCGCCGAGGCTGTAGCCGCCGTCGCGCATGCCCTCGAGGACGTAGCGGTCCCCCACGCCGGTCTCCATGATGGTGACGCCCGCTTCGCGCAGGGCGATCTTCAGCCCCAGGTTGCTCATCACGGTGGCCACGAGGGTGTTGTCCTTGAGCTTCCCGGCATCCTTCATCGCCAGCGCCATGACGGCCATGATCTGGTCGCCGTCCACGATGGTCCCCTCGTGGTCGACGGCCAGGCAGCGATCGGCGTCGCCGTCGTGCGCGATGCCGAGGTCGGCACCGTGCTCAAGGACGGTGGCCTGCAGCTTCTCGAGGTGCGTGGAGCCGTAGCCGTCATTGATGTTGATGCCGTCGGGGTCCGCGCCGATGACGACGATGTCCGCGCCGGCGTCCCGGAAGACCTCGGGTGAGCAGCCGCTCGCCGCGCCATGGGCGCAGTCGATGACCACCTTGAGCCCTTCGAGGCGGTGCGGGAGGGTCTTGAGGAGATGGACCACGTAGCGGTCCTCGGCGTCGGCGAAGCGCTGGATACGGCCCACATCGCCCGCCACGGGACGCAGGCGAGGCCTCGCCATCTCCTCCTCGATGGCGTCCTCGAGCGCGTCGCTGAGCTTGTTGCCGCCCCGGGCGAGGAACTTGATGCCGTTGTCGGGAGCCGCGTTGTGCGAGGCGGAGATCATGACGCCGAAGTCGGCGCCGAGGTCGGCCACGAGGAACGCAGCCGCCGGCGTCGGCAGGACCCCGGCGTCGTACACGTCCACGCCCGAGCTGGCGAGCCCGGCCTCGACGGCGGCCGCGATGAACTCACCGCTGATGCGGGGGTCGCGGGCGATCACCGCGGTGGGGCGGCGTCCGTCCGAGGCGTTGTGGCCGAGGACCACGGCGGCCGCCTGGGCCAGCTGGAGGGACAGTTCTGCCGTGATCAGGCCATTGGCCAGACCGCGGACGCCATCGGTTCCGAATAACTTGCTCATCGTGATCATCCTAAGTGCAGAACAGTGGACCGCTAGGGCAGGTCCTCGAACAGGTTAAAGCACGATGCCCGTCCGGAAGCCCGGACGGGCATCTGCGCGTGTCCTGGAAGGATCAGCGCTTGGAGTACTGAGGCGCCTTGCGTGCCTTCTTGAGACCCGCCTTCTTGCGCTCGATGACGCGGGCGTCACGAGTCAGGAAGCCTGCCTTCTTGAGGGCGGGGCGGTTGTTCTCACGGTCGATCTCGTTCAGCGTGCGCGCAACACCGAGGCGGAGTGCACCGGCCTGGCCGGAGGGTCCACCGCCGTGGATGCGGGCAATGACGTCATAGGCGCCGTCGAGCTCGAGGAGCTTGAAGGGGTCGTTGACTTCCTGCTGGTGCAGCTTGTTCGGGAAGTAGTCGGCGAGCTCGCGCCCGTTGACGATCCACTTGCCGGTGCCGGGGACGAGGCGCACGCGGGCGACAGCTTCCTTGCGGCGTCCGACGGCTCCGCCGCCGACGGTCAGCGCGGGACGCTCCTTGACGGCGGTCTCGCCGCCTTCGGTGGACTCTGAGGTGTAGCTCGTGAGCTCCTCAGTCGGTTCATTCAGCTCTTCAGTGTTCTCAGCCACGGTTCTCCTTGAAGTGATTTCTTAGTACTGGTGGCCAGGGCTACTGGGCGACCTGAGTGATTTCGTATGTCTTGGGCTGCTGCGCGGCGTGGGGGTGCTCGGCGCCGCGGTAGACCTTCAGCTTGCCGATCTGCTGTGCAGCCAGCGAGTTCTTGGGGAGCATGCCACGGATGGCCTTCTCGACTGCGCGCTCCGGGTTCTTGTCCAGGAGTTCCACGTAGGTGGTGGACTTCAGGCCGCCCGGGTAACCGGAGTGGCGGTAGGCGCGCTTCTGCTCGAGCTTGGAGCCGGTGAGGGCTACCTTTTCAGCGTTGATGATGATGACGAAATCGCCCATGTCCATGTGGGGAGCGAAGGTCGGCTTGTGCTTTCCGCGGAGCAGGATTGCGGTCTGGCTGGCAAGACGGCCGAGGACGACGTCGGTTGCATCGATTACGTGCCACTGGCGGTTGATGTCGCCTGGCTTCGGGGTGTACGTACGCACGGTTATGGCCTTCGTTTCTATTTCGGTGTCGCCCGTGACTACGGAAGCGTCCGTACCCGCGGGCTCAGCTTATTCATGCGTTACCGGAACTTCAGGTGAGGGCTGAAATACGACCAGTCATCCCGTGAATCTCGGCTCCGCCCCCGGGCCAGGTGGTTCTGCAACTGAACCGCTCCGAAGGGCGCAGACGTATCGAGAAGGGACACGCACAACGACTCCCAAGGATAGCCTGCCGCACTAGGGCGGGTCAAAAGGAAGCTCGGACCCTCCCAGGGGCCTTCGGGAGGGGGACTCGGGCGGCCTGCAGTTCCTCCCTCGATCGGGCCGGCGCGACCGGAGCCTCCCGGGAGGTGCTCGGACAGGGAGCAGCGTCGGCGCAGGTTCTACGCAGGGTGGCTGCAGAGCCGGTGCAGGTTCGTGAGTTCTTGCTCAGGATCAGGGCAGACCCGGTTTCTTGCGGCTTCCCGTTGCTAGCTTTCTGGCAGCGCTGGCGCTGGGTCAGCCGCTGTCCCCCCCTCAGGAGTACCCTCATGTTCGCTCATCTCGCAGCAAGCCTGCACACCCTCGGATTCACCGTCCAATCCCGCCTCAGCCGCGAAGAGACCGGCGCCACCGCCGTCGAGTACGCGATGCTCACGGGTCTCATTGCCGTCCTGCTCATCGTCGGCGTGAATCTCTTCGGCAAGGACCTGCAGGACATGTTCAAAAACCTGATTCCCACCGGCTGGAAGACCCCTACAACCACCGCCGGCTAGTCGGATCCCGCAGGGAACTGACCAGATAGCTCCGTCGGAATCACATTGGTCAGCAGCGGCAGTCAAGAGCCGCTGCTGACCAATCCACGTAACGATGCCCAAGCTCGGAAGTAGAAGACATGCGACGATTGCGTTCCGAACAGGGAGCCACGGCCGTCGAGTTCGCACTCGTCGTGCCGCTCCTGCTGGTCCTCCTGATCGGCGTGATCGAGTTCGGCCGCGTCTTCAACACCCAACTCCAGCTCACCGCTGCGGCGCGCGAGTCAGTGCGGGTCATGGCCATCCAGAAGCAACCCGATACGGCCAGGAACGCGGCTCTTGCCGCCGCCCCAGGCCTCGCCCCGGCGCTCACCGCCGCGAACGTGCAGGTGAGCCCGTCCTCGTGTTCCTCCACAACGGATGTAACGGTCACCATCAGCTACTCGGTCAGCCTGCTGTCCGGGCTTTTCGCGGATGCTGTTCCGCTCACCGGTCAGGCGGTCATGCGATGCGGCGGGTGAGGCGCAATGAGGACGGCGCCGTCGCCGTGATGGTGGCTCTCCTCATGGTGGTCCTGCTCGGTATCACGGCCCTGGTGGTCGATGTCGGAATGGTGTACGCCGAACGGGCGCAGCTCCAGAACGGCGCGGACGCGGCAGCTCTTGCTATTGCCCAGGACTGCGCGCTCGGGAACTGCAGGAATCCCGCTGCCACCGCCGACGAACTCGCACGTGGCAATTCGAACGACGGCGTCTCCTCCGCAGCACCCGTCGTCACCGGCAACTCGGTGACCGTGCGGACCAGCACCCTTACGGTGGACGGCGGCACTGCCATCCGGCACTGGTTCGCTCCCGTCCTCGGGATTGACTCCACAGCGGTGACGGCCGTGGCGAAAGCTTCCTGGGGCAGCCCCTCAAAAGCGACTGTCTTCCCTTTCACTGCCCCGAAGTGCATGTTCGATGCGGCGTCGTCCGGCGACTCGACCGAGGAGGTCTGGATCACGAAGGACTCGACCTGTATAGGCGCCAACGGAACCAGGCTTCCCGGTGCCTTCGGCTGGCTTGATGAGACGGACAAGAAAAGCTGCCGCGCGTCGGTCGACGTCAATCAGGTAATCGGCGGCGACCCCGGCAAGAGTGCACCGCAAAACTGCGACGACCTCGACGGCACGACGATCCTGCTTCCCGTCTACGTCAGCGAATCGGGCAACGGCAACAACGTCAGCTACAAAGTGGATGGCTTCGCGGCCTTTCGCGTGACCGCCCACAGCTGGCCAAGCGAGCTTCAAAATGAACCCGGCTGCAACCGTTGCGCCGGCATCAAGGGCCGCTTCATCAAGCTCGTATCGCTCGAGGACCTTCAGTCCTTCGGCGTCGAAGAACTGGGCGGCGCCTCCTTCAACGCATCATTCGTCGCCCTCAGCAAGTAGGAGTTCTGCCAGTGAAGAACAGAATCATCGGAGCAGTGGCCGCTGGGCTCCTCGCCCTCCTCGGCACTGTCCTGCTGGTGGGCTACGTCGACGGCGCCGAGCAGCGGGCCTTCGCCGGCACGCAGACGGAAAACGTGCTGGTGCTCAGCGCCACCGTGCCCGCGGGGACGCCTGCCGAGGACGCGCTGCTCAGCACGACCACCGAAGCCATGCCGGCCAAGGCGATCGCCGAGGGTGTCGTGACCGATCCAGCCCAGATCGCCGGACTCGTCACCACCGTGGACCTCGTACCAGGCGAGCAGCTCCTCGTGTCCCGCTTCATCGACCCGGCGGATGCGGCAGGCCCCACCGAGATCGAGGTCCCCGAAGGAATGCAGGAGGTGTCCGTCCTCCTCGAGCCACAGCGCATGGCTGGAGGTCGACTCAGCCCCGGCGACACCGTCGGGGTATTCATCTCCCTCGGAGCCGGAACACTGCAACCCCCGGCTCCGGTCACACATCTGACGATGCACAAAGTGCTCGTCACCGCGATCCAGGGACTTCCGGCGGAGGTCGAAGGTGAGGTAGCCGACGACGCGTCAGGCGTACCTGCAGGCAGCCTCATCGTCACCCTCGCGAGGACGGCACCGGATGTGGAGAAGCTCGTCTTCGCGCAGGAGTTCGGCACTCTCTGGCTCTCCAAGGAACCATCCGAAGCCACCGAGGACGGCACGCGCGAGCTGACCCAGGAGGGGATCTATCGATGAGCCGTTACGCCGTCATCAGCACGCATCCCGACATCCTGCAGCGATTCCAGGCTGCCGCCACCGGTGTCCTCGCAGGCGAGGTGCATGCCTGGCAGGGAGCATCATTCCCCGCCGAGCCGCAGGAGGTCCTGGCCCAACTGACCCATCCCGTCTTCCTCGACGTCCTGGTGCTCGGCCCCGGCGTTCCGCTCGAGCGGGCGCTGCACCTTGCCACCGCCTTCGAGGTGCAGCGCCCCGAAGTGGCGGTGCTCCTGGTCGCACCCCCTACCCCCGACGTCGTCCTGGCGGCCATGCGCGCGGGCATCCGCGACGTCGTCGAACCTGATGCCGACCCGGACGCCATCAGCGTGCTGCTGCACCGCGCGGTCCGCAGTGCGGCTATTCGCCGCCGTAGCCTCGACACCGGAGGTGAGACCGGAACCGGGGGCACCACCGGAAGGGTGATCGCGGTGATCTCGCCCAAGGGCGGTGCAGGCAAGACGACGATTGCGAGCAGCCTCGCCATCGGTCTCGCCTCAAGCGCACCCCATGGCACGGTCCTCGTGGACCTCGATCTCCAGTTCGGCGACGTCGCCAGCGCCCTGGCCATCTCCCCCGAGCATTCCGTCTCGGACGCGGTGCACGGCCCCGCCCGCAGGGACACGATGGTCCTGAAATCCTTCCTCAGCGCGCACCCCACCGGGCTCTACGCGCTCTGTGCACCATCGTCCCCTGACACGGCCGAGCAGGTGACGGCCGACGACGTCACCCACCTGCTCGAGCAACTGGCGAGCCAGTACCGCTACGTGGTCGTCGACACGGCGCCCGGACTGTCCGACCACACACTCGCCGCGCTGGACAAGGCCTCCGACTTCGTCTTCGTCACCGGGACGGACGTCCCGAGCGTCCGCGGGATGCGCAAGGAACTCGACATCCTCTCCGAACTGGGCATGTACCCCCTCAAACGACACCTGGTGCTGAATGCCGCCGATGCCAGGGGTGGCGTATCGCGCCAGGACGTCGAGGCCGCACTCGGCGTGGAGGTGGACGTCATCATCCCAGCATCGCGTGCCGTCCGCCTAGCGACGAACCAAGGCATCCCCCTGACGCAACGCACGGGCCGGGACCGGGCGTCCAAAGCAATGCGCGCACTGGTGGCGCGCTTCACGGCGCCGGCCGCATCAACGCCGTCAACGCGCAAGGGGACCGCGCGGCACAGGGTCGGCGCCCCGTGAATCTCGCCCAGCGGCTGGAAGCCGCCCGCAACGCGGGGTCGAGCGGCGGTCCGGGGTCGGCATCGCCCGACGCCGATCCCGCCCCGGTTCCCCTACGACCCGCGCGTACCGCCTCCTCGACCCCCGCCCCACCGATGGCCCGCACCCCCGCGGTCCGGCAGGGGAAGTCGGCTTCCTTCGAGGAGCCGCCGGCCCGCGATGCGCTGGCGAAGCTGAAGGACCGCGCCGGCACGATCCTCTTCGAGCGGCTGGGCACCCGCCTCATCGACGCCGCGCTCACGGAGGAGCAGCTCTATTCCCTGGTCCAGCAGGAACTGACGGAGGTCGTGGAGGCCGAGGAGGTGCCACTCACCAAGGAGGAGCGTCTACGACTTATCAAGGGAGTCAGTGACGACGTCCTCGGCTATGGCCCACTCCAACACCTCCTCGACGATGAAAGCATCACCGAGATCATGGTCAACGGCCCCAACATGATCTACGTGGAGCAGCACGGCAAGCTCGTACGAAGTGGCGTGCGTTTCGCCTCGGAGGCGCACCTCCGCAAGGTCATCGAACGGATCGTCGCAAAGGTAGGACGGCGGATCGACGAGTCGTCGCCCCTCGTCGACGCGCGGCTCGCCGATGGATCGCGGGTCAACGCCGTCGTGCCGCCCCTTGCCATCAACGGATCCTCGCTCACCATCAGGAAGTTCGCGACGGACCCGTTCCAGGTCCACGACCTCATCGGGTTCGGCACGCTCTCGGTGGAAATGGCCGAACTGCTTGACGCTTGCGTGAAGGCTCGCCTCAATGTCATCGTGTCCGGCGGCACGGGTACAGGCAAAACCACTCTCCTCAATGTGCTGTCATCCTTCATCCCGGAGGACGAGCGGATCGTCACCATCGAGGACGCCGCTGAACTGCAGTTGCAGCAGGACCACGTCGTGCGCCTCGAGAGCCGTCCGAGCAATATCGAGGGCAAGGGTGAGATCACCATCCGCGACCTCGTGCGCAACTCACTGCGAATGCGTCCCGACCGGATCGTCGTGGGCGAGGTCCGCGGCGGGGAGACATTGGACATGCTGCAGGCCATGAACACGGGCCACGACGGCTCCCTCTCGACGGTCCACTCGAATTCGCCGCGTGACGCGGTCTCCCGACTCGAGACCCTCGTGCTGATGGCGGGGATGGACCTGCCACTCCGCGCTGTCCGCGAGCAGATCGCCTCGGCCGTGGACGTCATCGTGCAGCTCACCCGCCTGCGGGACGGCACCAGGCGTGTAACGCACGTCACGGAGGTCCAGGGCATGGAGGGCGAGATCGTCACCCTTCAGGACGCTTTCGTCTTCGATTACAGTGCCGGGCTCGACTCCGACGGTCGCTTCCTCGGGAAGCCGGTTCCGACCGGCGTACGGCCCCGCTTCACCGATCGATTCACTGAACTCGGCATCACCCTGTCACCTTCCGTATTTGCTCCTGCACCAGTGCGGGGTGCGGGCCGATGACCCTGCTGTTCGGACTGCTGCTCTGCTATGCGGCGACGGTAACCGTGGTCTTCGTCCTCCTCCCGGCGCGCCCCCGCACCCTGCTGAGTAAGGGCGCCTCCAGCCGTCCCGAAGACGGGCCGGGCAGCATTGCCCTACGCTTCACCGCGCGCCTCGAAAAGGTCCTGAGGCAGAGGAATTACAGCGGAGCCCTCTCGAGGGCGATCGAGCAGGCCGGCCTGACGATGAGTGCGGCGGAGTTCGTGGTCTTCGCCGGCGTCGGTACGATCCTTCTTGCTGGTCTCGCCAGCTCTGCCGGCGGACTGCTCCTCGCATTGGCAGCCCTGCTTGCAGGCCCTTTCATCGCACGCCTGGTCCTCCGGTTCCTCGCCTCCCGCCGACGCACCGCCTTTGCCGACCAGCTCGATGAAACACTCCAGCTCCTCGCCGGAGGTCTCCGGGCCGGCCACAGCCTACTCCGTGCGATCGACGCGGCCGCCGAGGAATCCGAGGCCCCGACCTCGGAGGAGTTCGCGCGCATCATCAATGAGACGAGGCTCGGACGGGATATCGGCGAGGCGCTCGATGACGCCGCTATTCGGATGCGCTCCCTGGACTTCTCCTGGGTGGCTCAGGCGATCGCAATCCACCGGGAAGTCGGAGGTAACCTCGCCGATGTGCTCGATCAGGTGGGCCACACCATCCGCGAGCGCAACCAGATCCGTGGGCAGGTGCGGTCGCTCAGTGCCGAAGGGCGCATCTCGGCACTGGTGCTCATGGTGTTGCCGTTCGCGCTCGGGGGGATCCTCGTTGTGATCAGCCCCGGTTACATGGATCCGCTCGTCCAGCATCCCGTTGGCCTGGCCATGATCGCGGTGTCGGTCGTACTGCTCGTCATCGGCGGCGTATGGCTCCGCAAGGTCGTCAGTTTCCGCTTCTGACACCCCTCTCCCCTACCAGCCACTCCGCATCGAAGGAGGACACAGTCCATGGAACCCGTCGCCGCCGCCGCTCTCGCATCGCTCGTCGTCGCTTTCCTGCTCGCTTGCTGGTCGGCGCTCGGATCACGTGTCGCCGGCAAGAGCGACATCCAGGCGAACCTGAGCCGAGGACTCGCACGGCAGTCCAAACGCTCCTCGAGTAACGGCAAGGCGTTCGAAGCACTGGCGAGTCGCTTCACGCCACGACGGCTCGTGATCAATCTGGACCACCAGCTCGCGCTGGCCGGCCGTCCTGCCGCCTGGCCGCTACGACGGCTGGTGGCTGCCAAGCTGGCCCTCGCGGCCATAGCCGTCGGCTTCGGACTCCTGCTGGTCGGCGGCTCTCCTACCGCCAAGACGATGCTGCTTGCCGGTGGGGTCGTCGTCGTCGCCTATTTCGTGCCCGATCTGCTGATCCGCAGCCGGGCTACCGAGCGACAGGCAGCGATCTCCCTCGAACTGCCGGACACGCTGGACCAGATGACCATCGCGGTGGAAGCCGGCCTCGGCTTCGATGCAGCGATGTCCCGCACGGGGCAGAACGGCAAGGGCCCCCTCGCGCGAGAACTCGTGCGGACCCTGCAGGACATGCAGCTGGGGATGTCGCGGCGGGAAGCCTATGCAGCCCTGGCGGAGCGGACGGGAACTCCTGACCTCCGCAGGTTCGTCAATGCCATCCTGCAGGCCGACAAGTACGGCATCTCCATCTCTGCCGTACTCAGGACGCAGGCCGGCGAGATGCGCATCAAGCGTCGGCAGCGCGCCGAGGAGAAGGCGATGAAGATTCCCGTGAAGGTCCTCTTCCCGCTCATGGTGTGCATCATGCCCGTTCTTTTCATCGCGCTCCTCGGACCCGCCGCCATCAACGTCATGGACACGTTCGCCGGGCAGTAAGGGGGCTCCCGGCTGATCGTCAGGGCCCCACCGTAGGCTTGTACGGTGCTTCCGAATGCCGCCCACCCCAATCCACCGCTCGTGGACCTCACGGTCCTCGCCCACCTCGAGCAGCAATTCAACGACGCCGGACCGGCTCGGGCCTTCGCCCGCGACTACATCGCGGGCTTCGGGGACCGCTGCCTGCGGCTCACGCGCTCTCTC
Organism: Arthrobacter sp. L77; assembly: GCF_000816565.1. Classification (NCBI taxonomy): domain Bacteria; kingdom Bacillati; phylum Actinomycetota; class Actinomycetes; order Micrococcales; family Micrococcaceae; genus Arthrobacter; species Arthrobacter sp. L77. Next base: position 192,226 of record NZ_JWSU01000001.1, on the reverse strand, counting down.
GCCGACCAGGACCTGCCCGCGGCCCTCGAGGCCGCGCTGAGCCTCCGCAACTCCTCCCTCATGCTCGGTGCCGAGCGGCTCGTAGCCCTCACCGCGACCTTCGAGGCAGCCATCTCCTCGGGCGACCTCGACGCCGCGCGCCGCGCCCTTCCCGGCATCGAACGCTGCGGGCTGGACACGATCCGTGAACTCGAGACCCGCTATCTCGACCCTGCCTGAGGAGCGCGCAACCCGTCAGGCACGCACCGGGGTCAGCCGGTAGCCGACGCCGCGCACGGTCTGCAGCCAGCGAGGGTTCTTCGGATCCTCCTCGAGCTTCCGCCGGAGGTTGCCGATGTGCACCTCGATCGCCCGCTCGTCCGAGTCGCTGATGTAGGTGTCCTCGCCGTAGTAGTCGCCCCGGACAACCCGCACCAGATCGGCCTTCGTCCTCACGGCGCCGCTGCTCTTCAGCATCTCGCTGAGCAGGTCGAACTCGCTGCGCGTCAGCGGGAGATCACGTCCGTCGACCACCACGGTGCGCGCCGAGGCGTTCAGGGCCAGTCCGTTGTGCTCGAAGACCGGCGACGCCCCGCCGGCCGGCGCCGGCGCCGGCGCCTCGGACAGTGCCGATGTCGTCGGGCCGGGACCCTCGACGGCCGGCTCCGGGGCTGCGCGCGGGCGTCTCAGCATCGCCGCGATCCGCGCGCGCAGCTCCCGCGGGCGGAACGGCTTCGTGAGATAGTCGTCGGCACCCGACTGCAGCGCGGTGAGGGTGTCCAGTTCGTCGCCCCGCGAGGTCAGCATCACCACGTAGCAGTTGGTGAACCCGCGGATGCGCCGCAACACCTCGTACCCGTCGATGTCGGGCAGCCCGACGTCGACCGTAACCACCGTGGCGGCGTGCAGGCGCACCAGGTCCACGCCGGCCCGTCCGTTCGGCGCCACATGGACGTCGAAGCCCGACTGTCGAAGCACAGCCCCTACCAGATTCCGCACATCGGCATCGTCCTCGATGACGACTGCCACTCCCGGATCGCTCATTCTGTTCCAACCCCCATCCGACCTGCGGTGAAGCCCAGCCGATTCGTCATGGCAACCATTCTGCCGTCCGGACGGGCGAAATGTGCCCGATGCGCGTGCAAATCGCGGGGATGGCGACATAATGAGGGCAGTACGTAGGTCTCAGCGTCGGAAAGTCATTCAGCATGTGGAGTTCTCCCGTCCCCTGGCTCGTGCATGGCTAGCGGCTCCAGCACGTCATGGTCGAGCGCGGCGTCGAGGATGTCCATCGGCCGCGCGGGGATCCTCTGCCAGGTCCCGCTCACGCTGATCGTCGTCGTGCTGTCCCTCACGGCGCCGGTCCTCCGGCCCGGCCTGATGGCCGACCCGACCTACGAGCTGGGCTTCTGGCTGATCCTGATCCTGCTGGCCCTGTGCGTCGTCGTCCCGTGGAACGAGCTGCCGCGCGGCACCGTACTCGTGATCCCCGTCCTCGACTTCGTCGCGATCGCCCTGCTCCGGACCGGTGCGATGGACGTCCAGCCGGCGCTCGGGGTGCTGGCCGTCTTCCCCGTCCTCTGGCTCATGCGCTCCGCGCTGCCCACCTGGGTGGCCCTCGCCTGCTCCGTGGGCGGTTCCCTGCTCATCACCGCGTGGCCCTTCCTGGGCTCCTTCGATCCGACGCTCCTGTCCTCGTACGCCGGCGCCCTGCTGCTGCCGGTCCTGATGCTCTGCATCGGCGTCACCATCCGTGTCATGAGCGCCGGTGCCGACGCCCGCGAAGCCGAGCTCGAACGCAAGGACCGCGAGCTCACCGACCTCCTGAACGCCGCCATCGATCGCGAGCGGGTGCTCACCGCGATCCTCAACACGGTCGACGTCGGCCTCACCGCCGTGGACGCCCATGGCAGCACCACGCTGACGAACCGGCAGCAGGAGCTGTTCAACCGGCTCTCGGCCGGAGACGACGAGCACGACACCCTCGTCTTCGGCCCGGACCGCGTCACCCCCCTGCCACCGGACCGGCGGCCCGTGCATCGGGCCCTCACGGGTGAGACGTTCGCGGACCAGCTGGTCTGGGTCGGCGACGGGGACGCGCAGCGCGCGCTCTCGACGGCGGCCCGGCCCATCAAGAACGCCGACGGCGGCATCACCGGCGCCCTGGTCGCGTGCAGCGACGTCACCGAGCTGGTCGAGGCGGTGACGGCCAAGGACACGTTCATCTCGAACATCTCCCACGAGTTCCATGCCCCGCTGACCTCGGTGCTGGGCTACCTCGAGCTCGTCCTGGAGGACGACCACCCGCTGCCCGCGCACCTCGCGGGCTATGTCGACGTCGCGGGCCGCAACGCCGAGCGCGTGCTCCACCTGGTCGCCGATCTGCTGTCCACCGCGGGCGACCGCGTCAGGGTGCATCCGCGCCCCGTGGATCTGGCGGCCGTGATCGAGATGAGCGTCCGCTCCAACCGGCTCCGTGCGCAGAAGAACGGTGTGCGGCTCCGGACCGACACCCACAGCCCGCTCTGGACGCTCATCGATCCGCTGCGGATCTCCCAGGTGCTCGACAACCTGCTGTCCAATGCCATCAAGTACTCCCCCGAGGGCGGCCTCGTGATCGTCCGCGCGGAGGAGACCGAATCCGAGATCAACCTCCACGTCGACGACCGCGGCATGGGCATGACCGAGCAGGAGGCCGGCCAGGTCTTCTCACGCTTCTACCGGACGCCCGCTGCCCGCCGGGCGGACATCGACGGCGCGGGGCTCGGCCTGGCCATCACCAAGTCGATCGTCGAGAGCCACGGCGGGTCCATCCACTGCGTCAGCTCCCCAGGGAAGGGAAGCCGTTTCACGGTGACGCTGCCGGTCAACGGCGACGTGGGCCGGGCTCCGCACGACGCCCTGGAGGACTCCGTCTAGGTGGTCGCCGTCCTGGTCACCGCGCTGCTCACCGCCGCGCTGGCGTATGCGCTGTTCGCCCTTGCCGGCACGGATCCGCGCACCGTCCTGCCGGAGCGGGCACGGCTGCCGCTCACGCTGCTCGCAGGCGTCCTCGCGGGCGCGGGCAGCGCCGTCACGGCCGACTGGTGGACGCTCCCGCTCGTGGGATGCCTCGCAGCCTTCGGCGTGCTCCTCGGCGCGATCGACGCCCGCTCCAAGCTGCTGCCGAACGCCGTCCTCGTACGCTTCACGGCAGTGGCCCTCCTCCTGCTGCTCCTCGCGGCGGCCGCGGGCGGCCACTGGGGCGGCCTGCTCGGCGCAGCGGCAGGAGCGGCGGCGCTGTTCGCGGTCTACTTCGTCCTCGCACTCGTCAATCCTGCGGGCATGGGGATGGGGGACGTGAAGCTCGCCGCCGTGCTGGGTCTCTTCGGGGGCTGGGCCGGGGCCTCCGCCTGGCTGGGTACGCTCCTCGGCGGGTTCCTGCTCGGGGGGCTGGCCGGGCTCGGGGTGCTGCTGATCCGCCGCGGCTCACGCGGTTCGACCTTCCCCTTCGGCCCCGGCATGCTGGTCGCCGCGTTCGCGAGCTTCGTCCTCCTCGCCTGACCGGCGGCGTACGCCTCCCCTGACCGGCGGCGCGTCGTCGCCTAATCGGGCGGGGCGTCGTCGACGATCACGGCGTCGGCCCGCGGTGTCCCGGGCCGGACGAGGTGTCCGGCGTTCCGCCGCGCGCGGGTGAGCCCGGCCCGCTCCGCGAGCTCGTCGCCGCCCGGGTAGGCGATCTCCTCCAGCACGAGGGGGTGCGGCGCGGCCAGGATGGACCGGGCGTCCTTGAGGCGGGCGGCCAGCCGTTCGGCCAGCCACACCGGAGGCATCTCGCCGGACCCGACGCGCAGCGTCGATCCGATCAGGGCGCGCACCATGTTGTGGCAGAACGCGTCCGCCTGCACGGTCGCCGTGATGACGCCGTCGTGCCCGCGGACGAACTCGTACCGCTGCAGTTCGCGGATCGTCGTGGCGCCCTCGCGGGGCTTGCAGAACGCGGCGAAGTCCTGCATCCCCAGGAGGTGGGCGGCCCCTTCGTTGAGCAGCGCGACGTCGAGGGAGGCGGGGTACCAGAGCGTGGTGTGGCGGCGCAGCGGGTCCTGACCGGTCGCCGCGTCCGCGATGGCGTAGCTGTAACGGCGCCAGAGCGCGGAGAACCGTGCGTCGAACCCCTCGGGTGCCCGGGTGGCCGACCGGACGACGACGGCGGGCACCGAGTTCCTGACGGACCGGCCGCGCCCCGTGATTCCCTCGGTGAGCACGCGGTTGACCGTGCCGGTGAGGCGCCGCAGGAAGGCCTCCGACGGCTCCATGTCCCGGCCGCGGGCCATGGACTCCCATTCGGCCCGGGTGAGGTCCACGTGCGCCACCTGACCCCGGGCGTGGACCCCGGCGTCGGTCCGTCCGCCCACGGTGAGGCGGGCCTGGCGGCGCAGGAGCGTGAAGAGGGCGTCCTCGAGCACGCCCTGAACGGTGGTGAGCCCGGGTTGGAGTGCCCAGCCGGAGAACAGGGCACCGTCGTAGGCGAGGTCGAGCCGGACACGCAAGAGCCCGCCGTCCCTCGAGGGGGCGGCGGGCTCTTGCGTAGTCATGGCGTGCGTCGGGCGGGAAGAATTACTTCTTCTCGTCCTCCACGACGCCTTCGACGACGACGACCTCGTCGGTGCCGGCCTCGGCATCGATCGTGGTGTCCTCGGCGGCGACCTCTTCGGCGGATGCTGCCGACTCGGCAGACTCGGCCGAATCGACGGAGTCAGCGGACTCGGGCGAATCCACGGAATCCACGGACTCGGGCGACTCGACGGGCGCTGCTGCCGCGGGGACCGACGTGGCCTGCTCGGCCTCGGCGACGACGGACTGCTTCGCCGACATGGGCTCCAGCACGAGTTCGATGACAGCCATGGGGGCGTTGTCGCCCTTGCGGTTGCCGATCTTCGTGATGCGGGTGTAGCCACCCTCGCGGTTGGCGACAGCAGGGGCGATGTCCGTGAACAGCTCGTGGACGATGCTCTTGCTGCTGATGACACCGAGGACGCGACGACGCGACGCGAGGTCGCCCTTCTTCGCGAACGTGATGAGACGCTCGGCGTAGGGGCGGAGGCGCTTGGCCTTGGTCACCGTGGTGGTGATCCGCTTGTGCTCGAACAGTGAGGCGGCCAGGTTGGCGAGCATCAGGCGTTCGTGCGCCGGACCGCCTCCAAGGCGTGGGCCCTTTGTAGGTGTGGGCATGATTCTTTCTCCTCATTAGGTGTCCGTCCCGCCGCTCGGGCGAGCGACGGGCGGACAGATAGCGTGTTAGACCTCTTCGTCGCCGAAGGGGGCGTCGTCCTCTTCGATGGCTGCGGCGCGGGCGGCGAGGTCGAACCCTGGAGGGGAATCCTTCAGGGACAGACCGAGCTCCACGAGCTTCGCCTTGACCTCGTCGATGGACTTCGCACCGAAGTTGCGGATGTCCATGAGATCGGCCTCGGAGCGTGCAACGAGTTCACCCACGGAGTGGATGCCCTCGCGCTTGAGGCAGTTGTACGAGCGGACCGTCAGTTCGAGATCCTCGATCGGCAGCGCCATGTCCGCAGCAAGCGCCGCGTCCGTCGGCGACGGGCCGATCTCGATGCCCTCGGCGGCGGTGTTCAGCTCGCGGGCGAGGCCGAACAGCTCCACCAGGGTGGTGCCGGCGGAAGCGACGGCGTCGCGCGGGGCGATGGCGTCCTTCGTCTCGACGTCGACGATGAGCTTGTCGAAGTCGGTGCGCTGCTCCACACGGGTGGCTTCCACACGGAACGTCACCTTGAGCACCGGCGAGTAGATGGAGTCGACCGGGATGCGGCCGATCTCCGAGTCGCCGGACTTGTTCTGCGAGGCCGAGACGTACCCGCGCCCACGCTCGATGGTCAGCTCGAGTTCGAACTTACCCTTCGAGTTGAGGGTCGCGATGTGGAGGTCCGGGTTGTGGAACTCGACGCCGGCGGGGGGCGCGATGTCCGCAGCGGTGACGACGCCGGGTCCCTGCTTGCGCAGGTAGGCGACGACGGGCTCGTCGTGCTCCGAGGAGACGGCGAGGTTCTTGATGTTCAGGATGATCTCGGTGACATCCTCCTTCACCCCGGGAACCGTGGTGAATTCGTGCAGGACGCCGTCGATGCGGATGCTGGTGACTGCGGCACCGGGGATCGAGGACAGGAGCGTGCGGCGGAGCGAGTTGCCGAGGGTGTAGCCGAAGCCGGGCTCGAGCGGCTCGATGACGAACCGCGAGCGGTTGTCGGCGACTACTTCTTCAGTCAGGGTGGGGCGCTGTGCGATAAGCACTTACATTTCCTTTCGGGAAGCATCCGCTATATGACGCTTCCAAATGGGCGGGACTGCTGGTCGGCCGGCTCAATAGCAGCTGGAACGGCACCGAACCGCCCTGCCGGAACCTGGGTTCCTGCAAGGCGGCACGGTGACCGGGAAGCTGATTAGACGCGGCGGCGCTTGGGCGGACGGCAGCCGTTGTGCGCGCTCGGGGTGACGTCCGAGATGGAGCCCACCTCGAGGCCGGTGGCCTGCAGCGAGCGGATCGCGGTCTCGCGGCCCGATCCGGGGCCCTTCACGAAGACGTCGACCTTCTTGACGCCGTGCTCCTGCGCACGCTTGGCAGCCGCTTCGGCAGCCATCTGCGCCGCGAACGGCGTCGACTTGCGTGAACCCTTGAACCCGACCTCACCGGCGGAGGCCCAGGAGATGACTGCTCCGCTGGGGTCCGTGATGGACACGATCGTGTTGTTGAAGGTGCTCTTGATGTGCGCCTGGCCGAGGGTGATGTTCTTCTTGTCCTTGCGACGCGGCTTACGCACCGCTCCACGAGTCTTGGGGGGCATTACTTCTCCTACGAAGGTATTGGGTAAAGCATTGATCGACTGTTCGGAAGTTCTCCGGTGATTTGGACAATCACCGAGCGGATGGGCCCCTGATGGCGGGGTTCCCTGGCCGGGCGAGCGCTAGCGAGTCCGGTTAGGGTGCCATTAGGGACTAGCGTCCGACCTTCTTCTTGCCTGCGACCGTACGCTTCGGACCCTTGCGGGTACGGGCGTTCGTCTTCGTACGCTGTCCACGTACGGGAAGGCCGCGGCGGTGCCGAATGCCTTCGTAGCTGCCGATCTCGACCTTGCGGCGGATATCGGCTGCGACCTCGCGACGGAGGTCGCCCTCGACCTTGAAGTTGCCTTCGATGTAGTCGCGGAGCTGGACCAGCTCGACGTCGGAGAGGTCCTTGACGCGCGTGTTCGGGGAGATCCCCGTGTCCACGATCGTCTTCTCTGCACGGGTCTTGCCCACGCCGTAGATATAGGTGAGCGCAATGACTACCCGCTTTTCGCGGGGGATGTCTACGCCAGCGAGACGTGCCATAGTGGCGGTGCTCCTTTGGTGTTACCGGAGGTGTGGAGCAGAACGTCCCCGGAACCGATGCTCCGGTCCCCGGCCTCCGAGCCGGGGGTGTACACCCTGTATGGGTGCTGTTCTGCCGTTGAATGTACTTCTACGCGTGGGGAAGAGCCTCGGGAGAGGCTCTTAGCCCTGGCGCTGCTTGTGGCGCGGGTTCTCGCAGATGACGAGAACGTTGCCCTTGCGGCGAACCACCTGGCACTTCTCGCAGATCCGCTTCACGCTCGGGTTGACCTTCATGGTTTTCCTTCGAGTTGATTCTTATTTGTAGCGGTAGACAATACGGCCCCGGGTGAGGTCGTACGGGCTGAGTTCCACTACGACCCGGTCCTCAGGAAGGATTCGAATGTAGTGCTGGCGCATCTTTCCCGAGATGTGGGCGAGAACAATGTGACCGTTGGCCAACTCAACGCGGAACATCGCGTTGGGCAGCGCCTCGTTCACAGTGCCTTCAATCTCAATGACACCGTCTTTCTTGGCCATATCCTCCGCTAACGTCTGTGCCCACCACTTGCGTGGCGAGCGGGTTTAGGGTTTTGATTGTCTGACCCACGAGAGCCGAGGCTCCGCAGACGGGCAGGTCTCCACAGCCCCTTGGGCATGAAAAACAGAGACAACCAACAGACCACGATACGCTACCGTCCTGCGATAGTTAAATCGGCGCGGGCGGGCGACGGAACGGACGAAGGTCCCGCACACGTGTGCGGGACCTTCGGTGTTCCTGCCGGGGACCACGTGGTGGTCACCGTCATCCGGCGAGTGGCGCCGGCGTCACTCCGAGCGGCTCGAGCCGGGACGCTCCCCCGTCGGGCGAGGAGAGCACCCAGATGCCGCCGTCGTGGACGGCCACACTGTGCTCCCACTGGGATGCGCGCTTGCCGTCCGTCGTGACGACCGTCCAGTCGTCGTCCAGGACCGCGGTCTCGAGGGAACCCTGCACGAGCATCGGCTCGATCGCGAGGCACAACCCCGGGCGGACCTTCGGGCCCCGGTTGGTGCTGCGGAAGTTGAGCACGTCCGGCGCCTGGTGCATCTGCGTGCCGATGCCGTGTCCCACGTAGTCCTCGAGGATCCCGAGTGCCGGGCCGGGGACGGACGAGACGTAGTCGTCGATCGCCGCGCCGATGTCCCCGACGAACCGCGCGGTGGCCAAGGCTGCGATGCCCCGCCACATCGCCTCCTCCGTCACTTCGGAGAGACGCACGTCAGCCGGGCGGGGTGTGCCGACGATGACGGTCCGGGCCGAGTCCGAGTGCCATCCACGGACGACGGCGCCGCCGTCGATCGAGAGGATGTCGCCGTCCTGCAGGGCGTAGTTCCCGGGGATGCCGTGGACCACTTCCGCGTTGACCGAGGTGCAGATGCTCGCGGGGAAGCCGTGGTAGCCGAGGAAGTTCGACGTTGCACCCTCCTCGCGGAGGACCTCCTCGAACACCGCGTTCAGCTGGGCGGTCGTCACTCCGACGGCGGCGGCGGCAACCGTACGGTCGAGGGCCTTCGCCAGCACCCGTCCGGCGTCGCGCATGACGAGCATCTGCTCGGTGGTCTTGTACTCGACCTTGGGCTGGCGGAACATCCGGACGTCCTAGCTTGCGACTTTGAGCGCTGTCATGACGCGGTCGGTGACCTCGTCGATGGTCCCGATGCCGTCCACCCGGGTGACGATCCCGCGCTCGTCGTACCGGGACACGACCGCAGCGGTCTGGTCGTGGTAGAGGCCGAGGCGGTGGCGGATGACCTGCTCGTTGTCGTCCGACCGGCCGTCCAGCTCGGCCCGGCCGAGCAGGCGCTTCACGAGCTCCTCGTCGTCGGCGGTGAGCTGGAGCACCACATCGAGCGCCAGGTCGTTCTCACGCAGGATGTCGTCGAGTTCGGCGACCTGCGGCGCCGTGCGCGGGTAGCCGTCGAGGAGGAACCCCTCCTGGACGTCGTCGGCGGCGAGCCGGTCGCGCACCATGCTGTTCGTGACGCTGTCGGGGACGAAGTCGCCGGCGTCCATGAACGTCTTCGCCTCGACGCCGAGCGGCGTCTCGCGCTTGACGTTGTCACGGAAGATGTCACCCGTCGAAATGGCCACCACCCCGAGGCGCTCGGAGATTCGTGCGGCCTGGGTTCCTTTACCGGACCCGGGGGGACCGATGATCAGCATTCTCGTCAACGCAACAACCCTTCGTAGTGACGCTGCTGGAGCTGAGCGTCGATCTGCTTCACCGTCTCGAGGCCCACGCCCACCATGATCAGGATCGAGGTGCCGCCGAACGGGAAGTTCTGGTTGGCGCCGATGGCCACGAGGGCGATCAGCGGGATCAGTGCCACGAGCCCGAGGTAGATGGCGCCCGGGAGCGTGATGCGCGAGAGCACGTACTGCAGGTACTCCGCGGTGGGCCGTCCAGCCCGGATGCCCGGGATGAAGCCGCCGTACTTCTTCATGTTCTCGGACACCTCGTCCGGGTTGAAGGTGATCGCGACGTAGAAGTAGGTGAAGAACACGATCAGCAGGAAGTACATCGCCATGTACAGCGGGTGGTCGCCGCTGGTCAGGTAGGTGGAGATCCAGTTGACCCACCCGGCCGGCGCGCTGCCGTCCTGAGGGGTGTTGAACTGCGCGATCAGGCTGGGCAGGTACAGCATCGAGGACGCGAAGATCACGGGGATGACGCCGGCCATGTTGACCTTGATCGGGATGTAGGTGCTGCTGCCGCCGAGGGTGCGGCGCCCGACCATGCGCTTGGCGTACTGGACCGGGATACGGCGCTGCGACTGCTCCACGAAGATCACGAGGGCGACGACGACGACGCCCATCAGCAGGACGAAGGCGAAGACCATGGCGCCCTGGGTGCGGAAGATCTCGCCGAGCGAGGTGGGGAAGCCGGCGGCGATCGCGGTGAAGATGAGCAGCGACATGCCGTTGCCGACGCCGCGCTCGGTGATGAGCTCGCCCATCCACATGATGAGGCCGGTCCCAGCGGTCAGCGTGATGATCAGCAGCAGGATGGTGATCAGGGAGTCGTCCGGGATGATGGGCACCGGGCAGTTGCCGAGCAGCGCACCGGACCGGGCGAGGGACACGAGGGTGGTCGCGTTGAGCAGGCCCAGGGCGATCGTCAGGTAGCGCGTGTACTGGGTCAGCTGTGACTGGCCCTGCGCGCCTTCCTGGTGCAGCTCCTGGAAGCGGGGGATGACCACGCGCAGGAGCTGCGTGATGATGCTCGCGGTGATGTACGGCATGATGCCCAGGGCGAAGATCGAGACCTGGAGCAGCGCTCCCCCACTGAAGAGGTTCACGAACTGGTACAGACCACCCTCGGTGTTCCCGAGGGCCAGGCATTCCTGGACGTTGCCGTAGTCGACGCCTGGAGCGGGGATGAACGCCCCGAGGCGGAAGATGGTGATGATTCCCAGCGTGAACAACAGCTTGCGCCGCAAGTCTGGCGTCCGGAATGCCCGGCCAATAGCGCTTAGCAAGCGTCCTCCTGAAGGTCTGTTGGTCCTGTCGCGGACCGCACAACAACCGAGTCTAACGGTTGGTCATGGATGCGGGACGTCCCGCGGGTGGTGGGTGGCGTAAGCCGAAAAAAGACTCCTGGTGGGCTGATCCAGCCCTGCCCACCAGAAGTCTAGTTCCTTGATGCCGTAGATCACAGCCGACCCCTCCCCGGCGGAGCCGGAGGAGGGGTCGGCGGACGACCTACAGTTCGGTGACGGTTCCGCCTGCGGCGGCGATCTTCTCTGCAGCGGATGCGGAGAAGGCGTCAGCCGACACGTTCACGGTCACCGTGATGTCGCCGGTCCCCAGCACCTTGACGGGCTGGTTCTTGCGGACGGCGCCGTTGGCCACCAGGCTCTCCACCGTGACGTCGCCGCCATCGGGGTAGAGCTCGGAGAGCTTGTCCAGGTTCACGACCTGGAACTCGACGCGGAACGGGTTCTTGAAGCCGCGCAGCTTGGGAAGGCGCATGTGCAGCGGCAGCTGGCCGCCGGCAAATCCTGCCTTCACCTGGTAGCGCGCTGCGGTTCCCTTGGTACCACGGCCCGCGGTCTTACCCTTCGAACCCTCACCACGGCCGACACGGGTCTTCGCCGTCTTGGCTCCGGGTGCGGGACGCAGGTGGTGGACCTTCAGGGCGTGGACACGCTCTGCTTTTGCCTCGGTCGCGTCCGGAGCCGCGATGTTCTTGTCTGCCATTAGTTGGCCTCCTCAACCTTCAAGAGGTGCGGAACCGTGTTGATCATGCCAACGGTGACGGCATCTGCTTCACGGACCACGGTGTGGCCGATCCGCTTCAGACCGAGCGACCGCAGCGTGTCGCGCTGGTTCTGCTTGCCGCCGATAGCGGACTTGATCTGGGTGATCGAGAGCTTCGCGGAGCTCACGCGCACCTTCTTCGGGGTGATCGCGGTCATCACGCACCTGCCTTCTGAGCTGCGATCGCGCGCAGCATCTGGTGGGATGCGACCTCGTCGAGGGGCAGGCCGCGGCGTGCCGCGACTGCCTGGGGCTCTTCGAGGCGCTTCAGCGCGTCAACGGTCGCGTGGACGATGTTGATGGCGTTCGCGGAACCGAGCGACTTGGAGAGGACGTCGTGGATGCCGACGCACTCCAGGACCGCACGCACCGGACCGCCGGCGATGACGCCGGTACCCGGGGAGGCGGGACGAAGAAGGACGACGCCTGCGGCTGCCTCACCCTGCACCAGGTGCGGGACGGTGCCACCGATGCGCGGAACGCGGAACATCGTCTTCTTGGCTTCCTCGACGGCCTTCTGGATCGCCGAAGGAACTTCCTTCGCCTTTCCGTAGCCGACACCGACCATGCCGTTGCCGTCGCCGACCACCACGAGGGCGGTGAAGCTGAAGCGGCGGCCGCCCTTGACGACCTTGGCGACACGGTTGATGGTGACGACGCGTTCGATGAACTTGTCCTTGTCGTCGTTCCGGCCGCCGTCGCGACCGTCACGGCCACCTCGGCCGCCACGCTCGCCGCCGCGGCTGTTACCGCCACGCTCGCCGCCGCGGGCGTTGCCTCGCGCGTTGCCGCGGTTGGCGTCAGCCGACGCGGTCTCCGTTGCGGCTGCGGCCGGAGCTTCGGCCGCGGGCTGCTCTGTAGCCGTATTCAATGGGGCTTCCTTTGCCTTGTTCTCCTCGGTCACAGTGCCAGCCCACCTTCACGTGCGCCGTCTGCGATTGCTGCAACGCGACCGTGGTACTTGTTGCCACCGCGGTCGAAGACGACTGCCTCGACGCCGACGGCCATGGCACGCTCTGCGACGAGCTCGCCGACGCGCTTGGCCTTGGCGGTCTTGTCACCGTCGAATGCACGGAGGTCCGCTTCGAGGGTGGAGGCTGATGCGACGGTCACGCCTTTGGTGTCGTCGACGACCTGCACGAATACGTGGCGGGCCGAACGGTTGACGACCAGGCGGGGACGGACAGCCGTGCCCGAGACGCGCTTGCGTACACGGAGGTGGCGGCGTCCGCGCGAGGCGGCCTTGCTCTTCGAGCTGCGCTTCTTGTTGATGCTCAGACCCATGGTTACTTACCAGCCTTTCCGACCTTGCGGCGGATGATCTCGCCTGCGTAGCGGATGCCCTTGCCCTTGTACGGGTCGGGCTTGCGCAGCTTGCGGATGGTTGCAGCGACCTCGCCGACCTGCTGCTTGTTGATGCCTGCGACCGAGAGCTTGGTGGGGCTGTCGACGGTGAGCGTGATGCCCTCGGGAGCCTTGACGGCGACCGGGTGGCTGTAGCCCAGAGCGAACTCCAGGTCGTTGCCCTTGGCCTGGACACGGTAACCCGTACCCACGATCTCGAGGTTCTTCTTGTAGCCCTCGGTGACTCCGACGATCATGTTGGAGACGAGGGTGCGGGTCAGGCCGTGCAGCGAACGCGATTCGCGCTCGTCGTTCGGGCGGCCGACGGTGAGGGTTCCCTCAGCGAGGGAGACCTCGATGGGGTTGGGCACCGTGTGGCTCAGTTCGCCCTTCGGTCCCTTGACGGAGACCTCTTGACCGCTGACATTGACCTCGACACCAGCAGGAACGGTGATGGGGAGACGTCCAATACGTGACATGTTTCTTTCCCTTTCCCGTTACCAGACGTAGGCGAGGACTTCCCCACCTACACCCTTCTTGGATGCCTGGCGGTCCGTGAGCAGACCGGAGGACGTGGACAGGATGGCGATGCCGAGGCCGCCAAGCACGTGGGGCAGGTTCGTGGACTTCGCGTACACGCGCAGGCCCGGCTTGGAGATACGGCGGATGCCGGCGATGGAACGCTGGCGGTCCGGGCCGAACTTGAGGTCGATGGTCAGCTTCTTGCCGACCTCCGCTTCCTCTTCCTTCCAGCCGGCGATGTAGCCCTCGGCCTTCAGGATGTCCGCGACGCGGGCCTTCAACTTGCTGTACGGCATGGACACGGAGTCGTGGTAAGCCGAGTTTGCATTGCGCAGACGCGTGAGCATGTCTGCGACAGGATCTGTCATTGTCATGTGGGCTCTTGCCCTTCCTCGAAACGGTTTCCGGACTCCGGTCGGCACACGGGGTGCCTACGGGAGCGGACCTGCAACGTAGTTAGATTAATCTTCGGATTTGAACGGGAAGCCAAGCGCCTTGAGGAGCGCGCGGCCCTCGGCGTCGGTCTTGGCGGTGGTGACGACGGTGATGTCCATACCGCGGACACGGTCGATCCGGTCCTGGTCGATCTCGTGGAACATGGACTGCTCCGTGAGACCGAAGGTGTAGTTGCCGTTGCCGTCGAACTGCTTGCCGTTGAGGCCGCGGAAGTCGCGGATACGGGGCAGGGCGAGGGAGACCAGACGGTCCGTGAATTCCCACATGCGGTCGCCACGGAGGGTGGCGTGGGCGCCGATGGGCATCCCTTCGCGCAGCTTGAACTGCGCGATGGACTTGCGGGCCTTCGTGACCTGGGGCTTCTGCCCCGTGATCGCGGTGAGGTCCTTGACGGCCCCGTCGATCAGCTTGGAGTCCTTGGCGGCGTCACCGACACCCATGTTCACGACGACCTTCACCAGGCGCGGGACCTGGTTGACGTTGGCGTAGCTGAACTCTTCCTGCAGGGCACCCTTGATCTCGGACGCGTAGCGCGCCTTCAGGCGGGGAAGAACCTTGGCTTCTGTGGTTTCGACAGTCATTACAGATCCTTCCCTGATGACTTGGCGACACGGATGCGGACCACGCGTTCGCGGCCGTCACGCTCGACGGTCTCGGTGCGGTATCCGACGCGGGTCGGCTTCTTGGTCTCGGGATCGACGACGGCCACGTTGCTGATGTGCACGGGTGCCTCGACGACTTCGATGCCACCGGTCGTGGTGCCGCGCTGCGACTGCCCGACCTTGGTGTGCTTGGTGATCCGGTTGATGCCTTCCACGAGGACGCGGTTGGACTCCGGGAACACCTTGAGGACCTTGCCCTGCTTGCCGCGGTCTCCGCCGCGCTCCTGCTTGCCCCCGGTGATGACCTGGACGAGGTCACCCTTCTTGATCTTGAGCTTAATCTTCTGTGCCATGGACTACAGCACCTCCGGCGCCAGCGAAATGATCTTCATGAAACGCTTGTCGCGGAGCTCGCGACCGACAGGGCCGAAGATACGGGTACCGCGGGGGTCGCCGTCGTTCTTCAGGATCACTGCTGCGTTCTCATCAAACTTGATGTAGGAACCGTCCGCGCGGCGGCGTTCCTTCTTGGTGCGGACGATGACCGCCTTGACGACGTCGCCCTTCTTGACGTTGCCGCCGGGGATCGCGTCCTTGACGGTGGCGACGATGACGTCGCCGATGCCTGCGTAGCGGCGCCCGGATCCACCGAGAACGCGGATGGTCAAGATTTCCTTGGCCCCCGTGTTGTCGGCGATCTTTAGCCGCGACTCCTGCTGAATCACTGATTACTCCTGTCGTCGCGCCGGTTCTCTCATCGAGCCTTGCGGAACGGATATGGGTGGGCCCCGTAATACTGGTACTCGCCGTGTGCGCGCCCAGGGGGCGC
The DNA here is from genome assembly GCF_000816565.1 of Arthrobacter sp. L77. Lineage (NCBI taxonomy): Bacteria > Bacillati > Actinomycetota > Actinomycetes > Micrococcales > Micrococcaceae > Arthrobacter > Arthrobacter sp. L77. The sequence continues at coordinate 176,844 of NZ_JWSU01000001.1, read as the reverse complement.
GGCCGTGCCGGATCTCCGGCACGGTGGATCGTGGCGAACAAGATTATCGGGCTTTTGCCTATTTGCCCGGTGTGAAGGCAACCCCCCGGGAAACCGTGAGGAAACCTCGTGAGGGCATGCGCCAGCCCACCAGACAGACAAGATTCTTATCGTATCGCGAAGATGCCCCGGACACGAAATCGCGTCCGGGGCATCCAGGGCGGGGCCGGCCAGGCCGGCCCCTGTGTGTTGCGGGTGTTACTTGGCCTTCTCGATGATCTCCACCAGGCGCCACCGCTTGGTGGCGGACAGCGGACGGGTCTCGCTGATCAGGACCATGTCGCCGATGCCGGCGCTGTTCTGCTCGTCGTGCACCTTGACCTTGGAGCTGCGGCGAAGCACCTTGCCGTACAGGGCGTGCTTCACGCGGTCCTCGACCTCGACGACGATCGTCTTTTCCATCTTGTCGGAGACGACGTAGCCACGGCGTACCTTGCGGTAGCCGCGCGAGTTGGCGTCATGGACGGCCTTCTCGGTTCCTACGGTCGTTTCGCTCTGCTGCTCACTCATTTGGCGTCCTCCTCAGAAGCCTCGGTGTCCGCGGAAGGTGCGTCCTTCGCGGAGGCCTTCTTGGCTTTCTTGGGCTTGTCCGCCTTCGCGGGCTTCGCTTCCTCGACGGGAGCGACGACCTCGGGACGGAGCCCCAGTTCACGCTCACGCAGCACCGTGTAGATGCGTGCGATGTCGCGCTTGACCGAACGAAGACGACCGTGGCTTTCGAGCTGGCCGGTGGCCGACTGGAAACGGAGGTTGAACAGCTCCTCCTTGGCCTTGCGCAGTTCTTCCACCAGACGGTCCTTATCGAAGCCGTCCAGCTGGTCTGTTGCCAGTTCCTTTGAACCCAGAGCCATAACTATTCACCACCCTCACGACGCACGATGCGTGCCTTCAACGGCAGCTTGTGGATCGCGAGGCGCAGGGCTTCGCGGGCTACCTCTTCGGAAACGCCGGACAGTTCGAAGAGAACCCGTCCCGGCTTGACGTTGGCCACCCACCACTCGGGCGAACCCTTACCGGAACCCATGCGGGTCTCGGCGGGCTTCTTGGTCAACGGGCGGTCCGGATAGATGTTGATCCAGACCTTGCCGCCACGCTTGATGTGGCGGGTCATGGCGATACGAGCGGACTCGATCTGCCGGTTGGTGACGTATGCCGGGCTCAGAGCCTGGATACCCCACTCGCCGAAGCTGACCTCGGTACCGCCCGTAGCAGCGCCCGAGCGACCCGGGTGGTGCTGCTTACGGAACCTGACTCGACGTGGGATAAGCATTTAGGCCTGTCCTCCTTCAGTCGCAGCGGGGGCTGCGGCGGTCTCGGCGGGTGCTGACGCACCCTGGCCCTCGGAGCGCTCAGGCGCGCGACGACGACGGTCGCCTCCACGGTCGGCACCGGCGGGGCCGCGGCCCGGACGGTCTCCACCGCGGCCACGGGAGGGAGCTGCGGCAGCCTGGGCTGCGAGTTCCTTCGCCGTGACGTCACCCTTGTAGATCCAGACCTTCACGCCGATGCGGCCGAAGGTGGTCTTCGCTTCGAAGAAGCCGTAGTCGATGTTGGCGCGGAGCGTGTGCAGGGGAACGCGTCCCTCGCGGTAGAACTCCGAGCGGCTCATTTCGGCGCCACCCAGGCGACCGGAGCACTGGACACGGATGCCCTTGGCGCCGGCACGCTGTGCGGACTGCATGGCCTTCTTCATGGCGCGGCGGAATGCCACGCGGGAGGAGAGCTGCTCGGCGATGCCCTGGGCTACAAGCTGTGCCTCGATCTCGGGGTTCTTGACCTCGAGGATGTTCAGCTGGACCTGCTTGCCCGTGAGCTTCTCGAGCTCGCCGCGGATGCGGTCCGCTTCTGCTCCGCGACGACCGATGACGATGCCGGGGCGTGCCGTGTGGATGTCCACGCGGACACGGTCCCTGGTGCGCTCGATCTCGACCTTGGCGATGCCGGCGCGGTCCATGCCGGTCGACATCAGCTGGCGGATCTTGATGTCCTCGCGGACGAAGTCACGGTAGCGCTGGCCGGGCTTGTTGCTGTCGGCGAACCAGTGTGACCGGTGGTCGGTGGTGATACCGAGTCGGAACCCGTGCGGGTTTACTTTCTGTCCCACTTAGCGGACCTCCACTTTCTCAGGGGTAGCGACGACAACCGTGATGTGGCTGGTCCGCTTGTTGATGCGGAACGCGCGGCCCTGGGCTCGCGGACGGAACCGCTTCATCGTGGGGCCTTCATCAACGAATGCTTCGCTGATGATGAGGTTGTCCTCGTCGAACGCGACGCCGTCACGGTCCGCGCGAACGCGGGCGTTGGCCATCGCTGACTGAACCACCTTGAAAACCGGCTCCGAAGCAACCTGTGGGGCAAACTTCAGAATAGCCAGAGCCTCATTCGCCTGCTTACCACGAACAAGGTTGACGACGCGCCGGGCCTTCATAGGCGTTACGCGGATATGACGCGCAATAGCCTTGGCTTCCATTGCTTTCCTTCTCTCGTCTTAGCCGTAAGAGCAGCGCCTAGCGGCGCTTGCCCTTGCGGTCGTCCTTAACATGGCCGCGGAAGGTCCGCGTGGGAGCGAATTCGCCGAGCTTGTGCCCGACCATCGACTCGGTGACAAACACCGGGATGTGCTTGCGCCCGTCGTGCACCGCGATCGTGTGCCCGAGCATGTCGGGGACGATCATGGAGCGGCGGGACCACGTCTTGATGACGTTCTTCGTGCCCGATTCGTTCTCGCGAGCGACCTTTACGTAAAGGTGCTGATCGACGAAGGGGCCTTTCTTCAGGCTGCGTGGCATGTCTCCAGGCTCCTATCGCTTGTTCTTGCCGGAACGACGGCGACGCACGATGAGTGAGTCGCTCTCTTTGTTGGGGCGACGGGTGCGGCCTTCGGCCTTGCCGTTGGGGTTGACCGGGTGGCGTCCACCGGAGGTCTTGCCCTCGCCACCACCGTGCGGGTGGTCGACCGGGTTCATGGCGACACCACGGACGGTCGGGCGGATGCCCTTCCAGCGGCTGCGGCCGGCCTTGCCCCAGTTGATGTTCGACTGCTCGGCGTTGCCGACCTCGCCGACCGTCGCGCGGCAGCGGACGTCGACGTTGCGGATCTCACCGGAGGGCAGTCGCAGCTGGGCGAAGCGGCCTTCCTTGGCGACGAGCTGGACCGACGCACCGGCGGAGCGTGCCATCTTCGCGCCGCCGCCTGGGCGGAGCTCGACGGCGTGGAGGACGGTACCCACGGGGATGTTGCGCAGCGGCAGGTTGTTACCGGGCTTGATGTCTGCCCCGGCGCCTGCCTCGACGAAGTCGCCCTGCTTGAGCTTGTTCGGCGCGATGATGTAGCGCTTGGTGCCGTCGACGTAGTGCAGGAGGGCGATGCGCGCGGTGCGGTTGGGATCGTATTCGATCTCGGCAACGCGGGCGTCGACGCCGTCCTTGTCGTGGCGGCGGAAGTCGATCAGGCGGTACTGACGCTTGTGTCCACCGCCCTTGTGGCGGGTCGTGATCTTACCGGTGTTGTTACGTCCACCCTTCTTGGGAAGGGGGCGGACCAACGACTTTTCCGGCGTCGACCGTGTGATTTCAGCGAAGTCGGCAACGCTCGAGCCACGACGGCCCGGGGTTGTCGGCTTGTATTTACGGATTCCCATAACTCAATTCCTCGTTAAAGTGGTCTCCGCTCTAGGAGAGCGGACCGCCGAAGATGTCGATCGAGCCCTCTTTGAGGGACACGATGGCACGCTTGGTGCCCTTGCGCTGGCCCCAGCCGAACTTGGTGCGCTTGCGCTTGCCAACCCGGTTGATGGTGTTGATGGAGTCGACCTTCACGGAGAAGATCTTCTCGACCGCCAGCTTGATTTCTTCCTTGTTCGAGCGCGGGTCGACCAGGAAGGTGTACTTGCCTTCGTCGATCAGTCCGTAGCTCTTCTCCGAGACGACGGGTGCAATGACGACGTCGCGCGGATCCTTTGCGATGGTGCCGCTCACTTGGCATCCTCCTCGGTGATGACATCAGCCGTGCCGACGAACTGGTCGTAGGCGGCCTTGGTGAAGATCACGTCGTCGGAGACCAGCACGTCGTACGTGTTGAGCTGGTCCACATAGAGGACGTGTACCTCGGGCACGTTGCGCACCGAGAGTGCTGCGACGTCGTTGGCACGCTCGATGATCACGAGCAGGCGGGGCCGCTCGGAGATCGCGCGCAGGGTGTCGATCGCACCCTTGGTCGACGGCTTGCCGCCAGCGACCAGGGACTCGAGGACGTGGATACGGCCGTTGCGTGCCCGGTCCGAGAGGGCTCCGCGCAGGGCGGCGGCCTTCATCTTCTTGGGGGTGCGCTGGCTGTAGTCGCGGGGCGTGGGCCCGTGGACGACGCCACCACCGGTCATGTGGGGGGCGCGGATCGAACCCTGGCGGGCACGACCGGTTCCCTTCTGCTTGAACGGCTTGCGGCCTGCGCCACTGACCTCGGCGCGGGTCTTGGTCTTGTGCGTACCCTGGCGGGCGGCAGCAAGCTGGGCGACGACGACCTGGTGCAGCAACGGCACGTTGGTCTGCGCGTCGAAGATCTCCGCGGGGAGATCGACCTTTACAGTGTTGGCAGCCATTTGGCTATGCTCCCTTCACGGCGGTGCGTACGAGGACGACCTGGCCGCGGGCGCCGGGGACGGCACCCTTGATCAGCAGCAGCGACTTCTCGGCGTCGACAGCGTGAACCCGGAGGTTCAGCGTGGTCTGACGAACGGCGCCCATGCGGCCTGCCATTTTCATTCCACGGAAGACGCGGCTGGGGGTGGATGCTCCACCGATGGAACCGGGCTTGCGGTGGTTCTTGTGGGCACCGTGCGAGGCTCCCACACCGTGGAAACCGTGGCGCTTCATGACGCCGGCGAAGCCCTTGCCCTTGGTGGTGCCGATGACGTCGACCGTCTGGCCGGCTTCGAACATCTCGACGGAGAGTTCCTGGCCGAGCGAGTAGGAGTCGGCGTCGGAGGTACGCAGTTCGACGACGTGCCGGCGCGGCGTGACGCCGGCCTTGTCGAAGTGACCGGCGAGCGGCTTGGTGACCTTGCGGGGATCGATCTGGCCGAAGCCGATCTGCACGGCGGTGTAGCCGTCCTTGTCCTCGCTGAGGAGTTGCGTGATGACGTTCGAGTCTGCCTGGACGACGGTGACGGGGATGAGGATGTTGTTCTCATCCCAGACCTGGGTCATGCCGAGCTTGATGCCCAGCAGTCCCTTGACCTGGCGCGTAAGTGAAGTAGACATATGTATCCGCTCTCCCTTACAGCTTGATTTCGATGTTCACGTCCGCAGGCAGGTCGAGACGCATCAGCGAATCGACGGCCTTGGGCGTGGGATCAATGATGTCGATAAGACGCTTGTGAGTACGCATTTCGAAGTGCTCACGGCTGTCCTTGTACTTGTGCGGGGACCGGATGACAACGAAAACGTTCTTCTCCGTGGGCAGGGGCACAGGGCCCACTACCGTTGCGCCTGCGCGCGTCACCGTCTCAACGATCTTCCGGGCTGAAACATCGATGACCTCGTGGTCATATGACTTCAGCCGGATGCGGATTTTTTGTCCCGCCATGGCGTCTCGACTCTCTCTCTACATAACTGCCTGGGCAGTTCCGGTACGTACGTACATTTCCTGCGTCCGTTGTGCGACGCCTCCCGAACAGACTGAATCCGGATGGATCCGGGTTCCTCACCCTGCCGGGCTCCGACCCCCGCGCTCGGGCGTGTCGCGCTGTGTAAAAATAAAACGCAGTCTGGACACACACGCTCCGCTGATTCCGGACGAGCCGGACGGGGTGGACTTCATTTGGGCCATGCGTATCGGCGGACCTGATCCCTGCATCGGGCATTATCCCGACCGGGATGAAGTCTCAGACCGCGCGCGCTGGCGCTTGAACAACTTATCTAGTGTCGCAGATCCCCTGCGCGATTGCGAACCGGTCCGGGCTTCTGAGGCGTGATCCGCGTGACTCCTGCTGATCACGCCCGACCACGAGCGCCCTCCCGCCGTCGGCGGTCGGTGTGCGGGAAATCCGCGACGGGCCCGGTCAAACCGGGCGCGGGGAGCTTAAACTGTTGGCCCCATCACGACGAAGGAGAGCTGCCATGATCAGCGCCAACAGGACCACGACCATCCTGCCCGTGCGGGATCTCGATCGAGCCAGGAGTTTCTACGAGAACACCCTCGGCCTCCATGCCGACAAGGCGTGGCACGAGGGGAGCTTCCTGTTCAGCGAGGACGGGCACAACGGCATCGAGCTGATGCTGAAGCCGGACGGCAGTCCCTCGGGCAACACCGAACTCAGCTTCGAGGTCGAGGACCTCACCGCCGAGATCGCAGCGCTCGAACGGAACGGCGTCACCTTCGAGGACTACGACCTCCCCGGGTTGAGGACCGTGGACCACATCGCGGAGGACGACCACATGCGGGCGGCGTGGTTCACCGATACGGAGGGGAACATCCTCTGCCTGCACCAGCCCGTGGCCTGACGCACGGGAGTCCTGACGCCGCGGCGTCAGGCCCTCCTGCCGGCCGGTCGTCGGGAGCGACCGTTCCGCACCACTGATCGACCGTGGCTCCCGCCGGATCCGTCCCCGCGGGCAGCACCACCGACCGACGGACTTCACTGCCGGGGTCGCGGTGCGGCACCCGGACCGTCCGGCGCCTCGGTCTCCGGATCCGGGGCTGCCTGCTGCAGCGTATGCCCGGCGCCCGCGCCGGCCGGCAGGTGCGAGCCGGAAAGGGGCGGGCGGGCACTGTCCGGATCGGTGTCCCCGACGAACACCGGTTTCCGGGGCCCGTCGGGCACACCGTCGGGAGTGCCGGGACCGGCGTGCGCACCGGTCGCCGGACCCTGCCCCTGGCGGTTGAGCTTCCAGACCGCGAAGGCCAGCAGCAGCAGCGCCGCGACCGTCAGCAGCAGGAACGTGAAGCCCCGCAGGAACCAGAGCAGTGCAAGTGCGATGCCGACGGCGCCCCAGAGGCTGAACAGGCGTCGTGACAGGGCGACGCCCGCTGCAAGGAGTGCCACATGGCCGCAGAGGGCCCAGACCTGAGCCCCCGTGGTGCCGCCTGCCACGGTCATGAGTCCGGTCGCCGAGAGGACGGCCGCGGACGCTGCGAGCCAGCGGGGACCCCGGCGCGGCGCACCCCGCGTGAAGGACCAGGCGGAGAGCAGGGCCAGGGCGATGACCCACCACTGCGCGGCCCAGAAGACCGCGATCCCGTCGAGGACGAGCCAGGCGACGCGCTGCGCGGAAGCGACGACGACGAGGAAGGCCGCCTCGCAGTACAGGGGCCGGATGCGGGCCGGGACCTCCCACGCCCCGAGGACCGCCACGGCCGCGAGGACCGCCGAACCGGCGACGGCGGAACCGTCCGCGGGCATCGCGAGGACGGCGGCTACCGCCGTCCAGCCGAGTGCCATCCCGCCCAGGATCCGGTACCGCAGTTCGTCCTCGTCCTCGCCCGGCAGGAACACCCTGGCGAGGTGGAGGATCGCGGCGGCCAGCACCGCCCCGCCCAGGAGACGTATCGCATCAGGCCCGAGCGCCGCACCGGTGACCCGGTCCACCTGGTCGACGAAGGCTGTCGCGGCGACGATGACGGCCACCGCTCCCCCGGCGTCCAGCCCTGCGACCGCCTCGCGCTGCGCCAGGGTGAAGCAGATTGCGGCGACCGCCGCGGTGACCACCACGCGGTCCCAGCCGGACCCGTCCGCGAAGGCGAAGAGGATCGACTCGACGCCGAACAGGCCGACCCCGACCAGGCTCGGCATCCGGAGACGAGCGGCCGAGGAGCGGGCGCGCACCACCACGAGCGCGACCGCGCAGGCCACGGCGATGAGTGCGGCGACCGGCTCGGACAGGGGCGCCACGGGCAGGTACCCTCCCCGTCCGAATCCGAGGTCCGCCGAGAGGACCGCGATGAGCGCTGCGCCCGCGTACAGCGCCGGGTAGGCGGTGCCGTCCTTGTGCTGGACCAGGAACAGGACGGCGGACACGACGCCGAGCAGGACCAGGTGCAGGGCGATCACGTCGAGCTGCACGCCGGGGTCACCGAACACCAGGTAGGCCAGGGGCAGGGTGGCGAGCAGGCCGATGCTCAGCCAGGCCGACGATCCCTGCAGCCCCACCCGGCGGAACCTCGAGCGCAGGACCACCCGCACGAGTTCCTGCAGCGCGACGCTCACGCCCATCACCGCGAACACCGCGTGCACCGACAGGTCGAGGTCCGCGGAGACCGTCGCGGTGAGTGTGGTGACGGACAGCTGGACGGCCAGGAGGTACGCGCCGCGGCGCAGGCTGTCGTGTGCCCGCCGCGCCATGAGGGCGCCGTACGCGACGGCGACCACCAGCAGCACCTCGTAGGAGCGGAAACCGAAACCGGCGCCGAGCCCCGCTACCGCTGCCACCGCGAGCGAGGCGGGGCCGATCGCCTCGATCAGGGCACCCGGCACGGCCGGCGCACCCGCCCTGTGCACCCCACCCGACGCGGCCGGTCGGAGGCGACCGCCATGCGCTGCGTCCGCCNCGTCGCGGCGGGGCCCGCGGGGTCATGCGTCCCCGCGGCGGGCGGGACGCGCGGGATCGCCTCCGCGAGGGGCAGCACCACGGACGTCGTGCAGCCCGCCACGACGCAGATCCACAGACCCACCGCCGCGATGGTGGAGGTCTCCGCGCCGGAGGCCAGAACCACGGCCGACGCGAGCGATAGCCCGCTCGCCCCGCAGACCACCCAGGTGCTGTAGACGCTCGAGGACCGTCGACGCCATCGGAGGACCTCGACGAGCTGATTCACCACGAGCGCCACCAAGAGGGCGAGTCCGGCGAACTCCCCGACCTGCCCGGGCAGCACCAGCGGCGGCTGCAGGTGGACGAGCACGGCGATCGGCGCCAGGGCGGTCACGGCTCCCCGCGCGGCCAGCACGAAGCGTTCCCGCCGCCCACCGGTCGAGCGCACCGCCCGCGCGAGCAGGTAGCCGATAGTCAGTGCGAGGACCGTCTCCGTCCGCCAGGGGTCCTCCCAGCGGGTCATCGCGCCGAGGAGCACGCCCGGGAGAACGAGCAGCTCGAGCACTCCGCCGCACCGCACGGAGATGGCCATGCCCGTGACCAGCACGAGGAGCATCGGCAGGAGGGCGTCCGGCTCCGTCCCCGAGACGGTGGCGCTCGGGCGGATGGAGGTGAGCACGGTTGCCCCAGCGGCCAGCGACACCATCGCGAAGGTCGCGAGGATGTCGAGGGAGTAGAGGGAGGTGCGGCGCGGAATCACGCCCGGGCCGTCGGCCGCGGGTGGGCGCGGGCCGTCGAGGAACATCCGGGCCCTGTCCGGGACGGCGAGGAGACCGGCGATCTGGAGCGCGAGGCACCCGGCGAGGAGGAAGGATCCCCACCCGGCCGAACTGCCCGCGGCCCACGCGGTGAGCACGGTGGCGATGCTCAGGACGAGCCGCAGGGCGTAGAAGTGCTGGATCCTGCGAACGTCGAAGAACGCTACCAGCGCCGCGTAGTAGGCGGTGGCGACGATCCACAGCTGGGCACGGTCCGCCTCGCCCAGCAGATCACCGAGCAGCAGGGAGGCCACGAGGGCCGCCGGTGCCAGGAACCGGTGCGTGTCCACCACGGCCCGGGAGACGACGTCGGGCAGCCATCGTGGAGCGAGGCGCAGCAGCCCTGCCAGGAGTGCTGCCACGCCGATCGAACACGTGAAGTACCAGACGAGGGCGCCACCGAGCAGTGATACCGAGGACAGGGCGATCGAGAGGAAGAACGGCAGCGTGAGGAAGGCGACCACGCGGCTCTGCAGCCGGACGGCGGCGACGAGGTAGGCGGCGGTGCCGATGAGCGCCGTGGCGAACCAGGCGAGGGCACCCTGGCCGGTGAGGAACCCGAAGAGCAGCCCGGCTACCGGCAGCAGGGCGAGTCCGGTGCCGGTGAAGGCCACCGCCGCCGGCTGGAGGCGCGGCAGCCGCGTGTACAGGACGAGGCCGCTGACGTAGAAGAGGGCGACGACGACGACGATCGTCGCGGCCCTGGCAGCGCCCGGCACGGCCGCGCCGATGAACAGACCGCCGGCGGCGACCAGCAGCAGACTGGCGGAGTACAACGCGATATTGATGGTGCGGAGGTCGCGGGCGGCCCGCTGTGCGGCGCGTTCCTCCGCTGTCGGAGCAACGGGGATGTGTGTGCCCGGGGCGTGGTCGGGCGGGACGGCGCGTTCCTCCGCTGTCGGAGCAACGGGGATGTGTGTACCCGGGGCGTGGTCGGGCGGGACGGCGCGTCCGTCCGCGCTCGTCGCGGGACGCGTTGCGGCGGGAGAGGCCATGGCTCCCGCGCTCCAGGCCGGCGGACGCGTGGTACGGCCGGGAGCGTCGGAGGGGTGCGGGCCCGGGGGGTGTGGCGTCGCGACGGCGTGGGCCGACGGCTCGTGGTCCGGGACCGGTACGGTGCCCGTCGGCAACGCGGCGTCGGACGCACCACGGCGGTACCCCTGGTCGTACGCCGCGGCCAGCGATCCGCCGGTCCGCTGGTCGCGCGTGGCGCGGCGTCGGGTGACGGCCCGTCCGGTCAGATACCCGGCGCCGAAGATGCTCAGCACGAACGCCAGAAGAATCGTCAGAATCAGACCCAATGCCACTCCCCCATGTTCGGGGCGGACACCCGCCCCCGGGACAGTATAGGCAGGACGCCCCGTGGCCGGCGGACCCTCTGTGGAGAACCTCCCGCGCTCCGGTCGGAGGTCGTTAACGAAGGAACCCCTGCCGCGGACGGCAGGGGTTCCTCAATGTTCCGGCGATGCCGGACGATCCGAAGGACTACTTCAGGATCTTGGTGACACGTCCCGAGCCGACGGTGCGGCCGCCTTCGCGGATCGCGAAGCCGAGGCCGTCCTCCATGGCGATGGGCTGGATGAGCGCAACGGTCATCTCGGTGTTGTCGCCGGGCATGACCATCTCGGTGCCCTCGGGGAGGGTGATGACGCCGGTCACGTCCGTGGTGCGGAAGTAGAACTGCGGGCGGTAGTTCGAGTAGAACGGGTTGTGACGCCCGCCCTCGTCCTTGGCCAGGATGTAGACGTTGGCCTCGAAGTCGGTGTGAGGGGTGATCGAACCCGGCTTCACGATGACCTGTCCACGCTCTACGTCTTCGCGCTTGATGCCGCGGAGCAGCAGACCACAGTTCTCGCCGGCCCAGGCCTCGTCGAGCTGCTTGTGGAACATCTCGATGCCGGTGACCGTGGTCTTCTGGACCGGACGGATACCGACGATCTCGACCTCGGAGTTGATGGCGAGGGTGCCGCGCTCGGCGCGACCCGTGACGACGGTTCCACGACCGGTGATCGTGAAGACGTCCTCGACGGGCATGAGGAACGGCTTGTCCTTGTCGCGGATGGGGTCCGGGACGTTGTTGTCGACAGCTTCCATGAGGTCCTCGACGGACTTGACCCACTCGGGGTCGCCTTCGAGGGCCTTGAGGCCGGAGACGCGGACTACGGGAGCCTCGTCGCCGTCGAAGCCCTGCGAGCTGAGCAGCTCACGAACCTCCATCTCGACGAGGTCGAGAAGCTCTTCGTCGTCGACCATGTCGGACTTGTTCAGCGCGACCAGCAGGTAGGGGACGCCGACCTGGCGGGCGAGCAGAACGTGCTCGCGGGTCTGGGCCATCGGACCATCGGTGGCTGCGACGACGAGGATAGCCCCGTCCATCTGGGCCGCACCGGTGATCATGTTCTTGATGTAGTCAGCGTGACCGGGGGCGTCTACGTGTGCGTAGTGGCGCTTCTCGGTCTGGTACTCGACGTGCGAGATGTTGATCGTGATGCCGCGCTGCTTCTCCTCGGGAGCCGAGTCGATCGACGCGAAGTCACGCTGCTCGTTGAGAGTGGGGTACTTGTCGTACAGCACCTTGGAAATGGCAGCCGTCAACGTGGTCTTTCCATGGTCAACGTGACCAATGGTGCCGATGTTAACGTGCGGCTTAGTCCGCTCGAACTTTGCCTTCGCCACGGGTTCCTCCTAGAACGTTTGAGAAGAATTGCTTCCCAGCCACGCTTGTCGCGGCTGAAACTCATGCAAGTCTACTGGGGGCTTTTGGTTTTGATGAAATTGCTCTGCACCGCCGGACCAGCCGGTCCGGCGGCAGAGGGGGCGGGGCGGCCGACCCAGGGGCCGTGCCGCCTCCGCTCCCCCGGAGATCCCGTTGCCGGGAAGGGGCTACTCGCCGCGCGTCTTCTGGATGATCTCGTCGGCGACTGCCTTCGGGACCTCGGAGTAGCTGTCGAACTTCATGGAGTACACGGCGCGGCCCTGGGTCTTCGACCGGAGGTCACCGATGTAGCCGAACATGCCCGAGAGGGGCACGTGGGCCGTGATGACCTTCACGCCGCTGGCGTCCTCCATGGACTGCATCTGACCACGACGGGAGTTGAGGTCACCGATCACCTCACCCATGTATTCCTCGGGGGTGCGGACCTCCACCTCCATCAGGGGCTCGAGCAGCACGGGCTTGGCCATGCGTGCGGCTTCCTTGAAAGCCATCCGCCCGGCGATCTTGAACGCCATCTCCGAGGAGTCGACGTCGTGGTAGGCGCCGTCGAGCAGGGTCGCCTTGATGCCGACCACCGGGTAACCGGCGAGCACGCCGTCGTTCAGCGCATCCTGGATGCCGGCGTCGACGCTCGGGATGTACTCGCGGGGCACGCGGCCACCGGTCACCTTGTTGTCGAAGGCGTACAGGACGCCCTCCTCGACCTCCATCGGCTCGATCGCGATCTGGATCTTCGCGAACTGGCCGGAGCCACCCGTCTGCTTCTTGTGGGTGTAGTCGTGCTTGGCGACCTTGCTGCGGATGGTCTCGCGGTAGGCGACCTGGGGCTTGCCCACGTTCGCCTCGACACGGAACTCGCGGCGCATGCGGTCCACCAGGATGTCCAGGTGGAGCTCGCCCATGCCGGCGATGATCGTCTGTCCGGTGTCCTCGTTCAGGGAGACCTGGAACGTGGGGTCCTCGGCGGAGAGCTTCTGGATGGCCGTGGACAGCTTCTCCTGGTCACCCTTGGTCTTGGGCTCGATGGCCACGGAGATCACGGGTGCCGGGAAGCTCATGGACTCGAGCACGATCTGGTTCGCCGAGTCGGAGAGGGTGTCACCGGTGGTGGTGTCCTTCAGGCCGATCGCGGCGTAGATGTGTCCTGCCGAGGCTTCCTCGACGGGGATTTCCTTGTTGGCGTGCATCTGGAACAGCTTCCCGATGCGCTCCTTCTTGCTCTTCGTCGAGTTCACCAGCTGGGTACCGGCCGTCACGTGCCCGGAGTACACGCGGATGAACGTCAGCTGGCCGAAGAACGGGTGCGTCGCGACCTTGAACGCGAGGGCCGAGAAGGGCTCCTCGGTGCTCGGCTTGCGCGTCAGCTCGACCTCTTCGTTCCGGGGATCGTGACCGATCATCGGGGGGACGTCGAGGGGCGAGGGCAGGTAGTCGATGACGGCGTCGAGCATCGGCTGCACGCCGCGGTTCTTGAACGCGGAGCCGCAGAGGATCGGGTAGAGCTCGGAGTTGATCGTCATCTTGCGGATGCCGGCCTTGAGCTCGTCGACGGAGATCTCTTCGCCTTCGAGGTACTTGTTCATGAGTTCGTCGGAGGACTCGGCGACGGTCTCGACGAGGGCCGCGCGGTACTCCTCGGCCTTCTCCTTGAGGTCGGCCGGGATCTCCTGGATCTCGTACTTCGCACCCATGGTGACGTCACCCTTGGAGTCGCCGGGCCAGACGAGGGCACGCATGTAGAGCAGGTCCACGACGCCGATGAAGTCGTTCTCGGCGCCGATGGGGAGCTGCAGCACGAGGGGCTTGGCGCCCAGGCGGCTGATGATGGTGTCGACCGTGAAGTAGAAGTCGGCGCCCAGCTTGTCCATCTTGTTGACGAAGCAGATGCGGGGCACTTCGTACTTGTCGGCCTGGCGCCAGACGGTCTCCGACTGGGGCTCGACGCCCTCCTTGCCGTCGAACACGGCGACGGCGCCGTCGAGGACGCGCAGGGAGCGCTCCACCTCGACGGTGAAGTCGACGTGCCCGGGGGTGTCGATGATGTTGATCTGGTTGTTCTCCCAGAAGCAGGTGACAGCGGCGGACGTGATGGTGATGCCGCGCTCCTTCTCCTGTTCCATCCAGTCGGTGGTGGAGGCGCCGTCGTGCGTCTCACCGATCTTGTGGTTGACACCCGTGTAGAACAGGATGCGCTCGGTAGTAGTGGTCTTGCCGGCATCGATGTGGGCCATGATGCCGATGTTGCGGACCTTGTTGAGGTCGGTAAGCACGTCCTGTGCCACGGTGTCTCCCTTAATACGAAAATGGAGTTCTGCTGGGCCGCCGGCCGGTCCGCCCCTGACGGGGTGTGGACCCGGCCGGCAGAGCTGCTACCAGCGGTAGTGTGCGAAGGCCTTGTTCGACTCGGCCATCTTGTGCGTGTCCTCGCGGCGCTTGACTGCTGCTCCGAGACCGTTGGACGCGTCCAGGATCTCGTTCTGCAGGCGCTCGGTCATCGTCTTCTCGCGGCGGGCCTTGGAGTAGCCCACGAGCCAGCGGAGGGCCAGCGCGGTCGAACGACCGGGCTTGACCTCGACGGGGACCTGGTAGGTGGCGCCACCGACACGGCGTGAGCGGACCTCGAGGGTCGGCTTGACGTTGTCCATGGCCTTCTTCAGCGCTGCGACGGGGTCGCCGCCGGACTTCGCACGAGCACCCTCGAGTGCGCCGTACACGATGCGCTCTGCGGTGGACTTCTTGCCGTCGACGAGCACCTTGTTGATCAGCTGGGTGACCAGGGGTGAACCGTAGACGGGATCTACAACGAGCGGCCGCTTCGGGGCCGGGCCCTTACGAGGCATATTACTTCTTCTCCATCTTCGCGCCGTAGCGGCTGCGAGCCTGCTTGCGGTTCTTCACGCCCTGGGTGTCCAGTGCGCCACGGACGATCTTGTAGCGGACACCCGGGAGGTCCTTCACACGACCGCCGCGCACGAGCACGATGGAGTGTTCCTGAAGGTTGTGACCGACACCGGGGATGTAGGCGGTGACTTCGATGCCACCGTTGAGGCGCACACGGGCGACCTTGCGGAGAGCCGAGTTCGGCTTCTTCGGGGTGGTGGTGTAGACGCGGGTGCAGACGCCGCGCTTCATGGGGCTGCCCTTCAGTGCGGGCGCCTTGGTCTTGGAGACCTTAGGTGTCCGGCCCTTACGGACCAGCTGGTTAATCGTAGGCACTTTCGTGTTCTCCGTAATGTCTGAAGATGAGATCTGTGACGCCCTACCCAGCGGTTGCGACGGCCTTTCGGGCCGCACCGTCCAGAGGTCGGGATGATCGGTCGTTTGGCGCACCACCGACGGATATGCTGCCGCAGAACGACTGTAGGCGTGCGAAAATGTGGCATTCGCTGTACAACTTACGTACAACACGGAGATACGTTTCTCAACGCCGATCCACTGCCACACAAACAATTGGTCCCAAGTCTACCAGAGATCACGCGCGCCCCTGGACGGGAGGGCCTCCGCCGCGTGGTAGGGGTGGTGCGCCGGAGACGCGGGAAGGCCCCGGACCGCAGGGTCCGGGGCCTTCCTCAGGGCTGGTCGACTCAGCGGAAGTCGCTGTTGCCCATGTCGTAGTCGTCCAGCGGGATCGCGTGGAACTCGGGGCTCAGGCCGCCCTCGACACCGGCGTAGTCGAAGTCGCTGAACGCGCTCGGACCGGTGAAGAGGTTCGCCTTCGCCTCCTCGGTGGGCTCGACCGTGACCTTCGTGTAACGGTCCAGGCCGGTACCGGCCGGGATGAGCTTACCGATGATGACGTTCTCCTTGAGGCCGAGCAGCGGATCGCTCTTGCCTTCCATGGCGGCCTGCGTGAGGACACGCGTGGTCTCCTGGAAGGAAGCGGCCGACAGCCACGACTCGGTGGCGAGCGACGCCTTGGTGATACCCATGAGCTCGGGACGGCCCGAGGCCGGCTTCTTGCCCTCGGACACCACGCGGCGGTTCTCGTCCTCGAAGCGGCGACGCTCGGCCAGCTCACCGGGGAGCAGGTCCGACTCGCCGGACTCGATCACGGTGACGCGGCGCAGCATCTGCCGGACGATGACCTCGACGTGCTTGTCGTGGATGCCCACACCCTGGCTGCGGTACACGCGCTGGACCTCGTCCACCAGGAACTCCTGGGCCTTGCGGGGGCCGAGGATCCGGAGGATCTGCTTCGGGTCGACCGCACCGAAGACGAGCTGCTGCCCGACCTCGACGTGCTCGCCGTCGGTCACCAGGAGGCGTGCACGGCGCAGGACCGGGTACGCGATCTCCTCGGAACCGTCGTCGGGGGTGACCACCAGGCGAAGCTGCTTCTCGGCATCCTCGATGGTGACCCGCCCGGCGACCTCGGAGATCGGGGCGACACCCTTGGGGGTACGCGCCTCGAAGAGCTCCTGGATACGGGGCAGACCCTGGGTGATGTCCTCGGCCGACGCCACACCACCGGTGTGGAAGGTACGCATCGTCAGCTGCGTGCCGGGCTCACCGATCGACTGCGCGGCGATGATGCCGACGGCCTCTCCGATGTCCACGGTCTTGCCGGTCGCGAGCGAACGGCCGTAGCAGAGGGCACAGGTGCCGACACTGGACTCACAGGTGAGTACGGAACGGACCTTGATATCGGCGATACCGGCCTCGAACAGTTCACCGATGACCACGTCTCCGACGTCGGAGCCCGCGGCAGCGAGCACCTTGCCCTTGGAGTCGACGACGTCGGTGGCCAGCGTACGTGCGTACGCCGAGTTCTCGACCTCCTCGTGCAGCACCAGTTCGCCGTCGGCGTTCGGTACGGCGATGGTGACCTTGAGCCCGCGCTCGGTGCCGCAGTCGTCCTCGCGGACGATGACGTCCTGCGACACGTCGACGAGGCGACGCGTCAGGTACCCCGAGTTGGCGGTACGCAGGGCGGTGTCGGCGAGGCCCTTACGGGCACCGTGCGTGGCGATGAAGTACTCCAGGACCGACAGGCCCTCGCGGTACGAGGACTTGATCGGACGCGGGATGATCTCGCCCTTGGGGTTGGCCACGAGGCCACGGATACCCGCGATCTGGCGGACCTGCAGCCAGTTGCCTCGTGCACCGGAGGACACCATGCGGTTGATGGTGTTGTCCTTCGGCATGGCGGCGCGCATGGACGCGGCGACCTCGTTGGTGGCCTTGTTCCAGATGTCGATGAGCTCCTGGCGGCGCTCCTCGTCGGCGATGAGGCCCTTGTCGAACTGCGACTGGACCTTGGCGGCCTGCGTCTCGTAGCCCTCCATGATGCCGGCCTTGTTGATCGGCGCGGAGATGTCCGAGATGGCGACGGTGACGCCCGAGCGGGTGGCCCAGTAGAAACCGGCGTCTTTCAGGTTGTCCAGCGTCGCCGCCGTGACCACCTTCGGGTACCGCTCCGCGAGATCGTTGACGATCGTCGAGAGCTGGCCCTTGTCGGCGACCTTCTCCACCCAGGGGTAATCCAGGGGAAGCGTCTCGTTGAACAGAACCTGGCCGAGGGACGTCTCGATCAGGGCCGGCGTGCCGGGCTCCCAGCCCTCGGGAGCGGCGATGTCCGCGCTGGGCACGAAGTTGTCGACGCGGATGCGGACCACCGAGTTGAGGTGGAGCGACCCCATGTCGAACGCCATGACGGCCTCGGCCATGCTCGTGAAGACGCGGCCTTCGCCGGCGCTTCCCTCACGCTTGGTGGTGAGGTGGTGCAGACCGATGATCATGTCCTGCGAGGGCAGGGTGACCGGACGGCCGTCGGACGGCTTCAGGATGTTGTTCGAGGAGAGCATCAGGATGCGCGCCTCGGCCTGGGCCTCGGGGCTCAGCGGCAGGTGGACTGCCATCTGGTCGCCGTCGAAGTCGGCGTTGAACGCACCGCAGACCAGCGGGTGCAGCTGGAGCGCCTTGCCTTCGACGAGCTGCGGCTCGAACGCCTGGATGCCGAGCCGGTGCAGGGTGGGTGCACGGTTCAGCAGCACGGGGTGCTCGGTGATGATCTCTTCGAGGACGTCCCAGACCTGGGGGCGGTACCGCTCGACCATGCGCTTGGCACTCTTGATGTTCTGCGCGTGGTTGAGGTCCACCAGGCGCTTCATCACGAACGGCTTGAAGAGCTCCAGGGCCATCTGCTTGGGCAGACCACACTGGTGCAGCTTCAGCTGCGGGCCGACGACGATGACCGAACGGCCCGAGTAGTCGACGCGCTTGCCGAGGAGGTTCTGGCGGAAACGACCCTGCTTGCCCTTGAGCATGTCCGAGAGGGACTTCAGGGGGCGGTTGCCCGGTCCGGTGACCGGGCGGCCGCGACGACCGTTGTCGAACAGGGAGTCGACGGCTTCCTGGAGCATGCGCTTCTCGTTGTTCACGATGATCTCGGGAGCCCCGAGGTCCAGCAGGCGCTTCAGGCGGTTGTTGCGGTTGATGACGCGGCGGTACAGGTCGTTGAGGTCGGACGTCGCGAAACGGCCGCCGTCGAGCTGCACCATCGGGCGCAGTTCCGGCGGGATCACCGGGACGGCGTCGAGGACCATGCCCAGCGGGCTGTTCGTCGTCGTCAGGAACGCGTTGACCACCTTGAGGCGCTTCAGGGCGCGCGTCTTGCGCTGTCCCTTGCCGTTCTGGATGATGTCGCGCAGCATCTCGGCCTCGGCCGGCATGTCGAAGTTCTCGAGGCGCTTCTTGATGGCCTCGGCGCCCATGGAGCCCTCGAAGTACAGGCCGTAGCGGTCGCGCAGCTCGCGGTACAGGCCTTCGTCACCCTCGAGGTCGGCGACCTTCAGGGTCTTGAAACGCTCCCAGACCTGGACGAGGCGCTCGATGTCGGCGTCGGCGCGCTTGCGGACGTTCGCCATCTGGCGGTCGGCCGAGTCGCGGGCCTTCTTCTTGTCGGCAGCCTTGGCGCCCTCTCCCTCGAGGCGGGCGAGCTCGTCCTCGAGGTCCTTGGCGATCGCGGCGATGTCGGAGTCGCGCTGGTCCGTCATCTGCTTCTTCTCGAGGTCGTGCTCGGCCTGGAGGTTCGGCAGTTCGGCGTGGCGGTTCTCCTCGTCGACCGAGGTGATCATGTAGGCGGCGAAGTAGATGACCTTCTCGAGGTCCTTCGGGGCCAGGTCGAGGAGGTAGCCCAGACGCGAGGGCACGCCCTTGAAGTACCAGATGTGCGTGACGGGAGCGGCGAGCTCGATGTGCCCCATGCGCTCACGGCGCACCTTGGCACGCGTCACCTCGACGCCGCAGCGCTCACAGATGATGCCCTTGAAGCGCACGCGCTTGTACTTGCCGCAGTAGCACTCCCAATCGCGGGAAGGGCCGAAGATCTTCTCGCAGAAGAGGCCGTCCTTCTCGGGCTTGAGCGTGCGGTAGTTGATGGTTTCCGGCTTCTTGACCTCGCCGTAGGACCAGCCGCGGATTTCGTCCGCGGTGGCAAGTCCGATTCGCATGAGGCCGAAGGAGGATTCGCTGGACATAGGGTCCCTGTTCTCTCTTTGTTCTCTAAATTCTTGAAGTCTTATGGGGTGCGGCGGAAAGCCAGGTGAACGCCGTACCGGTGTTCGAGGAAGGGGCCTTTAATATTTCAAGGCCGCCCGCGGCCGCAGAAATTTCGTTGGCCCCGTTCGAACGCCGGTACGGCGTCGTGCAACCTAGACTTCCTCGACAGAACTCGGCTCGGCCCGTGAGAGGTCGATGCCCAGTTCCTCCGCGGCCCGGAAGACTTCTTCATCCGAGTCACGCATCTCGATCGTCGTACCGTCGGTGGAGAGGACTTCCACGTTCAGGCAGAGCGACTGCATTTCCTTGATCAGGACCTTGAAGGACTCGGGAACGCCCGGCTCGGGGATGTTCTCGCCCTTGACGATGGCCTCGTACACCTTGACGCGTCCGTGGATGTCGTCCGACTTGATGGTCAGGAGTTCCTGCAGCGTGTATGCCGCGCCGTAGGCCTCGAGGGCCCAGACTTCCATCTCACCGAAGCGCTGGCCGCCGAACTGTGCCTTACCACCCAGCGGCTGCTGCGTGATCATCGAGTACGGGCCGGTGGAGCGCGCGTGGATCTTGTCGTCCACCAGGTGGTGGAGCTTCAGGATGTACATGTAGCCGACCGAGATC
Source organism: Arthrobacter sp. L77 (assembly GCF_000816565.1). Taxonomy (NCBI): domain Bacteria; kingdom Bacillati; phylum Actinomycetota; class Actinomycetes; order Micrococcales; family Micrococcaceae; genus Arthrobacter; species Arthrobacter sp. L77. The sequence continues at coordinate 156,627 of NZ_JWSU01000001.1, read as the reverse complement.
GGGTCCGGGAACGGCTCGCCGGAGCGGCCGTCGAACAGTCGCGCCTTGCCGGACTCGCCGATGAGGCGCTGTCCGTCACGGGTGACGTTCGTGGAGCCGAGCAGGCCCACGATCTCGTCCTCGGTGGCGCCGTCGAACACGGGGGTCGCGACGGTGGTCGTGGAGATCTCCCGGGGAAGGTTCGGGAGGTTCTTGAGCCACTCGGGCTCGCCCTCGATCTTCCAGCCCTGCTTGGCTGCCCAGCCGAGGTGGATCTCGAGGACCTGTCCCACGTTCATGCGGCCCGGGACACCCAGCGGGTTCAGGACGATGTCGACGGGCGTGCCGTCCTCCAGGAACGGCATGTCCTCGATCGGGAGGATCTTGGAGATGACGCCCTTGTTGCCGTGGCGGCCTGCGAGCTTGTCGCCGTCGGTGATCTTGCGCTTCTGGGCCACGTACACGCGGACCAGCTGGTTGACGCCCGGGGGCAGCTCGTCATCGTTGTCGCGGTCGAAGATGCGCACGCCGATGACCGTTCCGGACTCGCCGTGGGGGACCTTCAGCGAGGTGTCGCGGACTTCGCGGCTCTTCTCACCGAAGATCGCGCGGAGCAGGCGCTCCTCGGGGGTCAGTTCCGTCTCGCCCTTGGGGGTGACACGGCCCACGAGGATGTCTCCGGCCTCGACCTCGGCACCGATGTGGATGATGCCGCGCTCGTCGAGGGCTCCGAGGACTTCTTCGGAGACGTTGGGGATGTCACGCGTGATCTCCTCGGCACCGAGCTTGGTGTCGCGGGCATCGACTTCGTGCTCCTCGATGTGGATGGACGTCAGGACGTCGTCGGAGACGATGCGCTGCGACAGGATAATCGCGTCCTCGAAGTTGTGACCCTCCCAGGACATGAACGCGACGAGCATGTTCTTGCCGAGCGCGAGCTCGCCCTGATCCGTGGAGGGACCGTCGGCGATGATCGTGTTGTACTCGACGCGGTCACCCTCGGCGACCAGGACGCGCTGGTTGTACGCGTTGCCCTGGTTGGAGCGGGCGAACTTCATGATCGGGTAGTTCGTCTCGGTGCCGTCGTCGTTGAGGATGCCGACGAGGTCCGCCGACACCTCCTTGACGACGCCGGCCTTCGTCGCGGTGACGGCGTCACCGGCGTCGACGGCGGCGTTCTTCTCCATGCCGGTGCCCACGAGGGGACGCTCGGAACGGAGCAGGGGCACGGCCTGGCGCTGCATGTTCGCACCCATGAGGGCGCGGTTGGCGTCGTCGTGCTCAAGGAACGGGATCATCGCGGTCGCGACGGACACCATCTGGCGCGGGGAGACGTCCATGTACTCGACCTCGCCCGGCACGACGAGCACGGGCTCGCCGGAACCACCGCGGGTCCGTACGAGGACCATGTCCTCGACGAACGTGTTGTCCGCGGCGAGGGGGGCGTTCGCCTGGGCGATGAGGCGCTCCACCTCGTCGTCCGCGGTCAGGTAGTCGATCTGGTCGGTGACGATGCCGTCGACGACCTTGCGGTACGGGGTCTCGATGAAGCCGAACGCGTTGATCCGGCCGTACGAGGCGAGCGAACCGATGAGGCCGATGTTCGGGCCTTCAGGGGTCTCGATGGGGCACATGCGTCCGTAGTGCGAGGGGTGGACGTCTCGGACTTCCATGCCTGCACGGTCACGGGACAGACCACCGGGGCCCAGCGCGGACAGGCGACGCTTGTGTGTCAGTCCGGCGAGGGGGTTGTTCTGGTCCATGAACTGCGAGAGCTGGGAGGTTCCGAAGAACTCCTTGATCGCGGCGACGACGGGGCGGATGTTGATCAGGGTCTGCGGCGTGATCGCCTCGACGTCCTGGGTGGTCATCCGCTCACGGACGACGCGCTCCATGCGGGACAGGCCCGTGCGGACCTGGTTCTCGATGAGCTCGCCCACCGCACGGATACGACGGTTGCCGAAGTGGTCGATGTCGTCGACCTCGACGCGCAGCTCGACGTCGCCGCCGTCACGCTTGCCGCCGAGGGTCTTCTCGCCGGCGTGCAGCGCGACCAGGAACTTGATCATCGCGACGATGTCGTCGATGTTCAGCACCGATGCGTCGGAATCCGTGAGGTCCTTGTCGATGCCGAGCTTGCGGTTGATCTTGTACCGGCCGACCTTGGCGAGGTCGTAGCGCTTGGGGTTGAAGTACAGGTTGTCCAGGAGGGTCTGGGCAGCCTCGACCGTGGGGGGCTCCCCCGGGCGCAGCTTGCGGTAGATGTCCAGGAGGGCGTCCTCGCGGGTCTCCGTGGCGTCCTTCTCCATGGTGGCGCGGATGGAGTCGTACTGGCCGAACTCCTCGAGGATCTGGCCCTCGGTCCAGCCGAGCGCCTTGAGGAGCACGGTGACGGACTGCTTGCGCTTGCGGTCGAGGCGGACGCCGACCTGGTCGCGCTTGTCGATCTCGAGCTCGAACCAGGCACCACGCGACGGGATGATCTTCGCGCTGAAGATGTCCTTGTCGCTGGTCTTGTCCGCGGTGCGCTCGAAGTAGGCGCCCGGCGAACGGACGAGCTGCGACACGACGACACGCTCGGTGCCGTTGATGACGAAGGTGCCCTTGTCGGTCATGAGGGGGAAGTCACCCATGAACACGGTCTGCTGCTTGATCTCGCCCGTGTTGTTGTTCATGAACTCGGCCTTGACGTACAGCGGGGCGGAGTAGGTCGCGTCGCGATCCTTGCACTCGGCCATCGTGTACTTGGGGTCGGCGAACTCGGGCTCGGAGAAGCTCAGGGACATGGTGCCCTGGAAGTCCTCGATCGGGGAGATCTCCTCGAAGATGTCCGCGAGGCCGGACGTGGTGGCGAAGCCCTGCAGCCCCTTCTCCAGCGCTTCCTCTACGCGGGCCTTCCAGCGCTCGTTGCCGACGAGCCAGTCGAAACTGTCCGTCTGGAGTGCGAGGAGATTGGGAACGTCAAGCGGTTCGTGAATCTTTGCGAATGAGAGCCTGGGTGCGGCGCCGTCGGCGTCGACCTGGCTGGTAGCGGTTGCATTATTAGAGGTGCTCGGGGCGACCAAGAGGGATCCTTCCACAGACCGTAAGGCTTGTCAGCGCTTTCGCCTCTGCACCGCCACCGCAGGATGCTGCGGGGATCTCAGTGCTCACCGGAGTCTGCCCACGTCCGTCCCAACCATGTGGCCAGGTCAGACGACGAGAGCAGAGCAAAGCCCACCGCTATATGAAGGCTGAGGTTAGAGGGAAGACGCAAAGACCTACGTTACGGGAAGGGCAGGGGAAAGTCCAATAGCTCCTGTCCCCCTTCTCCGTCAAGCCCGCCGCGCCCGCCGTGGTGACGGAGTGGTGATGGAGTGGTGATGGAGTGGTGAAGCCGTCTGGGAGGCGTGCGCGGGGTGGCCTCCGTCCCCCGGCTGGACCGCTACCCGGCGGCGGGCTCCGGCAGGGGCCCCGTGCTGACGTCGCCGCGCAGCCGCTTGACGATCAGTTCGGCACTGATCATGCACATCGGGATCCCGATGCCCGGCACGGTGGAGCTGCCCGCATAGAACAGGTTCTCCACCCTGGCGCTGCGGTTCGAGCCGCGGAAGAACGCACTCTGCTTCAGGATGTGCGCCGGCCCGAGGGACGTCCCTCGCCAGGCGTTGAGGTCGTCCGCGAAGTCCTGCGGACCGTAGCTGCGCCGGACGACGACGCGCTCGGCGAGGTCGGGGATGCCGGCCCATTCGGAGATCTGGCCGATGACCGCGTCGGCGAGGTCCTCGACCCGCTGGTCTCCCCCGCGCTCCAGCCCGCCCTTGCCGATCCCCACGTCAGCCGGGATGGGCACGAGGACGAACACGTTCTCGTGGCCCTCGGGCGCCACGGAGTCGTCCGTGGCGCTGGGACGGCAGACATAGAGCGACGCCGGGGAGGGCACCGAGGTCTCCTTGCCGAAGATCCGCCCGAAGTTGTCCCGCCAGTCCGTGCTGAACAGCAGCGTGTGGTGTTCGAGCTGCGGGAGGGGGCCGCGCACGCCCAGGTACAGCAGCAGTGCGCTCGGTCCGGGGACGCGCTTCTGCCAGTACTTATCGGGGTAGGTCTGGAGATCCGCCGGCAGGAGGGTGGTCTCGGTGTGGTGGAGGTCCGCTGCCGAGACGACGACGTCGGCGGCGACCGACGTCGTCGTGCCTGGCGTGCGGTAGGTGACCGCACGCACCGTCGCCGCCTGGCGGTCCAGCGGCGACCGGCCGGGGGTGCGCGCGTCCGTGTCGATCGAGACGACGTCGGCGCCGGTGCGGATCTCGACGCCCGCGGCCTCCGCGACGCGGCGCATCGCGTCGATGAGCGTCGTGAAGCCGCCCATCGGGTACAGCACGCCGTCGTCGAGGTCGAGGTGGCTCATCAGGTGGTACATGCTCGGGGCGTCGAAGGGCGAGCTGCCGAGGAACACGGCCGGGTACCCGAGGATCTGCTGGATGCGGGGATCCTTGAACCGCTTCTCGACGAACCGCTGCAGCGGCTGCAGGAGGAGCAGGCCGATGCGGGGCAGCCGCTTCAGGACGTCCGGCCGGAGGAACGGGAGGAAGGACTGGAACGTCGAGTAGAGGAAGCGCTTCTTCGCGATCTCGTAGGCGTCCTCGGCGGAGTCCAGGTACCGGGAGAGCTGCTCGCCGGCCCCCTCCTCCAGGGACTCGAAGAGCTTGGTGACGGCCTCACGGTCGGCGGGGACGTCGACGGCTCCACCCTCCTCGAAGATGACGCGATAGCCGGGATCGAGCTTCACCAGCTCGAGCTGCTCGGCGGCGCTCGTGCCCATCAGCTTGAAGAAGTGGTCGATCACCTCGGGCATCAGGTACCAGGACGGGCCGGTGTCGAAGCGGAAGCCGTCCTGCTCCCAGGAGCCCGCCCGGCCGCCGACCTCGTCCCGCTTCTCCAGGAGGGTGACGCGGTGGCCTTCCCGCGCCAGGAGGGCCGACGTCGCGAGTCCCCCGATCCCGGCTCCGATCACGACGACGTCCTTCGCCCCCACGCGTGCGCGCCTGCTCTGCTGTGCGGTCATGCCGTCCTCTCCTGCGCGGCAGGTTCCGGTACCGCGCGACCGGTGAAGGCTTGCGCCATGATGCGGAACTTCACCGGGTTGGGAACCCGGATCCGCGCCCGCAGGAGTTCCTCGGCGGGGGTGCGCCGGAGGCGCGCCGCGAGATCGGTGAACAGGCCCTGCGCGAGGGCGACGGCGCGGCGCGGCGTCGGGGGCAGCCCCGGGAGCGCGGCGGCCGAGATCCGCAGGTCCTCGTCGATGTCGTCCAGGAGGCGGTTCTTGTCCGCCTCCGTGAAGTTGCCGGGCCGGACGCCGGGGAAGTAGCTGCGCCCGAGGGTCGTGAAGTCCTCGGCGAGGTCGCGCAGGAAGTTGATCTTCTGGAAGGCCGCGCCCAGGTGCCGCGCGCCGTCCACCAGCACGGCGTCCTCCTCGGGTGTGACGGGCCGGCCCACCAGGAACGCCTTCAGGCACATGAGCCCCACGACCTCCGCCGAGCCGTACACGTACAGGTCGAAGGACTCCTGGGTGTGTTCGTGCTGGGTGATGTCGGCGCGCATCGAGGCGAAGAAGGGCCGGGTGAGCTCGACACCGATCCCGGTGCTCCTCGCCGTGACCGCGAAGGCGTGCACCACGAGGTTGGCGCTGTAACCCGTGGCCATCGCCGTCTCGGTGTCCCGCTCGAGGTCGTCGAGCAGGCGCTCCACGTCCGCATCGGAGAGACCGGCCCCGGCAGCGGCGCCGTCGACGATCTCGTCCGCCACGCGTACGAGGGCGTACACGGCCTCGATGGAGCTGCGCGTGGTGCGGTCGAGGATCCGCGAGGCCAGGCCGAAGGACGTCGAGTAGCAGCGGATGACCTCGGCGGAGGTCTTCAGCGCGGCATCGGTGTAGCGCGCGAGCGAATCGTCGACGCCCACTCAGTGCACCCTGTCCACGACGGCCGTCACGACCGGTTCGAGCGCGGACCGCAGGGCGGTCGGCACCGCGGCGGACTCGAGGTGCGTGCGGGCCCGCGAGGCGTACTGGGCGGCGAGATCGGCGGAGTAGTCCTTCGCCCCGCTGTCGACGAGGATCCGCCGGACGAAGTCGGCGTCCGACGCCGACATGCCGGGGCTGCCGACGAGCGAGGAGATGCTCTCCCATTCGGGGCGTGCGGACACATAGGACAGCAGCGCCGTGCGCTTGCCCTCGCGCAGGTCCCCCCAGTTCGTCTTCCCGGTGCGGGTCTCGCTGCCGAACACACCGAGGAGGTCGTCGGCGATCTGGTAGGCGATCCCGGCGTCGCGCCCGAAGTCACCGAGCCGTTCCACCACTTCCTCCTCGGCGCCCGCGAGGACGGCGCCGGCCTGGAGCGGTCCCTCGAAGGAGTACACCGAGGTCTTGAGGCGTGCCATGTGGACGATGTCCTCGAGCGGGGGCACGTCGGCGCTGAGGGAGGTCTCGACGTCGAGGAACTCCCCGGCCGCGGAGGCGAACACCGCTTCGTCGAGGATGCCCCCCAGCCGGCGTCGCGTGGCGGGTGCGGCGGAGACGCGGTCGAGCAGGCGGTAGGCGTTGGACAGGGCGAGGTCGCCGGCGATGACCCCCGCGGAGAGGCCGACGTGGCGTGCTCCGTCCGGGGACAGTCCCGCAGCCTCGGCCATACTGCGGTAGCGGCCCGACACGTTCGGGATGCCCCGACGGACGAAGTCGCGGTCGATCACGTCGTCGTGCACGATCAGGGCCGTGTGGAGGAGTTCGAACGCCGCCCCGAGTTCGGCCGCGCTGTCGAGGTCCCGACCGCCGAGCATCTGGTAGGCGGACATCACCAGGCGGGGCCGGAAGCGCTTGCCGCCCGCGGTGCACCGCTCCAGGGTCTCCCACAGGGCGTGGTAACCGGGACCGATCTTCGCGGCGCGGATCTTGGACTCCTCGAAGAACCGCCCGAGGGCATCCTCGACCTGTTCCAGCCCGGCGGGCTCGACCAGCAGAGTGTCCATGTCCATAGGTAAAGTAAACAACGGAAAGTGCGCCCTTGACGACACACGGGGGCGGATGACGGCGGGCCGGGCATGCGGTGACGCCGGGCCCGGCGGGACGCGCGGACAACCAGCGAAAAGAGAGCCACCATGGCGAGCGAGACAGGAACCATCCAGCAGGGGGCGGCCGGAGGCGGCGGCACGCATCGGGACGCCGAGCTCGTCGTGCTGCTCGCCGAGGACGGCACGCCGCTCGGGACGCAGGAGAAGGCGACCGTCCACACCCTCGACACGCCGCTCCACCTGGCCTTCTCCACGCACGTGTTCGACGCCGAGGGGCGCATCCTCGTGACGCGGCGTGCGCTCGGCAAGAAGGCCTGGCCCGGTGTGTGGACCAACTCCTTCTGCGGGCACCCCGCCCCGGGCGAGGACTTCGAGGACGCGGTGCACCGGCGCGCCGCCCAGGAACTCGGCTTCACCGTCCGGGACGTCCGGGCCGCGCTGCCCGACTTCCGCTACCGGGCCGTGGATGCCGGCGGGATCGTGGAGAACGAGATCTGCCCCGTCTACACCGCCGTCGCCGACAGCGAGGTGGCCCCCCTGCCCGAGGAGGTCATGGACCACCAGTGGGTGGACGCCCGGAGCCTGGTGCGTGCGGTCACGGCCACCCCGTGGGCGTTCAGCCCCTGGCTGACCCTGCAGCTGCCCCTGCTCTACCCGCAGGGCGCGGACGGACCGGGGCCGCACCGACGCGACTGACCCGGTCGGTCGGGGGCGGAGGGGCCAGGCCCTAATCTGGTAGCGGCACCATTTCAACGACGAAAGAGAGTTTCGCCATGGCGACACCCACGCCAACCCCCGACGACGTCGTGCTCGTCGGCGGAGCCCGCACACCCCTCGGGCGCCTCAACGGACAGCTCGCCTCCTTCACCGCCGTCGAGCTCGGCGCCCTGGCCATCGCGGGAGCGCTGGAACGGGCGGGGGTGGATCCCTCCGCCGTGGACGCCGTCATCATGGGCCACGTGGTGCAGTCCGGATGCGGCCAGAACCCCGCGCGGCAGTCGGCCGTCAAGGCGGGTATCCCCTGGAACGTCCCGGCGGTCACCCTCAACAAGGTGTGCCTCTCCGGCCTCACGGCCGTGATCGACGCCGCCCGACTGATCCGCAGCGGCGAGGCGCGCGTCGTCGTCGCCGGCGGGCAGGAGTCCATGACGCGCGGCCCGCACCTGCTCCCGGGCTCCCGCCAGGGCTGGACCTACGGATCCCTCCAAGCCCTCGACTCCGTGGCCCACGACGGGCTGACCGATGCGTTCGACGACGAATCGATGGGCGCCTCGACCGAACGCGGCAACGTGCGGCTCGAGATCGACCGTACGGCCCAGGACGCGGTCGCCGCGGCCTCGCACCGGCGCGCCGCTGCGGCGACGGACAGCGGGGTCCTCGCGGAGGAGATCGTCCCGGTGACGGTCAGGCAGCGCAAGGGCGACGACGTCGTCCTCACGGCCGACGAGGGCATCCGCCCGACGACGAGCGTGGAGTCGCTCGCGAAGCTGCGGCCGGCCTTCAACCCGGACGGCGCGATCACGGCCGGCAACTCCTCCCCGCTGTCCGACGGCGCGGCAGCGCTCGTCGTCACCACCCGCGCCTACGCCGAAGAGCTCGGACTCACGGTGCTCGCCGTCGTCGGCCGTCCCGGCCAGGTGGCGGGGCCCGACAACTCGCTCCATTCCCAGCCCTCGGCCGCCATCAGCCAGGCCCTCGACCGCGCGGGCTGGTCCGCGGCCGACCTCGACTTCATCGAGATCAACGAGGCGTTCGGCTCGGTGGCCGTGCAGTCGCTCAAGGACCTCGCGTACCCGCTCGAGCAGTGCAACATCCATGGCGGGGCGATCGCGCTTGGCCACCCCATCGGGGCCTCGGGCGCCCGGCTGGCCCTGCACGCGGCCATGGAGCTCGCCCGCCGCGGCACCGGGAAGTCGGCCGTGAGCCTCTGCGGCGGCGGCGGCCAGGGCGAGGCCCTCCTCCTCTGGCGCTGACGCGTCCCGGATCCGGTCAGACGAGAAAAGCCCCGCTTCGCGAGAAGCGGGGCTTTTCCGTGGTGCAGTCGGCCGGCACGTGCCGGCCGGAGGCGTTACTTGAGGGTAACGGTGGCGCCGGCGGCCTCGAGGGCCTCCTTGGCCTTCTCTGCTGCTTCCTTGGTGGCGCCTTCGAGGACGGCCTTGGGCGCGCTGTCGACGACGTCCTTGGCTTCCTTCAGGCCCAGCGAGGTGAGCGCGCGGACTTCCTTGATCACTGCGATCTTCTTGTCGCCTGCAGCCTCGAGGACGACGTCGAACGCGGTCTGCTCCTCTTCGACTGCTTCGGCGCCGCCACCGGCGGGGCCGGCGACTGCAACAGCAGCAGCGGTGACATCGAAGGTCTCCTCGAACAGCTTCACGAAGTCCGAGAGTTCAATGATGGACAGTTCCTTGAAGGCCTCGATGAGCTCTTCGTTGGTCAGTTTCGCCATGGGAGGCGTCCTTCCTTTAGTGGTGCGGTGCACCGGAATGTGTGGGGCGAAGGGAAACTAGTTCGCTTCGGGTGCTGCGGCTTCCTCGGCGGGAGCTTCTGCGGGGGCAGCGGCTTCCTCGGGTGCAGCGGGAGCGTCGGCATCGGCTGCAGGTGCAGCGTCGCTTCCCTCCTCGAGCTTGATGCGCAGGGCATCGACAGTGCGTGCCAGGGAGGACATCGGTGCCTTGAGGACACCTGCCACCCGGGCGAGCTGGAGTTCACGGGACTCGAGGGCCGCCAGGGCGATGACCTCGGAGGCGTTGAGTGCCTTGCCCTCGAAGATTCCGGTCTTGATGACGAGCTTCGGGTTGGCTTTCGCGAAATCCGTGAGGCTCTTGGCCGCAGCAACGGCGTCGCCCTTGATGAAGGCGATCGCGGTGGGTCCGGAGAGCTGGCCATCGAATGCGTCGATGCCTGCTTCCTTCGCCGCGATGCCGGTCAGGGTGTTCTTGACGACGGAGAACTTGTTGTCGGTGCCGAGGGCACGACGCAGGTTCTTCAGCTGAGCAACAGTGAGCCCGCGGTATTCGGTCAGGACAGCGGCGGTGAATTCCTTGAAATCGGTGGCGATCTCATCCACTGCGGAAACCTTTGTTGGCGTTGCCATAACCCTCCTTCCGGGGGAATATGCGCCGGCTTTCCAGCTCCCATAAAAAACGCCCCGCGCAGATGCACGGGGCTTTGCTCGACACGGGCCAGGGGCTGTGGAGAGGAGCTTCGTTCACCTGCGTAGGCCGTCCCTGACGGGAACTTTCGGATCCTGATCCTTCTTCCCCGCAGCTCACGAGTGGGCAGCGGGGAAGTGGACGCGGACCGACCGACGGTCTTTGGTACCCCAAGCCTACGTGACGCCGGAGGCCTCTCCAAATCGGATCTGGGGCAGCACCTTCTGCCAGCCCGCCGTCCGGCCCGCAGGACGGAACCCGAGTGCCACGTTCACGTCGAGCATGAAGGTGTTCTCCTCGGCGTTCCAGGTGTAGATGCGCTCCGCGCCGCGCCACTCCGTGAGCACACGCCGGAGGTTGGCCGCCTTGAGCCACAGGCCGAGCCGGTGGCCCCTGTGCTCCTCGAGGACCAGTGTGTCCTCCTGGTAGACGACGGAGGGCCGGGACCCGAAGCGCTCGAGGATGGTGTGCCCCACGAGCTGCCCGGTGGCCCGGTGCCTCGCCGCGCAGACGAGCATCGACGTCCCGCCCTCCGAGGACTTCTCCTCCTCCCGACGGATGCGGCCCGCGTCCCACCGCTCCTCCTCCTGGGCGAATCCGCCGAGCGGCGGATCCGTGCTCATCTTCTGCCGCAGCAGGGAGTAGTCCGCGAGCAACCCGTCCGGGCAGCGCCCACCCCAGGCCACCACCTCGTAGTCGGGCGCGCCCACCCGGCCTGCGTCCCGCTCAAGCTGCTGCACCCCCTCCAGCCGGTCGAGGTGCAGGACGCTCATGCGATCCACCTGCACGAGCTCGAAACCCGAACGGAGGGCGAGGATCGCGGACGCATCACCGGCGGGGAAGGACCCCGCGCCGGTCGGCGGGACGAGGACCGCCCCGGCCTCCTGATCGTCACGGACTGCCGCGTCGCTCCAGGACATGATCGTCGTGCGCCCCCTGAGCCGCACCTCCCGCTCTGCAAAGGCGAGCAACGCGGCACCCAGCCCCCGCCGCCGGTACGCCGGCAGCACCTCGATCTGCAGGAACGCCGACTGCAGGTTGTCCCTGACCGGGAACCCGAGGCGCGCGTCGGCCACGATGGCACCGTCGTCCCGCGCGACACCGAGGACGTACTCGCGATCGGGACCCGGCTGCAGCATGACCAGTCGCTCGTCCGCCGCCGTGCAGAAATCGTCGTGCCCCCACACGGCGCGCTCCACCGCGTTGCTCACGGCCGCGTACCGCCGGAACCCGTCGCCGCCCTCGGCGTCGAGCGTGGCGGGAATCGGCAACTGCTCGATGGTTGCTGTCCTCACCGGCCCAGCATAGCTCTGCGATTGGTACTTCTCAATCACTATTGCCCCCGGACACGAAGAAGCCCCGCGGCTGATGCCGCGGGGCTTCCTGGGGAACAACACCTCAGACGGCGAAGACCTTGGTGACGTTCGGGTCGACGGAGATGCCGGGACCGAAGGTGGTCGAGACGGTCGCCTTCTGGATGTAGCGGCCCTTCGAGGCGGAGGGCTTGAGGCGGAGGATCTCCTCGAGCGCCGCGGCGTAGTTCTCGCCCAGCTTCTGCTCGTCGAAGGACACCTTGCCGATGATGAAGTGGAGGTTCGAGTGCTTGTCCACGCGGAAGTCGATCTTGCCACCCTTGATGTCGGTGACGGCCTTCGCGACGTCGGCCGTGACCGTTCCGGTCTTCGGGTTCGGCATCAGGTTGCGGGGGCCGAGGATCTTTCCGAGGCGTCCCACCTTGCCCATGAGGTCGGGGGTCGCCACGGCCGCATCGAAGTCGGTCCAGCCGCCGGAGACCTTCTCGATCATGTCGTCGGAGCCGACGAAGTCAGCGCCAGCCGCGATGGCCGCCTCTGCCTTCTCGCCGGTCGCGAAGACCAGGACACGGGCGGTCTTGCCGGTGCCGTGGGGGAGGTTCACGGTGCCGCGGACCATCTGGTCCGCCTTGCGGGGGTCCACTCCGAGACGGAAGGCCACCTCGACCGTGGCGTCGAACGTGGAGGGGTTGGTCTCCTTCGCCAGGACTACCGCTTCGAGGGGGGCGTACTGCTTGTCCGCCTCGATCTTCGCGGCAGCTCCCTTGTATGCTTTGCTGCGCTGTGCCATCTGCTTGTTCTCCTTATGCAGTCGTGGTCTGCGGACCGCGCTGGGCCCTGCCACTCACGACGTCGTCCGCGGGAGCGTCGCCGTCGTGCCGTGAAATGGTGGTGTGCCTTGTCCGTCGAAGCCGGACCGGGCGGGGGTGGGGGTGGTCAGCCCTCGACCGTGATGCCCATGGAGCGGGCGGTACCGGCGATGATCTTCGCGGCTGCCTGGACGTCGTTGGCGTTGAGGTCTTCCATCTTCATGGTGGCGATCTCTTCGACCTGGGCGTTGGTCAGCTTCGCGACCTTGACCGTGTGGGGCGTTCCGGAGCCCTTGGCGACCCCGGCTGCCTTCTTGATCAGTTCGGCTGCCGGCGGGGTCTTCGTGACGAAGGTGAACGAGCGGTCCTCGTACACCGTGATCTCCACGGGGATGACGTTGCCGCGCTGGGACTCCGTGGCGGCGTTGTACGCCTTGCAGAATTCCATGATGTTGACACCGTGCTGGCCAAGCGCAGGACCGATGGGAGGAGCCGGGTTGGCGGCGCCTGCATTGATCTGCAGCTTGATGAGGCCGGTGACCTTTTTCTTGGGGGCCATGAAAGGGTCCTTCTCTTGCATTGCGATCCCGCGGGACAGGAGCGTCCTGCGGGGTGGTGGCCATCATGGCGTGACGGCCTTCACGGTGCTCCCGGCCAAGCACGCCGGGGGCACCGAAGCTTTACTGGATCTTGGTGACCTGGTTGTAGGAGAGCGTGACCGGGGTCTCGCGCTCGAAGATCGAGACGAGCACGACGAGTTGCTGCGACTCGTGCTTGATCTCGGAGATCGTCGCAGGGAGGGTCTCGAAGGGGCCCTCGTTGACGGTGACGGACTCGCCGACCTCGAAGTTGACCGTGGCCGGGGTGAACTGCGGCTGGACGGGCTTGCCGGACACGGCATCCGTGTGGACGATCGTGTGCTCGAGCATCGAGAAGACCTCGGAGAGGCTCAGCGGGACCGGGTTGTGGGCGTTGCCCACGAAGCCTGTGACGCCCGGGGTGTGCCGCACGGCGCCCCAGGACTCGTCGGTCAGTTCCATGCGGACCAGCACGTAGCCGGGGATGCGCACGCGGTTGACGATCTTCCGCGTGGTGTTTTTGATCTCAACGACCTCTTCCATCGGGACCTGGATCTCGAAGATGTAATCTTCCATGTCCAGCGTCTGGATGCGGGTCTCGAGGTTCGCCTTCACACGGTTCTCGTAGCCGGCGTAGGAGTGGATGACGAACCAGTCGCCCTCCTGGCGGCGCAGTTTCGCCTTGAATGCGACCACGGGGTCCTCGGCGGGAGCTTCCTCGGCGGCCTCGTCGGTCGCCTCGGCAGCGTCACCCTCGACATCACCGGAAGCGGCGACGTCGACAGTGTCGTCGGCGGCAGTGTCAGCGTCGTCGTCGGCAGCCGTGTCGTCGTCGTCGACGGCCGTATCGGCGTCGGAGGCGGCCGTATCGGCGTCGGAGGCGGCAGCCTCGTCGACGGCGTCGACGGCCGTGGCCTCGATGTCGGAGTCGGTCCCGGCGGAGCCGTCGACCGCGTCGGAGCCGTCAGCAGGTACGTCGATGTCGGTGGAGTCCACCTCCGCCTCCGTCCCGTACTCCAGACCATCTTCGGGAGTGATCTGCCGTTCGAGTTCTTGCTCGGACACCTAGCCGCCTGCTTTCTGACATTCTTCGAAGGTTGTTCTGCTTGCCTGCACTCGATCCGACGCTTCGACTGCGGTGCGTCGGCGGGTGCCGGGACAGCGTCAGCTGCCGCCGAACACCCACAGTGCGCCGGCCCCGAACACGAGGTCCAGTCCGGTCACGATGAGCATCATGATGATCACGAAGACGAGGACGGTGATGGTGAATCGGACCAGTTCCCGGCGGGTCGGCGTGACGACCTTCCCGAGCTCCGCGAAGACCTGGCGGATGAACAGCATGATGCGTCCGAAGAACCCGCGCTCGGGAGCCTTCTTCTCGGAGGGGCTTCCCTTGGAGCTGCTCGCAGCCGTATCGGTCACCGTCAACCTCATCAATCTGTGTGGTGTTCCAGCCGGACCACCAGTGGCGCGTCCAGCTGATCATGTTTACCGCCGCGCGGAACCGATGCCTGCGTCGGGACTTCGTGATCTGTTTCTGCCGTGCCTTCGCCGTCGTTCCGCGAAGGCCACGCGCAGGGCAGACAGGACTCGAACCTGCAACCTGCGGTTTTGGAGACCGCTGCGCTACCAATTGCGCCACTACCCTTTGGTCTTGAACCGGTACAGCTCCACTCCGGACGGCCCGGGGAGGGCACGAACCATCATGGTGTTTCAACACCGAGGGACAAGTCTACGCATTCCCCGCCGGATCGTCGAACCGGCCCCTCGACGCCGTCCCGTCCCGCGTCGTCCGGGCACCGCCGGGGCACGCGTGAGCGTCCCCGTCACGGCGCCGCCGCGCCCCTGTCCGGGCCGGGCGTGAGCGTCCCCGTTACGGCGCCTCCGCGCCCCCGTTCGGGCCCGGGGAGGGGCCAGCGCCTAAGCTGGAAAGGACACTTGCCCCCCAGGGAACGGGACCCGATGAACGCGACGACCGACGACTCCGCCCGCGCAGCACTCCCCCGGGTCTCCCGGCGGATCGGCTCGATCGCGGAATCCGCGACACTCGCCGTGGACGCCAAGGCCAAGGCCCTGAAGGCGGCCGGACGCCCCGTGATCGGTTTCGGCGCGGGCGAGCCGGACTTCCCCACGCCGGGCTACATCGTCGAAGCGGCGATCGAGGCGGCCCGCCAGCCGCGGTTCCACCGCTACTCCCCCGCCGGTGGCCTGCCGGAACTGAAGCAGGCGATCGCCGTCAAGACCCTGCGGGACTCCGGGTACAGCGTCGATCCCTCCCAGGTGCTGGTGACGAACGGCGGCAAGCAGGCCGTGTACGAATCCTTCGCCGCGCTCCTCGATCCCGGGGACGAGGTCCTCGTCCCCACCCCGTACTGGACCACCTACCCCGAGGCCATCCGCCTCGCCGGCGGCGTGCCCGTCGAGGTCTTCGCCGGCCCCGAGCAGGGCTACCTGGTGACGGTGGACCAGCTGGCGGCGGCCCTGACGCCGCGCACCAAGGTGCTCCTCTTCGTCTCGCCGTCCAACCCCACCGGCGCGGTGTACGGTCCGGACGCCGTGCGGGAGATCGGCGAGTGGGCGGCGGCCCGCGGACTGTGGGTCGTCACCGACGAGATCTACGAGCACCTGACGTACGACGACGTCCCGTTCACCTCGATCGCGACGGCGGCCCCCGCCCTCGGCGACAGGGTGGTGGTGCTCAACGGCGTCGCGAAGACGTACGCGATGACCGGGTGGCGCGTGGGCTGGATGATCGGGCCGAAGGACCTCGTGAAGGCGGCGACCAACCTGCAGTCCCATGCCACCTCGAACGTCTCCAACGTGCCCCAGATGGCCGCCCTCGCCGCCGTCTCGGGACCGCTGACGGCGGTCGAGGAGATGAAGGTCGCGTTCGACCGGCGGCGCCGTGCCATGGTCTCGGGGCTCAACGCCATCGAGGGCGTCGACTGCCCCACGCCGCACGGTGCCTTCTACGCCTACGCGGATGTCCGCGCCCTCCTCGGCAGGAGCTTCGACGGTGCCACGCCCGCGACGTCGGCCGAGCTCGCCGCGCTGATCCTCGAGAAGGTGGAGGTCGCCGTCGTCCCCGGCGAGGCCTTCGGCCCCAGCGGTTTCCTGCGGTTGTCCTACGCCCTCGGTGACGAGGACCTCGCGACGGGCGTACACCGGCTGCAGGAGTTCCTCGGCTCGGTCCGCTAGCTGTCCTGCCCCGGCGCACGGAGCGTGGGCTGATCAGAGCAGGCGGCGCTCCGTGGCCCAGCGTGTCAGCTCGTGGCGGGAGGACAGCTGCAGCTTCCGGAGGACCGCGGACACATGGGTCTCGACGGTCTTGACGGAGATGAACAGCTCCTTCGCCGTCTCCTTGTAGCTGTAGCCGCGGGCGATCAGCCTCATGACCTCCAGTTCGCGTGCGGACAGGCGATCGAGCTCGTCGTCGACGGCGACCGACGCCGTCCCGAACGCATCGAGGACGAAGCCGGCGAGCCGAGGCGAGAAGACGGCGTCGCCCGAGGCGATGCGCTGCACGGCATCGGTGATCTCCGGACCGGAGATGGTCTTCGTGACGTACCCGCGGGCCCCGGCACGGATGACGGCCACGACGTCCTCCGCCGAGTCGGACACGCTGAGGGCCAGGAAGCGGGACGGGACGCCGAGCCGGGAACACCGGTGGATGACTTCGGCGCCGCCCCCGCCGCGGCCGCCCGGCAGGTGCACGTCGAGGAGGACCACGTCGGGCCGTGCGGCGGCGATCACGGCTTCCGCCTCCTCGACCGTCGCCGCCTCGCCGAGCACCCGGATCACGGGTCCGAGGGCCGCACGGAGCCCTGCACGGAAGATCCCGTGGTCGTCGACGATCACCACCGAGGCGGTTCCCGGCACCGGCTCATCCACGCTGCCCATGTGTCTCCCCTCCGGCCCCCGGCCGTCCGTCCTGTCGTCGTCGTGCGCGGCTGCCGCCCGTCACCGCGCCGGCCGGCCCGGAGGCGCCGGCGCGGGGCAGCGGCCTCACGCGGGAATCCCGGTGGAACGCGGCAGGCGGAGCCGTACCTCGGTGCCGTCGGCGTCGCTGCGGAGTTCCGCCGTCCCGCCGTGGCGCTGCATCCTGCTGTGGATCGATTCCCGGATGCCCAGGCGGTCCGCCGGTACCGCCGCCGGATCGAAGCCCGGGCCGCGGTCCCGTACGAAGACCTCCATGGCTTCCGGTCCGGCCTCGAGGTACACCGACACGGCGACGCCGGCGTGCTTCGCCGCGTTCAGCATGGCTTCCCGTGCCGCCTGGGCGAGGGCGTCCTCGGCGGGTCCCAGGGGGGCGTCACCCACGGCGACGACGGTGACCGGGTGCCCGTAGAGGTCCTCGATCTCCCCGGCCATGCCCCGGAGCCGCTCGGCGAGGCTCACGGGGTCCCGCCCGGGATCGGCGAACAGCCACTGGCGCAGCTCACGCTCCTGGGCCCGGGCGAGGCGCAGCACATCCGTCTCCGAGTCCGCCCGGTTCTGGATGAGCGCCAGGGTCTGCAGCACCGAATCGTGGAGGTGGGCGGCGATCTCGGCACGTTCCGTCTCGCGCACGCGGGCTGCCTGCTCGCTCTCCAGATCCCGCCAGAACTTGAGGCCCCAGGGGGCGAGGACCAGCCCCACGCCCGCCAGGACGGCGAGGACTGCGACGAGGGTGGCCATGGTCAGGGTCCACGAACCGCTGCTGGAGAGCGCGACGAGGACCCCGGCGATGACGAGGACCATGCCGGCGAACAGGCGCAGGGCGCCGCCCGCCCGTTCGGCGCCGGCCCGGTTCATCACCCGCGCCCTCCGCACGTCGTCGAGCTGTGACCAGGCGAGCGCAGCACCCGTCGCGACGACCGCGATCGGGACGAGGAAACCCCAGTTCACCGGGACGCCGAGCAGCTGCACCACGAGGACGGCCGCGGCGACCAGCAGGGCGGTGCCGAACAGGATCTCCCGGTGCCCGGCGCGCTCCGTCCGGTCGCGCCAGGACTCCGCGGCGAACGGGACGGCGGCGTCGGACCGTGCTGCCGCATGAGCCGCGCCTGACGGAGGTGCTCCGGAGGGCCCCGGCCCCCCGCCGGGCACCCCGGCGAGGGAACCGGCGGTCCGGTCCGTCCCTCCCCCGATGCCGTCCCGCGGACCCGTCGCGCCGACGTCGTGCATGAAGGCCGCTGGGCCGCTCCGGCGTCCGGTCGCCGCAGCCCGGTCCGACGCCGTCGGGACGAAGATCCAGAGCCAGGCGTACAGGAACACTCCCGCGCCGGAGGCGAGGGTCAGGACAGCCATGCCGACCCGGACCCAGGACCGGGGGATGCCCAGATGCGCCGCGAGGCCCGCGCACACGCCGGCGATCACGCCGTCGGAGGTGCGGAGCAGCGGGGGTCTCATGCCCTCATCAAAGCATGCCGAGGGCCGCTCGGGGACGGTCCCGGAGCAGATTCAGGGCACACTCAGGGTTCAATCAGGGTAGGCCCCGATGTGCCCGCCGCAGGTGTGGCGGCAGGATGGGGACATGACCTCAGCACCACCGCCAGGCGGGCCGTCCTGGCAGCAAGAACCGGCCGCATCGCACCCCGCGGGACCTCCCGCCTCGTCGTCGTTCTTCCGCTGGTTGCGGGGCCTCGACATCACCCGGTCCCCCGACCGCTGGGTCGGCGGAGTCACCGGTGGCGTGGCCCGCCGCACGGGCCTGGACATCGCCCTCGTCCGCGGACTGATCGTGATCCTCGCGGTCTTCGGTGGCATCGGCGTCCTGCTGTACGGGCTCGCCTGGGCCCTGCTCCCGGAACCGGACGGGCGTATCCACGTGGAGCAGGCAGGCCGGGGCTCCTGGACCTCGGGTCTGACCGGAGCCGCGGCGCTCGTGGCGATCGGCCTCTGGCGCCCGAACCTGCCCTTCCTCGGCGGTGGCGGCACGGGCGGCCTGCTGTGGACCCTGTTCTGGATCGGTGCCGTGGCGCTCTTCGTGTACTGGATCATCAACCGTTCCGCCGGCGGGCAGGCCCGACGGGACATCCCGGGCGGGCCACCCGACCCGGGCCGGCCATCCGCACCCGGCGGGCCCTCCGATCCCGGAGGGCCGTCCGCTCCCGGCGGGCCGGGCAGCGGACCCGTGCCGCCGTTCGGTCCGGTGCCGGATCCGGGTACCCCGGGGCGTCCTGGCCCCACCGGACAGTCCCCGACGGACAGCGCAGGACCTGCGGCTGGACCCACGGCAGGACCCGCAGCGGGTCCCGGCGAGCGCTCACCCGATGACGGCGTCCCCGGCTCCCCCATCGGCTCCAGCTCCCCCGTCGGCTCCGACACGGACCGCTACGGAGGAACGGACGGCGCTTCGGATGAAGGGATGGACAACGGAGCGGACGACGGCACGGACGACGGCACGGACGACGGCACGGACGACGGCACGGACGATCCTACTGAGCGCATCGCGCCCGACGACGTCCACCGCACCGTCCCCCTGCCGTACCAACCCCGCGCCTACTCGACGGCGGATCCGTGGACGCAGCAGACGCGGCCGCTGCCCTACGAGCCCGGCTCCGCGTCCTGGTCCGGGTCCGGCTATCCGGGGGTCTACACGGGGCCCCCTGCCGGCCCACCGCCGGTCACCAAGTACCGGCCGCCGCGGCCTCCCGGGCCCGTCACGGCGCTGCTGGTGGGCGGGGCCGTCGTCGTCGGGGCAACCCTCCTCGCCCTCGATTACGTCGGCACCCTGGACCTCGCCGATCCGGTCGTCGTCGCCCTCGCGGCGGCCTCGATCGTCCTGGCCCTCGGCGTGATCGGGCTGGGGGCACGGGGGCGCACGTCCGGATTCGTCGGATTCTCCGCGACGCTGGCGGTCCTCGGCGCACTCATCGCGTCCTTCACGATCGGCGGCGGAGCCTGGATCGTCGCCCAGGAGCAGAGGACCACCCCGGTGTCGCTGCCGGCCGCAGCCGGCGGCTACAGCGTCCTGGCCTCGCAGTCCACCATCGATCTCACCAGCCTGCCCCCGCTGTCCCGGGACGTCGTGGTCCCCGTGAACTCGCTCGCCAGCGCCGTCACCGTGGTGGTGCCCGACGACGTCCCGGTCGAGGTCCGCACACGGATGGCGCTCGGCAGTTCCGGGACCCGCGGGACCCTGGAGGGGCCCGACGGCTCGTCCGCGGAACCCCGGAGCGAGGGCGGCGTGCTGCAGCTGCAGAACGGGACGCTGAACCCCGACGCCACCGGATCCGCCATCATCCTCGACGTGCGCGGCGCGATGAGCGACGTCAGCATCGTCACCGTGCCCGGGACCACCGACGCCCCCTCGAACAGCAGTCCCACCCCGACCGGAGACACACCATGAACACCGCGCTGAACGGAACGAAACGCCACCCCCGCCTCCCGACCATCGTCTGGGGGTCGGTGATCCTCGCCATCGCCTCCCTCCTCCTCGTCAGCCAGGTCGTCGAGCTGTCCGTCGACCCGGTGATCGTGGCACTGGGCCTGCTCGTCGGCGTCGGGCTGGCGCTCGTCGTCGGCGGCATCCTGTCCCTGCGATCCAGGCAAACCGAGAACGGCCGGGAGGACCACGACGACCCCCTGTCGGGATACTGAATGCAGCCGGACACCCAACCCGACGAACCCGCACGCCCGAGAACCGAAAGGCACGCCATGCAGTCCTTCTACCGCATCCTCCGCTCCTCGCCCATCAGACGCGCTCCCGGGGGCCTCCTCGGCGGCATCGCCGCAGGCATCGCACTGCAGTACGGGTGGCGCGTGACCTACGTCCGCATCGCTATCCTGCTGAGCTTCCTGCTCCCCTTCATCGGCCTCCCGCTCTACCTCGTCCTGTGGCTCCTGCTGCCCACGACGGAGGGCACCATCGCCCTCGAGCGGCTCCTCGCCGGAGGCTAGGACAGGACCGGCATCAAGGGGCACCCGCTTCACGGCGGGTGCCCCTTGATGCTGCCTGACCTGCAAGGATGGATGACGTGCCGAAGACTCCCGCTGCCCGCAGCTTCCCCCGCCTGCTCATCGCATCCTGCGCCTTCCTGTTCGTCTCCGGCTATTTCGTGGTGCGGTTCCCGGACGTCGAAGGTGCGAGCTACGCGTCCTACGGCTTCAATCTCCTGATCGCCCTGCCGGCATTCATCGCGCTCGTGCACCAGCTCGGTGCTGCCCGGGGCGTCGCCGCCCTCGCGGCCGTGTCCGTCTTCGGCTACCTGATCGAGGGCTTCGGCGTCGCCACACACCTGCCCTACGGCGAGTTCTACTACGGCGAACCGCTGGGCCCCACGATCCTCGGCCTCGTCCCGTACCTGCTGCCCCTCTCCTACGTACCGCTGGTGATCGGAGCCGTGGCCGTCGTCTCGGGGGGTGGGTCCGCGCTGCGGAGGATCCTCCTCGGTGGGCTGCTGCTCGTGGTCATCGACGGCGTCCTCGATCCCGGAGCCGTGTCCCTCGGCTTCTGGATCTGGCCCGGCGGTGGCCCCTACTACGGGGTCCCGCTCTCGAACTACGGAGGCTGGCTGATCTCCGGGCTCGTCGCCTCCGCCCTGGTGACCTGGATCGGCGGGCGGCGCCTGACCGACCTCCCGCTCCGCCCGGGCCTGCTCGACAGCCTGCTCGTCTCCATGTTCCTGTGGCTCGGCGTCTGCGTCTTCTCGGGACTCGTGTTCCCGGCGCTGCTCGCCGTCGCCCTGATCGTCCTCGTGGCGCGTCGACGGCTGCAGCTCACGCGCGCCGCCGTGGCGTCCGCGCCTGCCGCGGGCGGCACGACCGTGGACGCCGCACAGCAGGCCTGACCCCTCCGCCCTCCGCAACCGGGGCGACCACAGGCGGACCGGTGGGCGACCCGGAACATCGGGCGCCGCGAAGCCACAGCGCCGCGAAACCAGGGCGGCCCGGGCTTCAGGTGGCCGGCACTCAGGCCGTCCGGTAATCAGGCGGGGCGCCGTGCAGGACGTCCAGCCGTCAGCGGCCCGGGCTTAAGGCGGCCGGCACTCAGGCCGTCCGGCAACCAGGCCGTCAACCGGACGCGGGCGGACGCGAGCCGTCAGGCGGTGGGCCCCAGGCGGGCCAGCAGTTTCTGCGTGGACATCATCGCGCCGCCGAGGACCGCAGGCAGCCCGCCACCGGGGTGGACGGAGGCCCCGACGCGCCACAGCCACGGGCGCAGCGGATTTGAATAGGGCGGGAGGTGGAACGGTCCGCTCATCCACGCCGGACGTACGGCCCCGTAGAGCGCCCCGCCGGCCGATCCGCGCTCGCCGAAGTAGCCCGGGTCGAGGATCTCGTGGCTGCCGAAATAGGCCTCGATGGGTTCGGGCAGCCCGAGGACGCGCGTCGTCCGGTCGAGCTCGCGCCGCACGAACGGGTCATCGAGCGAGTACGTCCTGCCGTTGGCGGGTGCCGTGAGGAGCAGCGCCAGGGTCGCGGACCCGTTGGGGTACACCCCGTGCGCCGGATAGTAGTTCGCGAAGGCCATGGTCTGGTCGGGTTCATCCCCGGCTTCCAGGCTCGCGTAGAGCGCGGCCGGATCGTCCGGCATGACCACGCCGTGGCGGGCGGTCCCCTCGGGGAGCGGCCTGGCCAGGACGGCATAGATCCCGATGGCGGAGCAGGTGAGCTTCCGCGGCGTCCTGGCGGTGCGCCCGCCCAGCAGCCCTGCCAGGCGGTGCGCGTCGAGACCGCTGACGACGGCGTCGGCCGGGTAACTGCCTGCGGCCGTGGTGACCCGCCGTCGTCCGATGTTCTGCGCGGGCTCGCCCGTGCGGATCTCCACACCGGCGTCCACGGCGACGCGCTGGAGCGCCAGCACGAGTTCGTAGACGCCGCCCTCGGGGATCCAGACGCCGTCCTGGGCCATGATGGCGGGCATGCTGGCGTAGAGGGCGGGCGTCCGGGTGGGGCTGACGCCCGCGTTGAGCGTGTGGATGGCGATGACCTCGCGGAGCCCGTCGGGCAGCCACGGCAGGCTGTCGAGATAGCTCCGCGTCGTGAGCCTCCGGCCGTACAGTGCTCCGAGCCTGGCCAGCGCAGGATAGGAGGCCTTCTCGAGCGGGCCCGTGGTCAGCAGGCGCGACACGTCCTCCCCGAGGACGCCGTGCTCTGCCGCGAAACGCGTCCAGGCGGGATGCCACGGGTGGCCCTCCGGCACGGGCAGGGCGCACGCCTCGCCGCGGTAGTAGTAGGTCCCGACGTCCGGCAGCCGTTCGAGGCGGAGGCCGGCGATGTCCGCGGCCGGCGACGCGCCGGCGGGGGCGACGGCGTCGAGGAGACGCAGGAGTTCCTGCCACACGCTCGGGAAGGTGACCAGCGACGGCCCCGTGTCCATGCGCTGTCCCGAGACCTCGACGCGGCGGCTCTTGCCGCCCACGTGGTCCGAGGCCTCGACCAGCGTCACGCTGTGGCCCGCGCGACCGAGGAGGGCGGCGGCCGTCAGCCCACCGATACCGCCACCGACGACGACGACCCGGCTCATCTGTAGAGTCCCAGCGTCAGGGCGACGACGAGCTGGACGCCCGCGACGGTCCCGGCGACATACGGGAAGGCGATCGAGTAGCGGTACAGCCGGTGGCCGGTCTCCGGGCGGGGATCCCGGTACAGGCCCAGCAGCAGCCAGCCCGCGATCAGGGTGTTCACGACGGCAACCGGGATGTTGACCACTGCGAAGCACGCCGTGGACACCGCCCACCAGGCACCGCTCCAGGCGACTACGCCGCGGGGCCCGAGCCGCACCGCCGTCGTCGTGATGCCTACCCCGCGGTCCTCGTCGATGTCCTGGACGGCGTCGTAGGTGTGCTTCGCCGCACTCCAGGCCATCAGGCCGAGCGCGGCGGCCCAGACCGGCGTGTCGCCGAGGGCGTAGGGGACGAAGACGAGCGGGAACGCGTAGGCCGCGTTGCTGAGGGAGTCGAGGTACGGCCGAGCCTTGAAGCGCAGCGGCGGCGCGGAGTAGAAGACGAACACCAGGGCGTACAGCGCGATCCATAGAAGAGCCGCCGTCGGGAGGGTGGCCGCGAACCACGCGAGGAACGGCAGGTTCGTGGCGAGCACGGCGATCCAGATGGCGCGGACCTCCGAGGCCCTGATCCGGGCACCCTCGAGCGATCCCTTCCGCGGGTTCAGGGCATCGGTGTCCTGGTCGAAGATGTCGTTCACGCCGTAGATGAGCAGGTTGAACGGCAGGGTCAGCCAGAGAAGGAGCGCGACGGCCTCCCACTCCCAGAACGCCCCGGTGAGCCACATTCCGACGACGCCCGTGCCGAGGGTGTTGATCCAGAGGACCGGCCGGGAGATGTGGACCATGCGCAGCGCCGCTGGCGCAAAACCTGCCTGGGGCACTGCTGGTGTCCTCCTCGGACGGACGGCGCGCACCCAGGGGCTCGGGCCCCCGTGCGCTGGATGATCCCAGCCTACGTGGTCCCCGACCCGCCGGGTGCCGGGAGTCCAGCACCCGCAGCCTGTGAAGGGCCTGGCCCGTGTGTGTCTAGAATCATAGGCGGGCCCGACGGCGTGCTCCTGATGCACAACCACACCCTCCTCGAAGGAACCCCACGCCATATGAAGATCGGAATCCTCACCAGCGGCGGCGACTGCCCCGGACTCAACGCGGTCATCCGCGGCGCTGTCCTCAAGGGCATCAAGGTCCACGACCAGGAGTTCGTCGGATTCCGGGACGGCTGGCGGGGCGTCGTCGAGGGCAACATCGTCGACCTCCCCCGGCATGCGGTGCGCGGCATCTCCAAGCAGGGCGGCACGATCCTCGGGACCTCCCGCACCAACCCCTTCGAGGGCAACGGCGGCGCGGAGGTCGTCAAGGCGAACATGGAACGCCTCGGCATCGACGCGATGATCGCGATCGGCGGTGAGGGCACGCTCGCTGCGGCGAAGCGGCTCACGGACCTCGGCCTGAAGATCGTCGGCGTCCCCAAGACGGTCGACAACGACCTCGACGCCACCGACTACACCTTCGGCTTCGACACCGCGGTGCAGATCGCCACCGAGGCCATCGACCGGCTGCGCACCACGGGTGAGTCCCACAGCCGCTGCATGATCGCCGAGGTCATGGGCCGCCACGTCGGGTGGATCGCCCTGCACGCCGGCATGGCCTCCGGTGCCCACGCCATCCTGATCCCCGAGCAGCAGACCAGCGTGGAGCAGATCGCCGAGTGGGTGTCCACGGCCAACGCCCGCGGTCGTGCGCCCCTCGTCGTCGTCGCCGAGGGCTTCGTCCCCTCGCACATGGAGCAGGCGCACTCCGAGCGCGGCCTCGACACCTTCGGCCGTCCGCGGCTCGGCGGGATCGCGGACCAGCTCGCGCCGGAGCTCGAGGCCCGAACGGGCATCGAGACCCGCGCCACGATCCTCGGCCACATCCAGCGTGGTGGAGTCCCGACGTCGTTCGACCGCGTACTGGCCACGCGCCTCGGCATGGCTGCCGTGGACTCGGTGCGGGATGAGCTGTGGGGCACCATGGTGGCCCTCAACGGCACGGAGATCGCCCACGTGGGCTTCGATGCGGCGCTCGGCAACCTCAAGCGGGTACCGCAGCACCGGTACGACGAAGCCTCCATCCTCTTCGGCTGACCCGTGGAACTCGATCCCGGCACGGTCTCGATCATCCAGCTCGCCTGGTCGCGGCTGCTCGGGCTCGACGACGACGCCCTGGCCGGCGGCTCCGACCGCCTGTACGCGGTCGACGACGACGCCTCGGTGCTGACCTTCGTGACCCTGTTCGGCCGCGAGGTGCTCGGGGGACCCGGCTGGGCGGTGGAGGCGGGACGCACGATGTCCGGGATGGAGTTGCGCAGCCACTCGACGCTGCTCACGCTGAGCCGGGACCACGGCGGACGCGGGCTCGGCGAGGCCCAGCTGTACTTCTGTGACGAGCTGCCGCGGTTCGAGGGGCCGCCGGCCGTGGTCTCCGGTGAGGCCTCGCTCGTCCGGGAGCTCGAACGCCGGTGCCCGCCCGACGACGTCGCCGAAGCGGGCCTCGCAGCGGTGGAACACCCGTTCGTGCTGCTCGACGGCGACTCCGAGGCCCCACCCACTCCCCTGGCCGGTGCCGGTTACGACATCTGGCAGGGCATCCTGGCGCACATCGCGGTCATCACCCCGCCCGAGGACCGACGCAAGGGCTATGCAGGGCGGGTGGCCGCCGTCGCGGTCGAGGACGCCATGGCCGCCGGGCTCGTGCCGCAATGGCGCGCACGGACGGACAACACGGCGTCCCAGCGGACCGCCCGCAGGGCCGGTTTCGCCTTCGCGGGGACTCAGACCTCGGTGCTCCTGGACGCCTGAGCGCCGCCTGGCGTACGGGTCCCGGGCGCTTCGGCGCCGCCCACAGCGTGTCGGCCCGGGACACGCCGCTAAAGTGCGCCAAACCTGCCGCAAAGTCCCCGGATCCGGTACGGGCCTGGGCGGGCTGCAGTGGAGGCAGCCGGGCGGACCCGATATGGGCCGGAGCCGGAGCCGGAGCCAGGGTTGGGGTTAGGGCCGGGGCCAGAGCCGGTCGTGCACGGACGGCTGTTCGGGTGCGCGTCGCCACCGATGTTCGTGTCCCGGGGCCTTCGACGCCGCCCACAGTGTGTCGGCTCGGGACACGCCGCTATAGGGCGACGATCTGCCGCAAAGTCCCCGGGTCAGGTAGGGGCCTAGGCCGGAGCCAGGGTGAGTACCGGGGCTGGGGCCAGAGCCGGTCGTGCACGGCCGGCGGTTCGGGTGCGCGTCGCCACAGATGTTCTTGTCCCGGGGGGATTCGGCGCCGCCCACGGTGTGTCGGACCGGGACACGCCGCCACAGCGCACCGAACTTGCCGCAATCTCCCCGGATCAGGTTCGGGCCGGTCGTGCGCTGCAGCAGATCCAGACCGGGCAGAGCCGGATCCAGGTCGGGGCCGAAGCCAGGGTTCGGATTAGGACCGGGGCTGGGGCGAGAGCCGGTCGTGCACGGACGGCGGTTCGGGTGCACGCATCGCCCCCGATGTTCGTGTCCCGGGGCTTCGGCGCCGCCCACAGCGTGTCGGCCCGGGACACGCCGCTAAAGGGCGACGACGGGCGGCAAAGTCCCCGAATCCGGTACGGGCCGGGGTCGGGCTGCCGCAATCTCCCCGGATCCGGTACGGGACTGGGCTGCAGCAGATCCAGACCGGGCAGATCCGGATGCGGGACGGGACTAGCCGAGCAGCCCCAGGAGTTCGGTCCGCCCGAACATCTCGGCCGCGGCCCGGGCCGACGGCGTGCCGGCATCGGCGTCCGCCCCCGCCTCCACGAGCAGTCGAACGACGTCGTTGTGCCCCTTGAAGACGGCACCGGCGAGGGGCGTCTGCCCGCGGTCGTTGACCTGGTCGGCTTCCGCTCCGCGCCCCAGCAGGTCGCGCACGATCGCCGGATGCCCGTTGTACGCGGCCAGCATCAGCAGGCTGTCACCCGCCGTGTTCGTCAGGGTGAAGGGCACCCCGGCGTCGAGGTACCGCGCCAGTGTGGCGCTGTCACCCGCCCGCGCAGCGTCGAACAGGGCGTGTGCGAGGGCGATGGCGGCCGCGGCATCGTCCGTGGGGCCCTGCCCTCCGTCGGCGCTCATCGCGGACCCTTCAGGAACCCCGAGGCGCGGCCGACGACCTGCCCGGCATCCGGCGCCACGATGACCTCCTGGCCGGCGGCGTAGGCCTCGTCCCCGTCCTGCACGAGCAGATCAGCGGACGCGTCGACGGACCGCTTGAGCACGGCGAGGGCGATCGGGCCCATCTCGTAGTGGTGGCCGACGGACGTCACCCTGCCCACCGTGCGACCCTCGCTGAGGACCGGGCTTCCGACCGCCGGGAGGGTGTGCTGGCTGCCGTCGAGGTGCAGGAAGGTGAGCCGGCGCGGCGGGTGCCCGAGGTTGTGCACGCGGGCGATCGTCTCCTGACCCTTGTAGCAGCCCTTCGCGAGGTGGACGGCGGTGCGCATGAGGTCGAGCTCGTGCGGGATTGTCTTCTCGTCGGTCTCGAAACCGGGCCGTGGGCGCCAGGCCGCGATGCGCAGCGCCTCGGCGGCCAGCGAGCCGGCCGGCGGGAGTCCCGTGGCGGCCACGGCCGCCTCCAGGTCTGCGCGCGGCACGAGGTACTCGAACCAGGGACGCTCACGGCCCGGGTGCTCGCGCTCGTCGACGATCGCGTAGGAGTATCCGCCGGGGACGACGGCGGGCCAGGGGTCTTCCCATACGACGGCGTTCTCGCCCTGCGCAGGCAGGGCCTTCGTGGCCCCGAGCACGGCCCAGGCATCCGTGGCATCGGTGACCTCGACGCGGAGCATGAACTTCATGCGGTCCAGCCAGGCAGCCAGCGGCGCAGCCTCCCCTCCCTCGGTGATGAGCCAGGTGGTCGTGCCATCGTCGACGACGTGGGCCGCGTACTCGATCCGGCCCTGCACGGTGAGGAGCAGCGTCTCGGAGCTCCGGCCGGGCCGGAGGTCGAGGAGCAGCTGGGAGGAGAGCGTGTTCAGCCAGCTCAGGCGGTCGGGTCCGGAGACGGTGACGACGCCGCGCTGCGACAGGTCGACGACGGCCTCGCCTGCAGCGAGAAGGCGCTGCTCCCGGAACGGGTCGCCGTAGTGGGAGGCCACACCGGCATCGGCTCCGCCGCCCTCGACGGCACCGTGTCGGTTCAGCAGGGGGCTTCGTGGGGTCATGTGATACAACAACGCCTTCCAGGCAGGACTATTCCGGGGTGGCGCCGACGGGACGGCTACAGCCGCTTCAGGAGATCTTCCTGAGGATCGCTGACGCATGGGCTTCGAGGGAGTTGCCCTGGGCCGCGACATCCCAGCGCCAGTACAGGTTGCCGTCCACCAGGCCGAACAGCCGGGTGGCCGCCGCGTACTCCTTGGAGTGCTGGCCGCGCATCACGAGGTCGGTGCTGAGCTGGATCTGCGGCCCCTTGATGCTCCCGTAGTAGAGCTCGGCGATGCCGCCGGGGTGCACCACGGTGGCCGTGATGTCGAAACCGCCGGAGTCATTGCGGAACTGCTCCACCTCGTCGGCCGTCTTGAGCGCCGGGACGATGTCCGCGGGGCTGAGGCCTGGGCCGACATCGGCGTCGTTCAGTTTGCGGTCGAGCGCCCAGAAACCGGTCTCGACCGACAGCGGACGCAGCTGCGCGCCCTGCTCGTCGATGAGCCAGGACTCGGCGCTGTACTGCAGGTACGGCAGGCCGTTCTGCGAGAACACGACACGCTGCGAGAAGCGCTCCGAGTCGGCGGTCCCTTCGCCGAGCATCCCCGTCCCCTCCCAGGTTCCGAGGAGCCACGACAGCGGGACGAGCTCGGGGGTCAGGTCGGTGGGCAGGTCGATCGACATAGGGCCTCCGGGGTCAGTCGGCTACTTCTGGCCTTTGTACAGGCGCGTGATGACGAGGGCCGCGAAACCGGCCATGCCGAGACCGGCAATGACCAGCAGCGAGATGAAGAAGATTTCAAGGGCAAGGATGGACATGCCTCTCATCCTAACGCGCGGTCAGGACACCGGAGGAACACGTGCGGCGGGCGGGCGGCCCCGGCGATCCGGACCGCGCCCGGGCGCAGAGGCCCTGTTCAGGCGAGGAACAGCGTGTCGAGGAAGTACACGACGGCTCCGGTCGCGAGCACGGGGGCCATGCCGGCCGCCATGGCTGCGATGTGGTCGATCGGCGCCTCCCGGGCGACGAGCAGCCGCCGCGTCCCTGCGATCACGGCACCGCACGCGAGTCCCACGACCCCGGCGGCGAGGGCCGGCACATCGGTGAACAGCAGCGCGCCGAGCGGGCCGGCGAGCGCAGCGAGCACGACGGCGGCGGGGGCGACCAGGCGGTCCGGCAGTGGCAGCAGGCACACCGCGATCGCGATGAGGATGCTGACGCCGGTCACGAGTGTCATGCCGGAATCGGCGGCGTTGACGGCCAGTCGGTCCGTGGCCACCCAGCCCGAGCCCATGGCCACGGCCACGACGCCGGCGCTCGCCCCGAGGGTCGATTCGAGCCGGAGGCTCTGGCCGGTCCCCCGGAGGAGCTGGATCATGAACACCGCACCGACGCCGAGTGCCACGGAGACGGGGAACCAGGTCATGAAGAGCGGCCCGGGCACGGTTGCTGCGAGGACGACGGCGAGCAGCGCGGCGAGTCCGATCGCGGTCGACAGGCTCTTCCTGGCCGGTACGCGCAGGATGTAGGGCCAGCCGAGGGCGGTCACGAGGCAGAGGGCTCCGACGGCAACGGCGACCGCCGTCCCGGAGATGTAGGAGGACGCGACGATCGCTCCGGTCGCGATGGCCGCGGCTCCGGCCGCTGCGGCCACACTCGTCCTCTTCACCCCAGCAATACTGCCCTACCCGCGCTGGTGCGGGGAAAAGCCGCGCTGCCGGCGGCCGCCGTGCGTGTGGTGCATCACAGGGCGGAGGCTATACTTGACCAAATTTCGACCGCCCATCCTCCCCGTCCGGGAGGGGGCGCCGTTGCCCGATGATGCGCATTCCCGACCCGTGGAGGACACATGCCGCACATCCTGATGCTCACCAATACCACCAGCTCGTCCGTCGACATCCTGCCGGCGCTCGAACTGCTCAATCACAAGGTGCACATCCTTGCGGCCGAACCCACCGCGCTCCTCGAGACGGAGCCGTGCGACGTCGTCCTCGTCGATGCGCGCAAGGACCTCGTCGGTGCGCGGTCCCTCACCCAGCTCCTCAAGGCCACCGGCCTCAGCGCGCCCCTCCTGCTCGTGCTCACGGAGGGTGGCATGGCGGCGGTCGCCGCGAACTGGCTGGCCGACGACGTCGTCCTCGACTCGGCGGGCCCGGCGGAGGTGGAGGCGCGGCTGCGGCTGGTGATCGCGCGTTCGACGGCGGCCAGCGAGGAGACGAGTACCGAGATCCACGCGTCCGGCGTGGTGATCGACGAGGCCAGCTACACGGCACGGGTGGGGGGCGAGCCCCTGAACCTGACGTACAAGGAGTTCGAGCTCCTCAAGTACCTCGCGCAGCACCCCGGGCGGGTGTTCACCCGTGACCAGCTCCTGCACGAGGTGTGGGGCTACGACTACTACGGGGGCACACGGACCGTCGACGTCCATGTGCGCCGGCTGCGGGCGAAGCTCGGCTCCGACCACGAGCAGCTCATCGGCACCGTACGGAACGTCGGGTACCGCTTCACGCTGACCCGCCTGCCCGAGGACCGCAGTTCGGTCAACCAGGACGCCTGACCCGACGAGAAAGCCCCTTCCACCCGAGGATGGAAGGGGCTTTCTCGTGTTCCCGGCTGGGCCGGTGGAAGTGGAGGACATACGGGTCGAACGTATCGCGGGCGCCCCACTGGCGCATCCCCCTCGAGCAGTTCCCGACACTACAGCACGCCGTGGGTGAGTACCAAACCGTGTCGGCGGCGCACGACTAGGCTGGGCGCATGACCGCCGCTCAGCACGCCCCCACCTGGTCCGTCGGCAGGATCGCCGGCGCCCCGCCCACGGACGTCGTCGAGGAGGTACGCCGCCTCGCCGCGTCCGCCGCCGAAGCCGACGGCAACCCGCCGCTCTCCGAGCAGACCCTCCTCACCCTCCGCGCCCACGACGCCGGGGGGCGCCAGCTCGTCTTCACGGCCCGCACCTCCGACGCGCCGGACAGCGAGCTCGCCGGTGTCGCCGTCGTCACGCTCGGCTCGGAGGAGGGCGCCGTGCTCGAGCTCGTCGTCCGGCCCGACTGTCGCGGGGAGGGGGCAGGGACGGCACTGATCCAGGCGGTCCTCGCCGAGGGGATCTCCGACCTCCGCGGCTGGTCCCACGGCAACCATTCCGCGGCCGCGGACCTGGCGGCGCGCTTCGACTACGCGCCGGTGCGGGAACTGTGGAGGATGCGCCTGACCCGCGCAGCCGTCACGGAATCCGTCCCCGCCCTCCGACTGCCCGACGGCGTCGTGCTGCGCGCCTTCGTCCGCGGGCAGGACGAGGAGGCCTGGCTCGCGGCCAACGCGGCCGCCTTCGCTCACCATCCCGAGCAGGGCGCCACGACGCGCGCGGACCTCGACGCGCGGATGGACGAGGACTGGTTCGACGCCGACGGCTTCCTGCTCGCCGTGCGCGAGAGCGACGGCGAACTCCTCGGTTTCCACTGGACCAAGGTCCACCCCGCGGTGGGGGCCCACCCGGCGATGGGCGAGGTGTATGTGGTCGGGGTGACGCCGGAGTCGCAGGGCATGGGCCTCGGCAAGGCCCTGACGATCGCGGGCATCGAGTACCTCCACGCCCGGGGGCTGCAGGCCATCATGCTCTACGTCGATGCGGACAACACGGCCGCGGTGGCGCTCTACCGGGCCCTCGGGTTCACGCGCTGGGATGTCGACGTGATGTATGCGGCCAAGGTGGCGCAACCCACCTTGTAAGGTTGTTTTCGAGGTGTCCCCGGCTCTGTCGGAGCGGGGTCCACACCGCCATGACCGCCCACGCTGCAGGAGACGTAATGGATTCAGGAACCAAACGCCGGGGTGCGTCACTGTACGGGTCCTCCGAGACGGCTCCGGCCCGGGCCACGCAGGACCGCATCGACATCCCGGAGTTCGCTCCCAGCCTGCTGCCGTCCGGCGATATCCGGGCGGACCGGTTCCTCGACCGCGAGATCAGCTGGCTCGACTTCAATGCGCGCGTCCTCGAACTCGCAGAGGACCCGGAGCTGTTCCTCCTGGAGCGGGTCAGCTTCCTGTCGATCTTCGCGTCCAACCTCGACGAGTTCTTCATGGTGCGGGTCGCCGGCCTCAAGCGCCGGATCGCCACGGGCCTGGCGGTACCGTCCGCTGCGGGGCTCAGCCCGATCGAGCAGCTCGAGAAGATCATGCAGGACGGCTACCAGCTCCAGCAGCGCCACGCAGCCGTCTTCGCCGAGCACATCCGGCCGGCCCTCGCCCAGGAGCAGATCCACCTCACGACGTGGGAGGAGCTCGACGACGCCGCACGCGCAGAGCTGCACAAGATCTTCGCCGAGAAGGTCTTCCCGATCCTCACGCCGCTCGCCGTCGACCCGGCCCACCCGTTCCCCTACATCTCCGGGCTGTCCCTCAACCTCGCCGTCGTGGTCCGCAACCCCGTCAGCGAGAAGGAACTCTTCGCCCGTGTGAAGGTGCCCGACCAGCTGCCGCGCCTCATGTCCGTGGACGGGCCGCGTGCGGGCAACGTCGCCGGGCGCATCGCCCGCTTCATCCCGCTCGAGGAAGTCATCGCCGTCCACCTGGACCAGCTCTTCCCCGGCATGGAGGTGCTCGAGCACCACCTCTTCCGGGTCACGCGCAACGAGGACCTGGAGGTGGAGGAGGACGACGCCGAGAACCTGCTGCAGGCCCTCGAGAAGGAACTGCTCCGCCGCCGGTTCGGGCCGCCCGTCCGCCTCGAGGTCACCACGGACATCAATCCCAGCATCAGGGCGCTGCTCTCGCGGGAACTCGGTGTGGAGGAGGACGAGGTCTACAACCTCCCGGCACCCCTGGACCTGCGGGGCCTGAGCGTGATCGCCGGTATCGATCGCGGGGACCTGCACTTCCCCAAGCACGTCCCGCACACGAGCCGCTACCTCAACGAGAGCGAGACCTCGAAGGCTGCGAACGTCTTCGCGGCGATGCGCCGGCGGGACATCCTGCTGCACCACCCGTACGACTCCTTCTCCACCTCCGTGCAGGCGTTCCTGGAGCAGGCGGCTGCGGACCCCAAGGTCCAGGCCATCAAGCAGACGCTGTACAGGACATCGGGCGACTCCCCCATCGTGGACGCCCTGATCGACGCCGCCGAGGCGGGCAAGCAGGTGCTGGCGCTCGTGGAGATCAAGGCACGCTTCGACGAGCAGGCCAACATCTCCTGGGCCCGCAAGCTCGAGCAGGCCGGCGTGCACGTGGTGTACGGCATCGTGGGGCTCAAGACCCACTGCAAACTCTCGCTCGTGGTGCGGCAGGAGATCGACGGCCTCCGGCGCTACTGCCACATCGGCACGGGCAACTACCACCCGCGTACGGCCCGGTACTACGAGGACCTCGGTCTGCTGACCTCCAACGAGCAGGTGGGCGAGGACCTGTCCCGCCTGTTCAACCAGCTCTCCGGGTACGCCCCGAAGTCCACCTTCAAGCGCCTCCTGGTGGCACCGCGGTCCGTCCGCTCGGGTCTGATCGACCGCATCGAGCGGGAGATCGCGAACAAGCAGGCCGGGCTCGCCGCACGCGTGATCATCAAGGTGAACTCCATGGTCGACGAAGCGATCATCGACTCGCTCTACCGCGCATCGCAGGCGGGCGTCCAGGTGGACGTGATCGTGCGTGGCATCTGCTCCGTACGGCCCGGGGTCCCCGGGCTGAGCGAGAACGTCACCGTGCGCTCCGTGCTGGGCCGGTTCCTCGAGCACTCGCGGGTCTTCGCCTTCGCCAACGGTGGAGAGCCTGCCGTGTTCATCGGATCGGCGGACATGATGCACCGCAACCTGGACCGCCGCGTCGAGGCACTCGTACAGCTCAGTTCGGCCGAGGACATCTCCTACCTGATGAACCTCATGGACCGGTACATGGACCCGTCGGTCTCCAGCTGGCACCTCGACGAGACCGGCTGCTGGACCCGGCACCACAAGAACGCCGACGGCGCGCTGCTCGAGGACATCCAGTCCTCGCTGCTCGCGTCCCGAGCCCGCCAGCGGGCAGTGTCGCGCCGCTGATGGCGCCACCCACTGAGGATGCCACCACCGCCACGGCGACCGGCGGCCCGGCGGTCGTCGCTGCCGGCACGCTGTGCTGGCGGATCGAGAAGGGCGCACTCGAGGTCCTGATCATCCACCGCCCCCGCTATCACGACTGGTCCTGGCCGAAGGGCAAGCTCGACCCGGGAGAGACGACGCCCGAATGCGCCGTCCGCGAGACCTTCGAGGAAGTGGGGCTGAGCGTGAGGCTCGGCATCCCGCTGGCGACGATCAACTACCCGGTGAACTCCGGCGACAAAGTGGTGTACTACTGGGCGGCGAGAATCGAACGGGCCACCCCGGTGCCGGACGGCACCGAGGTGGACGGCGTACGGTGGGTGTCCCCCGAGGAGGCACGCACCGTGCTGAGCAACCCGACCGACGTCGTGCCTCTCGATTCGCTCATCGAAGCGCACCGGGCACGGAATCTCCAGACGTGGCCCCTGATCGTGGTCCGCCATGCGAAGGCCAAGCCGCGTTCGTCGTGGAGCAGGGCCGAGGGTGAGAGACCTCTCGCCGCGACCGGTCGGCGGCAGGCCACCGCGGTGAGCCGCCTGCTCCAGGCCTGGACCCCCGAGCGGGTGGTGAGCAGCCCGTGGGTGCGGTGCGTCCAGACGATCTCGCCCTACGTGAAGCAGCGCAGCGCGAAGCTCAAGCTCCTCGACGCGCTGACCGAGCACGATGCCAAGAGGAAGCCGGCGCGCACCAAGGCCGTCATCGAGCGCCTGCTCGACAAGCGCAGGCCCGTGGCGATCTGCACCCACCGGCCGGTACTCCCGCTCGTCCTCTCGGTGCTGCGCGGCCACATGCCGGGCCACCTCCACGAACTCCTGCCCGTCGAGGACCCGCACCTCGCGCCGGGCGAAGCAGTGATCTGCCAGGTGAGCAGTGCCAACCAGGGGCGCATCGTGTCCATGGAGCAGTTCCGCGCCTACGACGACTGAGATCAGGGCCGACTGCTGTGCCGCCGGGCCGGGTCCCGGTGCGCCACTTCCTGGCGGTCCGTCTGCCTCCTCGGCGTTCAGCGTTCAGCGTCCAGCCGTCCAGCCGTCCAGCCGTCCAGCCGTCCAGCCGTCCAGCCGTCCAGCGAGGATTGATCAGTTCATCGAGCGTCAGCGGATCGATCGCCGCTGTTCACGCCTCGTTCACCCGGAGTGCCTAGTGTCGGACCCTCACGCAGCGACCGGTACCGACGACAGGAACGCTCCCATGGCCGATGTGAAACGCCTCGTACGGGCACTCGCACCGCACGAGATCGAGCAGATCCACCGGATCGGACCAGCAGGGCCGCTCACGCCGAAGCTCATGCACGCCATCGACCGCGCCGCCGGCGGCCCGGGCGAGGGCCGCGGCTACTACGTGTACGGGCGGCCGGCCGACCCCGACCGTCCGCGACCGTTCGTCCTGCGCGACGACGTGTGTGCTGAACTGTTCGCCGGCCACTAGGTCGACCGGCCCCCACACCGGCTCCCACACCGGTTCGTCGGCCGATTCCCCGGCCGGATGGCCTCACCGCCCTACCCTCGGGGACGATGGTGGAGTGAAGCGATTCCCCGGCACTCCACCTCCCAGTACCCCGATCACCGGGACTCCGGCCACGGCCGCCGATCCGGGCACTCCGGCTGCCCGCGCACCACTTCCCGGGACTCCGGCCACGCTCACCGGCCCCATGGACCCGTCGTCGGGCGCCGTCCTGAGCCTGCGGAGGATCGGTCCCGGGTCCGACCTCCCTCCCACCACCGCCATGCTCCGGCTCCTCGACGACGTGGAACGCGCGCGGGCGGCCCGGACCGTCGATGCCGAACAGGCGGCGTCCTTCGTCGCGGGCCGATACCTCCTGCGTGCCCTCACTGCTGACCTGCTCGGGATCCGGGCGGGCCTTCTCGTATCGGGCTTCGAATGCCCTGTCTGTGGACCGGACGGCGTACCCGATCACGGCCGACCGGCCTACCTGCTGCACGGGGAACCCGTACCGCTGGCACTCAGCCTGTCCAGGGCGGGAGGGTTCGTCCTGCTCGGAGCGCTCGCGCTGCACGGGACGGCCCAGACGCCGCCGACGTTCGGGGCGCACGGGACGAAGCGGACGGCGGGGACGCTCGGGGCACAGGGGCCGCAGGGGCCGCAGGGGACGAACCGGACGGCGGCGACCGACGGGCTGCGGGGGACGGTCGGGACGCTCGAGCCGCTGGGGGCGCACGGGGCGTACGAAGCGGTCGGGACGCCGACATCGCATACTGCCGTCCCGTGGGCCCGGCCGGGGCTCGGAGTGGACCTCACCACCGTCGCCGCAGCGGGTTTCGAGGGGTTCGACGACGTTGCCCTGACTCTTGGTGAGCGGGCCATGGTCGGCGGACTCCCGGCCGGCGACCGGACGACGGCCCGCGCAGTCCTGTGGGCCCGCAAGGAAGCCCTGATCAAGGCTCTCGGCACCGGCTTCGCCGATCGTGGCCCGGAATCGGTCGAGGTCCTGCGCGAGCGGAGGGTCGCCGACCTCCCCTCGATCGGGGGCGAAGCATTGGAGCCTCTGGGCCTCGTGGCCGCCGTCGCCATCGACCCCTGAGGAACGGATCCGCTTTCGAGGCGACCTGTTCGGCAGGACGGTGCGCGGGGGCTAATAACGCGCCCCCACAGGACAGGTGTACGGGGGCTAATAACGCGCCCCCACAGGACAGGCGTACGGGGGCTAACAGCCCGCCCCCAAAGGACGGTGCACGGGGGGTAACAGCGCGCTCGCACAGGACGGTGTACCGACGGTAAGCAGCTCGGCCCCCGGGACGGCGAGTCGGGGCACACAGGACGGCGTACCGGGGCACGAAGGGCAAGTCGACCCCACGTGGCAGACGACCCCGGGAGGGGCAGGCCCGGCCGGAGCACCAGGACTGCGTGCCGCCGTCCGGCTGTGGGACGGCGCGCGTCACAGCGCGGGCAGCGCCTTCGAGAGCAGCCACGGCACCAGGAGGTCCCCGACGCCGGCACCGGGGAGCGTGTGCACCGCGAACGCGATGAAGTCCGCAGTGGTGGCCGTCCCGAAGCGGTGCTCGCTGGACCAGGAGCGCAGCAGGGCGAAGAAGGCGTCGTCTCCGGCGGCCTTCCGGAGCGCATGCAGCGTGAGGGCGCCGCGCTTGTAGACGCGGTCGTCGAACATGTCGACGGCGCCGGGGTCGGCGAGGACGAGGTCCTGGGGTGCCTTGCTGAGGCGCTGGTGGGTGGACCGCGCGTGGGAGTCCGCCGTCGTCGACCCGCTGGCCTCGGACCAGATCCACTCGGCGTAGCAGGCGAAGCCCTCGTGCAGCCAGATGTCCTGCCAGCGCGCCGCTGTGACCGAGTTGCCGAACCACTGGTGGGCGAGCTCATGGGCGATCAGCCGCTGCGCCTCCCAGCCCTGGTCGAGGTGGTTGCGCCCGATGATGGAGAGCGTCTGCGCCTCCAGGGGAATCTCGAGGTCGTCGTCGGCGACCACCACGAGGTACTGCGGGTAGGGGTATGGCCCGAAGCACTGCTCGAACACGGACATCATCTGATGCTGGCGCACCAGTGACGCCTTGGCGGCGGGGGCGAGGGACGGCGGCACGGCGGCGTACAGCGGGACGGGGGCGCCCGGCACTCGCGGCGTACCCGGGGCGGGAAGACCGACGGCGGGCCCCGCAGGATCGTTCAGTGCCACGAGGGCGTAACGCCCGATCTGCACCGTCGCGAGGTAGGTGGCCATCGGCTCGGCCTGCTCGTAGGTCCAGGTGGTCCTGCTGGCGCGGTCGACGCGGGAGACGAGGACGCCGTTGCAGACGGCCCGGTAGCCGGCATCGGTGGTCACCGCGATCCGGTAGGCCGCCTTCTGCGAGGGGTGGTCGTTGCAGGGGAACCACGACGGTGCCCCGGTGGGCTGCCCGGCCACGAGGACGCCGTCGGTCAGTTCCTCCCACCCGATCTCGCCCCAGATGCCGGTGATGGGGCGCGGGTTGCCCTCGTACCGGATGTCGAGCGTGAACCCGGTACCGGCCGGCACCGGGTCGCGGAACCCGATGACGAGCTTGCCGGCGCGGTCCTTGAAGGACCGGATGCGGGCGGTGTCGGAGGTGACCCTCGTGGTGCGGAGCCCCTCGAGGTCGAGTTCGACGTGGTGCAGCCCCCGGTGCGCGGTCACGGTGAGGACGGCACGACCGGACAGGCGGTTACTCGAGAGCCGGTAGTCCAGGGCGAGGTCGTAGTGGTCGACACGATAGGAGGTGCTGCCGTTGCTCGGGGTGTACGGGTCGGGCGCAAAGCTCTCGGAACTGGTGCTCACGCACCGTCTCCCGGACCCGACCAGGAGCTGACCGGGTTCCCCATCCAGTAGGTCCCTGCGGGGACGGTCTCGCCGCGCATCACCAGGGACGCCGGACCCACGGTGCCACCCTGGTCGATCCGGGCGGCGGGCAGGATCACGCTGTGCGGACCGAGGGTTGCGCCTGCGGCGAGCTCGACGGTGTCCATGCTCATGATCCTGTCATGGAAGAGATGGGTCTGCACGACGCATCCGCGGTTGACAGTGGACCCGGTACCCAAGGTCACCAGGTCCGCTTCGGGCAGCCAGTAGCTCTCGCACCAGACACCGTGCCCGATCTTCGACCCCAGGGCCCGCAGCCACCAGACCAGCGACGGCGTCCCACTGGCGGCACGGGCGAACCACGGAGCGCTGACGCTCTCGATGAACGTGTCCACCACCTCGTTGCGCCAGATGAAGGAGCTCCACAGCGGGTGCTCGCCCGCCGTGATCCGCCCGACCAGCAGCCACTTCGCGACGACGGCGCTCGCGGCGGCGACGGCCCCCAGCACCGTGAACACGACGCCGCTCAGCAGGGCCGCCACGAGGTAGCCGCCCCACAGGGCGAGCGCATCGAAGGCGACGAGGGCCGCGGCGGCGATCGTGACGGTGAGGATGACCGGCACCACGCGGCACAGTTCCCAGAAGGCGCGCGCCGCCTTCAGGCGCCCGGGGGGCTGGAACGTGCGGCTCTGGTCCCCCGTCACGGCGAGCCGGCGCAGCCGGGAGGGTGGACTGCCCAGCCAGGAGCTGCCGGCCTTGGCCTTCGCCGGCGTGGCCGACAGCACCGCGACGAGCGAGTTCTTGGGTACGCGCCGGCCCGCCGAGGTCATGCCCGAGTTGCCGAGGAAGGCGCGCCGGCCGATCTTCGCGGGCGCGATGCGCAGGTACCCGCCGCCGAGCTCGTAGGAGGCCACCATGGTGTCGTCCGCGAGGAAGGCGCCCTCGCCGATCGTGGTCATCTTCGGGATGAGGAGCACAGTGGACGCCTCGACGTTCCGGCCCACCCGCGCCCCGAGGAGCCGCAGCCACACGGGCGTGAACAGGCTCGCGTAGAGCGGGAAGAGCAGGTCCCGCGCCATGTCGAGGGTGCGCTCCGTGGCCCAGATCTGCCAGCCGATGCGGCTGCGCGCGGGGTAATGGCCCTCCCGCAGGCCGATGCCCAGGATCCGGACCGTGGCGAGCACCAGGGCTGCGGTGGTGACGAGCCAGAGGACGGCGGCGAGCGCCACCGGCCCCACGAGGGACGGCCACGCGGAGGACAGGGACGAGGCTCCGCGCAGCGCGGCCACGACGGGCAGCGCGGCGACGACGGCGGCGGCGTACGGGATGAGCGCGAGCGCACCCGAGGCCGCGGCGAACGCCGCGAAGGTCAGTCGGGTGCGCAGGCGCGAGTGGGCCGGCGGGGCGTCGGGCCAGTCCTGCTTCGCCCTGCCCGCCCGGGTGGCGGGCGAACCCGCGAAGAGCTGCCCCGACCGGACGGCTCCCTGGACCGCCGAGCCCGGGGCCACCTCGGCGCCGGCGCCGATCCGTGTCCCCGGCATCAGCGTGCTGCGGGCCCCGACCACGGCGCCGGCGCCCACGGTGATCCCGCCGATATGGATGCGGTCGCCGTCGATCCACCAGCCCGAGAGGTCCACCTCCGGTTCCACGGACGCGCCGGCTCCGAGGGTGAGCAGGCCCGTGACGGGCGGGACGGAATGGAGGTCGACGTCGGGCCCGATCCGCGCGCCCAGTGCCCGCGCGTAGAACTGCACCCAGGGTGCGCCCGCGAGGCCGACCGCCCCGACGCTGTCCGAGATCTGCTCGGCGAGCCAGAGCCTCAGGTGCACCCTGCCGGACCGCGGATAGACGCCGGGCTCCACGCCGCCCAGCAGGAGGCGGGCAGCGAGGACGGACAGGCCCATGCGCCCGAACGGGCTGACGAACACGAGCCAGGACAGCGCCACCCACCACCAGGACAGGGTCGCCGCGGATGTCAGGACTCCGAGCCCGGCGAGGACGTTGCTCGCGATCATCGCGTAGGTGAGCCAGCGCATGCCCGCGAGGAACTGCAGCGGGATGCCCATGATGGTCTGGAAGACCTGTGACTTGCGTGCGGTGCGCCGGACGGCACGTTCGGGGGTGGGCGGCTGCTCTCCGCCGTCGCCCGTCTCCGCGGCGAAGGACGCGAGTGCGCCGAGCCGCGGATGGGCGTAGATGTCGGCGACGGTGATGACCGGGTAGCGGGTGCGGATCAGCGACACGAGCCGGGCGGCCGCGAGGGACCCGCCGCCGTGCAGGAAGAAATCGGCGTCCTCGTCGGCCGGGACGGTGCCGAGGACGGCGGCCCACTGGTCCGCGATCCACCGGACACGCGGGTCGAGGTCCTCCAGGCTGCCGGGCTCGCCCGGGTCGCCGACGCCGGCAAGCGGCCAGGGCAGGGCGTTCCGGTCCACCTTGCCGCTGGTCTTCGTGGGCAGGGCGTCGGTGACGGTCAGCAGCGGGACGAGCGCGGCGGGCAGCTCCTCGGCGAGCAGCGCGCGCAGGGCCGTGAGATCGGGCTCGCCGTCGGCCGGGACGAGGTAGCCGACGAGGAGCTGGTTGCCCGACGGCGTCGTCCTGACGGCGGCGGCGGCGCCGGCGATCCCGGGCAGCGCCTGGAGAGCCGCATCCACCTCACCGAGTTCGATGCGGCGGCCGCCGAGCTTCACCTGGTCGTCGGCCCTGCCCACGAAGACCAGTCCGGCCGCCTGCAGCTGCACGAGATCGCCCGAGCGGTAGGCGCGCCGCCATCCGAGCGAGGGCATCGGTGCGTACTTCTCGGCGTCCTTGGCCGGGTCCAGGTAGCGGGCCAGCCCCACTCCCCCGATGATGAGCTCGCCGGTGCCGCCCTCCGGCACGGGCAGGCCGGACTCGTCGACGACGGCGAGGTCCCAGCCGTCCAGGGGCAGGCCGATACGCACCGGGCCCTCGCCGCCGAGTCGTGCGGCGCAGGCGACGACGGTCGCCTCGGTGGGGCCGTAGGTGTTCCAGACCTCGCGGTCGTGGACGACGAGGCGCTGCGCGAGGTCCGGAGGGCATGCCTCCCCGCCGAAGATGAGGAGGCGGACGTTCTCGAGGGAGTCGGCGGGCCACAGCGCGGCCAGCGTGGGCACGGTGGACACGGCGGTGATCCCGCGGGCGATCAGCCAGGGACCGAGGTCCACGCCCGTGCGCACGAGGGCGCGGGGTGCCGGCACGAGGCATGCACCGTGCCTCCAGGCCAGCCACATCTCCTCGCAGGAGGCGTCGAACGCGACGGAGAGGCCGGCCAGGACGCGGTCGGCGGGCCCGAGGGGCTCGTGCTGCAGGAACAGGCGTGCCTCCGCATCGACGAACGCGGCTGCCGACCGGTGCGAGACGGCGACGCCCTTCGGCGTGCCCGTGGAACCGGAGGTGAAGATGATCCAGGCGTCGTCGTCCGGTGTGGGGTCTCCGGAGATCCCCCCGTGTCCGCCCGGGCCGGGGACCACCGACAGGCCGTGCCCGACGACGACGGCGACACGCGCTTCCGCGAACACGACGCGGGCGCGCTCGTCGGGATCGTCGGCATCGACCGGCACGTAGGCGGCACCTGCCGAGAGCACTCCGAGGATCGCGATGTACAGCTCGTTGGTGCCCGAGGGGAGGCGTACCCCGACGGTGTCGCCGCGTCCCACACCGGCGGCGCGCAGGGTGGCGGCGAACCGGTCGGCGGCCGTCACCAGCTCCGTGTAGCTGAGGTCCTCGGTGCCGTCGTCGAGCGCCGACGCGCTGGGGTGTTCCGCGGCCGTGGCCCGCAGGATGTCGAGGAGGGTGCGGGGTGATGGTGCCCGCCCGGACGCCATGAACCGCGCGGCGGCAGGGGCGGTGTGGGTCTCGGGCGAAGGTATGGTCACGGCTGGATTCTTCCGGTACGAAGTGAACAGCAGGTGAGCGGCGACGCCGTCACCTGTACGGCCCGGGGGTAGTCTACCCGCGCACGACGCGGCCGACCGGGACGTCCCGTTCGTCCTAGACTGGCCGGGTGAGCACTCCCATCCCCACCCCCTACGAGGACCTGCTGCGCGACGTCATGGCGAACGGCGCGGCCAAGAGCGACAGGACGGGTACCGGTACCCGGAGCGTGTTCGGCCGGCAGCTGCGCTTCGATCTCAGCGAGTCCTTCCCGCTCGTCACCACCAAGCGTGTGCACTTCAAGTCCGTGGCGCTGGAGCTGCTCTGGTTCCTCCGCGGCGATTCCAACGTGCGCTGGCTGCAGGAGCGCGGCGTGTCCATCTGGAACGAGTGGGCGGACGAGGCCGGCGAGCTCGGCCCCGTCTACGGCGTCCAGTGGCGGTCATGGCCCACGCCCGACGGCGGCCATGTCGACCAGATCGCCCAGGTGGTCGAGGCGCTGAAGACGAACCCGGACTCCCGCCGCCACCTGGTCTCGGCCTGGAACGTCTCCGAGCTGCACAACATGGCGCTGCCGCCCTGCCACGTGTTCTTCCAGTTCTACGTGAGCCCCGGCGTGGACGGCGGTCCCGGCCGGCTCTCCTGCCAGCTGTACCAGCGGTCCGCTGACACGTTCCTCGGGGTCCCGTTCAACATCGCCTCCTACGCCCTGCTGACCCTGATGGTCGCCCAGCAGACCGGCCTCGAGCCCGGCGAGTTCATCTGGACCGGCGGTGACGTCCAT
The DNA here is from genome assembly GCF_000816565.1 of Arthrobacter sp. L77. Classification (NCBI taxonomy): domain Bacteria; kingdom Bacillati; phylum Actinomycetota; class Actinomycetes; order Micrococcales; family Micrococcaceae; genus Arthrobacter; species Arthrobacter sp. L77. Next base: position 113,093 of record NZ_JWSU01000001.1, on the reverse strand, counting down.
GTCTACGACAACCACGTGGAGCAGGTCGCCGAGCAGCTGTCCAGGGAGCCCTACCCGTACCCGCGCATCGCACTGAACCGGAAGCCGGACAGCATCTTCGACTACGCCCTGGAGGACTTCGACGTGATCGACTACCAGCACCACCCCACCATCAAGGCGCCGGTGGCCGTATGAGCACGGTCCCCTCCCCCCACACCCTGAGCGTGCCCGACGCCGTCGGGTCCCGTCCCGTGATCGGCATGATCTGGGCGCAGACCGAGGACGGCGTGATCGGCAAGGACGGCGGCATCCCCTGGCACGTGCCGGAGGACCTGGCGCATTTCAAGGCCACGACGACGGGCCACCCCGTGATCATGGGCCGGCGGACATGGGAATCCTTCCCCTCGACCTTCCGTCCGCTGCCGGACCGCACGAACATCGTCGTCTCAGGATCCGGCGTGGACCTGCCCGGCGCCGTCGTCGTCGATTCGCTCGAGGCCGCCTTCGAGGCCGCCCAGGCCAGTCCCGGTGCCGAGCAGATCTGGGTCATCGGCGGTGGGCGCGTGTACGCCGACGCGATGGAACGCGCCAACGCGGCCCTCGTCACCGTGGTCGAATCAGCGGCGGAGGGCGACACGCTGGCTCCCCTGCTGGGGACGGACTGGGCGTTGACGGCCCTGTCCCCCGAGGCAGGCTGGCTGGAGTCCGTGAAAGGTACCCGCTACCGCATCAGCCTCTGGACGAAGGGTGCACACGAGGCAGCAGCGCCGTCGGACGCCGCCTGAGCACAGGGCAGTCGGGCGTCCTCCCCTGCCTATCCCGGGCAGGGGCGAGACGCTAGGCTCGAACGGTGCCGCACGCTGACGATGCCGATCCAGCACATCAGAAGGACCTGAGGTCCCGCTACCGGTCGGTGCTCACCAGGGGTGGGTCGACCGACAGGACCGTCTTCTTCAGCGATGCCGTGTTCGCCATCGCCATGACGCTCCTCGTCCTCGATCTCGACATTCCCGACGGCCTGCCCCCGGACCGCGTCGGAGCGGCCCTGGTGCAGCAGCTGCCGCACTTCTTCGCCTTCGCCCTCAGTTTCGCCGTCATCGGCAGCGCCTGGCTGAACCACCACCGGAAGTTCAGCGTCATCGTCCGCTACGACCTTCGGCTGCAGGTCCTCAACCTGGTGCTGCTCTTCTTCGTCGCGCTGCTCCCCCTGCCCACCGCCGTGCTCAGCGAGTACGGCGGGACGTCGTCGCCCTGGCCCGTGGTGGCCTATGCCATCGTGGTCGCGGGCCTCTACTCCATGCTGAACCTCGTCTGGGCCCACGCGTGGCGCGAAGGCCTCCTCGCCCGTGCCGTGGACCGCGATCTCTATCGCTACGTGGTGCGGGCGCTGCTCCCCGTACCGCTCGTGTTCGCCGTGAGCATCCCGGTGGCGTTCCTGATGCCCGCGGTGGCGATGTACCTCTGGCTGCTGATCATCCCGGCAGGTGTCGTCGTCCGACGGAGGCTCCTCCCACGAGCCTCCCGGCCGGGGGAGTCGCGCGGCAGATCGGGGTGAGGACGTCGCCGAGGGACGTCCTCTCGGCAGGAGCGGCGTCGGTCACAAAGCGGCGGCGGTGAGGCCGCAACGCCTAAACTGGAGGGCATGACTTCAGCACCCGAGAGCTCTGCCCTGCCCTCCGTCGGTTTCGTGGGCTGGCGTGGCATGGTGGGCTCCGTCCTCATGCAGCGTCTCCAGGACGAGGGCGACTTCGCCAGGATCAACCCCGTGTTCTTCTCGACCTCGGCCGCCGGGGGTGCCGCGCCGCAGTTCGCGGAGGGCACCGGTGTGCTGCAGGACGCGTACGACGTCGAGACGCTCGCCAAGCTGCCGATCATCGTCACCGCCCAGGGCGGTGACTACACGGCCGAGGTCTACCCCAAGCTGCGCGACGCCGGATGGCAGGGCCTGTGGCTGGATGCCGCCTCCACGCTGCGCATGGAGCAGGACAGCATCATCGTGCTCGACCCGATCAACCGCGACGCCATCGACGCCGGACTCGCGCGCGGCGTCCGCGATTTCATCGGCGGCAACTGCACGGTCTCCTGCATGCTCATGGGGCTGGGCGGGCTCTTCCGCAACGGTCTCGTGGAGTGGGGCACGTCGATGACCTACCAGGCGGCTTCGGGCGGCGGTGCCCGCCACATGCGGGAGCTGCTCAACCAGTTCGGGGCGCTCCACGGCAGCGTGGCCGTCAATCTCGACGACCCCGCCTCCGCGATCCTGGACATCGACCGTGCGATCCTCGCCAAGCAGCGGCACCCGAGCCTCGAAGCGAGCCAGTTCGGTGTGCCGTTGGCCGGGTCCGTCATCCCCTGGATCGACAGCGACCTCGGCAACGGTGTGTCCCGGGAGGAATGGAAGGCCGGGGCGGAGACCAACAAGATCCTCGGCACCGCGACGCGCATCCCGTTCGACGGCCTCTGCGTCCGGGTGGGTGCCATGCGCTCGCACTCGCAGGCGCTGACCCTGAAGCTGACGCAGGACCTGCCGGTCAGCGAGATCGAGTCGATCATCGCAGCGGACAACGAGTGGGTGCGCGTCATCCCGAACACGAAGGCCGACACGGTCGCCGGTCTGACGCCGGTCGCGGCGACCGGCTCGCTGGAGGTCCCCGTCGGACGGATCCGGAAGCTCGAGATGGGCCCGGAGTACATCAGCGCCTTCACGGTGGGCGACCAGCTGCTGTGGGGAGCGGCCGAGCCACTCCGCCGGATGCTGATGATCGCCACCGGCAACCTCTGACGCGACTTCCCGTGCGTCGGTGATCAACGGGTTCCCTCGCGAAGATCCGACGGCGAGCTGGACGCCGGTCCGACGGCGAGCTGCCGGGAGCCGGCCGGGAGCTGACGGGGATTCGACGACGGCTTGACGGCGCCCCAGCCGGGAACCGACGACGGCTTGACGGCGCCCCAGCCGGGAACCGACGACAAGCTGCCGATGTCGGACAGCAAGAGCTGTCGGTGATTGTCCGGCCGGCCAGGTGGCGATGACACTCCACCGATCGCTCGGGCCTCTGCTCTACTAGTCTCCCGACGGGACCGTGTCGATGGCACCGTGCTCCACCCCGGGCTGGGCATACCAGTACCTGTTGCGTCGAGCGGTGGTTCCGTGTCGACCGAAGTGTGGCGGTGGCGTGAACCAGGGGATACCGTTGTGCGACGCGACCGTCCAGAGGCCGTCATGGATGGTGTGGTGGTGGTGCGCACACAGCAGGACTCCGTTGTCGATGCTGGTGGTACCCCCGCGGGACCAGGGCGTCATGTGGTGGGCCTCGCACCAGGTGGCCGGAACAGTGCAGTCGGGGAACGCGCAGCCCCGGTCCCGGGCGACCAAAGCGCGACGCATGTGCGGCGGGAAGAGCCTACCCGCACGACCCATGTCGAGGATCTGCCCGTCGCCCCCGAGCACGAGGGGGATCAGGTCGGCGTCGCAGGCGATCCGCCGGATGGTGCGGGCACTGAGTTGCTCGGCGAACACGGCACGCCCTGTCCCGCTTCCATCCCTCGGGCCGACGAGGAAGGCATGACCCGAGGTATCCCCCCGTCTGCTGCCATGACTGCTGGTTTCGCGGTTGCAGGTGGTCTCACGGACGTCGCCGAGGAGGTCGCGGTAGTCGATGGTGACCATGACCTGGGGCCTGTGGCCACCGGTCGCCGGCAGGAGGGAGGTGGACAGGGCGATACGGCACGCACCCACCAGTCCGTCGAGGAGGCTTTGCGCCCGCGTAGGGCCTCCCATCCGGTTCGCCGCCACGGATCCACCACCACCGTCGCCACCACCACCAGCGCCGTCCGCCATCACGTCAGTGCCGCCGAGGCACTGAGGATCGTCCGGGGTGCGGTCGGAGTTGGGAGTCCGGGGGTTCGTGGCGGTGCTCATGGCCGTGATCAGATGCTCGAACTGTTCGTCGGTGGCCCCGATCTCGAGAATGCGCAGTCCGTTGCGCCGGCCCCGGAGAAACACGCCCTGACGACTCCGCAGAACCTTCTCGGTAGGTTCCCGACCGTCCTGGTCCAGGACGGTCTCCCAGCGACGCGCGACGACGCGGAGAACATCCTCGTCGGACTCCAGAGCCTGCCGGGTGAGATGATGCTCCATCGATGCCAGCTGCTCGGGGGCCGCAAGACAGCGGACGCGATCAACTGCGGAACAGATGACCGTCGCTGCCCGCCCGCTCAACGTGCCGGAGGCGAACGCGGCGCTCACGGCTGCCGACTGCGGCTCGACGAATGCGCCCGAGGGCGCGATACCGGGCAACACGCTGTGGGCCAGGTCCAGTCTGCGCTTCGCCTCGGCACGGCTGATCCCCAAGCGGGACCGCAAGTAGTCCGCGCAGGTCCGGAATCGGCTCCCGCTTGCATCATCGGCCACACTCCCACCAGGAGCCCCCACCCCAGCTGCACCGGCTGTTCCCGGCCTGTCGAGGGACTGTTCGGCTCGTGTCTGGAGCGAACCGACCGCGTGAGGTCGCTCGCCCGAACCCAGCTCGTTCTCCTCCGCCATACCTGCGGCGAACACCTGGAGGAAATCGACGACCCGCGAGATGTCCTCGACATCGACCAGCGTCCGCACCGCCTCGCTCCGTGACAGCATCCGGCCCTGGCCCGTCAACGAGTCAGCCACCTGCACCAGCGCGGCGTACACGACCCCAAGGGAGACGTCCGATTCCCCGGGATTCTCGAGCGGTGCTATAGCCATACCTCATTTTATCGAACGTACGTACTATTTTCGAGGGCGGGTCGTGATTGTGGAGGACAAGTGACGACGAGTTATCCACATTCCGCGCACCACGGGGCCGACTGTGCATCGGCACCGTTGCAGAAACGAGAACCGCCGGAACGACCACTGCCGAAATGGACAGGCCAAAAGGTCGGAGGTCACAGGAAGGATAGGCGCATGGATCCCGTGAACGCAGATATCGTCCTCCGGCGCTTCTTCGCGGCCAGCGGCCATACGCGGCATCCCGAGAGCCTGCTGCGGTACGAGCGGATCCAGGACCACCTCCGCGCCTACCTCGAAAACGTCGCCGTGACCAGGCTGACGGACGCCGAGCAGGAACTACTGGCACTCGAACGCCAGTTCGGCACCGAGGACCCCTACGTCCGGGTCATGGGTGCGCGGCAGGTGCTGCACGCCCTCCCGGAGTTCCTCGCAGCACCTCAGCTCCTTCCCGACTTCCACGATCGCCTCGCACAGATCAGCGTCGCCTCACGCCTGGCCCAGTGGGTCTGCTCACGGCAGCTCGTTCAGCGCGAGGACAGCTGGAACGACGTCGTTCTCACCCGCGCTGCCGCCGAACAGGCGCGCCGCTCCCCCGCGCGCTGGGGGAACCCGGTGAACAGGCGGCCGAACCTACCGAACTAGTGGATTGGCCGGCCGGACGAGGCCGGAGGGCCGACCCCGGCTACCGGACGGGTCGCCGGGCATCCGGCTCCACAGTCCGCCAGCCAGGGCACCGCACCCGGGCGTCCCCACGGGTCGCCGGGCCGGTCATCGGGCCGACCTCCGCTCCCATAAGCCGCTGGCAGGCCTGCCGCACCATCGGTCGGGCATCCGGCCCCACGGGCCGCCGGATGAATTACCGAACCGGGTACCGGGCCGACCTCCGCCCCCATAAGCCGCCGGCCGGCCTGCCGGACCATCGACCGGTCCGGTGGGCCGTCGAGCCTGACCATGCCGGTGCCGACGGCCATCGGGCAGACGCCACCGACTACCGGGCTGCGGGACGCAGACGGCGCAGCCGACGGGCAGCAACCCGACCTCTACGCCGCCCGCAACCAGCTACAGGGTGCAGTTGATGAGCAACGGCTCGGGCTCCAGCCGGATCCCGAAGGCGCGCTCCACGCCGTCCCGCACGAGACGGGCGACGGACAGCAGGTCCGACGCCGAGGCTCCGCCCCGGTTGGTCAGGGCGAGCGTGTGCTTCGTCGACAGCGAGGCGCGGCCGCCGGCCACGGCGAACCCGTCGTCGTCCGCGAGGCCGAACCCCTTGGAGAACCCCGCGTGATCGATGAGCCAGGCCGCACTGAGCTTCACGCGGCCGTCCTCACCGGACGGATACCGGGGGGCGTCGGCCGGCAGCCGCTCCGCGGCGTCCTGCGGGACGATCGGGTTGGTGAAGAACGATCCCGTGCTCCAGGTGTCCGGGTCCGGCGCGTCCAGCACCATGCCCTTCCCCGCGCGCAGCCTGAGCACCTCACGGCGTACGTCGTTGGCATAGGCACGCGCGCCGACCTCGACGCCGAGTGCACGGGCCAGCTCCGCGTACCGGATAGGGGTGCTCATGCGTCCGAGGCCGAGCTGGAACTCGACCGTCAGCACCACGTAGCGCGGCGATCCGTCGACGGTGCTGCGCTTGAGCAGGGAGTCCCGGTAACCGAACTGCAGCTCGAAATTGGTGAAGCTCCTGATGCTGTCCGTCTCGCGGTCGAACGTCCGCACCGTGGCGATGGTGTGGGACACATCCGAGCCGTAGGCTCCGACATTCTGGACGGGCGTCGCACCCGTGGAGCCGGGGATGCCCGAGAGTGCCTCGAGGCCCGTGAACGCGTGCAGGACGGTGTACTTCACGAGGTCGTCCCAGTCGTGCCCGGCCTGCACCTTCACCATGACGCCGCCGCACGTGGCGTTGTCGTCGTTGACGGTGAAACCGCTCGAGGTGACGCGGACGACGGTGCCGGGGAAGCCGTCGTCGCCGATCAGCAGGTTCGACCCGCCGCTGATGATGAGCAGCGGGTCCCCCGCGGCGTCGGCGGCCCGGACGGCCTCCACGATCTCCTGTTCGGTCGAGGCCTCCACGAGGGTGCGCGCGGGCCCTCCGACACGTGTCGTCGTGAGGTCGGCCAGCAGCGTGCCGGTCAGGGGCACGGTCATGGCAGTCTCACCACGGCCTGCGCCTTCACGAGCACCTTCTGCCCGGCGAACGTCACGGTGAGGTCGATCCTCGCCGTCGACCGCTCGGTGTCGATCGCGCCGACGATGCCCGTCACTTCCACCACGGCTCCGGGTTCCCCGGGCCGCGCCGTCGTGTCCTCGACGACGACGGGCTTGGTGAAGCGCGTCTGGTAGTCGATGACGGCGGCGGGATCGCCGGCCCAGTCGGTGACCAGCTGGACGACGGCACCCATGGTGAACATGCCGTGGGCGATCACGCCGGGGAGTCCGACGCCCTCGGCGAAGGCTTGGTTCCAGTGGATCGGGTTGAGGTCTCCCGAGGCTCCTGCGTACCGGACGAGGTCCTGGCGGGTGATGTCGACGGTGGTGGAGCCGATCTGCCGGCCCACCTCGAGTGTGCTGATGGATACTGCCATGGCTACTGGCCCTCCCCGCGGACGAGGAGGGAGGACGTCGTGGTGGCCGTCGGCTCGCCGTCGACGGTCGAGATCTCCGCTCGCGTGGTGATCATCGCGCCACCGCCCATGGCCCGCACCTGGTCCACGTGGAGTTCGGCGACCAGCTGGTCGCCGGCGAGGATGGGACGGTGGTGGATGAAGCGCTGGTCGGCGTGGACCACACGGGTGAAGTCGATCCCCGCGCTCGGGTCGGCGATGAGCTGCGCGTCGGCACGCTGGGCGACGATGATCGCGAAAGTGGGCGGGGCCACGAGGTCCCGGTGCCCGAGCGCTGCCGCGGCCTCGACGTCGTAGTGCGCCGGGTGCGTCGCCTTGACGGCCCGGGCGAAGTCGCGGATCGCCTCACGGCCCACGGAGTAGGTCTCTCCTGCGGGGTAGCTGCGTCCCTGCAGGTCTGGGTCGATGGTCATGGTTCCTCCGATGGAAACGGCGTCGGGCGGGCGGGAGATCCTGGCTGAAGGCGCGGGAACGGGACGGCGTCGGCCGTCGGGCTGTGCGGGCTCAGCGCCGGTCCCTGAGGCGGCGCCGGGTGTCGCGCGAACGCACCACCATGCCCGCGAGGTGGCACACCATGCCGACCACGATGATCGGGATGCCCGTGGAGACGAGCGTGCGCTGGTCCGTGACGGCTCCGACCACGGCGATGAGGATGCCGAGCGCCGTGGTCACCAGGGCGGAGACCACCAGCTTGCGGTACAGGTCCGAGCCGGTCTCCCAGGGCGTATTCAGCATTCCCCGATTCTACTGCCGCCCGCCGTCGGTCATCAGAAGAGCGCCTCCTGGACAGCCGGCACCGGCGTGCTGAAGTCCCCGGCCCTGAGCCGCCGACCCTTGAGCTGGGCCAGATCCGCGACGAACACGAGGTCCGAGCCATCGATCGAGACCAGCGCGGACGGGCCGAGTACCTCGCGGACGGTGACGCCGTGCCGGCCCTGGCCGAGCGGCGACGGGTAGGGCTGCAGTCCTCGCCGGCCGAGGACGGCGGACCACGACGACGGAGGCTCGAACTCCTCGTGCACCACCACGAAACCCTCGATCCCCATACCCCCGGCCAGCAGTCCCCGGGCCGCCAGGGCGAAACCGTCGTTGACGTGCTCCAGCTGCACGGAGGGCAGCGGCGCGCACAGGGACGCGGCCTTGGTGGCGGATCGCACGGCCTGCGGCAGGCCGACCGTGCGCGTGACCTCGTCCTCGAGGATCCGGACGATCCGCCCGTCCCGGGTGTGTGCGACGTACTGCGCGACGACGGCGCCCTGCTCCACGAGGCGAGCCCGCTTCCGCAGGTTCGACGCCGTCCCGACCTTCGTCGAGCCGTCCGCGAAGGTCGCCACGTAGAGCCAGTGCGGCTGGTCGAGGTAGCGCTTCAGCCCGGCGGGGGCGATCCCGGAGCGGTGGATGTCGTGCACGAAACGGAGGTCGTCCTGCGCGAAGCACCGCCCGCACTGGGAGCCGCGCTCGGACGGCGCCTGATCGGCACACCGCACCCATGTGCGGTCGTCCCGCCCGTGGACCCGGTGGAAGCCGAGGCAGTACTTCCCCTCGGCGGTGATCTCGAAGGCCAGTCTCGTGCCGGGGGTGAGCTGCAGTTCGTGCCGCCCCTCGTCCTCCTCACCGGAGTCCCCGGGCAGCGCCGACACCTCGTGCATCGACAGGGCCGGACCGGCCTCGTGCCAGGTGACGCCGCTGCAGAGATAGGTGGGTTCCACGGCTCCAGCGTAGAGGCCGGCGCCGACAACGACGGCGGGACGTGCGGACTCCGGCGCCGAGCGACCCCCGAGCATCAGGGCCGACCGGCTCTGGTGCCCGCAGCGGACGTCGGCGACACTGGTGCCGCACCACCCCCGCGTCCACCAGCCCGGACGCCCCGACGTCCAGGAGGATCACGCCATGGAAAGTGACGAACGACCCGGAACCGTCCTGTCCGAAGCCGAAGCATGGGACATGCTGAAACGCTCCGAGTACGGTCGCCTCGCCGTGAGCGTGCTGGGCGAGCCGGACATCTATCCGCTCAACTTCGTGGCGCACAACGGAACACTGTTCATGCGGACGAATCCGGGGACGAAGCTGGCTGAACTCACGGTCAACGAACGCGTCGCCTTCGAGGTGGACGAGGTGAACGACGACGAGGCCTGGAGCGTGGTGCTCAAGGGCACGGCCCGGGTGATCGTGGCGCAGTCCGAGGTGGACGAGGCGGACACGCTACCGCTCAAGCCCTGGATCCCGACACGGAAGTACACCTACGTGGAGATCACGCCCACCTACATCCATGGCCGCCACTTCGAGCTGGGCGAGGAACCGGAGCGGTACTGAGCTGCCGGGGTCACCCGGGAGACGCGGTCCCGCCCGCCAGGACGCGGCTGAGGTCGTAGGCCGCCGGGAGGTCGAGCTGGTCGAAGGTGCAGGAGCGGGCCTCCCGGTCCGGCCGCCACCGTTCGAACTGGACGGTGTGGCGGAAGCGGTCGCCCTCCATCTGGTCGTACCGCACCTCGACCACGCGTCGCGGGTGGAGCCGGATGTAGGAGACGTCCTTCGCGGAGGCGAACCGGCTCCGCTCGGTCGCACCCAGCTCCGCCGCGCCGTCGTCGTCGCGCATCACGTCCTGCTCCAGCTCGTCGACCAGCTCCAGCCGACGCGCGGCCGGGAACGCGGAGATGCCGCCCACGTTCCGCAGCGTGCCGTCGTCGTCGTGGAGACCGAGCAGCAGCGACCCCACCCCCTGCCCCGACGTGTGGATCCGGTATCCCAGCACCACGGCGTCCGCGCTGCGGTGGTGCTTCACCTTGAGCATGCGCCGCTTGTTCGGTTCGTATGCGGCGGCCAGCGGCTTCGCGACGACGCCGTCGAGACCCGCGCCTTCGAACTCCACGAGCCAGCGGCGCGCGAGTTCGACGTCGCGCGTGACCTGCGAGAGGTGGACCGGCTCCGCGAAGGACGCCCCGACCCCCTCCAGGGCTTTCCGGCGCTCGTCGAAGGGGACGCCCGTCAGATCGGCCCCGTCCAGGGCGAGGAGGTCGAAGGCGATGAACGACGACGGCGTCTGTTCCGCCAGGAGCCGCACCCGGCTCTCCGCCGGGTGGATCCGCTGCGACAGGGCGTCCCAGTCGAGCCGCTCCGCCCCGGGGGCCCCTCTTCGCACGACGATCTCGCCGTCCACCACGCAGCGCTCGGGGAGATTCTCGAGCAGCGCGTCGACGAGTTCCGGGAAGTACCGGGTGAGCATCTTCGAACCCCGGCTGCCGATCTCGCAGGTGCCGTCCGCGATCCTCGCGATCGCCCGGAAGCCGTCCCACTTGGGCTCGTACACGAGGCCGCCGGGCACGCTGTCCGGCTCGGGGACGGCAGCGACGGCCTTGGCGAGCATGGGCCGGACGGGGAAGGGGAGGTCGGTCATGCTCCGATCCTGTCGTATCGGCCAGGACTTGGCCATGACCGTCCACGATTCCGGACCTCCCCGACCCCCTGACGACACTGCAGGGCCCGCCGGACGGCGGACCCTGCAGTGTGTGTTCGGGTGCGTGCCCGCGTTACGGGGTCTGGCCCTCGTGGGGGCCTTCCTCGATCTCCTCGAGGAGCTTGTCGTTGAACGCCTCGAGGTCGTCCGGGGTGCGGCTCGTGACCAGGCCCTGGTCCACCACGACCTCCTCGTCGCTCCAGTTGGCGCCCGCGTTCTTCAGGTCGGTCGCGAGCGTGTGGTAGGACGTCAGGTCGCGGCCGCTCACCACCCCGGCCTCGATGAGCAGCCAGGGCCCGTGGCAGATGGACGCGACGGGCTTGTGCTGCTCGAAGAACGCACGGGTGAACGCCTGGGCGTCCTTGTCGACGCGCAGGAAGTCCGCGTTCACCACGCCGCCGGGCAGGACGAGCGCATCGTAGTCGTCGGCCTGCGCATCGGCCACGGCGAGGTCCACCTCGAAGGTGTCACCCTTGTCCATGCCGTCGAAGCCCTGGAGGGTCCCGGTCTTCGGCGAGACCAGGGTGGGGACTCCGCCCGCCTCCTTGACCGCGTTCCAGGGGCTCGTGAGCTCGATCTGCTCCACCCCGTCCGTCAGCAGGAATGCGACCTTCTTGCCGGAAATGTCGTGTTCGGACATGCTGTTCTCCCTTGCGTAGAGCGTGGCTGTCGTACCACGTCCAGCCTAGGAACACGCCGGATCATAAGCAAGCTGAGTAATGACCCGCCTGAAGGACACCGTGCAGGGGCTAGGTCCGCTTCGGCCGGGCCCTGACGTGCATCCGCTCGCCCTGCTGACCGAAGAGGCTGATGAGCTCGACGGGCTGCCCGTCGGCGCTGGCGAACCAGTGGGGGGTGCGGGTGTCGAACTCGGCGGCCTCGCCCGCTCCCAGCACGAAGTCGTTGTCGCCGAGGACGAGGCGGAGGGAGCCGTTGAGGATGTACAGCCATTCGTAGCCCTCGTGGACCTGCGGATCCGGTTCGGTGCCGCGCGCATCGCCGTCGAGCACCATCTTGAACGCCTGCATGCCGCCGGGGCGGCGTGTGAGGGGGATGGCGGTGACGCCGTGGTACTCGACGGGACGCAGGTGGATGCGGGGGTCGCCGGTCGGCGGAGCTCCCACGAGATCGTCGAGCGGCACCCCGTACACCTGGGCGATGGGCAGGAGGATCTCGAGGTTCGGGCGCCGCCGGCCGGATTCGAGCCGCGACAGCGTGCTCACGGAGATGCCGGACGCCGAGGACACGTCCCCGAGTGTGAGATTGCGGTGCGCCCGAAGGGCACGGAGGCGGGGGCCGACGGCGTCGAGCACGGCGTCGAGATCTGCAGTCATGCCCTCATTTTGCCATATCAGCAAAGAAGTTTGCACTCCGCGCGGGAGTCGTCCGATGCTGGAAGGCATCCGCACACCAGAAGGAGAACCACCATGCCACCCACCGATCACACCCTGCAGGAGCGGTACGACGTCGTCGTCATCGGCGGCGGACCCGCGGGCCTGAGCGCGGCCGTCACGCTGGGACGCGCCCTCCGCTCCGTCGTCGTCCTCGATGCCGGGCAGCCGCGCAACGCACCCGCCCGGGGCGTCCACGGCTTCCTCGCCCGCGAGGGCATGAGCCCCGCAGCGCTGCTCGACGCCGGCCGCGCCGATGCCGGGAGGTACGGCGCGACAATCGTCCGCGCCGAGGCCGTGCACGTCCGGCGCGTCGCCGACGGCTTCGCCGTGGCGCTGGCGGACGGACGCGGCGTCGTCGTCGGGCGGCGCCTGCTCCTCGCCACGGGCCTCGCGGACGGCCTGCCGGCGATTCCCGGCCTGCGCGAGCAGTGGGGTGCGGGCGTCGTGCATTGCCCGTACTGCCACGGGTACGAGATCCGCGGACAGCGCATCGGCGTCCTCGGGACCGGCCCGATGTCCATCCACCAGGCGCTCCTGTTCCGGCAGTGGTCGGAGCACATCACGCTGTTCCTCGACGACACGGTGATTCCGACGGACGAGGAATGGGACACGCTGGCCGCCCGGTCGGTGCGCGTGGTGGACGGTGCCGTCACCTCCGTCGACCAGGTGGACGGTGCCCTGACCGGGGTGACGCTGCGGAGCGGTTCGGTCTTCGCCCTCGATGCCCTCGCCGTCGGGACGCGGATGGAAGCCCGCGGTGACCTGGTGGAACCGCTGGGCCTCGCTCCGCAGGATCATCCCTCCGGCATGGGCCACTCGATCGTCCCCGGCCCGATGGGCTCCACCGCGGTACCCGGGGTGTACGTCGCGGGCAACGTCTCGAATCTCTCCGCGCAGGTCGTCGTCGCTGCGGCCGAGGGGACCATGGCGGGTGCGGCGATCAACGCCGACCTGGTCGCGGAGGAGACGGCCTGGGCCCTCGACGGATACCGCGGACCCTTCTCGGCGTCGTCGGAGGCCGGCGTCTCGGAGCGCGTGCTTGGTGTCCGGCGCCACGGGCTGGATGATGGTCTGGCCATGGGCGCCTCCGCGCCCGCCGGGTCGAAGCGTCGGGAAGAGGCACACCGTGTCGGTTGAGTACACGCAGGAGTTCTGGGACGACCGCTACCGGCAGCATGCATCGAGGATCTGGAGCGGCGACCCGAACCGGCAGCTCGTCTCCGCGGCACAGGACCTGCCGCCGGGCCGGGCGCTCGACGTCGGCTGCGGGGAGGGAGCCGACGCCGTCTGGCTCGCCTCCCGGGGATGGACCGTCCTCGGCGTCGACGTCTCCGAGGTGGCCCTCTCCCGTGCCAGGACCCATGCCGAGGCACTCGGGGAGCCGATCACCGATCGCCTCGAGTGGCGGCACGTGGACCTGCTGGCCTCGCCGGAGCTCCCGGGCGGGCAGGACCTCGTGTCCATCCAGTTCATGCACCTGCCCGATCCGGACCGTTCGCGGATCTTCCAGCAGCTGGCGGCGCTCGTGGGCGTCGGCGGCACCCTCCTGATCGTCGCCCACGACCCCTCGGACCGGCACGCCGGAGTCGGACGGCCGCCGCACGCCGAGCTGTTCTACACCCCGCAGCAGATCGCCGCCCTGCTCGACGACGCCTGGGACATCCGGGCCTGCGAGTCCCGCCCGAGGACCCAGCGCACCCCGGACGGCCGTGACGTGACCATCAGGGACGCCGTCCTCCAGGCGGTACGGGTCCGCTGAGGCCGGCGCAAGGTCCTGGCCGGGCGGGCACCTGCCGGGACGGTCCGCCTGACTCCTCGATAGCCTCGGGGGATGGACTGGATCAGCGACAGCTACGTCAACTTCGCGAGCATCATCGACGACGCGACCCTGGCACAGAACAGGATGACCAGTTCCATGCCGTTCGTGTACCCGCACTTCGCCTCCATGCCCGATGCCCATCTGGGCAAGGGCTGCGCCGTCGGCTCGGTCCTGCCGACACTCGGGGCGATCATCCCGGCGGCCGTCGGCGTCGACATCGGCTGCGGGATGGTCGCGGTGCGGACCGACCTCACCGCCGGAGACGTCGCCCACCTGGACCGCCGTCGCCTGCGCGAGGCGATCGAGCGGGCCGTGCCCCTCTCGGCGGGCAACAACAACAAACGGGTGGGCGCTTCGGCCCAGCCGCGCATCGACGACCTCGAGCACGACGCGCGATCCGCGGGCTTCGACCCGGCGGGCTACGTGAGGGACTGGCGCCTCCAGCTCGGCACGCTCGGTTCGGGCAACCACTTCATCGAGGTGTCCCTCGACGAGCAGGACGACATCTGGCTCTTCCTCCACTCCGGGTCCCGGGGCGTCGGCAACCGCATCGCGCTGCGCCACATCCGCGCCGCGCAGGACTACTGTGCACGGCGGTCCATCAGCCTCCCCCACCGGGATCTCGCGTACCTGGAGGAGGGCACGCCGGAATTCGACCGCTACCTCGCCGAGCTGCTGTGGGCGCAGAGGTTCGCCCTGCTCAACCGCGAGGAGATGATGGATCGCCTGGTCCGCCGGTTCACGGAGTGGGTCGGCACACCGGTGCAGGAGCGGGAGCGCATCAACTGCCATCACAACTACACGCAGCGGGAGACCCACTACGGGAAGGACGTCTGGCTCTCCCGCAAGGGTGCTATCGCCGCGGACCCGGGGCGTCCCGGCCTGATTCCGGGCTCGATGGGCACACGCTCCTACGTGGTGACGGGCCGGGGCAGCAGGGAGGCCATGGACTCGGCGCCCCACGGCGCCGGCCGCGGGTATTCGCGCACCGCGGCCCGCAGGAGGTTCAGCCAGGACCAGCTCCGGGCGGCCATGCGCGGCATCGAGTACCGGGACACCCCGGCGTTCCTCGACGAGATCCCGGCCGCCTACAAGGACATCGACGTGGTCATGCGGGACGCCAGGGAGCTCGTGGACGTGCGCCACACGCTCCGTCAGATCATCAACGTCAAGGGCGACTGACACGGCGCCGCGGGTCGGACGCTCCCTCCCGGTCGCGGGCCGACACCCGCGGCGCCCGCGTCGAGAACGTGGCAGGTCGACGGCGAGGTCAGGCACACGGAAGGCCCCGGAGCCGAAGCTCCGGGGCCTTCCGTGGTTTCTCCTGTAGCGGTGGTGGGACTCGATCCCACGACCTCACGATTATGAGTCGTGCGCTCTAACCAGCTGAGCTACACCGCCCTAAATGAGTCTGCCCGCACCGATCAAATGATCGTCACGGGCCCCCTCATTTGCGAGCCCCCCACCGGAATCGATCCGGTGACCTCGTTCTTACCAAGAACGCGCTCTACCACTGAGCTAGGGGGGCAACAGCAAGAAACTTTACCAGTTCCCCGCCGCTGGTGCGAAATCGGCGGCCACCCCGATCGGTGGACACCGGATTCCGCATCGGACCCGTGCGGGCACGGGTCCGATGGGGTCCGTCAGCGAGGCCCTACCACTGCTCGGACTGCGTGCTGGGGCGTCCTGCCCCGGCGCCGGCGCCCTTGGCCTGGCGTGGCTTGCGGTTGGCGTCGCCCGAGAAACGGGTGTCCCCGTCGCGCTTGGGGTAGTCCTTCTTGAAGGGCTTCTTGAACTCGCCCGCACCACGGTTGCCGGCGGGCTTGCGGCCCTTGTCGAGCTCGAGGTGGATCAGCTCGCCGCCGATGCGCGTCTTGGAGAGCGCCCGCAGCTGGTCCTTCGAGAGATCGGCCGGCAGTTCCACGAGGCTGTGGTCCGCACGGATGTCGATGCCACCGATCTGCGAGGAGGACAGGCCGCCCTCGTTCGCGATGGCCCCGACGATCGAGCCCGGCATCACGCGCTGGCGACGGCCCACCGCGATGCGGTAGGTGGCGTTGCCCTCGGTGAGCGTGCGGGTCGGCCCACGGGACCCGAAGGCGTCCTTGCGGCCGTCGGCGCGCTCGCGCTGGCCGGCAGGAGCCACCGGGATGTCCTGGACCAGGACGGGCTGGCCGCCCTGCGCCATGATGGCGAGGGCCGCGGCGATCTCGGCGGCAGGCACGTCGTGCTCGATCTCGTAGTTCGCGATCAGGTCGCGGAACAGCGAGACGTCCTCGGTGGCCAGCGTCGTGGTGATCTTCTCCGCGAACTTGTTCAGGCGCAGCTCGTTGATCTTCTCCGTGGAGGGCAGCTGCATCTGCTCGACCGGCTGGCGCGTGGCCTTCTCGATCGAACGGAGCAGGTACTTCTCACGGGGGGTGATGAAGAGGATCGCGTCGCCCGAACGGCCTGCACGGCCGGTGCGGCCGATGCGGTGCACGTAGGACTCGGTGTCGTGCGGGATGTCGTAGTTCACGACGAGCGAGATGCGCTCCACGTCGAGGCCACGGGCGGCGACGTCCGTGGCGACGAGGATGTCGATCTTGCCGTCGCGCAGCGCCTCGACGGTGCGCTCACGCTGCTGCTGGGGGATGTCTCCGTTGATGGCTGCGGCCGAGAAGCCCCGTGAACGCAACTTGTCCGCCAGGTCTTCGGTCGCCATCTTGGTGCGGACGAAGGCGATGATGCCGTCGTAGTCCTCCACCTCGAGGATGCGGGTCATCGCGTCCAGCTTGTGCGGGCCCATGACCTGCAGGAAGCGCTGACGCGTGTTGGTGCCCGTCGTCGTCTTGCCCTTGACCGAGATCTCGGCGGGGTCGTTCAGGTACTTCTTGGCGATGCGGCGGATGGCCGGGGGCATCGTCGCGGAGAACAGGGCAACCTGCTTCTCGGCCGGGGTGGAGGAGAGGATCTGCTCCACGTCCTCGGCGAAGCCCATGCGCAGCATCTCGTCGGCCTCGTCGAGCACCACGTACTCGAGGTTGGACAGATCGAGCGAGCCCTTGGAGATGTGGTCGATGACGCGCCCGGGGGTGCCGACGACGACCTGCGCGCCGCGGCGGAGCCCGGCCAGCTGGGGCCCGTAGGGCGATCCGCCGTAGACGGGGAGGACGGTGAAGCCCTCCATGTGCTTGGCGTAGGAGGTGAAGGCCTCCGCGACCTGCAGCGCGAGTTCGCGGGTCGGTGCGAGGACCAGGACCTGCGTGTTCTTGCTCGGGCCGCCGTTGACGTCGGCGAGCTCGGCCATCTTCGACAGCGCGGGGATGGCGAACGCGGCGGTCTTGCCGGTGCCGGTCTGGGCGAGGCCGACGACGTCGCGGCCCTCGAGCAGGGCGGGGATGGTCGCTGCCTGGATCGGTGAGGGCTTCTCGTAGCCGACGTCGGTCAGGGCGGCGAGGACGCGGTGGTCCAGGTTCAGGTCGGTGAAGCGGACCTCGGCGGCGTCGTCCTCGGCCGGCGCGGCGGGAGCCGTCGCGGTCTCGTCGGTGACGGGAGTGGAGTCGGTGATCTGTTCGGACAGGTTTTCAGGCACGGGAAATAATCCTCCAGGTAGGTGCCGGACGGCCCTGGCAGGATGGAGCCCGCAGTGCCGAATGAACGTAGGAATCCGGCACTGTTTCAATCCCGGCGCCGAACTCCGGTCACACGGTTCTCTCTGCTCTCTCAGCAGTGACGTGTGACGTTTCTTCTAGCCGGCGCTCCCTGATGAATCTGCTCGCGAGCCTGTGCTCCGAGCCCCAACACAACCAATCCGGCCCGAGAGGGCGGACATAAAGGGAATACCGGTGTGGGGGATGTTCCCAGTCTACGGCACACCCGCGTCGCCCCGAGCCAGAAGGGCGACGGCGGCCGGGTGACGTTCGGCACGTCAGGCCGGCGCCGCGACCTTCAGGGCGTGCAGGGCGGCCTTGCGCACCTGCGGGGTGAGCGTCAGGGTTCCCCCGGCTGCGGCATCGAGGAGCGCCAGGGCGCGTGTCCCGTCGAGGCCGGCGTAGACCTGGGCTGCCGTGACGCCGTGGTCCGGCACGCTGTCGATCCGGATCGCATCTCCGGCCGTGATGCTGCCCTTCACCACCACGCGCAAGTAGGTCCCCACGCGGTTGGCCTCGCTGAAGCGCTTCACCCAGGACTTCTCCCCGAGGTACCGCGCGAAGTTCACGCACGGCGTCCGGGGCATCGTGACCTCGAGGACCACCTGCTCCCCCACGCTCCAGCGTTCCCCGATGACCGCGTTGGAGGCGTCGACCCCGGCGACGCGGAGATTCTCGCCGAAGAGGCCGGGGGTGACGTCCCGCCCCAGTTGCGCAGCCCAGAAGTCGGCGTCCTCCTGAGAGTAGGCGTAGAGGGCCTTCGTGGGCCCGCCGTGATGCTTGCGGCTGGCCTGGATGTCCCCCGTGAGTCCCAGCGGGTGGACGTCCACGGGCCCGACGACGGCCCGTTTGTCGATCGCGGTGACGCCCGTGGAGTCCCTCGTGGGCAGGAGTCCGTGGACGCGGCATACCGCGAGGAGGGTACCGGAGGTCATGGCCACCATCCTAGGTCGCGTCCCGGGTCACTCCGGGACCACCGGCGGACACGGCGCTCACGGCGCTCACGGCTCGAACCGGTATCCCATCCCGCTCTCCGTCAGGAAGTAGCGGGGCGTACCGGGGTCCGGCTCGAGCTTCTTGCGCAGCTGCGCCAGGTACACGCGGAGGTACTGCACGTCCTTCGCGTAGGCCGGACCCCAGACGTCCAGGAGCAGCTGCTGCTGCGACACGAGCCGGCCGGGATGACTGATCAGCCGGTCGACGATCTTCCACTCGGTGGGCGTCAGCCGGACGTCCTTGCCGTCCCTGACCACGCGGCGCGCACCGGCGTCGAGGGTGAAGTCGGGGGTCACGATGACCGGGGCCTCCGCCGCGATCGCCGACCGCCGGGCCGCCACGCGGAGCCGGGCCAGCAGTTCGTCGAGGCCGAAGGGCTTCGTCACGTAGTCGTCGGCGCCCGCGTCGAGCGCGTCCACCTTGTCCTGCGACCCGTGCCGCGCCGACAGCACGATGATGTGGACCTGCGACCACCCGCGGATCCGCCGGATGACGTCCACGCCGTCGAGGTCCGGCAGCCCCAGGTCCAGCACGATGATGTCCGGGTGGTGCTCGGCGGCGGCGGCGAGCGCGGTCTCGCCGTCGACGGCCGTCACGCACTGGTAGCCGTAGGCGCGGAGGTTGATCTCGAGCGCCCGGAGGAGCTGCGGTTCGTCGTCGACCACCAGCACGCGCGTCACAGCTCCGCCGCCCCCGTCGAGATGGGCAGGCGGATCACGAGCGTCAGGCCGCCGCCCGGCGTCTGTTCGGCGTCGAGCACGCCGCCCATCACCTCGGTGAAACCCTTCGCGACCGCGAGCCCGAGCCCCACGCCGGCACCCGACGGCGCGTCGTCGAGGCGCTGGAACGGACGGAACATGGCGGCGACGTCGTCCCGTGACACGCCGCGCCCGTGGTCGATCACGCGCAGCTCGCTGGCGGGGAAACCGTTGATGAGCGCCCTGCCGGTCCCGCCGACCGACGCCGTCACCTCGATGGGCGACCCCGGAGCGTACTTCACCGCGTTCTCCACGATGTTGGCGAGCACGCGCTCCAGCAGTCCCGGATCCGCCTCGATCGCGGGGAGGTTCGGCGGGATGGCGACGTGCACGCGGTCCGCGGGGACCCCCGCGAGGGCGGGCCCCACGACGTCGACCCACCGGAGCGGGCGCAGCAGCGCGTTCACGGCGTCGCCGGTGATGCGCGACATGTCGAGGAGGTTGTTCACGAGTGCGTCCAGCCGGTCGGAGTAGTCCTCGATCGTCTCGAGCAGCTCGTCCTCCTCCTCCCGGGTGAAGCTGAGCTCGGAGTGCCGGAGGCTGCTGACCGCCAGTTTGATGCCGGTCAGGGGCGTGCGGAGGTCGTGGGACACCGATCGCAGGATCGCCGTGCGCATGACATTGCCCTCGATCAGCCGCCGGTTGGTGCGCGTACTCCTGATCAGTTCCTGCCGCTGGAGCATGGACCGCAGCTGCCCGGCGAACGCGGTGAGGAGGCCGCGCTCGCGCGCCGACAGCTGGTGGCCGTAGAGGGCCAGCGTGACGTCGCCGTCCACCGGCTCGACGGTGGTCGCCGCCTCCGGTGTCCAGGCGTCCGCTCCGCCGCGCCCGTCCCGCGCGGCGCCGCGCTGGTCCGGCTCCGGGTCGGGGGCGTCGCGGACCGCCAGCGCCGTCCGCTCCATGCCGGGACTTGTCGTGGCGTCAGGGTCCCCGGAGGCGTCGGTCGGGGCCGCTGCCCGGCCGAACAGGGCGACGGCGTCGACGTCGAACTGGGTCTGGACGTGCCGCAGGAAGCCCTGCAGCGTGTCCTCCTCCGCGAGCGCGCCGCGGGCCAGTGCCCCGAGCAGCGCCGCTTCCTGCTGGGCCAGCGCCGCCTCGCGGGATCGCTGCGCGGACAGCCCCACCACGAGGGAGACGGTCACCGCGACGGCGATGAAGATCAGCACCGTGGCGAGGTTCTCGGCGTCCGAGATCTCGAGGGATCCGAACGGCTCGGTGGACGTGTAGTTCAGGATGATGCTGCTCCACAGCGCGCCCAGGAGGGCCGGCCAGAGGCCGCCGATCAGCGCGACGGCGATGACGCAGGCGAGCTGGAAGAGGACATCGACCGCGAGCAGGGAACCGCCCGCCCTGAACACGGCCGCCTCGAGCAGCGGGGGCAGGACCAGCGCGACGGCGCATGCGGCGACGAGGCGCGGGCGCCCGACGGGGGCCGCGAGGGTACGCCGCGCCGCCGGTGCCATCAGTGGTGCGTGGGGTTCGGGACGGCGTCGTCGGCCGGGGGTGCGGGGTGGTCCGCCCCGCGCGCGGTCCAGGCCTCGGTCCTGCCGCGCCCGCCGCCCGATGCTGACGCATCCAGGGACGGCCGGGCGCGGGACAGGAGGACCCAGAAGACCGTGATCGCGAGCGCGCAGACCACGCCGGCGCTGGAGGCCATGAGCCAGCCCGTGGTGAGCTGCGAGTCGAGGTCCTCGGCCCCGAACAGCAGGCCGATCGTCTTCGGCGAGTAGATGAAGACGAGGAGGGTCACGACGAAGAGGATCGCCGCCGTCGTCCGGTAGGCCGACAGGGCTGGAGGGAGCCCGGCCGCCTGCCCGGCGAGGACCGCGAGCACGACGACGATCCAGACCCAGTGGTGGGACCACGAGATCGGCGAGATGAGGAGCATGAGCAGCGAGGTCATCGCGATCGGCAGGAAACGGTCACCGTGGCGTCTCGAGGAGCGGATGACGTACGCGGTCGCGGCGACGAGCAGGAGGGAGACGATCAGCCACGGGATGGTGGAGGGGAAGTCGGGGCCCAGGAAGTGGAGGATGGTCCCGCGGACCGAGAGGTTGTCCACGTACCCCTCGCCACCGATGCGCCCGGTGTCCCGCAGCATCTGCAGCCAGTAGGTCATGGATTCGCCCGGCAGGAGGAGGAACCCGACGGCGATGGTCCCGAAGAAGCCGCCCGCCATGGTGAACAGCTGCTTCCATTCGCCGCGGACGAGGAAGTACAGGCCGAAAACCAGCGGCGTCAGCTTGATGCCGGCCGCGATGCCGGTGAGCAGGCCGGTCGGCAGGCGGCGGTGCGGCCCCGAGAGGAGGTCGGCGGCGATCATGGCGAACAGCACGATGTTGACCTGCGAGAACGCCATCGTCTCCCGCCACGGCCCCAGCAGGCACACGAGGCCGGTCCCGGCGATCGCCAGCGGCAGGGCGGTCGGGTGGCGGAGTACGTCGCGGACGGCTCTGAAGCCGCCGAGGTAGCGGGTGATGAGCAGCGACGTCGCGGCCGCGATGAGGACGGACAGGGCGACGAAGAGCACGGCCCCGGTCTCCGCGGTCACCAGCGTGAGGACGGTGAAGACGAGCGCGGCGAACGGCGGATACGTGAAGAGCAGGGATCCTTCGCCCTCGCCGAAGGAGCGCGAATACAGCGACCCGTCGGCGTCGACCACGGACTGCCCGCCCATGCGGTACACGCGGAAGTCGAGGCCGATGAAGTCCGCCCAGGCGAAGGCCCAGGCCGCCAGTGCCCCGGACACCACCACTGCGGCCACCAGGCCCAGCGCCCGGTTCCTCGCCGACACTGGAGCACTGCGCTGGCTCATTCTTCTCCTCCGAGGGATCGGGTGCTGGACCGGTCCGGGAAGCCCGACGAACGGCTCATCCAGTGTAGGCACGCCCCGGCGGGCCGCCCGCGTGCCGATAGGGTGGAAATCACCCGACCCCCTGTGAAAGGTCTCACTCCCGATGTCGCACACCAGCGGAAACACCGCCCCCGTCACGGCCATCACCAACGCGCACGTCGTCCCGATCGACGGCGAACCCTTCGACGGCACCGTCGTCGTCGAGGGCGGCCGCATCACGGCCCTCGGCGCGTCCGTCTCCGTGCCCGACGGCGCGACCGTCGTCGACGCGGCCGGCAAGTGGCTGCTGCCCGGCTTCGTCGATGCCCACGTGCACCTGGGGACGCATGAGGAGGGCGAGGGCTCCGCGGGCGACGACACCAATGAGATGACCAACCCGAACACCGCCGGCGTCCGCGCGATCGACGCCATCAACCCCTTCGACCCGGGGTTCGACGACGCCCTCGCGGGCGGTGTGACCACCGTGAACGTGAACCCGGGGTCCGGCAACCCGATCGGCGGGCTCGCCGTCGCCCTCCACACGCACGGCCGGTACCTCGAGGAGATGGTGCTGCGCTCCCCCAGCGGCCTGAAGTCGGCGCTGGGCGAGAACCCCAAGCGTGTGTACGGCGGCAAGGACAAGACGCCGTCGACGCGCCTCGGCACCGCGCTCGTCATCCGCGAGGCGTTCATGAAGGCCCAGAACTACATGGGCAAGGCCGACGAGAACGCACGCGACCCGCACCTCGAGGCGCTCGCCATGGTGCTGCGGCGCGAGATCCCATGGCGCCAGCACGCCCACAGGGCCGACGACATCGCCACCGCGATCAGGATCGCCGACGAGTTCGGGTACGACCTCGTGCTGGACCACGGCACCGAGGCCCACCTGCTCGGCGACATCCTGGCGGAGCGCGGGACCCCCGTGCTGATCGGACCCCTCTTCACCACGAAGTCCAAGGTGGAACTGCGCGGGCGTTCGATCGCCAACCCGGGCAAGCTCGCGAAGGCCGGCGTGGAGATCTCGATCATCACCGACCACCCGGTCATCCCGATCAACTTCCTCGTGCACCAGGCGACGCTGGCCATCAAGGAGGGCCTCGACCGCGAGACGGCCCTGCGCTCCATCACGATCAACCCGGCGAAGGTCCTCGGACTGGCCGACCGTCTCGGCTCGCTCGCCGTGGGCAAGGACGCGGACCTGGTGCTGTGGAGCGGCGACCCGCTCGACGTCATGCAGCGCGCCCTGCAGGTCTGGATCGGTGGCACGGAGGTCTACTCCTACGACACCGGGACCCGCACCGGCACCGTCGCGCCGCGGGGCTAGGACGTCCCGTGGCGAAGCCCCTGCCGCCCCGGCCGTTCACCCTGCGCGCCGCCGTCGTGCTGTGGCTCGTGATCGCGGTCCTGCTGCTCATCGCTGCGGGCACCTTCATCACGTCGTCCGCGGTGCAGGACGGCGACCGCGCCGGGTTCATCGGCCTCGGCGCACTGTTCGGGGCACTCGCCGTCCTGCAGCTGCTCCTCCTGGTCCCGCTGCGCCGGGGCAGGAGGAGCGCCCGCGAGCTGCTGAGCACCATCGGCATCATCGCGGGCGTCCCGATCGTGGTCCGTGGAACGCCCGGACTGTCGCTGGTCGCGGGGGCGATGCTGGTCGCCGTCCTGCTCATGTGGCTGCCGCAGAGCAGCGACTACTTCCAGCTGACGCAGCCCAAGGCCAGGAAGCGCCTCCGGCTGCCGGGGTCCCGCTAGCCACAAACGGCCCACCCGCCGTGGTTCCCGGTTCTCCCGTTCGGCACCCGTGTCCTGGATGACACGCCGGGCATCTGCTGCATCGCCGCCTCCTCGCCGGGAACGACGACGGGCCCCCCCGCGAGGACGCCGCACCGGCCCGTTGAAACTGGGAAAACCATGTGAACGGTCCGCTACCTACAGGTGAACTGCTGTTGAACGGGTAGCGTATCGATACTAGGATTTTCTGGACCCGTGACCGGGTGCAATGTCAAGGGTGTACGGCGAACACGCGGGCATCTGGAACGCGAGGTGGCGTATGTCTGACCCGATTCTTCACGTGGCCCGACGGGTCGGTGTCGTCGTGGCACGCGTCCTGCTCTACCTCGTGCTCTGGGCAGGGCTCGCGCTGCTCTTCGCCGCCGTCGGCATCCGTTTCCAGTGGGGCGAGATCTCCGTCAACCAGATGCTCCTCAACCTCGTCTCCGTGGAGACCGACGGCGGGGGCGGGTCGCTCGTCTGGACCGGTATCCTCGTGGTCGGCGTCCTGCCCCTGCTCATCACCGGCGGCGTCGCGCTGTGGCAGCACTCCCGCCGCAGCAGCCGGCAGGAGAACCTGCGCAGTGACGACGCCCGTCCTCGACGCTCCTCGTGGGTCGGGCGCACCGTCTCCACGGTCCTGGTCGCCGCGGTGGTCGTCGGCGGCACCACCGCCTTCGGCAGCGCGGTGGGGATGCGTGAGTACATCAAGGCGGCGAATTCCGAGTACGACCTCGGCGAGTACCACGTGGACCCGATCGTCACCAGCGATGAGCAGAAGCGCAACCTGGTGCTGATCTACCTGGAGTCGGGCGAAGCCACCCTCGCCGACGATCAGCTCTTCGAGAAGGACGCCTTCGCGTCCCTGAAGGACGCCACGGAGGCCGCGGACGGCTGGCGGAGCATCGACGATCTCCAGCAGTACAGGGGTGGAGGCTGGACCATGGCCGGCCTCGCCTCGACCCAGTGCGGCTTCCCGCTGAAGGGCGGCGGCCCTGCGGGGAGCAGCGGCTCCCCCAACGAGCTCGGCAACGACGTCGACTCCTATCTGGGCGGAGCGACCTGCCTCGGCGACGTCCTGGAGGAGCACGGGTACACGAGCGTCTTCCTGGGCGGCGCCAATGCCTCCTTCGCGGCGAAGGAGACGTTCCTCCGCAGCCACGGCTACTCCGCGGTGAAGGACCTCGCCCACTGGCGCGCAGCCGGTGAGCCCGTGACGAGTTTCCGCAGCGACTGGGGCCTGAGCGATCAGCGCCTCCTGGCCCGCGCCAGGGAGGAGATCGATGCGCTGCACGCCGGGGCGGAGGCGACCGGTGAACCGTTCAACCTCTCCGTCCTGACGCTGGACACCCACGAGCCGGTGCACGTCTACGACTACTGCCCGGTGGATACGCAGAACGAGCTCACCTCCGTGTTCGCCTGCTCCATGACCGAGGTGGCTGGGTTCGTGGAGTACATGGAGGAGAAGGGTTACCTCGAGGACACCGCCGTGGTGATCATGGGCGACCACCTCAAGCACATGAATGCGAGCGACGACTTCCACGAGCAGCTGGACGACCATCCCAACCGCACCATCTTCAACCGGATCTGGGTACCGGGCACCACGGGCGATGCCGGGGACGGCGCGCTCCGCCCAGGCGTGGACCAGCTGAACCTGTACCCGACCGTCCTGGAGGCGGCCGGCCTGACCCTGAAGGACCGGCAGGCGGGACTCGGGGTGTCCGCCTTCACCGCGACCGTCCCGGATGGTTCGGCGCAGGCCATGGAGCCCGGACCCTACGGGGACCTGCTGGACTCGCGCTCCGCGGACTTCTACGTGGAGGCCTGGGCCACCGAGGACGCCGCTCCGTAACACCGGCGGCACCGCAGGACGAGCGTGCAGGACCAGACCCCGGACATGCGGAAGGCCCCTTCCGGAGAAGGGGCCTTCCGCATGTCCGCGCGGGCTAGCGGAGGGTTGCGATGGCCTGCTCGAGGTCGCCGAGCAGGTCCTCGATGTCCTCGATGCCGACCGACAGCCGGATGAGGTTCTCGGGCACGGCCAGTTCGGTGCCCTTCACCGAGGCGTGCGTCATGTCGCTCGGGTAGTTCATGAGCGACTCGATCCCGCCCAGGGACTCCGCGAGCGTGAACACGTGCGTGGACTCGGCCACCTTCTTCGCGGCCTCCGCCCCACCCGTGAAGGTCACGGAGATCATGCCGCCGAAGTCCTTCATCTGGGCCGCGGCGAGGTCATGGCCGGGGTGCTCCGGCAGCCCGGGGTAGAACACGCGCTCCACCTCGTCCTGCTCCTGCAGCCAGCGGGCGATCGCCGTCGCGTTCGAGGAATGGCGGTCCATGCGGATGCCGAGGGTCTTGAGGCCACGCGTGGTCAGCCAGGCCTCCATCGGTGCGGACACGGCACCGACGGCGAACTGCACGAACCCGATCTTCTCGGCGAGCGCGTCGTCGTTCACCACGACGGCCCCGCCACTGGCGTCGGAGTGCCCGCCGATGTACTTGGTGGTCGAATGCACGACGACGTCGGCCCCGAACACGAGCGGCTGCTGCAGGTACGGCGAGGCGAACGTGTTGTCGACGACGAGCAGGGCGCCGGCCTCGTGCGCGAGCTGGGCCGTGGCGGCGATGTCGGTGATCTTCATCATCGGGTTCGACGGCGTCTCGACCCAGACCATCTTCGTGTTGTTCGCGGCGATCGCGGCCTGGACGGCAGCGCCGTCCGCCATGTCCACGGCGGTGTTCGTGATGCCCCACTCGGACAGGACGCGGTCGATCAGGCGGTAGGTGCCGCCGTACGCGTCGTTGCCCAGCACGATGTGGTCACCCGGACGGAGCGCGGCACGGATCAGGGCGTCCTCGGCGGCGAGGCCCGAGGAGAAGCTGAAGGCGTGCCTGCCCCCTTCCAGCGCCGCGATCTGCACCTGCAGCGCGTCCCGGGTGGGGTTGGTGCCGCGGCCGTACTCGTAGCCGTTGCGCAGCTGGCCGATGCCGTCCTGTGCGAACGTGGTGGTCTGGTACAGGGGCGGGATCACCGCTCCGGTGGTGGGATCGGGGGTCTGGCCTGCGTGGATGGCCCGGGTGTTGAAGCCCTGGGCGTCAGAGTGCGTCACGATGCTCCTGAAGTTCGGGGTTACTTGCTCATGTATGTCAGCAAGTCATGGCGCGTCAGAATTCCCACCGGCGCGCCGACGAAGGTCACCATCAGCGTGTCGCTGTCCTGGAGCCTCTCGCGGGCCGTCCCCACGGATTCGAGGGACCCGATGAGGGGCAGCTTCGGCTCCATGTGCTGCGAGATCTTGTCCGTCAGCTTCGCCTCGCCGTGGAAGATCTTCGCCGTCAGGGACCGCTCGTCGATCGAGCCCAGGACCTCGCCCATCTTCACCGGAGGCTCCTGGGACAGCACAGGGATGCTGGACACGCCGTACTCGTCCATGATCGAGATGACATCGCGGACCGTCTCGGCGGGGTGCGTGTGCACGAGCTCCGGCATGGCGCCGCTCTTGGAGCGCAGCACCTCCCCGACGCTCGTGTCCTCGCCGCTGTCCATGAAGCCGTAGGACTTCATCCAGTCGTCGTTGAAGATCTTGCCCAGATAGCCGCGGCCGCCATCGGGCAGGAGGACCACCACGACGTCGTCCTCCGACAGGTCCTTCGCGACACGCAGCGCAGCGACCACCGCCATGCCGCAGGACCCGCCGACCAGCAGGCCCTCCTCGCGCGCGAGGCGCCGGGTCATCTCGAAGCTCTCGGCGTCGGTGACGCCGAGGATCTCGTCCGGGACCGAGGGGTCGTAGGAGTCCGGCCACATGTCCTCGCCGACCCCCTCGACGAAGTAGGGGCGGCCGGTGCCGCCGGAGTAGATGGAACCGTCCGGGTCCGCACCGATGATGCGGACGGGACCGCCCTCGCGGTCGGCGGAGACCTCCTTGAGGTACCGGCCCGTACCGGTGATGGTGCCGCCGGTGCCGACGCCGGTGACGAAGTGCGTCAGGGTGCCGTCGGTGTCGTTCCAGATCTCGGGCCCGGTGGTCTCGTAGTGGCTGAGCGGACCGTTGGGGTTGGAGAACTGGTCCGGCTTGTACGCGCCGGGGATCTCGCGGACCAGGCGGTCGGAGACGCCGTAGTAGGACTGCGGGCTGTCGGGGGCCACGGCGGTCGGCGTGACCACCACCTCCGCGCCGTACGCCTTCAGGACGTTGCGCTTGTCCTCGCCCACCTTGTCGGGGACGACGAACACGCACTTGTAGCCGCGCTGCTGGGCGACGAGGGCGAGACCGACGCCGGTGTTGCCGGAGGTCGGTTCGACGATGGTGCCGCCGGGCTTGATCTTGCCCTCGGCCTCCGCGGCGTCGATGA
This sequence comes from Arthrobacter sp. L77, assembly GCF_000816565.1. Taxonomy (NCBI): domain Bacteria; kingdom Bacillati; phylum Actinomycetota; class Actinomycetes; order Micrococcales; family Micrococcaceae; genus Arthrobacter; species Arthrobacter sp. L77. Next base: position 84,716 of record NZ_JWSU01000001.1, on the reverse strand, counting down.
TCTTCGCCGCGATGCGGTCCTTCACCGACCCGCCGGGGTTGAGGTATTCGACCTTCGCGAGAACGGTTGCTTTGATGCCGTCGGTGACGGAGTTGAGCCTGACGAGCGGGGTGTTGCCGATCAGGTCGACGATGGAATTGGCGTACTTCATGACCACAACGCTACCGGCTGGCTCCCCCAACCCCCGCGCCGCCGTTACGCCGCAGGACGTTCCGACACCCGCGTACCGCACGGCGCGCCGGCCGCCCGACGCCTGAGCCTAGGGTGGGAGGGACAGCACAGCGCCGACGAAGGAGACCCGGACATGACCAGGACGTACAGGATCGCGGTCATCGCGGGGGACGGCATCGGCAAGGAGGTCATGCCGGAGGGACTGAGGGCCCTCCGTGCGGCGGCCGACCGGTTCGGCTTCACGGTCGACGCCGTGGAGTTCGACTACGCCAGCGCCGAGTACTACGTGGCGCACGGGCAGATGCTCCCCGACGGCTGGTTCGAGGAACTGCGCACCTTCGACGCCATCTTCTTCGGCGCGGTCGGCTGGCCCGACGTGGTGCCCGACCACGTCTCCCTGTGGGGCAGCCTGCTGCAGTTCCGGCGCCACTTCGACCAGTACGTGAACCTGCGCCCGGTCCGCCTGCTGCCCGGGATCACCAGCCCCCTCGCCGGACGGAGGCCGGGCGACGTCGACTTCTACGTGGTCCGCGAGAACACCGAGGGTGAGTACTCGAGCGTGGGCGGCCGGATGTTCGAGGGGACGGACCGCGAGACGGTCATCCAGGACACGGTGATGACCCGCACGGGCGTGGACCGGATCCTCCGGTACGCGTTCGAGCTCGCGCAGCGGCGCGGGAAGAAGCACCTGACGTCCGCGACCAAGAGCAACGGCATCTCGATCACCATGCCCTACTGGGACGAGCGCGTGGAGGCGATGGCGGCGGACTACGGGGACGTCCGCGTGGACAAGTTCCACATCGACATCCTGTGCGCCAACTTCGTGCTGCACCCGGACTGGTTCGACGTGGTCGTGGCCAGCAACCTCTTCGGCGACATCCTCTCCGACCTCGGGCCGGCCTGCACCGGCACCATCGGCGTGGCCCCCAGCGGCAACATCAACCCCGACCGCACGTTCCCCAGCCTCTTCGAACCCGTGCACGGCTCCGCCCCCGACATCGCGGGCCAGGGCATCGCCAACCCGGTGGGCCAGATCTGGAGCGCGTCGATGATGCTCGAGCACCTCGGGGAGGCGGACGCCGCGGCGTGCGTCCTCTCCGCGATCGAGTCGGTGCTCGCCACGGGTGGGGATACGCTCACGCGGGACCTGGGCGGGACCGGGACGACGGCGTCGCTCGGCGACACGATCGCCCGCACCGTCGCGGGCTGAACCGGCCGTCCACGCCGCGGCCGGTTCAGCCCCGGCGTCCCCGACGCGCCTCGCCGCCGCGCGCCGGACNGCGCGCCGGACCGCGCCGCGACCGCGGGACCGGCCGGACGCCGGACCGGCCGGGCGCCGTGGGACGATTGATCCATGACCATCGCTCCCGTCGCCGTACCCTCGGGCGCCGAGGCCGCGGAGTGGGTGCCCGACGGCCCGTACAGCCTGGCCAGGACGATCGGCACCCTGCAGTGCGGGCCGCACGACCCGTCGTTCATCGTGCAGGGCCCCGATCACTGGCTCGCGTTCCGCACCCCTGACGGACCGGTCACACTGGCCCTGCGCCAGCGCGGGTCGCTGAACGACAGCCGCGTCCAGGCGACGGCGTGGGGGCCCGGGGCTGCCTGCGCGCTCGCATCCCTGCCTCGGCTGCTCGGCGCCGACGACGACTGGAGTGTCTTCGACGCAGCGGAGTTCCGCGCCACCCTGCCCGACCTCGCCCGCAAGGGCCGGTACCTCACGCCCGGGTTGCGGCTGCCGTCGTCGGGCCGCATGCTCGACACCGTGGCGCGGGCCGTCCTCGAGCAGCGGGTGACCGGCATCGAGGCCAAACGGGCCTGGCGCTACCTGCTGGTCCGGTACGGGGACGCCGCTCCCGGGTCCGGCGGCGTCGGGCCTGCCGCGCTCCGCCTCCCGCCGACCGCCGAGCAGTGGCGCCGGGTCCCGTCCTGGGACTGGCACAAGGCCGGGGTCGACGCCCAGCGCTCGTCCACCCTCCTCAAGGCCGCCCACGTGGCGACCGGGCTGGAACGCCTCGCGTCGCTGCCCGGCGGTGACGCCGTCCGTACGGGACTCCGGTCCGTGTCGGGGATCGGCGTCTGGACGGTGGCCGAAGTGGTGCAGCGGACGCACGGCTGCCCCGATTCCATCTCGGTGGGCGACTACCACCTCGCCGCCTACGTGGGCGCCGCGCTCACCGGCCGGCGCACCGACGACGCCGGCATGATCGAACTGCTGAAGCCGTGGAAGGGCCAGCGCCAGCGCGTGGTCCGCTCGCTCTATGCCAGCGGGTTCCGCAAACCGACGTTCGGGCCGCGACTCTCGCCCGAGGACCACCGCCGGCGCTGACCCCGGAGCCGGCCGGGGCGCCGGCGTGTGCGGAGGACGGCCACGCCACGATGCGGAGGACAGGCGTGCCACCGCTAGGGTTGGAGGATGAGCCAGCCCGTAGACGTCACCGCAGTATTCACCCCGCTCGACGGCGAGTTCTTCCGCGTGGAGCTCGCCCTCGGCATCGCCATCGAACAGGTGGTGGAGGAGCCCGGGTGCATCCGTTACGAGATCACCGATGCCCAGCAGGACCGTATCGTCCTCACCGAGCAGTGGGAGTCCACCGAACTCCTCGACCAGCACCTGCGCGGCCCCGCCATCCAGGACCTCGGCGAATCCCTGAGCGCCCTGCTGGCCCGGCCGGTGGAGGTCGTGCGCTCGGACCGGGCCTGACCGGGCCTGATCAGACAGCTGAACCGACGGACGACGAAGCCCCGCACTCGAAGGAGTGCGGGGCTTCTCTGTTGCCTGAGCGACTACTGGCTGTCGGCGGCCGGGGTTCCCTCGGCCTGCTGCTGGGCGATCTGCTCGTGCACGGCCTTCATGTCGAGGCCCTTCACGGCGTCGACGAGTTCGCCGAACTGGGTCGCGTTCAGGGCGCCCGGCTGGGAGAAGACGAGCACCTTGTCGCGGAAGGCCATGAGCGTGGGGATGGACGTGATGCCCGCGGCGGCGGCGAGGGACTGCTCGGCCTCGGTGTCCACCTTCGCGAAGGTGACGTCCTCGTGCTGCTGCGACACGGCGTCGTACACCGGTGCGAACTGCTTGCACGGGCCACACCATTCGGCCCAGAAGTCGACGAACACGATGTCGTTGCCCTCGATGGTTTCTGGGAAGCTTGCCTCAGTGATATTGATTGTCGACATCCTTCAACGCTAGCGACCGTCGGCAGTCATGTCAGGTGTGTTCGCTACCGATGAAGAACCCCACCACCGACCGAAGGCGGCACGAGTGACCGAGGACCCCCATGACCTGGCCCGATTCGTCGCGGCGCAGGATGCCCACGGCACCTACGCGGATGCCCTGGCCGAGCTGAACCGGGGCCGCAAGACGAGCCACTGGATGTGGTTCGTCTTCCCCCAGATCGCGGGGCTGGGGAGCAGCCCGACGGCGGTCCGGTACGCCATCGCATCGCTCGACGAGGCACAGGCCTACCTGTCGCATCCCGTGCTCGGACCCCGGCTGATGGAGAGCACCCAGGCCCTCCTCACCCTGGACGGCAGCGACCCCGTGGCGGTGCTCGGCGGGATCGACGCCCGCAAGCTGCAGTCCTCCATGACGCTTTTCAACCGGGCCGCGCCCCAGGAACCGTGGTTCCAGGCCGTGCTGGACCGCTACTACGGCGGCGTGGAGGACGAGGGGACTGCCTCGATCCTCGCCGGCTGAGGCGGTAGGACCCCGCCTATTCGAGGGTGTGGTTGATCTTCTGGATGATCGGCAGGGCGGCGGCGAGCGTGGCCCTCTCCCCGTCGTCGAGCCGCTCGAGCAGGGCTGCGATGCGCGCGTTGCGGCGCCGGCTGGCCTCCTCCCAGGTGGCGCGCCCCTGATCGGTGAGCTGCACCAGGACGGCACGCGAGTCGGTCGGGTCCGGCCGGCGGCTGACGAGCCCGGCCTGTTCGAGCTTGATGATCTGCTCGGTCGCCGAGGGCACCCGGATGCCGAGATTCGCGGCGATCCGGCTCACCCGGAGCGGGGTCGCCGCCGCCATACTGAGGGTGCTCATCTGCATGGCGGTGAGGTCTCCGTCGATGTCCATCGAGCGGCTCAGGAAGACGGTGTGGCGCAGCGTTGTACGGAAGGACTGCGCGAGGTCCAGCAGCTGCGGATCCGGGGTGTCGGGGCTCATAGTTAGGTAGCCTAACATTCAGGAGGGGTCAGGAGCAAGGTGCACGGGTCGCCCGTGCCGCGTTAGCGTGGTCGGAGCCGACACGGAGGAGGACCCATGCAGCACGATGCGCCGACGGCTGCGGTGCCCGCCGGGCCGGTCCCCGTCCACGATCCGATCGGCTTCCTCATGGGCGCCTGGGCGACGGAGCGGACCCTGCTGGACCGGGCCGGCGGCGTCACGGGCACCTTCACCGGCACCACGACCTTCACGGCCGACGGCGGCGGCCTGCGCTGGGACGAGCAGGGCACGGTCAGCTTGCCCCACTTCCGCGGCCCGGCCTCGCGCTCGTACCGCATCGACGCCGGCGACGGCGGCACCGGGATGGTGGTCACCTTCCCGGACGGGCGGGTGCTGTGCCGCCTGGACCTCAGCCGCGGCCATGCACGCGACGAGCACCCCTGCACCCCGGACACGTACCGGGTGGACTTCGCCGTGCCGTCACCCGACACGGTGCGGTACTCGTGGGACGTCACCGGGCCCGCGAAGGACCTCCTGCTCACGACCGTCCTGACCCGGTCGGGAGCGGGGCTCAGGCCCCCGACCGGCGCGCGTCGGCCACCGTCGCCACCGGGCGGCGCTTGAGCGCCGGCAGCTCGAACAGCAGGTTCACCGAGGCGTGCTTCCTCGTCGAATACATCCATGCCAGACCCAGCGGCGCACCCACACCCACCACCAGGAGCACCGGCAGCAGCCACGTCCCCGCCACTCCGGCTGCGTCCGCGAGGGCGAGGGTGCCCATGATGGGCCCGAGATGCACCACGTAGAAGACGATCGAGTGGCGCCCGACGAACTCGAGGGCCGCCGTCGCGCGGTGGTCGCCGAGCCGCGGGAAGAGCCAGCACACGACGCCGAGCGCACCCACCACGCCCCAGGCGAATTCCCCCCGGTAGAGCACGTCCCTGCCGTCCAGGTTGAGGATGCCCACCGTGACCGCCGCGGCGGCTGCCAGGGCCAGGACCCAGGGCCTGCCGATGGCCCGTTCGACCATCCCAGCATGGCGGGCGCACCAGGCGCCGAAGAAGAAGAACGCCGCGAGGAACGTCATCGTCTCGAGACGACCGCCGTCGGGCATCACGACCGACGCGGCGAGGCTCGCGCCGGCGACCGCCACCGGGGGGATGCGGCGCAGGGGGTAGGCCGCGGCGTAGAAGACGAGGATGAACCACAGGTACCAGAGATAGGTCGGCGAGAGATAGAGGATCTGCGCGACGGCGCGCACGCCGAGGCCGCCGGTCGCGGCCAGGATGATCAGCGACCACAGGAGGTACGGCCACGCGACCAGGGAGACCTTGCCGGCGAAGTAGGCGCGTGCCGGCTTGGCCACCGACCGCGGCAGCAGGATGCCCGAGAGGAACATGAGCACGGGCATGCGGAAGGGTTCGAGGAAGAGATTGACGTGGTCGAACCCGGGCGTCGGGCCGACGGCCATCCTGAGGGCCTCGCCCGCGTGGAGCAGGACGACGAGGAGGATGGCGACGCCTCGGAGGCTGTCCAGCCATCCGATCCGAGTCCGTGTGGTGCTGCTGATCCTGGTCCCCCGCCGTCGAACTCCAACTGTAGGCATGTGCACAGGGAATTCGTCGGGCCCACCCGGGGGGATTGCCCTGCCCGCCGATCCGTGCTGGGAGCTTCCCGGGAGAGGGTGCGGCGCCTGCTCCCTGGCCGTTAACGGCGAAGGGCCCGCTCCGATGGAGCGGGCCCTTCCTTGCTGTGGCAGATGAGGGATTCGAACCCCCGTAGGCGTTGCCAGCTGATTTACAGTCAGCCCCCTTTGGCCGCTCGGGTAATCTGCCGAACGTCTTCACAGGAAGACCGCCCGCAGCAAGCGCGGGCAAGACAACTTTACCCACAAACCGCCCCGGAGACGAATCGGCCCGGGACGCTACAGGCCCGCGGCCACCCGGCGCTCGATCTGCGCGTAGAAACCGGTGGCCTGCTCCTGCGTGACCAGGTGCAGCAGGACGGCCCTGTCGAGGTCCGCACGGACTCCCGCCAGGCGCTCCTGCGGGGTCGCCGCGACCACGGCCGCCGACGGAAAGCCCACCGACGCCGACTCCACGTCCGGGAGGACATCGGGTGCATCGCTGCCCGTACTGTCCGTGCTGCCTGCGGGGGCGATCACCGCCGGCGGGACGGCGAGCGCCGGGGCCGCACCCAGCCCGGTCAGCGACGCCGCCGAGGCCGCCGCGAGGAAGGACCCGGCGACGGCCCGGCGGAGCCGGACGCGGTAGCGGCGGCGTGTTGTCCCTGTCATGGCGGTCCTCCCTGGGTGCGGCTGCTCGTCACCACGGTGCCAGCCGACCGTGTGCCTGCACCCGGTGACACCTGAGCGCCCGCTGTGAAGCGCAGGGGTTCCGGATAGGCTTGAGGGCAAGGAACCCAACCACCCCGAGGAGGCATCGTGGCGAGTGAATCCACGTTCGACGTCGTAAGCAAAGTGGACAAGCAGGAGGTCGCCAACGCGCTGAACCAGGCGCAGAAGGAGATCGCCCAGCGGTACGACTTCAAGGGGGTCGGCGCGGAGGTGGACTTCAGCGGCGAGAAGATCCTCATGAAGGCGAACTCGGAGGAGCGCGTCCTCGCGGTGCTCGACGTCCTGCAGTCCAAGATGATCAAGCGCGGCATCTCCCTGAAGTCCCTCGACACCGGCGAGCCGTTCCCCTCGGGCAAGGAGTACCGCCTCGAGACCTCCATCAAGGAGGGCATTGCCCAGGACCTCGCGAAGAAGATCAACAAGCTGATCCGCGACGAGGGCCCCAAGGGCGTCAAGTCGCAGATCCAGGGCGACGAGCTGCGCGTCAGCTCGAAGTCGCGCGATGACCTGCAGGCCACCATGGCCCTGCTCAAGAACTTCGACGAGGCGGACCTCCAGTTCGTGAACATGCGCTGACCGGAGCGCGACCAGCACCGACGACGACGGCGGCCCCACCTGCGGAAGGTGGGGCCGCCGTCGTCCGTCGTGGTCCTACCGGCTGAGCGGTCGGCCTGCCATGCCCTCGAGGCGGGCGATGCGCTGGTCCATCGGCGGGTGGGTCGCGAACAGCCTGCCCACGCCGGCCCCCTTGAACGGATTGGCGATCATCAGGTGGGAGGTGTTGACGAGGCGCTGGTCCTGCGGCATCGGGGCCCGCTGCGTGCCGCTCTCGAGTTTGCGCAGGGCCGAGGCGAGGGCCAGCGGGTCGTCGGTCAGGGCGGCGCCGTCCTCGTCGGCGTCGTACTCGCGGGTGCGGCCGATCGCGGTCTGGATGAGCCCCGCGGCCAGCGGCGCGAGGAAGGCGAGGAGCAGCGCGCCGATGGGGTTGCCGCCCTGGTTGCGGTTGCCGCCCATGATGCCCGCGAAGGCGAACATCTGCGCCACGGACGTGATGACGCCGGCCACCGCGGCCGCGATGGACCCGGTGAGGATGTCGCGGTTGTAGACGTGCATGAGCTCGTGCCCCAGGACGCCGCGCAGTTCACGCTCGTTCAGCAACTGCAGGATGCCCTGCGTGCAGCACACCGCGGCGTTCTCCGGGTTGCGGCCGGTCGCGAAGGCGTTGGGCGCCATGGTCGGCGAGACGTAGAGCCGCGGCATGGGCTTGTCGGCCCGCGTGCTGAGCTCCCGGACGATCCGGTACATGGCCGGCGCCTGCTGCTCCGTGACCTCGACGGCGCGCATGCTGCGGATGGCGATCTTGTCGCTGTTCCAGTAGCTGTAGGCGACCGACCCGACGCCGAGGAGGGCGAACAGCCAGATGAACATGGAGCTGCCGGTCGCGCCGGCGATGACCGCACCGAAGAGGAGGAAGATCCCCATCAGGGCGCCGAACAGCAACGCCGTCTTGGCACCGTTGAAATGGTTGTGCACTGCTCTCTCCTTGCGCTGTGGGGCCGGGGCGAACATCAGTACAACGCGGGTGGTGGGTGGCCTGTTCCGTTCATCGTACGGGCCGGCGCTGCGGGCCGGCAGGGAGGAGGCGGGCGGTCAGGGCTGGGGATGGCGCGCGTCGTACTGCGCGAAGCGGGGCTGCCAGCGGGCGACGGCGAGCACCAGGACGGCACACGCGATCCCCCCGGCGACGGCGGTCCAGCCCTCCCCCAGCCACGCCGCCTGACCGCCGGCCACCATGTCGCCGAGGCGCGGCCCGCCGGCGACGACGACGATGAACACACCCTGGAGGCGCCCGCGCATCGCGTCCGGCGTCGCCGACTGGAGGATCGTGTTGCGGAAGACACTGCTGATGGAATCGGCGATGCCGGCGAGCACGAGGCAGGCGGCCGCGGGGAGGACCCACACGGAGATCTCGCCCTCGCCCGCCGCGGGCTGACCGGTCGCGGTGGCCATGACGACGACGAGCCCGAAGCCGGCCACGGACGCACCCCATCCGACGATCGACCAGATGACCGCCTGACCCTGCCTGTGGATGTGCCCGAGCGGGCCGGAGAACAGCCCGGCGAGCACCGAGCCGAAAGCGCCGGAGGCCAGCAGGATGCCCACGGTCAGCTCGCCCCCTCCGATGAGCACCGCGCCGACGGCCGGCAGCAGCGCCCGCGGTTGCGCCGTGATCATGGCGATGAGGTCGAGGATGAAGGTCATGCGGATGTTCGGCCGCGTACCGAGGAAGCGGAACCCCTCGAGCACGGTCGCGAGGCCGGCCCGCCGCGTGGGACCCTCGGGCGGCAGCGACGGGAGCCGGTAGAGGGCCCACAGCGCGAAGGTGAAGGTGACGACGTCGACCGTGTACGTCCAGGCGTAGCCCACCTGCGCCACGAGGACTCCCGCGAGCAGCGGACCCACCGTGAAGGCCAGGCCGAAGGTGATCATGCTCAGGGCGTTGGCCGCGGGCAGCAGCGCCGGTCGCACGAGCCGCGGGATGATGGAGCTCCGCGTGGGCTGGTTGATGCCCGCGGCACCGGACTGGATGGCGATCAGGGCGTAGAGCAGCCCCACGCTGTCCACCCCGATCCACGCCTGCAGCGCGATGGCCGCCGTGGTGGCCCACAGCGCCAGCCCCGAGAGCAGCGCGACCGTGCGGCGGTCCTGAGCGTCGGCGATCGCACCGCCGTAGAGGCCCGCCACCACCAGGGGCACGAGGGCGAACAGGCTGAGCAGACCCACGCTGAGGGTGGACTGCGTGAGGGAGTAGATCTGCAGGCTGACGGCCACGATGGTGAGCTGCGTACCGATCGCCGAGAGCGCCGTGCCGATGTAGAGCCTCCGGAATGCCGGGCTCTCCTTCAGCGGGGTGATGTCGGCGAGGAGTCTGGGCACGGGTGAAGTCTAGCGGCGGATTGATTCGCTCCGGCAACGGTTGCGGCGCGTCGAGGAGGTATTGCTCAGGCGGTGCCGGTGGCCCCCGCCGCGATCGCCCGATCGATCTCCCGCAGGACGCGGCGGTCGGCGATGGGCCGGAAGTGGCCCATCGTCTCGAGCTGCACGTTGCGGGCCCCCTCCACGAAGCTGCCGCCCGGGATGTGCGGATCGAACCGCCCGTAGATCGAGGTGATGCGAGCGTTCAGGGAGAGGTGTGTCCGGAGCATCCGCACCGTGCGGTTGTACGGCGAGAACGCCCTGATGCTGGGCAGCAGGAAGAAGGCGGCGTAGATGGATCCGGAGAACGGGGTGTTCACCGCCACGAGGCGGTCGACACGCGGAGCCACGCTCGACATCGTCAGGAGGAACTTGCCGATCAGGCCACCCTTGCTGTGCGCGACGAGGACGACGTCGGTGAGATCGTGCTCCTCCAGGTGGGCGGCGGCGAGGTGCGCCATGTCCTCCACCGTGCCGCGGTTGTACCCCAGCGTCTGCACCACGTGCACCGCGTGCCCTGCCCGGTGCAGGTGGTGGGCGATGGGCCGCATGAACTGCCAGGTCTCGTAGATGCCGGGAAGGAGCAGGATGGGCGCCTTGCCGGCCGGCGCCCCCGCGGGCGGCGTCCGGTAGCGCGCGGGATCGGCCCGCAGCAGGAAGCCGTGTGCCTGCCAGAAGCCCACGTAGGCGTAGTCCAGCGCCCAGGCCCAGCCGCGCACAAAAAGGTTCATCCTATCAACGATACCGACTGCACGGGCCGCGTGGTGGAGAAGTTCGGGGCACCCTATTATGACAAAGTCAGATTTACTGGTTCACTGAAGCAATGATGGAGACGAGAGGCGCGACCCGCGAGGCCCGGTGGTCCGCTGCCCTGCACGCGCACCAGCGGCGCGTGACGCGCCAGCGCCTCGCCGTCCTCGCCGCCGTCGAGCAGTCGCCGCACGCCACCGCGGACGACGCCGCCGGTGCGGTCCGCGCCGAGCTGCCCCAGATCACCGTGCAGTCCGTGTACGTGATCCTGGCCGATCTCACCGCCGTCGGCCTGCTGCGCCGCATCGAGACACCGCACTCCCCCGCCCGCTACGAGACCCGCGTGGACGACAACCACCACCACGCCGTCTGTACCGGCTGCGGGCGGATCGAGGACGTCGACTGCGCGGTCGGGCATGCGCCCTGCCTCACCCCCGAGTGGTCGCCCGGCGCCTCCCGGATGACCATCCAGGTCGCAGAGGTCCTCTATCAGGGACTCTGCGACGACTGCCGCCCGGCAGCCCCACACCACCACCAGTCCCACCACCAGGAATAGGAGCACTATGTCCGCGAACTTCAGCACCACGCAGTCCGGCGCGCCCGTCATCGACGACAGCAACTCGTCCGCCCTCGGCCGCGACGGCGTCATCCCGCTCACCGACCACTACCTCATCGAGAAGCTGGCGCAGTTCAACCGCGAGCGCGTCCCCGAGCGCGTGGTCCACGCCAAGGGCGGCGGAGCGTTCGGTGTCTTCGAGACCACCGAGGACGTCAGCATGTACACGCGCGCCGCGCTCTTCCAGAAGGGCACGACGACGGAGACGCTCCTGCGCTTCTCCTCCGTGGCCGGCGAGCAGGGCTCCCCCGACACCTGGCGGGACCCTCGCGGCTTCGCCCTGAAGTTCTACACCTCCGAGGGCAACTACGACCTCGTGGGCAACAACACCCCGGTGTTCTTCATCCGCGACGGCATCAAGTTCCCCGACTTCATCCACTCGCAGAAGCGCCTGCCCGGCACCAACCTCCGCGACGCCGACATGCAGTGGGACTTCTGGACCCTCAGCCCCGAATCCGCGCACCAGGTGACCTGGCTGATGGGCGATCGTGGCCTGCCGAACTCGTGGCGCACCATGAACGGCTACGGCTCGCACACCTTCATGTGGATCAACGAGCTCAACGAGAAGTTCTGGGTCAAGTACCACTTCAAGTCCAACCAGGGCCATGAGGTGCTGACGGTCGACGAGGCCGAGGCGCTCGCCGGGTCCGACGCCGACCACCACCTGCGGGACCTCTCGGAGAACATCGCGAAGGGCAACCACCCGAGCTGGGACCTGAAGGTCCAGATCATGCCGTACGACGACGCGAAGACGTACCGCTTCAACCCGTTCGACCTCACGAAGGTGTGGCCGCAGGCCGATTACCCGCTGATCCCGGTCGGCAGGCTCACGCTGAACCGCAACCCGGAGAACTACTTCGCGCAGATCGAGCAGGCCACGTTCGCGCCGTCGAACTTCGTGCCCGGCATCGCCGCGAGCCCGGACCGCATGCTGCAGGCGCGCATCTTCTCCTACGCGGATGCGCACCGCTACCGTGTGGGCACCAACCACGCGCAGCTGCCCGTGAACATGCCGAAGAACGAGGTCCGCAACTACTCGAAGGACGGCGCGGCGCGCTACCACTTCAACGCGGCCTCCACCCCGGTCTACGCACCGAACTCGGTGGGCGGACCCGCCGCCGATCCGGCGCAGTACGGCGCCCACGGCGGCTGGGAGAACGACGGCGACCTCGTGTACGCGGCGCACTCGCTGCACGCCGAGGACGACGACTTCGGCCAGGCCGGGACGCTCTACCGCGAGGTGTTCGACGACGCCCAGCGTGCGCGCTTCCTCGAGACCATCACCGGTGCCGTGGGCGGCGTGCAGAGTGACGAGATCCGTGCCCGGGCCGTCCAGTACTGGACCAACGTCGACGCCGAGCTCGGCGCGAAGCTCGCTGCGAACCTCGGCAGCGGCGAGACGCCGGCCACCGAGTCGGAAGCCGCGCTCTACTAGGCGCTCCGGCAGGACCCGAGGAGGGCGGACCCGCACGGGTCCGCCCTCCTTCGTGTTCCCGGGGTCACGAACCGGCCAGGAGGCCGAGCGAGACCTCCCACAGCCTCCGGGCACTGACCGGGTCCAGCGCGTAGTCCCGGACACCGTGGAGCCCGTCGACGATCGCCGGCACGACCTCCGCTGCACGGCAGTCCTCGAGGTAGAGCCCGCCGACTCCCTCGAGCAGCGGCGACACCGCGGCGAACACCGAGGTGGCGGCGCCCTGCGCGGGCGTCTTGACGGTGAGGCCGAGCGCCGCGACCTGCGCCTTCGTCGCGGCGAGCGCCGCGGGGTCCCAGTGCCGCTGGAGCCCGGTCCACACCCCACCCGGCATGACGGCGTTCGCGGTGACGCCGTCGTCCGCCCAGCGCCGCGTCGCCTCGACCGCGAAGAGCACGTTCGCGGTCTTCGACTGCCCGTAGGCGAGCCCCGCATCGTACGGGCGGCGCTCGAAGAACAGGTCGTCGTAGACGATGTCGGAGTTCCCGTGGCCGCTCGAGCTCACGGACACGATGCGCGCACCCTCGGCCGCCGCGAGTGCGGCACGGAGTCCCGTGGCGAGGGCGAAATGCCCCAGGTGGTTCGTGGCGAACTGCAGCTCCCACCCCCGGGGCGTCCGCAGCTCCGGCGTCATCATGACCCCGGCGTTGGTGACGAGCAGGTGCAGCGGTCCGCTCCAGTCGTCGGTGAAGCGGCCCACCGAGCCCGGGTCCGCGAGATCCAGGCTCCTGACGTCCACGGTGGCGCCGGGACTGCTGCGGCGGATGTCCGCGACCGTGCGCCGGCCGGCCTCGGGATCCCTGACGGCCAGGGTCACCGCGGCACCCGCATGGGCCAGCGCCCGCGCGGTCTCCACGCCGATGCCCGAGGAGCCGCCGGTGACGACGGCGGCGCGGCCGCGGAGGTCGAGGCCCTCGACCACCTCCAGGGCCGTGCTGTCCGCCCCGAAGGGCACGGGCGCGGGCATCAGCCCGGCCCCGTCGGCGGGGTTCCGTCATCGGGGAGCACGGGCGGGGCGGTCGGTACCGGTCCGGTTGTCATGCTCCCAGTTCTACGCGGTGGGCGGCGGGGGGACCAGGCCGCGGCGAACCGGGGCACGGCAGGACCACGATGCGGGCGGGACCACCTCCTACAGTGGGAGGATGCCCGCCGACCGCACCCAGCTCGGAGCGTTCCTCCGCTCCCGCCGCGACAGCCTGACGCCCGCCGACGTCGGACTGCGCGCCTTTCCCGGGCCGCGGCGCGTGCCCGGCCTGCGGAAGGAGGAGCTCGCCGTCCTGGCGGGCGTGAGTCCCGACTACTACAGCAGGCTGGAACAGGGACGGCAGGCGAACATCTCCCGCGGCGTCCTCGACTCCCTCGCGACGGCGCTCCGGCTCGACGACGTCGAACGGGCCCACCTGTTCGCGCTGGCCGCCCCCTCGAACCGCCCGAAGCCGTCGACCGCCGCGGTCCAGCAGGCCGACCCCGGCCTGCTGCGCCTGATGACCGTGCTGGACCACATGCCGGCGCTGGTCCTCGGGCGGCGCGGTGACGTACTGGCCACCAACACGCTCCTCACCTCCGTGCTCACCGGCCTGCGGCCGTCGTCGTCCTTCCCGCGGTTCATGTTCTTCGACCCGCTGGCGCGTGAGCGCATCGTGAACTGGGAGCACTTCGCGGCGGCGTCCGTGGCGGCCCTGCGGGGCGAGCTGGGCCGGCATCCAGATGACCGTCGGCTGGTCGCCCTGATCGACGAGCTCTGCTCCCAGGATGCCGACGCGGCCCGATGGTGGGCCGATCACCGCGTCCAGGACTACGCGTCCGCGGCCAAGCGGATCCTCCATCCGATCGTCGGAGACCTCTCCTTCGACATCGAGACGGTCACGCCGCCCCGTGCCTCCGACCAGGTGCTCGTCGTCTACACGGCGCAGCCGGACTCCGAGACGGCGCAGAAGCTGCCCTTCCTCGCCAGCTGGAGCGTCCGGGAGCCGGCCGGGCGCTGACCGCGGCAGCTGCGGCACCGCGGCACCCCCACGACTCCCGACCCATGCTGATCGCCCCGGCCGTCCGAGCACCCTGCCGTCTGGCGGCCCGCCGTCCGTCCCTCCTAGGCTGGGGTCATGCTGCCACTGCCCTGCGCCGAACTGCACCTGCACATCGAGGGGACCCTCGAACCGGAGCTCATCTTCGCGCTCGCGGAGCGCAACGGGATCACCCTCCCCTATGCCGACCCCGCGGACCTCGCCGCGCGGTACGCGTTCACCGATCTGCAGTCCTTCCTTGACCTCTACTACGCGAACATGGACGTGCTGCGCACGGAGGAGGACTTCACGGACATGACCCGGGCGTACCTGCGCCGGGCGGCCGCGGCCGGCGTCCGCCACGCGGAGATCATGATGGATCCGCAGGCGCACCTGGCCCGCGGCGTCTCCCTCGCGACGTGCGTCGACGGTGTGGCGGCCGCCCTGTCCACGAGCGAGGCCGACGTCGGCATCAGCACGTCCCTGATCGCCGCGTTCCTGCGGGACCGTCCCGCGGCGGAGGCGCTCGTGGTGCTGCGCGACCTCCTCGCGATGGACGCCCCGATCATCGGGATCGGCCTGGACTCGGCGGAGGCTGGCTACCCGCCGTCGCTCTTCCGGGAGGTGTACGACGTGGCCCGGGACGCCGGCCTGAAGTGCGTCGCGCATGCGGGTGAGGAGGGCCCGCCCGCCTACCTGTGGGAGGCGCTCGACGTCCTGGCGGTGGACCGGATCGATCACGGGATCCGCTGCCTCGAGGACGAGGCGCTCGTTGAACGGCTCGTCCTCGAGCAGGTACCGCTGACGGTATGCCCGCTCTCGAACGTGCGGCTGCGGGCCGTCGACGCCATCGACGATCATCCCCTGCCGCACATGCTCGTGCGCGGCCTGAACGTCTCGGTGCACTCGGATGATCCGGCGTACTTCGGCGGCTACCTCGACGACAACCTGGCGGCAGTGGTGGACGCCTTCGGGCTGGGCCTCGACGACCGCGCGCGGCTCGCGGCGAACTCGGTGCGGTCGGCGTTCCTCGGGGAGCAACGGCGCGGGGAGCTGCTGGCGGAGATCGAGGAGTGGCGGGTTGCCGCCCACTCCCCGCACGCCGGTTAGGCGAGGATGCCCCCGCGGTGGGAGACTGCACAGCACAGTGCCTGCACCGGCGGGCGCCGACCGAGGGAGGCGCCACCGTGGAGGACTTCACGATCATCCACGACGAAGGGATCCTGGAGGTCCTCTGGCGGCCCGGCATCGGGATCGGGCCGGGAGAACTCGACGTCCTCGCGAACACGATCACGCACTTCCCGCGCTGGCACGCCTCCCCGGTGCTCGTGCACCTCAACCTCGTCCGGCACATCACCCCGCCCGCGCGCAAGATGCTCGTCGCCTACCATCATGCGGGGCCGATCGGGCTGACGGGCAGCGACCCCGTGGACCGGGTGCTCGCGGCGTTCATCGCCCAGTCGCGCAGCCGGACCCGCTACTTCACGGAGAGCGGGGAGGCCCGCGCCTGGCTGTCCCTGATCGGTGCGACGGCCGGTCCCGGCTCCGGCCCGCTAGGGCCTGGAGATGAAGCCGTTGTCCACCATGAAGTCGAAGGCGACGTCGGCGGGTTCCTCACCCTCGACGTCGACGCGCAGGTTCATGACGCGCAGCGCCTCGTCCGTGAGGGTCGGGGTGATGGCGTCGAACACCTCCTGGAGTTCGGGGAACTCCTCGAGGGTCTCCGCGTAGTACACGGGCGCGGCGTTGTAGGCCGGGAAGAACCCGAGATCGTCCTCGAGGAGGGTCAAATCCAGGGCCTCGATGCGACCGTCCGTGGCGAAGACCTCACCGAAGTTGCAGGCCCCGGTGTCGGTCGCCCCGTAGATGGCCCCCGTGTCGTAGATGCCGATGTTCGCGTCGGGGACGCCGGTCGCCGCTCCGCGCTCGAGGCCGTAGTGCTCCAGCATGGGCGTCATCCCGTCGGCCCGGGAGTTGAACTCCGCCTCCACGCAGAACGTCCGCTGCTCGGGCGGCAATTGGGTGAGCCCTGACATCGTGGTGATGCCGCCCAGCTCCGGGATGGCCTCGGTCCGCACGGCCATGGCATAGGTGTTGTTCAGCGGCGCCGGGCCGCCCCAGACGAGCCCGTTGGCGATGTCGGCGTCACGGACCGCTGCCCACTGCTCCTGCTGGTCGGGGATGCCCGCCTCCTCGCCCAGGAAGGCGAGCCAGGCCGTCCCGGTGTACTCCCACGTCAGGTCTGCCTCACCCGAGAGGATCAGGTCGCGGGGCGGCTGCGACCCTGGCGCATTCGTCAGGTCCGTGACGTCGAAGCCCGCGGCCTGCGCCGCCAGGACCGAGATCTTCCCGAGGATCAGCTGCTCCGTGAAGTTCTTGGACGTCACGGTGAGCGGTGCGCCGTCGGCGCCCTCGATGGGCTGGATGGAGCCGGGGCCGGCGGCGGGGACGTAGGACGTGGCGGGCTGCAGTCCGCACCCGGCCAGGAGGAGGCCGACGGCGGCGGCACCGGTCAGCGCGACGCCCGTGCGGAGACGGTGTCGGCGGAGGCCGGGATGGCGGCTCATGCGAGTCCCTTCGGACGGGCGAGGAGTTCGACGACGCGCCCCACCCAGTCCACGAGTAGTGCGAGAAGGGCGACGCTCACGGCGCCGGCCACGAGGAGGCGCGTCAGGTTGAGATTGACACCGGTGCTGATGAGGATGCCGAGCCCTCCGCCGTTGATGAAGGTGGAGAGCGCGGCCGTGCCCACGAGCAGCACCAGTGCCGTGCGGATACCCGCGAGCATGATGGGCACCGCGAGGGGCAGTTCCACACGGAAG
Source organism: Arthrobacter sp. L77 (assembly GCF_000816565.1). Lineage (NCBI taxonomy): Bacteria > Bacillati > Actinomycetota > Actinomycetes > Micrococcales > Micrococcaceae > Arthrobacter > Arthrobacter sp. L77. Next base: position 67,391 of record NZ_JWSU01000001.1, on the reverse strand, counting down.
AGGACCGCCGCGGCGCTCATGCCCATCCCCCGGCCGGCCTCGACCAGCCGGTCGTCGACCTGGCCGATGCCGACCATCGTGTTCCGGAGGACCGGGAGGAGCGCGTAGACCACGAGCGCCGTCACGGCTGCGCGGAAACCGAAGCCGAGCCACGCGGCGAGCAGCACCACGAGTCCGATGGCGGGCGCGGACTGGCCGATGTTGACGACCGCGAGGACGCCCCCGGCCAGCCGCCGGAACGGCTTCCGGGTCAGCAGGATGCCGAGCGGGACGGCGAGCACGAGCACGATCGCGGCGGACAGCAGCGTCAGCGCCAGGTGCTCCCGCGTGTAGATGAGGAGGGAGGTCGGGTTGAGGGTGATCTGTTCCGTCGCGGTGAGCTCCGCCGTCGTGAGCCAGAGGGCCAGGGCACCCCCTGCCAGGAGGATGCCTGCGAGCTGCAGGAGCAGCGGGCGCCAGCCGCGGCCCGTGCTGACGGTGAGGGGATCGGCGGCCCCGCGCGGGACGAGGGAGGTGCCGGCACCCGACGTCGGGCCCTGGACAGCCGCGTCGGCGGGAGCGCCCGATCGACTACTCACCTGAGCCACCCCTGACGGCCGGGTGCAGGGGTTCGGGCTCGACGCCGGTTCCCGGCTGTGTGGTGAGCGCGCCGGTGTTGATGCCGACCGGCTTGCCCTCGGCGTGGGAGGTACGCGCATGGGCGTGGGCCTGGCTCATCGCGACCATGATGGTCTCCACGTCGACGACGCCGCGGAAGCTGTCACGGCCACCGGTGACGAGCGCCGCGCCGACGCTCGAGACGAGCATGATGTCGAGGGCGTCGTTCAGGGTGGCACGCTCGCCGATGACCGGGAGACGCGGATCGCTGTCCCCGCCGATCCGCTCCAGCCGGGCGAGCTGCCTCCGCGACAGCCACTGCAGCGGCCGGTTCCGGCCGTCGATGATGACGGCGTGGTCGTCGCCCTGCTGGTCCAGGCGCGAGAGGACGTCGGAGGCGAGATCACCGGGTGACGCGGTCACGGCGGACTGCAGGGCCACCTCGTTGACGCGCGTCAGGGTCAGCTGCTTGAGCCCGGCACCTGCGCCGATGAAGTTCTCCACGAACTCGTTGGCGGGCTCGGCCAGGATGCGCGCCGGGGTGTCGTACTGCACCAGCTGCGCGCCCTCCGTGAAGATGGCGATCCAGTCCCCGAGCTTCACCGCTTCGTCGAAGTCGTGGGTGACGCAGACGATCGTCTTCTGCAGCTCCTTCTGGATGCTGATGAGCTCGTCCTGCAGGCGCACCCGGGTGATCGGGTCCACGGCGCCGAACGGCTCGTCCATGAGCAGCACGGGCGGATCCGCGGCGAGCGCCCGGGCGACTCCCACGCGCTGCTGCTGCCCGCCGGAGAGCTCCCGGGGGAACCTGTCGCGGTACTGCTCAGGGTCGAGGGAGACGAGTTCCAGGAGTTCGTCCACGCGGGCGGCCACGCGTTCCTTGCCCCAGCCGAGCATCTTCGGTACGATCGCGATGTTCGTCGCGACGGTCATGTGCGGGAACAGGCCGCCCGCCTGGATGACGTAGCCGATGCGGCGGCGCAGGGCGTCGCCGTCGATCGCCGTGACGTCGTCGCCGTCGAGCACGATCCGCCCCTCGGACGGCTCGATCAGGCGGTTGATCATCTTCAGGGTGGTGGTCTTGCCGCAGCCCGAGGGACCCACCAGCATGACGATCTTGCCGGCCGGGATCTCCATGGTGAGTCCGTCGACGGCCGCCTTGGCCTGGCCGGGATACCGCTTGCTGACCTTGTCCAGCAGGATGCTCGCGCCGGTGATCTCGGCCGAGGGGGCCGCGGACGCAGGGGTGGCGGGAATGCTGTCAGACACGGATACCTCGCGGGATTGTGAGCCGGCCGAGGCCGACCAGAAGGAGATCGAGCACCATGGCCAGGATGACCACGGCGATGATCCCGGTGGCGACGGATTCGAGGGCGTTGGCGCCGCCGAGCCGGGCCAGGCCGGTGAAGATGAACCCGCCGAGGCCGGGCCCGAGGACGTATGCGGTGATCGCGGCGATGCCCATGACCATCTGCGCCGAGACCCGCACACCTGCCAGGATGACGGGCCACGCCATGGGCAGCTCGATGCGGCGGAAGGTCTGGAAGCGGCTCAGCCCGACGCCCCGGGCGGATTCGACGATCGAACGGTCCACGCTGGTCAGGCCGACGACGGCGTTGCGCAGGATCGGCAGGACGGCGAAGAACACCACCACGATCACGGCCGGCGCGACCCCGAAGCCGAACGGGGCGATCAGGAGGCCGATGAGGGCGAAGGACGGGATGGTCAGGCCGATCGCGGTGACGCTGTTCGCGACGGAAGTTAGGGCTGGACTGCGGTAGACGAGCGCCGCGACGGCGATGGCGAGAATCGTCGCGATCACGAGGCACTGGACCACGAGTGAGAAGTGCTGCCAGCTGGCGAACAGGATCTGCTCGAGCCTGCTGCCTACGTAATCGAGCACGTCCACCTCCTCGTCGCGGCGACGCCGCACCTCTGATCCGGCGCAGGGCGCATCCATCAGGGCGCGTCCGTAAGCCAGCTTATTTTTCAACCGTACCGGAGATCGGGGGCGAGTGGGAAAGCGATCGGGGCGTCCGCGGAGCCGGCGTCGGGGGCGCCGTCCCTGTGCCCTTGTTCACATCGGCGGCCCCCCGTGCATGAGGCAGCACCGGCCGGTGATAGCTTGCCGCCATGGACACCACGACAGCCCCTGCCCCGGCCGGCGCCGACGTCATCGTCAGGCACTCGGTGGCCGAGGACATCCTGGGGATGGTCACGGGTACCTTCACGGTGTCCCTCGGCCTCTTCCTGCTCACCACGAGCGGCGCCGTCACCGGCGGGACAGCAGGCCTCGCCATGCTCCTCAGCTATGCGGGCGGGCTGTCCTTCGGAGTCCTGTTCTTCGTGGTCAACGTCCCGTTCTTCGCGCTCGCCGTATGGAAGAAGGGCTGGGACTTCACGCTGCGCACCATGGTGGCCGTGGCGCTCGTCGCGGCCCTGGCCGCCCTGCACCCGGTGGCGCTCGGCGGGCTGACCCTGCACCCCCTCTACGCGGCGCTCGGCGGCAACCTGCTGGCCGGCGTGGGGCTGCTGATCCTCTTCCGCCACCGCGCGAGCCTCGGCGGCTTCAACATCCTCGCGCTGATCCTCCAGGAACGGCTCGGCTGGCGTGCCGGGTACGTGCAGATGGCTCTCGACACGACCGTCATCCTTGCCTCCTTCGCCGTCGTCGAGCCGGCGAGCGTGCTGCTCTCGGCCGTCGGCGCCGTGGTGCTGAACCTCGTCGTGGCGCTCAACCACAAGCCCGGACGCTACCTCGGCGCCTGAGGACCCCGGGCGGGGACGGCGCACGCCCCCGCCTCCTCCCTGCTGCGCGTCCGCGCGACGCCGACTCCCGATGTCACACGGGAACCGGGACGCTGTCCTTCTTCTCGTCGCGCAGGAGCCGGGCTCCTTCGACGTCGACGTCGGGGAGGATCCTCTCGAGCCATGCCGGGAGCCACCAGGCGTGCCGGCCCAGCAGGTACATGGCGGCCGGGACGAGGGTCATGCGGACCACGAAGGCGTCGAGGAGCACCCCGAAGGCGAGGCCGAAGCCGATGGGGCGCACCATGGCCAGGTGCGAGAACACGAATCCCGCGAATACGGAGACCATGATGATCGCGGCGGCCGTGACCACCCGTGCACCATGGCTGAAGCCGATGCGCACCGCGGCCTTCGGATCGTCCCCGTGGACGTACGCCTCCCGCATACCGGACACGAGGAACATCTGGTAGTCCATCGCGAGGCCGAAGAGCACCCCGATCAGGATGATGGGCAGGAAGCTGAGGATCGGGCCCGGGTTCGTGACCCCGAAGACGTCGCCGAGCCAGCCCCACTGGTAGATGGCGACCGTCGCGCCGAAGCTGGCGAGCAGCGAGAGCAGGAACCCTGCGGTCGCGATGACGGGGACGAGGATGGAACGGAACACCAGCAGGAGCAGGATCAGGGACAGCCCCACCACGATGGCGAGGTACACCGGCAGCGCCTCCATGAGCTTGGCGGAGACGTCGATGTTCGCCGCGGTCTGACCGGTCACGGCGATCGCGACGCCCGTCCGGTCCTCGAACTCGCCGGTCGCGGCGCGGAGGTCGCGGACCAGGTTCTCGGTGCCCTCGCTGGCCGGTCCTTCCTCGGGGATGACCTGGAAGATCGCGGTACGGCCGTTCTCGCTCACCGTCGCGGGCACGGATGCCGCGACGCCGGGCACGTCCAGCAGGCGGTCGTTGACGTCCAGCCGGAGCGTGGTGAGCTCCGCCTCGTCGGCGGTCTCGGGGAGGGACCCGACGACGATCAGCGGGCCGTTGGTGCCCGCCCCGAACTTGTCACCGATGGTGCTGTAGGCCTGGAACGCCGTGGAATCGGCCGGTTCCGTGCCGCCGTCGGGCAGGCCGACGCGCAGCTGCGCGGCGGGGATGGCGATGACGCCGAGCAGGACCACTCCGGCGATGACCGTCAGGACGGGCTTCCGTGTCACGAATCCACCCCAGCCCGCGCCCTTCGCGGCTCGCTGGTCGGCAAGGGCCGTGCTGTCGTCGGTGTCCGGGGAGGTGGCGGCGGCGTGCCTGTGGCCGGCGTCCTTGGCCCAGCGGCGCTTCGAGATCACGCGACGCCCCATCAGGGCGAGGAGCGCCGGGGTGAGGGTGAGCGCCACGAGGACGGACACCGCCACCGTGCCGGCCGCGGAGAGACCCATGACGGTCAGGAACGGCAGACCCGGTACGGCGAGCGCGGCGAGGGCCACGATCACGGTGATGCCCGCGAAGAGCACCGCGTTGCCTGCGGTGCCGGTGGCTCGTGCGATCGACTCCTGCAGGTCCATGCCGTGCAGCAGCTGCGTCCGGTGCCGGTTCACGATGAACAGGCAGTAGTCGATCCCGACGGCGAGTCCGAGCATGAGGGCGAGGACCGGGGAGATGCTGTTCATCTCGACGATCCCCGACAGGGCGAAGGTGATCCCCACGCCCACGCCCACGCCGACGATGGCCATGAGCAGCGGCAGCCCGGCGGCGACGAGGGTGCCGAGCATCAGGACGAGGACGATGGCGGCGACAGCCAGCCCGACGATCTCCGTCGCCCCGACGATCCCGGAGACGTCCTCGACGATCTCCTTGCTGTACTCGACCGTCACTCCTGCCGACTCCGCCTCGGCCGCAGTCTCCTGCACCGTTTCGCGCAGTTCCGGCGAGACAGCATTGATCTGCTGGTCGAACTGCACGCTGGCGACGCCGGTGGAGCCGTCCTCGGACACCAGCCTCACCCCGGAGGTGGCCTCGAGCTGCCGCTGGGCGAGCTCGAGTTCCGTACGCCCGGACTCGAGCTGCTCCCGCCCGGACTCCAGTTCGGCGCGGCTCGCATCCAGCGTGGCCTGGCCCTGCTCGAGCTGCTGCGCGGTGGCCGCGGCCTGGGCGGCGGGAAGCTGCTCCCGCGCCTGCTCGAACTGTGCACGCTGCTGGTCGAGCTGCTGCTGGCCCTGCGCGAGCTGGTCCTCGCCCGCGCTCAGCTGCTGCTCGCTGGCGTCGAGTTCCGCACGGCCGGCCTCGAGCTCCTCACCGCCGGACGCCACCTGGTCCGCGACGTCGAAGGGATCGATGACGCCGCGGACGCCGTCGAGCGCCGCGATGTCGGCCAGGGCCGACTGCACGCCCTCACGCTGCTCGGGTGAGAAGGCGGCGCCGTCGTCGGAGGTGAACACCACGGTGCCGGTGCCGCCGACCGCCTCCGGCAGCTCCTCCCGCAGCCGGTCGGAGATCCGCTGCGACTCGGTGCCGGGGATGGTGAAGTTGTTGGTGAGCGTCCCGGAGAAGGCGACGGCGGCGGCGCCGACCGCCAGCATGATGGCGAGCCATGCGGAGACGACCCACCACCGCCTCCGGAACGCGAAGGAACCGAGCCGGTAGAGGAGAAAAGCCATGGGGGAGTCCTAGCGGGAAGGGGACGGGAGGGGAGGAAGGGCAGGGATTCAGGTCCGGGTGACGGGGACGGGATCGACGGCGCGAGGGGAGAACCCGTCGCGGAGCATGGTGAGCGCTGCGAGGATGCGCCCCTCGAGCTCCTGCCCGGGGTCGCCGGCGGAGTCGGTGGCCAGGGCCGCCCAGTCGCGCATCGCCGCCTTGGTGCAGGACAGCACGCTCCCCACGAGGGCGGTGAGGTAGAGCTCGGAGGCGTCCGCCCCGAGGCGCAGGCGCAGTCCCTCCACGATCCGCGCCTCGGCGCGTTCCCACGAGTGCAGCTGCGCTCGCAGGAGGTCCGGGTTGGTGTCCGCCATGCGGAAGAGCGCACCGTGCTGCGAGAGACCCTCCATGCGCGTGGTCTCGGTGAAGGCGCGGATGATGGAGTCGAAGAGGGGCTCGTCCTGCGGCATCCGGCCGAAGACCTCCAGCGCCAGTTCGAGGAATCCGTCCGTGCGCACGGTCAGGGCGTCCTCGGCGCTGTGGAAGTAGTTGAAGAACGTGCGGCGGGAGACCCCGGCACGCCCGACGATCTGGTCCACCGTGAACGAGCCCGGCCCCACGGTCAGCGCGAGGTCGAAAGCGGCATCCGCGATCGCCCGCCGGGTGTCGATCTTGTTCTGCTCGCGGCGGCCCACGGGCACTGCGTTGTCGGTCGTCTCCAGCACGGTCCAAGGGTATGCGAATTCTTGCACACCGTGCAACAAAGTGTTGGCGCGCGGCCCTGCCCCCGGGGTCCTGCCGGGCGTACTCTGGCCGAGGCATCATCTTCCTCCCCCATTCTTCCCTGCGAAGGCGGCTCCCATGCAGACCATCACCCTCGGTTCCCGCGGCTCGGGCCTCGACGTCTCCCGGCTCGGCCTCGGCTGCATGGGCATGTCGGCCTTCTACACCGGCAGCGGGAAGGACGACGCCGGCGCGACGGCCACGCTGCACCGTGCACTCGACCTCGGCGTCACCTTCTTCGACACCGCCGAGATGTACGGCCCGTACACCAATGAGGAACTGCTCGGCCGGGCGTTCCGGACCAGGCGCGACGACGTCGTGCTGGCCACGAAGTTCGGCACCATCCGCCACACGGCGGGCGACGCCATGGGGCTCGACGGCAGCCCGGAGAACGTGCGCCTCGCGGTCGAGGGGTCGCTGCGGCGGCTGGACACCGACCACATCGACCTCTACTACCAGCACCGCATGGACCCCTCGGTGCCGGTGGAGGACACCATGGGCGCCCTGGCCTCCCTCGTGGAGGAGGGCAAGATCCGGCACATCGGGCTGTCCGAGGCGGCGCCCGCCACGATCCGCAGGGCACACGCCGTGCACCCGGTGACGGCGCTCCAGACCGAGTACTCGCTGTGGAGCAGGGATCCGGAGCGTGAGATCCTCCCGCTCGTCCGCGAGCTCGGGATCGGCTTCGTCCCGTACTCGCCGCTCGGCCGCGGCTTCCTGACCGGGACCATCCGCTCGGTCGACCAGCTCGACGAGTCCGACTTCCGCCGCAACAACCCGCGCTTCGCAGGCGAGAACCTGCAGGCCAACATCCGCATCGTGGAGCAGGTGGACGACGTCGCCCGGCAGCTCGGGGCGACGCCCGGCCAGGTGGCCCTCGCCTGGCTCCTCGCGCAGGGCACGGACATCGCCCCGATCCCCGGGACCAAGCAGGTGCGCTACCTGGAGGAGAACGTCGCGGCCGACGCCCTGACACTCTCCGAGGACCAGCTCGCACAGCTGGACGGCGTCGCGGCCCCGGTCGGCGACCGCTACGAGGACATGTCCGGCGTGGACCGGTAGCCGATTCCTGCCGGCCCTGCCGGTGACCGGTCCGGCCCCCCAGGGTTCACGGACGGATGTACTATCGGGGTATGGGTTCCCACCACGCACCGGCGGGCGCCGACCGGCGCGGTCCGCTGGCGGGCGCGTTCGCCATCACCCTCGGGGTCTTCGTGTTCCAGATCATCGGGGCGTTCTGGACCGGGAGCCTCGCCCTTCTCTTCGACTCCGTGCACGTCCTGACCGACGCCGCAGGCCTGGCCATGGCGCTCGGGGCCGCCACGCTCTCGGTCCGGCCGGCGTCGGCGCGGCGCTCGTGGGGCTTCCGCCGGGCGGAGGTCATCGCGGCGCTGCTGCAGGCCGCGTTCCTGCTCGCCGTCGGAGCGTACGTCCTGTTCGAGGGCGTGCGGCGCCTCATCACGCCGACCGACGTCGCAGCCCCGGAGATGATCGTCTTCGGCGTGATCGGTCTGGCGGGCAACCTCGCTGCGCTCGGGCTGCTGGCAAGGCACCGGACCGCCAGCTTCAACCTGAGGGCGGCGTTCCTCGAGGTGCTCAACGATGCCCTCGGATCGGTGGCCGTCATCGCGGCCGCCGTGGTCATCACCCTGACGGGGTGGATGCGCGCGGACGCCGTCGTGGCCATGCTCATCGGCGCACTGATCATCCCGCGGACCCTGAAGCTGCTGCGCGAGACCATCGACGTCCTGCTCGAATCCACCCCCGCCGGCATCGACCTCGAGGAGGTCCGCGGCCACATCGCGCGCCTGCCGCACGTCCGCGACGTCCACGACCTGCACATCACCCAGATCGCCACGGGCCTGCCGGTCCTCACCGCGCACATCGTCGTGGACGACGACTGCTACCGGGACGGCTCGGCGCACGCCGTGCTCGACCAGCTCCAGGAGTGCGTCGGCAAGCACTTCGACGTCAGCATCGACCACTGCACCTTCCAGATCGAGCCGCTGGGCCACATGCACCACGAGACGGAGCTGACGCACTGATGCTGCAGACCCTGACCTCGACGTCGGTCCTGGAACGCGTGGGCACGGCCCTGTCCGATCCGACCCGCGTGCGGATCCTCGTGGCCCTGCGGGATGCGCCGGCCTACCCCACCGAACTGGCGGGACTGCTCGGCGTCAGTCGCCAGAGCCTGTCCAACCACCTCTCCTGCCTGCGGGGGTGCGGCCTCGTGGTGTCGGTCCCCGAGGGGCGGCGCTCGCGCTACGAACTCGTGGACCCGAAGCTCGGGCACGCCCTCACGGACCTCCTCGGCATCGTCCTCGCCGTGGACCCCGCCCATCACGGCCACCCCTGACACAGGGCTTCGGCCGCGCATGGAAAGGGCCCGGCGCATGACGTGCGCCGGGCCCTTCCATGATCCCTAGTCCATCAGCCGGGAGCGGATGAGGAACCTCTTGCCCTCCGGCGCCTCCACGGAGAAGCCGCTCCCCCGGCCCTGGACGACGTCGACCGTCAGGTGCGTATGGCGCCAGTACTCGAACTGCTCCCGTGACATCCAGAAATCGATGAGCCGTGGCTCACCGCCCCCGGATTCCGCGGGGAACCCCTCCGAGATGTCCAGGACGCCGAGCAGCACGTCGGCCTCCGCCGTGATGAACTCACCCGCCGGATAGCACATCGGCGACGAGCCGTCGCAGCACCCACCGGACTGGTGGAACATCAGTGGCCCGTGGATGAGCCACAGTTTGTCCAGCAGTTCGACGGCGGCGTCGGTGAGCGCCACCCGCGAGACGGTGTCGCCCGGGATGGTCACCGAGGCCTCGACGGTCATGGCATCTCCTAGAAGAACCCGAGCTTGGACTCGGAGTAGCTGACCAGCAGGTTCTTGGTCTGCTGGTAGTGATCCAACATCATGGCATGGTTCTCGCGGCCGATGCCCGAGGACTTGTAGCCGCCGAACGCCGCACCGGCCGGGTAGGCGTGGTAGTTGTTCACCCAGACGCGCCCCGCCTGGATCTCGCGCCCCGCACGGTAGGCCACGTTGCCGTTCCGCGACCAGACGCCCGCGCCGAGCCCGTAGAGGGTGTCGTTGGCGATCTCGAGGGCCTCCGCGTAGTCGTTGAACCGGGTCACCGAGACCACGGGGCCGAAGATCTCCTCCTGGAACACCCGCATGCTGTTGGTCCCCTCGAACACGGTGGGCTTCACGTAGTAGCCCTCGGCCAGGTCGCCGCCGAGGATGTTCCGCTCGCCGCCGGTGAGGACCTTGGCGCCCTCCTGCCGGCCGATGTCCATGTAGGACAGGATCTTCTCGAGCTGGTCGTTCGAGGCCTGGGCCCCCACCTGCGTGTCGGTGTCCAGCGGGTTGCCCTGCACCATCTTCTCCACGCGGGCGATGGCATCGGCCATGAACGAGTCGTAGATGGAGCCCTGCACGAGTGCGCGGGACGGGCAGGTGCAGACCTCGCCCTGGTTCAGCGCGAAGAGTGCGAAGCCCTCGAGTGCCTTGTCGTAGAACGCGTCGTTGCTGTCCGCGACGTCCGAGAAGAAGATGTTCGGGCTCTTGCCGCCGAGCTCGAGCGTGACCGGGATCAGGTTCTGGCTCGCGTACTGGCTGATCAACCGGCCCGTGGTCGTCTCACCGGTGAACGCGATCTTGCGGATGCGCTTGCTCGAGGCGAGCGGCTTGCCGGCCTCCACGCCGAATCCGTTCACGACGTTGATGACGCCCGCGGGCAGGATGTCGCTGATCAGTTCCATGAGGACGAGGATCGACGACGGCGTCTGCTCCGCGGGCTTGAGCACGACGGCGTTGCCTGCGGCGATGGCGGGCGCGAGCTTCCACGTCGCCATGAGGATCGGGAAGTTCCAGGGGATGATCTGCCCGACGACACCGAGCGGCTCGCGGAAGTGGTAGGCCGTCATGTCCTCGTCCAGCTGGGACAGGTTGCCCTCCTGGGCGCGGATGGCGGCGGCGAAGTACCGGAAATGGTCGACCGCGAGCGGCATGTCCGCGGCGAGGGTCTCCCGGACGGGCTTGCCGTTGTCCCAGGTCTCCGCCACCGCGAGCATCTCGAGGTTCTCCTCCATGCGGTCCGCGATGCGGTTGAGGACCATGGCCCTCTCGGCGGCTGAGGTCTTGCCCCAGGACGGGGCGGCCTTGTGGGCTGCGTCCAGCGCCAGTTCGATGTCCTCGGCGGTGCCACGCGCCACCTCGCAGAAGGCCTTACCCGTCACCGGGGAGATGTTCTCGAAATACTGGCCCTTGATGGGGGGGACCCACTCACCACCGATCCAGTTCTCGTACCTCGGCTTGAAACTGACCTTCGATCCATCCTGGCCAGGCTGGGCGTAAACAGTCATCGTCGAACTCCTTGAACTCCGTGGATGCAGGACGTCGTCGTCCCTGGATCCCACACTAGGAGCGCAAAGGTTGCATCGACGTTGCATGGGAGCGAGGGCGCCGAGGTCCCGTCGGGTCACTGCGCCGTTGCTTCAGCCTTACCCGCCTGCGGGCACCGCCTGGTCCTCGGCCGGTCGGCCGGGTGCGGCCGCGGCGGGGTCGGTCGGGGCGGGAGCGGGGTCGGTCGGGGCGTCCGGGTCGTCACACGACGGTTGGGCAGGGTCCGACTCGTCGCCGGGCTTCGGCTCGGTGCCGTCGCCCGGGGCCGCTTCCACCGCGGGGTCCGGCGTTCCGGCGGGCGGCTGCGATTGCGCTGCGGGATCGGCACCGTCGACGGACGTCCCCGCCTCCGGGTTCTCCGGCGTCGACGGATCCGTGTCGCATGGCGCTTCCGGTGGTGCGGGTGCGGGAGCAGGAGCCGGTGCGGGAGCCGGAGCCGGCGCGGGAGCCGGGGCAGGTGCAGGAGCGGGCGCAGGGGCAGGTGCAGGAGCGGGCGCAGGAGCGGGAGCGGGAGCGGGAGCGGGAGCCGGGGCAGGAGCAGGTGCAGGTGCAGGTGCAGGAGCAGGAGCAGGAGCAGGAGCAGGAGCAGGCTCGGTCGGCGTGGGCTTCACGGCGGGATCTTCGTCCGGTTTCCCGGCCGGTTCCTCGGCGGGCTTCTCGACGGAATCCTCAACAGGCTTTTCCGCGGGCTTCTCCGCGGGCTTCTCGGCGGGCTTCTCGGCCGAGTCCTCAACAGGCTTTTCCGAGGGCTTCTCGGCGGGCTTCTCGACCGAGTCCTCAACAGGCTTTTCCGCAGGCTTCTCGACCGAGTCCTCAACAGGCTTTTCCGCAGGCTTCTCGACAGGCTTCGGCGCGGGCTTCTCGACAGGCTTCTCCGCCGGCTTCGGCGCGGGCTTCTCGACAGGCTTCTCCGCCGGCTTCGGCGCGGGCTTCTCGACAGGCTTCTCCGCCGGCTTCGGCGCGGGCTTCTCGACAGGCTTCTCCACCGGCTTCGGCGCGGGCCTGCTGCCCGACGATCCTGTGGAGACGCCGGGAGACGGCGTCCACTTCCCAGGTCCCGGCGCAGCGCCACCGGCCGCACGGCCCGCATCAGCGATGGCGTTGCCGCCCCACGGCGCAGCGTGGACCGGATGAACACCCTGTACGGGCTGGTCGGACCGTGTGGTGGACTGCGCCCAAGCCGGAATGACCATGGCGCTGCTGCCCTCGGGGCTGTAGTCCCTGAACACCCCGGCGCGCTTCCCGTGGTGGATGGGGGCCATCCTCCATTCGAGGGGGTCCACGTGCTCGCCGTCGAGGATCGTCTCGAAGTGCAGGTGGCAGCCGGTCGAGGATCCCGTGGTTCCGAGTTCAGCGATCGGGTCGCCGCCGTTGACGGCATCGCCCTTCTCCACGGAGATGCCCTGCAGGTGGTTGTAGCTCGTGATCAGGCCGTTGCCGTGGTCGATCTCGACGCGATTGCCGCCACCCCACGGATGCCAGCCCACGGCCCGCACCGTGCCGGCGTCGGCGGCGTAGACGAGTGTGCCGCAGGGAGCGGCGTAGTCCTGGCCCGTGTGGAACTCTCCCGCTTCCCCGGAGATCGGGCTGGTCCGATGACCGAAGGATGAGCTGGGCACGAGTCCGTCGAGGGGTGCGAAGAGGGTGCCCGCCATCGGCCGACGCAGGGCGGACGTCGTCGAGACCTCGGGGCCGGCAGGCTCACTGCCGCTGATCGGCGGCACGCTGACCGGCGGAAGGCCGGGCGACGGAAGGCCGAGCGACGGCCGACCGGGAGCGAGGGCCCCCAGGGGGTCGATGGCCTCGAGGGGCATCAGCAGCGACGGGCCCACGATGCCCGTCGGCGACAGGGCGTCGTTCCCGGACCGGCCGACGGTCGAAGCGGACACCGGCCCGGACGAGATCACGGAGGCAGCCTCCCACGACTGCGGCACGAAGCCCTGGAAGCCGACGAAGCAGACGACGATCGCCAGGCTGGCATGCATGGTGGTGCGCGATGACCGGGCGCTCCGGGCCGACCCGGCCGGATGCCTAGTGGATTGCGCCATGAGTATCCCCCCTTGCCCGTCTGCTGCGTCAGTACAGCCGCCGGGAAATTCTGTCCGGCGGATTCTTCAGCCATCTGGCCTAACGTTAACCCGGCCTCCGCCCGAACGACGACGGATTATTGCGATTGGCTAACAAACTTTAGGAGAAATTGAGGGGGACGTCGAGGGCGTCCCCAGTTCGGTGTCGAGCCATTCCGCGTGGGCCACGACCGCGGCCCGCCGTGGGGAGCGCCGCGGCAGCACGCGCAGGGCGAGCTGCCACGCCTCGGCGTCATACTCCGCCTCCGCGAGCGCGAGGTACTGCAGCACGGTCTCCGGTGCGCCGTCGTTGAGCACGGCATCGCGCAAGAGGACCGACACCTCGTTGCGCAGCCTCATGATCGCGGGTGCCTGCGAGCGCGGCAGGACTGGCCCGCGGTAGATCCCGAGTGCCATGCGGTGGGCGCCACGCTGCAGGTAGCTCAGGACCTGCACCGCGTCCACGACCAGCTGGCCCGGCAACCGGTAGGGGCGGGACTGCGGCACCGTGGCGTCCCCGTACGGCGCCAGGACCTTCCGCAGCCGCAGGATCTCCGCCCGGACCGTCGTCCCGGACGCCTCCTCCGGGTAGGCCATGGTGGCCAGTTGGTCCGCGGTGAGCCCTTCCGGATGCAGGGCGAGGATGGTCAGCAGCTCCGCGTGCCGGAGGCTCAGCTCCAGCGAGGCGCCGCCGGTGTGGACCACCCCGTGGTCGATACCCAGGATCTGCAGGCTGTTCCGGTAGAGGGCCGTCTGGGGACGCCCCGGCCTCCGGCGCTTCGTGCGCGGCAGCCGGTCCTGCAGCCGGTGGATGCTCAGTTGCGCCTCCGCGGCCGCGACCGCGGCTTCGACCAGAGCCAGCGTGTGGGTGGCGACGGCATCGTGGGTGCCCGTGATGTCGACGACGCCGAGCACCGTCCTGGAGTCGGGGTCGTGCACGGGTACCGCCGTGCAGCTCCAGGGATGGGCCTTGTGACTGAAGTGTTCTGCCCCGGCGATCTGCACGCTGCGGTCGACGGCGAGCGCCGTGCCGGGTGCACTCGTGCCGACGGTCGATTCGGACCAGTCCGCTCCGGGGACGAAGAGCATGCCCTCCGCCCGGCGCCGCAGTTCGCGATCGCCGTCGACCCAGAGGAGGCGCCCGTTCTCGTCGCCGACCGCCACGAGCATCCCCGCTTCCAGGCTCGGCTGGACGAGCAGGCGGTCGATCACGGGCATGACGGCGGCCAGGGGGTGGCCCTGACGGTAGGTCTCGAGCTCCTCCTCGGAGCAGAAGAGGCGGGCCTCGGCGGCGGCGGGATCACGGAGGAAACCGAGCGACCTCCGCCACGATTCCCGGACGACGCCGCGGAGGTCACCGTCGACTCCGGCGCCCCGCCCCAGTGCCTCGTGCGCTGCATAGGCTCTTCGCTGCAGCGCGTCGGAGGAGAGCTCGGCTTCGGCTAGTGAACGGGACGGCGACATCGGCACTCCGCTTCGTGACCTGTCCCGTGGATGGCGTGGGACAGGTCACAGTGTAGCCGGACTACTCACCGCGGGAAATGGTCACCATGTCCTCGCGGGGCACGAGTTTCACGCGCTCCCTGACGAGCTCGGCGTTGCCCGACGTGTTGACGAAGTTGGCTCCCAGCTTCATCTCGTGGGCGTCCAGCTTCAGCCATCCCTCCCAGGTGGTGTAGCGGACGCCGCGCTCCTCGAGGAGCGCGATGATGGCGTCCTCCGACCCGTCCTCGGCCGGCGGGAGGTTCAGCCGGTCCTCGAGGAGGTACCCGATGGTCTCGAGCGCGTCACCCTTGGTGTGGCCGATCAGCCCCACCGGTCCGCGCTTGATCCAGCCGGTGGCGTAGACGCCGGGCACGGGCCTGCCGTCCTCGTCGATGACGCGCCCTCCCTCGTTGGGGATGACGCCTCGCTTCGCGTCGAAGCCCACCTCGGGCAGCTCCGACCCGAAGTAGCCGATGGCCCGGTAGACGGCCTGGACCGGGTAGTCGATGATCTCGCCGGTCCCGCGGACACTGCCGTCCCCGGTCAGCTCCGTGCGCTCGAACCGCATCCCCGCGACCCTGCCCGGGGTCTCGGGGGAATCGTGGACCTCGACCGGCGAATGGAGGAAGTGCAGGTGGAGGCGCCGAGACGCACCCGTCGGTTCGTCCTCGACCAGCCAGTTGGTGAGCGTCTTCACCATGGTCTTGGTCTGGTTGTTCGAGGCGATCTGCGCCTCCGAGCCGGCGTCGAAGTCGAAGTCCTCGGGGTAGAGGACGATGTCGACGTCGCGCGAGTGCGAGAGTTCCCGCAGTTCCAGGGGCGTGAACTTCACCTGAGCGGGTCCGCGACGGCCGAAGACGTGGACGTCGGTCACGGGCGAGGCCTTGAGCCCCTGGTAGACGTTGTCCGGGATCTCGGTGGAGAGGAGGTCGTCGGCGTGCTTGGACAGGATGCGGGCGACGTCGAGCGCCACGTTCCCGTTGCCGATCACGGCGATCTCGCGGGCCTCGAGCGGCCAGTCACGGCTCACGTCGGGGTGCCCGTCGTACCAGGACACGAAGTCGGCTCCCCCGAAGGAGCCCTCGAGCCCGATGCCCGGGATGTCCAGGTCCGCATCCCTGATGGCGCCGGTCGCGAAGATGACGGCGTCGTAGAAGCGCCGGAAGTCCGAGAGGGTGAGGTCGCGTCCGTAGTTCACGTTCCCGAGGAAACGGATGTCGCCGCGGTCCAGCACCTTGTGGAGAGCGTTGACGATGCCCTTGATGCGCGGGTGGTCCGGGGCGACCCCGTAACGGATCAGGCCGTAGGGTGCCGGGTACTGGTCGAAGAGATCGATGCTGACGGCGAAGTCGCCCCCCTGGACCTCGTTCGACTTCGTCAGGATGTCGGCAGCGTAGACACCCGCCGGACCGGCGCCGATGATCGCGACCCGCAGCGGTCGTGCCGCAGCTGAGGTAGACACTGATTAGCCTTCTTCCCGGTGGAATGCTCCCGATGGTTACCGCGGTGCAAATAAGCGCACAGTTCCCTATTCTAAATGGCGCAGGGCGACGCCGACGAAAACAGTGGCGCGCATCTCCCCCGGTATTCGTCGCCGGGCGCGTACGGGATCGGACCGGCGGGGGAATAAAGGCCTTCCGGGCCCCGTTCACGCCGTCGTGATTGCAACAGGCGGGAAGACACCGAGGCCGGCACGGAGCGAGAACTCCACGGGCGTCCTCTTCGGCATCGGCGCATACGGGCTGTGGGGGCTGCTCCCGCTGTACTTCCTCGTCCTGGCGCCTGCCGGCCCCGTCGAGATCGTGGCCAACCGCGTGCTCTGGTCACTGCTCTTCTGCGCCCTGCTCCTCACGGCGCTGCGCTCCTGGCGGCCCGTCCTGACGGCCCTGCGCACGCCGCGGATCGTGGGGACCCTGACCATCGCCGCACTGCTGATCGCGGTCAACTGGCTGGTCTACACCTACGGGGTCACCAGCGGCCAGGCGATCGAGGCCTCCCTCGGATACTTCATCAATCCCATCGTCTCCGTCCTGCTGGGCGTCGTGGTGCTCCGCGAGAAGCTGCGCCCGCTGCAGTGGACGGCGATCGGCATGGGCATCCTCGCCGTGATCGTGCTGGCGATCGGGTACGGCGCGGTACCGTGGATCGCCCTGACCCTCGCCTTCTCCTTCGGGCTCTACGGATTCGCGAAGAAGAAGGTGGGGTCCCGCGTGGACGCGATCTCGAGCCTCAGCATCGAGACCGTGGTCCTGGCGCCCATCGCCCTCGCCGTCATGCTGTGGCTCGGGTCCACGGGCACGGCCACCCTGACCACCGAGGGCGCGGGGCACTTCTGGATCATGGCGGCCTCGGGCGTCATCACCGCGGTCCCCCTCATCTTCTTCGGCGCGGCGGCGCGCCGTCTGCCCCTCACCACCATCGGGCTGCTCCAGTACCTCGCGCCCGTGCTCCAGTTCCTGCTCGCGCTCCTCGTCCTCCACGAGGAGATGCCGTTCGAGCGATGGATCGGCTTCAGCCTCGTATGGGTGGGGCTCATCCTCCTCACCGTGGACATGCTCCGCACCGTGCGCCGCCAGCCGAAGCCCTCACGGGTGCAGGAACCCGCCGCGACCGCCGCCTGAGGCCCGACGCCGGCCCTCCCCCGGAGGTCAGCGCTCCTCCATCCCCCAGGGGGACCCGTAGCCCACCGGGGCGTCCGCGGCGAGCAGGTCCAGGAAGGGCCGCGCGTCGAAGGCCTCGGGTCCGAGGACCCCTGAGCCCCGCCAGGTACCCGCGGCCAGCAGTTCGAGGGCGATCACCGGGTTGACGGCCGTCTGCCACACCACGGCCTGGGAGTTGTACTGCGCCATCGACCACTCGTTGTCCACCACGTGGTACAGGTAGACCGAGCGGGGCTCCCCGTCCTTGCCGAGGCCCGTGACGAGGAGCCCGGCGCAGGTCTTGCCCTTCATCCGGTCGCCCAGGGTGGCAGGGTCCGGGAGCGCGGCGGCCACGACGTCCCGGGGGGCCACGGCAACGCCCTTCACGGACACCGGTTCGGTGGAGTCGAGGCCCAGTTTGTGCAGGGTCCGCAGGACCCCGATGAACTCCTCGCCGAGCCCGTACTTGAAGGTCACCTTCCGGGCCCCGGTCCATCGCGGCATCAGGATCACCTCCTCGTGCTCCACGTTCACGCACTCCACGGGGCCGATCCCCTCCGGGAAGTGGAACACCTCCGGCTCGCTGAACGGTGCGGTCGTGTACCAGCCGCGGTCCCGCTCGAAGATCACCGGCGGGTTCAGGCACTCCTCGATGGTGGTCCAGATGGAGAACGACGGCGCGAAGTCGTATCCCTCCACGGTCAGGTCGGCACCGTCGCGGACCCCGAGTTCGTCGATGGAGGAGAACAGCTCGTCCTCCGCGTACCGGGCGAAGACGTCCGACAGTCCGGGCTCCACCCCGATGCCCACCAGCGCGAGCCGCCCTGCATCCGACCAGCGACCGGCGGCCTCGAACTGCTCGTCGCCGAGCATCACCCCCGTCTTCTCGTACGGGTGGTCGGGGTGCGGCGATGAAAGGCTCATCGCCATGTCGAGGTAGGTGGCGCCGGCGTCGAAGCAGCCGTTGAACACCGGCATCACGAACCGCGGGTCCACGGCGTTCAGCACGTGGGTGATCCGGTGTGCGCGGACGACGGCGGCCACGGCCTCCGCGGACGAGGCGTCGATCCGCGCCGCGAGCAGCCGGGGGTCGCCCAGCTCCTCGACGAGGCGCTGCGGACGGGCGGGGTCGTAGTCGGCGACCACCAGCAGTTCGAAGAACGACCGGCGGACCGCGATCCGGGCGGCGGCAGAGCCGACGCCGCCGGCTCCGACGATGAGTAAGCGCATCAGGAAGGACCTCCATCGGTGGAACGCGTGGGGATGTCCGGGGAATCCGGCACCAGGACCGGGGTGTCCTCGTTGAGGCTCTCCCCGCGGAAGAAGGGAAGCGAGCCGGAGCGGGTCCGCCAGAGCACCATCAGGACGAGCCCCAGCGCCAGCGAGCCGACGCCGGTCACGAAGGTCCCACCGATGCCCAGCAGCACGCTGTAGCCGTAGTCGACGTCGGCCATGTCCACGGCGGACCTGATGAACGCCGCCGTGAGCATGAGCGCACCGAGCAGCGGCAGGAGGAACCGGAAGATCACGTTATGGCGCGAGGTGAACAGCTCGCGCCGGAAATACCAGACGCAGGCGTAGCCGGTGATCGCGTAGTAGAAGGCGATGGCCAGGCCGAGCGAGAGGATGGAGTCGGCCAGGATGTTCTCGCTGATGATGGTCATGACCACGTAGTAGGCGATCGCGGAGATCCCCATCACCAGGGTGGAGAACGAGGGGGTCCTGAAGCGGGGGTGCACCACGCTGAAACGGGCCGGCAGCGCACGGTAGACGGCCATGGAGAGCGTTCCGCGGGCCGTGGGGAGGATGGTCGTCTGGGTGGAGGAGACCGCGGACACGAGGACGGCGACGACGAGCAGCCATGCCCACGGTCCCAGCACCGCGTCCTTCAGCGCCAGGAACACGTCCTCGGAGTTGGCCTCGTTCCCGAGGCCGATCCCCTCGTCCCCCACGCCGGCGTACATCATCGCCGCGACGCTGATGCCCACGTAGGTGATGAGCAGCAGGACCGTCGAGATGAGGGCCGCGAGGCCCGGGATGCGGCGCGGGTCCTTGGTCTCCTCGTTGAGGGCCAGGCACGCGTCCCAGCCCCAGTAGATGAACAGGGCCAGGAGGATGGACTCGGTGAAGCCTTCCACGCTCCCGAAGGCGAAGGGGTTGAACCACTCGAGGGACACGGGCGTGGCATTCTCCGCGGTCCCGCGTGCCACGGAGACGAGAGCGGCGATCACGAAGAGGGCCAGCGCCAGGTACTGGATGCCGAGCAGGACGTTCTGCAGCTTGGCGCCGATCTCCACCCCGCGGTAGCTCACGAACGTCATGAGGGCGATGAACGCGACGCCCGTGATCGTGACCAGCAGTGGATTCCCGGCGAGGGACCCGTCTCCCACGAGCAGCCAGAGATAGAGGCCGCTGATCTGCGCGAGATTGGCCAGGACGACGATCCCGGCGACGGCGACCCCCCACCCGGCCATCCAGCCCACCCAGGGACCGAACGCCTTGGTGGCCCAGGTGAAGGACGTTCCGCAGTCGGGGATGGCCTGGTTCAGCTCCCGGTAGGCGAAGGCGATGAACAGCATCGGGATGAACGCGAGGATGAACGCGATCGGCGTCTGGGCCCCGACGGCGAGGACCACGAAGCCGAGGGTCGCCACGAGGGAGTAGACGGGCGCCGTCGAGGCCAGCCCGATCACCACGGAGGCCCAGAGCCCCAGCGTGCCGGCCGCCAGACCCTTGCCGGGCTCCGCCGCTCCGCCGCCGGAAGCCCTCGTCTCGGACGGGATCGAATTCATGGGGTGCCTCGACTCTGGAAGGGACCACTGCCGCCACACCGTGTGGCACGCGTCACTATACCGACCAGTCGGTTTTTTGAAAAGAGTTCTAGACTGCCCATCATGGCCACGCCTCCGACCACCGCCCAGCGCCTGATCGACGCCTACGAGGACATCCTCCTCACGGACGGGGAACGGGCCGCGACCCTCGATGCGATCGCCCTGAGGGCAGGGGTGTCCAAGGGTGGCCTCACCTACCACTTCAGGTCCAAGGACGAACTGGTAGCCGCGCTGTTCGACCGCCTCCGCCTCCTCGTGGACGAGGACGTGGCGATCATGCGCGCGGACCCGGCGACGGCGGCCACCTACTACGTCACGAGCTCGCTCGACGTCCGCAGTCCGCTGGAGCGGTGCAACGTGGCGGTGACACGGCTGGCGCAGGGCTCCCACCCCGAGGCGAACGAACTGCTGGCGCAGTGCCGGACGCGGTGGTTCGAGGTGCTGATGGACGCGATGGGGCACGAGGACATGGTGCACCTGGTGATGCTGCTGGGCGACGGCATCTACTTCAACGCGTCCCTCACCGGCACGGGGGCGATGCCCGCGGAGACCGACCCGGCGACGATCGACCGCATCATCGCACTCGTGGGGACCATCCGATACTGAGCCTGCCGGCCCGGGGCGTCCGGCGCCTCAGGTGAAGGGCCCGTCCGCTCCCCCGAGATAGGCCGCGTTGAAGCGCGTCAGGAGACCCACCAGGTCGACGACGTCGGTGCGGCTCCAGCCCTCGAGCTGCCGGCGGAAGTGCCGGCGACGGTCGGCACGCGCCTCGTCGATGCGCCGGAGTCCCTCGGGCGTCAGTCGGACCGGGTGGGACCGCTCGTCATCGAGGGGCGCACCGCGCTCCACGAGTCCGAGGCGCCGCAGGGCTGCGACGTGCCCGCTCACGGCCGAGGCGCTCATGCCGAGGGTCGCCGCGAGGTCGGTCACCCGACAGGAGCCGGCCAGGCGCACCGCGCACAGCAGGCTGTAGGCCGCGGGTTCCATCGCCGGGTCGATGCCGCGGGCGAGCGCCCAGCACACCCGCTGTTCGCTACGGCACATCGAGGCGGCGGTGTCCTCGACGACGTCGAGCGCGGCATGGCGTTCGCCTTCGCCGGGATCGGCAGGGGGCGGACCCCCGCCCGCGCTGTCCTGGAGTGCTTCCATCGCCGCATCGTAGGCCGGAGGGAGCCCGTTCCGACCCGGAATCCCCAGCATTACGCGGCATGACGGCGCGAGCCGGGGCGGCAGTGAGGATCAGCGCGGCGCGCGCACCCAGTCCCGGGGGACCACGACCATGGGCACCGGGAGGGCACGGAGCATCTGGTTGGCGGTGGTGCCGAGGAAGATCTGGCGGCGCTGGGCGAGCCGGCTCGACCCGACGATCACGAGCTCCCCGGGATCCCACTCGATCTCGTCGATGGCCTGCTCGATCGTCCGGCCGTGGGCGACGGCGATGGAGGCCTCGTGGCCGTCGGGCAGCTGCTCGACGGCGCGGGCCAGCACCGAGTGGGCGTGCCGGTGGGCCTGGTTGATGGCCTCGCCGGAGTCGGACGCCTCGTAGACGTCCAGGGCGACGAGGGAGATCAGCCGCAGCGGGAGGCCGCGGCGTGCCGCGGATTCGACGGCGACGTCGAGCACGCCGTCCGCCCCGGCACGGGTGCCGACCGCGCTCGTCATCCGGGTGAAGGCGGACCGGTGCCGGTAGCCGCGCGGGGCGAGGGCCACGGGGACGCTGGAGCTGTGGAGCACGGCGTTCGCGACGCTGCCGACGGTGAAGCGCCGCAGGAGGCCGTTGCTGGACGCACCGACCACGATCAGGCCGGCGTCGACGTCGGCCGCCACCTCGAGGAGCCCCTGGGCGAACGAGTCGGCGAGCCGCACGTGCGTGGCGACCTCGACGCCCTCGGGGACGCCGGCGGCCGCGCGGTCGAGCGCGTCCTGTGCGCGCTGGCGGCCGGGCGCCACGCTGCCGTCCTGGGGCCAGTCGAGGACGGTGACGAGGTCGATGGCCGCCGACTGCGTGAGGGCGAGCGACGTGGCCAGCTCGAGGGCGTCCTGCCCGCGGTCATTCCCGGTGTAGCCAACGACGTAGCGCACGGCGGTCCTCTTCCTCGTTCGGTGCGAAGGCAGTGCGGCCTTCGGGAGCACCGCGGAGTCGGTTCACTCTAACGCAGCAGCGCCACCGTCCGTCCCGCTATCGGCTCGGAGCCGACCCCTTGGTGATCACCTCCTGGCGGAAGAACGCGGGGTTGATGCGCCACCAGACGAGCATGAGGACGACGCCGAGCAGGATCACGCCGACCCCGAGGATGAACACCATGCCGATGCCGAACAGTTCGGAGCCGGAACCGTAGGCCGGGTCCATCGAGTCCGTGGCGGTCTTGAAGAACATGACGAGCAGGATGACACCGCCGAGCAGCGGCGCGAGGAAGCGGAACAGCACGTTCCTGGCGCTGCTGAAGGCCTGGGCACGGAAGTACCACACACACGCGAGCGCGGTGATGCCGTAGTAGAAGCAGATCATCATGCCGAGGGCCGTGATGGTGTCCCAGAGCGCGTTCTCGGACACCAGCCGCGTGAACACGTAGAAGGCGGCGGCCGCGACGGCGGCGGCGATCGTGGCGTAGCTGGGCGACTTGTACTGCGGGCTGATGCGGCCGTACCCCTTCGGCAGGGCCTTGTAGTGGCCCATGGCGAGCAGGGTGCGCGCCGGGGAGACGAACGTGGACTGGAGTGACGCGGCCGAGGAGCTGAGGACCGCGATCGACATCAGGATGGCGAACGGGCCCATCACGGGACCGGCGAGCGCCGCGAAGATGCTCTCCTGGTTGTCCGGGTTGCCGGTGCCGAGTTCACCCTCGCCCACGCCCGCGAAGGAGAGGGTCGCGAGGGCGACCGTCAGGTAGATCACCACGATGACGACGACCGTCAGGGCGCCCGCGCGGCCCGGGGTCTTCTCCGGGTTCCGGGTCTCCTCGTTCATCGTGAGGGTCACGTCCCACCCCCAGTAGATGAAGATGGACAGCGAGACACCCGCGGCGAAGGCGGAGAAGGAGCCGACGGCGAACGGGTTGAACCACTCGGCACTGATCGGTGTCGCGTCGAAGGCCGTCCCGTTGGCCACGTGGACGAACGCGGCGATCGCGAACCAGGCGAGGACGACGACCTGGAAGGTGACCAGCACGTACTGGACCGCCTTGGTGGTCTCCATGCCCCGGTAGGAGACGTAGCAGGCGAGCGCGACGAAGACGAGCGTCGTGGCGATGTTCACCGGCAGGTTGAGCGTGAGGTCGGCGAGGTCCGGGTTGTCGAACACCTGCCCGAGCAGCAGGTAGAAGAAGTCGACGGCGACGGCGGCGAGGTTGGAGAGCACGATCACGGTGGCGGCGATGAGCCCCCACCCGCCCATCCAGCCGATCCAGGGCCCGAACGCGCGGGTGGCCCAGGTGAAGGTGGTGCCGGAGTCGGGCATGGCGCTGTTGAGTTCCCGGTAGCCGAACGCCACGAGCAGCATGGGGATGAAGCCCACCAGGAAGATGGCCGGGAGGTTCACCCCCACCTCGGCGACCGTGGGACCGAGGGCCGCGGTGAGCGTGTACGCGGGGGCCACGCAGGACACCCCGATGACGACGGCGCCCAGCAGTCCGACGGTTCCGGCATCAAGGCCCTTCTTGCTGAGCCCTGACTCCTTCTGTGTTGTCTCCTCGATACTCATGCGTCCGCCTCGTGGGTCAGGGTGCCCGGGCCGGTGGTGGTGCCGGGCGTGGCGTACGTACGCGGGACGACGATCATGGGGATGGTCAGCGTACGCAGGATCTTGTTCGCCGTGGAGCCGAGGAAGATGCGCATGTGCTGCGCGAGGCGGCTGGAGCCGACCAGCAGCACCTCACCCTCGTCCCAGGCCAGGGCCTCGATGGCCTTCTCGATGGAGGAGCCATGCGCCGTCTCGACGCTCACCCGTCCGCCGGCGGCGAGAGCGGAAGCGGCCTCCGCGAGCCGGCGGTTCGCCTCGTCCTCCACACCCTCCGAATCCGACTGCCCGGCGTCGAGCGTAACGAGGGACACGAGGCGCAGCGGGAGGCCCCGGCGCTGCGCCGAGGCCACGGCCACGGAGACGACGTCGTCAGCTCCCGCCCGGTTGCCGACCGCGCAGGTCATGCGGGTGACGGGATCGGTACGGCGATAGGACCTGGGCGCCAGTGCCACCGGGACGGGTGAGGCGTGGAGGAGGCTCCGGGCCACGTTGCCGATGCTGAACAGGGTGGTGAGGCCGCGGGAGCTGGCCCCGATCACGATCAGGGACGCCTCGCTGTCCTCGGCGGCCCGGATGAGGCCCTCGGCGTTGGATTCCGCACGCACGATCACGCCGCGCGCGGGGACGTCGTCCGGCACGAGCGCGAGGCCCTGCTCCATCCACTCCTGCAGCTGGTCCGTCAGGAGGCTCTCGAAGGGTTTGCCCGGCAGGTAGATCCCCGAATAGGGGGAATGCTCGGGGGTGACGAGGACGAGGTCGAGGCGGGCGTCCTGGCGGCGGGCGAGGGCGACGGCGAGGCAGACGGCGTCGTGCCCGCGCTCGTCGGCGGTGTATCCCACCACGTAACGCATGATCAGGCCCCCCGACCGGTCGCGGCGGCCTGCACACCGGTGGACAGCGCACGGTGGAGCTCGACCGCGGTGCGCCGGCCCATCCGGATGGCGCCGTCGACGTGCTGGTAGCCCTCGGCCGCGATGTCGGAGCAGGACCAGTGGATGGGGCCCACGGGCGTGCGCTGGTCGCGGCCGTACCGGTGCAGTCCGCCGAGGTCGTAGCTCGAGGCGTACGCGCCGCGGGTCCACTCCTCCGCCGCCCAGTCCGACTCGTAGTACACCTCCGGCTCGAGCGCCTTCGGGCCGAGGAAGTTCGCGATCGCGGAGAGGATGCGCTCGCGGCGCTCGTGCGGGGGCAGCTCGAACATGGCGTCGGCCTTCTCGTCGGAGACGAAGCCCACGAGGGTGCCGCGGGGGTCCTCGAAGTTCGTGTTGTCGTAGACCTCCTGGACGATCGACCCCGCACTGAAGCCCGTCCCCGAGAGCCCGTCCTCGCGCCAGAACGGCGTGGCGTAGACGGCGTGGACCTTGATCACCAGGCCGAGCGACTGGTGCTGGTGCATCTGGTGCTGGCGGCGCGGCAGCGGTGGGTCGTAGCTGATGCGCGAATACAGGTTCGGCGGGACGGCGACGACGGCGTACCGCGCCCGCACCGTCGTGGTGTCCGAGACCACCGTGACACCCTCGGTGGTGTCGGGGCCTTCCATGCCGCTCCAGCGGAGCGTGCGCACGGGGCTCGAGAGGATGACGTCCTCCCCCAGCTCGGCCGCCATGCGCTCCGAGACGGACTGCATCCCGCCGATCACGCGCTTGTCGAGGATGAAGTCCTCGTCCACGAGGTTCGAGAAGGACCCGGCCGTCGCCGCCATGAGGATCGCCTGCAGGGTCGAGAACGAGTGCGCCGGCTTGGTCAGCATGCCGCCCGCGATGAACAGGCCGATGTTGTCGCAGGCCTCCTCGTCGTCGGACTGCTGGCGGAGCCAGTGGTGGAAGGAGATGGTGTCGAGGGCCCGGGCGTCCGGGTGGTTCCAGGGTGCCTCGGGGCCGGCCTCGTCGACGAGCCGGTCGAGGATCACGATGAGGCGTTCCATCTCCTCGCGCGTGTAGTCGCTGACGGGGAACATCTCCCCGCTGTAGCGGATCGGCTCGCCGTCCGGCCCGATGTAGACGGAGTCACCCTCCCGGTACCGGGAGAACGTCGTCAGGCCCAGCTCGTCGAGGAGGCCGATGAGCGCGGTCTGGTCCGGCGACACCCACTGCCCCCCGACCTCGAAGACGGCGCCGTCGATGATGTCCGTGTGGGTGCGACCGCCCACGCGGTCCCGCGCCTCGAGCACGGCGACCGAGTGGCCGGCCTTCTTCAGCTCGCGTGCGGCCGTGAGGCCCGAGGGTCCTGCTCCGATGATGACGACGTCGCGTTCGATGGTGTTCACGTGATCCTCCTAGTGCTGCATGACGCAGGCCACAAAATGAATGGTATTCATTATTGCGACCCACTATAGCCACCGGGCTTCGGGGAGGGAAGGGCCCGCCCGTAGAGTTAACGCCATCGCAACAGGGAGAACAGGCTCGATGACCTCAGCACTACCGACCCCCCGGCGCGCCGGGCGCCCGCCCCGCAGCGTCCTGTCCAGGGACCGCATCACGGCGGCGGCGCTCGACCTCATCGCGGCCGAGGGCTACGAGGGGCTGACGATGTCCGCCCTCGCCCGCCGGCTCCGGGTGGCACCCTCCGCGCTCTACAACCACGCCGCGTCGAAGCAGGAGGTGCTCCGCTGGGTCCAGGACCACGTCATGACGATGGTGGACTTCAGCGCGTTCGCCGTGGAGCCGTGGGACGAGGCCGTGCGGCAGTGGGCGTGGTCCTACCGCGAGGTCTTCGCACGGCACGCCCCCCTGGTCCCGGTGATCGCCGTCATGCCGGTGACCGACGCCGCGGAGACGCTGCGCATGTACGAGGAGGTGGCCCGCGGCTTCGCCGCGGCGGGCTGGCCCGAGGACCGGATCGTGCCCGCGATCGTGGCCCTCGAGTCCTTCATCTACGGTTCCGCGCTCGACGTCGCCGCACCCGGCGACATCTTCGACTCCGGCACGCTCGCTGACGAGTTCCCGGTCTTCACGTCCGCCGTGCGCAGCGCCTCGGAGTCGGCAGGGGCCGAACGGGCCGCGGACGCCGCCTTCCGGGCCGGGCTCGACGGCATGATCGCAGGCCTCCGCCAGCAGCTCGCCGCCCGCTCCTCCTGACCCCGGAGCCCCGGGTGCGGCCCGAGGGCGTGGCGGAGATACCTGCTCGTTCCTCGGAGCACTGATCGCCGGCGCGCCTGGCTTTACGGATCCCGACGTGGCTGTTACGGTCTGTGTCAGGTCAAGCATCGGCCCCGCCACTCCCCGATCCATTCGAGGTATGCCATGTCCGTTGACCCCCTCCCCCCGACGTCCGGTCCTGCGGACCGTCCTGCGCCCGGCACCTGGGCCGATGTCCTCGATTTCCCCGATCCGGCGGCCCGGGAAGCACCCGATGCCGGGACTCCCGAGGCCCCCCGCGACCTCTCGTCGGTCTCCACCCGCCAGCTGCGCATCCTGTGCAACGAGCTCTACCGGGCACTGGATGCCGACTTCCCGGCCTACGGCGTGCTGGACGACTACGCGGCGGTCGTCGCGGCCATCACGGATCGAGAGTCCCGCGCCGCAGAACGCGCGGAGGCGGAGCAGCTCCGCGAGAAGTTCCGCGACAATCCTGCGGCCTCGCGCTTCGAGCTGTTCCACGACGGCGTCCTGGTCGGCTATGTGAAGTACGACCTGCGGGCGGGCCGGCTGCGCCTGCTGCAGACCGTCGTCGGGTCCGCCCACCACCGGCAGGGCCTGGAGCCGGTCCTGGTCCGCAAGGCGCTCCTGAATGCCCACCGACGCCGCCTCGCGCCCGTCCCGTACTGCGCCCACGCGCAGGCCTTCCTGACCGAGAACCCCCACTTCCAGGCACTCATCCCGGTCGACTGACCTCCCCGGAACGTGGAGAGGGCCCTGCAGCACTGCTGCAGGGCCCTCTCGTCCGGAGCGGAGATCAGCCGGCGCTGACCGCGCGGATCGCGGCCTCGAGGACGTCGAGGCCGTCCTCGAGCAGCTCGTCGGTGATCACGAGCGGCGGCAGCAGGCGGACCACGTTGCCGTAGGTGCCGCACGTGAGGATGATGACGCCCTCGCGAAGGCACCGGGCGGCGATCGCCTTCGTGGCCTCGGCGTTGGGGGTCCTGCCTCCGGGCTCCACGAACTCGATGGCCAGCATGGCGCCGCGGCCGCGGAGCTCGCCCACGATGCTCCGCTCGCCCAGCTCGGTCTGCAGGGCGGCGATGCGCTCGGAGACCCGGGCCTCGATGCTGCGGGCGCGGCCGGCGAGGTCGTGCTCCTTCATGGTGCCGATCGCAGCCAGCGCGGCTGCACAGGCCACGGGGTTGCCGCCGTAGGTGCCGCCGAGCCCGCCGGCGTGCACCGCGTCGAGCAGGTCCGCGCGCCCCGTGATGGCCGAGAGCGGCATGCCACCGGCGATGCCCTTGGCCATGGTGATGATGTCGGGCACGACGCCCTCGTGGTTCACGGCGAACCACTCGCCGGTGCGGCAGAACCCGGACTGCACCTCGTCGGCGATGAACACGACGCCGTTGGCCTCGGCCCATTCCGCGAGCGCCGGGAGGAAGCCCTCGGCGGGCACGATGAAGCCACCCTCACCCTGGACGGGTTCGATGATGATCGCGGCGACGGACTGGGCGCCGATCTGCTTCTCGATCATGGTGATGGCGCGCTGCGCCGCCTCGGGGCCCGTGATGGACGGGTTCTCCTCGCGGAACGGGTAGCTCATCGGGACGCGGTAGATCTCGGGCGCGAAGGGACCGAAGTTCGCCTTGTACGGCATCGACTTGGCGGTCAGCGCCATTGTCAGGTTGGTGCGGCCGTGGTAGGCGTGGTCGAACGCGACGACGGCATCCCGGCCCGTGGCCAGCCGCGCCACCTTGACCGCGTTCTCGACCGCCTCGGCGCCCGAGTTGAACAGGACCGTCCGCTTCTCGAAATCGCCCGGCGTCAGCTCGGCGAGCTGCTCCGCGACGGCGATGTAACCCTCGTAGGGCGTGACCATGAAGCAGGTGTGCGTGAAGTGCTGCACCTGCTCCTGGACCGCAGCGACCACGGCGGGGTCCGAGGCGCCGACGCTCGTCACGGCGATGCCGGCGCCGAGGTCGATGAAGGAGTTCCCGTCGACGTCCCGGATGATCCCGCCGTCGGCGTCCGCGGCGTACACGGGCACGCCCGAGGCGACGCCCTTGGCGACGACGGCGGAGCGGCGCGCGGCCAGCTCGGTGGACTTCGGGCCGGGGAAGTCGCCGGTGATGCGGCGCTTCTGCTCGAGCCGGAAGGTCGGCGCGACGGCACCGGGGGTGGTTGCGATGGTGGTCATCAGGGGTTCCTATCCAGAAGGGGGCTGTCAGACGTCCAGCACGCTCATGACGTGCTTGATGCGGGTGTAATCCTCCACGCCGTACATGGAGAGGTCCTTGCCGTAGCCGGAGTGCTTGAAGCCGCCGTGGGGCATCTCGGCGGTCAGCATGATGTGCGTGTTGATCCAGACCGCACCGAAGTCGAGGTCGCGGGACACACGCATCGCGGTGCCGTGGTTCGAGGTCCAGACACTGGAGGCCAGCGCGTAGTCCACACCGTTGGCGAGCTCGACGGCCTCCTCCTCGGTGGCGAACGACTGCACCGTCACGACGGGCCCGAACGTCTCCTGCTGCACCACGGCATCGTCCTGCCGGGCGCCGGTGACGATCGTCGGCTCGAAGAAGTAGCCCTTGTCCCCGGCACGCCTGCCGCCCGTCGCGATGCTGCAGTGGGCGGGCAGCGCGTCGATGACGGCGTTGACGGCGTTGAAGTGGTTGATGTTGTTCAGGGGCCCGAAGTAGTTCTCGGAGTCCTCCGCGCTGCCGGTCCTCAGGGTGGCCGTGTGCGCGACCATCGCGGCGACGAACTCGTCGTGCGCCTGCTCCTGCACGAGGACGCGGGTGATGGCGGTGCAGTCCTGGCCGGCGTTGAAGAACGCGAACTCGGCGATCGCCTCGGCGCTCTTCGTGAGGTCCGCGTCCGCGAAGACGACGGCGGGAGCCTTGCCGCCGAGTTCGAGGTGGGCGCGCTTGAGGCCCTTCGCGGCGCTGGTCGCGACGGCGATGCCCGCCCGCACGGACCCGGTGATGGAGACCAGCCCGGGCACAGGGTGCTCGGTCATGGCGGCGCCGGTCTCACCGGTGCCGAGCACGACGTTCAGGACGCCGTCGGGCAGGATGCCCTGCGTGAGGCGCGCGAGGACGAGGGTCGATTCCGGCGTGGTGTCGCTCGGCTTCAGCACCACCGTGTTGCCCGCGGCGAGCGCGGGGCCGATCTTCCAGATGGCCATGAGGAAGGGGTAGTTCCACGGCGCCACCTGGGCGACGACGCCGATGGGTTCGCGGCGCACGTAGGAGGTGTGGCCCTCCATGTACTCGCCCGCGGACTTGCCCTCCATGAGCCGCGCGGCTCCGGCGAAGAACCGCAGCTGGTCGGCGCCGACGGCAACCTCCTCGGCGGCGATCATCGCGCGCACCTGTCCCGTGTTGCGGTGCTGCGCCTCGACGAGTTCGTCGCTGGCGGCCTCGACGGCGTCAGCGAGCTTCAGCAGCATGAGCTGTCGCCGGCTCGGCGTGGTCCGCTTCCAGGTGGTGAAGGCACGCGCTGCGGCGCGCATGGCGTCATCCACGTCCGCCGCGGTGGAGACGGGCGACTGCGCGACCACCTCGCCGTTGGTCGGATTGACGATGTCCAGGAGCTCGGTCCCGGCGGGCGTCACGAACGCTCCGTCGATGTAGTTCTGAAGGGTCTCAGCCACGCTGCAGTGCCTTTCACGAGGATGGAGTCCGCGGCGCGTGCGGGTGCCGCCGGCCACGGGGTATCGACATGACGGTACCGGGACGCCGCGGGGCGTGCCAGAGCTATCTGCACAGCGTCTGCCCCTTGCGAGCGTGCAAGGGCACAGTGCAACCTAAGCTGGATCCATGGCCATCACGCTCGCCGACCTGCTGTCCGATCCCGCCCTGGGCCTGGTCCTGGAGGGCCGTTCGGAGCCGCCGGCCCAGCCCATCCAGTGGGTCGCCGTGACCGAGCTCGAGGACCCGCGGCCGTTCCTCAACGGGGCAGAGGTGGTGCTCACCACGGGCGTGCGGCTGAAGACGGGCGCCGCCCAGCGGGCCTTCGTCCGGCGGGCGCACGACGCCGGGGCCCTGGCCATCGGGTTCGGCGTCGGACTCACCCACCGGAGGATCCCCGCGGCACTGCTCGCCGAGGCGGACGCCGTGGGCCTCCCCGCCTTCCGCGTCCCGTACGAGGTCCCCTTCATCGCCATCGGCAAGAGGGTGGCGGACGCCCTCTCCGCCGATCACTACGCCGGACTCGAGGACCTCCTCGAGGGGCACGCCGTCCTGGCCTCCGCGCTGCTGGGCCCGGGAGGCCTCGCCGCGCTCCTCGGTGAGCTCGCCCGGATGCTCGGCACCGACGTCGCACTGTTCCAGTACGGCGCGTGCATCGCCCGCGCCCTGGGCCGGGCCGCCCGCAGTCCCGACGGTCCTGGCGTCGCAGCCGCTCCCCGGGCCGACGCAGGGGATCCGGATCCGGTGACATGGCATCGGCTGCCGGTCGCCACCGGCCTCAAGGACCGCTGCACCCTCGCCATCGCCGAGCCCTACGGGCGGACCGCCGTCGTCGACTACGCGCAGAGCCTGATCTCGGTGGAGCTCACCAATCAGGCCAGGAACCGGACCGGTGCCCGCGCCGCGTCGGGCCAGTTGCTCGAGGACGTGGTGCGCGGGTCGCTCGGCGGCGCCGAGGCAGCGGCACGGCTCGCCGGCTCCGGCATCGACACGACGCTCCGGCACAGCGTGCTGATCGTCGACGTCGCCTCCGGGCAGCGGCGCGCGCTGCGGACGCTCCCGCTGCCGGACGGCTGGAACGGCGGCGCCACGGGGCTCGTCGACGAACGGCTCGTGCTCGTCCTCCCTGCCGGGGCCATGCCCGATCCCGCCGGGCTGGGCCGGTACCTGCACGGGGCCGGGCTGACGGCGCGCATCGGCGTCGGCGGCAGCTACGCCCAGCCGAGCGGCCTGCGGTGGAGTTACTTCGAGGCACGCGAGGCGCTCCAGCGGGGACAGCCACTCAACATCGCGGACCGCCTGAGCCTGACGTCCCTGCTCATGGCCAGCGCGGACGTGCCGCTCGCCGACCTCGCCGCGGAGACCCTCCGGCCACTCGAGGCCTTCGACAGCGCGCACGGCGCGGGACTGCTGACCACCCTGCAGCGCTACCTCGACCTCGACGGCTCCGTGGCCGCCGTCGCCGCTGACCTCGACCTGCATCGCAACACCATCCGCTACCGGCTCCAGCAGGTCGTGGCGCTCACGGGCTACGACCCGGCGGTCACCGCGGACCGCGTGCACCTGTACCTGGCCCTGCGCGTCCGGGCGCTCGGCTGACGAGGTCCGCGCCTGCCCCGGCACGACCCGCCCGCGTGGGATAGTGGACGCACGCACACCGGTCTCACAGTTCTACGGGGGTATTCGTGTCTCTGCTTTCTACCGACGAGTTCGACCTGGAGGAGCTCGCCCGCCAGGCCGTCCTGCAGGACTACGGGCTCCCCTACGGCCAGACCGGGGGGCTGCCGGTGGAGAAGCCCGACTACGCGACACCGCCGGAACTGCTCAACCTCGTAAAGCTCGCGGTCCGCGTGAGCGGCATGGACCTCGGCGTCATCAACATCATCACCGCGGACCAGCAGCACCAGATCGCGGCCGTCGGGGTGGAGGCCGCAGTCTGTTCGCGCGACGACTCGATGTGCTCCAAGGTCTTCACCAGCGGGGCGATCACCGCCCTGGCGGATGCCTCCCTCGATCCGCGGTTCGCCGACAACCCCTTCGTCAACGGCGGCATCGCCCACGTGCGCTCGTACGCGTCGGTCCCGCTCGTGACCGAGCAGGGCGCAGCCCTCGGCTCCCTCTGCGTGTTCTCGCCGACCGTGCGGGCGATCGACGCCGAGCAGCGGGAAGGGCTCGAGATCCTGGCACGGCAGGTGGTGGAGGTCCTGGAACTGCAGTTCAAGACGCGTCAGCTCGTCGAGGCGCTCGAAGTGGTGCGGCGCAGCAACGAGGACCTGGCGGGGTTCGCCGCGCGGGTGAGCCACGATCTCAGGAACCCGCTGACGGCGATCCTCGGCTACACCGAGCTCAGCGAGCAGGACGACGACGTCGCGGCCGCCGGGTCGGCGGCGCGCTACTTCAGCATCATCCGGGGCAGTGCCAGCCGCATGCTGTCCACCGTGGAGGAGGTCCTCGAGTTCTCCCGCATCGGCGGGACGATCAGCCGCCGGACGGTGCGCCTGAACACGATGATGAACGCCGTCCTGCAGGACGTCCTGCCGCTCAGCAGCGCCTGCGACGCCCTGGTGACGGTGCAGGACGCCGAGCTGACCGTCGATCCGGCGCAGGTCACCGCGCTGCTGCAGAACCTGGTGGCCAACGCGATCAAGTACTCGACACCCGGGTGCCCCCCTCGCGTGGAGGTGATCGCGAGCGTCGGGGACACGCAGGTGCTGCGCGTCATCGACCACGGCAAGGGCATCGATCCGGCGGACCGGCAGCGGGTCCTGGAACCCCTCGTGCGGCTGCAGCGGGACGGCGACCCTACCGGGAGCGGGATCGGCCTGGCGACGTGCGCACGGATCGCGGCGGCACACGGGGGGTCGATCAGCCTCACGGAGACGCCCGGCGGTGGCATCACGGCGACCGTGGATCTCGGGCCTGCCTGACACGGAGCCTTCCGGCCCGTCAGAGTCCCTGCGTTTGCAGTTCCTGGACCTGGTCCGCGCGGGCGATCGGGAGGCGGAACGCGAACGTGGACCCTTCGCCCATGACGCTCCGGCACGTGATGCTGCCGCCGTGGCGCTGGACGATCGCCTGGGAGATGGCGAGCCCGAGGCCCACCCCGGGGATCGCCGCGTTGCGGGCTCCCGCGGTGCGGAAGAACTTGGAGAAGACGCCCTTCTGCTCCTCCGCGCTCATACCGCTGCCCTGGTCGCTCACGCTGCACTCCACCTCGGCCCCGACCTCGCGGGCGCGGATGGTCACGCTTCCGCCCGCCGGCGAGTACTTGATCGCGTTGGACAGCAGGTTGTCCAGGACCTGGCCGATCCGTGAGGCGTCACACAGCGCGACGAGCCCGGGGTCGGTGAGGTCCTCGAACCGCACCAGCGGGTTCGTATTGCCCTGCCGGGCCGAGGCGACACGGAGCCCGACGAGGTCGGAGAAGTCCGTGGGCACGGGTTCGATCTCGGGCGCCCCCTCCGCGGTGGACAGCAGGTCCACCACGAGCTTGTGCAGCCGTTCGGAGTTCCTGGACACCACCTCGAGGCCGGAGGCGACCTCCGGGTCGAGGTCCGGCGTCCCCAGCAGCAGTTCGAGGTATCCGCGGATCGCGGTCAGGGGGGTGCGCAGTTCGTGCGAGACGGTCGCCACGAACTCGTCCTTCGCGTTCAGGGCGGTGACGAGCTCCGTGACGTCGTTGAACGTCACCACGGACCCCTCGCGCTCCCCGGCCTGGTTGGTCATCAGCCGGGACGAGGTGGAAAGCACCCGCTGGCCGGGCCGCTCACCCCACCACAGGAGGTAGTCGGAGAACACATGGCCCTCCGCGGCGCGTCGTGTCGGTCGCCGGGTCACCGGAAGGGCCGTCTCGCCGTCCTGCTGGAAGATGCGCAGGGCGGCCTCGTCGGTGTCACGGGTCCCGCCGGCGAGCGCGCGGAACTGCTCGAGCTTGCGGTTCGCGAGGACCGTCCGGCCCGCCTCGTCGACGGCCGTCACACCGATGTCCACGCTGTTGACCACGGTGTCCAGCAGCCGTTCGCGGCGTGCGCTCTCCTCGAGCAGCAGCCGCAGGGCGCGGTCCTTCTCCTCGACCTCGGCCTGCTGCGCCATCATGCTCGACGTCATCACGCGGATCGTCACGCCGATGGCGAGCATGATGAAGGGCAGGAGGAAGGACTGCGTCAGCGACTGCGAGGTGACCTCGATGTCCGTGACGAAGACCGGCACCCAGACGATGGCCAGGGAGGCGAGGAACCCTGCGGCGAGGAGCGCCCGCGGGTACAGCCCGGAGGCGGCGAGCCAGATGATGGGGAACACGGCGAGGAGGCCTACGCCGGTGATGACGGTGCCCGCCCCGTAGCGCATGAACCCGATGGGGATGAAGTCGAGCAGCGGGATGACGAGGAAGCTGACGTACGGAAGCCGGTCCCACGGGACGAGGAGGCACAGCGCGAACAGCGCGGCCTGCATCCAGAGCCCGATCATGAAGGACCGGCTGGCGAAGAGGTCCGGGTGGAAGAGCAGCCCTCCGACGAGGATCAGCAGGACCGTGAGCGACAGCGGCAGCTGGCTGAGGATCACGCGCGAGCGCAGCGTGAGTTCGTGGAACTGCCGCGTGTTGAGCGTCAGGTGGGAGAGCACTCTGTCCATCTGCTGGCCGCGCCCCCTGGTGGTCGTCGAGATCGTCCGTCGGAATGACACGCGATTCATGGCGCGCCAGCGAAAGAATAACGCGACAGCCCCGTGATTCCGGGTGGCGAAAGTCGCTTGACCCCTCAAGATCGCATCAAGTTCGCCGCAACAATCCGGTGATTCGGGAGAAGCCGTGTGCCGCGGCCGGACGGCCGTGCTCCGTGGCGTTTAATGAGGATCATGACTGTCCCCCCGGAGATCCGCCGTGCCCTCGTCGTCGAGGACGACGTCGATATCCGGGGCCTGCTCGTCCAGATCCTGAAGCGCGAGGGCTTCGAGGTCACCGAGGCCGCGACCGCGCGCGAGGGGCTCCGCCTGGCCCGCGCGGGCGCCGATCTCATCACCCTGGACCTCAACCTCCCCGACGGCGACGGCGTGGAGGTCTGCCGCGAGGTCCGCACCTTCTCCGACGCCTACATCCTCATGATCACGGCCCGCACCGACGAGATCGAACGCCTCACGGGCCTCGAGACGGGCGCTGACGAATACATCAGCAAGCCCTTCAGCCCCCGGGAGCTGGTGGCGCGCATCAACTCGCTGTTCCGCCGCCAGAGCCAGCAATCCGCCGTCGACGTCGCGAATGCGGACGAGCGGCAGCGCGCCGCGGAGGTGCAGCAGAACCTGCTCCCCCGCGACCGGCTCACCCTCGACGGCTTCGAACTGGCCGGACGCTTCAGGCCGTCGAGGAGCGTCGGCGGCGACTTCTACGACTGGTACCCGACGCCGGAGGGCCTGCACTTCACCGTCGCCGATGCCATGGGCAAGGGCATGGGCGCCGCGCTGGTCGCGGCGACCGTCCGCGCGATCATGCGCTCCGTCGCGTCCCAGCCGAGCCTCGAGACCGCGTTCGCCACGGCGGCGCGGGCCACGGAGGCAGACCTCGACCACACGAGTTCCTTCGTCACGCTGTTCCACGGCCGCCTCGATGCCGCCACCGGCGTCGTCGGCTATGTGGACGCCGGGCACGGCCTCGCGCTGCACATCGCGGCGGACGGCACGGTGACCCGCCTCCCCTCCGCGGGCCCGCCCGTCGGCGCCTGGCCGGACCAGACCTGGCCCGCAGCCTCCCTGCGCCTCGAGCCGGGCGACGCGCTCGCCATCGTGAGCGACGGCCTGCTCGACATCTACGAGACGGTCGACCAGTTCACCGAGGCGGTCGCGGGCGTGGTGTCCGGGGCGGCGACCGCCGAGGAGGCCTGCGCGGTGCTGCTGGACCTGGCCGACGTCCCCGAGGTCGCCGACGACGTCACCGTCGTCATCCTGCGGCACTCGCGCGGCTGACCAACCGGGCCGGGAGGACCCGGCCCGCCCCCGACGGGCGCGACGATCCACGCCACAGAGATCCAGCACACGCCGACAGGCAGCGGAAGAGGGAAGAACACATGGAATTCACGGTCCAGGACAAAGGGCACTACACCGAGGTCGCGGCGAACGGACGCCTGAACATGGTCGCGGCACCGAAGCTGCGCAAAGTCGTCGACGAGGTGGTCGCCGGGGGCGGGAAGCGGATCGTCGTGAACCTGGCGGACACCAGCTTCATGGACTCCTCGGGCCTCGGCGCGCTCATCGGCTGCCTCAAACTGGCCCGGCAGTCCGGCGGCGACCTGCGGATCGCCGCCGTCCAGCCCCAGGTCACCATGGTGCTCGAACTCACCAGCATGAACCGTGTCCTCACGCCGCACGCGGCGGCGGACGAAGCCTTCCGCAATGACTGACGTCCTGGCGCGGCGCACTCTCGAGGAACCCGCAGCGGAGCAGGCCATCGAGAACCTGCACGTCCTTCTGGAGCAGCTGTGGCTGGATGCCGCCTTCGTGCCGGCGCCCGACCAGATGGCCTTCACCACGGCGGTGATCGAAGCCGCGAGCAACGTCGTCCAGCACGGCGTCCCCGCGGAGGGCGCCACGCTCGTCCTCGGCGTCGAGCTCACCGTCGCCGTCGGGCGGCTGCGCGCCGTCATCAGCGAGATCGGCGCCGCGCCACTGGACCCGGTACCCGATCTCGCGGGGCCCGCCGACTTCCCCGCCCCGGACGACGACGCGCTGCTGGAGGACTACCACGAGTCCGGGCGCGGGCTCTCGATGATCCGCGCCCTCGTCACCACCGTGACGGTCGAGCGCGAGGGTGACACCAACGTGTGGGTCCTGTCCCGGGACTCCGACCAGGGCTGACCTCCCGTCGGGGTCGGCGCAGCGCCCGGCTTCCGGCCGTCGGGGTGGGCGCAGCGCCCGGCTTCCGGCCGTCGGGGTCGGCGCAGCGCCCGGCTTCCGGCCGTCGGGGTGGGGCCCGGCTTCCGGGAGCCGCCTACGGGAGGGCCGGCCGGCCGAGGAACGCGGCGACGTCCGCGTAGACGTCCCGGGACTCCGGGAGGCGGGGGAACGCCGGGAACACGTGGAAGCCGCCGGGATAGACCTTCATCTCCACGGCGGCACCGGCCGCGGCGGCACGGTCCCGGAAGACCGCGGCATCCGCCATGCAGACGTCGCGCGTGCCCTGGTAGATTTGCGTGCGGGGCAGGGCGGCCAGCAGGTCCTCCGGCGCGCAGGCCGGGCTGACCAGCGGAGTCCGGGGGTCGTCGCCGTCCGCCCACCACAGCCCCGCCTGGACCCCGCCCGCCACGGAGAGCATCGGGTCGACGGCGTCGTAGGCGGGGATGTCGGGGTTGGTGGCCGTGACGTCGAACCAGGGCGAGAAGGCGACGACGCGTCCGGGCGCGGGAAGCCCTGCCTCCCGGAACGCCCAGGCCTGCGCGACGGCGAGCGCACCGCCGGCCGAGTCCCCCATCAGCGTGATGTCGTCGGGCTCCGCCGTCCTGAGGACGTCGCGGTACACGGACACGAGGTACGGGAAAGCCTCCCGGTAGGTGCTCTCGGGCGCCAGCCGGTACAGGGGCACCGTGACGGCGGCACCGGTCCGCTTCGTCAGCTCGGCGATGATCCACCAGTGCGGCCGTGCGAGCTCGTTGATGTAGATCCCGCCGTGCGTGTAGACGATGTGCGAGCGGGTCGCTCCGAGGAGCGGGCGGACCGTGATGGTCCTGATGCCGTCGATCCGCTTCTCCTGGATGGTGTGCGTCCGCTTCAGGGTCCAGGGGATGGCGGCCACGGTCGGGTAGCTGCGGCCCGGGTACTTCGCGTTCACCCAGTCGGTGCCGCTCAGGTTCCTCTTCGTCGGCAGGAGCCCGATCAGCCGTGCGGCCACGCGCATCGCGCGCGAGCCGTCCTTCGCACTCGGCTCCATCGTCTCCGTGCGGTCCGCGTCTCTGCTCGTCATGGGCCCAGCCTAGTGCCGGGCCCGCACGTCCCGTCTGTCATGCTGGACATGCCCTCCCGGCCCCGTCGACGGGGCCCGCGGGTGCCCCGCCGGAATGCCGAAGGATGAGATGGACACCGCTTCACACGTGGCGCTCGGCGCCGACCTCCTCGGCGTCTTCTTCTTCGCCGTCTCGGGCTCCCTGCTGGCGGCCCGCAAGGGCTTCGACCTCGTGGGGTCGCTCCTGCTCGCGTCCCTCGCGTCGCTCGGCGGAGGGGTGGCCCGGGACCTCATCATCAACGTCCCGCCCGCCGCCTTCACGAATCCCGCCTACCTGGTGCCTCCGCTGCTCGCCACCGTGCTGGTGTACTTCGTGTTCTCCGGCGTGGAGCGCGGCATGCGCGTCCTGGTCGTCTTCGACGCCGGCGGACTGGCCCTGTTCTGCATCACCGGCACCCTCAAGGCGCTCGACGCCGGCCTCCACCCGGTCTCCGCCGCCCTGCTGGGCGTCACCACCGCCGTCGGCGGCGGCCTGCTGCGCGACGTCGTCGCGAACGAGGTCCCCCAGCTCTTCGATCCACGGGACATCTACGCGCTCCCCGCCATGCTGGGCGCCGTCGTCGTCACCGGGCTCTACCTGACCGGTACCTTCACCCTCGTCACCGGGACCCTCGCCGCGTCCCTCGTGTTCTCCCTGCGGGTCCTCGCCTGGCGTTACGGCTGGCACGCGCCGCTCGCCGCGCGGACATGGGACGCGCGGTCGTAGCCCGGGCGGGGGACCCGGCCGCTAGGATGGGGGTATCCCCCAACCCCACGCCTGGAGTACTTGTGACTGAGCTGTTTTCCGACAAATTCCGCGCCCTGGTGCCCCAGTACTTCGAGGACGAGTGGGCCGAGGAAGACGGCCTGTCCGACGACGAACTGGCCGAGATGCTCGAGGGCAAGGACTTCGACCTGCCCCTGGCCCTGCGCGACTTCTACCGCGCCGTCGGTGCCACCGAGGACATCATGGAGGCGTTCCACTTCTTCTGGGATCCCGACGAACTCGAGATCGAGGACGGCTTCCTCCTGTTCCTCGAGGACGAGGACGAGGAGTACACCTGGGGCATGCGGGCGGACCAGCTGGACGTCCCCGACCCGATCGTCTGGCGGCGCAACAACGTGCGCGGCGAATGGCAGAGCGAGGAGGGCACGTTCAGCGAGTACGTGCTCGATCTGTTCGAGTGGGTCTTCGAGGCGGACGACGAGGACTGATGCCGTTCGTCCACCACGCCCCGGAGGGGTACCGGTGCCCGTTCTGCGACCTCGCGCGGTCGGACTTCGGTAACCCGCAGAACCTCTGCCGTCCGGGGGACGTCGTCTACGCCGACGACCTCGCGCTCGCGTTCATCGCGTCGCACGGCTTCGACCCGAATCCCGGCCACGTCCTGATCACGCCGCGGGCGCACGTGGAACTGCTGTACGAACTGCCGGACGACGCCGCCGCGCGCATCATGACGCTGACCCGCGACATCGCGATCGCCATCAAACGCGCCTGGGAGCCCGACGGCATCTCGACGCGGCAGCACAACGAGCCGGCCGGCAGCCAGCACGTGTGGCACTACCACCAGCACGTCCTGCCGCGCTGGCACGACGACGGCTTCTACTTCACGCCGAAGCGGCCGATCGTGGACCCGGAGATCAGGGCGCGGAAGGCCGACGAGCTGAGGGCGTTCCTCCCCCGCTGACCCCGCCCTGGCCGCCACCCGCCGTCGTGCGGCATTCCTGCGCGTCATTCGCGCGATCGTTCCTACGCGTCGTTCCTGCGGTTCGTGCACGACGGCGCGTGGCCGCCGTCCGGGGAAGGTCAGACGTCCCGGCTGACGACGGCCTGCGCGAAGCTCGCGAGCGCCTGCTTGACCACGCTGTCCGGGAGCGGTTCGAGCGCGGCCACGGCCTCGTCCGCCCACTGCTGGGCCACGGCCCACGCCTCCTGGGTCTGCGGGTGCTCGCGCACCGCGGTGACGGCGGCGGCGAGGGCCTCGTCGGAGGACAGGTCACCGTCCACGAGCGCGACGACGTCGGCCGCGGACCGGTCGCCCGCCGCTGCGGCGCGGCGCAGCAGGATGACCGGAAGGGTGGGCACGCCCTCGCGGAGGTCGGTGCCGGGGGCCTTGCCGGACTTGACCTTGCGGCCCGTCACGTCGATGACGTCGTCCGCCAGCTGGAACGCGACGCCGACCTTCTCGCCGTAGGAGACCATGATGTCGACGACCTCCCGCGGGGTGTCCGCGAAGAGGGCACCGAGCTGCCCGGAGGCGGCCACGAGGGAGCCGGTCTTGTCGGCGATCACGGAGAGATAGTGCTCGAGGGCGTCCTGGCCGTCGCGCGGGCCCACGGTCTCGTGGAGCTGGCCGAGGCAGAGCCGTTCGAAGGTGCGTGCCTGGATGCCGAGGGCCTCGCCGCCGAGCTCGGAGACGAGGATGGACGCCCGGGCGAAGATGAGGTCCCCGGTGAGGATGGCGACGGAGTTGCCCCACACCTCGTGCGCGGTAGGGGCGCCGCGGCGGTAGGGGGCGGAGTCCATGACGTCGTCGTGGTAGAGCGTGGCGAGGTGCGTCAGTTCGACGACGACGGCGGCCTGGACCACCTTGGCCCGCGTGGGGTTGCCGAGGTGCGAGGCGAGGATGGTCAGGAGCGGCCGGATGCGCTTTCCGCCGGCCTCCACCAGGTGGCGGCTCGTCGCGTCGGCCAGCGGGTCCGAGTTGGCGATGGCGCTGCGGAGCTGCTTCTCCACCTCGGCCAGGCAGGACGAGACGGACGGTCCGAGCTCCGGGTCCTCGGCGATGAGGGCGAAACCGGGAGGCAGGCGCAGGGCGTCGCCGGGCGTGTCCGCCGTGTCCAGCGCGCTGTTGACGCCCGCGCTGGCCCACCCGGAGTCGAAGGATTGTGTCACGGTCTAAGACTAACGAAGTGAAGCGGCGCTTTGCGCACGCAGATGGCCGGCCAGGGACGGCTGGTTGGAGGTGGGCGGCACCAGGGACTCGAGCAGGTGGATGACGCGGTCCTCGAAGCCCCGCCCGCCGGTGTCCGTCAGGTTGGCGAGCATGCGCACCACGAACCGCATGAGGAGGGGGACGGGCATGCCCGTCCGCAGGGCCAGGGAGAGGATGGCGGGCTTGCCGATCAGCTGCGCGAAGACACGGCCGAGCGTGAAGTGGCTGCCCCACTGTCCACGGATGTAGGGCGCGTAGCCGGACATCACCTGGTCGCGGCCGAGCGGCGACGCGACGCCCTGCGCCCGTTCGATGAACTCCGCGGCGTAACGGGCGGACTCCATCGCGTAGGAGATGCCCTCGCCGTTGAACGGCGACACCATGCCCCCGGCGTCGCCGAGGAGCAGGAGCCCCGGGCTGTAGTGCGGGGTCCGGTTGAAGCCCATGGGCAGCGCCGCGCCGCGGATCCCGCCCACCATGTTCGACGGCGTGAAACCCCACTCGGCGGGCATCCCCGCGGTCCAGTCCCGCAGCACCTGCTTGTAGTCCAGCTTGCCGAACTCGGCGGAGGAGTTCAGGATGCCGAGGCCCACGTTGGAGGTGCCGTCGCCGACGCCGAACACCCAGCCGTACCCGGGCAGGGGCCTGCCGGTGGCGTCCGGCAGTTCGAGCCAGCCCTCCATCCAGTCGTCGTTCGTGCGGGGGCTCGTGAAGTAGGTGCGGACGGCGACGCCGAGCGGGCGGTCGTCGCGCTTCTGCATCCCGAGGCTGACGGCGGTCCGCGTCGAGTTGCCGTCGGCGGCGAGGACGACGTCGGCCGTGAAGGTGCGGGTCTCCCCCGTCTTGCGGCCGTCGGCGGCGAGCAGGTTCACGGTGACGCCCGTGACGCGTCCGGCGTCGTCACGGACGGCGGAGGACACGGAATGACCCTCCAGGATGGTGGCGCCGGCGGAGCGGGCATGCCGGGCGAGGGCTTCGTCGAAGCCGAGGCGCGTGCGGACCAGGCCGTAGTCGGGGAAGTCGCTGAGCTCGGGCCAGGGCACCTCGACGGTGCGTCTGCCGGCGATCAGGCGGAGGCCGCGGTTGCGGCGCCAGCCCTCGCTCTCGTCGTGCGGCAGGCCGAGCAGCTGCAGTTCCCGCGTGGCGCGGGGCGTCAGGCCGTCGCCGCAGACCTTCTCCCGGGGGAAGAACGTCTTCTCGAGGACGGTCACCTCGATCCCGGCGCTCGCGAGATAGTAGGCGGCGGTGGAGCCGGCCGGGCCGGCCCCGACGATGAGGACCGACATCTAGTCGACCGCCGACGTCCGTCGGCGCAACCGCACCTGGCCGGGCAGCAGCGGCTCCTCGCCCGGCGCTGCGGGCGCCTTCGTGGCGCGGTGCACGGCCACGATGCCGCCGTTGAGGTTCCGGTACGCGACGTCGTTCCAGCCGCTGTCGCCGATCCAGCCGGCGAGCCGGTCCTGGTCCGGCCAGGCCCGGATGGACTCGGCGAGGTACACGTAGGCGTCGGGGTTGGAGCTGACCCTGCGGGCGATCGCGGGGAGCGCGCGCATCAGGTACTCGGTGTAGGTGGTGCGCCAGAGCGCGACGGTGGGCTGGGAGAACTCCGCGACGACCAGGCGGCCGCCGGGCCGCGTGACGCGCAACATCTCGGCGAGCGCCTTCTTCGGCTCGTTCACGTTGCGCAGGCCGAAGGAGATGGTGCACGCGTCGAAGGAGTTGTCAGCGAAGGGCAGATTGGTGGCGTCCCCGGCCACGAAGTCGATGTCCGGGCGGCGGCGCTTGCCCACCTTCAGCATGCCGAGGGAGAAATCGCAGGCGACGACGTCGATGCCCGCGTCCGCGTACGGCTCGCTCGACGTGCCGGTGCCGGCGGCAAGGTCCAGGACGCGCTGTCCGGGCTCCGCGCCGACGGCGTCCACGACGATGCGGCGCCATCGGCGCGTCTGCCCCATCGACAGGACGTCGTTGACGACGTCGTACTTGGGCGCCACGTCGTCGAACATGGCTGCTACTTCGTCAGGCCGCTTCTCCAGCGATGCGCGATTCACTCGCTCATTGTCTCAAACAAACCCCGACCACCCGACCCGCGACTGCCCGACGTGCCGAACCTCACGACCCGGCACGAATACGGCACGGATAGGGCCCGGCGCCGCGGAGTACGCTTGAGGCATCATGAGCACTCCGTCCCTCACTGCGCTGCCCCCTGCGCCCGGACAGTCCCGCGGGCTCCGCAGCATCACCGTGGCACAGGCGGACATGGACCCGCGGACGGGCCTGCTCGACTACGTGGTCCGCAACGACGCCCACACCTGGATCCGCCGCGGAGGCGGCCTCGTGGCCTACGGCGAGACGGCCCGCTTCACCGTCACCGGCCCCGACCGCTTCACGCAGGCCCAGGAGTGGTGGCGTCGTGAACTCGCCGGCGCTGAGGTGCTGGACGATCTCGGCGTCCCCGGCACCGGGCTCATCGCCTTCGGTTCCTTCGCCTTCTCCAAGACCTCGCCCCACGAGTCGCGCCTGATCGTCCCCGCCGTGGTGGTGGGCTGCAGCGAGGGCCGTGCGTGGCTGACCCTCATCACCGACGACGCCGAGGCCGAGCTGAGCGCCGAGGCCGCGGAGGCGGCGCTCGCGGCCTACCTC
Organism: Arthrobacter sp. L77; assembly: GCF_000816565.1. Taxonomy (NCBI): domain Bacteria; kingdom Bacillati; phylum Actinomycetota; class Actinomycetes; order Micrococcales; family Micrococcaceae; genus Arthrobacter; species Arthrobacter sp. L77. The sequence continues at coordinate 23,151 of NZ_JWSU01000001.1, read as the reverse complement.
GCGGAGCCCGACGCCGGGCGCTCCCCCGGCCCGGGCGACCGCCTCGGCCCGGGCGTCCTCAGCGAGGACCAGTACGAGCGCGCGGTCGCCGAGGGCGTGAAGCACGTCCAGGCCGGCGAGCTGAGCAAGCTCGTGCTGGCGCGGGACGTCGTCGCGCACCTCGAGACGCCCGTCGCGACGGCGCAGGTGCTGCGGGACCTCGCGGTGCGGTACGAGGACTGCTGGACCTACGCCGTGGACGGCCTGATCGGGTCGACGCCGGAGATGCTCATCAAGGTGGAGAACAACACGGCCCGCGCCCGCGTGCTCGCCGGGACCCTGGACCGCGCCAACGCCCCGGCCGGCGACCCGGGCTACGCCGACCGCGTCCTCGCAGGGTCCGAGAAGCAGCTCCACGAGCACCAGATCGCGATCGACTCGCTCACCGAGACCCTCCAGCCGTTCACAAGTTCCATGACCTCCCACAGCGAGCCGTTCGTGCTGCAGCTGCCCAACGTGTGGCACCTCGCCTCGGACGTCACGGCGCAGCTGGCGGCGGACGAGGACGGCCGCGTCCCGACGTCGCTCGCCCTGGTCCAGGCGCTCCATCCCACCGCCGCGGTCTGCGGCACCCCCACGACGGTCGCCGGAGCACTCATCCGCGAACTGGAGCATCTGCAGCGCGGACCGTACGCGGGGCCCGTGGGCTGGATCGATGCCGGGGGCAACGGCGAGTGGGGCATCGCCCTGCGCGGCGCCGTCGTCGAGACGCCCACGCGCGTGCGGCTCTACGCGGGGTGCGGAATCGTGGAGGGTTCGCAGCCCGCAGCCGAACTCGCGGAGACGTGGAGCAAGTTCAGGCCGATGATCGAGGCCCTCGGCCTGTCCCGATGACCGAACCCCGGTGACCGTCGGGCAACCCCTGTCGCCTGTGATGCACCTCTCCCTGACGCTAGAATCAGCAGGACCGTTCCCCGTTCCACCCCGTCCGCCCAAGTGAGGTACCCATGCTTTCCAAGAAATCAGCACTGCTGGCCGCCATGGCCGCCGGCGCACTCGCGCTGAGCGCCTGTGGCGGAGGCTCCGACGACGCCGGGTCCGGCGAGGCGACCGGCCTGAACCTCGTCTCCGAGGGCTCGCTCACCGTCTGCTCGGACATCCCCTACCCGCCCTTCGAGTACGAGGAGAACGGCGAGTACACCGGCTTCGACATGGATCTCATGAAGGAGATCGCCGCGGGCATGGACCTCGAGCTCTCCGTGCAGGACGTCGGCTTCGACGGCCTCCAGAGCGGCGCCGTCCTCGGAGCCCGCCAGTGCGACATCGGCGCCAGCGCCGTCACGATTACCGAGGAGCGCAAGGCGAACCTCACGTTCTCGGACCCGTACTACGACTCCCTGCAGTCCATCCTCGTGCCGACCGACTCGGACATCGCCTCGATCGACGATCTTGCCGGCAAGCAGGTGGGCGTCCAGCAGGGCACCACCGGTGCCACCTACGCCGCGGAGAACGCACCCGAGGCGGAACTGGTCCAGTTCCCCTCGGACGCCGAGATGTACGCCGCCATCCAGGCCGGAAACGTCGACGCCCTGCTGCAGGATCTCCCGGTGAACATCGGCCACACCGAGGACGGCGCGTTCACGATCGCCGAGGAACTGCCGACCGACGAGCAGTACGGCTTCATCATGGCCAAGACCGGCAGTGAGGAACTCGTCGCCGCTGTCAACGAACAGCTGGGTACGCTGCGTGAGAACGGCACGTACCAGGAAATCTACGACACCTACTTCGCGGAGTAGCCCCACCCTGCCCGTGCGGCCCCGGATGTCCGACGACTCCGGGGCCGCACGGGTGCCACCTCCCGAAGGAAGGTAGATCCCCGCGTGAAACGTTCAACCCGCAGACGCCTCACCCAAGGCGTCCTCTACGCGGTCTTCGCCGCCGTCGTCGTCTTCGTGCTCCTCGCCGCCGACTGGGCGACGATCCGGGCGTACTTCTTCGACCTCGACGTAGCCCTGGCTGTCTTCCCCGAGATCGTCACGATCGCGGCGAAGAACACGGTCGTCTACACGGCCATCGCCTTCGTCGGAGGACTGCTGCTCGGCCTCCTGCTGGCGCTCATGAAACTCTCCCCGGTGCTGCCGTACCGCTGGTTCGCGACGGGCTACATCGAACTGTTCCGCGGCCTCCCGGCGCTGCTGGTCATCTTCGGGTTCGCCTACGCCATCCCCATCGCCTTCCAGTGGCGAGCCCCCGGCGGGAATGCCGGTGCGGGCCTGATCGCCCTCATCATCGTCTCGTCCGCCTACATCGCGGAGACCATCCGGGCCGGCATCGAGGCCGTGCCCCAGGGGCAGGTCGAGGCGGCGCGTTCCCTCGGCATGAACGGGCCGTGGACCATGCTCACGGTCATCCTCCCCCAGGCCTTCCGCATCATCACTCCTCCGTTGACGAACGAGCTGGTCATCCTCATCAAGGACACGTCGCTCCTCTTCATCGCCGGCATGGCCATCGGCGACCGTGAGCTGACCACGTTCTCGCGGGACGCCCTCACCAGCCAGGCCAACGCGACGCCGCTCGTGGTCGCGGCCCTGCTGTACCTGGTCATCACGCTGCCGCTGACCCAGCTCGTCGCGAAGCTCGAACGACACAACAAGAGAGGCCGGTGATTCCGGTGTCACACCCAGCATCGGCTCCTGCGCATTCCACGGCGGTCCCCGCGATCGAGGTCCGCGCACTGTGCAAGAACTTCGGCACCAACGAGGTGCTCAAGGGCATCGACTTCCACGTGGACCACGGCGAGGTGGTGTGCGTCATCGGGCCCTCCGGCTCCGGCAAGTCCACCCTGCTCCGCTGCGTCAATCGGCTCGAGGAGCCCACCAGCGGCACGGTCATGGTGGAGGGCGTCGACATCACGGACAGCGAGACGGACCTCGACGACGTGCGCACGCGCATCGGCATGGTCTTCCAGCAGTTCAACCTCTTCCCGCACCTGAGCGTCCTGAAGAACCTGACGCTCGCGCAGCAGCGTGCCAAGAAGCGCGGCAAGGCCGAGGCGATCGAGGTGGCCCACCGCAACCTCGCCAAGGTGGGCCTCGCGGAGAAGGCCGACGCCTTCCCCGCGCAGCTCTCCGGCGGCCAGCAGCAGCGCGTGGCCATCGCCCGCGCCCTGTCGATGGACCCGGACATGATGCTGTTCGACGAGCCCACCAGCGCCCTGGACCCCGAACTCGTCGGGGACGTCCTCGAGGTCATGAAGCAGCTGGCCCAGGAGGGCATGACCATGATGGTGGTCACGCACGAGATGGGCTTCGCCCGCGAGGTCGGCGACCGCGTGGTCTTCATGGACGGCGGCGTCGTCGTGGAGCAGGGCAAGCCCGAGGACGTGCTCGGGAACCCGCAGAACGAGCGGACGAAGCTCTTCCTCTCGAAGGTGCTCTAGGCAGGACGCACCGCGGACGCCACCGCCCGGCGGACGCGCGCATGGAGGTCCCGGAGCATCGAGCGCTCCGCCCGGACCTCGAGGATGGAGCGGCCCCTGATGGGCCGCTCCATCGCCGTATCCAGCTCCTCCAGCGTCGCCGCCCGCTCGTGGCGCAGCCCGTAGGCGGCGGCGAGCGCGGCGAGGTCCACGGTGTGCGGCGTGCCGAACAGCCGCTCCACGGCGGGGCCGTAGCGCGCCGTGGTGCTCTCCGCCCCGTGCTCGAGCAGGCCGAAGATCCCGCCGCCGCCGTCGTTGAGGACCACGAGCTGCAGATCGGGCTGCGGTTCGCCGCTGCCAAGCAGCAGGCCGCCGACATCGTGCAGGAACGTGAGGTCGCCCAGGAGCGCGCGCGTGGGGATGCCCGCCGCGAGGGCCACGCCGGTCGCCGTCGAGATGGTGCCGTCGATCCCGGCGAGCCCGCGGTTCGCGAAGACCTCCAGCGGATGCCAGTCCGTCGCGGCGACGAGGTCCACGTCCCGGATGGGGTTGGACGAGCCGAGCACCAGGTTCCCGTCCGTGTGGTCCCAGACGGCGTCGGCCACGTGCAGGCCGGTGATGCGCTGCTCGTCCGCCAGCAGCGACTGGATCGCGGCCTCCGCCGCTGCGCCCGCCTCCCGCCAGGACCGCAGCCACCCCTCCTCGCCGCGCCCGGCGAACGCGAGCAGCTCCGGCAGGGTGCCGATGATGCGCTCGGGGCGCCGCCCCTCCTCGAACCAGGCGACCGGCACGGGCAGGTACAGCGCGTGTTCGACGTCGGGCCGTGCCAGCAGTGCGGTGACCGGGCGGGACAGCGTGGGGCGCCCGAAGGTCACCACGCGCGTGACGGCGGGGCCGAGGTGCTCGAGGAGCAGCCGGTACGGGGCGATGGCGCTGCTGCCGAACCGTGCGTTGGAGGACGGCTCCGCGAGCAGCGGGAGGCCGAGGTGCGCGGCGAACACCGCGGCGAGTTCCCCCGCTCCGTGACCGGCGACGACGACGGTCCGGCCGGTGGGCCCCGTCGGGTCCACCGCACGGGCGGCAGGTGTCTCCTCCCGGAGGGCCTGGGCGGCGATGAGGGGGCGGGCGTCGGGGGCGGGCTCGTCCCTGGTCCCGCCGGGCACCAGCGGATCGCGGAAGGCGAGATTGAGGTGCACGGGACCGGACGGCCGTGCGGCCCGCCCGTCCGCCGGATGCCCCAGGGCGGCGCGCAGTGCGTCCCCGATCGCGCCCGTGGGGTCCTCCCCCGCAGCGATGTCCGCGCCCGCGCGCACATGCACGCCGAACAGTCCCGGCTGCACCGTGGTCTGGTTGGCCCCGGTGCCGCGCAGTTCGCCCGGCCGGTCGGCGGAGATCACCACCAGGGGCACCGCGGCGTGGTTCGCCTCCATGACCGCAGGCAGGAGTTCGCCCACGGCCGTGCCCGACGTCGTCACCACCGCCGCCGGACGCTGCGCGCCGAGCGCGAGCCCCAGGGCGGTGAAGGCGCCGGACCGCTCGTCGATGCGCACGTGGAGCCGGACGAGGCCTGCCGCCTCGGCCTCCGCGAGCGCGTAGGCGAGGGGGGCACTGCGCGAGCCGGGGGCGACGACGACGTCCCTCACCCCGCCGGCCACGAGGGCGCGGACGGCACGTGCGGCCGACGCCGATGAGTCGAGTGGTGTCGCTGCGGGTCCGGTCGCTGGGTCTGTCACCGTTCCATCCTTCCACCCCGACGAGGACGCGCCCCCACCCGGGGGGTGGGGGCGCGTCCTCATGGCATCAGCGGGCTGTCCGCCGTCCCGGCACTCGTGCGGAACGGCTAGCGGCGCGGCTTGCCCTGCCGCTTACGACCGCGTCCGTTGTGGTCCTCGTCGCGGCGACCCTCGGACGCCCTGTAGACCTGGACGACCGACGGGCGCGGCAGCGCGGCGTCGCCCTTGCGCGGGTTGCCGCCCAGGGGGACGTAGTCGGGGAACAGCGACGACTGGGCGGCCCAGTCGCCGTCCTCACCCGGGTGCTGCACCGCCACGAAGACGCTGCCGTCCTGGTCGTGGATGATCGGGCCGCACGTCTCGGCGTCGCGGGGCACGGCGAGGAACTGCTGCACGCGGCCGCGCTCGGCGCCCTCGAGCCCCACCTTGAACAGGCCGTCGGCGAAGCCCACCGTGCTCGGCTGGCCGTCCGTCGAGATCCACAGGTTGCCCGCAGAGTCGAAGGCCACGTTGTCGGGGCAGGAGATCGGGGAGACCTTGTCCGTCGGATAGCCGGCGAAGTAGGTGGAGGGGTTGCGGGCCGGATCGCCGCAGACGAGCAGCAGGTTCCAGGTGAAGCGCGTCCCGGTCGCGTTGCCGCCGGCCTCCGTGAGTTCGACGACGTGCCCGTCGCGGTTCGCGGTGCGGGGGTTGGCCTCGTCGGCGACGGCGTTGGTGCCGACGCCGCGGTTCGTGTTGTTGGTGCACGCCACGTAGACCTTCCCGGTGCGCGGGTTCGGCTCGACGTCCTCGCACCGGTCCATCTTGGTGGCGCCCATCTTGTCCGCGGCGATCCGTGTGAAGACGGAGACCTCGGCCGCGCTCATGCCCGCGACCACGGACGTGTTGTCGATGAGCAGCGGCAGCCACTCGCCCACGCCGTCGAACGCGCCGTCGGACGGGAGCGTGCCCGTGCCGTTGATCTCGGCGACGGAGTTGCCCTGGAAGCGGGCCACGTACAGCGAACCCTCGCTCAGCAGGGTCATGTTGGCCTTGCGCGCCGCGGGGCTGCTGCCCGGCTGGACCTTCTTCGTGGACACGAACTTGTACAGGTAGTCGAAGCGCTCGTCGTCGCCCATGTAGGCCACCACGCGGCCGTCCGCGGCGACGGTCACATTCGCGCCCTCGTGCTTGAAGCGTCCCAGCGCGGAGTGCTTCCGCGGCGTCGACGTGGGGTCGAACGGATCGACTTCCACGATGTACCCGAAGCGGTGCTTCTCGTTCTCGTAGCCTGCGTTGCGGGTGTCGAAGCGGGGCTCGTCGATCTCCCAGCCGCGTGCCGTCGGCTTGCTGGTGATGCCGTAGCGGCGGTCGCCGTCGCTGGTGCCTGCGGCCACGAAGTAGCCGTTGAAGTTCTCCTCGCCGGAGAGGATGGTGCCCCACGGGGTGGTTCCCCCGGCGCAGTTGCCGAGCGTGCCGAGGATGCTGCGGCCGGCCGGATCGTCCTTGGTCTTCAGCAGGTCCGACCCGGCGGCAGGGCCGGTCACCTCGTAGGCGGTGGTGGTCAGGTAGCGGCGGTTGAGCGGGGCGCCCTGGACGTAGGACCACGGCTTGTTCCGGTTCTTGCGCTCGAGTTCGACCACGGACAGCCCATGGGCCGCCTTGCCGATGCCCCGGACCTCCGCCGCGGGCGTCGTCGGGGGCACCATGATGTTCTCGTTCGTGTACTCGTGGTTGGCGAACAGCACCGCACGGCGGCCCTTGCTGCCCTCGATCTCGAGGACGTCGGTGTAGTCGCAGTTGTAGCCGAACTGCAGCGCCTGCGCGGCGGCGGTCTGCTTGTTCGCGTCGAAGGCAGGCGACGTGCGGAAGATCGGATCGCCCCACCGGATGACGGGCTTCCAGCCGTAGCCCTGCGGCACGGTCATGTCGTCCACCAGCGCGTCCACGGGTGCGATGGCGTTGAAGGCCAGTGCGTTCGACGCCCGGGGTCCACCGGGCGCCGCGACGGCGGATCCGGCCCCGGCCTGGGAACCGACAAGGAGCGTCAGGGCACCCGCCGCTCCCGTGCCGAGGGCGCTGCGGCGTGAGAACTCACGCGAGACGATGTCACGGAAGTAGTTGTTGCCCGACGTGTTGCAGACGGCGTCGGCACAGGCATTGTCACACTTCAGGGCGCAGGTGACGGCGCTGCGTTTTCCCTTGGTGTGGCCGAGCATGGGCAGCAGGCGGCGCGCGGTGTCAGTCATGGAGGTACCTCTCGACAGGATGAACAGTGTTCGTCCTCACCCTGTCGAGGGCACCTGAACATCCGCGGTGCCCGTCGGTGAACCCCCGGTGAACGGGACCGGAACACGCATCAGCGGGGCTCCGCCGCCGCGAGCACCCCGTAGCACCGCGCCAGGCGGTCCAGCCACCAGCTCCGCCGCTCGTCGCCGGCCGCGTAGCGTTCCAGCCGCTCCTGGGAGACCTCGACGTCCCGCACCGGGAGGTACCCGTGCTCGGGGACGAGGGAGTCCTCGACGACGTCACCGTCCATGAGCGAGACCGTCGCGAGGCCGCACGCGTACGGCAGTGAGGGGAGCGCGGCGGCCAGGGCCACGCCGGCGCGGATGCCCACGGAGGTGTCGAGGGCGGAGCTGACGACGGCCGGCAGCCCGGCGCGGCCGATGATGTCGAGGGCCCTCCGCACGCCGCCGAGCGGCGGAGCCTTGATGACGAGGACGTCGGCCGCATCCTCCCGTGCCACCCGCAGCGGGTCCTCCTGGCGCCGCACGCTCTCGTCCGCCGCGACGAGGACCGCCTCCCCCCGGCGGCGCAGTTCGAGCCGGACCGCGCGGAGCCCGGGGATGTCCGCCACCGGCTGCTCCACGTACTGCAGACCGAACCGGCCGAGGGCGTCGAGGGCGTCGAGCGCCTCCTCCACCGTCCACCCGCCGTTGGCGTCGATCTTGATGCCGGCGTCGGGGAGGAGGCGGCGCACCTCGGCGACCCGCGCGACGTCGTCCGCGAGCGACTGCCCCCGCTCGGCCACCTTCACCTTGACCGCGCTCACGGTCCCGAACCGGGCCAGCACCCCCTCGACGTGGGCCGCACCGACGGCCGGCACCGTCGCGTTCACCGGGACGACGGACCGCACCGGGTCCGGGAATCCGTACCACGCCGCTTCGAGGGCACCCGCGAGCCATGGAGCGGATTCGGCGTCGTCGTACTCCAGGAACGGGCAGAACTCACCCCACCCGGCCGGCCCACGGACCAGCAGGGCCTCCCGGACGAGGACACCGCGGAACTTCACGCGCATGGGCACCGAGACGATCCGCGCGGAGGCCGCCACCTCGTCGAGGGTCGGCAGGGAGAGGGCGTCCGACGGGGGCGGGTCCGAGGTGTGCACGCCCTCAGGGTACGGGAGCCGGCGGCCCCCGCGTCGGCCCCCGCGGAGGTCACGGGGCGGTGTCGGGGCCGGGCGGATCGTATGGAACGATGGACGGGATGACGTCCCAGCGAACCTCTTCCGGATCGGCGCGGGCAGCACGATCGCCGCTGTTGTTCGTGCTGGCCGCCGTCTTCTGCGCGTCGGCGCTCGGCTGGACCTACTGGGCCTTCGTCAGGACCACCAGGGGCCAGTTCGCGGACGAGTCCGCCTGGCGCGAGGCCGACGTCGCCGCGCCCGACACCCAGCTCCCCTTCCTGCGGTTCCTCGACACCCTGCCGCTCGTCTCGGTGGTCGTCGCTGCCGCCGCCATCCTGTTCGTCGCCGTGGTGCGCCGGCGGATCGCGGCCGCGGTGACCGCCGTCGGCGTCATCCTCGCCGCGAACCTGACCACGCAGCTGCTCAAGAACATCGTGTTCGACCGCCCGGACCGGGGCGTGGCGACGCTGGCCTTCAATTCATTACCCTCAGGGCATACAACGCTCGCGGCGTCGGCGGCGGCCGCCGTCTTCATCATCGTGACCCCGCGCTGGCGCCCGTTCGCAGCGGCTGCCGGCGGCGCCTACTCGGTCCTCGCCGGCGCGGCCACGTTCATCAACCTCTGGCACCGCCCGGCGGACGTCGTCGCCGCGCTCCTCGCCGTCGGGACGTGGACGCTCATCGGCGGCCTGATCATCATGCGGACCGGCGACCACTGGAACAACTGGCACGGCTACGGAGCGCACTGGGCGTCATCACGCGGCTGGCTGGTGGTGTGCTGGGTGCTGGGGATCGGCGGGCTTGCGCTGTCCATGGTGCTCTATCTCTCCGTCCTGGCCATCGGGCCTGCCCCGGAGCCCGGCACCGCCAACATCCCGCTGTTCTTCTGGTGGGGGCTCACCTGGATCATCGGAGCCGGCTTCGCCCTTGCGGCCGCCGCGGGGTGGCTCTTCTCCGCCCAGGCCCGCGTGACCAGCCCGCCGCGCGCCCGGTAGCGTCCGGGACCACCGCGTCGATCCCACTCCACGGCGTCACCCGGTGGGCATGGTCGAACATGCCCACCCCACGGGTCGCCCGGTGGGAGGAACCGCCCGGTGGACCCGCGCGTCAGCGCCGGGAACGTGCCGGCTCGGCCGCCCCGGGCGCCGCCCGCGGGATCCAGTACCAGAGGACCCCGGCCCCGAGGAAGCCGAGGACCGCCGTCGCCCAGATCCCGGCCGACAGGGTGGCGAGTGCGGTCACCAGGGCGAGCAGTCCGGGGCCGGCCATGGTCCCCACATCCGTGAACAGGCGCCAGATGCCGAGGAACTGCGGACGGCCGGGCGACGGCGAGAAGTCCGCTCCGAGCGTCATGACGATGCCCGAGCCGATGCCGTTGCCGAACCCGATGAGCAGGGCCACCAGGAGCAGGCCCGTGGCATCCCCGGTGAGGGGCAGCAGCGTGAGCGCCACACCCATGATGAGCATGCACGGGACCGCGATCCAGCGGCGGCCCCGGACGTCCATGACCTTGCCGGACGGATAGAAGATCAGCATGTCGATCGCGCCCGACAGACCGTAGATCAGGGCTGTGGCGGACGCGTCCAGACCGATGTTCTCGGCCCACAGCGGCAGGCCCGCCTGCCGCGTGGCGCGTACCGCCGCGATCAGCAGGACCCCGATCCCGACGGTGAGGAAGATCCGGGCGTGACTGCGTATCAGGGAGCGCACCGTCGGCGGGACGAGTGCGGCCTCGATCGGCGTCCGGGCCGTCATCGCGACCCGCCCCGGGGCGTCGAGCTCGGGCACACGCCAGCTCAGGGCCGCCGCGGCGAGGCTCGCCACCCCACCCACCCAGTAGGCGCCGTCGAGCCCGACGGCGCTCATGGCGAGGGCCGCCGCGAACGGACCGACGAAGACCCCGATGCGTGTGACGCCCCCGAGCGTGGACAGCGCCCGGGCGCGGAAGTGCACGGGCACGGCCTCGGTGAGGTAGCTCTGCCGGGCGAGTCCGAACACGGCACCCGCCATCCCCACCATGAAGACGGCGGCGGCGAAGACGGGCAGGGTGGGGGCCGCAAGCGCGAGGAACATGGCCGCCGCGCACCAGAGCGCTGCTCCCACGAGCGCCTTCCGTTCGCCGAATCGCGTGGCGATCAGCGTCGCCGGGACGTTGGTGACGAGGGAGCCGATGCCCGAGAGCGTGATGACCAGGGCCGCTGTCGCCACGTCCGCGCCGAGGTCGCGCGCGGTCAGCGCGATGACCGGCAGGATGGCACCGGTGGCGACCCCGTACAGCAGCGACGGGCCGTAGGCGCCGACGGCGATCGCGCGGAGGTCGAAGGTTTCCTGGGGCACCCGTCCAGCGTAGTGGGCAGGGCGGCCGCCCGTCGTTCCGGTCAGACAGCATCGGCAGGGGCACTGCGTACCATCCATCCGGCGTTGTACCGGCGCGACTGCCCTACGCGGTGCGCAGCCCCGACCAGGTGCTCCACCGGGGGAGCTCGCCGTGCTCGGCGGGGGGATCCGCAGGCGACGATCGACGGGCCGCGTCGCACAGCCACTCATCTCCCTGTGCGCACCATGCGGAGCCGGGTGGAATTCGGGGCTGCACTACCCCTCCACAATGGCCCTCCCGCCTCGATTATTAGAATACGTGTTCGATAATATCGAGTCATGACCGTCACACCGATGAAGCACTTCTCCCGGCCGGCTTCCTCCCTGGAGGAGGCCCGTAGCGTCCTCAGCGACTGCGCACTCGGGCTCGCCCAGTACCACCATCTCCTGTCACGGCAGGACGCCCTCCAGTTCGTCATCGACGTGGGGCAGGTGTCGAAAGTCGTCGATCACCTGCAGATCCTCGCTGCCCGAGTGGCCGATCACCATGGCCTTGCCTCGGAACAGGGCGGCAGCCCGGGCGCATCCCCTCCCGCAGAAGCGGCATCAGTCGCGGAAGATCCTGGGGCCACGTCGTCCAGCTCGTCCGTTTCGTCCGTTTCGTCCACCGATACCGGTCATGGCTTCAGGGACTGCGCGGATTTCCTTCGGGAGACGCTGGGCATCAGCCGTAGCGAGGCACGACGCCGTCTGCATCTGGCTGCGGTCGTGCTGCCGAGCGTGTCACTCACCGGGAACCCGCTTCCTCCCCCACTGGAGGCGCTGGGCGACGCCGTGGGCTCCCTCATCATCAGCGGGCGTGCGGCTACCATCGTGGCGCAGGCGATCGAGCGGGTGCAGTCCTTCGCGACGCCGGATCAGCTCGCGTCGATGGAGCAGCACCTCACCCGGCAAGCGGTCGAGTCCGACGAGGACATCCTGCGCATCCTGGCACGCCGCTGGGAATCAGTACTCGACCAGGACGGACAGGAACCTACGGAGAAGGTGCTTCGGGCGCGTCAGGGCGTCTTCCTCAAGGGACGACGCCATGGATTGCACGTTCTGGAGATCGGCGCCACCGACGAGCAGTTCGAACAGCTCGCAACCGTCATGAACGCTGCCGCCAACCCGCGGGGATCCTCGGGGCATGCCGACCATCCTGTCGACGGCGCGGCACCGGATGTGCCAGACCGTGCAGCACCCACATCAGCACCCACGTCAGCAGCCACGTCAGCATTCGGAACAGCACCCACGTCGCAGGAGCCGTCGGTCGGTCACGGCGGTCCGACCCGGGCGCAGCAACTCCTCGACGGTCTGGTCTCGGCCTGCAGGATCGCCCTGTCGACCGGCGGCCTGCCCGCAACGGGTGGGCATCGTCCGCAGGTGATGGTAACGATCGACTACCAGGACCTGATGGGCGAGACCGAGCGGGCCGGCGACGCCATCTTCTCCGGACAGATCAGTGCACGGAACATCAGGAGGCTCGCCTGTGATGCGGACATCGTGCCGCTGGTCCTGGGCGGCGACGGGCAGGTGCTCGACCTCGGACGTGCGCAACGCCTTTTCCCTCCCCACCTCCGGCGGGCGCTCGTTGCCCGGGACAAGGGGTGTGCCTTCCCTGACTGCTTCATTCCGGCCAGCTGGTGCGAGGCACACCACCTGACACCGTGGTCGCAGGGTGGCGCGACCAGCATCAACAACGGGGTGTTGCTGTGCTCGCGTCACCACCACGTCATCCATGAGGACTCGTGGACTGTCGAATCCCGTGGTGGCATCCCGTGGTTCACTCCACCGGCTCATCGACGACGGACCGGCACCCCCCGACGGAATCTGTACTGGCAGGCAGGACGTGCAGTTCGCAGCGAACTCTCCGCTGCACCTGAGTGCAGCCCGTCCCACCAGCCGACTGCTCCCGACAGGATGGACACAGGGGCGGGGTGACGTGGGCGAACGCCGCAGCCATTGCGCCATCCTGGTGCCGACCCTCCCAGGTGCTACCTGCCGGCGGCACCGGCCCCTGCCCGGCGGTTCCGGCCCGGCGGCTTCGGCCCCGTGGTTTCGGCCCGGCGGTTCCGGCCCGGCGGTTTCGGCGCGGTGGTTTCAGTCCTGTGGTTCCAGCCCCGGCCGTCGGTTTCGGCCCCGCGGTTTCGGCCCCGCGGTTCCAACCCGGCGATTCCGCCAAGTGGTTCCGGCCCGGCGGTTCCGGCCCCGCGGTTCCGGCCCGGCGGCTTCAGCCCGGCGGTTTCGGCCCAGCCCGGCGGTTTCGGCCCAGCCCGGCGGTTTCGGCCTCGCGGTTCCGGCCCCGCCCGCCGGGCAGACGACGTCAGCTCCCGCCCAGCCCGGTCCCAAGGGACCCCACCCACAATCCCAGCCCGGCCGCCGCCAGCGCTGCCAGCGCCGTGCCCGCTCCCGAGAGCACCGCGGCGCCGACACGCTCCGCCTGGAGCAGGCGCACCGTCTCGCTGCTCGCCGTGCTGAAGGTGGTGTAGGCGCCGAGGAAGCCTACGCCGCAGATCAGCGTCCACTCGGACGGGAGGACCGAGGTCAGGCCCAGCGCGGTCACGAGGCCGAGCAGGAAGGATCCGGTGATATTGACCGTCATGGTGCCGATGGGGACCACTCCCCGGAGGGGACCCCGGATGACGCCGTCGAGCACGAAGCGTGCCACCGCGCCCAGCCCGCCCGCGGCACCGAGCGCGAGCGCCAGGGCGAGGCTCATGATGGTCCCCCCGAGAGCGTCGGCGATCGACGGTGGACCAGTCGTCCCGCGCCGATCCCGAGCGCCGTCGCCCCGAGTCCTACGACCACGGACAGCGCGAGGTAGCCCAGGCCCTCCGCAACCCGGCCGGTGTCCAGGAGGAGCGCGGAGTCGACGGCGAGCGCACTGTAGGTGGTGAAACCGCCGAGGAAGCCGGTGCCGACCAGGAGCCGCAGCGCCCGACGCCGGCCGGCATCGGGGCCCCGCCGCGCCAGGACCTCGAGGAGCAGGCCCAGGGCGAATGCCCCTGAGATGTTGATCAGGAAGATGCCGAACGGGAGACCCGACGGAGTCGGCAGGACCTCGGACAGCCCGAACCGCGCGAGGGTCCCACCCATGCCGCCGAGGAACACCAGTCCGAGGTATGCGGGTCGGAGGTGCGGTGGCATCTCACCCCGACGGGGGCGGCCCGGATCAGGCAACGTAGCGGGCGAGGAAGTCCAGGGTCCGGGCCCATGCGTCCCCGGCCGGTCCTGCGCGGTAGGCGAAGCGGTTGGAGTCGTTGAAGAACGCGTGGCCCGCCCCCGGATACCTGACGGCGGTGAAGTCGACGCCCGCCTCGGACATCGCGGTCTCGAGCGCCGGGAGGCCGGCGATCAGGCCCTCGTCCTCCTCCCCGTAGAAGGCGAGGACGGGTGCCGTGATGCGGGACAGCTCCTCGCGCGAGAAGTCGGCATGGCCGTAGAACGGCACGCAGGCGCGCAGACGCGGCTCGTGGACGGCGAGCGAGAAGCTGTAGGTCCCGCCGAAGCAGAAACCGGTGATGCCCACGCGTCCGGCCACCGCGGCGTCGTCGTGCAGGAAGGTGAAGCAGGCCCGGACGCGCTCCGTGGTGAGCGCCCCGAATGCGGGACTCCGGAGCGGTGCGAGAAGCGCACGGAGCTTCGGCTGAGCCTCGTTGCGCGCCGCCTCGTCCGGTCCGAAGAGGGCCTCGCCGATCCCGGCGGTGGCCTCCTCGGTGATGCCCTGATCGGCGAGGAGATCGGGCGCGACGACGACGTAGCCTTCGCGGGCGAACCGGTCCGCGACATCCCGGGTGTGGGAGACGAGCCCCCACACCTCGTGGATGAGGACGAGGCCGCCCCGCACCGGTCCGTCGGGTCGCGCGACGTAGGCCGAAAGCGGGCCGGCGGTGGTCGGGATGTCCTGGAGCGCGCTCATCCGCCTAGGTTTGCACGCTTGGTGATGCTGCGCCAACCGCCGGCCCGGTTGTCAGCGGTCGGGGTCCGGACCTCGCTGCCTCCTCGACCACCTATGCCAGAGGCGAGAGCCACGTCAGCCGAGAGCCGTCACCGACGATGAGTTCGGTGAGGACGTCGTTGAACTCTCGTCCGTAGTCGGCGGTGATGTGCGCCTGGAAGGCCTGATCGTCCCGATACACCTCGTACACGAAGAAGTCGTTCGGCGACTCCGTGCGGCGGTGGGGGTCGAAGACGATGTTCCCCGGTTCGGCGCGTACCCTGCCCGTGAGGTCGAGGAGGAGGGCCTGGACGTCGTCGGCCTTGCCGTCCTGTGCGGTGAACTCCGCGTAGAGCACGACGGCGCCCGATGCGTCAGCGGTCATGCTGCCTGTGCTCCCGTCATGATGGCGACCGCCTCGGTCATGGTGTGGCTCTGCGGAGTGATGGTCGTGGCGCATTTGCCGAGGCGCTGGATGTGGATCCGGTCTGCGACCTCGAAGACGTGGGGCATGTTGTGGCTGATGAGGATCACCGGGATGCCCTTGGCACGAAGGTTCTTCACCAGTTCGAGGACCTGCTTCGATTCACGCACGCCCAGCGCTGCTGTGGGCTCGTCGAGGACCACCACCTTCGATCCGAAGGCTGCGGCTCGGGCGACCGCGACGGCCTGTCGCTGGCCGCCGGACAGGTTCTCCACGGGCACGGTGACGTCCTGGAGGGTGCTGATTCCGAGCTCGTTGAGTTCAGCTCGCGCCTTCTCCCGCATGCCTTTGGTGTCGACGACCCGGAACACGGACCCGAGGATGCCCTTGCGGCGTTCTTCACGTCCGAGGAAGAGGTTGGCGGCGACATCGAGGGCCGGTGACACAGCGAGATTCTGGTAGACGGTCTCGATGCCGGCCTGACGCGCGTCCTGGGGACGCTTGAAGGAGACGCGTTGGCCTTCGAGCAGCAGTTCGCCCTGGTCCGGCACCTCGGCTCCTGTCAGGCACTTGATCAGGGTCGACTTGCCGGCCCCGTTGTCCCCGATGATCGCCAGCACCTCTCCCGGGTACAGCGCGAGGGACACTCCATCGAGTCCCACGACTTTGCCGAACGTCTTCACGAGATCGCGGGCCTCGAGGATGGGCCGGCGGCCGGGATCATCGGGCGGCGAGGGAAGGGTTGCGCTTGCTGCGTCGCTCATGTGCGTACCTTTCGGATCCACTGGTCCACGGAGACAGCGATGATGATGAGGACGCCCACGGCAAAGGTCTGCCAGAGAACGTCGAGGCCTGCGAGGGAGAGCCCGTTGCGGAACACTCCGACGATCAGGGCGCCGAGGAGGGTGCCCCAGACCGTGCCCCGCCCGCCGAAGAGGCTGGTTCCGCCGATGACGACAGCGGTGATGGAATCGAGGTTGAGGTCGGCACCGGCATTGGGCGATGCCGCATTGCTGCGGCCGATCTGGATCCAGGCGCCGACGGCGAGGATGGCGCCGGCAGCGAGGTAGACGCTGACGAGGACGCGATTGACACGGATACCGGCAAGGCGTGCGGCTTCCTTGTCGTCGCCGACGGCGTAGACGTGCCGGCCCCACGCGGTCTTCCCGAGGATGAGGGCGACGGCGATGTAGAGCATGAGCATGAGGACGACGCCGTTGGTGATGTTTACGCCCGCGATGCTGAAGGTCGTCCCGGTGGCGGTCAGCACGCCGGGCATCTCCGATCCTCGGACGGTGGCGCCGGACGAGTACAGCAGGGTCAGGGCGATGAAGATGTTCAGCGTGCCGAGGGTCACGATGAAGGGCGGCAGGCGGAACTTGGTGACGAGGAAGGCGTTGAACGCCCCCGCGGCGAGGCCGACCACCAACCCGAGCAGCAGTCCGACGAACCCCGGAACGCCGTTCTGCGAGGTGGTCTGGGCGATCACCATGGAACTCAGGACCATGACCGCTCCCACGGAGAGGTCGATGCCGGCGGTCAGGATGATGAGGGTCTGCGCGACCGCGAGGGTGCCGACCACCGCGACCTGCTGGGTGATCAGTGACAGGTTGGCCGGGGCGAGGAAGCGTTCGTTGAGCAGGCCGAACACGATGATGGCGATGACCAGCACGATGGCGGGGCTGAGGGCAGGATAGCGATGCAGGGTGTTGCGCACTCGTGTGAGCGGTGTGGTGCGGTCGAGGAACTCGCTGGCGAGGTCGTGACTGCCCGACGCGGGTGCAGTTCTTACTGGCTGGTTCATGGAGGAACTCCGTTGGTCGTGACTGACAGTCGGTCCGCGGGAGGATACTGACCCGCGGACCGACCGTGTCGAGAGGTGTTCTATCCCCAGCAGATGTCGCTGGCAGCAGCGGCGTCGATGGACTCGAGGCCGTCCTGGGACTCGTTGGTGACCAGGGCCACGCCGGTGTCGAAGAAGTCCTTGCCGTCCGTCGGCTCGGGCGCCTCACCGGTTTCGACCAGCTGGGCGATCGCCTGCACACCGAGTTCGGCCATCTTGACGGGGTACTGCTGACTGGTGGCGTCGATGATGCCCTCGTCGACCTGCCCCACGCCCGCACAGCCACCATCGACCGAGACGACGATGACGTCTTCCTTGCCCGCGGCCTTGAAGGCCTCGTATGCGCCGTATGCGGCCGGTTCGTTGATGGTGTAGACGACGTTGATGTCGGGGTTGGCGCTCAGCAGGGTCTCTGCCGCGGTGCGGCCGCCGTCCTCGGCGCCCTGGGAGGCCTCATTGCCGACGATCTCGTACTCGCCTCCACTGTAGGAACCGGTCTTCTCCTCGTCCCCGTTCTTCTCGGCGTCCGCGGTGTCGATGCCCATTCCGTCGAGGAAGCCCTGGTCGCGGTTGTAATCGACGGAGACGATCTTGTCATCGAAGAGATCGATCAGGGCGATCGTGGCCTTCTCGCCGTCCAGCTTGGCGGCGGCCCACTTCCCGATCTCCTGGCCCGCGACGAAGTTGTCGGTGGCGAACGTGATGTCTGCGGCGTCCGGATTCGTCGGCGGGGTGTCGAGGGCGATGACGAACAGACCCGCATCGCGTGCACGAAGGAGCGCGTCCTCGACAGCGGGACCGTTGGGCGTGATGAGGATGCCTGCGTCCCCCTTGGAGATGGCGTTCTCGATCGCCTGGATCTGGGTGTCCTCGTCACCGTCCTCCTCACCGGCAGCGAGCGTCAGCTCCACCCCTTCGGCGTCGGCTGCAGCCTCTGCGCCTTCCTGCATGGCGACGAAGAAGGGATTGGTCGTGGTCTTGACGATGAGCGAGACGCCGATCGGCCCCTCTGCCGAACCGGACGCAGCGGCATCGCCGGAGGTGGAGGACGAGTCTCCTCCTCCGCAGGCCGTGAGGGCCAGGAGCGAGAGGGTCACGATCGAACCCGCTGTCGTCACACGCCGACGGAACGAGTGGGATGGCTGTGATGTCATTCGATTCATCCTTGAATCTCCTTAGGTGGCGGGAGCTGCTCCCTGACAACGATGTCACGTCAGATATAGACTATGATCTGGCTCACAGTCAACCATTCAGAAATGATGGAGCATCAAACGTGACATCGATGTCAGGACAAGGCGCCCAGCACCCTCCGCGGTCACGGCCTACGATGCGCCATGTCGCTGCATTGGCCGGCGTGGGAATCAAGACTGTGTCACGTGTCATCAACCAGGAACCCAACGTCTCGGCGGCGACGATCGCCAAAGTGATGGATGCTGCACGATCGCTGAACTATCACCCCGACGAACAGGCAGGGAATCTGCGACGCGCAGACGGACGCACCCGGACACTGGGCCTGCTCGTCAGCAGCGTGGACAACCCCTTCGCCGGAGCCATGCACCGCGCGATCGAGGACCTGGCCCTGGAGCGCGGCATCGCCGTCTTCGCCTCCAGCCTCGATGACGACGCGGAGCGGGAACAGGCGTCCGTGACCGCCTTCCTGCGGAGGCGCGTCGATGGCCTGATCCTCACCACGATCTCCCGTGACCAGTCGTATCTGGCGTCAGAGATGCAGCACGGCACCCCGATCGTCTTCGTCGACCGCGAACCGGCGGGCATCACCGGCGACTGCGTCGTGAGCGACAACCGCGAGGGAGCCATGACGGCAACCAACCATCTTCTCGAGCACGGTCATCGACGGATCGCCTATCTGGGAGATCGCAGTGATATCTACACGGCGACCCAGCGGCGCCTCGGATTCTTCGATGCCCTCGGTCGAGCAGGTGTTCCCACCGGGGACATCCCCGTCATCGAGGATCTTCACGACGAACGCTCGGCCGCGCAGGCGATGCTCACGCTGCTCGACTCCCCCACGCCACCCACGGCAGTCTTCACCAGTCAGAACCTGGTCACGATCGGCGCGATCAGGGGGATGCGTGCCCGCGGGGCACACCGGACAACGGCACTCGTCGGGTTCGACGACTTCCAGCTCGCCGACCTCCTCGATCCAGGGGTCACCGTCGTAGCCCAGAACCCCGAGGACATCGGCCATACCGCAGCACGACGGCTCATCGGACGGCTCGACGGCGAAGAGGCGGCACCTCGCACGTGCATCGTCCCCACCACGCTCATCATCCGGGGCAGTGGAGAGATTCCTCCGGCTCGGCGCTGAGCCCGACCCCGCCAGGGAGACCCGCACTTCGCACCGGCCTCCGCATCGGGTCGCGTCCGCTGTCCTCCGCACCCGGGGCGCACGGCAGCATTCTTCGCCGACTGCATCCGACGACATCCGACGACATCCGACGACGAAGTGGACCGTCGTCGTTCGGAAACGGACGAAGTAGCCGCTGACAGGAGTCGACCGCAGCACCGCGTGTGGCGGTCGGCAACACCACAGAGGTGGACGGCCGGCAGTCCTGCACCTGCTCAGGTGCAGGACTGCCGGCCTATCCGCTCGTCCGTGATGACGGTCCGGAAGATCTCGCGGGGACCAGGCCCGTGGACGAGAGATGGGGTGTGGCGTGTGGACTCCCTGACCTTTCCTGGCATTCTCGGATGCGGTGCCGGTCAGGCGAGCGACAGGAACAGCTTCTCCCGGTCCTTCGAGTCCATGCCCGCGTCCTGCTGGACGGATGCACTGCCCCAGACCCGTGGCGATGATGGCTGACGCTGCCCGGTCGAGCATGCGGGTCATGGCGGCGAGCCCCGGCTCCGGGGTTGCTTCAGCCGGTTGATGACGGGCGTGAGTTCTGAGGGATTGAGTTCCACGGCTTCTCCATGGGTCGAGGGACTCGAAGTTATACCCCTGGGGGTATTTTGACTACCCCCGGGGGTATCTGCAATACTCGGGGGGGTATTCATCTTTCCCCTACCGAGAGGCCAGCAATGACTTCCCCTTCCACGGCTCCGGCCGTCACCGCCCTTGCTCCCGAGACCCTGCGCACCTGGATCACCGAGCACGAGGACCTCATCGTGATCGACGTCCGATCGGCCGCCGAGTACGAATCCATGCACATCAAGGGCTCCTACAACGTGCCCCTGCCGCTGCTGTCCGAGCACACCGATGAGCTCGCCGCACGCCTGGGCTCCCGCGTGGTCCTGGTCTGCCAGTCCGGAGTTCGCGCCGAGCAGGCACGCCAACGCCTCGGCACGTCCGGCATGGACGGCACCTACGTCCTGACCGGTGGGGCGCCCGGCTTCGCGGCTGCCGGCGGCGACGTCGTCAAGGGCGCAGATCGCTGGGATCTGGAGCGTCAGGTCCGGCTCGCCGCAGGCTCCCTGGTTGTCCTGGGCCTGGCGGGCGGGAAGTTCATCTCGCCCAAGATCCGCATGCTCGCCGGCGCCATCGGGACGGGCTTGACGTTTTCCGCGGCGACCAACACCTGCGCCATGGGCCAGGCGCTTTCGGCAATGCCGTGGAACAGGGCCGCAACGGATCCCACCCGCGAAAGCGCCATCCTGACCCTGCCCGTCGCCACCACGAAGAGCTCGGAAGCCGCCGCGTAATGACCGCCACCCTGATCCTGGTCCTGGCCCTGTCGGTCCTCATCGGACTGTCGCTCGGCGTCCTCGGCGGCGGCGGGTCGATCCTGACCGTCCCGATCCTGGTCTACGTGGCCGGCTTCGAAGCCAAGGAAGCCATAGCCGCCTCGCTCTTCGTCGTCGGAGTCACCTCTGCCGTGAGCGTGATCAGCCACGCCCGCGGAGGCAGGGTGATGTGGCGGACCGGGTTGATCTTCGGTGCGGCCGGCATGGCCGGCGCATTCGTGGGCGGCCTGCTCGGCGGCCAGATCCCGGGTCAGATCCTGCTGATCGCCTTCGCCATCATGATGGTGGCGACCTCCGTGGCCATGCTTCGTGGACGGAAGAAGAACGGCGACGCGCCGCCGGTCAAGCACGAGCTCCCCCTTGGAAGAGTGCTGCTGGACGGCGCCGTCGTCGGTCTCGTCACCGGCCTCGTCGGCGCGGGCGGAGGATTCCTTGTGGTCCCGGCCCTGGCGCTCCTGGGCGGCTTGCCGATGTCCGTCGCCGTGGGCACCTCGCTGGTGGTCATCGCCATGAAGTCCTTCGCGGGGCTCGCGGGCTACCTCACCACGGTTCAGCTGGACTGGGGCATCACCCTCGGCGTGACCGCCGCTGCCATCGTCGGCACCCTTGCCGGATCCAAGCTGGCCGGCCGCATTCCCGAAGCCGCCCTGCGCAAGGCCTTCGGCTGGTTTGTCCTCATGATGGGAACCTTCGTCCTCATCCAGCAGGCCCCAGCCGACCTCCGGTGGTTCATCGCCGCCGGGATCGCAGCCCTCGCCGCAGGTACCGCTGGCATCTGCTGGTTCTTCATCAGCTCATGCCCGCTGCGCAAACGCAGCGGCCGGCCTGACACCGTTCCCTCAACCGCCTGAAACCCCCTTGACAGGAGAACACCATGGGACTCATCGATTTCCTGAAGAAAGCCTTCACCAAGCCCTACGCGACGATCTCGGTCGCCGAGGCCAAGGAACTCCTGGACTCCGGCGCCACCCTCGTCGATGTCCGGTCCACCCAGGAATGGCGCTCCGGTCGGGCACCGAAGGCCAGGCACATCCCCCTGGACCGACTCCAGGCAGGCACCGCCGGAATCCCGCAGGGCCGGCCGGTGATCGCGATGTGCCAGTCCGGGGTCCGCTCCGCATCGGCAGCACAGCTGCTGGCAGCCAAGGGCTACGAATCCTATTCCCTCCGCGGCGGGATGACGGCCTGGCGGCACGCCGGCGAAACCGTCCGCTGACACCACCACACCGGAAGGAGAATCCAATGGCTGACATCACCATCACCGAAACCGAGCAACGGCGCCCCACGGCCCGCATCCTCGACGTCCGCGAGGACTTCGAGATCGTCGAAGGCATGATCCCCGGCGCCCTGCACATCCCCCTGGGCCAGCTGCAGGCGCGACTGTCCGAACTCGATCCCTCGGTCCCGATCATCGCCGTCTGCCGCAGCGGGAACCGCTCCGCCCGCGTCGCGGACGCCCTCAACGGCGCCGGCTTCACCGCCGACACCATGACAGGCGGCATGACCGCCTGGACCCGCGCAGGCCTCCCAACCACCTGAGCAGCCACAACCGCACAGCCCCCGCCCCAAGAACCCGGAAGGACACGAAAAACCATGGCAACCATCGACGTCACGGAACAAAGCTTCGCTGAGACCCTGGAGACGAACGACATCGTCTTCGTCGACTTCTGGGCAGCATGGTGCGGACCCTGCCGCATGTTCGCCCCCACCTACGGGGCCGCCGCGGAAAGGCACCCGGACATCGTCTTCGCCAAGGTGGACACCGAAACGGAGCAGTCCCTCGCCGCAGCAGCGAGCATCACCTCCATCCCCACCCTGATGGCCTTCAAGAACAAGACGCTGGTCTTCTCCCAGCCGGGGGCCTTGAACGCCACGGGGCTGGAGGAAGTCATCCAGGGCGTGAAGAACCTGGACCTGGACACACTCCGTGCGGATGCAACCACGCCACAGGCCTGACGCGGGCGCTCCCGCCCGCACCAGTGCGTACCATTACAGCCGACGGCCTCGCCGGCCTCTGGTCCGACGCCGCACTGGTGGATGCGCGGAGCAGGGAAGAGCATCCCACGGCCCTCATCCCCGGCAGCCTGAACATCCCGCTGGATCAACTGCCCTCGCGCCTCGCGGACCCACCGACACCACGCTGTACCTGGTGTGCGGCTCCGGTAAGCGCAGCAGCCAGGCTGCGCGGATGCTCGACGGACACGGGTACACCACCGTGAATGTCGCCGGCGGGATCACCGAGTGGTACCGCCGTGGCCACCCCGCCACCTACGCCCCCGCCGCAGGATCCACCCAGAACGTGGCGGAGGTATGCGTCTGCCTCCCCATGGACCGGGTGTGTGCTCGGACCCGTCCCGTCCCGGGCCCGG